>NZ_RRYT01000030.1 GCF_006363815.1 Thermomonospora catenispora
GGCGGTGTGCCGGCGGGGCGGGCGCGGCCTGAGGGCCGGGAGCGGCGCCGGGGGGACGCGCCGGCGCCGGAGGGCTTCGAAGCGCTCCCGGCCGGACCGAGGGGTCAGGCGGCCTGGGCGGCGCGGCGGGCGGCGGTGCGCCCGGCGGGGGCGTCCCAGATGCCCAGCGCCTGCCACACCCGCTTGCTGACCGGGTTGATCAGGCCGAGCTCGTGGGCCAGCTCCCGGGTCTTGGCGATGCAGTTGCGCAGCTCGGCGCGGAAGTCGGGGTGCCGGTAGGCCTCCTTGACGACCTCCGGGGGGATGTTGAAGTAGCGCACCATCGGGCCCGGCGGGCACAGCATGATGCGGGCCATCGCCCCGAGCACGATCGGGGTCATGACGCTCAGGAAGCCGCGGCGCAGCGGGCTGAGCCGGGGCACGCGGTGGCGCAGGAAGTGCCGGGCGAAGGAGATGTGCCGGGCCTCCTCCGCGATGTGGATCTGCATGATCTTCTTCTGCAGCGGGTGCTTGGCGTACCCCTCCTTGAGGGTCCTGCGCTGCACGTAGTCGATCGGGTCCTCGCCGCCGAGCACGAAGACGAAGAACAGCTCGGTGCTGATCAGCGGGATCCACGGGGCGCTCTGGGCGATCACGGTGAGCGCGCGCGGCATGCCCCGGATCGGCATCTTGGTCCGGTTGACGAACTCCTGGAACATCATCGCGTGATGACATTCCTCGGTCGTCTCGTGCAGGACGTAGCGGAACTCGGGGCGGCCGTTGGGCAGCCAGTAGGCGTAGTTGAGCAGACCCCGCTTGAGCAGGTTCTCGAACTGCAGGCCGACCTTCATGGCGGTGGCCGTCCGCCACAGCCCGATCCGCGCCTGGATGTGCTCGGGCTGCGAGGCGTACCAGTCGGTGCGGGCCAGCGGGTCGAGGAAGGGCGACAGCGTCCAGCGCGGGTCGTCGGGGTCGATCTGGTAGTCGGGGTCGTCCCAGGGGATGTCGGCGTAGGCCTCCCAGTGCTTGTCCACCGAGGCCTTGCTCAGCCGGTTGATGACGCCGAAGTACGACGAGCGGTCCTTGGTCGGGGCGGGGGTGGAGGGTGCGGTCATGACGATGCTCCCTTGTCGTCGGGAATGAGCATGTTGGCGATGGCCTTGACCTGGGCCAGCACGGCCGCCTGATGCCCGTTGACGTCGTTGTCGAGCGCGTTCTGCAGGGAGAGTCCGACCAGCAGGGCGAACAGCGCCCGAATGGCGATGTCGACCGTCTCCGGCGGCAGGCTCTCGGGGAACAGCTCGTGGAAGACCTCTTTGATGATCGCCACGACGCGCTCATTGAGGTCGGCGCTGAGCTCGCGGAGGGACTCGTCGGTGCGTCCGGCCAGCGCCAGCTCCAGCAGCGCCCGGGCGGGGGGCTCCCGCAGCATCTCCCAGAACAGGTCCAATGCGCCCGCCACGTTGCGCCGGTCGTCCGGGAGCGCGGCGTAGGCCTGCTCGTACTCCTGGCGGAGCCGGTCGAGCAGGTGCTCCAGCGCGGCGGCCACCAGCGCCATCTTGGTCGGGTAGTGGTGCTGCTGGGCGCCCCGGGAGACGCCGGCGCGCCGGGACACCTCGGTGGTGGACAGGCCCGCCCAGCCGAGGTCGGCCAGCGCCTCGGCGGTGGCCTCCAGGAGCCGGGCCTGGGTGGCCGACCGCCGCTCCTGCTGGGTGCGGCTGCCGGTCGAGCTGCGTTGTCGCCTGCTTCCGTTGACGGTCACACCTCGACCGTAGGCCCGCACTTACAAGCAAGCAAGCCTGCTTGTATGTTGCTCGAGTCACATCGTCGGCGGCGCGCCGGAGGCGGGGGGATGCGGGCCGCCCCCGTCGCGACGGCCTCTTCGGCCTGCTCACGAGGGGTCGGCGCCCCTTCGAGAGCCCGGCGAGGGGACCTTCGACGGTCTGCGGGAGGGGCTTCGGCGGGTCTGCGACGGGGGCCTTTCACGGGCCTGCGCGAGGGGACTTCGCGGGGGGCCTGCGGGCCTGCGGAGAAGGCCCTCGAAGGACGCGGGAGGGCCTTCGAGGAGCCTGCGACAGGGTCTCGATGGTCCTGCGGGAAGGAAGAGGCCGTCGACGGGGCCTGCGAGGGGGCCTCCGGCGGGCCGGGGAGAGGCTTCGAAGGGGACGGCTCCGCTGCGCGGGGCGGCGGGGAGCCGGCCGGGACCGGGGCGAGGAGGTGGAGGCCGGAGGCCGGCGCGTGGACGGGCGCGCCGGCCTCCGGGGTCTGGAGGCGACCGCGGCGCGGTCCCGGGGCGGGGACCGCTCTGCGCGGTGCGTCGGGGTCAGGTCCCGACGGCGCCGTGGCGGACCTGCGGGTTCGGGCGGGGCGGCAGCCACGCCAGCCGGAACCGCGGGCGCGACCCGGCCGGCTGGGCGGGCAGCGGCGGCAGGGTGCGCAGCCGGGCGGCGGTGGGCCGCTTGCCGTTCAGCCGGGCGCGGACGTCGCGGTCCACCCGCAGGGCGCGCCCGAGGACCACCGTGCCGGTCCGCCGGTACGGGGACAGCCGCAGCGTGAGGAGCACCAGGGAGGTCGAGGTCAGCAGGGCGGCCAGCCAGCCGGCCTGCACGGCGGCGATGCGCAGCAGGACCGTGCGCTCACCGCCGTCGCCGGATCCGTGGCGCAGCGCGGCGACCGGGCTGACGACCATGAGGGTGGGGGCGAGCTGCGGGGACGCCACCGGGGGCAGCGCCACCTGGGGGAGGTTCGCCGCGGCGGCGGGCAGGGCCTCGTCGGGCAGCGCCGGCGGCAGCGAGGTCGGCAGCGCCGTGGCGTCGACCACGCCGAACGCCACCGAGGCGGTCTGCGGCTTGCTCTGCGCCGCGGTGACGGTGGCGTAGACGGTGATCTGGCTGCCGGGGCGGGCGTCGGCCGGCACGTGCACGGTGACCGGCACCGACCGGCCCTTGGAGGTGACCGTGCCGAGCTTGCACGGGACCCAGAGGGTGCACTGCTTGACGGTGAACCCGCTGCCCGACAGGGTCAGCCGCACGTCGCGGGCGGCGGTCTTGCCGGCGCGGATGTGGGTGGTGGCGGTGAGCGTGCCGCCGGGGGAGGCGACGGTGCCGGACAGCGACAGCTTGATCGCGACCGTGGAGCCGGGGGGCGGGGCGCCCGGGTCGGTGGGGTCGGTGCCCGTCGGCGGCGGCGTGGTGCCCGGGGTGGTCGGGCTGGGGCCGGGCGTGGTGGGGGAGGGGTCCGGGCTGGTCGGGTCGGGCCCGGGGCTGGTCGGGTCCGGATCCGGCGTGGTGGGCTCCGGATCGGGGTCGGGGTCGGTGGGGTCGGGCGACGGAGTGGTCGGGTCCGGGTCCGGGTCGGGCGGAGGAGTGGTGGGCTCCGGGTCGGTGGGGGTCGGCTCCTCCGGAGGCGAGGGCTCGGAGGTCGGCTCGGCGCTGGTCTCGCTGGGCGAGGCCGAAGGGTCGTCGGCGAACGCCGCCGCCGGGAGCGCCGCGTTCGTCCCAAGGATCACCGCAACGCCGAGCCCCAGCATGATCGGGGTTCCCGCCGATCGATTCGCCACGTCATCACCGCCTTACCGACTTCGTCGGGAACTCGGCCGGTCCGTCAACCAGCGATCGAACATGAACGGATGCGACGGGGCAACCCCGTCGGTAATTGTTATCGGAGGCCGCGCATGCGCCGCCCCGCGGGTGCGGCGCATTTATCAGCGATCACACATTCCGTGAGGCTTCCTCCCGGGCCGCCCGAGCCTGTTCCCGCAGCCACTGCGCGCGCAGCACCACTTCGATGGCGAAACGCGCATCGGGGTCGTTCAACTGGTCGCCGAGGATCTGTTCCAGTTTGCGGATCCGATAGCGCACCGTTTGCGGGTGGATGTGCAGGCGTTCGGCGATCTGCGCGGCGGTGCCGCGGGTGGTCAGCCAGGTCCGCAGCGTCTCGGTGAGCCGTTCCCGCTGATTGACGGTGAGCGCCTGCATGGGGCCCAGCCGGCGCCGGGCGAGCTGCTCGGTCAGCGCCGGGTCGGCCAGCAGCCACAGCGTCAGCAGGTGGTCGTGGCAGTAGACGATGCGTCCGCCCTCGATGACGCCGGTGACGGCCAGCTCCAGGGCCTGCCGCGCCCAGCGCAGCGAGTCGGCGGCCTGGGCCGGGTCCACGGTCAGCCCCACCGCCAGGCGGGTCTGCGGCAGCGCCGCCTCCAGCATCGCCCGGCGGCTGTCGTCCAGCGGGCCGGGGATCAGCAGGTGCGGCTCGTCGGCGGCCAGGTCGTAGAGGATGTCCTCGTCGAGGATGGTGCGGGCCGGCTGGGCGCCGGGCGGCATCGCCACCATGGTGACCTTCTCCGGCACCGGCCATTCGGCGAAGTGCGCCAGCTCGGCGATGGCCGCCTCGGGCACCGCGGGGCGGGCCAGGATGAGTCGCAGCAGCCGGCGGCGGCGCTCCTCCATCGCCCCGGCCGGGCGGGCCTTGGCCTCCAGGTAGCCTTCCAGCGACAGCGACGACAGCTCGTCGATGTAGTTGAACAACCGGTCGGCCAGCTTGGAGATGATCGCCGCGGACACGTTGTAGCGGCTGCCGATCTTCATCACCCGCCGCCAGGCGACCTGCGCGCCGATCCGGTAGGCGGCCTGGAGGCTGTCGAGGCTGCGGCCCTCCAGGGCCTCGAACTGCCCGAGCCTCCGGCACAGCTCGTCCCGCCGCTCCAGGTCGTCGGTGACCCCGGAGATCTGGTCGACGAACGCGCTCAGCGCCCGCTCCACGCCCAGCCGCAGGGTCTGCCCGTAGGGGCCTTCGATGGGCCGGGCGTACTCGGGGATGGAACGGCGGATCTGCGCGATGATCTCGTTGGTGAGGCTGGGGAGCTCGGGCCGCATCAGCCGGGCCAGGTTCGGGGGCAGCGAGAACGGCTCCTCCAAGGTCTCCGGGCTGAGACCTTCCGTCATCGGCTGTTACCTCCGTGTGCACCCCGGCGCGGGCCCTTCCTCGGGCGGAGGCGGCGGGGAACGTCCCGGGGCGGGCACCACGGCGGCGTGGCGGTCGTGCGTCGGACCACGTCGGATGCGGACCGACCCCGACGTGATCCGGGACACACGAACGTTAAACCATGACCCGATCGGTCATGGTAAAGAAAGGGTAAAGAAGACTTTTTTGCTCATTTTCTGATAAACGGGCCCCCGGTTACTCGCCGGTCACCGGGGGGACCGCTATTGGGACGGTTGTCAGCAAGGTTCCGGTCCGCCAGTTGCCGACCTGTCAGGACGCGCGGAACGTCACCGCAGGCCGCTGCTCACCGGCCTGATAAAGACCTTCCCGTAGCCGCATCGCGCGCAACGCAACTTCCAACGCCAGCCGGGTGTCGGGATCCTCGAGCCGATCGCCCATGATCTCCTTGATCCGGCGGATCCGATACCGCACGGTCTGCGGATGGACGTGCAGCCGATCGGCGATCTCGGCGGCGGTGCCCCGGCTCTCCAGCCACATCCCCAGCGTCTCCAGCAGCCGATGCCCCTGCGACAGCCCGGCCTGCTCGATCAGCCCCATGGTCAGCTCGTCGATGAGCGCCGTGTCGGCCAGCAGCCACAGCGTCATCAGATGGTCCTCGCACGACACCAGCCGCCCGTCGGCGATGATCCCGGAGCGGGTCAGCGACAGCGCCTGCCGCGCCCAGCGCAGCGAGTCGGCCGCCTCGGCGAGCGGGACGGTCAGCCCCACCGCGACCAGATGCTGCGCGGTGGCCCGCTCCAGCATCGCCCGCCGCTCCTCGGTGAACGGGCCGGGGATCAGCAGATGCGGCTCGGGCCCGCCCAGCTCCACCAGCAGGTCCTCATCCAGCGCCGAGCGGATCTCCGGCGCCTCCCCCGACAGGGCCGCCATGGTGACCTCCTCGGGCACCTTCCAGCGGGCCGCGGCGGCCAGCTCGGCGATCGCGGCGCGCGGCACGGGCGGACGCTCCAGGATCAGCCCCAGCAGCCGGCGCCGCCGCTCCTCCAGCTCGCCCTCGAACCGGGCCATCGCGTCCTGGTAGCCGCGGCGCGACCGGTCCGACAGCATGTCCATGTAGGCGAACGCCGCGTCCGCCAGCACCAGCATCACCCCCGCCGAGAAGCGGTGCCGCCGCGCCAGCGCCATCACCCGCCGCCAGGCGAGCTGGGTGCCCGCCCGGTAGGCGGCCAGCAGGGTGTCCAGGCTGCGGCCCTGGTGGGCCTCGTACCGGCCGAGCTCCTCACAAATCTTCTGCACGCGCTCGTCGTCGGCGCGGCCGGGGTTGGCGATCCGGTCCACGAACGCCTCCAGGATCTCCTGGACGGCGCCCCGCAGCCCCATGGAGCCCTCGCAGGAGTCCACGTCCGCGTACTCGGGGAACGAGCGGCGGATCTCGGCCTCGATCGTCCGGGCCAGACCGGGCAGCTCGGGGCGCAGCACGGCCGCCAACCTGGGCGGCGGACACGCAGGCGGCGCCGCCGTGCCGTGATGCGCGGTGCGGTAGGTCATCGCTGAGGCCTCCTCGTCGTAGCGCCCGCCCTGACGGCCATCCCACGGAAGGCGGCCCGGTGGCCGGCCGCTGCGGCCGGCTCCGTTTCCACCGGGGTCGCCGAGGATCACGAGCCGGAGGGTCTCGTGGGGTGGGTGGGGTGGGGTGGTAGTTGGTGACCCAGGACACATTAAAGGTAATTTAAGACGTCGCCCAGTGCACCGATGTGCGGAAATGTTGCGCTGCGGACATGTGCGTGCACGAATGGTGCATCCGCCGAGGTCGGCTCAGCGGTGATACGACGGAACGCCTCCGGTGAGGCGAACACCGGTCACCTGGGACGGTTTTTGCTCAGCTTCTGACAAATCTGGTGGGCTCGGGTCACGACGACGGGTGACCTGGGGGCGTGTCTTCGCAAGCGAACCGGAATTCCACAGGGCCGTTCTCCTCCGGTCGGATCCCTCCGGACGTGCGGGGACCGTTCCGGCGGAGCGGAGGCGAGGGGCCGTGCCGACGGCCCGTCCCGTCCGCTGCGACGGCGCCGGCGCGCCGCCTTCGGCGACTCCTTCTGACCGGGGCGACGGCCGCCGCCGGGACCGGGCTTTGCATGCGCCCTCGCGGATCTTCACGGGGTGGTGGGGCGCTCATCTGATCGATGCGCCGCCGCGGCGGGTTCCCGTCGCGGCGTTCGCCGTGACGGCCGCCCCTGCGGGGCGGCCCGGTGAACGCGGCGACCCGGCGCCGCGCCGGAGCCGGCGAGACCGCGGGTACGGGGAGCGGGGACATGCCGGGGCCGTCCATCCGCCGGCGCGGGCCGATCCGCAAAGCGGAACGGGCACGGCTTTCACATGACAGCGCTGTTGTCAAGACGCCGATCGCAGCAGTTTCCGCGCGATTGCGCGGCGGATCGCTCAGGCGACGCAGAAAACAGATGACCGTCGTCGCCGGACGGCGGGCGGGGGACCGGAAGATCGGCGGCAGTGAAAGGTGTGACGGATGAGACGAAGGGGATGCGGGCGCCCTGTATCCGATCCGGCATCCGGACGGGCGAAGATCACGAAAATTTGCTGAGCCGCAGACAAGATCGGGACGTGTAATGCGCGACCGATGACAAATTCTGCACGAATTCGGGAAATTCGGTCATACGGGTCTTGTCGGGCCTCTAGTGGCGATCTAACCTACTCGAGCGTAAGCCGCGATGGCCCAGGAAAAGGCTATCGCACACCGACTAGTGATGTCCCGCGAACACTCCGATCGTGTGGTGAAAACCATGCGATCCGCCTCGCCGATGTCCGCCGAAACACTCTGCCGGCCGGCGGCGGACCAGGTCAGTGGGAGTGTCGCGGGAGGAAAGGCCGCCGAAGGAAGAACGCAGAACACCCCCGGATTCCGCTCCAACGGTCGAGGCGGAGAGCCGGTCCGGCACGACCTCCGCTCTCCGCGCTCGAACCACGAACTGTCCACCTCCGCTCCAACCCCGAGCATCCTTTGAAAGGGAATGTCACAATGCGCAAGCTCGTGAGAAACGCCCTGGTCACCGGCGCGACCGCCGCTGCCGCCGTCGCCCTGGCCGCCGCCCCGGCCAGCGCCGACGCCGGCTGGATCATCACCCCCGAGGGTGACTTCACGGCCGTCAGCACCGACTCCAAGCTGACCAACGGCAGCGCCACACTGCAGTGCGCCAAGGTCACCGCCAAGGGCCAGGTCTTCAGC
The DNA here is from genome assembly GCF_006363815.1 of Thermomonospora catenispora. Lineage (GTDB taxonomy): Bacteria > Actinomycetota > Actinomycetes > Streptosporangiales > Streptosporangiaceae > Thermomonospora > Thermomonospora catenispora. The sequence goes on from NZ_RRYT01000030.1 coordinate 8,162, forward strand.
AGCGACTCCAACCACGTCGGCAACATCACCAGCAGCACTTGGGAAAACTGCACCGGACCGTTCGGCCTCACCTTCGGTGTGCAGCAGGTCGGTGTCTGGACCATCAACGCGAACAACCCCAACTCCAGCGGCGGGATCGACGGCGAGATCGGCAACATCACCGCGAACATCAGCGGTCCGCTGTGCACGGCCACGGTGACCGGCAAGGCCCACGGCACCTACGACAACGCCGGCACGCTCACGATCAACGAGCCTGCGGGCGGCGACCTGGTGGTCACCAGCGCCAGCTGCCTCGGCGTCCTGAACCCCGGTGACCGGCCGAGCTTCACCGCCACCTTCGCGGTCAGCCCGGCCTTCGTCGCCACCCCCGCCTGACCGAGGGCACGGGCCTGACCAACTGATCGGGGCTGTGCGGCGGAACCCCTCCGCCGCACAGCCTCATCTGGCTATGGAGAAGTCGTCCCGGGAGAGGCTCTGGAGTCCGGTGCCCTCCGGTGGCTTGGGCTCATGGGTGTGAGGGTGATCGGAGCGGGGCCGGCCCGGAGAGGAAAGCAAGAGAGTTCGTACGGGGAGGCCGATGCTCGGGCCGGGTGATGGGTGCTCCCGAGGCTGATGAGCGAGGGTGACCGACCTGCGTGCCGTCGTCTCTCCAGGAAACCCGGAAACTCAGGGGACCTCCCGGAGAGGAGCGCCATGCGCAAGTTTCTACGACGTGTTCTGACCCTCGTTGCGGTTGTGGCCGCCGCCATCGGTCTGGCTGGAACTCCGGCCAACGCCGATGCCGGCTGGAACGTCAGCCCTGAGGGCTCCTACGCGGCTATCAGCACCGACTCCAGGCTGATCAACGGCAGTGGCATGTTGCAGTGCGCCATGGTCATCGCCTCGGGCCACGTCGCCAGCAGCACCGATAGCCAGGTCGGTACCGTCACTGACAACGCCTGGAGCAACTGCAGCGCGACATTCGGCTTCGTTTTCAGCGTGCAGCCGGCGGGTACCTGGACCATCCATGCGCTCGGCATCAACTCCAGCGGCTGGGTCGACGTCGAGATCCGCAGTGTCAATGCGACCATCAGCAGCCCGCTGTGCTACGCCACGGTGACCGGCTCGGTCCGCGGCACCTACGACAACGCCGGTACGCTCAGGCTCTACGAGCCCCCGGGTGGCAACCTGGTGATCTCCAGCGCCAGCTGCCTGGGCCGCCTGAACCCCGGTGACCGGCCAGGCTACTCCGCCACCTTCACGGTCTCTCCAGACCTCACTATCACTCCCGCCTGATCGAGGGAACGACCCCGTCTCCTCATGGAGGAGCCGTCTCGGGAGACGCTCATGGGCCTGGTGTCCTTCGGTGGCCCGGGCTCATGAGCGTGAAGGTGACCTCGGTGGGGTCGATCCGGAATGGAAAGCAGGAGAGTTCGTGTGGGGAGGCCGGTGCTCGGGCCGGGTGATGTGCGTTCCCGAGGCTGATGAGTGAGTATGGCCGACCTGTGCATCGTCGTTTCCCCAGGAAGCCGGAAGTTCAAGGGATTTCTCGGAGAGGAGTGTCATGCGTAGATTTTTGTGACGTGTTCTGGCCGTCGGCGCGGTTGTGGCCGCCGCCATCGGTCTGGCTGGAACTCCGGCCAACGCCGATGCCGGCTGGAACGTCAGCCCCGAGGATCCCTTCACGGCCGTCGGTGCCGACCCAGAGATGATCAACCGCAGTGCCATAACGCACTGCGAGACGGTCACCGCCAGCGGCGGCGTCTTCAGCAGCGACTCCAACCACGTCGGTAACATCACCAGCAGCAACTGGAACCGCTGCGAATGGTGGCTCGGCCTAGCCTGCAATATAGTGCAGATCGGCACCTAGACCGTCAACGCGAACAACCCCAACGCTAGCGGTGGGATCGACGTTGAGATCCGCAACGTCAACGCGACCATCAGTGGCCCATTCTGCGACGTCACGCTGACCGGCACACTCTGCGGCACCTACGACAACACCGGCACGCTTACGATCAACGAGCCCGAGGGCGGCAACCTGATGGTCACTTCCGCCAGCTGCTGGGGCATCTTTAACTCCGGTGACCGACCGGGTCTCTCCGTCACCCTCACGATGACCCCGTCCATCGTCGTTACCCCCGCCTGATCTAAAACGCCGCTTTGGTGTCTCTGACCGGGTTTGCACGGCGGTAGAGCCCCGCCGTGCAAACCCGGTCGTCCACACAGAGCTGAAGTGCGTGGATGACCAGAGAGGTGGTCACCGTATGCAGGGTGCCAGCGAGGCTGGTTTGGGGCAACACCTCCTGCCTGCGCGGAGCACGGCGACCGGGACGTCGGGTTCTTCTCGGTTGCAGCGACAGCGGTCGTCTGAACTCGGAGGCGGTTCCCCGGCCGATCTCATGCCCAACAGAATCCCGGCATGGGGGAAGAAGCGTCGAGCCCGGGCTAGGCGGGATGGGGCCGGAGCAGTGCGGGGCAGAGCGCCAGGAGTGACGGTGGAGCTGTCGTGGAGTACGCATGGACTGAGCAGGTGCCGAGGCGGGATTGTCAACTGGTGATAGCGGGTCGATCGGTTCGCGGTTCGATGTTCGGGATTGCTTGCACGGTGGGGGGTGCGGACGTAGCGTACCGGCCAGTAAGAATCATGGTCCCGTCGCGCCTCGGTGGGATACCGGTGTGGAACAGGCGGCTCGGTTCGGCGGGGGAACGGATCGGGCGGCCTGCCGCCGGTATGCGTGAGGGTTTCCGGACAACGGCATCGGACGGTCACCGGCCGGCTCAGAACAGGTAGTCGCAAATGAAAATAAGCGTGAACTGGGCGGCCCGCCGGCGGGCGTGGCCTGCTGCGATCGGTGGGCTCGTGCTGACGGCGGGACTGCTGTCGGGGTCCGGCGCGGTGGCCGCCGCGCGGGACATCGACGTCAGCCTGCGCTACCAGTGCCCTCGGGGCGATGAACTCCAGGTGGTCACTCTGCGGGTCCGTTCCAGCCTCCCGGAGACGGCCGCCGCGGGAAAGCCGATCACGCCGGGCAAGGCGACCGTCACCGCCACCATTCCGGCGGGCGCCCTGGCGGAGCTGGCCAAGGCCGGAGCGGCCACCGTGACCGGCTCCATGAGCCCGACCCTGCTGCTCGACCCCTCGCCGACCGGCAGGGTCGATCAGCCGAGTTTGGAGATCGCGTCGGCGGCGTTGCGTGAGGGCGAGGATCTGACGGTGACGGCGTCCGGTGCGTTGCCGACGGTGACCCCTCAGGCCGGTGGTCCGCTGGTCTTCTCCGCGGGGCAGTTGGCGATCGAGCTGCGGGGGCGCAAGAGCGATGGGGCCGCCACCGCTCCTGCTTCCGTGTCGTTGACCTGTTCTCCGGCTCTGGGGCAGAACGCCACTTTGGGGACGGTCTTCGTGGAGGGTGCGGGGCAGACGCCGAAGCGGCAGACGACGCCACAGCCCGGCGCCTCGCAGCCTGAGACCGGGACACGGGCACAGCCCACATCCGGAGGACCGTTCCCAGAAAAGCCCGACGAGCTGAGTGACTTCTGCCCGGATCCGATCGACCTTCGCCCTCCCAAGCCTGAGTACCTCCCACCGACCGAGGACTTCCCGGACATCGAGTACGTCGGTGATCGTGCTGACCCGGTCAACCACCCCGGCTGGACGGAGTTCTTCAACGACAGAGGCGATCACGGGTGTGCCCTGCTCTATGGTTACTCCAACGCCAACAAGCCTGGTGGGGCGGCGCCGGTGAACGGGACGGCTTATCTCCGTCTCGTGATACGCTTTGTGTTCAACGGCCTCCCAGATATCAACTACGTTAGCCAATACTCGATTGGAAAGTTCTATCCGCAGACTTCCCGGGCCTCGTTCCTGACGTATGGGTTCATGCCGAGCACGGCCACCATGGAGATCATCCCCGTAGGGGAAGTGGACATCCTGGGAGTGGGTGCATTCAATGAGCAGGCGCCCGGTGCGCGACCGCAGAAGACGGTCGCCTACAGCAAGGTCATGATCCGCTTGAAGGATGTCGAGGTCAATGGGACTCCGCTGGATGTGGGTGACAACTGTCGCACCGCGCGGGTGATCGACCTGAAGCTGGAAGGCCGGAGCGACACCAACCCCTCCTACACGGTGCAGGGTGGGGGTGTTATGCAGGGATTCATCGACATCCCTGAGTTCACCGGATGCGGGGTCGGGGAGGACCTGGATCCGCTGTTGACGTCATCGGTGTCGGGGAAGCGCAACTACGTGCGACTGGTCCAGGGGCCGGTTTGTAACACCAGTGGGTTCCCTGAATACCCGCAGGACGAAGCGCAGATGCCGTGTCCGATGCAGCGGTTCGGCTGGAAGGCGGAGCCGGCCGGGGAGTTCACCGCCACGGCGGTGGACGGTCTGCGGCTGGTCGGTGACAAGACCTCTATCACTTGCGCGTCTGCCGTAATGCGCGCAAGTATGAGAGAATTTGCTGCTAGTGGTGCCAACTTTTTCCAAGGTGTGAACTTCACTGGGTCAGGATGCACGGGTGAAGGTGAGCTGAGCACGCCGTTCAGCATCGACATCAGGGCTGGCTCCATTGATCTGCTCACCTTGTCGCCTGACGGACGATGGGTTCGTAGTAGGCTGGGCAATGTCTTCTCGGAAGGGGTGTCTATCAGCGACACCTGCTCGTTCGATCTGCTGACCACGTTGTCAATTGGATTGAGCTACGACAACGTGACTGGCAGATTCGAGCTTAATCCAGAAGTTTTGGCAGGAAAAAATGCGCTGCCGCTCCAGTTCGGCTGGAAAAAAGAGTGCGGTATTCCGCACGCGAACGGCGATGAGCTCAAACTGTACGGCACCTTCGTTCCGGACAAGCGGATCAAGATAACCAAGCCGTAGTCGCCGCTGGGTGACCGTTCTGTCCGGTGCGCCCGGAGGGCTCTCGCGAGGGCTCCCGGGCGCGCCGGGATTCGGTGCGTCTGGAGCCTTCACTGCGCCGGTCCCTCGGAGTGTGCCGGGGCCGTTCACCGGCGGTGGTGGAAGGGTTCCCAGGTGGAGCAGGGTGTGGTCCCGTCATGGACTCAACGGGCGACAATTGGGGGTGCCGAGATCATTCTCTGGTGATAAATAATCGGGATTTCTGGGCCGGCGGTCAGATGTGCGGGCGGTGTGTCTTGTCCTCGCCGTGTGGGCGGGGGTAGTTTCCGGGGTAATTGCGGAGGACGTTCGGCGGACCCGGTTCGGGGGCTTGCCGGGTGCGGATATTCGCCGCTGTCCGCTGAATTCCGCTTGGCGGATTTCCAAGGAGGAACCGATGCCCCACCAGACCGGCTCATCGTGGATGCGCAGGACGGCGGCCGCGGCGGCCGTCGGGCTGGCGGCCACCGCCGGGGTCGTCGCCATGTCGGGGACCGCGCATGCGGCCACCCTGCGGGTGGACTATCCGGTGACCGGCACGACCCACCTGGCCTCGGTCAACTCGACCATGTCGCTGGGGCCCGGCGTGCTGAAGTCGGAGCTGGACCTGACCACCGCTGATCTGACCGCCGACCTGGAGCTGCCGCCGGCGCACGGGGAGTTCAAGCAGTTCGGGGTCATCCCGGTCAGCGTCACCACGACGTTCATCCCCGAGGGCAAGACGGTCGGCAAGATCGATCAGGCCACCGGCAAGGTGACCTCCACCTCGAAGGTCACGTTGAAGCTCAGCAACCTCAAGGTGGCCGGCATCCCGACGCCGGTGGGCGACAAGTGCAAGACCAAGGAGCCGGTGACGATCACGGTGACGTCCGGTGATGATTGGAACGTCCTCACCGGCGGCACCCTCACCGGCACCTACTCCATCCCCAAGTTCGAGCACTGCCTGCTGGCCACCCCGCTGATCAACCTGATCGTCCCGGGCGGCGGCAACACCATCACCCTCAAGCTCGGCACCCCCACCGTTCCCTCTTCCTGATCACCTTCCCGTCCGACTCCGGCCGCTTGAGGCGGGACCGCTTCTGCCGGTCCCGCCTCACGCCTTTCACCCCTCCGGCCGGGTCGCCGAGCACGCCCCCGCCGGATGCCGGCGTTCACGGCGGCCCCCAGGCGCCGTTTCATGAGTTCACGGCGTGTCCGGCGGACCAGGGCATAGGGGGTGGGTCAGATGTCGAGGGCGCTGTGCTTGATGCGGGCGAGGAGGGAGCGCCAGTCCTCGGGAGCGAAGGTCAGGCAGGGGCCGTTCGGATCCTTGCCGTCCCGTACGGCGATGACGGCGCTCACCGCCGCGGCCTCGACGCATGTGGAGTTCTCGTCCATCGAGCTGTGGCTGCTCTTCCGCCAGCGGGTCGATGAGAAGTCAGGGGCCATCACAGGTCCTCCAGGACGGGACGGATGAGTTTCTCTGACTTGACCGGCAGGGCTTGATCTTTCAGGTCGTGGTGCTCGTCGACGGCCGCAGGCTCGCCCTCCTCATGTGCCGTCAAGGCGCGCCGGCTCCGAAGCGTTTCACCGGGCTCCGAAGCCCTGCCCGAAGGCTCAGTGATGCGCGGGGGCGGTGATGCTGAGTGAACAATTCGTAGCATTCGGTAACTGGTTCGGTCAAGCCCGATGGAAGCGCGCCGGTCGCCCGGCGGGGGAAAGGCCGTGTGGGCGCGGGCGGTCGCGACCTGTCGACGACCTGATCGTGACCGTTCCGCGACCTGGATCTGCGCACCCGAGAACAACGCCGCAGAGCCGCTTATCACTCGATGACAATAAAATCCGGCCTGCTATTTTGGTTAGTCCATCTGCTTGAGCCGCGGCCGTCGCGCAAGTAGCGTACCCGCCAGTAGTGATCATAGGGTGCGCGTCGCCGCACTACATATTCGGGGGCCATCAGGCGCGGCGCGGCAGCGAATCGCAAGCGGGTGAGATGGGCGTCGAAGTGGTCGTCGAAGGGCTGTCCAAGTCCTTCGGCCAGCAGCAGATCTGGCAGGATGTCACGCTCACCCTGCCGGCCGGCGAGGTCAGCGTGATGCTGGGCCCCTCGGGCACCGGCAAGACCGTATTCCTCAAGTCACTGATCGGGCTGATCAAGCCGGAACGCGGCCGGGTGCTGATCAATGGCGTCGACATGGTCAACAGCCCCGAACGGCGGATCAACGAGATCCGCAAGATGTTCGGGGTCATGTTCCAAGACGGCGCGTTGTTCGGCTCGCTCAACCTCTTCGAGAACGTGGCGTTCCCGCTCCGGGAGCACACCAAGAAGAAAGAGCACGAGATCCGCCGGATCGTGCTGGAGAAGATGGAGATGGTCGGCCTCGCCGGGGCCGAGGACAAGCTGCCCGGCGAGATCTCCGGCGGTATGCGCAAACGGGCCGGCCTGGCCCGGGCGCTGGTGCTCGACCCGGAGATCATCCTGTGCGACGAGCCGGACTCCGGGCTGGACCCGGTCCGCACCGCCTACCTGTCGCAACTGCTCATCGATCTGAACGCGCAGATCGACGCGACCATGCTGATCGTCACCCACAACATCGACATCGCCTCCAAGGTGCCGGACAACATGGGCATGTTGTTCCGCCGCAACCTGGTGATGTTCGGCCCTCGCGAGATGCTGCTGACCAGCGAGGAGCCGGTGGTGGCGCAGTTTTTGCGCGGACGGCGGCGCGGGCCGATCGGGATGTCGGAGGAGAAGGACGCGGCCACCCTGGCCGCCGAGGCCGCCTCCCCGCTCCCCGGGGACGAGGACGATGAGCCGTTCAGGATCCCCCGGCAGCTGCGGCCCAGCCCCGGCATGCCGCCGCGCAAGGCCGTGGCCCGCCGCCGCGAACGGGTCCTGTCGATGCTGCACACCCTGCCGCCGCAGGCCCAGCAGGCGGTCCTGGAGAGCCTGAAGTACGACGCCGGCCTCCCGGCCGGAGCGCCGGCGGGCCAGGCCGGGCAGGCCGCGGCGCCGCCGCAGGGGGCGCAGCAGCCGCAGATCGTCCCGCCGCCGGGCGGTCCCCTCCCGCCGCAGGGGATGCAGCCGCCCGGGGGACCGGCCGGACCGGCCGCCGGGGGGCCGCGATGACCGCCCCCGCCCCCGCCGTCCCCGGCACCGGGGCGCTGCGCGAGACCGGCAAGCTGTTCGCGCTGGCCGGGGCCGTGCTCTCCGGCATGTTCAAGCGGCCGTTCCAGGTCCGCGAGCTGATCGAGCAGTTCTGGTTCATCGCCAGCGTCACCATCCTGCCGACCGCGCTGGTGTCCATCCCCTTCGGCGCGGTCATCGCCCTGCAGGTCGGCTCGCTCACCCAGCAGCTCGGCGCCCAGTCCTTCACCGGCGCCGCCAGCGTGCTGGCGGTCATCCAGCAGGCCAGCCCGCTGATCGTGGCGCTGCTGATCTCCGGGGCGGGCGGCTCGGCGATCTGCGCCGACATCGGCTCCCGCAAGATCCGCGAGGAGATCGACGCGATGACCGTGATGGGCGTCTCGCCCATCCAGCGGCTCATCGTCCCCCGGGTGCTGGCCTGCATGGGCGTCGCCGTGCTGCTCAACGGGCTGGTCTCGGTGGTCGGCGTGGCCGGCGGCTACTTCTTCAACGTGATCATGCAGGACGGCACGCCGGGCGCCTACCTGGCCAGCTTCTCGGCCCTGGCCCAGCTCCCCGACCTGTACATCAGCGAGATCAAGGCGCTGATCTTCGGCTTCATCGCCGGGGTGGTGGCCGCTCACCGAGGGCTGAACCCGCGCGGCGGTCCCAAGGGGGTCGGGGACGCGGTCAACCAGTCGGTGGTGATCGCGTTCCTGCTGCTGTTCTTCGTCAACCTGGTGCTCACGGCCATCTACCTGCAGGTCGTGCCGCCCAAGGGAAGCTGAGGGGCCGATGACCGTCATCAACGGCAGGCTCGGCCGGCAGCTCGACCGCCGGCTGAGCTGGTTGGACACGCTGGGCGACCAGCTCCTGTTCTATCTGCGGGCACTGGCCTGGACCCCCCGGGCGGTGCTGCGCTACACCCGCGAGATCCGCCGGCTGCTGGCCGAGGTCAGCTTCGGCAGCGGCGCGCTCGGCATCATCGGCGGCACCATCGGCGTGATGGTGGCGATGACCCTGTTCACCGGCACCGTGGTGGGCCTGCAGGGGTACGCGGCGCTCAACCAGATCGGCACCAGCGCCTTCACCGGGTTCGTGTCGGCCTACTTCAACACCCGGGAGATCGCCCCGCTTGTGGCCGGGCTGGCGCTCAGCGCCACCGTCGGCGCCGGGTTCACCGCCCAGCTCGGCGCGATGCGGATCAACGAAGAGGTCGACGCGCTGGAGGGCATGGGCGTCTCCAGCATCCCCTACCTGGTCACCACCCGCATCGTGGCGGGCTTCGTGGCGATCATCCCGCTGTACGGGATGGGGCTGCTGTCGTCCTACTTCGCCTCCCGGTTCGTCACCACCGTCTACAACGGGCAGTCGGCCGGCACCTACGACCACTACTTCGGGCTGTTCCTCTCGCCGGTGGACGTGGTCTGGTCGTTCGGCAAGGTGCTGGTGTTCAGCGTGATGGTGATCCTGGCGCACTGCTACTACGGCTACCGGGCGGTCGGCGGACCGGCCGGGGTGGGCGTGGCGGTCGGCCGCGCGGTCCGCACCGCGATCGTGCTGATCAGCGTGACCGACTTCTTCCTGAGCCTGGCGATCTGGGGCGCGACCACGACCGTGAAGGTGGCGGGCTGATGGCGCGGAGCACGACCATGACCACCGTCGGCCGCAGGCTGCTGGGACTGGTGTTCCTGCTGGTGCTGGCGCTGCTGCTGTGGCTGTCGGTGGCGATCTACAACAAGAAGTTCTCCCCGGCGGACCTGGTCACCCTGCGCACCGGGGCGACCGGCAACGAGATGCACCGCAACGCCGACGTCAAGCTGCGCGGCGTGGTGGTCGGCCAGGTCCGCGAGATCGAATCCACCGGCGACGGGGCGCGGCTGACGCTGGCGTTCAAACCCGGGATGCTCCGGCACGTCCCCGCCAACGTCACCGCCCAGATGCTGCCGACCACGCTGTTCGGCCAGCGGTACGTGGCGCTGATCCCGCCGGCCCAGCCCTCTCCCGAGCCGCTGCGGCCCGGCGCCGTGATCACCCAGGACCGCAGCCAGAACGCCATCGAGCTGGAACAGGTCCTGGAGAACGTGCTGCCGCTGCTGACCGCGGTCAAGCCGGAACGGCTGGCGGCCACCCTCACCGCCCTGGCCGACGCGCTGGAGGGACGGGGCGAGGAGCTCGGCGAGACACTGGTGACGCTGGACGCGCACCTGAAGAAGTTCAACCCCCACCTCCCGCAGATGAACCGCGACCTGAAGGAGCTGGTGCGGGTCGGACACGCCTACGCCGAGGCCGCCCCCGACATCCTCGACGCGCTGGAGGACTTCGCGATCACCAGCCGCACCCTGGTCGACCAGCGCGCCGAGCTGAGCGAGCTGTACGGGACGGTCACCTCCACCTCCCGCTACCTGCGGGACTGGCTGATCGCCCACCGGGACCACCTGATCCTGCTGTCGGACCACAGCCGGCCGACGCTGGAGCTGCTGGCCCGCTACTCGCCGGCGTTCCCCTGCACGCTGCGGATGCTGCGGGACTTCGTGCCCGCCATGGACCGGGCCCTGGGCAAGGGCACCGACAGGCCCGGCCTGTCGGTCACCGTCAAGGTCGCCCCCTCCCGCGGCCGCTACCTGCCCGGACGGGACCGTCCCGTCTACAACGCCTCCGGTGGACCGCGCTGCTACTCGGTCCCCTACGACGGCGTCGGCACCGTCCCCGCCGGGAACCAGCTCACCTCGGCCTCCGCCGCCGACCCCGCCGGCGTCGACCGGCAGCGGCTCGGCCCCCCCAACTCCCCGGAGGAGAACCAGATCCTCAATGAACTGCTGGCCCCGCAGGTCGGCAAGCCCCACGACGAGCTCCCCGACTGGAGCAGCGTGCTGGTCGGCCCCGTCTACCGCGGAACGGAGGTGCGGCTGAAGTGAGACGCCGAAGCATCGCCGGCCCGCTGACCAAGTCGATCGTGTTCATCGTGGTGACCGTGGTGGCCACCGCCGTGCTGGCGGTCAGCATCGCCAACACCGGCGTCGGGAACACCGTCTCCTACAAGGCGCGGTTCACCGACACCACCGGCCTGATCGTCGGCGACAGCGTCCGGATCGCGGGCGTGCGGGTCGGCCAGGTCGAGAAGATCCGGGTGGTGGACCGCAGGCTCGCCGAGGTCACCTTCAGCGTCGAACGCGACCGCAAGCTGCCGGCCACCACCACCGCCACGATCAAGTACCTGAACATGGTCGGGCAGCGGTTCATCGAACTGGGCCGCGGTGAGGGGCAAGCCAGCGGGACCACCGCCTTCATGAGGCCCGGCGACACCATCCCCGAACAGCGCACCACCCCCGCGCTGGACCTGACCGTGCTGTTCAACGGGTTCCAGCCGCTGTTCCAGGCGCTGTCGCCCAACGAGGTCAACAAGCTGGCCGGCGAACTGATCGCGGTCTTCCAGGGCGAAGGCGCCACCGTGGAGTCGCTGATCGCCACGGTCGGCTCGCTGACCACCACGCTGGCCAACAAGGACCAGGTCATCGGGCAGGTCATCGACAACCTCACCACGGTGATCGAGACGATCAACGACCGTGAGGGCCAGTTCGTCCAGCTGATCACCACGCTGCGGCGGCTGGTGCACGGCTTCGCGGCCGACCGGAAGGCGTTCGGCGAGGCCATCACCGCGCTCGGCGACCTGGCCGACACCACCGCCGGCCTGCTGCGCGACTCCCGCCACCCGATCGCCCAGGACATCCGGCAACTGGACCGGCTGTCGCGGAACCTCCTCGACCACGAGGCCACCGTGGAGACCTTCCTGCAGCGCCTGCCGGTGAAGCTGCAGACGATCGGGCGGGTCGCCTCCTACGGCTCGTGGCTCAACTTCTACCTGTGCGAGGCCAAGGTGACGGGCGCGGAGTGGAACACCGACGACACCGGCCTGCTGGCGCCCACCCCGTCCGGCCCGCCGCCCACCGGGCTCCCGCTGGTCGACCACCCGAGGTGCAAGTGATGAAGCCGATCACCGAACGCAACCCGGTTCCGATCGCGGTGATCGGGCTGGTGCTGCTGCTGATCCTGGGCCTGGTGGCCTACCGCGCCGACGACCTGCCGGTGATCGGCGGCGGCACCACCTACACCGCCCACTTCTCCGAGGCCGCCGGACTGAACACCAGCAGCGAGGTCCGCGTCGCCGGAGTGAAGGTCGGCAAGGTCACCGGGGTCGAACTCGACCGCGGCAAGGTCAAGGTCAGCTTCCGGGTCAAGGACGTGTGGATCGGCGACCAGAGCCTGGCGGCGATCTCCATCCAGACCCTGCTCGGCGACAAGTACCTGGCGATCACCCCGCTCGGCGGCGCCCCCCAGGACCCCCGCAAGACCATCCCGCTGGAGCGGACCCGCGCCCCCTACGACGTCACCGAGGCGTTCCAGGAGCTGGGCCGCACGGCCGGGCAGTTGGACACCGAGAAGGTCGCCGAGAGCCTGCGGGTGATCTCCGACACCTTCAAGGACACCCCGGCCGACGTGCGCAAGGCGCTCGACGGGATGACCGCGCTGTCGAAGACGATCTCCTCCCGCGACGACCGGCTGGCCCGGCTGCTGCAGGGCTCCGACCGGCTCACCGGCACCCTGGCCAACCAGAACGCGCAGTTCGAGGCGTTGCTGAAGGACGGCAACCTGCTGCTGGAGGAGCTGCGGCTGCGGCGCGAGGCCATCCACCGGCTGCTGGTGGCCACCCGGGAGCTGTCCCGCCAGATCATCGGGCTGGTCGAGGACGCCGAGAAGAACCGCATCCGGCCGATGCTGCAGTCGCTGGACCGGGTCACCGACATCCTCAAGGCCAACCAGCAGAGCCTGGACAAGGCGCTGGCCACCGTCGGGCCGTACTTCCGGCTGGCCAACAACGCGCTGGGCAACGGCCGCTGGACCGACAGCTACCTGTGCGGCCTGATCACCCCGGAACTGCTGCGGGACACCCCGTACGAGGGCAACACGCCGCCTGAGGGCTGCATGCCGCCCAAGGTCGGAGGCGAGGGCTGATGGCGAACATGGGACGAGAACGCCTGGTCGGACGGACGCTCGCGGCGGGCGTGGCGCTGCTGGCGGCGCTGGTGGTGATCGCGTTCATCGTGGCGCCCGAGGGCGGCATCCGGATCGAGGCCTTCTTCCCCCGGGCGGTCGGCGTCTACGAGGGCTCGGACGTGCGGGTGCTGGGGGTGCGGGTCGGCGAGATCGAGTCGATCGACCCGATCGGCAAGGAGGTCAAGATCACCCTGCGGGTCGACGAGGGCGTCGAGGTGCCCGCCGACGCCCGCGCCGTGGTGGTCGCCCCCAGCGTGGTCGCCGACCGGTACGTGCAGCTCACCCCCGCCTACACCGGCGGGCCCCAGATGCGCGACGGCGCGGTCATCCCCGCCTCCCGCACCGCCGTCCCGGTCGAGATCGACCAGCTCTATGAGAGCCTCACCCGGCTCACCGACTCGCTCGGCCCCGACGGGGTCAACTCCACCGGGGCGCTGTCGGACGCGCTGCGCACGGGCGAGGCCAACCTCCGCAGCAACGGCGAGGCCATCGCCGACCTGATCCGCGAGGTCGGGCAGGCCACCCGGACCCTGTCGGGCACCAGCGACCAGTTCTTCGGCACGCTGGAGAGCCTGCAGAAGTTCACCACCATGCTGAAGAACAACGACGCCCAGGTCAGCCGGGCCGAGCGGCAACTGGCGGAGGTCAACGAGTTCCTGGCCGCCGACCGCGAGGAGCTGGTGGGGGCGCTGCGCGAACTGGCCGTCGCGCTGCGCGAGCTGGAGCGGTTCGTGCGGGAGAACCGGACGCTGCTGCACAAGAACGTCGACAAGCTCGCCGACATCACCCAGGTGCTGGTCAAGCAGCGGGCCTCGCTGGCGGAGATGATGGACGTCGCCCCGCTGGCCGCCGGGAACCTGGTGAACGCCTACGACCCGGTGACCCGCTCCATCCTCGGCCGAGGCAACCTCAACGAGATCAGCCTCGGCGGCACCCGCGCCACCACCACCTCCGCCCCGCTCGGCCGGCAGCTGTGCGGCGACGTCGACGCCGACTCCGCGCTCGGCGAGCTGTGCGCCAAGCACCGGCTCGGGCCGCAGGACCTGGTGCCGCTGTCACGCGAGCAGGCGCGCAACGCTCCGCCGCTGCCGCTGCCGGCGGCCGGCGACGTGTACGGGCAGAAGGGGGACCGCCGGTGAGACGTCCCATCGTCAAGACGATCGTGGCCGGGCTGGCGTTGGCGCTGGCCGCCGGATGCAGCACCGGAGACGGCGGCTACCGCGGCATCTACGACCTGCCGCTGCCCGGCGGCGCCGACGTGGGCGACGACCCCTACACGGTGAAGGCGCGCTTCGACAACGTGCTCAGCCTCGTCCCCCACGCGGCGGTACGGGTCAACGACGTGGCGGTCGGCCGGGTCACCGACATCACCCTGCCCAAGGACGGCTGGCAGGCCGAGGTCACCATGGTGATCAACCGGAAGGTCCGGCTGCCCGCCAACGCCATCGCCCGGCTGGAGCAGTCCAGCCTGCTGGGCGAGAAGTACATCCAGCTCATGCCGCCGCCCGACGGCACCGCCCAGGGCACCCTGCGCGACGGCGCGGTGATCCCCGAAGACCGCACCAACCGCTACCCGGAGGTCGAAGAGGTCTTCGGCGCGCTGTCGATGCTGCTCAACGGAGGCGGGATCGCCCAGCTCCAGACCATCACCCGGGAGCTGAACCGGGCGCTGGAGGGCAACGAGCCGCAGATCCGCTCCATGCTCAAGCGGGTCAACGAGCTGACCTCCACGCTGAACGACCACGCCGACGACATCACCGCCGCGCTGGACGCCATCGACCGGCTCTCGGCCACCCTGGCGTCCCGCAAACAGCAGATCAACGTGGCATTGGGCGACATCGCACCCGGCCTGGACGTGCTGGAGGACCAGCGCGGCCAGCTGATGACGATGCTGCGGGCGCTGGAGGACCTCGGCGAGGTCGCCGTCGACGTGATCGAGAAGAGCAAGGACGACATCGTCGCCGACCTGCGGGCGCTGGCGCCGATCCTGCAGCGGCTGGCCGACGCCGGCAGCGCCCTGCCCAAGTCGCTGGAGGTGCTGCTGACCTACCCGTTCACCGACCAGGTGCTGAACGCCGTCAAGGGCGACTACCTCAACGTGTACCTGTCGACGACCGCGATCGACGGCTTCTCGATCATCCCGTTCATCACCTGCGGACAGGTCGGCGACAATGACGACTTCGCCGACCGGCACGAGGGCTGCAAGGACGGCCCGGCCGCCGGCGGCCGGGCGAAGACCATGAAGCTCAAGCACGCCCCGCTGCCGCTGCCCTCCGTCGGCGTCCCGACCACCACCGCGTCCTCGCCCGAGGGCACCGCCACGCCGCGGCGGACCTCCTCGCCCACCACGCCGGCCGGCACGGCGCCCGGGACGGGCACCGCCACGCCGACCTCCCCGGCGGGAACGTCGCCCAGCGCGCCGCCGGCGGCCACCCCCCACGCTGGAGGCAACTGATGCTGACCCTCGGCACCAGGCTGAAGAACTACGCGTTCCTCGTGCTGAGCATCGTGGTGATCTCCTACGTGGGGATCCGGTACGCCGACCTGTCCCGCTACGTCGGGATCCGCGACTACTACGTGGTCAAGGTCGAGCTCGCCGAGACCGGCGGCCTGTACACCAACGCCGACGTCACCTATCGGGGAGTGTCGGTCGGCCGGGTCGGGCCGATGGAGCTGACCGACCAGGGGCTGCGCGCGGAACTGCGCATCCGGCGGTCCGCGCCGAAGATCCCCGCCCGGCTGCGCGCCGTGGTCTCCAACCTCTCGGCGGTCGGCGAGCAGTACATCGACCTGCGGCCGGAGACCTCCGAAGGCCCCTACCTGCGCGAGGGGTCGGTGATCCCGCAGGCGATGACCGCCACCCCCGCCCCGGTCACCAACCTGCTGACCAGCCTGAACGACTTCGCCGCCTCGGTGCCGCTGGAGTCGCTGCGGGTGGTGGTCGACGAATTCGGCAGGGCCTTCGAGGGACAGGGCCCCAACCTGCAGGCGCTGCTGGACACCAGCCGGGAGTTCATCAACGCCGCCGACACCGCGCTGCCCACCACCAGCCGGCTGATCATCGACGGGGAGACGGTGCTGCGGACGCAGAGCGCCCAGAGCGACGCGCTCAAGTCGTTCGCCGCCAACGCCCGGCTGCTGGCCGACCGGCTCGGCCGCGCCGACGCCGACCTGCGTCGGCTCATCGTCACCGCCCCGGAGGCCGCCACTCGTTACACCGAGCTGCTCCGGGAGCTGGATCCGGAGTTCAGCGTGCTGGTCGCCAACCTGCTGACGACCTCCGACCTGGCGCTGACCCGCCAGCGGGGGATCGAGGAGCTGATGGTGCGGCTGCCGCAGGCGGTGGCGGTCGGCTCCACGGCGATCACCCCGCGCGGCGCCAACTTCGGGATGGCGTTGACGTTCTTCTCCCCGCTGCCGTGCGTGCGCGGCTATGAGGGGACCGTCTACCGCAACGGCAACAACATCACCGCCGGGCCGGCGTTCAACACCGCCGCCCGCTGCACCGAGCCGGCCTCCAGCGGCAAGAACGTCCGCGGCTCCGCCAACGCCCCGCGCGGACCGGTGCCGCCGGCGCGCGTCCCCAACCCGGTGGACGCCCGGGTCACCTCCAGCGGCCTGCCGGGCGCCCTGGGGCTGCCGTCGGTGGAGACGGGGGCGACCGACATGAGCGGGCTGCTCGGGCTGAGCGGATGGGCGGTCCGATGAAGGAGACGCTGTCCACGGTGCTGAAGGCGCTCCGCGGCCGGGCCGTCGGGCGGATCGTCCTCGCGGTCGCGGTGGTGTTCGCCGCCTGCGGCGGCTGGTCGTACTGGCGGGCCTCCCAGGACGAGGCGATCAACTTCGGCGCCGAACGCGACCGGGTGCTGGAGGCCGGCAAACAGGCCGTCGCGGTGCTCAACACCATCGACTCCGCGCAGGCCGAACGGGATCTGCGGGCCTGGCTGGAGGCCTCCACCGGCTCGCTGCGCACCGAGCTGGAACGCGCCCGCCCGCAGCACCTGCAGCGGGTGCAGCAGATGAAGACCAGCACCCGCGGCACCGTCACCGACGCCGCCGTCACCCAGCTGGACACGCGGGCCGGCACCGCCCGGATGATCGCGATGGTCCGCATCGAGGTGACGCCGGCCTCCGGCGGCGG
Organism: Thermomonospora catenispora; assembly: GCF_006363815.1. Taxonomy (GTDB): domain Bacteria; phylum Actinomycetota; class Actinomycetes; order Streptosporangiales; family Streptosporangiaceae; genus Thermomonospora; species Thermomonospora catenispora. The sequence continues at coordinate 25,334 of NZ_RRYT01000030.1, forward strand.
TGCCACCATTGAACGCAAACGCTTCGAGGCGGGCCTGTCCCGTACCTCTGAGGGCTGGAAGCTCCAGTCGCTCACCGCGATCCCGGTCAACACGAGCTGACCATGGAGAACAGGAACGTGAGCACCGACGACGGCCCGGCGGGCACCGCCGTGTCCGACCCCCGGGCCGAGACCTCCGACGCCGCCGAGACCGCCGAGCGGGCCGCGGACGCGGAGAAGGACGCGGAGAAGACCGTGAGCGCCGAGAGGCCCCAGGAGACCGGGCGGGCCGGCGAGACCGGCGAGACGGCGGCGGAGGCCGAGGAGAACGCGGAGTCCGGGGGGTCCGGAAGGTCCGCGGAGAGCACGGGCGCCGGGGAGCCGGCGGAGACCGGGCGGGCCGCGAAGACCGACGAGAGCGCGGAGGGCGCGAAGGGCGGGCGGGCCGCGGACGCCGCCGCGGACGCGGAGGAATCCGGGGGCTCCGAGGACCCCGAGGGCGGCGAGGACGGGTCCGCGGAGGAGAAGGACCCGGCGGAGGACTCGGCGGGCGGCAAGGCCGCGGGCGGGAAGCGGTCGCGCCTGGCGTGGGTGCGGAACCCGCTGGTGATCGCGCTGGTGCTGGTGGTGGCCGGGACGGCGCTGATGGTGCGGGCCGCCCAGCTGCGCGGCAGCGACGCCGCCCAGAACCGGGCGCTGACCGACGTCGAACGCACCGAACGGGTGATCGGCGACATCAGCAACGACATCGCCCGGATCTTCTCCTACACCTACGCCGACACCGCCACCACCGAGCAGGCCGCCCGCGAAGTGCTGGCCGGGCGGGCGGCCGACCAGTACCGCACCCTGTACGCCCAGGTGAAGCAGCAGGCGGGCAAGCAGCGGCTCACCCTGACCAGCCGGGTCGTGCGGGCCGGGGTGATCAGCATGACCGACCGGGAGGCCCGGCTGCTGATCTTCCTGGACCAGACGGTGCGGCGCCGCGACAAGCCCGCCGGCACCACCGCCGCCGCCCAGCTCGTGGTCACCGCCCGGTTCGCCGACGAGCAGTGGCGCATCGTCGACATCCGGGCACGCTGAAGCCCGAACGAGGAGCACACCTTGGCACGCATCATCGCCCGGCTGCCCCGCCCGGACGACCCGGTCCGGACGACGGCGCTGACCCTGCTGGTCATCGCGGCCCTGTGCGCGGCGTGGTTCGGCTGGTCCTGGTACAGCGCCGCGCACGACGAGGAGCTGGCCTACTCACGCACCCGCGAGGAGGTGCTCCGGACCGGGGAGCAGGCGGTCCAGAACCTCAACACGCTGGACTACCGCAACATCGACGCCGGCCTGAAGGTCTGGCTGGACTCCTCCACCGGCGACCTGAACAAGCAGATCAGCGGGAGCCGGACGAGCTTCGCCGACAAGGTCCGGCAGGCGCGGACCGTCACCAGCGCCCGGGTGCTGGAGAGCGCGCTGACCGAACTGGACACCCGGTCGGGCAAAGCGGTCATCATGGTGGCGTTGCAGATCACCGTCACCCCGCAGGAGGGAAAAGCGGTCACCAAGCAGAGCCGGATGCTGGGTGAGCTGACCCGCACCCGCGCCGGCTGGAAGCTCAGCGCGCTGGAGCCGGCCTCGGTCGGCGACACCGGCGGCGCACCCGCCCAGTGACCCCTGGAGAGGACGACACCGATGCCCATTCCCCACCACGTCCTCCAGCAGCGGCGGCGCGGCGGCGCGACGCTCGGCCGGGACGCCCGCAGGGAGGCCGCCGAGCCGGAGGAGCCGATCCGCCCCGCGGACGCCGAGAGCGCCGGGGAGGCCGAGGAGAAGAAGCCCGCCGCGGCCTCCGCGCCGGGACGGGAGGAGACGGAAGAGAAGAAGGAGACCGCCCCCGGGCGGGTCGCCCGGCTGCGGGCGCTGCTGGACCGGCCGGTCGCCCTCGGGGTCGCCACGGTGCTGCTCGGGGCGGTGGCCGCCTGGTCGGCGGTGCAGGCCGACCGGCTGCGCAGCGGATCGGTCGCCGAGAACGTCGCGCTCACCGACACCGCCCTCACCAGCGAGGTCAAGGGCCAGCTCGGGGACGCGGTGAACGAGCTGTTCTCCTACCGCTACACCGACATGGCCAAGACCGAGCAGGCCGCCAAACGGCTGCTCACCGGCAAGGCCGTGCAGCAGTACCAGAACATGATGGCGCCGATCCGGCAGCAGGCCGCCGAGCAGAAGCTGGTGCTCACCACCACCGTCACCGACAGCGGCGTGCGGATGCTGTCCGAAGACCGCGCCCGGGTGCTGTTCTTCGTGGACCAGCGCAGCACCCGCACCGCGAAGGAGGAGACCACCTACGCGGGGGCGATGCTGGCGGTGGACGCGGTCAAGGTCGGCGACGCCTGGAAGATCAGCAACATCGACACGCTCGACGTCCCCCGCTGACCCGCCGCCGGGCCGGCGGCCGGCCGGTCAGCTCGGCCAGCGGCGGGTCAGGAACGTTCCGATGCGGGTGATGGCGTCCTCCAGCTCGGCGGCCCACTGCAGGGTCACGATCCGGAAGTGGTCCGGCCGCGGCCAGTTGAAGCCGGTGCCCTGCACCAGGAGGATCTTCTCCTCCTCCAGCAGGTCCAAGATGAGCCGCTGGTCGTCCTCGATCGGGTAGACCTCCGGGTCCAGGCGCGGGAACGCATACAGCGCGCCCTTAGGCTTGACGCAGCTCACCCCGGGGATCTCGTTCAGCAGCTTCCACGCCCGGTCGCGCTGCTCGCCGAGCCGGCCGGTGGGCAGCACCAGCTCCTCGATGCTCTGGTTGCCGCCGAGCGCCGCCTGGATCGCGTACTGGGCGGGCACGTTCGCGCACAGCCGCATGTTGGCCAGGATGTCCAGGCCCTCGATGTAGGACTCGGCGTGGTCCTTGGGGCCCGACAGCACCACCCAGCCGGAACGGAACCCCGCCACCCGGTAGTTCTTCGACAGCCCGCCGAAGGTCAGGCACAGCAGGTCGGGGGCCAGGGTGGCGATCGGCACGTGCTCGGTGCCGTCGTAGAGCACCCGGTCGTAGATCTCGTCGGAGAAGATGATCAGGCCGTGCCGGCGGGCGATCTCGGTGATCCGGGTCAGCACCTCGCGGGAGTAGACCGCGCCGGTGGGGTTGTTCGGATTGATGATCACCAGCGCCTTGGTGCGGTCGGTGATCTTGGATTCGATGTCGTCCAGGTCGGGGGACCAGTCGGCCGCCTCATCGCACAGGTAGTGCACCGGGGTGCCGCCGGCCAGGCTCACGCAGGCGGTCCACAGCGGATAGTCCGGCGCCGGGATCAGCACCTCGTCGCCGTTGTCCAGCAGCGCCTGCAAGGTCATCTGGATCAGCTCGGAGACGCCGTTGCCGAGGTAGACGTCCTCCACGTCCAGGCCCTCGATGCCGATCCGCTCATAGTGCTGCACGATGGCGCGGCGGGCCGGGAGGATCCCCTTGGAATCGCTGTAGCCGTGCGCCACCGGCAGGTTCCGGATCATGTCCTGCAGGATCTCCGGCGGAGCCTCGAAGCCGAACGGGGCCGGGTTGCCGATGTTCAGCTTGAGGATCTTGTGGCCCTCGGCCTCGAGCTGGCTGGCCCGCTTGAGGACCGGCCCGCGGATGTCGTAGCAGACGTTCCTGAGCTTCTCCGACTGGGTGACCTGCATGGCAGTCAAGCCTAACCAGCGCGCGAAATGCGATTCACGGCGGCCGAGGCCATAGGCGGGAAACCTCCGCCGTGCTCGGCGTGTCGCGCTCCCGCCCCGGCCCGCGTCCCGGCGGTCACTCCCCGGTGATCGCGCCCCGGTGGTCGCGTCGTGACGATCACTCCTCGGCGGTCGCGTCCCGGCGATCGCTCCCGGCGGGTCGCGTCATGGTGCTCACGTCCCGGCGGTCACCGCCGCGTCCAGCCGGCGCAGCGCCCCCCGCACCACCTCCGGGTCGGTGGTCGCCCAGAACGGCGGCAGCGAGGACTTCAGGAACGCCCCGTAGCGGGCGGTGGCCAGCCGCGGATCCAGCACCGCCACCACCCCCCGGTCGTCCATCGACCGCAGCAGCCGCCCCGCCCCCTGCGCCAGCAGCAGCGCCGCGTGCGTGGCCGCCACCGCCATGAACCCGTTGCCGCCCCGCGCCGCCACCGCCCGCTGCCGCGCCGACGCCACCGGGTCGTCGGGCCGGGGGAAGGGGATCCGGTCTATGATCACCAGTTGCAGGGAGGGGCCCGGCACGTCCACCCCCTGCCACAGCGACAGCGTCCCGAACAGCGAGGTCCGTTCCTCGGCGGCGAACTGCTTCACCAAGAGCGGGGTCGCGTCGTCCCCCTGGCACAGCAGCGGATGCGGCAGCAGCTCCCGCAGCTCCTCGGCGGCCTGTCGGGCCGCCCGCATCGACGAGAACAGCCCCAGCGTCCGTCCGCCCGCCGCCTCGATCAGCTCCCTGATCTCCGTCAGGTACTCCTTCGGCAGCCCGTCCCGCCCCGGCTGCGGCAGATGCCGCGCCACGTACAGGATCCCCGACCGGGCGTGGTCGAACGGCGAGCCCGCGTCCAGGCACGTCCACCGGATCGGCCTCTCCGCGCCGTCGGCGTCGCCCGCGGTGTCCACGCCGTTCGCGGCCTGCGCCGCGGCCGTGCCGTCCGCGGCGTCCGCGGCGGTCGCGTCGTTCGGGCCGGTCGCGTGCTTCGCGGCGTTCGCGGCGCCGCGGGGCGCGGCGCGGCCGGTCCCGGCCGACAGCGGGGGGAGGCCCCACTGCCGGGCCAGCGGCTCGAAGGAGCCGCCCAGCGTCAGCGTGGCGGAGGTCAGGATCGTGGTGCGGGACTGGAACAGCGCCTCGCGCAGCAGCCCGCCCACGCCGATGGGGGCGATGTACAGCGTGGGCGGACGCGGAGCCCGGTCGGCGGGCGCCCCCGGGCCGGGCTTGTCGAGCCAGACCACGTCCTGGCGGGCGGAGATCTCCGGCTCGAACGACTCCAGGACCCGGACGGCGGTGTCGTGCAGCTCCTCCACGGCGGCCCGGGCGGCACGCCGGGCGGCCAGACCGGCTGGATCCTCACCGTCCCCCGCCCCCGTCTGACGGTCCGAGCCCAACGCGGTCAGGCAGGTGTGGGCGGCGTCCCGCACCGCCGCCAGAGCACCCCCCAGGGCGGGGGAGAGCACGTCCATCCGGCCCGCCGGGAGATCCTCCAGCAGGACCGCCAGCCCTTCGGCGGCCTCCTTGAGCCGGTCGGCCAGCCCTTCTTCGATGAGCCTGCCGCAGCGGCGGGCCGCGGCCTCCCCGGCGGGGCCGCTGAGCGCGCCGGTGGCGACCGAGGTGACCCGGTCCACCAGCTCGTGCGCCTCGTCGACGATCACCACGTCGTGCTCGGGCAGCACCGAGAACTCCTCCAACGCGTCGATCGCCAGCAGCGCGTGATTGGTGACCACGATGTCGGCCTCGCCCGCCTCGGCCCGCGCCAGCTCGGCGAAACAGGACGCGCTGTGCGGACAGCGGTGGGCCCCCAGGCACTCGCGGGCGGTCACGGAGACCTGCCGCCACGCCTGCTCGCTCACCCCCGGCACCAGCTCGTCCCGGTCGCCGGTGACGGTCTCCTCCGCCCACTCGTGCAGCCGCTTGACCTGCCGGCCCAGCGCCGACAACTGCTGCGGGTCGAACAGCCCCGCCTCCTCCGGCTCGTCCGGGACCCCGGCCTGCACCCGGTGCAGGCACAGATAGTTGCGGCGGCCCTTGAGGATCGCGTACCGGGGCTCCCTGCCCAGCAGCGGCGTCAACGCCTCCGCCAGCCGCGGCAGGTCGCGGTCCACCAGCTGACGCTGCAACGCGATCGTCGCGGTGGACACCACCACCGTGGAGCCGCTCTCCACCGCATGCCGGATCGCGGGCACCAGATAGGCCAGCGACTTGCCGGTGCCCGTCCCGGCCTGCGCGGCCAGATGCTCCCCGGTGGCGATGGCGCGGTCGACGGCCTCGGCCATCTTCACCTGACCGGGGCGTTCCACGCCCCCGATCGCCGCGACCGCGGCGGCCAGCAGCGTGGCCGTGTCGGGAACGCGGTCCTCACCCGGGCTCGACAGATCTGCGGAGGACACGTCGGCCAACGCTACCCGCCCGGGTGTCCTCGTGTGCGCACCGAATCGGGATCTCCTGTCCTAAGCTGCGGAAATCCCCCGCGTGGAAGGAGCCCCGAGTGAGTCTTTTCCAACGTCGCCGCCGCCCTGATCCGGCCGCGGAACCGGCGGAGGAGGGCACCGGCCGCCCCGGACCGGACGAGCCCGGCGAACCCGCCGGCGCACGCCCGGACAAGGACCCGGCCGCGGGTCCGGAGGAAGGCACGGAGCCGGGGACGGACCCGGAAGAAGGCCGGGAGAAGGGCCCGGAGGGGCCGCGGGAGGAAGGAACGGGGAGAACCCCCCGACGCAGGCTGCCCGGGCCGGCGCGCTGGGCGGTGCGCGTCCTCGCGGCGCTGCTGGCGCTGGTCCTGGTGGCGACGCTGTGGGGGGTGTGGACGGTGCGCCGCTCCTTCCCCTCCCTGGAGGGCGAGATCCGGCTGCCGGGCCTGACGGCCGCGGTCACCGTGCACCGCGACCGATGGGGGATCCCGCACATCTACGCCGAGACCGGCGAGGACCTGATGCGGGCGCAGGGGTACGTGCACGCCCAGGACCGGTTCTGGGAGATGGACCTGCGGCGGCACATCACCGCCGGACGGCTGTCGGAGCTGTTCGGCGAGACCACCCTGGAGACCGACAAGGTCGTCCGCACCATGGGATGGCGGCGGATCGCCGAACAGGAGATCGCGCTGCTGGCCCCCGACACCCGGCGCTACCTGGAGGCCTACGCCGAGGGCGTGAACGCCTGGCTGCGACGGCACCCCAAGACCGCCGCCCAGAGCCTGGAGTACGCCGTGCTGGGCTTCCAGCGCTCCGGCTATGAGCCCGAGCCGTGGACCCCCGCCGACTCGGTGGCCTGGCTGAAGGCGATGGCCTGGGACCTGCGCTCCAACATGGAGGACGAGCTCGGCCGCGCCCTGGCCGCCACCAAGGTCCCCGCCGAACGGGTGGCCCAGCTCTACCCCGACTACGACCACTCGCGCTGGCCGTCGATCGTCACCGGCGGGAAGGTCGACGACGGCGAGTTCCGGCCCGCCGGGGAGGCCGCCCGCGCCCGGGTGCTCAGCTCCTCCCTCCGCGACGCCCTGGAGGGAGTGCGGCGTGCGGCCGAGGCGATGCCCACGATGATGGGCAACGGCGCGCCCGGCATCGGCTCCAACTCCTGGGTGGTCGCCGGCTCCCGCACCGCCACCGGCAAGCCGCTGCTGGCCAACGACCCGCACCTGGCGCCCAGCATCCCCTCCATCTGGTACCAGGCCGGCCTGCATTGCACCCGGGTGTCGCGGGAGTGCCCGTTCGACGTCACCGGGTTCACCTTCTCCGGCCTGCCCGGCGTGGTCATCGGGCACAACGGGCGGATCGCCTGGGGATTCACCAACCTCGGTCCCGACGTCACCGACCTGTACCTGGAGAAGGTGACCGGCTCCACCTACGAGTACAAGGGCGAGCGGCTCCCGCTGCAGACCCGGGTCGAGGAGATCAAGGTGGCCGGAGGCGACCCGGTGCGGATCACCGTGCGCTCCACCCGCCACGGTCCGCTGATCTCCGACGTGCTGAAGGACGCCGAGACCGCCGGCCGCGGCATGGCCGTGGCGCTGCGGTGGACGGCGCTGGAGCCCCGTCCCGTCGCCGACGCCATCGTGGCCATGAACACGGCGCAGAACTGGGAGCAGTTCCGCGCGGCGGCGGCCAAGCTCGAGGTGCCGGCGCAGAACCTGGTGTACGCCGACGTCGACGGCAACATCGGCTACCAGGCGCCCGGACGCATCCCGGTGCGCGCCAAGGGCGACGGCACCTGGCCGGTGCCCGGCTGGACGGGAGAGCACGAATGGGAGGGCTACATCCCGTTCGAGGAGCTGCCCAGCGTCTACAACCCGCGGAGCGGCTACATCGTCACCGCCAACAACTCCGTCATCGGCCCCCAGTACCGGCACCTGCTGACCAAGGACTGGTCGTACGGGTACCGCGCCCAGCGGATCGATGAGCTGCTGCGCTCGGCGACCGGCCTGGACGCGGCCGCGATGGGGCGGATCCAGATGGACGACCGCAACGGGTTCGCGCCCGTGCTGGTGCCGCACCTGCTGCGGGTGGGCGGCCCCGACATCTCCCTCCTGCGGGACTGGGACCACCGGCAGGGGCGGGACTCGGCGCCCGCGGCGTACTTCAACGCCGTCTGGCGGCACCTGCTGCTGCGGACGTTCAACGACGAGCTGCCCGAGGGGGCGCGCCCCGACGGCGGCGATCGGTGGTTCGAGGTCGTCCGGGCGCTGCTGGACCGGCCCGAGGACCCCTGGTGGGACGACGTGCGCACCCCGGCCAAGGAGACCCGGGACGACATCCTGCGCCGCGCCGTGGCCGACGCCCACGCCGAGCTGACCGAGCGGCTGGGCTCCCGGGCGCGCGAATGGAAGTGGGGCGAGCTGCACACGCTGACGCTCACCAACAGCACGTTCGGCACCTCGGGGATCGCGCCCATCGAGTGGCTGTTCAACCGCGGCCCGCTGAAGCTGTCGGGCGGCTCGTCGATCGTGAACGCCACCGGCTGGGACGCCCAGAAGGGGTACGAGGTCACCTGGGTGCCGTCCATGCGGATGGTGGTGGACCTGGCCGACATGGACCGCTCGCGGTGGATCAACCTGACCGGGGCGTCGGGACACGCCTTCCACGGCAACTACCACGACCAGGCGGAGCTGTGGGCCACCGGCCGCACGATCCCGATGCGCTCCGATCCCGCATCGGTGCGCCGCGCGGCCGAGCACACCCTCACGCTGACGCCGTGACCGCACGTCCCGCCCCTTGAGGCCCGCGAACGCGTCCGGGGCGTGCACGGCGGCGAACGCCGGCACGCCCCGGACGCCGAGGGCGGATCCCTTCCAACCTGCACGGATCCAGTGCGGAACCGCGGCACACTCCGGGCGCCGGGGCGGACAAGCTGACCGACCTGCTCGACACCGCCGCCGCGCGGCACGCCCCGGACGCCGAGGGCGGCCCCTCGACGCACCGTCGGCCCCGCAGGCGCGGGCGCTCCCCGGACGCCGCCGGGCACGGGGCCTGACGGGCGGGGCGGGGAGTGCGGGGAGCGGCGCGACGGGTCGGCCGGCGGATCGCCGCGGCGTCGGGTGCTGCTCTGCGGTGGGCGCCGGGCAGCGGACCACGGAGACGCCGGGCAGGCGGGTCGCGGCGGAGTCGCGGCGGATCGACCGCAGTGGTGAACGGTCGTCCACAATCGACCGCATGTGTTCTGCTCTGCGGCCGGCGTTGCCAGGCTCGAGGGCATGAACGACTCCACCGCACGCGCCGACCGGCTCACCCTGACGATCCGGTCGCCCCAGGACGCCGTCTCCGCCGTGCCCTACCTGCTGGGCTTCCATCCGGCGCACAGCCTCGTCGCCGTGGGCTGCGCTGGCCCCGACCGGGACACCTGCGCCCTCCGGCTCGATTTACCGCGGCCCGGCGACCCCGACCTGGCGCAGGCCGTCGCGGACCGCGTGGCCGAGGCGCTCACCCGGAACGCCTACCGGGACGCCCTGCTCCTCGGCTACGGCGACGCCGCCCACGTCACCCCGGTCATGGACCGCACCCGGCGCGTCCTCCACGCCCGCGGCGTCTCCGTCCGGGAGGCCCTGCGGGTCCACGACGGCCGCTGGTGGTCGTATCTGTGCGACGACCCCGCCTGCTGCTCGCCGGACGGCACCCCCTACGACATCTCCTCCAGCGTCGTGGCCGCCCAGGCCGCCTACGCCGGCCGCGTCGCCCACCCCGACCGCGACGCCCTGGCACGGAGCGTCCGCCGCCTCCCCGACGCCGACGGCCGCATCCGCGCCGCCACCGACCGAGCCGAGCGGCGGCTCATCGGCCAGATGACCGCCGGCCGCCCGCTCGCCAAGGTCCGCGCCGACCTGATCGCCGAGGCCGTCTCCCTGACCTCCCGGCTGACCGCCGCTCCGGCGGGCGCGCCCCCCACCGACGAGGAGACCGCCCGGCTGGGGGTCCTGCTGACCGACCTGCGGGTGCGCGACGAGGTCTGGGTCCGCGTGAACGTCGAGGACCCGACCGGCGACATCGCCCTGTGGCGCCACGTCGTTCAGCGCGTGGAGACCCCCTACGTCCCGGCCCCCGCCTGCCTGCTGGCGTACGCGGCCTACTGCCGGGGCGACGGCGGGCTGGCCAACGTGGCCCTCGACCGGGCGTTGGAGGCCGACCCCGGCTACTCCCTGGCCCTGCTGTTCCGCCAGGTGGTCCATGCGGCCATCCCGCCGGGCCGTGCCCGCCTGCACATGACCCCCGAGCAGCTCGCCGCCGCCTACGCCGACCAGGAGGAGCCCGCCCCGCCCTGAGCCCGGCCGCCGACCGGGCGGCGGATCCCAGGCACGGGGCCGGTGCGGAACCGGCATGGAGCCGGACCGGAGCCGACCGGGAGCAGAGAGAGCCGGCGCGGAGCCCCGGATCGGAGCCGAGCAGAGCCGGCACGGGGCCGGCACAGGGGCGGTGCAGAGCCTGCACAGTGCCGACGCGGCGCCGACGCGATGCCGGCACAGGGCCGCACGAAGCCGATGCGGGGACCGGTGCGTCCGCGTCGACCGGGGGGCGACGCGGACGCACCATGGACCTCCGGGCCGCGCCGGTCCGGTCCGAGCGCCGCGCTCTCACGGGCGGGACCCGTCCGCGCGAGCACGGACGGGTCAGGAGACGGCTTCGCCGGGCGTGCCGGGATCGAGCCGCCGGTCGCGGTTGCGTTCGTTCCAGGCCCGCATCCGCGCCGGATAACCGACGAGCTGCACGTCGTACACCGGGAGCCGCAGATCACGGGCGACCTTGTGGATGACCTGCGGGGATCCCACGCGGCGGCGGGTCCACTCGCCGTCGGCGGCGACCGCGACCGCGGTGGTGGCGGTGGCGAAGGTCTCCGGCTCGACGAAGAACTCCACTCCCTGCCGGCTGCGCGCGAACTCGATCAGCGCCTCGATGTCGGCGTCCGTCGCCTCCCGGTCGAGCCGGTTGATCCTGGGGCCGCGCAACTTGCGGAGGCCGAATCGGTCACGGAACCTCATCCGACTGCCCTGCCGTTCGTACGGGGGTGACCCCGATCCCCCGTAGGGGGTGTGCACTGTCCGGTACCCCCGTCAACGACCGCCCCCGCCGTCGGGTTCCCGCGCTCCGCCGACAGCCGCCGACAGCTCGTCGGCGCTCCGCCGGCACCCGGTGACGCCCGGCCGACGCGCGTTCCGCACTCCTTCCCGACCTCGGAGAAGAGTTCCGAGCGGGAGCGGGCCGCGCACCGGCCCGGGGTCGCGGAACACGCCGCGGCGCCGCCGGCGGGCCCCGGTGAGCGGACGGGCGACGGGCGGGGGACGGGCGGGCGGCGGACGGAGAAAGAGGCGGGGATCGGGTGTATCCCCGGCACGGGGGAAATGGGGGACGGGTCAGGGACTTCCCTGATGGCGGCGCGGAAGAGGGGGACGGAGGATGGAGGCATGGATGACGGTGAACGCGGGGGCGTCCAGCTGAGAGTCGCGGACTCGGAGCGGGACCCGGTGCTCGAGCTGCTCAAGGAGGCGTACGCGGAAGGGCGGCTGGAGCACGACGAATTCGAGATGCGGATGCATCTGGCGATGACCGCCAAGACCCGGGGCGATCTGGCGGCGGTGACGGCGGACTTGAACGCGCCGCAGCCGCAGACCTCGCCGCGGCAGGCGCCCGAGCGGCTCCCCGACGAGGAGGCCCGGCTGTGGGCGGCGGCCGCGCACGGCACGGGGCTCGCGCCGGTGATCATCCCGCCGCTGGTGATCATGCTGCTGGCCGGGCGGCGGTCGGAGTACGTGCGCCGCCAGGCGGCCGAGGCGGTCAACTTCCAGCTGACGCTGTTCCTGGTGACGCTCGTGACGTTCGGGCTGGGCGGCATCCTCTACACGGTGGCCTGGATCCCGGCGGTGATCGGGGCGGTCTTCGCCCTCGGCGGCCGGGACTTCTGCTACCCGTGGATCTTGCGCCTGGTCAAGTGACCCGGGCCGGGCGGCCCCGACCAGGTGCCCCGGGCCGGACGCCCCGAGGCGGGCGACCCCGATCAGGCGCCCCGGACGATCGTCCGCGCACGCGGCCCGGCGCGGCGCAGCCGGGCCGCCCCTGAATGTCCCCGAACACTCCCGAACACTCCCGGACGCTCCTGAACGCGGTCGGCGCCCCCCGCCCGATCGCGCCCACGACCCCGGTCTCCGACCGCTCCCTCCGGCCTCGACCGGCCGCCGGCCAAGCTTTCTCCAAGCATCCCGGCGCCGCCGCTGTGACGACCGCAACGGGTGGGACGTCTGGAACAGACATGGGATGATCGGTTTACTTGGTCACGGGAAGGGGCGCGATGACGAACCTGGCGGTCCACGACGACCACGACCGAGCGGTCGAAGCACTGCAGAGGTCCTACCGGAGCATCCCACCGGGCACCCCGATACGCCTCGCCAAACGAACGTCCAATCTCTTTCGTTTCCGCGAACCCGTCTCCACGCCGGGCCTGGACGTGTCCGGCTTCAACCGGGTGCTGTCGGTGGACCCCGAGGAACGCGTCGCCGAAGTGCAGGGCATGACCACCTACGAGGACCTGGTCGACGCCACCCTGCCGCACGGGCTGATGCCGCTGGTGGTGCCGCAGCTCAAGACGATCACGCTGGGCGGGGCGGTCACCGGCCTGGGCATCGAGTCCACCTCGTTCCGCAACGGCCTGCCGCACGAGTCGGTGCGGGAGATGCAGGTCATCACCGGCGCGGGCGAGGTGATCACCGTCCGCAGGGACAACGAGCACGCCGACCTGTACTGGGGCTTCCCCAACTCCTACGGGACGCTCGGCTACACCCTCAAGCTCACGATCGAGCTGGAGCCGGTCAAGCCGTACGTGCGGTTGCGGCACCTGCGGTTCGACGATGCCGAGAAGTGCGCCTCCGCGATCGCCGAGCTGTGCGAGAGCCGCGTCCACGAGGACGACCCGGTCGACTTCCTGGACGGCACGGTGTTCGGGCCGCGCGAGATGTACCTGACGATCGGCACGTTCACCGACACCGCCCCGTACGTGTCGGACTACACCGGCCGGCTGATCTACTACCGCTCCATCCAGCAGCGGTCGATCGACTTCCTCACCGTCCGCGACTACATCTGGCGGTGGGACACCGACTGGTTCTGGTGCTCGGCCGCGCTCGGCGTGCAGCACCCCCTGATCCGCCGGCTGTGGCCCGCCCGCGCCAAGCGGTCCGACGTGTACCGCAGGCTCGTGGCCTATGAGAAGCGGTACGGCTTCAAGGCCCGGTTCGACCGGTGGACCGGCCGGCCGCCCCGCGAGGACGTCATCCAGGACATCGAGGTCCCGGTCGACCGACTTCCGGAATTCCTGGACTTCTTCCACGAGAAGATCCGGATGCGGCCGATCTGGCTGTGCCCGCTGCGGGCGAAGGAGCGGTGGCCGCTGTACCCGCTCAAGCCCGGCGAGACCTACGTCAACGTCGGATTCTGGGGCACCGTTCCGCTGGCCCCCGGTCAGATGCCCGAATACCACAACCGCCTGATCGAGCGGAAGGTGGCCGCTTTGGACGGTCACAAGTCGCTGTATTCGACGGCGTTCTATTCGCGTGAGGAGTTCTGGCGGCACTACGACGGGGAAACCTATCGGCGGCTGAAGAGCACCTACGACCCCGACGCGCGCCTGCTCGATCTCTACGACAAGTGCGTGCGGGGACGCTGAACCGCACATCAGGGGGTGTGGTCCCGCGCCGGGGCCGGAGAGGAGAGAGGCGATGACGCTGGCGAAGATCTTCGAGCGGCTGGTGGGGGAGGGCTCTCCCGTGGAGCTGACCGCCTACGACGGATCCCGGGCCGGCCTCCCCGACGCCGAACTGAAGATCCACGTCAGATCCCCGTACGCGATCTCGTACCTGGTGCACTCCCCGGGCGCGCTGGGGCTGGCCCGCGCCTATGTGGCGGGCCATCTGGACGCCCACGGCGACATGTACACGCTGCTGCGTGAGATGTCGCACCTGATGGACTCGCTGACGGCCCTGGACCGGCTGCGGCTGCTGGGCGCCGTCCTGGACGACCCGCTGCTGCGCGGGGCCGCCTCCCGCCGCCTGGACCCGCCGCCGCAGGAGGTCCGCACCGGCCGCACCTCCTGGTTCCGGCACACCAAACGGCGCGACGCCAAGGCGATCTCGCACCACTACGACGTGTCCAACACCTTCTACGAGTGGGTGCTGGGACCGTCGATGACCTACACCTGCGCCTGCTTCCCGAGTGAGGACGCCACGCTGGAGGAGGCGCAGGAGCACAAGCACGAGCTGGTCGCCAAGAAGCTGGGTCTTGAGCCCGGCATGCGGCTGCTGGACGTGGGCTGCGGTTGGGGCGGCATGGTGATGCACGCCGCCAAGCACTACGGCGTGCGGGCGCTGGGCGTCACCCTCTCCAAGCAGCAGGCCGAGTGGGCGCAGAAGGCGATCGCCGAGGCCGGGCTGTCGGACCTGGCCGAGGTCCGGCACATGGACTATCGGGACGTGACCGAGAGCGGCTTCGACGCCATCAGCTCCATCGGCCTGACCGAGCACATCGGCAAGGCCAACCTGCCGTCGTACTTCTCGTTCCTGTACGACAAGCTCAAGCCGGGCGGGCGGATGCTCAACCACTGCATCACCCGGCCCGACAACACCCAGCCGGCCATGAAGAAGGGCGGGTTCATCAACCGGTACGTCTTCCCCGACGGGGAGCTGGAGGGCCCCGGCTACATCCAGACCCAGATGAACGACGCCGGTTTCGAGATCCGCCACCAGGAGAACCTGCGCGAGCACTACGCCCGCACCCTGGCGGCCTGGTGCCGCAACCTCGACGAGCACTGGGACGAGGCGGTCGCCGAGGTCGGCGAGGGCACCGCCCGGGTCTGGCGGCTGTACATGGCCGGCTGCCGGCTGGGGTTCGAGCGCAACTGGATCCAGCTCCACCAGATCCTCGGCGTCAAGCTCACCGACGACGGCGACGCCCGGATGCCGCTGCGCCCCGACTGGGGCTCCTGAGCACGGGGCGCCGACCCGGTGAGGAGGGTCTGATCAGCTCGGGCCGGTGCCGGTCCCGCCGGCCGGGGGACCGGCACCGGCCCGTTCCGCGGGCGCCGTGCGCCCGTGGTCCGCGGCCGTTCTCCGGGCGGAGACGCCGCCCCGGTCCCGCCCGGGCCGGGCCCGTCCAGGTCCAGCCCGGCCTGCGCCCCGGTCCCGCCTGGTCCGCCTCTCGCCTCGGCCCGGTTCTCGGCCGGCCCGACCGGGGCTCCCGCGGAGTGCGGACGCGGTGGGGCGGGCGTCACGGGCCGGGGTCCTCCTCCGGGAGGGTGGCGGTGTCGTGCACGGGCGGGGGATCCTCGTCGCCGGCGGCGGCGCCCCCGACGGAGTGCGGCGGGCCCTGGGGACGCCCCGGACGGTCGGGCGGCCGGTTCGCCTGAGACGGGAGGACGGGGGTGTGCGGCCGGGCGGTGGGGGAGCCGGGCCGGCCCCGCGCCCGGCCGGAGGCCGGCCCGGGATGATCGGACGGGGAGTCCGCGGTCGGAGGGCCGCCGCTCGGGGAGGCGCCGGACGGGACGGGGCCGCGGGAGGCGGCCTCCAGCGCGCCGGCGCAGAACGCGGCGATCCGGTCGGGCCCGCCGGCCTGGGCGGCCAGCGGGGCGAACCGGGGGTCGTGGGCGGCCCGCGGGTCGGTCGCGGCGGCGGCCGTGTAGGCGCGGCACAACCGCACCGTCCGGGGCGGGAGGGGGCTTCGGAACGTCGTGGGCGTCGGCCGGTCTCGGTCGCGGCGCGGGCTCGTGGACGCGGACGCCGAGACGGTCGTGACGGGCGCGGCGGGACCGTCGTCGATCAACGGCAGTCCCGGGGCGCCCGCCGTCCAGCCGACCCCCACCGAGGCGACGAACAACACGACTCCGACCTTCACCGACAGCAGGGAACGCACCGTGACGCGGCGGCGGCTCGCCCTGGCGGCGGCGCGGGCGGCGGTCGCCTCCCGGAACGCCCGCACGGCGGCCTCCTCCCCGGCCGGGTCGACCCGGTCGTCGCCGGCGGCGGCCGCCAGCAGCAGCCGGCGCAGCGGGTCGGCGGCCTCCTCCCCGGCGTCATCGGCCCGCGGACCGCCGCGCGCGCACGCCGTCACGGCGTCGAGCAGCTCCTCGGCGCTCCCGCGGTCGATCCGGCGGCCGTGTGCATTCATTTTGTTCCTTCTGCGTCGTGTGCCCGATTCGCATCGCACTTTTCGGGTCCGTTCGCCGCTCGTTCACCTCCGCTCATCTGCTCCAAATGCTCGGCCAGCCGGCGCAGCCCCCGGTAGGCGGCGGTCCGCACGCTCCCGGCGCGCTTGCCCAGCACCCGGCCGGCCCCTTTGGCGTCCAGCCCGATCACCACCCGCAGCAGCACCGCCTCGGCCTGGTCCTGCGGCAGCCGGGCGATCATCGCGACGGCGTCCTCGGTGGACAGCCGCTCCAGCGCCGCGCTCTCGGTGTCGTGCTCGCTGGCCGGCTCGGGCAGCTCCTCCATCGGCAGGCTCGTCCCGGGCCGCCGGCCGGCCCTGCGCAGATGGTCCAACGCCCGGTTGCGGGCGATCCGGGTGCTCCAGCCGCGGAACCGGTCGTAGTCGCCGCGGAACGATCCCAGGTCGCGGGCGATCTGCAGCCACGCGTCGGAGGCGACGTCGTCGGCGTCCTCGCCCACCAGCGCCCGCAGATACCGCAGCAGCCGCGGCTGCATGTCCCGATAGACGGCACGGAACGCCAGCTCGTCTCCCTTGAGCGCCGCCTGCAGGGCCTCCTCGAGGGCCTCGGGCTCGGCCCCGGGGCGCGACGCTCCGGAGGGCGCGGGGCGTTCTCGGGAAGGCTCGGCCACAGGAAAGCGGTCCCGCGCGCCGTCCATGAGGTAGATGATGCAGGCTGCGGCGGAGCGTGGGGTGATCATTCGATTGATCCGCGCAGCCTGAATCACTTTTTGTGGTTTATGTTCCGATTTTTATCGGCGATGTCGAGTATTGGCGCGCAGTGCCATTACCGTGCATTTGACCGTCGTTCGCGCGCGAAGAGGGCGACGGCTTGACAGGACCGCGGACCGCCGGCCGCGGGCCTCGGGGTCGGCCGTCGTCCCTTCGCGCAGACCGCCTGCGCGGGTCGCCTGCGGAGTCCGCCCGGGAGGCCTGCGGAGCCCGCCCGTGCGGATCACCCGTGGGGTCCTGCGGAGTCCGCCCGTGCGGATCGCCCGCGACGGCGCCGATGATCGCCCGGGCGCGCCGGGACCGGGGCGGGGCGGACAGGAGGGAGGGCCGGGAGGGGTCCGCTGGGAGGCGTGATCCCGGCCCTCGGGTGGAGGGGGTCAGCGACGGGTGTAGACCTTCTCCACGAACCTGGCGATCTGCTCGTCGGACAGCGTCCGGCCCAGGTCGGCCTCGCTGATCATGCCGACCAGCCGCTTGTTCTCGATCACCGGGATGCGCTTGATCTGGTGGGAGGACATCTCGTCGAGCACCTGCTCGACGTCGGCGTCGGCGTCGACCCACCGCGGGGTGCCCTCGGCGAGCTCGCCGGCGGTCACCCGGGAGGGGTCGTGGCCGGCCGCGATGCACTTCACCACGATGTCCCGGTCGGTGATGATGCCGTGCAGCCTGTCGTCGTCGCCACAGATGGGCAGGGCGCCGACGTCCAGGTCGCGCATCTTCTGGGCGGCGCGGTCGAGCGTCTCGTGGATGGGGATGCACTCCACTCCGGTGTGCATCACTTCGCGTGCCTTGGTCATCGATGAAACCCCCCTGGGTCGATGGTCGCGGCGAGCGTTCCCGGCAAATAGGGCGTAATTCACTGTTTTGGACATTTGTGGTGATGTGCTTGCCGGCCGATGGCCGGTCTCGGCCGCGCGATCACCCGCATGGGCCCCGGCGTCCGCCGGTGGCAATCGCCGTCGCCGCCGGCCGAGACGGCGTGTCATGCTGCGATCATGACAACCCCCCAGGACGCGAAGGCGGCCATCGCCGGGATCTTCGGCCGGTCCGCCGCCGACTATGAGCAGATCGGGCCGGAGTTCTTCGCCCCGATGGGTCGGGAGCTGGTACGACGCGCGGCGCCCCGGGCGGGCGAACGGGCCCTGGACGTCGGCTGCGGACGCGGGCACTGCCTGTTCCCGCTGGCGGAGGCGGTCGGCCCGCAGGGCGAGGCGCTCGGCCTGGACCTGGCCCCGGCGATGGTCGAGGCCACCGCCGCCCAGGCCCGCGCTCGGGGCCTGAGCCAGGTGAAGGTGCGGATCGGCGACGCCGCCGACCCGGAGGTCGAGCCCGGTTCGTTCGACCTGGTCACCGCCGGGTTCGTGATCTTCTTCCTGCCCGACCCGGCCGCCGGGGTCGCCGCCTGGGCCCGCGCGCTGCGCCCCGGCGGCAGGCTGGCGATCAGCACGTTCGTCGCCCAGGGCGTGCACGAGCAGGTGATGAAGACGATCGGGCGGTTCATCCCTCGCGACGGGGGCGACGGGCCCAAACGCCGGGTCGAGCGGTTCCGCTCCGCCGAGGCCCTCACCGCGGTGCTCGTCGAGGGCGGCTTCACCGGCATCGAGCACCGCAACGTCACCTTCCGGACCCGATTCACCGGACCCGACCAGTGGTGGCGGTGGATCGGCTCGCACGGGGGACGCGCAGCGCTCGAACGGCTCCCCGCAGACCGTCTCGAAGAGGCCCGCGCCGCCGCCTACGAGGTCATGGAGACGGCGCGCGCCTCCGACGGCGCGCTCGTGCTCCACACCGAGGCCAGGTTCACCACCGCCCGCCTTCCCCAGAGCCCGTCCTAGGCCGTGATCGCACGCATCGGGGCGGAGCCGGCGACCGCGCCGACGCGTCCGCGTCGCCGACCGGTCGCGAAGCGGCCGGCCTGATCCGTTCAGGGTGGGGCCGACCGCGTCGCCGACATCTACCGAACGGCGCTCGGTCGGCGTACCGTCGGCTCCGACCGACCACCGACGGGAGGCGAGCGTGCACACCATCACCGCGAACGGCCTGGAGTTCGGATACCTGGCCGAGGGGCCGCAGGACGGCCCGCTGGCGCTGTGCCTGCACGGATTCCCCGACTCGGCGCACACCTGGCGGCACCTGCTGCCGAGGCTGGCCGAGGCCGGATACCGCGCGGTCGCCCCCTTCATGCGCGGCTATGCCCCCACCTCGGTGCCGGCGGACGGGGCGTACCAGACCGGGGCGCTGGGGACGGACGTCAACGCGCTGCACGAGGCGCTCGGCGGCGGCCCGGACGCGGTGCTCATCGGACACGACTGGGGCGCCGCCGCCGCGTACGCCGCCCTGGCCCAGCAGCCGGAGCGCTGGCGGCGGGCGGTGACGCTGGCGCTGCCCCCGATCCCGGCGCTGGCCGCGGGGTTCCTCTCCTACGCGCAGCTCAAGCGGTCGTTCTACATCTTCCTGTTCCAGACGCCGCTGGCCGAGGCCGCGCTCGACCGGGCCTTCGTGGCGGGGCTGTGGCGGGACTGGTCGCCCGGCTACGACGCCGCCGAGGACGTGGCGTACGCCATGAACTGCCTGGCCGGCCCCGCCAACGTCGCCGCCGCGGTGGGCTACTACCGCGCCATGCTGGACCCCTCCCGGCACCTGCCCGCCTACGCGGCGGCGCAGGCGGCGGCCGAGAAGGTCGCGGCGCGGCCGATCCTGTACCTGCACGGGACTGACGACGGCTGCCTGGGCGTCGAGATCCTCGGGGAGGAGGCCGATCTGCTGCGGCACCTGCCGCCGGGGTCGCGCGTTGAGCTGATCGAGGACGCGGGCCACTTCCTGCACCTGGAGCGGCCCGAGGAGGTCGGCGAACGCGTCCTGCGGTGGCTCGGGTGAGCGGAAGACGGGCGGAAAGCGGACGGAGGGCGGGCGAAGGGTGGTGCGCGGTGCTTTACTTTGGCACACTTCGTGTAAACCGAATTGGGTTCTAGTGGGGGTCTCCGCGTGATCAAGGCAGCCGACATCAACCTCACCAGCTGGGAGTTCTGGGAGCGTCCGCTGGAGTGGCGGGCCGAGGCGTTCCGCGCCCTGCGGCACGAGCCCGACCTGCCGCACTACGACGAGCCCGTCACGATCATGGAGCCCGGGCCCGGCTACTACGCGCTCACCCGGCACGCCGACGTGGTCGAGGCGTCCCGCCGCCCGCAGGACTTCTGCTCCGGGCGCGGCGCGATCAGCATCCCCGACATGCCGGACGACCTGAACGAGTACTTCGGCTCCATGATCAACATGGACGATCCCCGGCACGCCAAGATCCGCCGGATCGTCTCGCGGGCCTTCTCCCCGCGGATGATCCAGCGGTTCCAAGACCACGTGGAGGAGGTCGCCGCGCGGATCGTCGGCCGCGTCCGCGACGGCGAGGGGACCGGGGACTTCGTCTCCGACATCGCCGCCCGGCTCCCGCTCACCATCATCTGCGAGCTGATGGGCATCCCCGACGAGCACTACCAGACGGTGCTGGACTGCAGCAACGTCATCCTGGCCGGCGCCGACCCGGAGTTCGTGAACATCGACGACTTCGAGTCCGTCGCCGCCGGGCTGCTGAACGCCGGGCAGACGCTCAAGGACATCGTCGAGGAGCTCGGCCGGCAGCGCCGCGCCAACCCCACCGGCGACCTCACCTCCGCCCTGGTCAACGCCAACATCGACGGCGAGTCGCTGACCGACCAGGAGCTGGGCTCGTTCTTCATCCTGCTGGTGGTGGCCGGCAACGAGACCACGCGCAACGCCATCGCGCACGGCCTGCACCTGTTCACCACCCACCCCGACCAGCGGGCGCTGCTGACCGAGGACTTCGAGGGGCGCATCGCCGGGGCGGTCGAGGAGATCGTCCGCTACGCCTCCCCGGTCATCTGGATGCGCCGCACCGCCACCCGCGACACCACCCTCAACGGGCACGAGATCAAGGCCGGCGACAAGCTGCTGCTGTACTACTGGTCGGCCAACCGCGACGAGTCGGTCTTCGACGACCCCGAGAAGTTCGACATCCTCCGCTCGCCCAACCCGCACGTGGGCTTCGGCGGCCCCGGCCCGCACTTCTGCCTGGGCGCCCACCTGGCCCGCCGCGAGATCACCGTGATGTTCCGGGAGCTGTTCAAGCAGGTGCCCGGCATCCGCGCGACCGGGGAGCCGGAGCGGCTGCTGTCCAACTTCGTCAACGGCATCAAGCGCCTGCCGTACGACTTGTGACCGGCTCCCGGTGGGACGCGCCCCGTCCCGAGTCCCACCGGGTCCGCCCACCGGCGGACGGGCGCCCGGCCCGGGAACGTTCCAGACGTCCCGCGGGCCGGGCGCCGTGGACGGGAACGCCCCCGCGCCGCCTCCGCCTCCCCGCTCTCGGCGGTGCACCGGCGGGCGCGCCCGGGCGTCGCCCGGCGCCGGGCGGGCGGCACCGGGCCGGGCGATGCCCTCCGGGGACGCCGGTCCGGTCGAGGGCGACCGACCGAGAGCGTCGAGAACCCCGGGAACGATCGGCGTCGCCCGACCGGTCCCGATCGCTCCCGGCCGTGTCCGGCCGGTCCCGGCGCCGCGGTGCGCCGGAGGCCGCGTGCAGCGCCGACCCCGCGGAGGGGGACGGGGCGTGAGAAGGCGAAGCGGCGGGCGAGGCCGACCCTCGCCCGCCGCTTCCTCATGTTCCTCGTGGCCGTCCCACCGGAGCGGCGCCGCGGCGCGGCCGGCGAGCGGCTCCCCGGGCCCGCCGGGGCCGCGCCGCGGAGGACCGGCGGGTCAGCGCAGCTCGCGCTTGAGGATCTTGCCGGTGGCGGTCATCGGCAGCTCGTCGCGGAACTCCACGATCCGCGGGTACTTGTAGCTGGCGAACTGCTTCTTGCCCCACTCCACCAGCTCCTCCTCGGTCACGGTGGCGCCGGGCTTGCGGATGATGAACGCCTTGATCTCCTCGCCGTGGGACTCGTGCGGCACGCCCACCACCGCGGCCAGCGACACGTCGGGGTGGGTCATGAGGACCTCTTCGATCTCCCGCGGGTACACGTTGTACCCGCCGCGGATGATCATGTCCTTCGACCGGTCGATGATGTAGTAGTAGCCCTCCTCGTCGCGGCGGGCGATGTCCCCGGTGCGGAACCAGCCGTTCTTGATGGCCCACGCGGTGGCGTCGGGGCGCTTGTAGTAGCCCTTCATCACGTTGGGGCCGCGCACCACGATCTCCCCGGGCCCCTCGCCCTCGATGAACTTCCACTCGTCCTCGGACTCGGGGTCGATGAGCTTCATCTCCACGCCCCAGACCGGCAGGCCGATCGAGCCCGGCTTGGTGGGCCGGTCGGGACGGTTGAAGGAGCAGACCGGGGAGGTCTCCGACAGGCCGTAGCCCTCCAGGACGTCGACGCCGAACTTCTCCTTGACCCCCTTGAGGACCTCCATCGGCAGCGACGCGCCGCCGGACACCGCCACCCGCAGGTTCTCCCGGATCGTCGCCACGTCCTCGGGGGAGGTGTCGTCGGTCAGCAGCGACCACCACATGGTGGGCACGCCGGCGAAGTGGTTGATCTTCTCCTTGACCATCAGCTCGATGGCCGCCTTGGGCTCGAAGCGCGGCATCAGCACCAGCGTGGCCCGCCGGTAGAAGCCGACGTTCATCACGCACGTCTGCCCGAAGATGTGGAACAGCGGCAGCGTGGCCATGAAGACGTCGTGCGGGTACCGCTCGAACAGCGTGTCGGCGACCATGATGTTGGTCAGCAGGTTGCTGTGCGTCAGCTCCGCGCCCTTGGGCTGACCGGTCGTGCCGCTGGTGTAGAGCACCACGGCGGTGTCCTCGGGGCGGGTCACCACCGTCTCGAAGGTGTTCGGCTGACCCTGCAGGGCCGCCCAGAACAGCTCGGCGCCCTCGATGGGCGACTCGGTGACGTCCAGCCCGGCCGGCAGCAGGAAGAAGTGCTCGCAGCCCTCCGCCTCCTGGAAACCGGCCCATCCCCGCTCGCCCAGGGGCAGCTCGGGCGTGCCCTGGAAGCAGAAGTACGCCTTGGCCTCCGAGTCGTTCAGGTGGTAGGCGATCTCGCGCGGCTTGAGCAGCACGTTCAGCGGGACCAGCACGGCGCCCGCCTTGAGCGCCCCGTAGTACACCATCGGGAAGTAGGGGAGGTTGGGCGAGGAGAGCGCGACCTTGTCGCCCGGCTTGATGCCCCGCGAGACCAGCAGGTTCGCCACCTGGTTGGCCACGGCGTCGATGAACGCGTACGACAGCCGCATGTCGCCGAAGACCACGGCCTCCCGGTCCGGGGTCTCCCGTGCGGCGTCCTCGAGAAGGATGGAGAGGTTGAGCATGGTACTCCTCGCGAAATGGCCCGCCATGTGCGTGGGCTCACACGGCGAATGTGGGGAACATCCTGACCTACCGGGTGATATTGACGCTACCTGCACATAGTCCTCTGTTGGTGACCCAGACCACTTCCTCGCCCCTCCTTGTGCAGGATTCCCGCCGCGGGGCGGGCGGGACGTGACGGCGGCACA
This sequence comes from Thermomonospora catenispora, assembly GCF_006363815.1. Classification (GTDB taxonomy): domain Bacteria; phylum Actinomycetota; class Actinomycetes; order Streptosporangiales; family Streptosporangiaceae; genus Thermomonospora; species Thermomonospora catenispora. The sequence continues at coordinate 48,905 of NZ_RRYT01000030.1, forward strand.
ATCCGGCCGCCGGTCGCCGCGGACGAGTCTTGAGCGCCCGGCTTGCCGCTGCGCTACCCTTGTTGCTATGCGAGCGCGCCTGCTTCTCGGCCCGCCGCGCTGACTCCACGAGTCTGCGCGGCGACCCCTCCTGCGTGAGGGGTCTTGTCATGTAAGGGGCCGGATCGGCGGCGATCCCCAGGCAGTTCCGCACGACGTTCCTACGTCCATATCTCGAAGACCGGAGTTGGTGAACGTGAGCACCGACGAGAGCACCCGCGAGGCCGGAGGCGGGGTCACGGCCCCCGACTCCTACGACCCGCGGGCGGTGCAGGACAAGTGGCAGGCCCGCTGGGCGGAGATGGACCCCTACCGGGCCGAGGAGTCCGACGACGATCCCCGCGAGCGGCGCTATGCGCTCGACATGTTCCCCTACCCCTCCGGTGACCTCCACATGGGGCACGCCGAGGCGTTCGCCATCGGCGACGTGCCGGCCCGCTACTGGTTCCAGCGCGGCTACAACGTGCTGCACCCCATCGGCTGGGACTCCTTCGGCCTGCCCGCCGAGAACGCCGCCATCAAGCGCAACGAGCACCCGGCCACCTGGACCTACGCCAACATCGAGACCCAGGCCGAGTCGTTCCGGCGCTACGCCCCCTCCTTCGACTGGTCGCGGCGGCTGCACACCTCCGACCCGGAGTACTACAAGTGGACGCAGTGGCTGTTCCTGCGCTTCTACGAGCGGGGGCTGGCCTACCGTAAGGACGGCCGGGTCAACTGGTGCCCCAACGATCAGACCGTGCTGGCCAACGAGCAGGTCGTCGGCGGGCACTGCGAGCGCTGCGGCGCCCTGGTCGAGCGGCGCTCCCTGACCCAGTGGTACTTCCGCATCACCGCCTACGCCGACCGGCTGCTGGACGACATGGAGCAGCTGGAGGGCAACTGGCCGGACCGGGTGCTGCTGATGCAGCGCAACTGGATCGGCCGCTCCACCGGCGCCGACGTGCAGTTCACCATCGAGGGGCGCAAGGAGCCGGTCACCGTCTTCACCACCCGGCCCGACACCCTGTACGGGGCCACGTTCTTCGTGGTCGCCGCGGACGCGCCGCTGGCCGATGAGATCTGCGCCCCCGAGCAGCGGGCGGCGTTCGAGGCCTACCGCGAGCAGGTCTCCCGCGAGAGCGAGATCGACCGGCTGTCCACCGAGAAGGAGAAGACCGGCGTCTTCCTGGGCCGGTACGCGATCAACCCGCTGAACGGCGAGCGCATCCCGGTGTGGGCGTCGGACTACGTGCTGGCCGAGTACGGGCACGGCGCGATCATGGCGGTGCCCGCGCACGACCAGCGCGACCTGGACTTCGCCCGCGCCTTCGGGCTGCCGGTGCGGGTCGTGGTCGACACCGGCGAGGGGGATCCGGCCGAGACCGGCGTCGCCACCACCGGCGACGGCCGCCTGATCAACTCCGGTCCGCTGAACGGGCTGAACAAGGCCGACGCCATCGCCAAGGCCATCGAGATCCTGGAGGAGAAGGGCCTGGGCAAGGCCGCGGTCAACTACCGGCTGCGCGACTGGCTGGTGTCCCGGCAGCGGTTCTGGGGCTGCCCGATCCCGATCATCCACTGCCCCTCCTGCGGGGAGGTCCCCGTCCCCGACGAGGACCTGCCGGTGCGGCTGCCCGACCTGCGCGGCGCGGACCTGGCCCCCAAGGGAACCTCGCCGCTGGCCGCCGCCGAGGACTGGGTGAAGGTGTCCTGCCCCAAGTGCGGCGGCGCCGCCAGGCGCGACACCGACACCATGGACACGTTCGTCGACTCCTCCTGGTACTACTTCCGGTACTGCTCGCCGGACTACACCGAGGGGCCGTTCGACCCCGAGCAGGTCCGCAAGTGGATGCCGGTCGACCAGTACACCGGCGGTGTCGAGCACGCCATCCTGCACCTGCTGTACAGCCGGTTCTTCACCAAGGTGCTCCACGACATGGGGATGGTGGACTTCACCGAGCCGTTCCGCCGGCTGCTGAACCAGGGCCAGGTGATCCTGAACGGCAAGGCGATGTCGAAGTCCACCGGCAACCTGGTCGACCTGGGCGACCAGATCGCCGAGTACGGCGTGGACGTGGTGCGGCTGGCGATGCTGTTCTCCGGGCCGCCCGAGGACGACATCGACTGGGCCGACGTCTCCCCGCAGGCGATGACCAAGTTCCTGGCCCGGGTGCACCGGATCGCCGTGGAGACCGCCGCCCCGGTCGGCGCCGACCCGACGACCGGCGACGCGGCCCTGCGCCGCATCACCCACCGGGTCATCCACGAGACCACCGCGATGGTGGAGGCGCAGCGCTTCAACGTCGCCATCGCCCGGATCATGGAACTGGTGTCGGCCACCCGCAAGGCCATCGACTCCGGCCCCGGCCCCGCCGACCCGGCCGTGCGGGAGGCGGCCGAGACCATCGCGATCCTGCTGTCGCTGTTCGCCCCCTACACCGCCGAGGAGGCGTGGGAGCTGCTGGGCCGCCAGGCCCCGGTGATCCGCGCCGGCTGGCCGTCGGCCGACCCGTCCCTGCTGGTGGAGGAGCAGGTCACCTGCGTGGTCCAGGTCGCCGGCAAGGTCCGCGACCGGCTGCAGGTCTCCCCGGACGTCACCGAGGAGGAGCTGGAGAAGCTGGCGCTGGCCTCGGAGAAGGTGAAGGCGGCGCTGGGCGGGGCGGACATCCGCAAGGTCATCGTCCGCGCCCCCAAGATCGTCAACATCGTCCCGGCCTGACCGGACGCGTCCCGGACGGGCCCGCCGCGGCGCGCGGGGGGCCCGTCGGCGTTCTCAGGTCCGCATGAGGGGCGCCTGTCCGGGCTGAGGGGCCGTCGGCGTGCTTCTTGGGCCGTCCTTCCCGGCGGCGGGTCCGTCGGCGTTCTCAGGCCCGCGTGAGGGGCGCCTGTCCGGGCTGCGGGGCCGGGCGGGGCGGAAGTCTCGGGCGGCGGAGCGTGCGCTCGGCCCCGGTGGCCGCAACGGCCAATGCGAGGGACGATCATTGTCCGCGGCGGCCATGGGTCGGCGGTGTGATCGGAGTCACCATCGCGGCAGAGGCCCGCGGAGGTGATCATGCCCGTTCCCCGCACGGCGGCGGCCCGGCTCGGAGCCGTCGCCCTGCTGCTGTGTTCCCTCATCATCGCGGCCGAGGCCGCCGCGTCCCGCCCGACCGCCGCCCAGGACGGCCCCGGGCCGGTGCGCGGATTCCTCGACGCGCACAGTCATCTGCACTCGCACGAGTCCTTCGGCGGCATGCTGCTGTGCGGCAAGCCGTTCGACCCGGACGGCATCCAGAAGGCCCTGCACGACTGCATCGACCATTACCCGGGCGGCGAGCTGGCGTTCTTTGAGAACTTCCTGCGCAACGGCTCGCCGTTCGGCACCCACGACCCCAAGGGCTGGCCGACCTTCAAGGACTGGCCCGCCTGGAACTCCCTCACCCACCAGACCGCCTACCACGAGTGGGTCGAGCGGGCCTGGCGCGGCGGCCAGCGCATCCTGGTCAACCACATGGTCGCCAACCGGCAGCTGTGCGAGGTCTATCCGCTCAAGCGCACCTCCTGCGACGAGATGACCAGCATCCGGTTGCAGATCCGCCGCGCCCACGAGCTCCAGGACTACATCGACTCCCTGCACGGCGGACCCGGAAAGGGCTGGCTGCGGATCGTCCGCTCGCCCGAGGAGGCCCGTCAGGCGATCGCCCAGGGCAAGCTGGCGATGGTGCTCGGCGTGGAGACCTCCGAGCCGTTCGGCTGCCGCATCGTGAACGGGACTCCCGGATGCACCGAGGCCGACATCGACCGGGGCCTCGACGAGCTGCACGCGCTCGGCGTGCGCAGCATGTTCCTGTGCCACAAGTTCGACAACGCGCTGTGCGGGGTGCGTTTCGACGGAGGCGTGCAGGGACTGATCGTCAACGCCGGGAACAAGCTCGGCACCGGGAAGTTCTGGCAGGCCGAGACCTGCACCACCGCCGAACACGACAACACCGTCACCGGCGGCACCCTCCCCAAGGAGCTGAGCTGGATCGACCCCGGCGGCGCGTTCCCCCTCTATCCGCCCGCCCCCCACTGCAACAAGCTGGGACTGACCGACCTGGGCGAGCACATGCTCCGCGGCATGATGCGGCGGAACATGTGGATCGAGATCGACCACATGAGCGTGCGCGCGGTCGCCCGCACCCTCGACATCCTCGAGCAGGCCGGCTACCCCCGCGTCATCTCCTCCCACAGCTGGACCGACCCCGGCTTCTATCCGCGCATCTACCGGCTGGGCGGCATGGTCGCCTCCTACGGGCACGGCTCGGAGGAGTTCGTGCGGAACTGGCGAGCCGCCAAGGCCGTCCGCGACCCCTCCCGCCTGTTCGGCTACGGCTACGGCATGGACGCCAACGGGCTGGGACCCCTGCCGCCGCCGCGCGCCGGCAACGCGGCCAACCCCGTCCGCTACCCGTTCACCAGCCATGACGGCAGCGTGACGCTGGACCGGCTGCGCACCGGGGAGCGCACCTGGGACGTCAATGTGGACGGCGTCGCCAACTACGGGCTGATCCCGGACTGGATCGAGGACATGCGCATCCTCGCCGGCCGGGAGATCGTCGACGACCTGGCCTGGGCCGCCGAGGCCTACCTGCGGGCCTGGGAGGCCCCGCCCGCCTCCTGACCGTCACCGCCGCGCCGCCGGCGCGGCGACGTCCCTCGCCGCCGCGCATCGCCCGGATCCCGCCCTCTGGGGCGCGGGCGATGCGCGGCGACGGCGCGAAGGGCGGACTCGCATCCGCCGGGCCGGACGCCTTGGGCGCGCCGGGGCGGCGGACGCGTGAGCGACGGCCTCAGGCCCCCGCCGGGGTCCGTTCTCGGAAGCGGCCGGGTCGGGGGCCGGGGCCGGAAGCGGCCGGGGCGGGGCGATGCGCGAGGGGCGGATCCGCGCCCTCCACGGCCCGCCCGGAGCGCCGGGGCGGCGGGGTCAGATCTTGCGGAGGACGGCGACCACGCGGCCCAGGATGGAGGCCTCGTCCCCGGGGATGGGGTCGTAGGCGGCGTTCTGCGGCATCAGCCAGACGTGGCCGTCCTTGCGCTTGAAGGTCTTGACGGTGGCCTCGCCGTCGATCATGGCGGCGACGATGTCGCCGTTCTCGGCGACCGGCTGCTGCCGCACCACCACCCAGTCGCCGTCGGCGATGGCGGCGTCGATCATCGAGTCGCCGGAGACCTTGAGCAGGAAGTGGGTGCCCTCGCCGACCAGCTGCCGGGGGAGGGTGAACACGTCCTCCACGCTCTCCTCGGCCAAGATGGGCCCGCCGGCGGCGATCCGCCCCACCAAGGGCACCAAGGCGGGGGCGGGAACCTCCTCCCGCCCGGTAGAGTCCTCTACGGACTGCGAAGCGGTGCCCCGGAAACGGTCCGGTGCGGCACCGGGCATGCGGACCTCCACGGCGCGCGGGCGGTTGGGATCGCGCCGCAGGAAGCCCTTGCGCTGCAGGGTCCGCAGCTGGTGGGACACGCTGGAGGTGCTGGTCAGCCCGACGGCTTCACCGATCTCCCGCATCGACGGGGGATAGCCGCGCCGCTGCACCGAGTCCCGGATCACCTCGAGCACCATCCGCTGGCGCGGGGTGAGACCGCTCTCGTCCATCGGCCCGTCGGGCATCTCCCGGACCTTGCTCATCGCTCTGACCGCCTCCTGGGCGCCGGGCGTGCCCGACTGACCGGCACGCCACCCGTACGGGGACCTCGCTCCTGGCAGGCACGTTAGCGCGGATCCCGCTGATGATCAAACAATTGTTCGAAGAAACCGGCGTGTTCCTCTCGCCTCTTTCGACGCCCTGCGCTACATATCGTACATCCGTTCGATCGAACTGGCATTCGAATCCCTCGATCGGAGGCCACGCATGGCGAGCCTGACCCGGATCACGCCCACCGGCCGTTCGATGCGCACCCGCAAGCACCTCGTCCTCCTCCCCGGCGGCGACGCCGCCTCTTCCGCCTCTTCCTCCTCTTCTTCCTCCTCCTCCCAGAGCTGCGCCCCCTCCCGCCGCGCCCCACGCGGCGCCGACCCCGCCGCGTCCCAGGGCGGCCCGGACCAGGCGTCGCCGCGCCGTCGCCCCGCCGCGCCCCATGCGGCGCCGACGCCGCCCCCCGCCCGCGACGGGGAGGGCGCCGGCGCCCGCGGCTCGTGCG
>NZ_RRYT01000031.1 GCF_006363815.1 Thermomonospora catenispora
GTGCCCGCCGCTCCGGCTCCGGCGGCTCCGGCGCCGCCCGCCGCACCGGCCCCCGCCGCACCGCCGGAGAGCGCGGCGGTCAGCGGGAACAGCGACGCCAGCGCCGCCGCCCCGGCCGCCAGCGCCCGGATCCCGCGCTGCTCCCAGTCCGGCCCGTACGCGGCGGACGCCGCCTGCTCCAGCTCCGCCACGAACGCCGCCGCGCCGTCCGGCCGTCGCGTCGTGTCCTTGGCCATGCCGCGCTCCAGCAGCGGGCGCAGCGGCTCGGGGACGGCCTCGACCGGCACCGGGTCGTTCAGGTGCCGGTGCATCAGCGTCGCCGGATCGGAGGCGGGGTAGGGCTTGGCGCCCGTCACGCACTCGAAGAACACGCAGGTGGCGGCGTACACGTCGGTGGCGGGGACGGCGGGCTCGCCGCGCCACTGCTCGGGGGCCATGTAGGCGGGGCTGCCCTCCCGGGAGCCGACCCCGCTGAGGGCCGCGATCCCGAAGTCGATGAGCTTGCTGAGCCCGTCGGCCCGCACCACCACGTTGGCGGGCTTGTAGTCGCGGTGCACCACGCCCACCGCGTGCGCGGCGGCCAGCCCCAGCAGCGAGCCCTTGAGCACCGTCAGGGCCGCCTCGGGGGGCATCGCGCCGTGCCGGGCCAGCAGCTCCTTGAGGGAGACGCCGTCGACCGCCTCCATCACCAGGGCGGCGCCCCGCTCCCCCACCGCGAACCGGTACAGCCGCACCACGTGGGGGTCGGTGACCTTGGCGAGCATGAGGGCCTCTCGGCGGAGCCGCTCGATGGCCTCGGCATCGCCTTCGCTGCGGACCAGGTACTTGATCGCCACGGGGGTGCCGGACTCGGTGTGCCGGGCCAGCACCACCCGGCCCTGCGCACCGGAGCCCAGCTCACGGATCTCCGTGAAGTCCGCAAGCCGCCATTGGTCGCCCATCATGACCTTTCCGGAGTCGGAGTGAGGGTGATCTTCTTCAGGATCTCGGGCCGTATCACATCACGAATCCGGTCATAGGGTGCGGTCAGCACCAGACCTTGCGGACAGGGCAGGCTGCGCTGGAACTGCAGCTCCAGTCCCGTCGAGGTGAGCGCGAACAGGATCTGCGGCGCGGCGGTGCGGCCGTCGTCGAACCGCTGGGGGCGGAACAGGGCGGGCCGCAGCGGCGGACTGTATCCGCACTCCCGGCGGGCGGCGTCGGGCGGCGGCAACCGGTCGGAGAGCCGGTCGAGCGACGCGGCGTCGGGGAACAGGTCGTCGACGGTCAGCGCCCGCCCGGTGGACAGATCGACGGTGACGGCGTCGGCACCCGGCGGGTCCTCGTCGGCCACGGAACAGGTCCGGGTGGTGAACCGGTAGAGCACCGACACCAGCCGGGGGCCGCCCAGCCGGACCCTCGGCTCGGCGCCCAGCTCGGCGCACTGCGGCGCAGAGCCCGGCGGGTGCTCGCCGACCAGGTACCGGCGGAACCCGGTGACCGCCTCCTCCAGCGGGGCGCGCAGCGCGGCGTTGACCCGCTCCTGGACCGCCCGGTCGGCCAGGCCGGAGACCTGGACGTAGCGGGCGTCGCGGATGCGCAGCGCGGGCCTGCCCGGCAGCGTGATCGTCTGCTCCAGCGCCGGCGTGGTGAGCGAGACCCGCTCGAGGGGCGGGGCGGGCGAGGCGGTCGGGGCGGGCGGCTCCTCTCCGGCGATCACCGAGTAGGCGCCCACCCCCGCTGTGGCGACCACGGTGGCGGTGGTCGCCGTGATGGCGACCTTGGCGGCGGTGGTCGCCGCGATCCCCTGTCCCGCCGCCCCGGCGCCGGCTCCCGCCCCGGCGCCGGTTCCGGTCCCGGCGGCCGTCGCCGCCCCGGCCGCTCCCCCGGTCGCCAGCGCCGCCGCGGCGAGCGGGAGCACCGCCGCCGTGGCCACGCCGAGCGCGCCCCAGCCGCGGGCCTCCCAGTCCGGCCCGTACGCGGCGGACGCCGCCCGCTCCAGCTCCGCCACGAACGCCGCCGCGCCCGGCGGACGGGCGGCCGGCTCCTTGGCCAGGCCGCGCTCCAGCAGCGGGCGCAGCGGCTCGGGGACGGCCTCGACCGGCACCGGGTCCTCCAGGTGCCGACGCCGCAGCTCGGCCCGGTCCGTGCCCGGATACGGCCGCGCACCGGTCACGCATTCGAAGAACACGCAGGTGGCCGCGTACACGTCGGCGGCCGGGGAGGCCGGCCGCCCCCTCCACCGCTCGGGGGCCATGTAGGCGGGGGTGCCGCCGCCGAACCGTTCCCCGATCAGCCCCGCCACGCCGAAGTCGATGAGCTTGCTGAGCCCGTCGGGCTGCACGATCACGTTGGCGGGCTTGTAGTCGCGGTGGATCACCCCCACGGCGTGCGCGGCGGCCAGTCCCAGCAGCGAGCCCTTGAGCACCGCCAGCGCCGACTCCGGGGACATGGGCTCGTACCGGTCCAGCAGGGTGCGCAGCGACGCCCCGTGCACCNGCCAGCGCCGACTCCGGGGACATGGGCTCGTACCGGTCCAGCAGGGTGCGCAGCGACGCCCCGTGCACCGCCTCCATCACCAGTGCCGCGCCTTCGGCGGTCTCCACCAGCCCATGCAGCCGCACCACGTGCCGGTCCCGGACCTGGGCCAGCGCACGCGCCTCGTTCCGGAAGCGTTCCAGGGCGCGTTCGTCGGCGAGCCCTCGCGGGTCCAGGTACTTGATCGCGACGAGCCCGCCGTCGGTCTCGCCGCGGGCCAGCACCACCCGCCCCTGCGCGCCCCGCCCGAGCTCGCCCAGCTCGACGTACCCCGGCAGTCTCCAGTCGGTCATCGCCGCCCGTCCCCCGTCATCGCCCCGCCGCCTGCGGTCAATGCCGGAATATCACGGGCGCCCCGGGCGGGGAACGGGAATGCACATCGGTCTCACCGCGTTATCACATTCGAAAGGCTATTGGTGTCAGGAACCCGCAACCGGTACCATGCGTCGCGAAGTGTGACCGCGCGCAGCCACGCAGAGTGATTGCGCATACCCCTGACAGCGGTCGCCGAGGTACTGATTGACGGATGGTCCCTCCCGCGCATCGGCGCGGCCACCGGAAGCGGACGGCAGGACCGGAGTCCTGCCGCGCACGACGATGGGAACCGAGCTTCCGGCGGTACCGCACCAGGTGGGGGAAGGCGAGGGAGCGCGCCCGCCCGGGCGCGGCCCGAGTGCTGATCCGGGAGTGAGGACACCGCACGACGGAGGCTGAAAGCCCTGACTACGTTCCGTGAACTCGGAGTCCGTTCCGAGATATGCGACGCCCTCGAGACCGAGGGCATCGTCGACGCGTTCCCCATTCAGGAACTCGCCCTGCCCATCGGGCTCGGCGGGTACGACATCATCGCTCAGGCCCGAACCGGCACGGGCAAGACCCTGGCATTCGGCATCCCGCTGCTGCAGCGCATCGAGCACGGCGGCAAGGCCCCGCGCGGGCTGGTGCTCGCCCCGACCCGCGAACTGGCCCTGCAGGTCACCGACGACCTGCTGGTGGCCGGAGGCAAGCTCGGCACCCGCGTGCTGTCGGTGTACGGCGGCCGGGCCTATGAGCCGCAGATCCAGGCGCTGCGCGACGGCGTGGACGTGGTGGTCGGCACCCCGGGCCGGCTGCTGGACCTGGCCCGGCAGGGACACCTGGACCTGTCGCAGATCCAGGTGATGGTGCTGGACGAGGCCGACCGGATGCTCGACCTGGGCTTCCTGCCCGACATCGAGCGGATCATCGAGCTGGTCCCGTCCGAGCGGCAGACCATGCTGTTCTCGGCCACCATGCCCGGCGAGATCGTGGCGCTGTCGCGGCGCTATCTGCGCCGGCCGACCAACGTGCGGGCCGAGGCGCACACCGAGTCCGAGGCCGCCCCGCAGGTCGCCCAGCACGTCTTCCAGACCCACCCGCTGGACAAGCCGGAGGTGCTGGCGCGGGTGCTGCAGGCCGAGGGCCGCGGGCTCACCATGGTGTTCTGCCAGACCAAGCGGGCCTGCGACCGGATCGCCGCCGACCTGACCAAGCGCGGCTTCGCCGCCGCCGCGGTGCACGGCGACCTGGGGCAGGGCCAGCGCGAGCGAGCGCTGCGAGCGTTCCGGCACGGCAAGATCGACGTGCTGGTGGCCACCGACGTGGCGGCCCGGGGGCTGGACGTCGAGGACGTCACCCACGTGGTCAACTACGAGTGCCCCGACTCGGCCGAGACCTATGTGCACCGCATCGGCCGCACCGGCCGGGCCGGCCGGGCGGGCACCGCGGTCACGCTGGTGGACTGGAGCGACCTGCCGCGCTGGAAGCTCATCAACAACGCGCTGTCCCTGTCGTTCGCCCAGCCCCAGGAGACCTACTCCACCTCTCCGCACCTGTACGAGGCGCTGAACATCCCGGAGGGCGTCACCGGGACGCTGCCCAAGGAGCGGCGCGAGCGGGAGGGCCTGGCGGCCGAGGAGCTGGAGGACATCGGCGAGACCGGCCGCGTCAGGTCCCGCGAGACCGCCGAGGACGGCGAGCGCGAACGTCCCAGGCGCAAGCGCACTCGCACCCGCCGGCGGACCCGCGGCGGCCGGCCGATCGAGCAGGCCGAGCAGGTCGAGCAGACCGACCGGCCCGGCGAGACCGGGCAGACCGAGCGGCCTGAGCCGGCCGAGCGGGACGAGGCGGTCGATCGAGACGAACCGGTCGAGCGGGACGAGGTTTCCGAGCCGGAGCCGGCCTGGGAGGAGGACTCCGCCGAGCGGGAGGAGGCCGACGCCCCCGCCCCGCGCCCCGTGCCGGAGCCCGAGCCGATCATCCCGCCGATCACCGAGGCCGGGATCCCGCTGGTCACCTTCCTGCCCCCGCCGTCCAACGGCGTCGAGCCGGACCCGCTGCCCGAACCGCCGGCCCCCAAGCGGCGCTCGTCCCGTTCCCGTCGCCGCAGCCGAGGCGGACGCGCCGCCGGCGACCGGACGCTGTGACCTCCGCGGATCAGGCGATCCGCCCCCGCGGGTCCGGTTCGGGGCCCACGGAGCCCTCGGTCGAAGGCGGCGCGGGGCGGACCGGGCCGGCGCGCTGACGAGCCTGCGGTCCGTCTGCCGCGGCCCGGGCGTCACGGCCGCCCCGCCCGCAGCGCGCCGCCGGGCGGGCGGCGGACGAGCCGGCAAAGACGCCCGGAAGCGCGGGCGAGGGGTGTGCGGGACGGTTCCCCGCGCCGGCGTCGCGGAGGGCGAGGGCCCGGCGCGGATGGTCGGTCACCAGGACGGCCACCCGCGGATCGGCCAGGAAACGGCGCATCAGCGATTCGGCGTTGACCGTCCACACCATGGCCGGGAAGCCGGCACGGGCGCAGGCGGCCAGGACGCCGATCCTGGCCAGCCGGTGGTTGAGCGCGACCATGTCGGCCCCGCACCGGCGCACCGTCGACAGCGGGGACAGGTCGCGGACCGCGCCGCGCTCCCAGGGCGCCCGCCCCACCGACAGCGCCGTGACGACCTCGGGAAAGTCCCGTTTGATCACACGGATCGACTCCGGATCGCGGCTGGTGACCACGAACCGGCCCGGACCGAGCCGATCCAGCGCCAGTTCGACCGTCTCGTGCTCACAGCCGCGTTCTTTCAGATCGAGATGGCCCAGGGCGCGCCCGGCGATGGCGTCCAGCGCCTCGTGCAGCAACGGCACGGGACGGGCGGCCGCGGCGCAGATCCGCTCGTAGGTGCAGCGCGCCAGCGGCAGCCGTCCCACGGTGAGGCCGTGGTGGACCACCAGCCGGCCGTCGCCGACACGGCGGACGTCGATCTCCACATACTCGGCTCCGGAATCGACCGCCCCCTCGAGATCGCCGTGGTGATCACGGCGGTGCGCGGAGACGGCGGTCGCAGCGATGCTCTGCACGCTCCCACGGTAGGGAGCGCCGTCCGCCGTCCGCCGAAGAACGCCGGGACCGGCCCGGACGGGCCGGTGAAGCCCCGGTGAAGCGCGACGGGGGCCTTCCGACCCCTCGGTTATGCTGACGGCCTGTGAGTACGCCCCGGTTTTTGTCCCTGCCGCCCGGTGTGCGCCGGACGGAGATCGAAACCTCCCGCGGCGCGTTCGCCGCCCTGGAGGCGCTGCCCGGATCGGGGGTACCCGAACGCTGTCCGGCGCTGCTGGTGCCCGGGTTCACCGGCAGCAAGGAGGACTATCTCGCCGTCCTGCAGAGCCTGGCGCGGCCGGGCCGGCGGGTGGTGGCGATCGACATGCGCGGCCAGTACGAGAGCGACGGCCCGGAGGAGGAGTCCGCCTACACCCTGGGCGCGCTGGCCGCGGACATCCGGGCGCTGCTGGAGGCGCTGGGCCCCGAGCCCGCCCATCTGGTGGGGCACTCGTTCGGCGGCCTGGTCACCCGCGAGGCGATCCTGGACGCGGGCGCCCGTCCGCTGTCGTACACGCTGATGAGCTCGGGTCCGAGCGCGATCACCGGCCCGCGCCGCCGGGACGCCGAGGCGCTGATCGATGCGCTGCCGCGGGTGGGGATCCACCGGATCTGGACCGAGCACATGGAGCCCGACGCCCGGGCGAACGGGGTGCCCGAGGAGATCATCGGCTTCCTGCGCAGCCGGATGCTGGCCACTTCGGTCACCAGCCTGCTCACCATGGCCCGGGAGATCCTCAACGCCCCGGACCGGGTGGACGAGCTGGCCAAGGTGTGCGACGAGGCCGATCTGCCGCTGCTGGTGCTCTACGGCGAGAACGACAACGCCTGGTCGCCGCAGATCCAGGCGGAGATGGCCGAACGCCTCGGCGCCGCCAAGGTGGTCATCCCCGGCGCCGCGCACTCCCCCGCCGTGGAGGCCCCGGAGACCACCGCCGGCGCCCTGTGCGACTTCTGGCGCGCGGCCGAATGCCGCTCCGCCCGCTGACCGCGTCCGGGCCGGGTCCGCTCAGGCCGAGCCCTCCTCGGCGGCGGCCAGCGCCGCCCAGGGCTCCTTGGCCGGGGCGGCCCGTCTGCCCTCCGGGCACACCCGGTTGAAGTCGCACCAGGCGCACAGGCCGCCCGGACGCGGCGGGAACGCCTCGTCGAACGGGGCGTGGTCGATCTCCCCCTCCGGGTCCGGGGCGGGCGAGGCGGCGGGGCGCAGCCGCTCCCGGTACGCCTCGTCGGCCTCGGCCGCCTCCGCGGCGACCCGCTCGACGCGGCGGAGGTGCTCCTCCAGCGATTCGGCGGTGTGCTCCCAGGAGGCGACCGTCCCGCTGGGCAGATGGTGCAGCTCGACCCGGCGGCAGGGGCGGCGCAGCACCTGGGCGGCGGCGATCGCGTAGATCGCCAGCGCGAGCGAGGAACGCGCGTCGTCGGGGCCCGGCTCGCGCCGCCCGGTCTTGTAGTCCACCACCACCAGCTCGCCGTCCCGTGCGTCGAGCCGGTCGATGCGGCCCTGCACGGTGATCCGGGCGGTCTTGGCGGCGACGGTGCGTTCCACCCCGACCGGCTCCAGGCCCGGGTCCAGACCCGCCGCATACCGTTCGACCATCGCGCGGGCGCGCTCGCGCCATGCGGCGGAGTGTTCGGCGTCGCGGAACCCGTCGGCGATCCAGTACCGGCCCACCAGCGCGCCCGCCGCCCGAGGGGTGCGGTCGGACGACGGCAGCCGCCACCAGGCCGCCAGCGCGTTGTGCACGCTGAGGCCGAGGCTGATGTGCGCCCACCGCGGCCCCCTGGGCGGCGCCGGCCGGTCCAGATAGGTCATCCGGTAGCGCCGGGGGCACTCCAGCCAGGCGTTCAGCCTGGACGGCGTGCAGGAGTACCGCCGCCGCGGCATGTCTGCGAAACCGAGCTGTTCGATGAGGGCGTCCTCGGGTCAGTCGGCGGATTCCGTGGCCAGCGCGCCCCAGCTCTCCCAGCGGGCGTCCTCGTCGCCGACCGTGGTCTCCGGGCCCTGGCCGGGGAGCACGCGGGTGTCGTTGGGCAGCGGGGTCAGCAGCGAGCCGATGGAGTTGAGCTGCTGGCGCAGGTCGGCGAAGTTGCCGCCGATCGAACCCGGCCTGCCGCGGTGCAGGGTGTCCCCGGAGAACAGCACGCCGAGCTGCTCGCAGTAGATGCTCACGCTGCCGGGCGTGTGCCCCGGCGTGTGATGGACCTCCAGCTGCACCCCGGCGATCTCGAAGACGCCGCCGTCCTCCAGCCAGATGTCGGGCTCCAGCGACCGCAGGGCCTTCTGGTCCTCCGGGTCGTCCTCCTCCGAGGCGAGACGCCCGAAGTAGTCGCGCCACAGGATCCGGTCGTTGCGGTGCAGGGCGATCGGCGCCCAGTTGTCCTCGTCCTCTTCCCCGGCGGCCGCCACCTCCAGCACGGAGTTCAGGTGGGCGTCGAGGCCGTCGGTGCAGATGACCGCCATGACCTCCCGGTCGCCGACCTTCTTGAGGATGGCCTCGGCGTCGTGCGCCGGGTCGATCACGATGACCTCGTCGTCGTCCCCGACGATGTAGGTGTTGCTCTCGACCTCGTACTGGGTGTCCTCGAAGGTGCACTTGCCCTTCGACACCACCTGTTCGATACGCGCGTCCACGCGACAGACCTTATCCGCTCTCGGCGGCGTCGCGGCCGTCCTCGGCGGCACGGAGCCGCTCCGGCCGCAGGCGCGGACAGAACGCGCCGAACGGAACGTCCAGGCGCATGCCCGGATCGCGCAGGTCCAGCAGCTGGAGCTCCTCCATCAGCAGGGCCCCGGCCTCGACGGGCCACAGCACCGCCCACAGCCAGCAGCCCATCGCCTCGCCGACGTAACCGGCCCGGTCGGGTGCGCCGTCCACCGCCCACAGCGGCACCTGGTGCGGACGGGTGGACGCCGAGCGGACCTCCATGACGGCGTTCGGCGGCCCGGCGGCGCTGGTCTGGGCGGCGACGTCCTCCCGGACGCCGGCGAAGCGGGCGCCCAGCCCCACGCCGGGCTCCTCGGCGATCAACAGCAGATCGGCGGGGCCGTGCATCAGGTTGGGCCCCGACAGCGCCACCGCGCAGGCCCGGGAGCCGGTGCGCTCATCGCCCGCGTCCAGGAACCCGGTGACCAGCCAGCCCGCCGGCAGCGGCCAGGGCAGCCACACCGGGGCCCGCGCGTCCTGCAGCAACGCCGCCAGCCCCTCCCGGGAGGGCCTGCGGGCAGGCTGCAGGGGCAGGACGGCGCCGTGCACGGGGCAGGTCCAGTCGTTGGACCACAGCCCCGGCGCGCGCACCGGCCGGCCGCAGCGCGGGCAGGTGGGCTCGGCCCTCACGAGACCTCACGTTCGTTCGCCCTCGCCGCCCAGTCAAGCCCTTTGGGCGGCCCTTGGGGCCCACAATGAACGAATGAGCACCGTGCGCTGTGTAGGGGCCGTCGTCGTGGACGAGGAGGGCCGGCTGCTGGTGGTCCGGCGGGGACGGCCGCCCGGTGAGGGACTGTGGTCGATCCCCGGCGGCCGGGTCGAGCCCGGCGAGTCCGACGCCGAGGCGGTGGCCCGGGAGGTCCGGGAGGAGACCGGACTGCTGGTGCGGGTGGGCGACCACGCGGGGACGGTCCGCCGGCCGGGCCCGGCGGGGGTGACGTACGAGGTGCACGACTACACGGCGACCGTGGCGGGCGGGACGCTGCGCGCCGGGGACGACGCCGCCGACGCCCGCTGGATGAGCGTCGCCGAGCTGCGCGGCGTGCCGACGACGACGGCGCTGGTGGAGACCTTGCTGGAGTGGGGGGTGCTCCCGGCGCAGTAACGTCGCCGTGGCCCTCGACCCCCCGGGAGCGTCCTGTGTCCTTGCATGATCTGCTGCAGTCCCTGCTGCGGCCCGCCTTCCACCTCGGCCAGGTGCCGACGAGCCGGGCGGAGCTGCTCGGTTTCGTCACCGGCGCGGCCTGCGTCTACCTGGTGGTCCGGCAGAGCATCTGGAACTGGCCGATCGGCATCGCCAACGTGTCGCTGCTGGGACTGGTGTTCCTGGAGGGCGGTCTGTACGCCGACGCGGCGCTGCAGATCGTCTACCTCGCGCTGCAGTCCTACGGCTGGTGGGCGTGGCTGTACGGCGGACGGGACCGCACCCGGCTGGTCGTCACCCGCACCTCCCGCGGCGAGTGGGGCGGGCTGGTCGCCGCCGGGGCGGCCGCGACCGCGCTGCTGACCTGGGCGCTGGCCGTGCACACCGACTCCACGGTGCCGTTCTGGGACGCGCTGACCACGGCGATCTCCCTGATGGCGACGTACGGGCAGTGCCGCAAGCGGCTGGAGTCGTGGTACCTGTGGATCACCGTGGACCTGATCTACATTCCGTTGTACGCCTACAAGGGCCTGTACCTGACCGGCGTCCTGTACGTGGTGTTCCTGAGCCTGTGCCTGCTGGGCCTGGCGGCGTGGCGGGGCGACTGGCGGGCCCGCCGGACCGCCGAACGGGCATGAGGTTCCGGCACGGGCTGGTGGTCGGCAAGTTCTATCCGCCGCACGCCGGCCACCACCATCTGATCGACACGGCGGCCGGGGCATGCGAGCGCCTCACCGTGGTGGTGGCGGCCTCCACGGTGGAGACGATCCCGCTGGCGCTGCGCACGGCCTGGCTGCGGGAGGCGCATCCACAGCCGCATGTGGAGATCGTCCCGGTGGTGGACGACGCCCCGATCGACTACGACTCCGACGAGATCTGGGCGATGCACATGGCGGCGTTCCGGGAGGGGCTGGCGCTGGGGCGCGGGAGGGGCGTGGAGCCGCCTCCGGTGGACGCGGTGTTCAGCTCGGAGGACTACGGGCCCGAGCTGGCCCGCCGGCTCTCGGCGGTGCACGTCCCGGTGGATCCGCCGCGGCGGCGGTTCCCGGTCAGCGGCACGGCGGTGCGGCGGGACCCGGCGGGCTGCTGGCGGTGGCTGTCCCCGCCGGTCCGCGCGCACCTGGCCCGGCGGGTGGTGGTGCTGGGCGCGGAGTCCTCGGGGACGACCACGCTGGCCCGCGCGCTGGCGGCGCACTATGCGGCGCGGGGCGGGGTGTGGGCGGCGACGCGGTGGGTGCCGGAGTACGGCCGGACCTACTGCGAGGAGAAGCTGGCGCTGGCCCGCCGCACGGACCCGTCGCTGTGGATCGGGGACCTGTCGTGGCGTTCGGAGGAGTTCACGCTGATCGCCGAACGGCATCTGGCGCTGGAGGAGGCCGCCGCGCGTTCGGGGTCGCCGCTGCTGGTGTGCGACACCGACGCGCTGGCGACCTGCCTGTGGCACGAACGCTATGTGGGGTCCTGGCCCTCGCAGGTGGAGGCGCTGCACGAACGCGCGCCGCACCACCTGTGGATCCTCACCGACATCGACGGGGTGCCGTTCGAGCAGGACGGCTGGCGGGACGGGCGGGAGATCCGCTCGTCGATGAACCGGCGGTTCCGGGAGGAGCTGGAGCGCCGGGACCTGCCGCACATCGTGGTGTCCGGCCCGCACGAGGAGCGGATGGCCGCCGCCGTGCGGGCGATCGACGCGCTGCTGGCGAAGGGCTGGACGTTCGCGGATCCGCTCGGCCCGGCGTCCGGCGCGTCCGGCGCGTCCGGCGCGTCCGGCGCCGCCTGAGCGGCGGCGCGCCGGCCCGTCGGCGCCCCGTGTCCCGCCGCGCGGCGGCTCCGGCGAGCCCGCCGCCGCTCACCGCGGCGGGTCGGCCCGGCCGTCCCGCTCGTCGTCGGCCCGCTCGTTCCGGTCCTCCCGGCCGATGTGATCGCCCCGGTCGGCCCGGTCGCCCCGGTCGATCCGCCCGTCCTGGTCGATCTCGCCCCGGTCGGTGCGGTCGGCCCGTTCGGGCCGCTCGCCTCCGCCGACCCGCTCGGCGACGGGGGTGCGGGTCTGCAGCCGGAGCCGCCGCGCCAGCGCCGCCGCGATCGCCCCGTACAGCGCCATCGGCAGCACGTCGGCGATCACATAGGGCAGCGGGATCGCCCCCTGTTCCAGGCTCAGCTGCCCGAACGCGGCGGGGACCAGGAAGGCCACCGTGTTGTTGACCACGTGCACGGCGATGGCGGCCTCCAGCCCGCCGGTGCGGACCGTCAACCAGCCGGTGATCACGGCGAACATGAAGATCGCTCCGGCCGCCCAGCCGACATAGCCGTGCAGCGACATGAAGGCGACGCCGCTGATGCAGATCGCCGGCCACGGGGTGCGGAACACCCGGCTCAGCCCGCGGCCCACCCGCCCGGTGCGCCGCTCCAGGGTGCAGCTGCCGATGGCCTGCAACAGCCAGCCGCGGAAGAAGTACTCCTCGGCGGACGCCTGGAACGGCACCAGCAGCACCACCAGCACCAGCGGGACCCAGAAGGCGCCCCAGCCGACCCAGCCCCCCTCGCCGTCCATCACGGCGGGGTCGTCGACCAGCAGGCTCGTCGCCCAGGTGATGAGGATCGACGCGATGCTGGTCAGCACCGCCAATCCCAGGCACAGCAGCAGCCAGCGCCACCGCAGCCGCCCGACCACCGACGACACGGTGCCCGGTCGCCGCCGTTGGAAGATCCACGCCGCCAGCGGCACGAGCGGCAGGAAGACCGCCACCGACACCAGGGTGAAGCCCAGCTCGGCGTTCACGCCGCCGAACAGCGGCCCCGCCTGGGGGTTGAAGAGCTCCTCCGCCTCCCGCCCCAGGAGTCCGACCTGCACCAGGATCCAGACGAAGACGATCGGGACGAGCGCCAGCAGCCCGGTCAGCACGATCGCGAAGCTCCCGACGACCGGCCGCCACCACCGCTGGACCCGGTTGCGGGCCATCTGCTGGTAGGGGACCCCGGGCGGGGTCTCCACGACCCAGGGCTCCCCGCCCGGAGGCCGCCCGGGGGGCGGCGGTCCCGCCCACCCGTCACGGCCCCGCTCGGGATGCCCGGGGGCCGCCCCGTACGTCCCGGGCCAGGGCGGCGGCTGCTGCGCCCATCCCGGCGCATCCGGCGGCATCGCGCTCTGCGCGGGCGGCAGGATCGGCGCGGGCCCCAGGGGCGCCGCGGACCCGTCCGGCACGGTGGGCCCCGCGGGCTCGGCCCGCCCGTCCGCTCCGGCGGATCCCGCGGATTCGGGGTCGGTGGGCGGGACGGAGACGCCGGAGCGGGACGCGGCCGAGTCCGCCATGCCCGGGTCGGGCGGCGCCCAGTCCTCGTTCTCCTGGTCCTTCGCCACCGGCAGACCCCCTTTGTCGAGTCGGACGAACGATGCGGCCCGGTCAGTTCCCGGGCGGCTGGAAGGACGTGGTGCGCCGCAGCCCGGCGGCGCGTCCCTTGGCGGCGATGACCTGGGCCATCTTGCGGGAGGCCTCGTCGATCATCTCGTCGCCGAGCCTCGCCGCCCCCCGTCCCTCCACGGTGGTGTGGTACTCGTAGGCCTCCAGGATCAGCTCGGCGCGGTCGTAGTCGGCCTGGTCCGGGGAGAAGACCTCGTTGGCCGCCTCGATCTGCGAGGGGTGCAGCACCCACTTGCCGTCGAAGCCCAGCGCCGCCGACCGCCGGGCGACCCGGGTGAAGGCCTCCACGTCCCGCACGTTGAAGTACGGCCCGTCGATGGCCTGCAGGTCGTGGGCCCGGGCGGCGATCAGGATCCGCATCAGGATGTAGTGGTAGGCGTCCCCCTCGGTGTACCCGGGAGGCTGCTCCCCCACCGTCAGCGTCTTCATGTTGATCGAGGCCATGAAGTCGCCCGGCCCGAACACCAGGGTCTCCAGACGCGGCGAGGACGCGGCGATCGCGTCGATGTTGGTCATGCCGCGGGCGTCCTCGATCTGCGCCTCGATGCCGATCCGGCCGACCTCGTACCCCATGGCGGTCTCGATCTGGGTGAGCAGCCGGTCCAGCCACCGCACGTCGTCGGGCTCCTGCACCTTCGGCAGCATCACGCAGTCGAGATTGGCGCCCGCCCCCTCGACGACCTCGATGACGTCGCGGTAGGCCCAGTGGGTCCGCAGGTCGTTGACCCGCACCACCCGGACCTTGCCGCCCCAGTCGCCCTCGTTGAGCGCGGCGATCACGTTCTTGCGGGCCTCCTCCTTGGCGGAGGGGGCCACCGCGTCCTCCAGGTCCAGGAAGACCTCGTCGGCGGGCAGCCCCTGGGCCTTCTCGATGAAGCGGGGGTTGCTGCCGGGGACCGCCAGTGTCGATCGACGCGAACGCATGTGCCGGATGCTATCCGTCCGCCCTCGGGCCGATATGCGCGGGCGCCCGCCGGCCCGGCGCGCGACGTCGGCCGCGGATCTTCTGGGCCACGGCGGCCTTCCGGTCATGTCGCCATGGACATCGGCGCCGGTCGGGTGGTGTCCTGAGCAGGCCGAACACGAGGGGGGCGAGCATGCGACAGTCCGCGCTGATCGCCGCCGCGGCGGCGACGGGGGTGCTCGCGGGGGCGGGCGCGTGGTGGTCCCTGCGCGGCGACGCCGGTCCGCGCACCGCCGCCGAACGCTATCTGGCCGCCTGGGCGCGCGACGACTACACGGCGATGCGGGCGCTGGTGGACGCGCCGCCCGCCGACTTCGTCGCCCGGCACGCCCGGACGCGCACGGACCTGGGGGCGAGCCGGTGGCGATTCGCCCTGACCGGCCTCGACGAACCCGGAGCCGGGAGGGCCGTCGGCTCCTACCGGGCCGAGATCACCCTGGAGGGCGGGCGGGTCTGGACCTACCGCGCCGAGCTCCCGCTGCTCCGCAGGGACGGCCGGTGGCGGGTCTCCTGGAGCCCGCGGGTGCTGCACCCGGCCCTCAAGGAGGGGCAGCGGCTGCGCACCCGGCGGCGCCGGCCCGAACGCGCCGACATCCTGTCCGCCTCCGGGGAGTCGCTGCTCGGTCACCCCTCCGGCTCGGTGCAGCAGCTCCTCGGCCGGCTCGGCACGCTGTCCGCCGCGCAGGCCCGCCGGCTGGGCGCCCCCTACCGGGAGGGCGACCTGGCCGGGTTATCGGGCCTGCAGCACCAGTACGAGCGGCGGCTCGCCGGAAGGCCCGAACTCGCCGTGCAGATCGTGACCGACGCGGGCGGGGCGGTCACGGCGGTGAAGACGCTGCACACGTTCCCCGCCCAGGAGGGCGCGCCGCTGCGGACCACCATCGACCTCCGGGCGCAGGAGGCGGCCGTGCGGGCGCTCAAGGACGTCACCGATCCCGTCTCGCTGGTGGCGGTGCGGGCCTCCACCGGGGAGGTCCTGGCGGTGGCCAACAAGCCCGGCGGCTACAACCGGGCGCTCATGGGCCGGTATCCGCCGGGCTCGACGTTCAAGATCGTCACGGCGGCGGCGCTGGTGGCCGGCGGGATGTCGCCGTCCTCGCCGGTCCCCTGCCCGGCCCGGGCCACCGTCGCGGGCCGGGAGTTCCGCAACTTCGGTCACGAGGACCACGGCACCGTGTCGCTCCGGGAGGCGTTCGCCCGCTCGTGCAACACCGCGTTCGCGCGGCTGGCCGTGGAACGGCTGGGAGCGGAGCGGCTGCGGGAGACGGCCCGGACGTTCGGGTTCGACACGCCCCTCATCGGCGGGCTGCCCGCGGTGCGCGCCTCGGTCGGCGCCGCCGACGACGGGGCCGCCCTGGCCGCCGCCGCGCTCGGGCAGGGCCGGGTGCTGGTCAGCCCGCTCACCATGGCCGCGGTCGCCGCCGCCGCTGCCGACGGCTTCTGGCGCTCCCCGCGGCTGGTGTCCGCCGACGACGCCGCCCGAGCGCTGGACGCCGAGGGCCGCCGGCCCGAGCCGCCGCGCCGCCTGGAGCCGGGCGTGGCGGAGGCGCTGCGCGACCTGATGTCCGCCGTCGTCGACGAGGGCACCGCCGCGGGCGCCGGCCTCCCGCCTGGGACGGCGGGCAAGACCGGCACCGCCGAGCACGGATCGGGGGAGGAGCCGCCGCACTCCTGGTTCGTCGGCCACCGGGGGGACGTGGCGTTCGCCGTGCTCGTCGAGGGCGGCGGCACCGGCGCCGAGGCCGCGGCGCCCATCGCCGCCCGTTTCCTCACCGGGCTCTGACGCGCTCTCCGACCCCGACGGCCGACCGCTGCGGAGGAACCGGACGGCGGTACGCTCTCGGGCATGGGCGATGTCACGGCCGCGCTGATCGAAGAGGCGATGAAGAAGTCGGCGCTGGTATGGCTGGCACTGCCCGATCTGCCGCAGCCGCGCGCCGCCTGGCACGTGTGGCACGACGGCGCCGCCTACGTCCTCACCGGCGGCGAGGGCGAGCAGCCGCTGCCCGGGCTGCCGGAGGCCGACCGGGTGGTGGTGACCGTGCGCAGCAAGGACAAGGGCGGGCGGCTGCTGTCGTGGACGGCGGCCTGCGCACCCGTCGAGCCCGGCACCGAGGAGTGGGAGACGGTCACGCCGCTGCTGGCCAAGGAACGGCTCAACGCCCCCGCCCACGAGGGACAGATCGAACGCTGGGCCGAGGAGTCCTCCGTGGTCCGGCTCACCCCGACCGGAGAGGTCCCCGAGGCCCCGGGCCGCTATGACGACGGGTACGCCGCGGTGCGGCCGGTGCCCACCCCTGCGGCCACGGCCGGGCCCCGCCCCCGCCTGATCGGGGCCCGCCGCAGGCCCGCCGACCGCTAGTCCGGGCCCTCGGGGCCGCCGGAGGGCCGCTAGTACTCCAGGCGCACCCCCTTGTCGAGGGCGTGCAGCTTGTCGGGGTTGAGCACCAGGTGGATCTCCGTCACCCGGCCCTGCTCGTTCACGTCCACCGTCAGCGCCACCACCGGCTGCGTCCCGTACCGGAAGACCAGCCCCGGCGTCCCGTTGATGTCCGCGCGTTCCAGCTCCAGCTCCAGCACCGTCACCCCGACGGCCGTCTCGGCCCGCCGCAGGCCGTCCAGC
This sequence comes from Thermomonospora catenispora, assembly GCF_006363815.1. Taxonomy (GTDB): domain Bacteria; phylum Actinomycetota; class Actinomycetes; order Streptosporangiales; family Streptosporangiaceae; genus Thermomonospora; species Thermomonospora catenispora. The sequence continues at coordinate 16,749 of NZ_RRYT01000031.1, forward strand.
AGGCGGACGAACTTGTCGGCGCCGACGATGACGCGCCGCGCCGCCCGGACCTTGCCGCCGCCGTCGGACCACACCGCCACGTCCGGCGCCAGCGTCTCCATCAGGGCGTTCACATCCCCGCCGAGCGCCGCCGCCAGGAAGCGCTCCACCGCCCGCTGCCGCACGCTCCGGTCGGCGGGGAACCGGGGACGGCGCGCCTGCACGTGCTTGCGCGCCCGGGTGCCCAGCTGCCGCACCGAGGCCTCCGAACGGTCCAGCGCCTGCGCGATCTCCGCGTACGGGTAGCCGAACACCTCCCGCAGCACGAACACCGCCCTCTCCAGCGGGCTGAGGGTCTCCAGCACCACCAGCATCGCCATCGACACCGACTCGGCCAGTTCGGCGTCCTCGGCGATGTCCGGGGAGGTCAGCACCGGTTCCGGCAGCCAGGGGCCGACGTAGGTCTCCCGCCGGGCCCGGGCCGACCGCAGCCGGTCCAGCGAGACGTTGGTGACGATCCGCACCAGGTAGCCCTTCGGGTCGGTCACCTGGGAACGGTCCGCGGCGTCCCAGCGCAGCCAGGCGTCCTGCACCGCGTCCTCGGCGTCGGCGGCCGTCCCCAGCATCCGGTACGCCACCGCGAACAGCAGCTCCCGGTGCTCGGCGAACACCTCGGCCCCGCTCCGGCCGTCGCTCACCGCACTCCCTTCCCGGCGCGAGGGGGGATCTCGCACCGCTCCTTGAACCCCTGCCCGGTCAGCCCGGCGGCGGCGTTGAACCGCGACCGCAGGTTCTCCAGCGCCACCATCATCGTCAGCTCCACCAGCCGGGCGTCGTCGAACCCGTGCTCGCGCAGGGCCGCCGTCAGCTCGTCGGTGACGCTCGGCGGGGTGTCGGTCATCGCCTCGGCGTACTCCATCACCAGCCGTTCCACCGGGGTGAACAGGTCGCTGTCGCGCCAGTGCGGCACCGCCCGGATCTTCTCCGGCGGCACCCCGTGCATGTGCAGCTCCCAGGTGCCGAAGTCCACGCACCAGGCGCAGCCGATCTTGACGGCGGCGGCCATCACCGCCAGGTCCTTGAGGGCGCGGTCCACCGTCCGCCACCGCGTCGCCTGCATCTCCAGCATCGAGTACCCGAGCACGACCCCTCGGTGATGCCCCATGGCCCGCCCCGGGTCCGGCACCTCGCCGAACCGACGGCGCGCGATCCGCTCGGCCAGCCGGTACCACGCCCGCCGCGGCGGGTTCAGGGAGATCCTCGTCATGATCGACGGCCTCCTCGCTCATGCGTCCTTCGACGGAACGACGAGGCGGCGCCGCGGAACGTGACATCCCCTCCGGGATGGGAACCATGCCGCGGGTACCCTCTGTCCAATCCTGCGGTCCTGAGCGCAGGCGTCCACGGCCGGGGCCGAGACGGCCGCGGGCATGCCGTGGATCGGATGGAGAGGGGAAAGCGTGAGCGCTCCGACGCGGGTCTTCATCGCCAGGCTGGCCGGGGTGGCCGTGTTCGACCCCGCCGGCGACCAGGTGGGCCGGATCCGCGACGTGGTGGTGGCCCTGCGGCTGGGTCAGCGGCCGCCGCGGGTGCTCGGGCTGGTGGTGGAGGTGCAGCCGCGCCGCCCGGTGTTCCTGCCGATCACCCGGGTCAGGACCGTCGAGGCCGATCAGGTGGTCTTCGACGGCCGGCTGAACATGCGGCGCTTCCAGCAGCGGGAGGCCGAGACCCTGGTGATCGGCGAGATGCTGGACCGCACGGTCCGGCTGCGGGAGGACGACTCCCCGGTGTCCGTGGTGGACGTGGCGATGGAGCCGACCCGTTCGCGGGACTGGCTGGTGACCAAGGTCGCGGTGCGCCGCGCCGGCGGGCGGGGGGCGCTGCGCCGGCGCCGCGGCGAGCTGTTCGTGGTCGACTGGGACGCGGTGTCGGGGCTGTCGGCGGTGGAGCACGGGCAGGGCGCCGCCGGGCTGATCGCCGCGTTCGACCGGCTCAAGGCCGCCGACCTGGCCAACATCATCCACGAGCTGCCGGAGAAGCGGCGCGTCGAGGTGACCCGGGCGCTGGACGACGAGCGGCTGGCCGACGTGCTGGAGGAGCTGCCGGAGGACGAGCAGGTGGAGATCCTCGGGCAGTTGGACGTCGACCGGGCCGCCGACGTGCTGGACGCCATGGACCCCGACGACGCCGCCGACCTGCTCGGGGAGCTGCCGGCCGAGCAGCGGGAACGGCTGCTGATGCTGATGGAGCCGGAGGAGGCCGCCCCGGTGCGGCGGCTGCTGGCGTACGCGTCCGGCACCGCGGGCGGGCTGATGACCACCGACGCGGTGATCCTCCCGCCGGACGCCACCGTCGCCGAGGCCCTGGCGCACATCCGCAACCCCGACCTGGACCCTGCGCTGGCCGCCCAGGTGTATGTGTGCCGCCCGCCCACCGAGCCGCCCACCGGCCGTTATCTGGGCACCGTGCACTTCCAGCGGCTGCTGCGCGAACCGCCGTCCACGCTGGTCAGCGGGATCGTGGACGCCGAGCTGACGCCGCTGCGGCCGACGCTGTCGCTGGACGCGGTGGCCGCCTTCCTGGCCACCTACAACCTGGTGGCGGCGCCCGTGGTGGACGAGTCGGGGCATCTGCTCGGCACGGTCAGCGTCGACGACGTGCTGGACCACCTGCTGCCGGAGGACTGGCGGGAGAAGGCGTTGGAGGCGGCCGCCGACGAGTCCACCGACCCGGAGGAGGAGGCCTTGCGTCGTTCCGCCCAGGAGCGGGAGGAGATCGGATGAGCCCTCGGCAGTCCCGCCTGGACCAGCCTCTGGAGCAGCGTCGCGCCCTGCTGCCGCGGCCGCACTACGATCCCGAGTCGTTCGGCCGGCTGTCGGAGCGCATCGCCCGGTTCCTGGGCACCGCCCGGTTCCTGGTCTACATGACGGTGTTCATCGCCGTGTGGATCGGCTGGAACACGATGGCCCCGCCGTCGCTGCGGTTCGACGAGTACCCGTTCATCTTCCTGACGCTGATGCTGTCGCTGCAGGCCTCCTACGCCGCGCCGCTGATCCTGCTGGCGCAGAACCGCCAGGACGACCGCGACCGGGTGCAGTACGAGCAGGACCGGGCGCGCAACGAGCGGGCCGTGGCCGACACCGAGTACCTCACCCGGGAGATCGCCGCGCTGCGGATGGCCATCGGCGAGGTCGCCACCCGCGACTTCCTGCGCTCGGAGCTGCAGCAGATGCTCAAGGAGCTGGACGGGCACCGGGCGGGGCGCTCTGAGGGGGACTACGTCTCCCGCGGCGTCTGAAGGGGCACCGCCCGGTCCTCCTCGCCGGTCAGCCGGGTCAGGATCTCCTCCAGGGTCCGCAGCTCCTGCGGGTCGAGCCGGTCCAGCATGTAGCGGCGCACCGCCCTCCGGTAGGTGGGGGTCGCCTCGGCCAGCCGCGCCCGTCCCGCCGGCGTGAGCACCGCGTACAGCCCGCGGGCGTCGCTGTCGCAGGACTGGCGCGCCACCAGCCCGGCGGCCTGCAGCCGGTCGATCAGCCGGGTCAGTCCGCTGCGCGACAGCAGCACCCGGTCGGCCAGGTCGTTCATCCGCAGCCGGCCGCCGGGCGCCTCGCTGAGGTGCAGCAGCACGTCGTAGGAGCCCAGCGCCAGGTCGTGGGCGGCCAGCAGGTCGGCCTGGAGCCGCCGGGCGATGGTCGCTTGCGCGCGGAGCAGGGCCCGCCATACCGCCGGTTCGGTCGGCGCCGGCAGGGTGGACGTCCTCACGCCCCGATCGTATTCCCCTCGCGGGCGTGAGGACGGTTACCGGGGCGGATTGGCGGACGAGTCCGCCGAGTCCATACCATGGACGACATGGCCTCCCCAGTGACGATCGACCAGGTGACCGCGGCGCTGGCCACGGTGGTCGATCCCGAGATCCGCAAGCCCATCACCGAGCTCGACATGGTCAAGAGCGTCGACGTGACGCCGGACGGAGCGGTGCGCGTCGAGGTGTACCTGACCGTGGCCGGTTGTCCGATGCGCGACCGGATCACCAAGGACGTCACCGAGGCGGTGTCCAAGGTCTCCGGCGTGACCTCGGTGCAGGTCGAGCTGGACGTGATGAACGACGAGCAGCGCAAGGCGCTGCGCGAGAAGCTGCGCGGCGGTGAGGCCGTCAGGGAGATCCCCTTCGCCAAGCCCACCTCGCTGACCAAGGTGTACGCGGTGGCCAGCGGCAAGGGCGGGGTCGGCAAGTCCTCGGTCACCGTCAACCTGGCCGCGGCGCTGGCCTCCCTGGGCCGCAAGGTGGGGGTGGTGGACGCCGACATCTACGGCCACTCGGTGCCGCGGATGCTGGGCGTGGAGGGCCGCCCCACCAAGGTCGACGACATGATCATGCCGCCGTCCGCGCATGACGTGAAGGTCATCTCCGTCGGCATGTTCACCGCCGGCAACCAGCCGGTCGTCTGGCGCGGCCCGATGCTGCACCGGGCGCTGCAGCAGTTCCTGGCCGACGTGTACTGGGGCGATCTGGACGTGCTGCTGATGGACCTGCCCCCGGGCACCGGGGACGTCGCCATCTCCGTCGCCCAGCTGCTGCCCGCCGCCGAGATCCTGGTGGTGACCACCCCGCAGCAGGCCGCCGCCGAGGTCGCCGAACGCGCCGGCGCGATCGCCGCGCAGACCCACCAGCAGGTGGCCGGGGTCATCGAGAACATGTCGTACCTGGAGTGCGCGCACTGCGGCGAGCGCAACGAGATCTTCGGGTCCGGAGGCGGCCAGCAGGTCGCCGACGCCCTCGCCCGCACCCTGGGCACCAAGGTGCCGCTGCTGGGGCAGATCCCGTTGGACACGCGGCTGCGCGAGGGCGGCGACCGGGGCGTCCCGCTGGTGCTGTCGGATCCGGACGCCACCGCGGCCAAGGAGCTGCGCTCCATCGCCGAGAACCTCGCCGGCCGCTCCCGCGGCCTGGTCGGCCGTTCGCTGGGGCTCAGCCCCACCCGGCGCGGCTGACCCCGCGAAGGCCTCTCGAAAGCCCGCGAAGACTCCACGAGCCCGGCCGCGCGCGGCCGGGCTCGTCTCGTCGACAGGGCCGGATCGAAGCCGGATCCGGGGCCTGATCGGCGGCTCAGGTGGCCTCGGGATCGTAGGGGGGCCGCTCGCCGTAGCCCAGTTCGTCGCCTCCGGAGGCGGCGCGGGCGGGCGTGGGGGCGGAGGCGCCCGGGTAGGGGTCGTCGTCGAGGCCCTCGAGCAGATGCTTGCGGACGAAGGTCTTGGGGTGCAGGTCGGCGATGTCGAAGTCCTTGAACTCCGGACCGAGCCCTTCCTGCAGGTCGCGCTTGGCGTTGTTGGCCATCGTCCGCAGCTGCCGCAGCGCCCGGCCGGCCTGGGCGGCCGCCTCGGGCAGCCGATCCCCGAAGATCACCAGGGCCAGCACGACGAGCACCAGCATCTCGCCGAGTCCGACGTCGAACACCCTTCCTCCACAAGCGCCCGGGGGCGGGCCCGCAGCGGCCCGGCCCCCTCAGCGTATCCGCAGCACGGATCGCCCTGAAGCGCCCACCGGTCAGTCGGCGGCTCAGTTGGCGGCGGCGAGCACCACCTCGACCGTCCGTTCCCGGCCGTCGCGCTGGAACGTCACCTTGACCCGGGTGCCGGGCGCCTTGGCCTGGATGGCCGCCGACAGATCGATCCGGTCCTCCACCACCTTGCCGTCGATGGCGGTGATGATGTCGCCGGGACGCAGCCCCGCCTTGTCGGCCGGACCGTTGGGCACGATCGGCTGCACGCCGTTCTGCTCACGGTCGGCGATCCGCACGCCCGGGCCGGGGTAGTTCGGGTCCATGCCGATGCCCAGCAGGGTGCGCTTGGCGCTTCCGGTGTTGATGATCTCCTGGGCGATCCGACGGCCGTGGTTGATCGGGATGGCGAAGCCCAGTCCGATGTTGCCGCCCTGCTCGCCCAGGCCGCCGCCGAGCGTGACGATCGCGGTGTTGATCCCGACCACCCGGCCGGAGCTGTCCACCAGCGGACCGCCGGAGTTGCCGGGGTTGATCGCCGCGTCGGTCTGGATGGCGGGGATCACCGCGGCGTCGGCGCCCTCGCCCTGCGTGGGCACCGCCCGGTTCAGCGCGCTGACGATCCCGGCGGTCACCGAGCCGTCCAGCCCCAGCGGCGAGCCGATCGCGATCACCGGGTCGCCGACCGCCAGGCTGTCGGAGTCGCCCAGCTGCAGCGCCGGCAGGCTGTGCGTGGTCTGCGGCTTGAGCACGGCGATGTCGGAGGTGGGGTCGCGGCCGACGATCTGGGCGGGCGAGGTCTTCTTGTCGTGGAAGACGATCTCGATCTGCCCGCCGGCCGCCGCCGGGGCCACCACGTGGTTGTTGGTGACGATGTAGCCGCCGTTGACGATGAACCCGGTGCCGCCGCTCTGCTCGGCGCCGGCGTTCACCCGGACGGTGACCACGCCGGGGGTGACCTTCTGGGCGATCCCGGCGACCGAGTCCGGCGAGCGGATCTTGGTCTGTCCGCTGCTGTTGCCGCCGCCGAGGTCGACCGTGCCGCCGGAGCCGTCGGTGGCCATCACGCCGATGCCGCCGCCCAGGGCGCCCGCCACCAGCGCGACGATCACCACGATGACCGCCATCACCCCCAGCGGGACGCCGCCGCGCCGATCCGCCGGCGGGGCCGGGACCGGCGTCCAGTTGGGCACATCGCCCGGACCGCCGGGGCCTCCCGGGCCGCCGGGACCGGCCGGTCCGGCGGGGCCGCCGAACGACCCCAGCGGCGCGGCGCCCGGGGGAGGCGGGGCGGTCGACAGCGGCGGTCCGCTCGGCGGGGGCGGCCAGCCCTGCGGGTCCTGGGAGGGAGGGACGAGCTCGGGGCGGCCCCTGCCCTCCGGGGGGCGGGCGCCCGGAGCCGGCCCCTGGCCGTATGCGACGGGCTCCTGGTAGGGGGGCGGGGAGGGCTGCTCGGACCGCGCCGGCGAGCCGGGCTCCCGGTACGGCGAGGGAGGCTGCGTGTAGGGGTCGTACTGCGACGGAGCCGACACCAACAGCTTGTCGCCGGGCTCCGGGCCCTCGCCCGGGGCGTCCGGCGGGGCGAACCCGACGTCCGCCGGCTTCTCCTCGCGCTTCTCCTCGCGCGGCGGGTCGGCGTCGGAGGAGTCGGCGGGCTGAGCGGAGGAGCCCTTCCCGCCCGCCGGCTCCCCGCCGGTGACCTGGACGATGTCATCGGCGGTCGGGGGCGCGGCAGAGCCGCCGGAGGGCTTTTCGGCACCGGTACCGGCGGCGTCTTCCTCGCGCGGCGGTTCCTCGACAGACCGGCGGCTGTCTTCCGTCATCTGCGCCATCTCTCCTAGCGGGCGTGTCGTCGTCGTCCAAGGCCATCGTGCCCGTCACGGCATGTGATGAGCATAAGAGCCGATCAGTTCCAGGGATTCGCCCATATGCCGATTCGCCGGGCCCCCCGCCACAGGCGCTCGAGCCATCCGGCGCCGTGCGGGAACGCGGCCACCACCGTGTCCGCAACAGAGCGCGGGGCGTCGGTCAGAACCGTATAAACATAGCCATCGCCGCCCCACAAGGCCCACCGTTGCCGGCCTTCGCGTCGGAAGACCACGCCCTCCTCGCCGCGGGTGCGGCGCCATCCGGCCAGGGCGCGGGTGTCGAGCCGGCCGCGCTGCACGAACACCGACACCTCGGCCAACCCGTCGGTGTAGCCCAGATGCAGGGCGTGTCCGTCGGCGGATCCCGAGCGCCGCACGGCCTGCAGCGCGAACCCGCCGGGCAGCTCCTCGGGCACCGGCCACCCGTCCTCGCGCAGCTCGGCGACCTCGGCGGCGGAGACCGCGGCCCACGGGGCGGCCCGGGTCGGGGCCGCCGCGGACGCCAGGACGGTCTGCGGCACGGCGATCCGCAGCTCGGTGAAGCCGGTGGCGGCGACCAGGCGGCCGGTCTCGTCGAACAGCTCGCGGTGCAGCATCAGCCCGGTCTCGGCGTCGATCCAGAACCGGCCGGCGACCCCGCCGTCGGCGCGGCGGGCCTCGACCACCCTGGCCCGTCTCCGGCACACCGCCTCGTCGGCCGCCCGCGCCACCGTGTAGTTGCGGGCCAGCAGGTCCAACGTCTCGGGGGTGAAGCCGGTGAGCCCGCCGGCGGTCGCGGCGGCCCCGGCCAGGCCGCCGAAGCGGGTGGAGCGTTCCCGGGAGGCGGCGGGGGCGTCGTCGACCAGCGCGGCGCCGCCCGGGGCGTGCCGCACGGTCACCACCGTCCGGACCGGCGTGCCGGAGTGGTAGGCGACACGGGTCTGCACCCCCTCATAGGGGGTGGCGCGGGCCGCGGCGGCGGTGCCGCGCAGCAGCTCCAGGGCCGCGGGGTCGTCGCCGTCGGCGCGGCGTCCCGTGCGGGCGTCCCCGGCCAGCGTCCAGGCCAGCAGCAGGACCGCGGCGAGCCCGCCCGCCGCCCACGGGCCGCGTCTGCCGAACGCGGCGAGCGGCGCGACGAACGCCCGGCTCACGGCGCGGCCGGTGCGGGAGAGGTCTCCATCAGCGGCAGGACGCCGTTGGTCAGCGCGTGCTCGACCTCCAGGCGGTCGAACGCCGGGACCACCGGGGCGCGCTCCTCGTCCGAGACGGCGCCCGCCAGGTACGAGGCGGAGCCGAGGCCGAGCACCACGGCGGCGGCCCCGGCGGCCAGATAGCGGCGCCGGATGCGGCGCCCGACCGCCACCACGGCGGCGCCGCGGTGAAAGGCCCGGCCGGCGGGACGGGTATCGCGGGGCCGCGGCATGACGGTGCGCGGCGGCAGGGGGGAGGGCGGGGGGAACATCGACGAGCCCGACCCCTCGTCCGGCGGTGAGGTGACGTCGACCTGCTCCCCCAGCGCCAGCAGCCGCTTCACGAAGTCGTCGTCGGGCAGGTCCGGCGCGTCGGCCGGGTCCGTGGGAGGAGCGGCCAGCGCGCGCAGCCGGTCCTTGATCCGGCGCAGCGTGTCGGCCTCTTCCCGGCACCGGTCGCAGCCGGCCAGATGCGCGAGCGCGCGATCACGCTCGTCGTGATCCAGCTCACCGTCGACCAGGGCGGTCAGGCGCTCCCCCAGGCAACTCACGCGTCGTCCTCCCTCAGGTCCTCTGGCGGCCCTCCGACGCCTCCGCACGGCGCGGCGCACGGTGCTCCAGGGCGGCCCGCAGCTGCGCCCGCCCGCGATGGATCCTGCTGCGCACCGTGCCGAGCTTCACGCCCAGTGTGGCGGCGATCTCCTCATAGGACAGACCCTCGATGTCGCACAGCACCACGGCCGCACGGTACTCCGGCGCCAGGGCGTCCAGCGCGGCCTGCACGTCGGCGTCGAGCCTGCTGTCGTCATAGGCCTGCGCCGGGGTGGGCTCGCGCCCCTGCAGCCGATCCGCCGCGTCGTCGGCCAGGCCCTCGAAGCGGATGCGCTGCCTACGGCGCGCCATGTCGAGGAAGAGGTTGGTGGTGATCCGGTGCAGCCAGCCCTCGAAGGTGCCCGGGGTGTAGTTCGACAGCGACCGGAACACCCGGACGAAGACCTCTTGGGTGAGGTCCTCGGCGTCGTGCGGGTTGCCGGTCAGTCGATAAGCGAGCCGGTACACCCGCCCAGAGTGCTCCCGCACGACCTCGTCCCATGACGGAGGTTCCCATCGGGCCTCCGGCGCATGGTCGCGATCGCGCGCCGCGACCCCCCCGGTCAGCGACAGCGCCGCGACGTTCATGGGCGTACCTCCAGCGCTCTGCCTGCCATGGCCGTTCCTCTCTGCCGACAGAAGTTGCCGCGCCGAGACGACACGGTCACGCCTGGGCTGGGCGTTCATGAACCGACTCAAGGGTCTCAACGTCGCAGGGCGCCGTTTGGTTCCCGAATGCGGTCGCCGCTTTTTAAGATCTGCGCAATTCAGTCAACGGCGGGTTTGGTCCCCGAGTGCGCGGTCGCGGTCCCACGACCGAACCTCGATATTGTTCGTCCAGCACACCAGGGCACTGAGGGAGGCAGCCATCGACGCGGTACAGGCCACCCTGGCTTTCGTGGAGGAATACCTCCCCGAGGACGAGGCGCTGCTCAACGCCCGCCGGCTCGGCGAGGAGGCGGGCGCGACGCCGATCGGCCCGGCCGGCGGGGCGGCGCTGCGCTTCCTGGCCGCCATGCTGGACGCACGGACCGTGGTGGAGATCGGCTCCGGATGCGGGGTCTCCGGCATCTGGCTGCTGCGCGGCATGCGCCCGGACGGCGTGCTGACCAGCGTCGATCTGGAGCTGGCCCACCAGCGGCTGGCCAAGGAGGCGTACGCGGCGGCCGGGTTCAGCCCTTCGCGCACCCGGATGATCGTGGGCCGGGCGCTGGACGTGCTGCCCCGGCTCACCGACGGCGCCTACGACATGGTGTTCTGCGACGCCGCCAAGGAGGAGTACCCCGACTATCTGACCGCGGCGCTGCGGCTGCTGCGGCCCGGCGGAGTCGTCGCGTTCGACAACGCCCTGTGGCACCATCGCGTCGCCGATCCGAGCCGCCGGGACCCGGAGACCGAGGCGATCCGCGAGACCGTCCGCATGGTCCGCGACGACGAACGCCTGGTGCCCCTGCTGCTCCCGGTGGGGGACGGCCTGCTGTGCGCCCTCAAGCGCGAGTGAGCTTCCCGCCGCCGGACCGACGGCGTCGGGTCGGCGGCCGCGGACGCGCCGCGACGCCCGCCCCGCCGGACGCGGCCCCTCCCCCTGCGCGAGGGCCGCACGGACCGCGCACCGCCGGGCCGTCGCGGACCGTCGCCCTCCCCGGCCGGGCGCGACCGCCGGGTCCGCGGCCCGAGGGCCGGCGCGGCGAGGGGTCAGCGGGCGGTGAGGAAGTTCAGCAGGAGGCGGACCCCGTAGCCGGTGGCGCCCTTGGTGAGCTCGGCCTCGTCGGAGGTGGAGCGGGCGGGGCCGGCGATGTCGAGATGGGCCCAGGGCCGCTTGCCGACGAACTCCCGGAGGAACAGGGCGGCCATGATGGCGCCGCCGCCGTAGCCGCGGCGCTCGATGTTGGCCACGTCGGCGACCTGGGAGTCCAGACCCGGACGGTAGTCGTCGATGAGGGGCATCCGCCACACCGGCTCACCGGAGGCCTCGCCGGCGGCCAGAAGGTCGGCGGCGAGGGCGTCGTCGGTGGCGAACAGGGCGGCGTGCCGCAGCCCCAGCGCGACCTTGGCGGCGCCGGTGAGGGTGGCGATGTCGATCACCGCGTCGGGGTCCAGCTCGGCGTCGGCGTAGGCCAGGGCGTCGGCGAGGACCAGCCGCCCCTCGGCGTCGGTGTTGAGCACCTCGCTGGTCTTGCCGCCGTAGTGGGAGATCACGTCGCTGGGCCGCATGGCGCTGCCGGAGAAGGCGTTCTCCGCGGCGGCGACCAGGCCGGTGACCTTGACCGGGGCGTTCAGGGCGGGCAGGGCCCGCAGCACCGCCATGACCGCGCCGGCGGCGGCCATGTCGGTCTTCATCGTCTTCATGTTGTCGGTGGGCTTGAGCGACAGCCCGCCGCTGTCGAACGTGATGCCCTTGCCCACCAGCACCAGATGCCGATCGGCGCCGCCCGCGGGCTCATAGGTCAGCTCGATCAGCCGGGGCGGACGCACCGATCCGGCGCCGACCGCCAGCAGCCCGCCGAATCCCTCGGCGCGCAGGGCGTCCTCGTCGCGGACCCGCACGCCCAGGGAGGCGGCCTCGGCGAACTCCACGGCCCGGTCGGCCAGCCAGGCCGGATCCTTGGCGGTGGAGGGCTCGTTGGCCAGGTCGCGGGCCCGGGCGACGGCCTCCGCGACGATCACGGCGCGGTCCACGGCCGCCCGGTCGGCGGTGCGCACCGTGACGGCGCCGACGGCGCGCCTGCGGGGCTCCTCGCCGATCCAGAACTCGTACGACCCCAGCAGCAGGCCCTCGACGAACGCCGTCAGGTCGCCCTCGGGCGGGACGGCCACCAGGTGCTCCCGGCCCTTGGCGCGGCGGGCCAGCGCGGCGCCGGCGCGGCGCAGCCCGTCCGGCGAGCCGTCGCCCACCCCGTACAGCACCAGCTCCGCGGTGCGGTCGCCGAGGCGCAGGGGGCAGGCCACCACCTCGCCGGCCTCGCCCTTGGCGTCGTGGAACGCCAGCAGCTCGGCCGGGTCCACCGGCGGCGGGACGCCCAGGGCCGCGACATCCGCCTCCGGGCCGGAGCGGACCGGGACGGCCACCAGCTCGGCGCCCTCGGCGAGGGCGATCTCAGCGGCCGGACGGCCGTCATCCACCGGACTGACCCGGGTACGGATCGGCATGCACTCCCCCTGAACCCGCCGCCCGAACGACGGCACCGCCGCAGTGGCGGCCCGTCCGGGCCGCCACTGCGCTTCCTCGGATCAGATGCCGGCCGTCAGCCGACGACGTTCTTGAGCGCGTCGCCCAGCTCGCTGGCCTCTTCAGCGGAGAGCTCGACGACGAGGCGTCCGCCGCCTTCCAGCGGAACGCGCATCACGATGCCGCGCCCCTCCTTGGTCACCTCGAGCGGACCGTCACCCGTCCGCGGCTTCATCGCCGCCATGCGTGCATCCCCTTCCTGCGTAGGGCCGCGTGCCGGACACCTTTGGCCGCGTGGCCGCCGTTCGCATCCGCATCATCAGTAGTAGTCCATTATCCCGTGTTCCGGACGCGAAGTGGTAACGATCAGTCTCCAGACCGTTCCCATCCTGGGACCCGACATCCTGGCCAGAGCACGTTTTCCCATGTCAAAGCCTATATCGCGGCACGGTGCGCGCCACGCCGGCAGCAGCCGAGGAGATGGTCGTCGACCAGGCCGCACGCCTGCATGAGGGCGTACACGGTCGTCGGGCCCACGAAACGGAACCCGCGCCGCTTCAGCTCCCGGGCCAGCGCGGCGGAGCCGGGGGTGGAGGCCGGCACGTCGGCCGAGGTGCGCGGGGCGGGGGCGTCCGGATCGGCGTACCGCCACACCAGGGCGGCCAGCCCCTCGGGCAGCTCCAGCGCGGCCCGGGCGTTGGCGATCGCCGCCTCGATCTTGGCGCGGTTGCGGACGATGCCGGCGTCGGCGAGCAGCCGCTCGACCTCCCGCGGCCCGTAGGCGGCGACCGTCGCCATGTCGAAGCCGGCGAACGCCGCCCGGAACGCCTCCCGCTTGCGCAGGATGGTGAGCCACGACAGACCGGACTGGAACGCCTCCAGGCACAGCCGTTCGTACAGGCCCTGATCGTCGGTGACCGGGCGCCCCCACTCCTGATCGTGGTAGGCGACGTAGTCGGGGGCCGACAGCGCCCACGGACAGCGCGCCAGCCCGTCCGCGCCCACGACCGCCGGGCTCATCGGGCCCCCTCCGCCAGCCGCGCCAGCCGGCGCAGGCTCAGCCGCATCACCGCGCGCACCGGCCGGTGCAGCAGCGCCCAGCCGAGCCGGCCCACCGGCCCCAGCGGCAACTCCAGCCGCTCGGTCCACAGCACGACGCTGCCGCCGCCCGACCGCGGAACGATCTCGAACCGGGCCGCGCCGCGCACCGCCCGCCCGGTGTGCCGCACCGCGACCCGGCGACCCGGCGCCCACTCGGTGATCACCATGGCGTCGGTGAAGCCCACGGGTCCCACGCCGGTCCGCCCCACCAGCCCGGCGCCGACCCCGCGCCCGCCCTCGGCCCGGGTGAACGGCATCCACTCGATGTGCCGCGGCCAGTCGGTGAGCACCTCGAACACCGTCTCGGCGGGCGCGGCGCAGACCGCCTCGGCGCCGACCGACACCCGGCTCACCGGGACTCCTCCTCCACCGGGCGCTCCGCGAACGGCGAGGAGAGCGGCCCCGGCCCGTCGGGCGGGGTCGGCTCCGTCCCGATCTCCTCCTCCTCGTCCGGACGCGCCGTCGGCCGCGCCTCCTCCGCCGGCCCCTCCCGCCCCTCCCGGGCGGCGCCGGCGCAGCGGCGGCGCAGCTCCGCCAGCTCCCGCTCCAGCTCCGCCAGCCGGGCGTCGCGTTCGTCCAGCGCATAGGCCAGCCGGTGCAGCGCCTCGTCGGCGATCTCGGTCTGGTAGCCCCACAACCCGTGCGGCAGGTGCAGGTACCGCACGTCCGAACCGGTCAGCCGCCGTCCGGTGGGCATCTGCAGGGGCGGGACGTCCGGACGCGCCTCGCTCAGCTCGCCGCCCCGGCCCACGGCGATGGCGACGACCGCCGCCAGCACGGCCAGGCCGGCCAGGACGAGGACCACCAGCACGATGTCGCTCCCCTCGGTTCGGGCTCCCACCGGGGATCGTGCCACGATCGGAGCATGCAGTTGCGGCTTGCCTCGAGGGTGCTCGGCGCCGGCGATCCGGCGATCTGGCTGACCGGCCCGATCGACGGGGCCGAGGACATCCCGGAGGGCGTGGACATCGTCACCTCGACCCGGCCCGAGCTCGCCGAGGCGGGACCCGCGGTCGCGATGACCGTCCCCGTCCCAGCCTATGCCGCCCCCGATCTGTACGTGGGGGACGAGCTGGCCGAGGAGGCGGCGAGGGCCGGGAGCGGGCTGATATGCCGGGATCCGCAGCGCGCGCTGAAGGCGGGGGTGCGGCCGGACGGCCTGATCGTGGACGTGGGGCCGCGGCCCTCGGTGCGGCGGATCGAGGAGATCGCCGGGGACGGGCTCGCCGTCCTGGTGCGCCTCGACGACGAGCCCGTCCGGGAGGATCCCGGCCGGCTGGCCGCGATCTCCGTCCACGCCTGGCTGGGCGTCCGCGTGTTCGCGGTGACGGCGCCGGACGTGCCGGCGGTCCGGCAGGTCCTCGACATGGTCGCTGCGATCAAGGGGGACCGTCCCCCCAAGCTGTCCCGGCGCGGCCTGGCCTAGCCGCCCCCTCCCCCGCTCCGGTGCGCCCGAGCGGACGCCCGGGCTCACGGCTCGGCTTCGGCGTAGTCCTCCGCGGTGGGCTTCAACGGGATCTGCCGGCCTTCGAGAAGGTCGAAGGCCTCCTCCAGCGAGGCGGTCCAGCCGATGGCGTCGAAGAGCCCGGGGCGGGTGAAGCCCTGCTCGGTGAGCCGGATCATCAGCTCCCGCAGCGGGTCGTACACCCCGTAGGGGTCGAGGATGACCAGCGGCTTGTCGTGCATGCCCAGCACCCGGGAGGTCCAGACCTCCATCAGCTCCTCCAGGGTGCCGATGCCGCCGGGCAGCACCAGGAAGGCGTCGCTGCGCCGGTCCATCTCGCCCTTGCGGGACCGCATGTCGGGGGTGACGATCAGCTCGTCGTTGTCCTCGTCGGCGATCTCGACGCTGACCAGCGCCTCGGGGATGACTCCGACGGTGCGGGCGCCGCCGGCCCGGGCGGCCCGGGCGACCGCGCCCATGCAGGAGATCCGGGCGCCGCCGCTGACCAGCGAGTGACCGCGCCGGGCCAGTTCGGTCCCGACCCGTTCGGCGAGATCGATGAAACGTCTGTCGATCCGGTTGCTGGAGGCGCAGAACACGCAGACGGCCAGACCGCCCATCAGCGGACCGCCTCGTCGGCCGACCGGCCCGCCGCGGACTCCTCCAGCCGCCGTCGGTGCTCGGCGTGCGCGTCCAGGATCACCTGGACGGCCTCGGCCGGGTCGTCGGTCAGGTGCACCAGCTCCAGATCGCTCTCGTGGATCTTGCCAGCGGGCAGCATCACGCTCTTGATCCAGTCCAGCAGGCCGCCCCAGAAGGCGCTGCCGACCAGCACGATCGGGAACCGGGTGACCTTGCGGGTCTGCACCAGGGTGAGCGCCTCGAACAGCTCGTCCATGGTGCCGAACCCGCCGGGCAGCACCACGAACGCCTGGGAGTACTTGACGAACATCGTCTTGCGGACGAAGAAGTACCGGAACTCCAGGCCGATATCGAGATAGTCGTTCAACCGCTGTTCGAACGGCAGCTCGATGCCGAGCCCGACTGACACGCCGCCGGCCTCGGCGGCGCCCTTGTTGGCGGCCTCCATGATCCCGGGACCGCCGCCGGTGATCACCGCGTATCCCGCCTCGGCCAGCCGGCGGCCGATCTCCACGCCGAGCCGGTACTCGTCCGAGTCCGGCGCGGTGCGTGCGGAGCCGAACACGCTGACCGCCCGGCCCAGCTCGGCCAGCAGCCCGAAACCCTCCACGAACTCCGCCTGGATGCGCAGCACGCGCCACGGGTCGGCATGCACCCAGTCCGCCGGCCCCCGGTTGTCCAGCAGTCGCTCGTCGGTGGTGGTCCGCGGAATGGCCTTTCCCCGCAGCATCGCGGGTCCCTGCCGGTGCGTGCGCTTGGTGTTCTCGGAGTTCATGGCGTTCAACGTTAGCCCCCCGGGACCTGACGCACTCAAGTGAAAATCACGGTGCCGCCAGGTGAACGGCACCCTCAGGTGAGCGGCGCCGTCGGGCGCCGCCTGGTGAACGGCCCCGTCGCGCGAACAGTGCCGCCGGGCGAGCGTTCTCGCCGGATGAACGACGCCGTCAGCTGAGCCAGGCCCGCATCCGCTCCTCGCACTCGCGGATGCGCGGAATCTCCACGTACTCGTCCTTGGTGTGCGCCAGCGGCGGGTCGCCCGGGCCGTAGTTGACGGCGGGAACCCCCAGCGCGGAGAACCGCGCCACATCGGTCCACCCCAGCTTGGCGCGCGGGGTCCCGCCGACCGCCGCCACGAAGTCGGCCGCCGCCGGATGATGCAGCCCCGGCCGCGCCGCCTCGGCCGCGTCGACCACCTCGACGGCGAAGCCCGCGAACAGCTCCCGCAGATACGCCTCGGCCTCGGCGAGGGTCTTGTCGGGCGCGAACCGGTAGTTGACGGTGACCGTGCACTCGTCGGGGATCACGTTGCCCGCGACGCCGCCGCGGACGAACACGGCGTTCAGCCCCTCGTGGTACTCCAGCCCGTCCACCACGGGCTTGCGGGGCCGGTAGGCGCGCAGGATGTCGAGGATCTCCCCGGCCCTGTGGATGGCGTTCACCCCCATCCACGACCGTGCGCTGTGGGCGCGTTCGCCCGAGGCGGTCACCTCGACGCGGATGGTGCCCTGGCAGCCGCCCTCGATGGCGGCGCAGGTGGGCTCCATCAGCACCGCGAAGTCGCCCTTGAGCACCTCGGGGCGGGAGGCGGCGAGCCGGGCCAGCCCGTTGCGGGCCTCCTCGACCTCCTCGCACTCATAGAACAGGTACGTCACATCCCGCCGGGGCTCGGTGACGGTGGCGGCGAGCTTGAGCATCACGGCCAGCCCGCTCTTCATGTCGGAGGTCCCGCACCCGTACAGCCGGTCCCCCACCACCTTCGAGGGCAGGTTCCCGTTCACCGGCACCGTGTCCAGATGCCCGGCGATCACCACGCGTTCCGCCCGTCCCAGCTCGGTGCGGGCGATCACCGCGTCCCCGTCCCGCTCCACCCGCAGGTGTCTCAGCGGCGCGAGCGCCTCCTCCACCGCGTCGGCCAGCTCCCTCTCCGATCCGCTCACCGACTCGATGTCGACGACCGCCGCCGTCAGCTCCGCCACATCCGCGCCCAGGTCAAGCCCCATGCCCCCTGACCTTATCGATCCGGCTCCCCGGGCTTCAGGAGGTGGGCCTCCAGGACGTGAGCCCTCAGGACGTGGGCGATCCGCTGGGCCGGCGCCGCGGCAGCTTGGCACACGGACTGCCCACGCTGACCCACATCCGCCCTTCATTGATCAAGCCCGTGAAGTTGGTGCTGTAGCCGTCGGCGGGATTGGCGGCGGAGAACTCTATGAATCCGGCCTCGGAATTGACCCGGAACCCCCGGATCCTCCATCCCCGGGCGGCCAGGGCGTCTCGAGCCTGCCGGAACGCCGGCTCGATTCGCTGCGAAGGAATATTCCTCAGATCGCCATAGGTGACCGCATGGTACGGACTGACACCGAACTCACCATTAGGGAAGACCTCAACTTTATTCTCATCACCGCACGGCATCGGATTCGTCGAATCCGGGATGAGCCGCCCGATCCCCAGCAGCTCACTGAACAAGTCAATGTAATGCCTATTACGAGCCTCCACATCCTCAAAGGCGATCACCCGCGTCGGGACATCCCCCTTTCCCATACCCAACAAAACACCGGACCCGCACCCCGACAACCCCACCGCCAACGCCCCCATGGCAGCCATAAAACAAAGATTGGCACTAAATTTCCGGCGGTCGCTCTCCATGTTCAAGTTTGACCCCTTTGCACTGACCGACGACAACTCTCACCTGATTCTGGAGACTCTCGCCTCCTTCGCCCCAGTAGCCGCTGCGGCCTCGCATATCGGTCGTCATGACATTTCCGTTCCTGACCCACCCGGGCGGCACACCTCACTGCGGGTCTCGCGAGTCGAGCCGGGGTCGGTGCACGAGACCTGCACCCCGCCCGCACCCCGCGTCGCCGACGCCCGGGCGTCCCCATCCCCGCTGGATGCCGACACCCACGCCGACAACCGGCTGCTGCACAGCCTCTGCGCCACGCAAATCAGACCCGTCCCGCCACATGGTCCGCCGGGGTGCGAGCCCGTGCGATTACCGCCTCTTTTTTCCATCCCCAGTAGGCGCGCGATCCCGCCAGCATGCCGATAATCAGGTCATCCTTCGATATCTCCACTCTAAGATTCACCTGGCGATGGCTCCAGCAGCACCTCTTGGGCATTCAACCGCATGTCATGCAGGCGGCCTGCAAAATCGATGCGCAATCCCTCAAGGCTGGGGCGAATGTCCCGCTCCCGCACTCGCCGCCGCATCCCCTGTTGAAATTCGTCGCCCTCCACCATCGCCGCTTCCGCTGCCTCCGCCTTCGCCCGAGTCCGCTCAATCATCTCAACGAGCTCATCTCGACGGGCTCGCAGACAGTCGACACCGGACTTCCGCTCGCACATCACGGAATTTCCGCCTCCCATGGGCGACCCGTATCCGACCGGTCAGGAGATGCGACGGTGAGACACTGCTGCAACTCATCGGCTTCCGACATCAGCCGAGCGGTCGCAGGCGTCAACGAGTCCACCGTGAGCGGATCCGGTTCGCTCAGGCCGGATTCATCCCCCAGGAATCCATAACCTTCACAGGGCCCTCAAATCCCTCACCGGGCTTCTGGGGATCCCGCTGGGAGTCAAGTTCAGAGCACAGTTCCTCTCCGCTGTGCAGTGGCGACGGCTCTTCGGCGTGCCCGACTGTGGGGGCAATGCCTCCCTCTAGGGAAGGACTTGCGAACTCACCTGCCCGCTCCTCTTCAGGGAAAGCGCCTGCGGCACGACATCGCCGCCTTACGACGGGCCCGAGCCTCCTCCTCGCCGATAGGCGCATATGGCGTGGCCGCATTGAGCAGTCTGGCCGGACGGTTCGTACCGCTCTCACCTCCCGGCACGGGCCGACCCTCTCCGGACACCTCTTGCAGAGTCATTCAGCCGATGCCGAACCGGCACTCTTTTCAAGAGGGTCATATAGCGCAGTTGACTCGAATCAACTCAGACTGTATACCCACGCCCTAACCGCGTCCACTTCCATGTGCATTCAGTAAGTGGACGCCTAACATCCCCTGCTGGGAGGCACGGCCGACCACAGACATTTCCATGCAGGTGATCGACCTGCCGCAAGCGAGCTGGAGGAGCGAAGTGAAGAACCGCCGCCCGCTGCACGACGGTTATTGGCCGGATCCGGTCAGCGAGCCGTCGTTCCCGTCCGAAGCGGCCCGCACGGGGCGGCGGCGTTCATCAAGACATGCAGCTGGGGTCGGGCGGCCTCATCTGGCCGCCCGACCCCAGCGCGAGAAGAAGATCAGGCGTTGGCGCCGTGCTCGCGGAGGATCTCGTTGAGGGCCAGCTTGTCGTGCTGCTGGCCTTCCTCCAGGCGCTTGAGGACGAGCAGGCAGGGCATGCCGAACTCGCCGCCGGGGAACTTCTTGGGCCGGGTGCCGCTGACGCACACCGACCAGGCCGGGGCCTCGCCGCGCGGCAGCTCCTCGCCGGTCTCCACGTCGAAGACCCGGGTGGTCTTGGTGAGGATGGCGCCTGCCCCCAGCTTGGCGCCGCGGCGGACCCGGGCGCCGTCCACGACCATGCAGCGCGAGCCGATGAAGGCGTCGTCCTCGACCACGACCGGGACGGCGTTCGGAGGCTCGAGCACACCGCCGATGCCGACGCCGCCGGAGAGGTGGACGTTCTTGCCGATCTGGGCACAGGAGCCGACGGTGGCCCAGGTGTCGACCATGGTGCCGGAGTCGACATAGGCGCCGATGTTGGTGAACGAGGGCATCAGCACCACGCCGGGGGCCAGGTAGGCGCCCCAACGGGCGATGGCGCCGGGCACGACGCGCACGCCCTCCATGCGGGTCTTGAGCGGGATCCGGTCGTGGTAGTGGAAGTCGCCGACCTGGGCGCGCACCATGCCGAGGACCTTGAAGCTCAGCAGGATGGCCCGCTTGGCCCGCTCATCGACCACGACCTCGTCGGTGGCGGGGTCGACGAAGGCGACCCGGGCCTGGCCGGTGTCGATCTGGTCCACGGCGGCGACGATGGCCGCGCGGGCCTCGCTGTCGTCGGGGCTGAGCTGGTCCCGCCGCTCCCACAGCTCGTCGATGACGCCGGGGATCGGGCTGGTGAACGTATCGGTCATGACAGGTGAGCTTAGTGGGGTCGATCAGCCGGTACGGTCGTGGTGTGCGGGGTTGGGATTGGAGACGCTGGCGCCCGACCGCCGTTGTGCTCTCTCTTGTGGCGGCCTTGGGCGCGAGCGGTTACGCGGTATGGACATATGCCCGGCCGTACCTGCACGGGTCCAACTGCGAGGTGCGCACCGCCGAGGGCTCGGTGCCGCTCGACCTGGAACAGGCGGCCAACGCGGCGACGATCGCGGGTGTGGCGTTCCGCAAGTCGCTGCCCGAACGCGCAGTGGTGATCGCCTACGCGACGGCGATCCAGGAGTCGCACATCCGCAATCTGGCCGGTGGCGACCGGGACTCGGTCGGCATCTTCCAGCAGCGCCCCTCCCAAGGCTGGGGCCGGGTGGAGCAGCTGCGCGACCCGGTGTACGCGACCAGCAAGTTCTATGACGCGCTGGTGAAGGTGAAGGACTATCTGGACCGGGATCTGCACGACGCCGCCCAGGCGGTGCAGCGCAGCGCGGACGGCACCGCGTACGCGCCGCACGAGCCGCGCGCCAAGCAGCTCGCCGAGGCCTACACCGGCCGCCGCCCGGCGGCGGTCCGCTGCTGGTTCTCCCCCGGGAAGCGGGTCGAGCCCCGGCTGCCGGAGGCGATGCGCGCCCTGCACAAGACGTTCGGCACGAGCAAGCTGCCGGTGACGCGGGACGGCGACCGGTACCGGATCAAGGTCCCCACCCGCCGGGCCGGCTGGGCGGTCGCCTCCTGGGCGGTCTCGCACGCCCAGCCCCACGGCATCTCCGAGGTCCGGTTCGCCGGCCTGCACTGGGAGGCCGAGGCCGGCCACGACGGCTGGACCGAGCACGACGAGGCCCCCGCCACCCACGTCATCGTCCGCTGAGATCCGCCGAGGCGCACGGGTCCCGTGCATCCGGCGCGGCGCCGGGTCGCGGCGTTCGCCCGTGCCCGTGGGATCGTGCGCCCCGGCGCCGCCGGCCGAGACGGCCGATCGCCCCTGCGACGCGACGCCGGGGACGCTGCGCGCACGCCGACGCGTCCCCGGCGGGCGGAGCGTCACACGCCCAGCGAACGGCCGATGATCTCCTTCATGATCTCGGTGGTGCCGCCGAAGATGGTCTGGATGCGGACGTCCTGGTAGGCCTTGGCGATCGGGTACTCGAGCATGTAGCCGTAGCCGCCGTGGAGCTGGACGCAGCGGTCGACGACCGACTTGCACAGCTCGGTGTTCCAGTACTTGAGCATGGCCGCCTCCTCGGCGGTCAGCTCGCCGGCGACCTGCTTGAGCACGCACTGCTCGGTGAAGGCCCGGGCGACGGTCAGCTCGGTCTTCATCTCCGCCAGCAGGAAGCGGTTGTGCTGGAACTTGCCGATGGGACGGCCGAACGCCTCGCGGGTCTTGCAGTACTCCAGGGTCTGCTCGAAGGCGGCCTCGGCGCCGGCCAGGGCGGAGGCGCCGATGGACAGGCGCTCGCGGGCCAGGTTCTGCATCAGGTAGATGAAGCCCATGCCCTCCTCGCCGAGGAGGTTCTCCTCGGGCACCCGCACGTTGTCGAAGAACAGCTCGGCGGTGTCCTGGGCGTGCATGCCGACCTTGTCGAGGTTGCGGCCGCGGGTGAAGCCCTCCATGCCGCGTTCGACCACCAGCAGGCTCACCCCGCGCGCCCCGGCCGAGGGGTCGGTCTTGGCGGCCACGATGACCAGGTCGGCGAGGATGCCGTTGGAGATGAAGGTCTTGGAGCCGTTGAGGACGTAGTGGTCGCCGTCCTTGATCGCGGTGGTCTTGATGCCCTGCAGGTCGGAGCCGGCGCCGGGCTCGGTCATCGCGATGGCGGTGATGATCTCACCGGAGCAGTAGCCGGGCAGCCAGCGCCGCTTCTGCTCCTCGGTGCACAGCTTCAGCAGGTAGGAGCCGTTGATGTCGTTGTGGACGGCGAACCCGGGGCCGTGCGCGCCGACCTTGGCCATCTCCTCGTTGAGGATCATGTAGTAGCGGTAGTCGTCGATGCCGCCGCCGCCGTACTCCTCCGGGACCTCGATGCCGAGCAGCCCTTGGCGACCCGCGGCCAGCCACACGTCGCGGGAGACGATGCCGTCCTTCTCCCACTGCTCGTGGTACGGAGCGACCTCCTTCTCGATGAAAGACCGCACCATGTCGCGGAAGGCCTCGTGCTCCTCGGTAAAGATCTCTCCCATCCGGCGGGTCTCCTCACCGTGTAAGTAAATCCTGATGCAGAGTTAATGTAACACCGGAACTGTCACATAAGGGAGGGGCGTATGGAGCTCACGGTTGACGAGCTGGCCTCCCGCGCCGGGGTGTCGGTCCGGACCGTGCGCTACTACGCCGGCCGTGGCCTGCTGCCGCCGCCGCGCCTGCGCGGACGCACCGGGCTGTACGGGCCCGAGCACCTGGCCCGCCTGGAACTGGTCCGCGAGCTGCAGTCGCTCGGGCTGACGCTGGCCGCCATCGAACGCCATCTCCAGCGCATCCCCCTCGACGCCTCCCCCGAGGACCTGGCGCTGCAGCGCGCCCTGCTGTCGCCGTGGGCGCCCGGCCGCCCCGAGGAGATGGACCGGCACGAGCTGGACCGCCGCGTCGGGCGCCACCTGAGCGACGAGACCGTCAAGCGGCTGGCGGCGCTGGGCGTGGTGGAGGAGCTGTCCGGCGACCGGATCCGGGTGATCAACCCCGGACTGCTGCGGGTCGGCGTCGAGCTCGCCGAGCTGCCCCTCCCGATGGAGACCCTGCTGAACTCGCACGAGGCCGTCGAGCGCCACATCACGGCGCTGGCCGAGGAGCTGCACCGCAACTTCCAGGAGACCGTGGTGCGCCCCTACCGCGAGCGGGGCCGCCGGCCGCAGGAGCGGGAGGTGCTGCTGGCGGTGGCCGCCCGGCTCAAGCCCGTGATGATCCAGTCGCTGGTCACCTCGTTCCAGCAGGCGGTGGACCGGATCCTCCGCAAGACCGTCCCCGACGAGGGGAACGCCTGATCTCCCGGTGCCGGCTCGCCGGCCGACGCCGACCGAAGACCCCTCAGGCGACGCGCCGGAAGACGCCGGACGGCCGTCCTACAGGTCGCGCCACTCCTGCCGCTGGTACTCCACCAGCACCGGCTTGACCAGCGTGTTGATCTGCACGTCGGTGCGCCGCAGGTCCCGGGCGAACACCGTCGAGGCCTGCAGCACCTGCCGGTCCACGAAACGCAGCTCGCCCGCCACGGCCGGATCCACCTCCGGCGTCGGCGCCCGCTCCCCCTCGGCGGCCAGCACGAACCCCCAGTCCCCGAAGCTCGGCACGTCCAGGTGGTAGGGGGTGGTCGCCAGCCCGGCCGCCTCGATGGTCTTCCTGATGCACCAGAACGACCTGGGGGCGAAGAACGGCGACCCCGACTGCACGACCGCCCGGCCGCCCGGCGCCAGCGCCCGCCGCAGCATCCCGTAGAACTCCTGGGAGTACAGCTTGGCGGTGGACACGTCGTCGGGGTCGGGGAAGTCCACGATCACCGCGTCGAACCCGGCCGCCTCCCGCGCCGCCCGCCGGCGCAGCCAGGTGAAGGCGTCCTCGTTGACCACCCGTACCCGGGGGTCGTCGAAGGCGTGCCGGTTCAGCTCGGCCAGCTCCCGGTAGGTGCGCGCCAGGCGGATCATCTCCGGGTCCAGCTCCACCAGCGTCACCTGCCGCACGTCGCGGTACCGCAGCACCTCCCGCAGCCCCAGCCCGTCCCCGCCGCCGAGGATCAGCACGTTCTCCCGCCTGCCCGCCATCGCCGGATGCACCAGCGCCTCGTGGTAGCGATACTCGTCGATCGAGGAGAACTGCAGGTCGCCGTTCAGGAACAGCCGCAGGTCCGCCCGTCCCGACAGCCGGAGCGACCGGGTGATCACGATCTCCTGATACGGCGTCCGCCGGGCCAGCGCGATCGGGTCCCGGTACAGCGCCTGCCGCGCCGAGATCTCGAACCGGTCCGCCAGCGCGTACGTGCCGCCCAGCACCACCAGCACGCCCGCCAGCCCGATCCACAGCGCTGTCCGCGTCCCGCGCCGCACCTGGCCGCGGAACAGCCACAGCACCACCGTCATGCCCGCGACGGCGTTGCCCGCCCCCACCAGCAGCGCGCCCTTGACGTGCCCGAAGGTCGGCAGCAGCAGGAACGGGAACGCCAGCCCGCCGATCAGCGCCCCCACGTAGTCGGCGGCGAACAGGTCCGCCACCGCGCTCCCCGCGTCCTGCCGGCGGATCCGCTGCAGCAGCGTCATCAGCAGCGGGATCTCCGCCCCGATCAGCATGCCCACCGCGAACGCCACCACGACCAGCGCCGGCACGTACAGCCCCAGCCAGGCGTACGCCGCGTACAGCGCCAGCACCGACAGCCCGCCCAGCAGCGCCAGCGCCCCCTCGACCCCGGCGAACGCGACCACCGCGTGCCGCTGCAGGGGTTTGGCCGCCAGCGACCCGACCCCCATCGCGAACACCATCACCGACAGCACGATCGACGCCTGGGTCACCGAGTTGCCGATCAGGTAGCTGCCCAGCGCCACCAGCGCCAGCTCGTACACCAGCCCGCACGCGGCGCAGGCGAACACCGCCGTCAGCACCAGCGCCCGGGCCAGCTCCCGGCGCCTGCGGGAGCCGGGGAGGCCCTCGGGGGCGGGGTCGGCGTCCGGAGCCCGCTCGGCGGTCCCCACCGCTTTCGCCTCCTTCGGCCGGGACGGCTCCTCGTCGCGGCCGGTCCGGACGCCGTCGTCGTGCTCACCGCGCTGGTCGGCGGTCACCGCATTCCCCCCTCCTGTCCGGCGGCGGACCGCCGGGTGCCTGAACGGTTCACGCCCGCCGCCGCATCCCGGCGACGGCAGGCGTGAGGTCCGCGCGTGCTCCGGGGCCCCGGGCCCGAGGGCGGTGCAGGCCGCCCGTGCGCGGAGCCGTGGTCGCCGCCGCGGAGCGGCTCAGTAGATCGCGGCGGCGACGATGGCGGAGATGGCCAGGTCGGTGACGGCCACGATCCAGCAGGCGGGGGCCATGCCGCCGGAGGGCGCGCCGCCCTCCTCGCCGACCAGGGTGGCGCCCAGCTTGCCCGGGGTGAGCAGGTCGAGCAGGTAGAACGCCAGGGTCATGATGAGGATCCCGAGCACCCCGTACACCGCGGTGCTGACCAGGCCCTCGGCCAGGCCGTCCTCGCTGGTGGTGATGGCGGTGGTGATGATGACGCCGACCCCGGCCAGTTTGGCGGCCAGGATGAGGGCGGCGCCGCGGTTGTGCTCGGTCCAGATCTGCCGGCCCAGCGGGCCGGGGGTGGTGAGCTCCACCACCAGGTATCCCAGGGCCAGCAGGGCGATGCCGACCGCGCCGTACGCCAGCGCGGCCCCGCCCTCCTCGATGATTTCGTTCAGCATCAGGCACTCCTACGGCTGCGTACGGCGGCGACGATGATCCAGGTGAGGCCCGCGGCGATGAGCACGCCGCCGATCCCCATCCACACATAGCGGGCGACCCCCGGCGGAGTGGGCTTGTCCCCGGGCAGCGGCTCCGAGGCCGCGGGCTGCGGCACCTGCGGGGCGGCGCCCTTCTCGGCGACGATCATGGGCAGCACCCCGACGGCGTCGGCGAGCCGGGCGGTGGCCTGGGAGCCGAGCAGGTCGGACCGGGTGATCCCGGCCCGCCGCAGAGCGTCCTCGCCGATCGAGATCTGCAGGTTGGTCTCGATGTCGATGGAGACCGACGTCCATTTCTCCTCGTAATAGGAGTAGGTGTAGCTCGCGGTGAACACCACCCACCGGGGGCACTGCTGGGGATGCTGGCGGGGGTCCAGCCCGGTGCCGAGGTTGGAGCCCACGTCCGTCTCGTTGTCGTCGTAACGGTCGATGTCGTCGTCGAGATCGGCGGGCGGGGGGACGGCCGGGTTCGCGGGCCGGATGGGGGTGGTGTACTCCCGGTAATCCACGGGGGCGTCGGTGTCGATCTTCCAGCCGTAGCAGATCTTCTGGGCCCGGGTGGCGTCGTTGAGCCGCTCCACCAGGTGTCCGGCGCCCCGGGAGCCGAACAGCCCGCCGCCGACCGGCACGTCGGCGTCGCCCCCGCCTCCCCAGTCGATCAGGTCGGCCACCGTCAGCACGGCGATGATGGCGATGATGGCCACCATGCAGCCCCAGTTGTTCCCATTCTTCTGCGCGCCGCCGGAGCCGCTCACTTGCCGCCTCCTCCCGGACCGCCGCCGCGGAATATGGAGGCCCGCCCGCCGGAACCGCCCCAGCGGCTGCCCACGGAGCTGTGGTGCCGCCGGTAACCCCGGTCGACGTCGTCGACCAGGATCTGGCTGCCGCCCGCGACGGGGAGCACCGCCACGATGTGCTTGGGGTAGCGCAGGAACACCCCGGAGGGCTCATAGATCCTGTCGTTGGGCTTGAACTTGCGGGAGATGGCGGCCGCCACGCTCAGCGGCGACCCGTTCGCCCGATAGACGCCGTCGCCGACTCGGGTGTAGTGCGAGCTGATCCAGCGGTCCGGTGAGGTGTTCCCGCTGAACGCCGCGGCGACCAGCACGATCGTCCCGAGCACGGCCACGATGCCGCCGCCCACGAAATGTCGTCTCACGTGATCTCCAGGAGGGTGCGGGTGACGACGATCTCTCTGGTCTGGGGGTAGGCGTGCCAGGTGCGCCAGCCCAGGGTCCCGGCGACCGGGTCGCCGTCCACGGCGAGCGCGGTCACCGCGTACGGGGATCCGGGGAACGTCCCGGTGAGCGCGTCGTCCCGATCGGCGACCCGTTCGCACAGCCGCCGCACGGCCGCGGCGAACGCCGCCTCGGTGGGATGGGCCTCCACACGGGCCCGGAAACCGTAGGTCCAGCCGTCCACGTCGGCGCGCATCTCCTCGGGCAGCGGCCCGGGGTCGCCGGGGAGGCAGGCGACGGTCTCGCTGACCGGCCCGGCGAGGATCTGGTGGGAGGCTCCGAGCAGGCGCAGCTGCACCCGGATCCCGTCCCGTTCCACCGGCAGCACGGCGAGGGCGTCCAGCGGCTCCAGACCCAGCGCGAACGACAGCGCGTCGGCGCGGGTGTCCAGGTAGGGGGTGTCGAGGGCGGTGCGCACCGCGCTCAGCTTCCCGGGTAGATCGTCATGGTCCCGGCGGGGACGCGTTCACCGACTCCGGCCTCCCAGGCGCCGCCGTCGAACCGTTCGAACGACAGGTAGCGCCCGCCGGGGCCGGCGTAGTCGACGTACTCGACCCGGCCGCCCTCGCCGAGGCCGGTGGTGCCCTCGGTGCGGTACTCGGCGGTGCCGTGCTCCTCGCGCCGGTACTCCACCCCGTCCAGGGTCAGGGTGGGCTTGTCGGGCTTGAGGTCGCCGACGTCGCGTTCGGTCCACCAGACGACCTCCAGGTCGGGATCCTCCTCCACGGAGATCCACACCTTGGCGCCCTCGACGGTGTCGGCGTCGAGCAGGTGCTCGCTCCAGGTGTAGCCGCCTTCCCGCAGCCGCAGCGAGCCGCGCACGAAGTACCGGGTGCCGAGGTATTCGATCAGGTCTCCGGCCTTGATCGCACGGGGGTCGCCGGCGACCTCGCCGACCGAGGCGAACGGGTCGACGGGCCGTGCGGGCTGCGATTGCTCCTGTTGCGGCCGCTCCCCGGTGCGGCGGACCAGGACCGCGATGAGAACGACCAGGGCGATCAGGATCAAGACCAGCAGCACGACCACGGCTGCCTGCATGCCCCACCTCCACCGACGGATTCGGGCCGTTACCCGGCGTGCCGGATCCTACCGATCATGCACGCATCGGACGCAACGCGCATCTGACGCCGGGTGGGGCGATCCGGTTCCCGGAGGGTTACAGGCGGGAGACCGCGGCGTCGATCCGTTCGTCGGTGGCGGTGAAGGCGACCCGGACGTGCCGCGCCCCGGCCGTGCCGTAGAACTCTCCGGGGGCGACGCAGATGCCCAGCTCGGCCAGGTGGGCGACGGTGTCCCAGCAGGGCTCGTCGCGGGTGGCCCACAGGTACAGCGACGCCTCGGAGTGGTCGATGCGGAAGCCGTGCGCCGTCAGCGCCTCCCGCAGCGCCGCCCGCCGCCTGGCGTAGCGGGCCTTCTGCTCCTCCACGTGGGCGTCGTCGCCGTACGCGGCGATCATCGCGGCCTGCACCGGCGCGGGGACCATCATCCCCGCGTGCTTGCGGACCTCCAGCAGCCGCTTGACCACGGCGGGGTCGCCGGTGACGAAGCCAGCCCGGTAGCCGGCCAGGTTGGACCGCTTGGACAGCGAGTGCACCGCCAGCAGCCCTTCGTGGGAGCCGCCGCACACGTCCGGGTGCAGCACCGACACCGGCTGCTTGGCGGGGTCGTCCTCCCAGGCCAGCTCGATGTAGCACTCGTCGCTGACCACCAGCGCGCCGCGTTCGCGGGCCCAGGAGACCACCTTGCGCAGATGCTCGGCGGGCAGCACCCGGCCGGTGGGGTTGGAGGGCGAGTTCACCCAGATGATCGCGGGGTTGACCGGGCCCAGGGTCAGCAGCCCGTCGGCGGCGACCGGCTCGGCCCCCGCCAGCCGGGCGCCCACGTCGTAGGTCGGGTAGGCCAGCGTCGGGAACACCACCCGGTCGCCCGGTCCGACGCCCAGCAGCGTCGGCAGCCAGGCCACCAGCTCCTTGGTGCCGATCACCGGCAGCACCGCGGCCGGGTCGGCGCCCGCCACGCCGAGCCGGCGGCGCAGCCATCCGGCGATCGCCTCGCGCAGCGCGGGCGTGCCGTAGGTCTGCGGATAGCCCGGTGCGTCCGCCGCCTCGGCCAGCGCCCGCCGGATCGGCTCGGGCGTCGGGTCGACGGGCGTGCCGACCGACAGGTCCACCAGCCCGCCGGGATGCTCGGCCGCCCGCCGCTTGTAGGGGGCCAGCCGGTCCCAGGGGAAGTCGGGGAGCGTACGCACCGCTTTTCTCCTCGTTCGTCGTCGGCCCGGCACGGCGCCGGCCCGCCACGTCTCAGGCCGTGGCCCCGAGCGAGGCCACGGCCTGACAGTCGCATGTCAGCGTGCGCGGGCGCTCTCCCGCCGTGCCGCGACGGGAGCCGATCACCTGCGGGGCCGTCCCCCCGCTCCGGTCACGCCTCGGGGAACGTTCCCGGGCCGCCGGTCACTCGTCGGTGTTCTGCGGAGGAAGGGCCGCCACGTAGGGGTGGTCCTTGTCGATCTTGCCCACCTTGGAGGCGCCGCCGGGCGAACCCAGGTCGTCGAAGAACTCCACGTTGACCTTGTAAAATTCCTTCCACTGCTCCGGCACGTCGTCCTCGTAGTAGATGGCCTCGACCGGGCAGACGGGCTCGCACGCACCGCAGTCGACGCACTCGTCCGGGTGGATGTAGAGCTGACGCTTGCCCTCATAGATGCAGTCGACCGGGCATTCCTCGATGCACGCCTTGTCGAGCACGTCTACACAGGGCTGCGCAATGACGTAGGTCACGTCGTGACTCCTCTCGGGTTCTTCCGGCCCCGCCGTGCGCCACGGCTCACCGCACGCTCGCACCCCTAGTATTGCGGGAACGGGACACTTCATTCGACAGGGGGTCCGACTGATGTCCGCCCACTTCGCCGCCCGCTTGGTGGTCTCCGTCTCGGCGGAGGACGTGGGGCGGCGGGTGTCGCTGCGGAGCCGTCTGCCCGACGGGCGGTTCAGCGATGTGGTGGGCGTTCTGGAGTCGTGGGGGGAGGAGGTGCTGACCGTCCGCCGCCGCAACGGCGAGCTGGTCGAACTCCCCCGCGACCACATCGTCGCCGGCAAGGTCGTGCCCGCCGCTCCGCCCCGCCGCCGCTGATCTCCGGCCGCTCCGGCGGCACGCCCGCCGAAAGGGCGGCCTCATCGGGGCGGGAACGACCGGCGCCTACTCCCCGCTCCCGTCCCCGCCTCCGTCTCCGTCGGCTCCGTCCTCGTCCCTCTCGTCCGGGCCGCGTCGGCGCATCGGGGCGACCGGCCCCTCCGGCTCCAGGTCCTCCTCGGGGTCGGGCCCGTGCTCTGCGATCCGCCGCTGGAGCAGGTCGAGGATCTCCTCGGTGGTGAGCGTCCCGCTGGAGGGGCGCAGCCGGCCGGGCAGCACGGCCACCCGGTCGTCGGAGTGCACGACGGCGATGTCCTTCCCCGACCGGTAGGCCGCCACCACCGCCGACCAGGGCACCAGCCGCGTGGCGCGCAGCCCCCGGAACGCCAGCCCGTCGGGCCGCACCTCGATCCGCATGCGCAGCCAGACGCCGACCGCCAGCGCGGAGACCGCCGTCATCAGGAACGTCAGCCACAGCGTCTGCGGACCGCGGACCGCACCCAGCACGGCCAGTCCCACGGCCAGGGCGGTGGAGACGGCCAGCGGTCCTCCGCCGGGGCGGCGCAGCACCAGGGTGCGCGAGGGGTCTTCGGCGGGCATCGGGTCCTCTTCCACGGGCGATGCGGTCATGAAAGGACATGCTCCCGCATCCCGGGCACGGCGGCGGCCGAAGCGCCCGGTCGCATCCGGGCTCCGGGCCGGCGGCCCCCCGCCCCGCCGGGCCGGCGGCCCCCCGCCCCGCCGGGCGGAGCGGGCCTCCCCGGAGCCGCCGGGCGTTCCTCGGCCCGCCCGGCGGGCCCTCGGCCGCCGGATTCTCAGGGCTCTTCCGCCCGGCGATGCCGGTAGGGGGCACCGGGCCGCAGCGGCACGCCGCGGAAGAGGTCGGAGACGGTGACGAGTTCATAGCCCTTCCGGCGCAGCCGCGTCACCAGTTCGGGGGCCGCCGAGACGGTCGGCCCGTGCACGTCGTGCAGCAGGACGATGTCGCCGGGCCGGGTGTCGCGGACGATCTCGTCGACCATCCGCTCCCGCCGTCCGGGCCCGCTCGGGCGCCAGTCCATCGGATCCACGCTCCACATCACCTGCGGCAGGCCCGCCGCCCGGCCGACCCGGGCGTCGGTGACCGCGTACGGGGGCCGGAACACCCTCGGGCGCACCCCCGCCGCCTCGTGCACGGCGTCCTGGGTGCGGTCGATCTCCGCCCTGATCGCCTCCTCCGACAGCCCCGGCAGCCGGGCGTGCGACCAGGTGTGGTTGCCGATCTCGTGCCCCTCGGCGACGATCCGCCGCACCACCGCCGCGTTCGGCCGCACCTGGCGGCCGACGACGAAGAAGGTGACCCGGGCCCGGGTCGGCCGCAGCAGGTCCAGCAGCCGCTCGGTGTGCCGGCCGGGCCCGTCGTCGAACGTCAGCGCCACGCATCGGGCGACGGCGCAGTCCACCGCCCGGGAGGGGGCGGCCCGCGTCGGGGCCCTGGTCGTGGGCCGCGCCGAGGACGGCTGCCGGGTCCGGTCCGCCGCCGCGTGGACGCGATGGCGGTCGTGCCCGCACGCCGACAACGTCGACAGCAGCGCCGTCGACAGCGTCAATCCCACCCCGGCGGTCACCGCGATCCCCGTCGTCCTGTTCAGCACGGCTCACCCCCGATGGCTCTCGCGCCACCGTGGTACCCGTACCGACCGGGACGAATCGGCCGTTCAGCGCTGCGGCCAGTCGGGCACCTGGGGCGGCAGGTCGGTGCTGACCCGCATCGGGAACCGCGCCGGGCGCTTCTCCAGGAACGAGGTGACCCCTTCGGCGGCGTCCGGGGAGGCGCCCATCGCGGCCATCAGCCGCGAGTCGGCCTCGTGGGCGGTCCACGGCGTGGCGGCCGACAGGCCCGACCACATCAGCCGCCGGATCGCCGCCACCGACACCGCGGAGGTGTTGTCGGCGATCTCCCGGGCCAGCGCATAGGCGGCGGGCAGCAGCTCCTCGGGCGCGTACACCTTGGAGACCAGCCGCCCCTGGAGGGCCTCCCGGGCGTCGAAGACCCGGCCGGTCGCCACCCATTCCATGGCCTGCGAGATGCCGACCACGCGGGGCAGGAACCAGCTCGAGGCGGCCTCGGTGACGATGCCGCGCCGGGCGAACACGAACCCGAACTTGGCCTTCTCCGAGGCCAGCCGGATGTCCATCGGCAGCGTCATCGTCACCCCGACGCCCACGGCCGCCCCGTTGAACGCGGCGATCACGGGCTTGAGGCAGCGGGCGATGCGCAGCGCCACCGTCCCGCCGCCGTCCCGGGGGGTGCCGTCCTCCAGCAGGTCGTCGCCGGCGAACATGTCCCGCTGCTTGTCCTTGTTGAAGGTGTCGCCCCCAGCCTCCAGGTCGGCGCCAGCGCAGAACGCCCGCCCCGCCCCGGTCACCACGACCGCCCGCACCTCGTCGTCGGCGTCGATCCGGTCGAACACCTCGAGCAGCTCGTTGCGCATGGTGAACGTGTAGGCGTTCAGCCGGTCGGGCCGGTTGAGGGTCACCGTGGCGATCCGGTCCTTCACCTGGTAGTCGATCTGGGTGTACGTCACCGTGGCCCTCCTCGTGTCGCCGACGTCGCTCGAACGCGATTCTAGGATTACGTTCAAACGGCGGCCGGGCGGCCCGCGCGTCAGCTGCGGGCGGCGGGGAACAGCCGGACGGCCAGGTCCAGCCGCCACTGATCGAGCGTCCCACCGAAGTCCTCGGGCGGGACGGGGGCCAGGTGCTCGCCGTCGCGCCGCAGGCCGACGACCGTCTCGCTCCACCCGGTGGACCGTTCCCCCACCACGTCTCGCAGATCCCCGGGGGTGAACGCGAGGGTCGAGGGCACCTCACCGCCGGAGCGGACGGCGGCGGCCAGCCGGACGGCCAGCACCGCGAGGATCCGCGCCCACGCCCGGCCGAGATACGGGGGCAGACCGGTGACGGCGATCTCCGGCAGGCCGCGCGCCGACAGACCCGAGGTGCGGAGCGTCAGCCCGGCGGGCTCCTCCCGGCCGGTGATGGACACTGCGCCGTTCGTCCCCATGCCGGCACCGTACCGAGGCCGGCCCGAGGCCCCCCCGACCGGGTGGAGGCGACCGAACGTTCCCGTCCGGAAGCCCGGCGTAACGTCTGCGGCGGAGTGATGCATACCCTGCGGCAACCGCCGGTCGAACGGCTTTCCGGTCGGCTAAGTTACGAGCGTGAACTGGGCCGTTGCGACGTACGACTCCGCCTTCGGATACGTCTCCGCGCACGGCGCTCCGCTGGTCGACCTGCTCGATCCGCAGCCGGACGAGCGCATCATCGACCTCGGCTGCGGCACCGGGACGCTCGCGGCCGCCATCGCCGAGCGCGGCGCCACGGTGCTGGGCATCGACGGGTCGCCGGAGATGATCGCGCAGGCGTCGGCCACCTATCCCGACCTGAACTTCGCGGTCGGTGACGCCCACACCTTCACCACCAGCGAGCCGTACGACGCGGTGGCCTCCAACGCCGCGCTGCACTGGATGACCCGCGACCCGGACGCGGTGCTCAAGGCCGTGCACGCCGCGTTGCGTCCCGGCGGCCGGTTCGTCGCCGAGATGGGCGGGGCCGGCAACTGCGCCGAGCTGATCGCCGCGATGCAGACCGCCTGGCGGATCTTCGGTCTGGACGAGCCCGAACTGCCCTGGTACTTCCCCACACCGGCCGAGTACGCCACCCGGCTGGAGAAGGCCGGGTTCACCGTCCGGCTGCTGGAGTACTTCGACCGGCCCACCCGGATGACCGAGGGCCCCAACGGCGCCGCCGACTGGGTCCGGGTGTTCGCCGCCAGCGCGCTCAAAGAGGTCCCGCCGGACATCGTCGAGCCCCTGCTCGCCCGCATCAACGAGCTGGCCGCCCCGGCCCTGCGCCGCGAGTCCGGCTGGGTCGCCGACTACGTCCGCCTCCGCTTCGCGGCCGTGCGCAAGCCCGACAGCAACGCCCCCAAACCGGAGGGCCCCAGCGCCCACGGCCACGGCGCCCACCGGGGCGGCGCCCCGGCGGAGGGCCCGGTCACCATCCGCACCCGACCCGCGGCGCCCGGCCAGGAGCCCGGCGCCCCGCCTCCCCCGGCGCAGGCGCACGGCGCGCCCCCGCAGCAGGGCCCGCAGGGCTCTCCGGCACCGGGTCCCGCCGCCCCCGGCGGACACCCGGGCGGTCCGGGAGGCGCCTCCCACGCCCAGCCGCAGGGGACGCCCGGGGCGTCGGCCGCTCACCCGCCCGGCCCGCACGGCATGTCCGCCGCGCCCCGACCTCCGGCCGGGACCGCGCCGTCCCCGCACGCCCAGCCGCAGGGCGCTCCCCCGGGCACCGGTCATCAGCAGGCCGCCCCCGCGGGCGCGCCCGCCGCATACCCCCACGGGGCTCCCGCCGCCGGGGGGCAGCCGTCCGCGGGCCCCCCG
>NZ_RRYT01000032.1 GCF_006363815.1 Thermomonospora catenispora
GCCCGGCCAGGGGACGGGCGGCGTGCCCGGACAGGCCCCGCCGCCGGCCGCGGAACGGGAGACGCGGTCCAGGCCGGCCGCACCGGTGCGGCCGCGACCGCTTCCGCCGCCGCCTCCGCCGCCCTCGCCCCCGGCCGCGCCCGCGATCACACCGCCGGGACTCGACCAGGACACCGGACACGGCGGTGGGCTGCGGAGGCTGCTCCAGGCGGTCGGCGGCAAGCACGACCAGGCCGACCAGGAGTACCTGGAGCGGCTGCAGCGGCCGTTCCACGGATCACGGCACATCGTGGTGCTGGGCTGCACCGGCGGCGCGGGACAGACCGTCACCGCGCTCATGCTGGGGCACACGTTCGCCCAGCACTGCGGGGAGCCGGTGGTGGCGGTCGACGTCAACCCCGGCCCGGGGGCGCTGGCGCGGCGCAGCCGCAGCGACACCCACGAGACCCTGGCCGGCCTGATCACCCGGGCGGATCAGATCACCACGCTGACCGCGATGCGCCGGTACGCCTCGCAGGCCAAGTCCGGGCTCGACGTGATCGCCGCGGGCAAGAACCCGCTGCAGGCGCTGGACGACCGGGACTACGCGCTGGCCATCCGGACCATCGACCGGTTCTACTCGATCACCCTGCTGGACGTCGCGGCGGCCGTGGTCGCCCGCGTCCTGCCGCACGCCGACCATCTGGTGCTGGTCGCCCCGGCCAGCGCGGACGCCCCCCGGGCGGTGGCCATGACCTTCGAGTGGCTCGACGGCCACGGCTACACCGACCTGCGCTCCCGCGCGGTCACCGTCATCAACGGGGTCAGCCGCCGCAGCATGAACGACGTCGAGCAGGCCGAGGCGGTCGCCCGGGGGCGGTGCCGGGCGCTGGTCCGCATTCCGTGGGACGATCACCTCAGCATGGACCGGGCGCCGCGCAACGAGCTGAAGTCGTTGCGCTCGCCCACCCGGCGCGCCTACCTTGCGCTCGCGGGCGTCATCGCCGGCGGCTTCACCGAACTACCCGAGCGCTACACCCGGCAGGAGGAAGTGGAACGGCAGCAGGAGGGCACCCGGTGAACGCCCCCCGTCCGTCCCCCACGCCCCCGTCCCGCACGGGACGCGCGCCCTCCGGCCGGAGCGCCGCCGGGACCCGCGACCCCATGACGAGCGCGGCGCGGCCGCCGCACGCGCCGCGCGGAGCGGCCGCCGCGCCCGCGGCGCCGCCTTCCCCGCCCGGTCCTCCGCCCGGCTCTTCGNCCGCGGCGCCGCCTTCCCCGCCCGGTCCTCCGCCCGGCTCTTCGCCCGCGACCGGGCCGCACCCGGGCGCACCGCCCGGAACCGTGCACGGCGACCGGTCGGGCGGCCTCGGGCGTCGACGAGGACACCGGGTCGGCGGGACCGCTCGGGGTGCGGTGGTGTGGCTCCCGGGCGATGGAGCGCTTTGGGGAGGGTGGGGGACCCTTGAACGGACCACGCGCACGCGGTGCGCGCCGAAGGGACGTCGGCGCGTCCCCGGGTGCGGACACGACGGCGCGCAGCCGAAAGCGGTGGCGGTCCACGGATCGTCGGGGCGAGCGGAGCTGGTGAGATGAGCAGAGCGAAGGCGCGCTCCAGCCGTCTGTCGGTGCGGTACTTCGACGACCGGATCCTGCTGACCGACCAGGCGGCATGGGCCTACTTCCGGTTGCCGACGGTGTCGTACGAGTTCACCACCGGCGAGGAACGCGAGGCGCTGGCCACCAACATCACCATCGCGCTGGCCGGGATCCGGATGCAGGACGCGGAGATCCACCTGCGGATCGCCCACCGGACCTACCCGGCGGCCGAGTGGGCGCGCAACCTGGACCGGACCTCCGACGGCGGGCCGGGCTGGCGCGAATACCTGGAGGAGATGTACGCCCACGTCTGGGCGCAGGATTTTTGGACCAAAGAGGTCTACCTCGGGGTGCGGCTCGGCCCGCGCGGGATGGGCGCCCAGCTGTCCGGCGGGGTGCTCTCGCAGCTGTTCGGCCTCTACAAGCGCAGCGAGCAGATCCTCGGCATCGAGGACGACGCCATCGACCCCAAGGAGATCGACCGCTGGACCGAGCAGGCCGAACGGCTCGGGCGGGCGCTCGGCGGGTCGGCCCTGTACGCCCGGCACGCCACGGCGAACGAGGTGGCCTGGCTGTTCCGGCACGCGGTGACCGGCTCGCTGAACGATCCGCCGCCCTCGGCGGTGCAGCGCCGCACCTGGGGCGCGGGGGAGATCGAGTCGCTGGTCGAGGGCGCCATCCACAACGGCCGTTCGTTCCTGCGGATGGAGCAGCCGGGCAGCGACGGCAGCGGCGGCGCGATCAGCTCCTCCTATGTGGCGTATCTGAGCTTCGCCCGCTTCCCCGATCTGATGCCCTTCCCGGACGGGGAGCCGTGGCTGCACTTCGCCGACGCGCTGCCGTTCCCGGTGGAGATCAGCTCCCGGATGAAGCTGATCTCCCCGGCCAAGGCCTCCAAGGACGTCTCCCGCAAGCTCGCGCACGCCCGCGACATGGACCAGCACATCCGGGAGGCGGGCGCGGAGGCCCCCTTGGCGCTGGCCGAGCAGATCGACGCCGCCCGGATGCTGGAGCACGGCATCACCAAGGAGCGGCTGCCGTTCGTCTACGGCTGGCATCGGCTGATCGTGTCGGCGCCGTCGGAGGAGCTGCTGGCCCAGCGGGTGGACGCGGTGGTCGAGCACTACCGCGACATCGGCATCGACGTGGTCAACTCCACCGGCGACCAGTTCTCGCTGTTTTTGGAGTCGCTGCCGGGCGACCGGATCCGGCTGAACGCCTACGCCCAGCGGCAGCCGCTGCGCACCATCGCCGGCGGCATGCCGACCGCCACCGTGGACCTGGGCGACCGTCAGGACGAGGCCGGCAACGGCTGGGTCGGCCCCTACATCGGCGAGACGCTGGGCCGGGCCCGCTCCATCGTGCACTTCGACCCGCTGGTGGCGGCGGCCCGCAACCGGCCGACCGCGGTGGCGATCACCGGTGAGCCCGGCGGCGGCAAGACCACGCTGGCGCTGTTGCTGATCTATCAGATGGCGCTGCGCGGGGTGACGATCGCCGCGATCGACCCCAAGGGCGACGCCGAATCCCTGGTGGAGCTGCTGCGGTCCCGCGGACGCAAGGCGCGGATCCTGCCGCTGGGGTCGGCCGCCCCCGGCCTGCTGGACCCGTTCTCCTTCGACGACGACCTGGCCGCCAAGAAGACCATGGCCACCGAGACGCTGCGGCTGCTGCTGCCGCGGATGTCGGAGGAACGCGAGTCGGCGATGATCCAGGCCGTCGGCGCGGTGGCCAACGGCGAGCGCCCCTCGCTCGGCAAGGTCGTCGACTACCTGGAGGCCGCGCCGGACCCGGCGTCCAAGAACCTCGGCGCGGTGCTGCGGTCGATGTCGGAGATGCGGCTGGCCCGGCTGTGCTTCGACCCCTCCGGCGGGGAGCGGATCGACACCGAGGGCTGGACCACCGTGTTCACCCTGAGCGGGCTGACCCTGCCGGACGCGACGATCTCCCGGGACGACTACTCCTATGAGCAGCGGCTGTCGGTCGCGCTGATGTACCTGGTCTCGCAGTTCGCCCGGCGGCTGATGCACGGGCTGGACCGCAGGCTGCCCAAGGCGATCTTCCTGGACGAGGCGTGGGCGATCACCTCCACTCCCGAGGGCGCCAAGCTGGTGCCGGAGGTGTCGCGGATGGGCCGGTCCCGCAACACCGCCCTGATCCTGGTCTCCCAGAACGCCGGGGACCTGCTGAACGAGCAGGTGACCAACTGTCTGTCGTCGGTGTTCTCGTTCCGCTCCTCCGAGCGGCACGAGGTCAGCAACGTGATGTCGCTGCTGGGCGTGGAGCCCTCTGAGGAGCACCAGGCCGTGCTGCGCAATCTGGGCAACGGCGAGTGCATCTTCCGCGATCTGGACGGCCGGGCCGGCCGGATCGGGGTGGATCTGATCTCCGAAGAGCTGCTGCGCCGGCTCGACACCAACCCCACCCGGGCTCACTCGTCGTCCCCCCTCACGATCTAGGAGGTCTGCCCATGAACGGGTCCTGGCGGAGCCGCGTCCGGCCGGCGGGAGCGCGCGGTCGCGTCCGGCTGCCGGCCGTCAGGGGCGGACCCGCCCGGCGGCCGGCGGGGTTGCAGCGTTCTCCGGCCGAGGGCATCGCCCCGCCCCGGCGCGGCCGGCGCTTCGGCCTGTCCCGCCGGCGCCGCCGCACCGCCCTGCTGCTGGCGGTGCTGGCGCTGTTCATGCTCAGCCCCGTCGCCCCGGCCGCGGCCGACCCGTTCGGCGGCGACCCCTGCCGTCCGGCCGACAACCCGGCGCCGGAGATGTACGGCGCCGGGTACGAAGGCATGATCAAGCCGCCCGGGTATCCGAGCGAGGAGCTCAAGCGGACCCCGCCCGAGAAGCTGACCTACTACGACCGGTACGGGACGGCGGGGCAGTTCTGGTACGCGGTCGACATGGGCTGCGCGGACGCCATGAGCATGATGGGCAACGCGCTGGCCAACACCACGTTCACCCTGGTCCGGGTGATCGACCGCACGACCATCACCGTCTACCAGGCCGCCGCCTCCGAAGCGCTGCTGGGCTGGCTGAAGAACACCGTCGACGACGTGATCAGTGACATGGGCGAGACGTTCAACGCCCGTTACTGGTCGTGGGTGGTCATCCTCGGCGCGATCTGGCTGGCCTGGTGGGGACTGGTCCGCAAACGGGCCAGCCGCGTCACCGAGGGCACCATCTGGATGGTCGCGGCGATGGTCGCGTTGATCTGGCTGGTGGCCAGGCCCGCCGACTTCACCACCTTGGGCACCAAGGTGTCGGAGGCCACCAGCGCGGCCTTCAACGCCGCGCTGCCGCAGGCCAGCAACAAGGGTGCGGTCTGCATCCCCTCACCCGACGGCCAGAACCCGGCGGCCTCTCCCGACGTCGACGCCACCACCCGCAACGCCAACGGCCTGTGGGTGGCGCTGGTCTGCAAGCCCTGGCTGATGGGCGAGTTCGGCACCGCCGATCCCAACGCCAAGATCGTCCGGGACAACGCCGACAAGCTGCTGTGGTCCCAGGCGGTCGACCTGCCTGAGGCGCACGGTCAGACACGGCTGGACCTGAGCAAGAAGGCCGACGCCTACAAGCAGGTCGCCGAGAACATCAAAGAAGAGCACCCCGGCGTCTACCCCCTCTTCCAGGGCAAGAACTGGACGAGCCGGCTGGCGGTGGCGTTCGGCGCGCTGTTCGCCGCGCTGGTCGCCGGGCTGCTGATCCTGGTGATCGCGATCGCGCTGATCGTGGTGAAGATCGCGTTCCTGCTGCTGCTGGTGGCGGGCCCCATCTTCCTGGGCATCGGCATCCATCCGGGCATCGGCCGGGTGATCGCCATGCGCTGGCTGGAGCTGCTGCTGTCCATGCTGCTCAAGCAGGCGGCGCTGATCGGCGTGCTGGCCCTGCTGCTGTGGACGTACGGGCTCATCCTGAGCGAGGGCCTGCCGTGGGGCCTGCAGATCCTGCTGATCTCGCTGGTGACGCTCGCGGCGTTCATCTACCGCAAGCCGTTCCAGCACCTGTTCTCCGCGGTCGGCTACTCCGCCGTCGGAGCGCGCGAGAAGAGCGAGGTCCATCTGAACAAGTCGATCGCCGAGGCGCGCAAGAACACCGTGGGAGCCGCCACCGCCGTGGTGCCGGGAGTGGCCGGATACCGGCTGGCGCGCTGGGCCAAGCGCGATCCGGCCGTCGAGGGCACCGCGCTGGGCGACGCCGCCGCAGGGGCGACCGCCGCGGCCGAGCGCCGAGGGGCCCTCGCCCAGGCCGACGGGGCCGACGGCGACACCGCCGACGCGACCGCATCGGGCAAGGGCCGAGGCGGCACGGCCATCGCGGCGGGCCGGCCGCGCTCCAGCGCGCCGCCGCTCAACCTGCCCACCCGCGGCAGGTCCTCGACCGGCACCGGGGATTCCGGCGGGTCGGACGGCGCCGCCTCCGGCGGAGGGACGGGCAGGCCCGCCTCTTGGGTGAGCGGCCGGATCGGACGCGGGTCCGGCGGCGGTGAGGACGGCGGCGAGTCCGGAGGGCTCGTGGGCGCCGGCGTCATCGGAGGACGCGCCGCCGGCGGCGGAGGCCGTTCGCGCGGCGAGGGGTCCGGATCCGGAGGGGCGTCGTCCGGCGGCCGGGGGAGCGGAGGCGACTCCTCCGGAGGCCGGCGCTCCGGCGGGGACTCCGGTCGCGGCAGGCTCGGCGGAGGGTCCGGCTCCTCCGGCGGATCCGGCGCGTCGCGGCGCAACGGCCGCCCGTCCGACCCCGCCGCCGGAGTGCCGCGGCCCAGGACCGGCGAGGGCGGCGGGACCTCCGGCGGCGACCGCAGGACCCCGCCCCCGCTGTGGGGGACCGGCCCCCGCGACGAGGGCCCGCCGATGCCGTTCTGGCTGCGTCCGGTCGAAGACGCAAGTGAACGAGAGGACTGATGGAGCTCTCCGATAGCCGGCGCAAGCTGCTGTTCGCAGGGCTGGTGGTGGCGTTGACCGCGGTCGGGGTCTACCTGACCGTGG
Organism: Thermomonospora catenispora; assembly: GCF_006363815.1. Lineage (GTDB taxonomy): Bacteria > Actinomycetota > Actinomycetes > Streptosporangiales > Streptosporangiaceae > Thermomonospora > Thermomonospora catenispora. The sequence goes on from NZ_RRYT01000032.1 coordinate 6,557, forward strand.
TCGGCCCGCCGGGCGACGAGGAGCCCGCGCAGAGCCCGGCCGCCCGGGAGACCGCCCTGACGCCTCCCGGGCAGCCCGGCCCGGCCGTGCCGTCGGTGACGCCGCCCGGCATCTCCTCCACCGTCTCTCCGGACGACTTCGACATCTACCGGCTGCTGCCGTTCTCCAAGCGGGACTTCGCCGCCGCGGCCGACTTGGCCCAGCGGTTCACCGCCGCGTACGGCACCTACCGCTACGACGAGGACCCGCAGGCCTACATGGCCCGGTTGGAGCCCATGGCCACCGAGGAGCTCGCCGTCCAGATCGCCCGCGGCGCGTCCGCGCCGGGCCTGCTGGAGCAGCGGCGCAGCGAACAGGTCGTCGCGCAGAGCACCGCCACCCTCGACGCCATCCGCGACATCGAGGCCAACTCGATCATCTTCCTGGTCACCGGCAACCAGCAGCTCACCCGGAACGGCCGGACCGGCCACGAGAGCAAGCGGTTCGCGGTCACGGTGGCGCGGGACGGCAACGCCCTGCGGGTCTACGCGTTCGAACCCGCCGACGCCGGCCAGGCCGGGGACACCGGATGATCGCCGGCGCCCGGGCCAGGGGAACCGACGGCAGGTGAGGGAGGCGGATGAGACGGCAGCTGCTGCTCCTGGGGGCCGCCGCCGCGGTCGGCGCGCTCTTCACGGTCCTCATCGTCATGCCGGTGTTCATGAGCGCCGGGCAGTTCCTCTACGGCGGGGGCACCTCTGACGCGTTCTGCATCGACACCGGCGAGGCGGCGCGACAGCCCGAGGAGACCGCAGACGCCCGCGCCATCCCGGCCGAATACCTGGAGCTGTACAAGAAGGCCGGGCGGGAGTACGGGCTGCCGTGGAACGTGCTGGCCGGGATCGGGAAGGTGGAGACCAATCACGGCACCTCCACCCTCCCCGGCGTCTCGTCGGGCGAGAACTACGCGGGCGCGGGCGGCCCCATGCAGTTTTTGGAGTCGACCTGGAAGGCGTTCGGGGTCGACGGCAACAAGGACGGCAAGAAGGACCGCTACGACCCCGAGGACGCCATCCCCTCGGCCGCGCGCTACCTCAAGCACAACGGGGCCCCGGAGCGGATGCGCTCGGCGCTGTACGCCTACAACCACTCCTGGGAGTACGTCGACCTGGTGCTGTCGTGGTCCAAGCGCTACGGCGGCGGCGACTTCCAGATCGTGCAGGCCGACGGGCCGCTGTGCTCCGACACCGAGGGCCTGCCGGAGAACGTCGAGGACCTGGTCCGGCGCATCATCGACTTCGCCATGGCCCAGCGCGGCAAACGCTACATCTTCGGCGCCAACGGACCGGACGCCTGGGACTGCTCCAGCCTCGTCCAGGGCGCCTACCGGTCGGTGGGGCTGACCATCCCCCGGACGACCTGGGAGCAGTGGCCGTTCGGCGTGAAGATCCCCAAGGGCGAGGAGCAGCCGGGCGATCTGGTGTTCTTCAACTCCGGCCCGGGGACCTCCTGGGACCGTCCCGGCCATGTGGGCCTGGTCATCGGCAACGGCAAGATGATCGTGGCCCGCTGCGCCACCTGCGTGCCCAACATCGGCGTGCAGAGCTACAAGCGGTCCGACTGGGTCGGGGTCACCCGCCCGCTGGCCAAGCCGGAGGTGCAGCAGCAGCTCGCAAGGCTCCGTTCCCGCTGACGGCGCCCGCGGATTCCCCCCGCCGCGCCGGGGCATGCCTGACGCACGGAGCGGTCGGCGGAACGTGGAGACCACATGACGCGCACACCGACATTCGGCGGCCCGAGGGTCAGCCCGGGATATCTGCTGTGGCGGGCGACGCTGCGCTGGCAGCGGCGGATCGCCACGGCGCTCAAACCGCTCGGCCTCACCCATGTGCAGTATGTGCTGCTGGAGAGCCTGTGGCGGTTCGACGCCCAGGGGCGCCGCCCCAGCCAGCGGGAGCTGGCCGACCGGGCGGGCACCGATGTGATGATGACCAGTCAGGTGGTGCGGACGCTGGCGGACAAGGGCCTGCTGCGCCGGACGGTCGATCGGCGCGACGCCCGCAAGCGGGTGCTCGCCCTCACCCCCCGGGGCCGGGAGGCGACCGAACGGGCGATGGAGGTGGTGGCCAGGGCCGATGAGGAGCACTTCGGCGGCGTCGGCGACCGGCGGGCGCTGCTGGTGCTGCTGGGCCGGCTGGCGTACCCCGAGGAGCGGAGGCGGACACGGGACGGCGGCGACCCCGTCGCGAGATGATGGGCCTGGCCCGCGGCCGGCGCGGGAGAGGTGAAGGGAAGGGGATCGCCATCGTCATCGTGGTGGGGGCCGCGATCATCCGCGACGGCCGGTTGCTGGCGGCGCAGCGGGCCGAGCCGGCGCGGCTGGCCGGAGGCTGGGAGCTGCCCGGCGGCAAGGTCGACCCGGGCGAGTCCGACGAGGACGCCCTGATCCGGGAGTGCCTGGAGGAGCTCGGCGTCAAGATCCGGCTGACCGGGCGGGTCGGCGGCGACTGGCCGCTGGCCGACGCGGGCGGCGTGCTGCGGGTCTGGACGGCCCGGATCGTGGAGGGCGAGCCGACCGCCCTGGAGCACTCGGCGCTGCGCTGGCTCACCGAGGCCGAGCTGTATGACGTCGACTGGCTGCCGGGGGACCTGCCCGTGGTGGACGCCCTGCGCGGTCGGCTGAGCTGACGCCCGGCCGGGACGCGTGCGGGCCGCGGCGGGGTGCCCCGGCGGGTCCGCCGGTCAGCTCAGCAGCTCCGCCAGCAGCCGCCGTCCCTCCGGCCAGGAGCCGAGCCCGCTGTCGGCGTTGATGTGGCCCGCCTCGCCGAGGTCGACCAGGTCGGCGCCCCAGGCCTCGGCGAACTCCACGGTCCGCTCGAACGTCATGTACGGGTCGTTCCGGCTGCCCACCACCGTCGTGCGGAACGGCAGCGCCCGGCGCGGTATGGGCGCGAAGGAGCCCAGCGGCAGCTCGGGCAGGCGCTCGACGTCGGCGGGCGCGACCAGCAGCGCCGCCTGGACCAGCTCGCGGGCGGCGTCGGGATGCTCGGCCGCCCACCGCGCCACCGTGATGCAGCCCAGGCTGTGCGCCACCAGCGCCACCCGCTCGGGCGCCGCGGTGACGGCCTCATGCAGCGTCGCGGTCCACTCCTCGGCCCGGGGGAACGACCAGTCGCGCTGCTCGACCCGCCGGTAGGCGGGGTTCTCCCGTTCCCACAGCGTCTGCCAGTGATCGGGACCGGAGTTCTCATAGCCGGGCAGCACGAGGACCTGTGTCATGGCGCGATCATAGGGTTCCCGGAATGCCGGCCTTCACCGGGGCGTTCCCTTTCGTGACGCGCGGCGTCGCCTCCCTCCGGCCCGCTTCGCGGTGGGAGCCCTCACCGGCCGCCACGTAGAATCGACCTGCCGCGTCCGTTCCCCCGCGGCTCCAGCTCCCCAGATCCCAAGGCGAGAACACGCATGCCCCTCTCCACCCGCGACGACCTTCGCAACGTCGCGATCGTTGCTCATGTCGACCACGGCAAGACCACGCTGGTCGACGCGATGCTCTGGCAGTCCGGAGCCTTCCGCGCCAACCAGGACGTCAGCGAACGGGTCATGGACTCCGACGACCTGGAGCGGGAGAAGGGCATCACGATCCTGGCCAAGAACACCGCCGTCCGCTGGAACGGGACGACGATCAACATCATCGACACCCCGGGCCATGCCGACTTCGGCGGCGAGGTGGAGCGCGGGCTGTCCATGGTGGACGGGGTGGTGCTGCTGGTGGACGCCAGCGAGGGGCCGCTTCCGCAGACCCGGTTCGTGCTGCGCAAGGCGCTGGCGGCCCGGCTGCCGGTGATCTGCGTGATCAACAAGACCGACCGGCCGGACGCCCGGATCGACGAGGTCGTGGACGAGACCTATGAGCTGTTCATGGACCTCGACGCCGACGAGGAGCAGATCGAGTTCCCGATCGTGTACGCCTCCGGCCGCGCCGGCCGCGCCTCGCTGAACAAGCCCGGCAACGGCGAGCTGCCCGACAGCCCCGACCTGAAGCCCTTGCTGGAGACGATCCTGCAGACCATCCCGGCGCCGACCTACGACCCCGACACCCCGCTGCAGGCCCACGTCACCAACCTGGACGCCTCCAGCTACCTCGGCCGGATCGCGCTGTGCCGGATCCACTCCGGCACCCTCAAGAAAGGACAGCAGGTCGCCTGGTGCCGCCGCGACGGCGGGATCGAGAGGGTCAAGATCACCGAGCTGCTGATGACCGAGGCGCTGGAGCGCCGCCCCGCCGAGGAGGCCGGTCCCGGCGACATCGTCGCCATCGCCGGCATCCCGGACATCATGATCGGCGAGACCCTGGCCGACCCCGACGACCCCCGCCCGTTGCCGCTGATCACGGTGGACGAGCCGGCCATCTCGATGGTGATCGGCACCAACACCAGCCCGATGGCCGGCCGGGAGAAGGGCACCAAGGTCACCGCCCGGCTCGTCAAGGATCGCCTGGACCGGGAGCTGGTCGGCAACGTGTCGATCCGGGTGCTGCCCACCGAACGCCCCGACGCCTGGGAGGTGCAGGGCCGCGGCGAGCTGGCCCTGGCCGTCCTGGTGGAGAACATGCGCCGGGAGGGCTACGAGCTGACCGTCGGCAAGCCGCAGGTCGTCACCCGTGAGATCGACGGCAAGAAGCACGAGCCCGTCGAGCGGCTCACCATCGACATCCCCGAGGAGTACCTGGGGGCGGTCACCCAGCTCATGGCGGTCCGCAAGGGCCGGATGGAGCAGATGGTCAACCACGGCACCGGCTGGGTGCGCATGGAGTTCCTGGTCCCGGCCCGCGGGCTGATCGGGTTCCGGACCGAGTTCCTCACCGAGACCCGCGGCACCGGCATCGCCCACCATGTGTTCGAGGGGTATGAGCCGTGGTTCGGCGAGCTGCGCACCCGGCCGTCGGGCTCGCTGGTCGCCGACCGGTCCGGCGTCGCCACCGCGTATGCGATCTTGAACCTGCAGGACCGCGGCACGTTCTTCGTCGGCCCGGGCACCGAGGTCTACGAGGGCATGATCGTCGGCGAGAACTCCCGCGCCGACGACATGGACGTCAACATCTGCAAGGAGAAGAAGCTCACCAACATCCGCTCCTCCACCGGCGAGGAACTGGAGCGGCTGACGCCGCCGCGGGTGCTGTCCCTGGAGGAGGCGCTGGAGTTCATCCGCGAGGACGAGTGCGTCGAGGTGACCCCCGGCGCGATCCGCATCCGCAAGGCGGTGCTGGACGCCAAGGAGCGGGAGCGCATCCGCGCCCGCGCCAAGCGCGCCGCGCACTGACACCGCCTCCGCGAGACGACACGAACCCCGCTCCGCACATGGTGGGAAGCGGGGTTCGTCGCGTGTCGGATCCCCAGGCCGAGCCTGGTGCGTTCCGTCCGCCGGAGCCCGATCGGCGGCTCCTCGACGTCCGTCGCGGCCGGATTCAGCGCAGTGTACGGCTGTCCCGGATGTCCTTGATGTCCTCGCTGATCTTGAAGACCACGATCATCAGCTCCAGCCACACCCGGGTCAGCATCACATACAAAAACCACCCGATCGGCGCCAGGATGATCGCCAGCAGGCCGACGGGCTGCTCGTTGATCATCGCCACGAACCCGAGGACCACGTAGAACGCGGCCAACAGCGTGAGCAGCACCACGCTGAGGATGTACAGGAACTTGATCAGCTTCGGCGCGACGAAGTTGTCGAACGTGAAGTCGAACAGGGCGCCGAAGAAGCTCTTGTCGTTGTCGTAACGCGGGCCGGCGGGAAAGCCGTAACCGCCGGGCTGCGCCGGATAGGGCTGCTGCCAACCGCCGGGCTGACCGTAGGGGGTACCCATCGAGAACTCCTGTGAGAGTCGTTGCGGATGCGGAGGCGGGGTACGCGAAACGACCTTAGCGAAGGAAACGTCTCACGCCCTACTCCATAAGGGCCCCTGCATCGTAATGCCGACGATCGGTGACCGGACCGTGTCGGTCCGGTCACCTTATCTCCTCGGGCGCCTCTCCCGGCGGGCGCTCGGTCAGCCCAGCTGTACGGTGCCGGTGACGTCGGCGGCCAGCCGCAGCTCGTCGCCGTCGCGCAGCGGGGCCTCGACCCCGCGCGGCAGACGTTCGCCGTTGACGAACGTCCCGTTGGTGGAGCCCTCATCGCGCACCCAGGCGGTGCCCGACGGGTCCAGCCACACCGTCGAGTGCCGCCGCGACACGTTGTCGAACTGGGTGAACGTGGAGGCCACCGGGGACTGGCCGGCGTCGCGGCCGAGCACCAGGTGCTGACCCACGGAGATCTTCAGCTCCCCGGTGGGGAACACCACCCGGAGCACCGGGCTCTTCTGACGCACCGGCCGCAGGCAGGAGTCGCACTGCACGGCGGACGGGTTGCTCAGCACCGCCTCGCAGTGCGGGCACATGAACGCGGTGCTGTCGGCTCCGCGCTGGGGCTGCTGCGGCTCGTCCGGCGGCAGCAGCGTCGCCTCCCGGCCGTGCGGCGGGGGAGTGACCGACCGGCCGCCGTGCTGCGGAGGAGGCGGCATCTGGTGGTCCCCCGGACCGGGCGGCATGTGCTGTCCGCCCTGCTGCTGCGGCCCGGGCTGCTGGTGGGGCGCCGGCGGCCATCCCCCCTCGGCGGGCTGCCCGCCGCCCTGGGGAGGCGGCGCCCAGGCGTCGTGCCCCTGCTGGCCCTGCTGGCCGCCCTGGGACTGCCAGCCTCCGTCGGGCCCCTGCTGAGCGCCCTGCTGCCACCCGGCGTCGGGACCGCCCGGCCGGTTTCCGGGCTGCCATCCCTGCTCGGGCGTCTGCGGCTGGCCGCCGTGCTGCTGCCAGCCGCCCGCCTCAGGAGACTGCTGGCCGCCCTGAGCGGGCGACCACTGCGGTGCGGGCGGCTGCCCCTGCTGCTGTCCCCACGGAGCGCCCTGCCCGTCGGGCTGCCCCATCTGCTGGCCCTGGTGCTGCGCGGGCTGCGGGGACCAGCTGTCCTGGCGCTGGGGCTGCGGCGGAGCAGGCTGCGGAGACCATCCGTCCTGGTGCTGCGGCTGCGGCGGGGCGGGCTGCGGCGGAGCAGGCTGCGGAGGCCACCCGTCCTGGTGCTGCGGCTGCGGCTGCGGCGGAGGCCCGTACTGCTGGTTGTACGGGGGCGCGGGCGGCTGCGGCACGTGCTGCCCATGGTTCCCGGGGATGGGGCCGGGGCGGGGCGTGGTGGCGCCGGCCTTGGCCAGATTCGCCCCGCAGGACATGCAGACCAGGTCACCGGGCTGGAACGGCTCCTCACAGATGGGACAGGTGGGATTGCTCATGACCGCCAGGACACCTCCCCCGCACGCACTCCGGCCTTCTCCAGCATCGACGCAAGGCGGTCCATGTCGCCTCGTCGCGGGATCCCGATGTAGTACACCCGCCTTCCCTCCGGCCCCTCGTCAACCGCTACCTGCACCCGTGGTCGTCCTCCCTCGCCGGACACGGCGTCAGTCGGCCCGTCGTCGCCGAGCGGCGCCCCGTACCGCTCGCGACCCAGGGCGGTCAATGGCACGACACGCTGGTTCGCCGATCCCCTCCACAGTAGTGAGCGTCCGGCGGGGTCGCCCCCCTCGACGCCCACGGGATTGAGCCGGTCGATGTACGGCCCCGTGATGACGGCGTCGCATAGTTTCAGGATGTCGCGAGTCGCCGCCGAACGCGAGAGCCGTGAGTGGACATATCCACTGTAGACGAGTATGTCCGTCGGGAAGTCTGCCCGCCACCGGTGAATCCCGCGCAGCAGCGCCTCCAGCGCCTCCGGCTGCTGGAACGGCTCTCCGCCGGAGATGGTGACTCCGTCGGGCCGTTCCGGCAGCGACTCCAGCCAGCCCAGCACCGCCTCCACCGGCACCGCGGTCGCCGGATCCGGCTCCCAGGTGTCGCGCGACAGGCAGCCGGGGCAGCGCAGCGTGCAGCCCTGCGTCCAGATCCCCGCCCGCACGCCCGGCCCCAGCGTGGTGACCGGATAGTGCGCCTTGGCCAGCAGCAGCGGCGGGGTCACTGCAGTTCCAGTTCGACGATGCTGCCGCGGCGCGCGATCCCGGACACGACGATCTCCTCGTCGCCCGTCAGCTCCCGGTCGAACAGCGCCCGCGCCAACGGGTTGACGAAGTAGGACTCCAGGGCCATTCCGATGCCCCGGCCGCCCTTGTCCAGCTCGCTGGTGCACCACTCGCGCAGCGTCTTGCGCACCTCGCCGTCGATGGTCAGCGTCAGCCGGTGCTCCTCGGCCACCCGGCGGCAGATGTTGGCCAGCTGCAGTTCGAAGATCTGGTTGGCGGCCTCGGCGGAGATGAAGTTGAACACCACGATGTTGTCGCCGAACCGGTTGAGCAGCTCCGGCCGGTTCAGCACCGTGGTGAAGTGGTCGGAGATCGCGCCCTTGAGCTTGGCCTCGATCTCGTCATACGACATGCCGGGGTGGATGTTCTGCACCCGGGCGCCGGGGGAGAAGCCGCCGTCCAGCCGGCCGCCGGGGTTGCCGGGCGCGTCCACGTACATCCCCAGATTCGAGGTGAAGATCAAGATCGCCTCGGAGAAGTGCACCGTGTTGCCGCGCCCGTCGGTGAGCCGGCCGTCCTCCAGGATCTGGAGGAACTTGTCCAGGATCCGCGGGTGCGCCTTCTCGATCTCGTCGAACAGGATCACCCGGAACGGATCCTCCCGGATCGCGTTGGTCAGCTCCCCGCCGGCCTCATGCCCCACATAGCCGGGCGGCGCCCCGATCAGCCGCTCCCCGGCGTGGTCGGAGGAGAACTCGCTCATGTCGAACCGCAGGTAGGCCGACTCGTCACCGAAGATCAGCTCGGTGATCGCCTTGGCCAGCTCGGTCTTGCCCACCCCGGTCGGCCCGGCGAAGAACAGCACCCCGCGCGGCCGGCTGCCGGACCGGGTGGCCTGCGCCCCCGACAGCCCCAGCACCGCCCGCTTGAGGATGTCCAACGTCTTGGTGACCGCCTGCGGCTGGCCGACCACCCGCTCGGGCACCTTGCTCTCGCCCTCCAGCACCCGTTTGCGCAGGTGGCCGCGGCTCCACGGGTTGTCCAGCACCCCCAGCTTGTAGGTGCGCACCGCGTCCGGCAGATCGGCCAGCTTGACCCCGCGCTCCCGGGCCAGCCGGGTGATCTCGATCATCGACTGCAGGGTCAGCCCGTCGGCCTGCTCGGCGAACGCCTCGCACGCCTCGATCGCCGCCGGGTCGGCGGACACGTCACGCACCCCGAACGCCCGCGCCAGCAGCCGGGCCGTCTCCTGCCGATCGCCCAGATGCGGCCGGGGGATGGTGATCTCCCGGATGTTGTCGTTGCCGGCGGTCAGCCACGGCGGCAGGTCGCCGGGCCGCTCCACCAGCCACAGGACCGGGTTGTACAGCGGCTTGGGCCGCGCCCCGGGCACCACCACCGGACGGGCGGTGCGCGAGAGCTTCTCGCAGTAGCGGAAGAAGTCCCGCTCGGCGGGCTCCAGATCGGTGGGGCTGCGGGCGATCCGCGAGGCCGAGTCGATCACGAACGCCGCCCGGATCTTCTCCGCCGGGCGGGCCACCGCCGCCAGATACCCGGTCAACGCCTCCAGCGAGGGCTTCTCCTCCGGCTTGATCTTGCCCAGCAGCCGCTCGGCCGCCGCGGCCGCCTCCTTCCCGATCTCGTCGGGGGTGTCGGGGTACACCAGCAGCCCGTCCACCGGGTCGTAGATCACCAGGCAGGAGAACCCGCTGGAACGCAGCGCCTCCCACAACAGGTCGCGCAGCGGCAGCAGCCGCGTCGGGCCCCCCTCGGGCGGCGGCGGGGCCAGGAAACTGTCGTACAGGTTGCCCGACAGCACGTACTGCGAGTGCACCGACAGCGTGGCGTCCAGCTCCCGGATGAACGCCGGCCACCCCTGTAGCCGTCCCCCCAGTGTCGGCGACTCCATCATGTTTCGCGCTCCCGCCCACGCTCACGTGCTCGTTGCCTGGTCCGCGCTCTAGTCTGCCGTGCCCGCGAGACCACCGGCAGCTCGTGCTCCCCCGGCTCGATCCGCCAGGTCACCGTCGCGGTCACCCCCGCGGCCGCCAATCGCCTGCGGGCCTCCTCGAACGCCTCACACCACTGGTGCTCCCGTTCCACGTCCAGGCGTCGGTCCTCCTCGCTCTCCGGTGCCCGGGTCCGCACGATCGCGGCGCGGATCGTCCGGTCGTCCTCCACCCGCATCCTGACCCGATGGTCGGGCCAGGCCCCGCGGCTGAGCACCACCTCGCCGTCCCGCGCGGTCAGCGTCTCGAACCCGGTGTCGACCTCATATCCCAGCTCCTCGAACGCGGCGGTCACCGCGTCCTGCACGTACCGGCGCTCGGCCTCGGCCTGCGCGGCGGCGTCCCGCAGCTCCGCCTGCCGGCGCCGCTCCTCGCGGCGGGCGGCGGTGCGCTCGTTGGCCTGCCGCACCCGCAGCCGGACCTCGGTCAGCACCGCCTCGGCCTCGGCGTCGGTGCCGGCCTGGGCGAGCCGTCCGGCGGCCTCGGCGACGAACTCCCGGTCGGCGGGGGAGACGTCCGGGGCCAGCCGTCCCAGCACCTTGGCCAGGGTCGCGGCGCGCTCGTGCCGCCGCGTCTCCCCCTGCCGGTCCTCCCGCCCCGGAGCGGCCGGGTCGTCGAGCCCGAGGCGCAGCCCTTCGGCGGGGAGCGCGAAGACGCGGGCGGCGACGTCCGCCGCGACGTGCTCGCTGATCCGCCGCCGCGCCTCGGCCAGCGCCCGGTCGGTCGCCTCGCACCAGGCCTCCAGCTCCTCGGGGGAACGGTCGCCGGGCGGCAGCGGCGCCGGGAGTGGGACCTGCGTCCCCGCCTCCTGCTGCGCCTCGGCCAGCGCGGCGATCTGGGCGTTGCGGTCGATCACCTCCCGCACCGCGCGGTCCTGGCGTTCGATCTCGGCCAGCGCCGCTGCCCGAGCGTCCGCCCGTCCCTGGGCCGCGGCGGCCAACGCCCGCGCCCCGGCCGCGGTGAGTCCCGCGGCCTTCCCGGCGACGCGCGTCACCCCCAGGCTGAGGACGACCGCCGCGTCCAGCACGACGTCGGCCTCCACCCCGCTACTCATCGACAGCTCCTCCAGGCCTCGGTCAGGCCGTTCCGAGGGATTCCCGCTCGGCGCGCTCGTGCTCGATTCTCCAACGGTGCAGCCGCATCCCCGCCACGACCGCGTGCACGACCGGCGCCAGCACCAGCACCGCCAGCCACAACAGACTCACCGCCGCGGTGAGCAGGGTCACCAGTATCAAGATCATCGCCAGCGGGACGATCAGCAGCAACACCAGCAGCGGCCCGCAGCCGCGCCGTCCGGTGGCCCGCGCCGACGCCGACAGCGTCTGCGAGGCCCGCGACAGTCCTCGCCCGCTCGCGTTCAGCACCTTCGACAGCCACGACCACGGCCCGTGCGGCAGATAGTCCGCCCCCTGCCGTCTGGCCAGCAGCACCTCCGCCCCGCACTGCCCGGCCCAGGCGAGCACCGATACGACCGTCAAAAGGACGGTGGGAGGCCCCGAAGAAGGCTGAACACCAGGGAGAGTGGGACCTTGGGGCCCGTCCCCGCCGCTGAGCGCGCTCACCACCCAGCTGCCGAGCAGCCACAGCGCCAGCAGCGGCAGGGTCCAGGCCACCGCGCGGGCGGTGGCGGCGCCGCGGCCGGCCAGCCGCCGGTGCTCCCGTTCGGCCCAGTGCCGGGCGCGTTCGGCATGCCGCCGCTCGGCGGACCGGCGGTCCTGGGCGAGCGCCTGGGCGGCCAGCACGGCGTCGGGGGCCGCCCGCACCACCGCCAGCAGCCGCAGCGGATCGTCCGCGCCGGCCCAGGCGACCAGTTCCGCGAACCAGGGCACCGGCTCCTGCACCGAGGCGCGGGCCCGGGCGGCGGACTCGGCCAGCGTCCGGGCGGTCTCGGCGGGACGGGCGGCCAGCGCCAGCAGGGTCAGCAGCACGACCGGGGGATCGTCGCCCGTCCGGTCGCCCGCCTCCGGCAGGCGGACCATGCCCCCGAACGGCGGGGGCGCCTGCGGCCCCGTCCCTGCGCGCAGCCAGGCCGCCAGCCGGTTCCACTCCGCGGCGTGGGCGCGCCACCGGTCGTCGATGCCGCGCAGCTCCTCCGCCCCCTGGAAGGCGGCCAGCTCGGGGAGCAGCCGGTGCTCCCACAGCGCCCGCCCGATCAGGCAGGCCGTGCGGTGGTCGGGGTGGCGCGGGTCTCCGGCGAGCGCCGCCAGGTTCGGCAGGTCCTCGGGGGCGACCCGGCGGCCCAGATAGTGCGGCGGCAGGGTCGGGTCCAGCCAGCGCACCAGATGCAGCACCTTGACGTCCGGCGGCAGCGAGGTCGCCAGATAGCCGTCGATCAGCGTGATGCGGCTGTCGTCGGGGAAGGCGGCCAGCCACTCGCGCAGCGCCCGCCACGCCTCTCCGTGCTCGCCGCGGGCGAAGAAGTAGCGCGCCGCCTCCTCCCACCGTTCCACCAGGGCGCGGGCCAGTTCGGCGCGATCGGTGAACCGGCGTCCGGCGAACGGCAGTCCCGGCCCCGAGGGCGGGGGCTGCTGCTCGGCGGCCACCGGCGGGGACTCGCCGCGGAGCCAGGCGGCGACCTGTTCGCCCGTCCAGCGGCGCCGCGGGTCGCGGGTCAGCAGCCCCTGGCACAGCAGCCGCAGCCGGGGGTCGGCGATGTCGGAGTTGTCGATGGGGCGGGTGGCCAGATGGTCGACCACCACCGTCTCGCTCAGCCCCGCGAACGGTGCGCGGCCGGTGACCAGCTCCCGCACGATCATGCCGAGCGACCACCAGTCCCGGGCGGGGGAGACCTGCCCGGACAGCGACTCGGGGGCGGCGTAGGCGAGGGTGCGGGAGGAGGAGGCGAACACCACGCTCTCATCCAGCACCTTGCTCAGCCCGAAGTCGGTGATCGCCACCCGGAGCGGGTCGGTGCTCAGCAGCAGCACGTTCTCCGGCTTCAGGTCCCGGTGCACGATCCCCGCCCGGTGCAGCGCCTCCAGGCCCGCGGTGAGCTGGGCGGCGATCTCGGCGACCGCGGCGGGCGGGACGGGTCCGGTCAGCAGGGCGCGCAGGTTCCCGGCCGGCGCGTACTCCGACAGCTCGTAGTCGCGGCCGTCGGCGTGCCCGGTCTCCAGGATCCGCATCACGTGCGGGGAGTCCAGGGCGGGCAGCTTGGCCCACACCTCGCGGTCGGCGGCGTACCCCCGGCGGAACACCTTGACCACGTACCGCCGGCCGGCGGCGTCGCGGACCAGCAGCAGATCCGACTCGGCCCCCTGCACCGGCAGCTCGCCCTCGACGGCGAACCGCTCGGCCAGCGCGCCCGGCAGCCGCAGCAGCGGGTCGGCGGACGCGGCGGAGCCGTCCCGGCGGGTGGCGTCCGGGACGCGGGGGCCGGGGACGGCGGGGGTCGGCGGGTCGCGGTGCGTCGCTCCGGGGTCCCGCCGCGTCGACTGCGGGAACTCCTCGAACTCGGTCACTTACCGCTCCGTCGATGCCGCTGTGACTGCGGTGAGCCTAACGCGCCGGTTCAGATCTTCTCCTTGATGACCCGCAGGTGTTCGACCCCCTTGAAGCGGACGACCACCGCCTCCATCAGGATCCGCACCATCAGCGCCTCGAACAGCCAGACCAGCGGGGAGGCGAGCATCATGATGACCCCCCAGGCCCAGCCGTCGTCCCAGGAGGCGATCCACAGCCCGAGGAACAGGAAGATCGTGCACTGCAGGGTGATCAGCAGCAGCGCGACGATGTACCACAGCCGGATCAACTTGGGGGTCACCAGGTGCTCGAAGCGCGTGTCCAGCAGCGCGCCGAAGACGCCTTTCTCCCGAGGGAACGGCCGTGGCGGCACGCCGGCGCCGTAGGGGCCGGTGGCGTACGGCGCGTTCTGGGGGGCGCCCTGGGGAGCGCCTTGGGGGTGCGGGGGCCGCGGTGCGGTTCGGGGATCTCGGCCCGGTCCGGCGCCCCCTCCGGAAGCCGGTCCCTGTCCGGGGCTGGGGGGCGAGGGGTTGGTCATCTGTCCCTGGTCTCCCTGAACGCGTGCGACATGGCGGGCAAACCGACTCTAGAACGGTTCCCGGCGGCGGCGCCGGGACCCGTGCCGCCGTGTCACATCCTCGTATCGGACCACCGGGACGCATCGGGCCGTTCGGTCCGCCGGGCGCGTCCGAGGACGCGTCCCGCCGATTCGGTCCGTGGTCCGGTCCGGCGCCCCGGTCCGGCCCGGTCCGGTCGATCGGCGCGGCGGTCCCGTGCGCCGTCCCGAACGGGCCCCGGGGCTCGGCGCAGCGCGACCGACCTGATACGGAGCGTCCGAATCACCCTCTTTTGCGGTGCCGCAACTCCGGCGATATCAGGCGTTCCGGATGGTCGGCGGCGAGCGGGGGCATAGGCGGACGGCATCACCGCAGCGTCTGCGGGCGCCGCGCATGCAATGTGGCCAGGGTCACATTCGTGTGCTTCCTGTTAGGTGTGTCACAGTGCCAGGGTGGTGGCGTAAGGTCGCCTAGCCACCAGCGCGTGTACTGCATGTAGCCGTGGCGCGACGGCCGCAGATGTGCACGACCGACCCGCACGAGCGAAGACTCGACCCCTGGAGTGCCATCGATGAGCACTGTGGAAGCGCCGACCAAGAAGCGCGCGCAGATCACCGCCAAGACGCTCCGGACCGACAACTGGCTCAATTATCCGATCTTCATCGTGGTGCTGTTCACCGCATGGGTCGGCTATGCGACCTTCCGGTCCCTGATGGGCAAGTACTACTGGGTCGAGGAGTACAACTACCTGACCCCGTTCTACTCGCCCTGCGTCAGCAGCGAGTGCGTCGAGGGCTCGGCGCACTTCGGCACCTTCCTGCCCGAGCTGCCGTTCTTCATCCCGTTGGCCGCGGTCTCCCTGCCGTTCCTGCTGCTGTTCCGGCTGACCTGCTACTACTACCGCAAGGCCTACTACCGCGGGTACTGGGCCTCCCCGCCGGCCTGCGCGGTGCGCGAGCCGCACAAGAAGTACACCGGGGAGCGGCGGTTCCCGCTGATCGGGCAGAACCTGCACCGCTACTTCTGGGCGGCGGCGGTCGTCGTCTCCCTGATCAACACCTACGACGCGCTGCTGGCCTTCACCGACGCCGACGGCGGCTTCCGGATGGGGCTGGGCTCCCTGATCCTGCTGGGCAACGTGATCCTGCTGTGGGGATACACGCTGTCGTGCCACTCCTGCCGGCACATCGTGGGCGGCCGGCTGAAGAGCTTCTCCAAGCA
The DNA here is from genome assembly GCF_006363815.1 of Thermomonospora catenispora. Taxonomy (GTDB): domain Bacteria; phylum Actinomycetota; class Actinomycetes; order Streptosporangiales; family Streptosporangiaceae; genus Thermomonospora; species Thermomonospora catenispora. The sequence goes on from NZ_RRYT01000032.1 coordinate 21,826, forward strand.
CCCGATCCGCTACCGGGCCTGGACCCTGGTGTCCCGGCTCAACGAGCGGCACGGCCAGTACGCCCTGATCACGCTGGGCTCGCTGGTGGTGGCGGACCTGTACGTGGCGCTGGTGTCCGGCGGGGTCATCTCCGACCCGCGCATCATCTGACCCGCGCATCGTCTGACGAGGACTGATCATGACCGAGATCGAAAGGCATTCCTACGACGTCGTCGTGATCGGCGCCGGCGGGTCCGGGCTGCGTGCGGCGATCGAGGCGCGCCTGCAGGGCAAGAAGACGGCGGTCATCTCCAAGTCGCTGTTCGGCAAGGCGCACACCGTGATGGCCGAGGGCGGCGCCGCCGCCGCGATGGGGAACGTCAACCCCAACGACAACTGGCAGGTCCACTTCCGGGACACCATGCGCGGCGGCAAGTTCCTCAACAACTGGCGCATGGCCGAGCTGCACGCCAAGGAGGCCCCGGACCGCATCTGGGAGCTGGAGCACTGGGGCGCGCTGTTCGACCGCACCAAGGACGGCAAGATCAGCCAGCGCAACTTCGGCGGTCACGAGTACCCGCGTCTGGCGCACGTCGGCGACCGCACCGGGCTGGAGCTGATCCGCACCGTGCAGCAGAAGGTGGTGGCGCTCCAGCAGGAGGATCACCGCGAGTTCGGCGACTACGAGGCCCGCCTGAAGGTGTGGGCCGAGACCACCGTCACCCGGCTGCTGGTCAAGGACGGCAGGATCGCCGGCGCCTTCGGGTACGTCCGGGAGACCGGCAAGTTCGTGGTGTTCGAGGCCCCGGCGGTGGTGCTGGCCACCGGCGGCATCGGCAAGGCCTACAAGGTCACCTCCAACTCCTGGGAGTACACCGGCGACGGCCACGCGCTGGCCCTGCTGGCGGGGGCGACCCTGCTGAACATGGAGTTCGTCCAGTTCCACCCCACGGGGATGGTCTGGCCGCCCTCGGTCAAGGGGATCCTGGTCACCGAGTCGGTGCGCGGCGACCGCGGCATCCTGCTCAACTCCGAGGGCAAGCGGTTCATGTTCGACTACATCCCGGAGGTGTTCAAGGACAAGTACGCCACCACCCCCGAGGAGGCCGACCGCTGGTACGACGACCCGGACAACAATCGCCGGCCCCCGGAGCTGCTGCCCCGCGACGAGGTGGCCCGCGCCATCAACGCCGAGGTCAAGGCGGGGCGGGGGTCCCCCCACGGGGGCGTGTACCTGACCGTGGTGGGCCGGATGCCGGGCGGCGCAGAGGAGATCAAGCGGCGGCTGCCGTCGATGTACCACCAGTTCAAGGAGCTGGCCGACGTCGACATCACCACCGAACCGATGGAGGTCGGCCCCACCTGCCACTACGTGATGGGCGGCGTGGAGGTCGACCCGGACACCGCCGCGGCGGTGGTGCCGGGGCTGTTCGCGGCCGGCGAGGTGGCCGGCGGCATGCACGGCTCCAACCGGCTCGGCGGCAACTCCCTGTCGGACCTGCTGGTGTTCGGCCGCCGCGCCGGGCTGGGCGCCGCCCAGTACGTGGACTCCCTCGGCGAGGACCGTCCCGCCCCCGACCCCGAGGACATCGAGCGGGCCAGGGCCGAGGCGATGGCCCCGTTCGAGCGCATGGGCGGGGAGAGCCCGTACGCGGTGCACGCCGAGCTGCAGCAGACGATGAACGACCTGGTCGGCATCATCCGCCGGGAGGAGGAGCTGGTGCGGGCGCTGGAGGCGCTGGACAAGCTCCGCGCCCGGGTGGCGAACGTGTCGGTGGAGGGCGGCCAGGGCTACAACCCCGGCTGGCACCTGGCGCTCGACCTGCGGAACATGCTGCTGGTGTCGGAGTGCATCGCCAAGGCGGCGCTGGAACGGACCGAGAGCCGCGGCGGGCACACCCGCGACGACTACCCGGAGATGTCCCCCGAGTGGCGCAAGATCAACTTGGTGTGCCGGCTGGCGGGCGACCCCGACGACCCGCGGGTGGAGATCAGGCGCCAGGAGATGGAGCCGATGCGCGAGGACCTGCTCGCGCTGTTCGACGTGGACGAGCTGAAGAAGTACCTGACCCCCGAGGAACTGCCCGCCGCGGTGGCCGCCGGGGACGGGGAGGGAGCCTCCCAGAAGGAGACCGCCGGTACCGAGACCGAGGAGAGCGGCAAGTGAGCTACCAGGCGAAGTTCCGGGTCTGGCGCGGGGACGCCGGCGAGGGCGAGCTGGTCGACTACACCGTTGAGGTGAACGAGGGCGAGGTCGTCCTCGACGTCATCCACCGGCTGCAGGCCACCCAGGCCCCCGACCTGGCGGTGCGGTGGAACTGCAAGGCCGGCAAGTGCGGATCGTGCTCGGCGGAGATCAACGGCATGCCGCGGCTGATGTGCATGACCCGGATGTCGACGTTCGCCGAGGACGAGGTGGTCACGGTCACCCCGATCCGGACCTTCCCGGTGATCCGCGACCTGGTCACCGACGTGTCGTTCAACTACGAGAAGGCGCGGCAGATCCCGGCCTTCGACCCCGGCGACGCCAAGCCGGGCGAGCTGCGGATGATGCAGGAGGACGTGCAGCGTTCGCAGGAGTTCCGCAAGTGCATCGAGTGCTTCCTGTGCAACAACGTCTGCCACGTCATCCGCGACCACGAGGAGAACAAGCCGGCCTTCGCCGGGCCGCGGTTCCTCATGCGGATCGCCGAGCTGGAGATGCACCCGGCCGATCGGTCCGACCGGCGGAACATCGCCCAGGAGGACCACGGGCTGGGCTTTTGCAACATCACCAAGTGCTGCACCGAGGTCTGCCCCGAGCACATCAAGATCACTGACAATGCGCTGATCCCGCTCAAGGAGCGCGTGGTCGGCCGGCGCTACGACCCGCTGGTCTGGCTGGGCGCCAAGCTCGGGATCGTCAAAAAGAGCGAGGACACCCCCTCGGCCTGAAGCCCTCGCGCCGCCGGGGCGGCGACCTGCGGACGCGCCCGGTCGCCGGGTCGCCGCCGGCGGCGACGGGCGGGTCGCCCTCGCGCGCCGCGGCGGCCCGCCCGCAGCGCCCTGGGGGAGGGATCGATCGCCTCCTGCGCGCCGCGGAGCGTGCCGCGGGGTTCGCCCGCACCGGTTTCCCGGGACCCTTCGCAGACCGGGCCTGCGGGCCGTCGAGGATGGTGGGACGCTGCACGAAGGCCTGTGGGGCGGCGGAGCGGGGCGGCGGGCGGCGTGCCCCGGCGACGCCGCCCGCCGTTCCCCGGGCACTCCGGAGATGCCCATGGCACGGGCACCAGCATGCTCGTTCCATCGTCCGAGAAATAGGGATAAGTGCACATATCCCGTGGTGTAGTGGCTTCATGAGCGCGTACGAGCCTGGTTCGTTCCTCGCCGAGCTGACCGAGCGGGAGCGGGATGATCTGCTCCGCCGCGGCCGGGAACGTCAGTTCGCCCGGGGGGAGGTGCTGTTCACCGAGGGGGAGACCACCACCTGGGTGGCGGTGCTGCTGTCCGGCATGGTGAAGGCCTGCTCCTATGGGACCGGCGGCGTGGAGGTGGTGCTCGCGGTCCGCGGCCCCGGGGCGCTGCTGGGGGAGGTCTCGGCGATCGACGGCCTGCCCCGTTCGGCCACCGTCACGGCCCTGGAGGCGGCCCGGGTGCAGGCGCTGTCGGCGGCGGAGTTCATGGGCTTTCTGCACGCGCACAGCCGGGTGTCGGTCCTGTTGATGCGGATGCTGTGCCAGCGCTGGCGGGACGCCGACCGCAAGCGCATCGAGTTCGGCGTGTTCGACACCACCGGCCGGGTCGCCCAGCGCCTGGTCGAGCTGGCCGAACGCTACAGCGAGCCCTACCGGCCCCGCCGCGGCGCGGCCCCGCACGACCATCCCGCCGGCAGCGTCCGCATCACCTTGAACCTCACCCAGGAGGAACTGGCCGGCTGGGTGGGGGCGTCCCGGGAGGCGGTCAGCAAGGCGCTGCGCACCCTGCGGTCCCACGGCTGGATCGAGACCGGCCGCCGCCGCGTCATCGTCCACGACCTGCAGGCGCTGCGCAGGCACGCCCGCTAGCGGGGCGGGGACACCAGGGACTCGACGCCCGCCGGGAGGGTGCCGGCCTGGGCGGCCTCGCTGATGTAGGTCTGCAGGACCTGCTGGAAGGCACGGGCGGCGTGGGTGGGGGTGACGTCCTTGCGATGGGCCATGGCGATGGTGCGCAGCAGACCGGAGGAGCCGCGCCGGGAACCGCCCGGGTCGTCGACGGTGAGGGGGATGCCGCGCAGGCCGGGACGGCCGGCCAGCACCATGCTGGGGACGACGGCGACGCCCAGCCCCGCCTCGACGAACCGCAGGACGGCGTCCATCTCGCCGCCCTCGACGGCGAAGCGGGGCTCGAAGCCGGCCTGCCGGCAGGCGGTGATGGTGGCCTCCCGCAGGTCGTAGCCGGGGCGGAACATCACCAGGGGACGGTCGCGCAGATCCTCGATGCGCAGGTAGTGCCGGCGGGGGAGCCGAGTCTCCCGGGTGGTGGAGCCCGGAGCGGGGAACGCCACCACCAGGTGCTCTCGGAGGATCGAGGTGGTCTCCAGGGGGGCGTCGCCCGACAACGGCAGGATCACCAGGGCCAGGTCCAGCGAGCCCCGGGTCAGCTCGCGCACCAGGTCCCGGGAGCCGCCCTCCTCGACCAGCAGGCGGATGCCGGGGTAGGCGTCGTGGAAGCGGCGCAGCACGTCGGCGAGCAGGCCCCCGCACAGCGAGGGGGTGGCGCCGAGCCGGACCCGGCCGCGCCGCAGCCCGACGAGCTCCTGCACCTCCAGGCGGGCGGTCTCGACATCGGCGAGGATCCGCTTGGCCAGCGGGAGCAGCGTCTCCCCGGCCGGGGTCAGCGCGATGTTGCCGCGGGCCCGGCTGAACAGCGGCGCGCCCAGTTCGCTCTCCAACGCGCGGATCTGCTTGGACAGCGACGGCTGTGCGATCCGCAGCGTCTCGGCGGCCTGGGTGAAGTGCCGGATCTCCGCGACGGCGACGAAATATGCGAGCTGCTGCAACTGCACACTTCAAGAGCGTACGGAGGGCGTTTTCCCGATTTTCGGCCCGGTCGCCGGTAACGGGCCTCGGCCCAGCGTGCGGGCGGTGCCGCCGCTCTCGGCGTCGTGCTCGACGACGCTCGCGATGACGCTCTCGACGATGGATCAGGGGCGTCCCGCCAGTGGCCGTGACGTGACGGGACGCCCCTAGTCTGAGGGCCGCCTGACCGTGTTCTTCCGCTCGCCGTTACCGGGTCTTCTTGCGGCGGCCGGCGGTGGCGGCCAGGTAGTCGCGGTTCAGCCGGGTGATGGTGTCCAGCGGGATGCCCTTCGGGCAGGCCGCCGTGCACTCGCCGGTGACGGTGCAGCCGCCGAACCCGGCCTCGTCGTGCGCCTCCACCATCTTGACCACCCGGTCGTAGCGCTCGGGCTGGCCCTGGGGCAGCAGCCCCAGGTGGGTGACCTTGGCGGCGGTGAACAGCATCGCCGACCCGTTCGGGCAGGCCGCCACGCAGGCGCCGCAGCCGATGCACTCGGCCGCCTCGAAGGCGGCGTCGGCGGCCGGCTTGGGCACCGGGACGGAGTGCGCGTCGGGGGCCGAGCCGGTGGGCGCGGAGATGTAGCCGCCCGCCTCGATGATCTTGTCGAACGCCGACCGGTCCACGACCAGGTCCTTGATCACCGGGAACGCCTTGGCCCGCCACGGCTCGACGGTGATGACGTCACCGTCCTTGAACTTGCGCATGTGCAGCTGGCAGGTGGTGGTGGCCTTCTCCGGCCCGTGCGGCGTCCCGTTGATGACCAGCGAGCACATGCCGCAGATGCCCTCGCGGCAGTCGTGGTCGAAGGCGATGGGGTCCTCGCCCTCCAGGATCAGCTTTTCGTTGAGGACGTCCAGCATCTCCAGGAAGGACATGTCGGGGGAGACGTCGTCGAGCCGGTACTCGACCATCCGCCCCTCGTCCTCGGGACCCTTCTGGCGCCAGACGCGCAGGGTGATCTTCATGGTTATCGCCTCTGGCCTTTCTCGACAGAACGCCGGACGCGCGAGATGAGGCACGTCGTCATGGTCAGGTCCGGCCTTCCTACTTGTACGAGCGCTGGCTCGGCTTGACGTACTCGAACTCCAGGGCCTCCTTGTGGAGGACCGGCGGCTCGCCGAGCCCGGTCCACTCCCACGCGGCCACGTAGGAGAAGTTGGCGTCGTCGCGCTTGGCCTCGCCGTCGGCGTCCTGGGATTCGGCGCGGAAGTGGCCGCCGCACGACTCGGTGCGGTGCAGGGCGTCGATGCACATCAGCTCGGCCAGCTCCAGGAAGTCGGCCACGCGGCCGGCCTTCTCCAGGGACTGGTTGAGGTCGTCGGCCGAACCCGGCACCTTGACCCGCCGCCAGAACTCCTCGCGCAGCGCCGGGATGAGCTGCAGCGCCTTGCGCAGCCCCTCCTCGGTCCGCTCCATGCCGCAGTACTCCCACATGATGTGGCCGAGCTCGCGGTGGAAGGAGTCCACGGTGCGGTCGCCGTCGATGGACAGCAGCTTGTCGATCTGGGCCTGCACCCGGCTCTCGGCCTCGGCGACGGCCTCGGCCGGCACCTCGCCGAGCTTGTTGTTCGTGGCGAGGTAGTCGCCGATGGTGTTGGGCAGCACGAAGTACCCGTCGGCCAGGCCCTGCATCAGCGCCGAGGCGCCCAGCCGGTTGGCGCCGTGGTCGGAGAAGTTGGCCTCCCCGATCACGAACAGGCCCGGGATGGTGGACTGCAGGTCGTAGTCGACCCACAGCCCGCCCATCGTGTAGTGAACGGCCGGGTAGATCCGCATCGGGACCTCGTACGGATTCTCCCCGGTGATCCGCTCGTACATGTCGAAGAGGTTGCCGTACTTGGCCTTGACGGCGTCGATGCCCATCCGCTTGATGGCGTCGGCGAAGTCCAGGTAGACGCCGCGTCCGCCGGGACCGACGCCGCGGCCCTCGTCGCAGACCTTCTTGGCGGCCCGGGAGGCGATGTCGCGCGGCACCAGGTTCCCGAAGGCCGGGTAGATGCGCTCCAGGTAGTAGTCGCGCTCGGCTTCGGGGATGTCGTTGGGATGACGGTCGTCGCCGGCCTTCACCGGCACCCACACGCGGCCGTCGTTGCGCAGCGACTCCGACATCAGCGTCAGCTTGGACTGGTGGTCGCCGCTGACCGGGATGCAGGTCGGGTGGATCTGGGTGAAGCAGGGGTTGGCGAACAGCGCGCCGCGCTTGTGCGCCCGCCAGATCGCGGTGGCGTTGGAGCCCATCGCGTTGGTGGACAGGTAGAAGACGTTGCCGTAGCCGCCGGTGGCGAGCACCACCGCGTCGCCGGTGTAGGTCTTGATCTCCCCGTTCACCAGATTGCGGACCACCACGCCGCGGGCCCGGCCGTCCACCATGACCAGCTCGAGCATCTCGTGGCGGGGGTGCAGCTCCACGTTGCCGGCGTCGACCTGCCGCATCAGCGCCTGGTAGGCGCCCAGCAGCAGCTGCTGCCCCGTCTGGCCGCGGGCGTAGAACGTCCGGGACACCTGGGCGCCGCCGAAGGACCGGTTGTCCAGCAGACCGCCGTACTCGCGGGCGAAGGGCACGCCCTGGGCCACGCACTGGTCGATGATCTGGGTGCTGATCTCCGCCAGCCGGTAGACGTTGGACTCGCGGGCCCGGAAGTCGCCGCCCTTGACGGTGTCGTAGAACAGCCGGAAGACGCTGTCGCCGTCGTTGCGGTAGTTCTTGGCCGCGTTGATGCCACCCTGCGCGGCGATCGAGTGCGCCCGCCGCGGGCTGTCCTGGAAGCAGAACTGGATGACCTTGTAGCCCAGCTCGGCCAGCGTCGCGCCGGCCGACCCGCCGGCGAGCCCGGTGCCGACGACGATGACGGTCTTCTTCCGCTTGTTGGCCGGGTTGACCAGCTTGGCCTCGAACTTGCGCTTGCTCCAGCGCTCCTCGATCGGGCCTTTGGGCGCCTTGGTGTCGGCGATCGGATCGCCGAGGGTGTAGAAGGTGTCGGTCATGGTGAACCCTTTTTCAACTCGGTCGCTGCGATCTGCGGGTGGACGGGTGGGTTGAAAAAGGCTCAGTCCACCAGCCCGACGGTGACCGCGAACGGCACGGACAGGTAGCCGGCGACGAGCACGACGACGAACGCCGAGGCGGCCAGGTGCAGGGCGCGGGCCCGCTGCGGGCTGGAGAGGCCCAGGCTCTGCACGGCGCTGACCAGGCCGTGCCGCAGGTGGAAGCCCACCGCCACCACGGCGAGCACGTAGAAGAGGGTCACGTACCAGCGCTCGGGCGCGAAGTCCGCGGCCAGGTTGCCGTAGACGTCGCCATGCTCGTACTCGGGGTGGACCGTGCCGGTGGTCAGGTCCAGCACGTGGTAGATCACGAACAGGGCGATGATCACGCCGCCCCACCGCATGGTGCGGGCCGCGTACGACCCCTGCACCTTGGCGCGGTGCCGGTAGCGGGCGGGACGGGCCCGGCGGGCCCGGGCGGTCAGCTGCGCGGCCATGGTGATGTGCAGGATCAGCGAGGCCAGCAGCACCACCCGCATGATCCACAGGAACCACTCGTGGTGCAGGACGGGGGAGCCGATCGTCCGCAGCCAGGCGGCGTACTCGTTGATCTCCTCCGGACCGAAGAAGACCTTCAGATTGCCCAGCATGTGGGCCACCAGGTACAGCACCAGGACGGCGCCGGTCACGGCCATGATCGCCTTCTTGCCGACCGTGGAGCGGTACAGCGCCGGGATCGCGCGGGGTGAAGTTTGAACCACGGCGGCACCGTAGGTCCGCCGGGTTCAGCTCGTCCAAGTCATGGAGATTCTTGTTTCCATAGCTTTTGGCTATGAAGCGTGTCGTATGGGACTTTAGTCCTTTTCCGAACGTCGTTCGGAGTGATCGACTTCACAGACCGTGACGCGAACCCGGCCCGCCGCAGACGCGTCTTACGCCCTCACTTGGGAAGCTTGACCACCGTCACGAAGAAGTCGTCGATCTGCCGGACCACCTCGATGAAGCGCTCGAAGTCCACCGGCTTGGTGACGTAGGCGTTGGCGTGCAGGTGGTAGCTGCGCAGGATGTCCTCGTCGGCCTCGGAGGTGGTGAGCACCACGACGGGGATGGAGCGCAGGTCGGGGTCGGCCTTGACCTCGCTGAGCACCTCCCGGCCGTCCTTGCGCGGAAGGTTGAGGTCCAGCAGGATCAGGTCCGGCCGGCGGGCGTCGGCGTACTTGCCCTGACGGCGCAGATAGGCCATCGCCTCCTCGCCGTCGCTGACCACGTTGAGGTTGTTGCCGACCTTGTTGTCCTCGAACGCCTCACGGGTCAGCAGCACATCCCCGGGGTCGTCCTCGACCAGGAGGACCTCGATCGCGCGCACGGGGTCACTCATCGCCTGACTCGTCGCCTTCCGTCGTCTCGGTGCCTTTCTGCCGCTCCGCCGCGGTCGCCTCCCGCACGGGCAGCGTCCAGCGGAACGTGGTGCCGGGCCCGGTGTGCTCGGTCTCCAGCCAGATCCGCCCGCCGTGGTACTCCACGATCTTGCGGCACATGGCCAGTCCGATCCCGGTGCCCGAGTAGCTCTCCTGCGGGTGCAGCCGCTGGAAGATCAGGAAGATCCGCTCGGCGTACTTGGGGGCGATGCCGATCCCGTTGTCGCTGCAGGCGAACTCCCACATGTCGGGCTGCTCGGCCGACCGCCGCACCGTCAGCCGCACCCGCGGCGGCTCGTCCCCGTGGAACTTGATGGCGTTCCCGACCAGGTTCTGCAGCAGGATCCCCAGCAGCGTCCGGTCGCCGGTGACCACCGGCAGCTCGTCCGACTCGATCCGCGCCCCGGTCTCCTCGATGGCCTGCCCCAGATCGTGCCGGGTGCGCTCCAGCGTCCGGTTCAGGTCCACCGGCTCCATCGGCCGCTCCGAACGGCCCACCCGGGAGAACATCAGCAGGTCGTTGATCAGCGCCTGCATCCGTTTGGCGCCGTCCACCGCGAAGTCGATGTAGCGGCGGCCCCGCTCGTCCAGCGCGTGGCTGTACCGGCGCTCCAGCATCTGGCAGAAGCTGGCCACCTTGCGCAGCGGCTCCTGCAGGTCATGGCTGGCCACATAGGCGAACTGCTCCAGCTCGGCGTTGGAGCGGCGCAGCTCGGCGGCCTGCTCGGCGGCCAGCAGCCGCGCCTCGGAGCTGATCCGCCACTCCTCCACGATCCGGCGGCGCATCGAGTCCACGATCCCGGCCAGCTCGGCCAGCTCCGCCGGCCCCGAGGCGTTCAGGGGGTGGGCGAAGTCGCCCTGGGAGACCGCCCGCACCTGCTCCGACAGCCGCCCGATCGGCCCCAGCACGGTGCGCCGGATCAGCACCACCACCGCGATCGCCACCAGCACGATCACGATCCCGGTGAACGCCAGCGACAGATACAGCGTGCGGGCCCGCTCGCGCAGCTGGGCGTCATAGGTGCCGTGCAGCTGGGTCAGCTCCCGCTGGGTGGCCGAGTTGGCGGCGGTGGCCTGCCGGAACAGCGTCCGTCCGGTCTCGTTCAGCTCCCGCGTCATCTCCCCGTCGCCGGCCAGCGGCACCGCGAACTGGGCGCGCCAGGCCGCGGTGGCCGCGCTGGCGCGGGCGAGCTGCTCCAGCGTCGGCTCGCCCTCGGGGACGTCGGCCAGCAGCCGCCGCATGGTGGCCACCGCCTGGTCCTCCCGGACCACCGCCTCCCGGTAGGCGGTCAGGTCGGCGCGCCGGTGATAGCGGGCGTAGGCGCGGATCGCGCTGTCCTGCTCGTCCAGCGCGGTGGTCAGCTGGAAGTGCTGCAGCGCGGCCGGGGCGACGTGGTCGATCAGGGCGTCCCGGGCCCGGTTGTTGCCCTGCAGCGCCAGGGCCGACAGCACCAGCGAGGCCAACAGGATGATCGACAACACCAGCGCGGCGGCGCTGAACCACTGCCCCAGCCTGATCCGGCTCAATCCGTGGCGCGGCGCGGGCGGCTTGAGCGGGGCCAGCTTGGGCGGCAGCGGCGCCCCCGCGCTCATCGAGCCCGGCCGCGGCTCGGCCTCGTCGGTGCGCTCGCTCTCGGTGCGCTCCGTGCTGGTCAATGGCGCTCCTGTCCGGTCAACAGCAGCACCGCCACATCGTCGGTCAGCTCTTCGCCGTTCAGCCGCTCGACCTCGGAGACCAGGGTGTCGAGCAGCGCGCCGCCGGCCTTCCCGGCGCGCCGGGCGTCCCGGGCCAGCGTCACCAGCCCCTCGGTGCCCAGCCGGACCGGGCCCTGCCCGATCCGGCCCTCGATCAGTCCGTCGGTGTACAGCAGCAGCCCCCACGAGGACGGCAGCGCGATCTCGGCGGCCGGCCAGGCGTCCTCGCCCACCAGGTCGGTCGGCAGCCCCAGCGCGGGGCCCGACGTCTCGTCGGGAACGGCGGTGACCTCGTCCCCGTCCAGCAGCAGCGGCGGAGGGTGCCCGGCCAGGTGCATCCGGGCGGTGCGCAGGGACGGGTCCACGGTGATCGTGCAGACCGTGGTGAACAGCTCGTCGCTGCGCCGCTCGTGCCCGAGCACGGTGTTCAGGGTGGTCAGCAGCTGCGCGCCGGTGTGCCCGGCCAGCACCAGGGTGCGCCAGGCCATCCGCAGGCACACCCCCAGCGCGGCCTCGTCCGGGCCGTGCCCGCACACGTCGCCGATCATCAGGTGCACCGACCCGTCGTCGGTCTGCACCGTGTCGTAGAAGTCCCCGCCCAGCAGCGCCCGGCGGCGACCGGGCCGGTAACGGGCGTGATGCCGCAGCGACTCGTCGTCGATCAGCGGGACCGGCAGCAGGCCGCGCTCCAGCCGGGCGTTCTCCCGGCTGAGGATGCGCGCCTCCACCAGGCGCCGCTCGCTCTCCTCGGCCCGCTTGCGCTCGATCGCGTACCGGATCGCCCGGGCCAGCAGCGGACCGTCCACCTCGCCCTTGACCAGGTAGTCCTCGGCGCCCAGGGCGACCGCCCGGACCCCCAGGTGGGCGTCGGCCAGCCCGGTGAGCACCACCACCGCGGCCCGGTCGGTCAGCGACAGCACCTCCTGCAGGAGCTCCAGCCCCCCGGCATCGGGCAGCGACAGGTCGGCCAGCACGCAGTGAATGCGCCCCGACATCCGCTGCCGGGCCTCGCCCAGCGTGCGGACGTGCAGGATCTCCACGTCCAGCCCGGAATCGGCCAGCAGCTCCTCGACCAGGAAGGCGTCACCGGGGTCGTCCTCGATGAGCAGCAGGCGCAGCCTGCCGTCGATCCCGGGCAGTACCGTGGTGGGATGGTCGCTGGTCGTGCTCACTCAAGGCCTTCGGACGATCGGCGCGGGCGTCGGCCCGCAGACAGGCTCGACATGGGCATAAGCATGGCTCGGGCAACGACTCGGCATGGTGTCACCGGCCGCACGAGCGGCCGTGCCGGGCGGCGGCGGTAGTCCGGTCGCCGCATCTCCCGGCCGTGGAAGCGGCGTCACAGCAAAGGGTCCGATGGCCGCTCCGCATGCCTCGACCTTACCGCCTCCCTTCCAGGCTCTGCACCTGCTGGACCCTTTCGCTTGTCCCCAACGCGTACAGTCTGCGACGAGTGCCCGCCGCCCGCCGGAAAAACGTTCGTTCTCCGTCGAACGGCGCGCCTAGGGTTCGCAGGGTGAAGGATGCACTACCGACCGTCGACCCGGGCGATCCCGATCATCGGTCTCCGGGACGGTACCTGTGGTGGCTGGCCCGCCACCAGTCCGGGCCGCTGCTCCGCGGCATCGGCTGGGGCGTGCTGTGGATGGCCTCGCTGGCGCTGATCCCGCCGACGATCGGCCGGGCGATCGACGCGGGCGTGGCCGCCCGGGACGTCGGCGCGCTGTCGATCTGGTCGGCGGTGCTGCTGGGGCTGTTCGGGCTGCAGGCCGCGGCGGGGGCGATGCGGCACCGGCGGGCGGTGTTCTGCTGGCTGTCGGCCGCCTACCGCACCGTCCAGGTGGTGACCCGGCAGGCCACCCGGCTCGGCGCCGCCCTGTCCCGCCGGATCAGCGCCGGCGAGGTCGTCAGCGTCGGCGTCTCCGACGTGGAGCACATCGGGAGCGCGCTGGAGGTCGTGATCCGCGGCACCGCCTCGGTGGTGATGATCATGGTGGTGATCGCGCTGATGCTGGCCACCGACCTCGGCGCGGGCCTGGCCGCGCTGGCGGGCGTCCCGGTGATCCTGCTGGTCGGGGCGCCGCTGCTGGGGCCTTACCGGCGGCGCACCCGGCGGCTGCGGGAGCTGATCGGTGAGCTGAACACCCGGGCCACCGACATCGTGGCGGGCCTGCGGGTGCTGCGCGGCGTGGGCGGGGAGAAGCTGTTCGCCGCCCGGTACCGCGAGCAGTCCCAGCGGGTCCGGCGGGCCGGCGTGGACGCGGCCCGGGCGGAGTCGATGCTGGCGGGCGCGGAGGTGCTGCTGCCGGGGCTGCTGACCGTGGCGGTCGTCTGGCTGGGGACGCGGTCGGCGCTGGCGGGCGCGATGAGCCCCGGCGAGCTGGTCACCGTGTACGGGTACGCGGTGTTCCTGGTCATTCCCATGGCGACGTTGGCGGAGGCGGCCGACAGCCTCACCAAGGGGCACGTCGCCGCGAGCCGGGTCGTGGCGGTGCTGGCGCTGGAGCCCGAACCGGAGGGGGAGGGCGACCGGGAGCCCGCCCGCCCGGCCGACCTGGTGGACCCGCTGTCGGGCCTGGTGGTCCGGCACGGCCGGCTGACCGCGCTGGCCGCCGCGTCCGCCGCCGACGCCCGCGCCATCGCCGACCGGCTGGGCCGCTACACCGAGGTCGAGGGGGCCGACGTCACCTACGGCGGGGTGCCGCTGCGGGACCTGGCGCGCCTGCGGGAACGGATCATCGTCGCGGTCAACGAGGACGTCCTGCTGTCGGGGCCGCTGACCGCCACGCTCGCCTGCGGCGACCCCGCCCGGGACGTGGACGCGGCGATCGCGACGGCGTCGGCGGAGGACATCGTGGCCGAGGTCGGCCGGGACGCCCACGTCGTGGAGGCGGGCCGGGAGTTCTCCGGCGGGCAGCAGCAGCGGCTGCGGCTGGCCCGGGCGCTGGCCGCCGACCCCGAGGTGCTGGTGCTGGTGGAGCCGACCAGCGCGGTGGACGCGCACACCGAGGCCCGGATCGCCGACCGGCTGAGGCGGATGCGGGCGGGCCGCACCACGCTGGTGTGCACCACCAGCCCGCTGCTGCTGGACCGGGCCGAGCACGTGGTGTTCGTCGAGGACGGGACGGTGGTCGCCGAGGGGACGCACCGCGACCTGCTCGACGCCGAGCCCCGCTATGCGGAGGCGGTGACCAGGAACGAGACGGCCGACCGGGCCCATGGGACGGCTTGAGGAACGGTGAAAGAGGCACGGATGGGCGCACAGATCCTGCCGGTGGCCTCCCCCCGCCGGGTGCGCGCGTACGCGCGGCGGCTGACGCTGCGGCACTCCCGCGCGCTGGCCGGCGCGCTGACCCTGCACGCCCTGGCCGCGGCGGCCGGGCTGATCGTGCCGCGTCTGCTGGGCGACCTGGTGGAGGACGTCGCCGACGGCCGCGCCGCCGCCGGCGGCGTCGTGGCGGCCATCGCGGCGTTCCTCCTCGCCCAGGGCGTCCTGCAGCGGCAGGCGTTCTACGCCTCGGCCCGGCTCGGCGAACGGGTGCTGGCCGAGCTGCGCGAGGAGTTCGTGGAGCGGGTGCTGGCGCTGCCGCTGTCGGTGGTGGAGCGCGCCGGCACCGGCGACCTGGTCAGCCGGACCTCCCGGGACGTGGGGAACCTGGCCGGCGTGGTCCGCTTCGCGGTCCCCGACGCGCTGATCTCCCTGGTGATCGTCGCGTTCACCGCCGGCGCGGTGGCGCTGGCGGGGCCGCTGCTGGTGCTGCCGGGGCTGGCCGTGATCCCGCTGTACTGGCTGTTCTCCCGCTGGTACCTGGCCCGGGCCCGGGACGGCTACCTGCGGGAGAGCGAGGCCTGGGCCGCCCTCACCGACGGGCTCGCCGAGACCGTCGCCGGCGCCCGCACCATCGAGGCGTTCGGCCTGCAGGAGCAGCGGCACCGGAGGACCGACGCCGACATCGCCGCCAGCTGGGCCCGGGAGCGCTACACCCTGCACCTGCGCACGGTGTTCGTCCCCGGCGTCACCGTGTGCCTGGGGCTGCAGGTGAGCGCGACCCTGCTGGTCGGCGGGATCGGTCACATCCACGGCTGGGCGTCGCTGGGGCAGGTCACCGCCGCCGTGCTGTACGTGCAGCAGCTCGCCGGGCCGCTGGAGCGGCTGTTGAGCCGGCTGGACGAGCTGCAGATCGGCGGCGCCTCGCTGGCCCGGCTGTTGGGCGTCGACGAGGTGCCCCCCGATCGCGCACCCTCGGCGGGCGTCGTCTCCACGGGCTTCACACGGCCCGTGCTGGAGGCCCGTGACGTCCGCTACGCCTACCGCGCCGGCCGGGACGTCCTGCACGGCGTCGACCTGACGCTGCGGCCGGGGGAGCGGCTGGCGATCGTCGGGCCCAGCGGCGCCGGCAAGTCCACCCTCGGCAGGCTGCTGGCCGGCGTCCACAACCCCCGCACCGGCACGGTCACGGTGCGCGAGGACGGCGCCGCCGACCATCGGGTGTCGCTGACCGATCTGCCGCTGGACGAGCTGCGCGGACAGGTCGCCCTCCTCACCCAGGAGCAGCACGTCTTCCGCGGCACGCTGCGCGACAACCTGATCATGGCCCGGCCCGACGCCACCGACGAGCAGGCCCGCGCCGCGCTGGAGGCCGTCCGCTGGGACGGCCCGGACCTGGACGCCGTCGTCGGGTCCGGCGGCGCGCCGCTGTCCCCCGCGCAGGCCCAGCAGCTGGCCCTGGCCCGGCTGGTGCTGGCCGACCCGCACACCCTGGTGCTGGACGAGGCGACCTCGCTGCTGGACCCGCGGGCCGCCCGCAGGCTGGAACGCTCCCTGGCGGCCGTGCTGCACGGCCGCACCGTGGTCGCCATCGCGCACCGCCTGCACACGGCGCACGACGCCGACCGCGTCGCGGTGGTCGAAGACGGCCGCATCACCGAGTTCGGCTCCCACCACGAGCTCCTGCGGGCCGGCGGCTCCTACGCCGCCCTGTGGCGGTCGTGGCACGGCGCGGACGATGAGGCGTCGCCCGGGCGGACCGGCCCGGGCGTCAGCCCAGATGGGTCTTGAGGAAGTCCACCTGGAGCAGCAGCAGGTTCTCCGCCACGACCTCCTGGGGGGTCATGTGGGTGACCCCCGACAGCGGCAGCACCGTGTGCGGGCGGCCCGCCGCCAGCAGCGCCGAGGACAGCCGGAGGGTGTGGGCGGCCACCACGTTGTCGTCGGCGAGGCCGTGGATGAGCATCAGCGGGCGCTCCAGCCGGGGCGCGTCCTCGATGAGGGAGTTGCGCACGTAGTTGTCCGGCTCCTCGTCGGGATGCCCCAGGTAGCGCTCGGTGTAGTGGGTGTCGTACAGCCGCCAGTCGGTCACCGGGGCGCCCGCCACGGCCGCATGGAACACATCCGGGCGGCGCAGCACCGCCAGCGCCGCCAACCAGCCGCCGAACGACCAGCCGCGGATCCCCACCCGGCCGGTGTCCAGGGCGTCGGGGAAGCGACGGGCGGCCTCCTCCAGCGCGGTGATCTGATCCTCCAGCACCGGGCCGGCGAAGTCGCCGCGGATCGCCCGTTCCCAGCGCACACCGCGCGCCGGGGTGCCCCGCCCGTCGGCGATGACGACCGCGAAGCCCTGATCGGCCAGCCACTGGGCCTCGGTGTAGGCGCGCCGCACCGCCAGCACCCGCTGGGCGTGCGGGCCGCCGTAGGGGTCCATGAGCACCGGCAGCCGCCCGTCGCCGGGCTTCCAGCCGGTGGGCAGCAGCACCGCGGTGCGGATCCGGCGCTCCCCGGCCTGCAGCAGGTGCACCGTCGGGGTGATCGCCGGGGTCTCCGCCCGCGAGGCGATCTCGTGCACGCCGCCCGGCGCGGTCACCTGCACCTGGACGCCGTGCCTGTCGAGCCGGGAGGCGGTCAGCACGGTCACCTTCCCCGACCGGGCGCCGCCGAACACCCCCTGCCCCTCGCTGAGGCGGGTCAGCTCGCCCGGCGCGTACGACCACACGTGGACCTCGGTCGGCTCCTCGGAGGCGGTGAACAGCACCGAGTCGCCCTCCACCTCCAGCACCGAGCGCACCTGCAGGCCGGGCGGGGTGACCGGCTCGCCGCCCACGGTCAGCCGCCGGGTGTCGGTCTCGGCGTCCTCGACCGTCCACACCAGCGCCCCGTCGTCGGTGCGGGCGGGCACGCCGGGGACGATCTCCAGCCAGACCGGGTCGTGCGACACGTGCAGCACCGAGGTGTCGCCGCTGGCCGGGTCCACCGCCAGCACCCGCATGACCCGCTGGTCCCGCGACTGCACCACGACCATCGGGCCGTGCCGGTCCCACACGGCGGTGACCAGGTAGGGGAACTCCGACTGGTCCCACACCACCGGCCTGCGCTCGCCCTCCAGCGGGATCAGGTACAGCGCCACGTAGGCGTTGGGGGTGCCCGCCGCCGGGTAGGCGACCTCGGTCGCCGGCCGGTCGGGGTTGGCGGGGTCGGCGATGTGCCAGCGCGTCACCGGGGTCTCGTCCACCCGCGCCGCCAGCAGCGCCGTGCCGTCCGGCGACCACCAGTGGCCGCGCATCCGGCCCATCTCCTCGGCCGCGATGAACTCCGCGAGCCCGTAGGAGACCTGGTCGCTCTCCGGCTGCACCAGGGCCCGGTCGTCGCCGCCGTCGACATCGACGACCCGCAGCGTCCGCCCCGACACGTACGCCACTCTCCGGCCGGTCGGGTCGGGGCGCGGGTCGAACACCGGGGTCGCGGCGGGCAGCGCCCGCACCGTCCCCTCCCGCAGGTCGGCCGTGAACAGCCGGCCGCCCAGCGCGAACGCCGCGGTCCGCAGCCGCCGGTCGGCGGCGAACCCGACGATCCCGCCGGCCTGCTCGCGGGCCCGTTCGCGGCGGGCGCGCTCCTCCGGGGGCAGGTCCTCCTCGCCCGGGACGGACAGCTCGGCCGGGTCGGCGATCAGCCGTTCGGTCCCGGTCGGCAGGTCCAGCGCCCACAGGCAGGTGACCGGATCGGTGCCCGACCTGGTGCGCAGGAACGCCACGAGGGAGCCGTCGGGCGCGATCTGGAACCCGCGCGGGACACCGAGGGTGAACCGGCGGGTGCGGGCACTCTGCCGTGGGAAGCTGATGGTCATGGTCTGAGTCTGCCAGTCCCCCCGGGCGGGCCGGGAACGGGCATGAGGGACGCCGGACGCGGGACGGGACGGCGGATGAGGCGAAGGACACCCCCGTGACCGTGATCCCTCCGCGCAAGAGAGCGTCACGGCGCCCGCCCCTCCGGTAGTTTCGAGGTTCTGCCCCTAGGTCCTCGCGTACAGGAGTGGTCGATGCCGGAGCTGCAGCCGGGTGATCCACGGCGGCTGGGTACCTACGAGATCGTCGAACGTCTCGGCGAAGGCGGTCAGGGTGTCGTCTATCTGGGTCGGGACGCCGACGGCACCAAGGTCGCCATCAAGTTGCTGCGGGCGGATCTGACCGAGAACGAGAGCGCCCGCAACCGGTTCGTGCGCGAGGTCCAGGCGGCCAAGAAGGTCGCCCGGTTCTGCACCGCGCAGGTGCTGGAGGCGGACGTGGCCGGCGACCGGCCGTACATCGTCAGCGAGTTCGTGCCGGGCAAGTCGCTGCAGAAGCTGGTCACCGAGGAGGGGCCGCGCACCGGGGCCGCCCTGGACCGGCTGGCGATCGGCACCATGACCGCGCTGGTGGCCATCCACCAGGCCGGGATCGTGCACCGCGACTTCAAGCCGCACAACGTGCTCATGGCGCCGGACGGCCCCCGGGTGATCGACTTCGGCATCGCGCGCGCCCTGGAGTCGGGCTCGGCGGCCAGCACCAAGGCCATCGGCACCCCCGCCTACATGGCGCCCGAGCAGGTGATGGGCTCGGCGCTGACCGAGGCGGTGGACGTGTTCTCCTGGGGCTCGACGATGGTGTTCGCCGCGACCGGGCGTCCCCCGTTCGGGCAGGACTCGATCCCCGCGGTGATCAACCGGCTGCTCAACGAGGAGCCGGACCTGACCGGGGTCCCCGACGACCTGGTCGAGCTGATCCGCGAATGCCTGAACAAGGATCCGAAGGCGCGGCCCACCGCGCAGGCGCTGATGATGCGGCTGATCGGCGGGGGAGGCCCGGCGGCGGGCGCGCCCTCCGCCCCGGCGGCCGACGCGACCCGCGTCGACGGGCCGGGGGCGGACGAGGCCACCCGGGTCATCGGCCCCGGGAGGGGCCCGGACAGGACCGCGGTGATGGGCGCGATCCCCGAAGGCGGCGAGCTGCCCACCGAGGTGCTGGCCGAGGGGCAGCAGCGGGCCCGGCAGACCGGGCCCGCCCCGGCGCGCCGGCCTGCGGGGCGCGCCGGGGCGGGCGAGGGCACGCTGCCCGGCGTCCCCGGCCACCCGCAGCGGCCGGGCCGGAGCCGCATCGACGACGGGGAGGGCGGGTCCAAGGGCCCGCTCCTGGCCACGGTGGCGGCGGTCGCCGGCGTGCTGCTGCTGATCGGCGGCCTGGTGTACCTGGTGGGCGACCGGGATCCCCAAGACCCGGTCGCCCCGACGCAGAGCGTCACCCCCACCGTCGAGCAGCAGGAGCCGCAGCGCCCGTCGCGGCGGCAGGAGGAGACGCAGGAGCCCGCCTTCGAGGAGCCGGAACCCAAGCCCAAGCCCACCGGAGGGCCGCCCGCCCCGCCCGATGACGGTCCGGCCGACACCGGCCCGCCGTCCCCGCCGGCGTCCAGCCCGCCGCCCGGCGACTCCGACGGCGGCGACACCGGCGGCGGCGACACCGGCGGCGGAGGCGATCCCGGCACCGGCGGCGACACCGGCGGCGGCCCCGAAGGGCCCGGTCGACGCGGCGCTCCCGCGCCCTGAGTAGGGTCGGCGTATGAGCGAGACGGAGCGGCGGATTCTGTTCGTCCACGCCCACCCGGACGACGAGTCGATCAGCACCGGCGCCACCATGGCCAAGTACGCCGCGGAGGGCGCCCACGTCTGCCTGGTCACCTGCACGCTCGGCGAGGAGGGCGAGATCATCCCCGACGAGCTGCGCCACCTGGCCTCCGACAAGGAGGATCGGCTGGGCGAGTTCCGGATCGGGGAGCTGGCGGAGGCGTGCTCCGCGCTCGGGGTGACCGACCACCGCTTCCTCGGCGGCCCCGGCCGGTGGCGCGACTCGGGCATGATGGGCGCCCCCTCCAACGACCATCCCCGCTGTTTCTGGCGGGCCGACGTGGACGAGGCGGCCGCCGAACTGGTCCCGGTCATCCGGGAGGTGCGGCCGCAGGTGATCGTCACCTACGACGAGCGCGGCGGCTACGGGCACCCCGACCACATCCAGGCCCACCGGGTGACGCTGCGGGCCCGCGAGCTGGCCGCCGACCCCGCGCACGGGGAGGGCGAGCCGTGGCGGGCGGCCAAGCTCTACGCCGCCGCCACGCCTCGCACGGTGCTGGCCCGGTCGATCGCGCTGATGCGCGAGTCCCGGCACCCCTTCAAGCGGGTCACCAGCATCGACCAGCTCGGCTACGGCGTGCCCGACGACCAGGTGACCACGGTGGTGGACGCCCGCGCCCACCTGCCGGCCAAGCTGGCGGCGCTGCGCGCCCACCGCACCCAGATCACCGTGGCGGCCGAGGACGTCGGCCCGTTCTTCGCGCTGTCCAACGGCCTCGGCCAGCAGGCGTTCGGCGCCGAGTACTACACGCTGCTGGACGGGCCGAGCGGGCCGCGGGCGGCCGACGGGCGGGAGAGCGGCCTGTTCTCCGGGCTGCCCGAGTCGCGCTGAGGGGCGAGATACCCTCGATGGCCGTGGACGAGAAGCCAAGCGGCGGCGTGTCGCTGACCAAGGACGATGAGTCGTCCCCGGCGGCGCCTCCCTCCGCGTGGGAGACGGCGTACATCGCCGCCGTCACCTACCTGATGCTGGTGATGCTGGGCCTGCTGCTCGGCGTCCTCGGCTCCCTCCACCACGGCTGGTCCGTCGGGAAGGTGCCGGTCGCGGCGATCGCACTGATCGCGGTGAACTTCGCGGTCTGCCGGCTGGCGGGCTGGGGGATGGGCGGCAAGCTGGGCGCCGCGGCGCCGTGGACGGCCTGGACGGCTGTGGTGATCCTGGCCTCCGCGGACCGCGCCGAGGGCGACCTGCTCATCGCCGGCGACCTGGCCGGCTATGTGTTCCTGATCGGAGGGATGGTCAGCGGCGGACTGGCGGTCGCGGCCACCCGCTCCGCCGAGCCCGCCGGCTCGTGGCTGATGCGGCCGGGGCTGCGCGGTCGGGGCTGACCTCCGCCGCCGGCGAGGCGTCTGGGTAGTGTTGTTGCATCGTGAACGACAACGCCCTCCCCGTCCCGGTGGATCCCGCCGAGTTCCGCCGGGTGGTCGGCCGGTTCGCCACCGGCGTGACCATCGTCTCGACCGTCGTCGACGGCGTCGACCACGCCATGACGGTCAACGCCTTCACCTCGGTGTCGCTTGAGCCGCTGCTGGTGCTGTTCTGCGCCGAGAAGATCGCACGCTTCCACGACGCCGTGCTGCGTTCGGGGCAGTGGGCGGTGTCGGTGCTGCCGGAGAACGCCCAGGAGCTGTCCACCTGGTTCGCCACCCGCGGCCGGCCGCTGGGCGACGGACGGCTGAGCGAGCCCCCGTTCAAACGCGGCCCGATGACCGGGGCGCCGATCCTCACCGAGGCGGTCGCCACGCTGGAATGCCGCACCCACGCCGTGCATGAGGGCGGCGACCACAGCATCATCGTCGGCGAGGTGCTGGCGGTGGACACGCCCGACCTCGACGCCCGGCCCCTGCTGTTCTACGAGGGCCGGTACCGGACCGTGGAGTGAGACGCCGCGGGCCGGGCGGCCGCGCCGGAGCGGGGACCGCCCGGCCCGCCGGGGGACGGCGCGGGGACGCGCTCAGTCGCGCAGCGCGATCTCCAGCCGGTCCAGCGCCCAGTCCAGCTCGTCCTGCTCGATCACCAGCGGAGGGGCCAGCCGCAGCGTCGTCTCGTGGGTCTCCTTGGCCAGCACGCCCAGCTCCATCAACCGCTCGCTGACCGGGCGGGCCTTGCCGTTGAGCTCCACCCCCGCCCACAGCCCGCGCCCGCGCACCTCGCGAACCTTCTCGCCGAGGAGCGCGCCGAGCCGCTCGTGCATGTGCGCGCCCAGCACCCGGGAGCGCTCCTGGTACTCCCCGGTCTTCAGCATCGCGATCACCTCGCGGGCCACCGCGCAGGCCAGCGGGTTGCCGCCGAACGTGGAGCCGTGCTGGCCGGGCCGGAACACCCCCAGCACATCGGAGTCGGCGACCACCGCCGACACCGGCAGGATGCCCCCGCCGAGCGCCTTGCCCAGCAGGTACACGTCCGGGACGACGTTCTCGTGCTCGACCGCGAACGTGGCGCCGGTGCGGCCCAGCCCGGACTGGATCTCATCGGCGATCATCAGCGCCCCGTTCGCGCTGCACAGCTCACGCACCGCGGTGAGGAACCCGCTGGGCGGCACGTTCACGCCCGCCTCGCCCTGGATCGGCTCGATCAGCACCCCGACCGTGGTCTCGTCCATCGCCGCCTTGAGGGCGTCGACGTCCCCGTAGGGGACGACGCGGAAGCCGGGGGTGTAGGGGCCGTAGGAGTTGCGGGCGTCCGGGTCGGTGGAGAAGCTGACGATCGTGGTGGTGCGACCGTGGAAGTTGCCCTCGAAGGCGATGACGGTGGCCTCGTCGGCGGGCACCCCCTTGACCTCGTACCCCCACTTGCGGGCGGCCTTGAGCGCGGTCTCCACGGCCTCGGCGCCGCTGTTCATCGGCAGCACCATGTCCTTGCCGACCAGCTCCGCCAGCTCGGCGACGAACGGCCCGAACTGGTCGTGGTCGAACGCCCGGCTGACCAGCGTCACCCGTTCCAGCTGGCGCTGCGCGGCGGCGATCAGCCGGGGGTTGCGGTGCCCGAAGTTGACCGCCGAGTACGCGGCCAGCATGTCCAGGTAGCGCCTGCCCTCCACGTCGGTCACCCAGACGCCCTCGGCCTCCGCGATCACGACCGGCAGCGGATGGTAGTTGTGGGCGCTGTGCCGTTCCGCCAGCGCCCGCAGCTCCTGGGTACGCGTCACGTGTTCCTCCGGCGGTCTGCCGGCCGAATCACGGCCGGACGGTGGCGGCTCTGTGAGCACCGGGGATCGGCCCGGTGCCGCGGATCCGACGGCTGGTCATGGGCCCGGCTCAAGCGTATGTTCGGGCTCAGGTGCAGACCAATTGTCGAAACCGACTTCAGGGCTGGTGTTCGTTGCGTCTTGACGAGCTTGACCGCCGGATCGTTGCGCATCTGCTGGAGAATGCCCGCGCGTCGTTCGCCCAGATCGGTGACGCGATCGGGCTGTCGGCGCCCGCCGTCAAACGCCGGGTCGACCGGCTGCGGGAGGAGGGCGTCATCACCGGCTTCGCCGCGGTGGTCGACCCGGCCGCGCTGGGCTGGACCACCGAGGCGTTCATCGAGATCTTCTACGACGGCGCCCGGTCGCCGGAGGAGACCTACGAGAGCGTCTGCAAGCATCCCGAGGTCATCGCCGCCTACACCGTCACCGGCGAGGCCGACGCCCTCATCCATCTGCGCGCCCGGGACATCGCCCACCTGGAGGAGACCCTGGAGCGGCTCCGCCGCGAGCCCAACATCGCGCAGACCAAGACCTCCATCGTGCTGTCCCGCCTGATCGGCCGTCCCACCGACGGTCCCCACACCTGAGGGCCGCGGCACGCGGGCCTCGGGGTCCGCGGCCGGTGACACGAGACCGGCTCGGGGTGCCGGCGCCGCCCCCGCCGGGGGCGCCCGCGGCCTCGCCGTGGCCCGTCCGCGGCCCGTGACGTGGGGTCGACCCGGCGGAGGGCGTGGGATTACTCGGGAGTACGCTCTGCGGCATGGAATTCGCGACCGCCGACCTGATCGACGAGTTCGACGCCGAGCTGGCCAGCTGCCAGACGCAGTTCCGGCAGTACGGGGGACGGTTGACGTTCGCCGGGCCGATCTCGACCGTGCGCTGTCACCGGGACAACGCCCTGATCAAGCAGGTGCTCAACGGCCCCGGTGAGGGACGGGTGCTGGTCGTCGACGGCGGCGGCTCCCTGGCCTCGGCGCTGATGGGCGACATGATCGCCGCCGCCGCGGTGAAGAACGGCTGGGCCGGTGTGGTGATCAACGGGGCGGTCCGGGACGTCGCCGCCCTGCGGACGCTGGACCTGGGCATCAAGGCCCTGGGCTCCAACCCGCGCAAGAGCGCCAAGGCGGGCGCGGGCGAGGTCGACGTCCCGATCAAGTTCGGGGGCGCCGAGTTCGTTCCCGGCCACTGGCTCTACAGCGACGAGGACGGCATCGTGGTGGCCGCCCGCCGCCTGATCTGACCTTGTCTCTTGGGGCCCCTTCGGGCCCCTTCGGACCCCTTCGGACGCGTCCGCCGCATGCGCCGTCCGGCCCGCCCGGGCGGAACGGTCCCACACCTGACATGGAACGGCTGGTTGAGCCGGTGCCCTGAGTCTTCGGGTAGCCGCTGCCTACGTGGTGCCCGTGGACATGGTGGGACTGTTCCATCGAGCGGATCCAGGCGAGGTTCAGCTGTATTGCCTGACGGGACATGACCTCCAGTGGCAAAGCATCTGGGCATCGGCGGTTCCGTGGGAAGTCTTGCCTAGCCAGATGCGTGACCCGCTCCAGGCATAATCGTTGTCGGTGGCGCAGTAGTGCCGACCCGGCGGACTCGGCGGAATACTCGACGTTCTGCTTAGGGTACATACGTTGACCTGATGAGCTGCATCAGGAGTCGGTGCGATGTTCGACTTCACTCGAACTTTTGCAGCTGCCGAGTCAATAGTTCGTTGGCTCTTTGGGCAACGGGATCCCCTGAGTCATCCGGCTCTGCCCGTTCCCAGTAGAGGGAACAAAAGACGACGTTCCCTCGGGTGGCGTAATCGTACATGAAGTAGAAGACGTTGTACTTACTGGTTCGTGGCTCAATATGTTTTTCATAACCGCGGAAGCTGGTCCAGCCGGGAACGCTTGTAGTGACAACCTTCCAGGTGTCATCGTGGGGATTGTAGATGAAATTCTCGCCAGGCTTCTTTCGGGCTGGTATGCGTTGCTTGCTGGGGCATGATTCTGCTTTTTTCTTTAGTGTGCTGAATGCTTTGATGGCTTCTGCTGGGCTTGCATAGAGGGCAACTATTTGCGTGTAGAAGATCTCATCTCGAGGGCGCTTTGGTTGATTGAAGAACTGCCTCTTGAGGAGTTCTGGCTCGCCCTTGAAGCTGGCCCCAGAAAGTGAGCACATGGGGGCCTTGTTGTTTTTTATTGATTCAACCGCGACCCTGATCTCATGTTTGGCTGATCCGATCTCTTCTCCAGATAGCAGGCGTGATCTGATCTGCTGTATGGTGTAGGTCGGCGGCGTGCTCACACTAGGGCTTGACGTTTTTGATGGAATGGTTGAGGTGCCTTTCGAGGGTTCGTCGCTGCAGGAGGCCGCTACTGGAAGAAGCAGCGCACAGAGCATTGGGGCGGCTTTCCGCCTGAGGTGCTTTCCTGGGATCGAATGAGCCATCATGGCCTGCTGTTGGTTTGGATTTCGCTCACCACAAGTGGTTGTGGTGCTGAGGTCTGGCTGAGATCGTCAAGCCTGCCGCCTGTATTGGGGCCGCAACCCGCACCTTCGCATGACCAAGTGACCTGCCAGAGGATGGTTGCGGTGATCTGGTAAGCTCCCCCTGGGATTTTACTCGAAGAGCGTCGGTAGGTATGGCTGCACGCAGCGCTGTTAGGGCTGCCGGGACCGCTGCATCGGAGGGTTGTCTCGCCGACGTTCCACTCGACGGCGTAGGGTCTTGCGGTCGCTTGTATTGTCCGGTTTCCGGACGTAATCGGCCCCGCTTGAACAGGAATATAATTATCTACCCATAGGTTTGTTCGCAACCGTACGAAGGTCTTGCCGGATGGTGCTGTGTGTACGCGTGGAACCGGCACTTCTGCAGACGCGCGCAGTGCCTCGGCTATTTCCTGTGGTGTGGGGAGGGGGTCCGGGTCGGTTGGAGTGCCCCCTCCGCCGCCTCCTGGATCTGCGGAGTACTCCGGGAATTCATCGCCTGAACCGCTGTTTCCGGATCCAGGGGTTCCGCCGCCGCTCTTGCCATTACCGGTTATGGCGCATCCAAACTTATTTCCTCCTGCAACGGAACATGGGTCAGCGGAGGCCGGTTGCGTCGTAGCAGTCAGCACTGTGAGCGTTGTGGCCAAAGTCGCTACGGCGGACAGCTGGAAGCGAAGATGACTCTTTGTTGCGCGAGGGTGTTCTTGGTGTTCGGAAGACTGGGTGCTCAGCATGGCTCATCCAGTCTCATATCAGAGACCTTCCACGTTCCACTTTCATATTTTATTGCTGTTCGATAGCGATATCTGCCACCCTTTTTCTCGTCGATTCGTTTTCCTGTTTTGGCGGAGAAACGGTAGGCGGCGAGGGTGCGCATGCAGTCGACCACGTAGACGGTCCGGCCGTCTTTGGAGCGGGCGTAGACCTGGGGATTGGAGATGTTGACGAAACGCCAGATCTCGCCTTTGGCGCGGGTCCGTTCGATGTCCTTGGTGACGGTGGTGAGGAGGGGATCGGTGGCGACCGGGGGAAGAAGGGACGGGTCGTTGGTCTCGTAGGCCTTTTTATAAGCCTGCTGATAGGCCGCGTAGCTGCGCAGGACCTGGGCGTCGACCTGTTCGGTGGGCAGGGCTTCGGGAGCGACGGGGGCGGCGGCGGACGCGGCGGGATCGGCGGGGGTGCCGGAGGGGCGGAAAGCGCCGCCGCTGGGGGTCGAGGCACAGGCGGTGATCAGTCCGGCCAGGGCGAGGGGGCCGAGCGGCCGAACGGTCCGGGCGAACATGCCAAACCCCTGATCGGAAGCGGCTTGCTGAGGGTGCGGGGGTACGGAGCGAAGCTTACAGAGACGCATGTGGCGGGAAAAGAGGTTCGTTGCGTCCCGGTCGGCTCACAGGTGATCGGTGAGGAGAGTGTTCCTTCGGAGACGGTGGGATTTGTCATGGTCGGGGGCCGTTCCGCCGGACCGGTAAGGACCCGCCGCGGCCGATCCGAAAACCCTGAACGGGGAGCGGCTCATCTGATCCGGCCGCCCCGGGACCGGTGCGAAGTCGGATGCGTTCCCGCTCCGCATCCGGGCGGTCGATGATCGGTCCCGGGAGGCGCGTCGGGATCCTCGTCAGCGGCGGCCTATCTCGCTCACCAGATCCACGGCCAGAAGCAGGTCCATGTGGATGAACGTCTCCAGCTTGGCGCCGGGGGCCACGTCGGGGTCGTCGGCCAGGCGCTCCAGGACCGCCAGGGCGGCCGGGGTGTCGAGGTCGTCGTCGAGGGCGGCTTCGGCCTCCTCGACGGAAGGGCGGTGGAGGGGCTTGCCGGGAGAGCCGGCCCACCGGGCCATGAGGGCCCGCCAGCGCTCGAGCTGGGGATGGGCCGCCTTCAGCTCGTCGGCGATGTTCACCGGCTCGCGGTATCGGGTGCGCAGGAGCGCCAGGCGCAGCGTCACCGGGTCCGCATCCGCCGGGATGCGCTCCAGCCCCGGGGTGAGGACCAGATGGGAGGCGGGCACCGGACGTTCGGCGACCACCACATGAGCGGTCGCCGGATCGCCTTCGCCGAAGTCGGGGATGTTGCAGTCGGCGGGCCGCCAGCCCTGGGGAGGCGGACCCGAGCGGGTGGTCAGCACGCGGTGGCGGCGCCTGGTCAGGACGCGGCGCAGCACGTCGCCCACCACGAAGGCGCGCAGGCCGTTCCCGTGGACGTGCAGGTGCAGCGGCCCGGACGGCGGCCGCCGGAGCCGCTCGCTCGCCGCGTCGTACAGCAGTGTTCCGGGCATGGCGGTCCGATCAGGTGTCGGGGGCCGCCGCGGACTCGGCCTGAGGATCTCCCGCCGGCGGAACGGGAGGCAGCGGTCCCGTCTCGGTGATGCGGGGCAGCGCCCCCGTGTCCGTGATGCGTGGCAGCGATCCCGTGTCCGTGACGCGGGGGAACGACCCCGTCTCCGTGACGCGGGGCAGTGGCCCCGTCTCGGTGATGCGCGGCAGCGGCCCTGTCTCGGTGACGCGGGGGAACGACCCTGTGTCCGTGACGCGGGGCAGCGGTCCCGTCTCGGTGGCCCGCGCGTGAGGCGTCCGGCCGTCGGGCGGCACCACCCGCAGCGGGCCGGTCGCGTCCGGGGGAAGGGGGCCGTGCGCGTGCTGCGGCGGGACGGCGGCCCGAGGCGGAGGGGCGTTCTGCGGGGCGGTCGGGGCGTGGCCCGCCGCGGCGGGATTGGCGGCCTGCGCCGGCGGGATGCCGGCCTCGGGCATGGGCGGATGCGTCGGCTGGGGCACGGTCGCACCGGGCGGGGCCTGCTGGGGAGCGGTGACCCCGGCCGTGTGGGGGGCGGTCCCGGGGGCGGGCGGCGTCTGCTGGGGGACGCCGTGCGGGGCGGCGGGCCCGCCCTGAGGCGGTGCGCCCGCGGCTCCGGCGCCGTGCTGTGCGTGGTGCGCGTGCTGCTGGGCGTGCTGCGGCCCGGCCGTGTGCGGTCCGCCGGCCGGCGC
>NZ_RRYT01000033.1 GCF_006363815.1 Thermomonospora catenispora
CTCCCTCGCCACCGCCGGGTACGACGGCACCGCAAAGCTGTGGAACGCCAAGACCGGCGATCTCATCACCACCTTCACCGGGCATCGGGAGCGGGTGCTCTCGGTGGCGTTCAGCCCGGACGGCACCATCCTCGCCACCGCCAGCCACGACAGGACCGTGCGGCTGTGGGACACCGCGTCCGGGACGCTCATCACCACCTTGACCGGGCATCGGCGTTCGGTCGGCTCGGTGGCGTTCGGCGCGGACAGCGCCACCCTCGCCACCGCCGGTCACGACGGCGTGGTGCGGCTGTGGGCCATCAGGACGAGGAGGCTGTGGGGCGGCAGGATCGGCAAGGTCCTCGCCTCCTTCACCGCGCACAAGGACTCCATCCGTTCGGTGGCGTTCAGTCCCGACGGCGCCGCCCTGGTCACCACGAGCGAGGACGGCACCGCGAAGCTGTGGTCCGTGCGGCCCGGAGGGCTCATCACCACGTTCACCGGGCATCAGCATTGGGTCTTCTCTGCGGCGTTCAACCCCAACGGCGCCATCCTCGCCACCGGGGGCGGCGACAGGACCGCCAGGCTCTGGAACGTCCGGACCGGCGAGCTCTTGGCCACGTTGGCCGGGCATCGGGACTGGGTCCACTCGGTGGCGTTCAGCCCCGACGGCACCACCCTCGCCACCGCGGGTCATGACGGCGCCGTGCGGTTGTGGGACATCGCGACCGGGGCGCTCATCACCACTCTCATCGGGCATCAGAAGTGGGTCTTCTCGGTGGCGTTCAGCCCCGACGGCGCCTCCCTCGCCACCGCCGGCCAGGACAAGACCGTTCAGCTCTGGCAGCTGAGAGACTGAGGACGGTCCGCCGGCCCGGCGGGGCACGGCCCCGTTCGCCGCCGCGAACCCGGCCGCACCGCCCGTTCTCCACATCACATGTGGACAACCGTGCAGAATGCCCGGAGGTTATCCACAGTCTGTGACCGCATTCGGAGACTTCGTCACCCACCGCATATGCCCTCCCGTCCCCGTCACCGTGGGTCATCGCATCGCCGCCCGCGATATCCACAGCTTGTGGAAAACCCCCTTCACGGAGAGACGGGGCGGAAAGAGGGACCGCTCAAGCCCTCTCGCCCTCGCCGCCATATGAGCCGCCATACGATCGGCATCCTGCGAGGAACGCGGCAAGGAACGCGGCAAGGAATACGGCGCTCCCAGGGAACGGCGCGGTCTTTCTGCCCGTCTGAAGGGGGTCGTCACGTTCGGCCCCGGCCGGGCCGGGATGCGACCCATCGTGCTTCCCGATGCTGGCCGAGCCGATCATGTCGTGGTCCGTCCCGGCGATGACCCGCCGGGACGGCAGGGATGCAGGAGAAGGGGACAACAGATGCCCAAGGGCCGTCTGGCCGCGATGGCGGCGGTGTTGGCGCTGACCGGAACGGTGACCGCCTGCTCGTCGTCCGGCGGTCGATGGTGCGAGCACGACGCCACCGACACCAGGGTCGCCGACCGCTACTGCGAGCAGAACGTCCCCGGTTACGAGTGGGAGGGCGGCGGCAAGAGCAAGAAGAAGAACAAGGCCAAGCACCAGAAGGGGTACAAGCAGAAGTACTGACGAGGCGGCCGGCCTCGGGCGGCCGCCCCCGAGAGGGCCGGATCCTCGACGTCGCCGCGGCGGCTCACGGGCATGAGGACGGCCGCGCGGCGTTCGCCGCGCGGCACGGTCCGCCGCGGCCTCACGGCGCCGGCCGACGCCGAACCGATCCCGTCCACCCCGGCGACAAAAGGTAAGGACGGTGAAGAGACGGGGAGAAGGAAACGGCGGATGCCCAAAGGCCCTCTGGTCGCGACGGCGGCGGCGCTGGCGATGGTCTGCGGGACGCTGACCGCGTGCACGCATACGAGCGACGAGCCGATATGCCGGCGGAGCGCCACCGGCACCCAGGTCCCCGACCGGTACTGCGAGCGCAAAAGCCCCGGCTACGAATGGTGGGGCGGCGCCTGACGGGCGCGTGAAAGGCGCCTGAAGCAGGACGCGACCGGGGGCGGGAGCGTCCCGCTCCCCGCACACGAGTTGACCTCAACCATGGTTGAGGACGCATGCTGGGCCACGCCGGAGCGGCTCGATGTCGACGGAGTGGCCCATGAGCATGGAGATGGTCGCGTGGCGTTCGCTGCGCAACACGGTGACGGCCGAGGAGGCGAACCGGCCGTTCTCCTGGAGGACGCTGCGCCGCATCGGGGGGTTCGTCCGCGGACACCGCTCCAGGCTCGCGGCCTTCCTGCTGCTCAGCACCGTGATCGCGGTGCTGGGGGTGGCGACCCCGGTGCTGGCCGGGCGGGTGGTGAACGCGATCGTCGCGGGCGAGGACGCCGGCCTGGTCGTCGGGCTGGCGGTGCTGATCGCCGCGCTGGCCGTCGCGGAGGCCGGGCTGGGGCTGGTCAACCGGTGGCTGTCGGCGCGGATCGGCGAGGGCCTGATCCTGGATCTGCGCACCGCCGTGTACGACCACGTGCAGCGGATGCCGATCGCGTTCTTCACCCGCACCCGCACCGGCGCGCTGGTCAGCCGGCTGGGCAACGACGTGATCGGGGCGCAGCGGGCGTTCAGCTCCACGCTGTCGCAGGTGGTGGGCAACCTGGTGACGCTGGCCCTCACGCTGGCGGTGATGGTCCGCCTGTCGTGGCAGATCACGCTGCTGGCGCTGCTGATGCTGCCGGTGTTCATCGTGCCCGCCCGGCTGATGGGCCGGCGGCTGGCCCGGCTGGAGCGGGAGGCCGCCGCGCACAACGCCGCGATGAGCGACCGGATGACCGAGCGCTTCTCCGCCCCCGGAGCCACCCTGATCAAGCTGTTCGGCCGGCCCGAACGCGAGTCCGCCGAGTTCGCCGCCCGGGCCGGGCGGGTCGCCGACATCGGGGTCCGCACCGCGATGGTGCAGACCTCCTTCATCACCGCGCTGACGCTGGTGTCGTCGCTGGCCCTGGCCGTGGTGTACGGGCTGGGGGGACTGCACTCGCTGCACGGACGGCTGGACGCCGGCGCGGTGGTGGCGCTGGCGCTGCTGCTGACCCGCCTGTACGCGCCGCTGACCGCGCTGGCCACCGCCCGGGTGGAGGTGATGAGCGCGCTGGTGAGCTTCGAGCGGGTCTTCGAGGTGCTGGACCTGGAGCCGCTGATCGCCGAGCGGTCGGACGCCCGCCCGGTGCCGGACGGCCCGGTGTCGGTGGAGTTCGACCGGGTGGACTTCGCCTACCCGTCCGCCGACCGGGTCTCCCTGGCCTCCCTGGAGGAGGTCGCCGTGCTCGACACCCGGGGCGGGGAGCAGGTGCTGCACGAGGTGTCGTTCCGCGCCGAACCGGGGCAGATGGTGGCTCTGGTGGGCTCCTCCGGTGCGGGCAAGTCGACGATCGCGCAGCTCATCCCCCGGCTGTACGACGCAGACTCAGGAGCGGTGCGGCTGTCGGGGGTGGACGTGCGGGACCTGACGCTGGAGTCGATCCGCGACACGGTCGGGATGGTCACCCAGGACGGCCACCTGTTCCACGACACGATCCGGGAGAACCTGCTGCTGGCGCGGCCCGAGGCCACTGAGGAGGAGCTGTGGGAGGCGCTGCGCCGCGCCCGTCTCGCCGAGCTGGTGGCGTTGCTGCCGGACGGCCTGGACACCGTCGTCGGGGAACGCGGCTACCGGCTGTCGGGCGGGGAGCGGCAGCGGCTCACCATCGCCCGGATCCTGCTGGCCCGGCCCCGGGTGGTGATCCTGGACGAGGCCACCGCGCATCTGGACACCACCTCCGAGGCCGCCGTGCAGGAGGCGCTGACCGAGGCGCTGCGGGGCCGGACCGCGATCGTGATCGCGCATCGCCTGTCCACGATCCGCACCGCCGACCAGATCCTGGTGGTCGAGGGCGGCCGGATCGTCGAGCGCGGCACCCACGAGGAGCTGCTGGCCGCCGGCGGACGCTACAAGGAGCTGCACGACACCCAGTTCGACCGGTCCGCCCCCGCCGCCGCCTGACGCCTCCGGCGTCCCGACCCGGCGCACATTCCATCGCCCCGGCCGGGATGCCGGAATCGGTCAGCGGGAGGAATGCCCGAGGCCTCTTGCCCTATAGGTTTTCCGTACCCGATTCACGGAACCGTCGCGGCGGGGAACACGGTGAACGATCTCAGCGATCCTCCGGCGAGGACGCGGCTCACCACCGGGCCGGGTCCGCTCACCTGGATCAGTTTCGCCCTGATGTGCCTGGTGGGACTGCCTCTCTTCCTGCTCATGACGGCCATCGCGTTCGTATTGTTCGACCCCATGCCGCTCGTGGCGGTCCTCTCCTCGGCCACCGGGCTGCTGGGCCTGTACGCGCTCTACGACTTCGGCTCCCGGGCCTATCGGAAGAGGTACTGGCTGGAGGGCACCGTGCTCATCCAGCGGCGGCTGCACGGCTCACGGCGATGCGACCTGAGCAAGGCCCGCGTCACCATCGAATCCCTCTCGCCGTCGGGCATCCCCGTGCCGCTGCCCCGGCTGACCGCCGTGGAGCCGGGCGGGCGGCCGATCCGGCTGTGGCTGCGCGATCCCGACCGGCGGCAGATCCTGCTGCCGCCCGACGAACTGCGCGCCCTGGCC
The DNA here is from genome assembly GCF_006363815.1 of Thermomonospora catenispora. Lineage (GTDB taxonomy): Bacteria > Actinomycetota > Actinomycetes > Streptosporangiales > Streptosporangiaceae > Thermomonospora > Thermomonospora catenispora. The sequence continues at coordinate 4,609 of NZ_RRYT01000033.1, forward strand.
GCCGCGATCAGCCACGAACGCCCCGGCGTCGAGCAGGTCCGCTCCGTCGCCGAACGACTGCGCCGCATGGCCGACGGTCCCTTCGACATCGCATGAAACCCCGCCGGCGAATCCCGCAGAACGCGCTCAGCGATTTCCAGGAAAGCAAATCGTCGCAGTTCGGGCGGCGCCGACTGTGACGGTTCACCGTCCGGCCGCCGACGGCCGGGAGACACTCCCAATGCGCATCTCTTTTCGCGTCTCTATCACGCGGTAATAATTGCGGGCGATCCCACCCCCCATGGAGGATTCCATGCGTTTGTCCCGTGTCGTGTCCGCGGCCCTGGGGGCGCTCGCCACCGCCGCTCTCACCCTCGTCCCCAGCGGCGTGTCGCAGGCCGCGGTCACCGAATACGTCGCCCTCGGCGACTCCTACTCCTCCGGCACCGGAGCCGGGAACTACATCGACCTGCTCTGCACCAGGAGCGCCAACGCCTATCCGGCGCTGTGGGCGGCGGCCAACCGTCCCGGCTCGTTCAAGTTCGTGGCCTGCGGCGGCGCCAAGATCCCCGACGTGCGCTCCCGGCAGCTGTCGGCGCTCACCGCCAACACCGAGCTGGTCAGCATCAGCATCGGCGGCAACGACGCGGGGTTCGCCTCGACCATGCTGAACTGCAAGTACCTGACGACCTCGGCCTGCCGGCGGGCGATCGAGGACGGCCGCGAGTACGTCGAGGGGCGGCTCCCCGGCGAGCTGGCGTCGCTCTACCAGGAGATCCGCAACCGCGCTCCGCGCGCCAAGGTCGTCGTGCTGGGCTACCCGTACCTGTATGAGACCGGCGGCATCTGCCTGGAGATGAACTCCACCAAGCGGCAGCTGCTCAAGGACGGCGCCGACACCCTCAACAACGTGATCGCGGCCGCCGCCCGCGACGCCGGGTTCACCTTCGCCGACGCCCGCCCGGCCTTCGCCGGCCACGGCATCTGCGCCTCCCAGGAGTGGATCGACCCGGGCAACGTCCACCCGACCGCCACCGGTCACGCCCAGGGTTACCTGCCCCTCCTCACCGCCGCCGCCGGGGCGTGACGCTCCGGCCCACGACGTCCCCCCTCTGCGACTCGGCCCGCCACGGGCCGCATGACCCGGCCTGGCCGCGGACGCCCGCGGCCAGGCCGTTCCACGTTCCGGCGCGGATGAGGGGTCAGCGCAGGTGGGGGGCGATGCGGCGGAGCGCGGCGGCCGCATCCGGCTCGGCGGACAGCGCGGCCGCCAGCAGCAGCCGGGCCTTGGGCGCCCGGAGGGGCCCGGCGAAGACGGCGCCGGCCTCGGCCAGATCGGCGCCGCCGCCCGCCCCGTACACCGGCGCGCTCGGGCCGTCGAAGCAGCGCGAGGCGACCAGCACGGGGATCCCCTCGGCCGTGCAGACGCGCACCTCGCGCAGCACGCCGGGGGTGGGGTTGCCGGCGCCGAGGGCCTGCAGCACCAGGCCTTGTGCCCCCGCGGCGCGGCAGGCGGCGATCTGCACCCCGTCGGCGCCCAGATAGACCGGGACGATGTCCACCCGGGCCTCCAGCCCGCCCAGCTCCTCCAGGGCGAAGCCCGGCGGGCGGTGCGCGGGCGCGGTCACCTCCACCTCCTCCCCGTTCACCCGTCCCACCGGGCCGTGCCCGGGGGAGGCGAACGCGGCCGGGGCGAGCGTGTGGGCCTTGGTCGCGTGCCGGGCGGCGTGGATCGTCCCGCCCATCACGATGAGCGACCCCAGCGACCTGCTCTGCGGGGTGGCGGCCACCCGCACGGCGTCGGCGAGGTTGCCGGGGCCGTCCGCGTCGGGGGCGGAGGCGTGCCGCTGGGCGCCGGTGAAGACCACCGGCCGGTCGTCGTCGAGCACCAGGTCCACCAGGTAGGCGGTCTCCTCCATGGTGTCGGTGCCGTGCGTGACGACCACCCCGTCCACGGCGGGATCGGCCAGCTCGGCCAGGACGGCGGAGGCGATGCGCACCGCGTCGGCCGGGGCGAGGTTGAAGCTGTGGGCCAGCATGACCTCCCGCACCCGGGCGGCCCCGACGGAGGCGGCCAGTTCCCCGCCCGGCACGGCCACCCGCACCCCGCCCTCGGGGGCGGGACGGGAGGCGATCGTTCCTCCGGTGGTCAGCACGCTGACCCGCGCATCGGTCACGACGTCGATCATCGCACCACCGGCTCCGCCGCGCGTCCCGCCCGCACCCGGGCCCGGGCCCGGGTCGCCAGCAGGTAGTACAGCCCGCCCGCGACCAGGCCCCCCGACAGCCAGGAGAAGTCGGTGTCGCCCAGGGCCCGCGCGATCGGCCCCTGCAGGGCGGGCACCATGCCGTACTGCCAGGCCCATCCGGCGACCAGCCCGAGCCCCAGCCCGATCATCGCCGGGCGGTGCACCTCGTCGCCGTCCCGGTAGAGCTCGGCGACGTCGATCCGGCCGCGCTCGAGGACGAAGAAGTGCACCAGGACGATCGCCGCCCACGGGCTGATCCACACCAGGATCGACACCATCCAGTGGTCGAACGCCTGGGCGAAGCTGTCGGCCTGCACGAACACCGCCAGCACCGCCGAGGCCACCGCCCCGGCGATCGCGGTCAGCTTCCACCGCTCGATCCGGACGCCCACCGACAGGGCGGCCAGCGAGCACGAGTACAGGTTGAGGATGTTGGTGGCCACCGGCCCGTGCATGATCAGCAGCAGCACCGGCAGCGCCATCACCCCGAACGTCCCGGTCACCAGGCTGGAGGGGTCGCTGCCGGTGCCGGCGCTGGCCAGGCAGGCGCCCAGCGCCGCCAGCCACACCGTGGGCACGTACATCCCCAGCGCGGTGGCCCAGAACACGGTGCGGTCCGAGGCGTCGGGGCGCACGAAGCGGCTGTAGTCGGCCGAGTACGGCAGCCAGCTGATGCCCCAGCCGATGCCGATCGCGGTGAGGAGCTGGGTGACGGCGGTGAACTTCTCGGCCGGGCCCTCGGCGGTGGCGGCGGTCCAGTCCGGTTCGGCCTGGCCGAGTGCCAGCACCGTCATCACCGCCATCACCGCCACGGTGGCCGGAACGGTCCACTTCTCGAAGGTGCGGATCGCGTAGAAGCCGTAGAGCGCCAGGCCGAGCTGGACCGCCATGATCACCGCGGCGACCAGGTACTTCAGCCCGGTGCCGCCGTGCACGCCCAGCTGCGCGCAGATCTCGATGACCAGGTCGAGCACCACCCAGGTGTTGACCCCGACCCAGCCCATGGTGAGCAGCCCCTGCACGATGCCGGGGACGAGCGCGCCGCGCCGCCCGAACGGCCCGCGGGCCAGCACCATCTGGTTGACGCCGGTGCGGTGGCCCATCACGTTGAACAGGCCGAAGATCGCGCAGCCGACCAGGTTGCCCAGGGCCACCACGATCAGGGTCTCTACCAGGCTCAGTCCCAGCGTGACGCCCAGGGCGCCGAGCACCCAGTTGATCGGGGCGATGTTGGCCCCCGACCAGATCCAGAACTGCTGCCAGGGGGTGGAGTCCCGGGAGGCCGCCGGGATCGGCTCGATGCCGTGCTCGTCGAAGCGTGTGGTCGTGGACATGGCTTCCTCCGTCCGTGATGCGCACCACACAAGCAGCGGCCCGAGCCGCACTGAAGTGGAGGATCATCCACTGATCCGAGGTCTTTCTGGTTGAATGCACAAGGTGTTCACGGTGCGGACGCTGCTGGAGGACCCGGCGCTGGAGCTGCGGCTGCTGGTGCCCGGACCGGAGGGGGCGCTGGACGAGCCGGTCGCCTGGGTCCACAACACCGAGCTGCCCGATCCCTCGCGCTATGTGCGGCGGCGGGAACTGGTGCTGACCAACGGGCTGTGGGCCGACCGGGTCTCCCCCGAGGAGTTCGTGGCGAACGTCCGCCGCGCCGACGCCGCGGGCATCGTCTTCGGGCTCCGCCAGGAGACCCCCGCCACCCCGCCCGCCCTCATCGAGGCGTGCCGCACCGCCCGGGTGCCGCTGCTGGAGATCTCCCCCGCCGTCCCGTTCACCGCGATCTCCGAGAAGGTCGCCGCCCTCTACACCGAGGAGCGTCAGTCCGCCCTGGTCGGCATGGTGCGGCGCGGGGACGCGCTGGCCACCGCCATCTCCCGGGGCGCGGGCGCGTCCGGCGTCCTCCAGGTGCTCCGCCGGGAACACGAACTGCCGCTGGCGGTGGTCGACCGGATGGGCCGGCTGCTGGCCGCCGCCGGAGCCGACCTGGGCCCGGACGCGCTGCGCGCGGTGGCCGCCGGGCTGGCCCACCACCCCCCGCCGCTGGAACTGGACCTGGGATCCGCCGGTCGCGCCGCGTTGTTCCTGGTGGGCGCGGTGGGAGACGTGGACGCCGCGCTGGTGTGCCTGCGCCCGGTGCACGAGCTGTCCACCACCGAACAGGGCGCGTTGGAGCAGGCCGCCCGCTTCCTCAGCCTGGAGGTCGCCAAACAGCAGGCGGTGCAGGCGATCGAGATGCGCTTCGCCAGCGAGCTGCTGGAGATGGTGCTGTCGGGCGGCGCCCGGGCGGCCGAGGTCCCCGGACGGCTCCGCGCGTTCGGCGTGGACCCCGACGGGCCGCTGGCGGTGTGGGCGGTGGCGTTCGCCGGGGCGGAGGCGACGCTGCCGGGGCTGGCCGAAGTGGTGGGCGAGTTCTTCGCCGCCGAAGGCGTCCCCGCCGTGGTGACCGCGGGATCCCAGGACGTGGTGGCCGTGCTGTCCGGACGCGGCCCCGAGCACCCGCTGGCCGAACGGCTCGCCGCCGCCATCGGCGACCGGTTCGCCGACCGCCGCCCGGTCATCGGCCTGGGCGGCACCGCCCACGGCTCGGCCTCCCTCCGCGAACCCCTCGTGCGCTCCCGCGAGGTCTGCCGCACCCTGCGCCGCACCGCCGCCGGCCCCACCGTCCGCGCCTACGCCGATCTGGGCACCTACCGGCTGCTGCTGAGCACGCACAACCCCGACACCCTGCGCGTCCTCATCGACACCGTGCTGACCCCCATCCGCGACCACGACGCCGCCCGAGGCGGCGACCTGGAGAAGACCCTCCGCGCCTACCTGGACCACGACGGTCACTGGGCCGCCACCGCCGCGGCCCTCCACGTGCACGTCAACACCCTGCGCAACCGCCTGGCCAAGATCGCCGACCTCACCGGCCGCGACGTCAACCGCACCCCCGACCGGGTCGACCTCTTCCTCGCCCTGGAGGCCGCCGACCTGCTGTGACGGCCTCCAGGGCGGCGGACGTCAGTCGGGGTGGACGGCCGGATCGACCGCGGGCGGCCGATGCGGCCGGGAGGCGATCCCCTGGTCGGCCGCGGCCGCCGCGGCGATGTCACGGCAGCGGGCGAAGGAGACGTCGCCGCACTCGCGGGCGTACTCGATGAAGGACCGCAGCGCCCGGGCACGGCCCGGACGACCGGACAGGAACGGGTGCGCGCACAGGTTGAACAGGCAGCGGTAGTGCCGCATGCCGTCCAGCTCGGCCCGCCACAGCTCCAGCACCTTGGCCGGAGACTCGATGACGGACCCGATGTGCGGCTCGGGAAGGTAGGCGTACTGCTCCCAGTCGTCCAGCGACCAGTGCACCGGCAGCTCGATCACCTCGCCGGCGGCGGTGGGCACCCGGTACGGGCGGTCGTCCCCCATCAGGGAGGAGTCGTAGCGCAGGCCGTACTCGGCGACCAGCTCCGTGGTCAGCCAGGTGGCCTCCCACAGCGCCGCCCGATGCCCGACGATCTCGATGCCCTGGGCCTGGAAGACCTCCAGGGCGCGCTCGAAATCGGCCCGCTCCTCCTGCGGGGTCAGCGACGTGGGCGGCCGGTGGGAGTAGGAGTGGTGCGCCACCTCATGACCGCGTTCGACGATCGAGGCGGCCAGGCCGGGCCGATGCTCGGCCACCCAGCCCGGCACGAAGAACGTCGCCGGCACCTCCATCTCCTCCAGCAGGTCCAGGATGCGGGGCAACCCCACGTCCGGGCCGTAGGACTGGTGCGACATCGTGCCGGCGTGCCGACCGTACCGGCCGCCGTGGGCGAGGATCGGCGTCTCGGCGTCCACGTCGAAGGTCAGCGCGACCACCGCCGCCGCGCCGCCGTGCCAGGTGTCGTTCATTACTCGTCCCGTGTCATGAGCCGCCAGCGGCGGGCGTTGTCGAGGGTGACGAACGGCTCCAGCATCTCGCGGTCGAACGACCGGAGCGGCTGCCCGGCGGCCAGCCGGCGCGGCAGATCGGGGTTGGCCAACGCGCCGTGCCCCAGGGACAGGAAGTCGGCGTGCCCGTCGCCCAGGACCTGCGCGGCGCGCTGCGGGTCGTGCATGCCGCCGTTGGCGATCACCGGGACGCCGCCGACCCGGCGGGCCAGCCCGGTGACGGTGACGCCGCCGTCCAGCTGCGCCGTCTCCAGCCAGTCCCGGCCCTCGCTGGCGATGTGCAGATAGGAGGCGCCCGCGGCGGCCAGCGCGGAGAAGATGATCTCCGCGTCGTGGTTGCGGCCCGGCCAGCGGTACTCGAAGTCGTTCACCTTGGTCTGCGACAGCCGCACCCCGACCGTCCAGTCCTCGCCCACCTCGGTCCGGATCGCCGCGACCACCTCGGCGGTCAGCCTGATCCGGTTGGCGACCGGCCCGCCGTAGGCGTCCTCCCGCCGGTTGGTGTAGTCGGTGAGGAACTGGTCCAGCAGATAGCCGTTGGCGCCGTGCACCTCCACGCCGTCGAACCCGGCCTGACGCGCGTTCGCCGCCGCGGTGACGAAGCCGGTGACGGCCTCCTTGATGTCCACGGCGCTCATCTCCCGCGGCACCGGCCACGGCCCGTGCCCGCCGTAGGCGGGCATCATCTCCCCGCGCGGACGCACCGCCGACGGCCCGGCGGTCTGCGGGGTGTAGCGGTTGCCCTGCGACAGCGCGCCCGCGTGCATCAGCTGCAGGACGATCCGCCCGCCGGCCTCGTGCACCCGGCGGGTCACCTCCCGCCAGCCCTGGACGTGTCCTTCGTTCACGATGCCGGGCTGGTTGAGGTAGCCCTGGCTGTAGGCGGTGTCGGTGTAGGTGCCCTCGGTGACGATCAGGCCGAACCCGCCCTCGGCGTACTCGGCGTAGTACTCGGCCATCTCCTCGGTCGGCGTCCCGTCGGGCAGCGCCGACACCCGTGTCATCGGCGCCACCACCAGCCGGTTGGGCAGCTCCAGCTCACCGATCCGGCCCGGATCCAGCGCTGTGGTCATCTCGCGTCGTCTTCCTTCCTCACTGCAGTACGTCGATGGCCAGCGGCGAGGGGCCGCCGTCGTTGATGCCGACCAGGTCCTGCGGGCAGGCCGAGACCACCACCACGCAGTCCATGGCGGCCTCGAAGGTGATGGAGTCCCCCGCGCGGCTCGCGGCGGGCAGCCACTCCAGCCGGCCCGAGTCCGTCACCGGGATCCGCATGAACACGTTCACCGGCTGGGGCGTGACCGCGACGGCCATCCCCAGCCCGGCCAGCGCCCGGTCGAGGTTCTCGGCGCAGGAGGCGTGGCCGGGGGCCGCCCCGAGCGCCGCGTACCGGGCGGGGTCGCAGGCGGCGATGAGCATGTCGTGCTCACCCGGGGAGGTGTCCTCGACCAGGGTGAGGATCGGCCGCCGCCGATTGGTCACGAACGCCTCGCCCACCCGGGGGAACAGCCGGCTCGTCACGGCCCGGGTGTGGGAGGCCGACAGGTGCTCGGCGGCGTCGCCGTCCGCGAAGGCGAACAGGTCGCCCACCTGTCCGCCCTCCAGGTCGACCACCCGCACCCGCCGCCCGGCGGCCACCCGCACCGCCCGCCCCTCCCGGGCGGGCACCACCGTCCGGTGCGTCTTCAGCTCCATGCCGTCCAGCACAACACCGGCGACGCCACAGTGGCGATGGAGCTTCCTCCACGTTCAGCGGCGTCACATGGAGGTTTCTCCACACCCGGAGGGGTGTCCTTGCGGTTCGATCGCGCGCCGCCCACGGGCCGCAACGCCCGCGGCGAAGGCGAGAACACGGAACGACAGACGATGCGACGACGCGGAAGGAGAGCAAAACGCCTCTTCGGCGGAGGGCTCGGCCGGCCGTCCGGCCAGAGCACGACCGGCCGCCGGACACGGACGCCGCCCAGAACGCCCCGACGGCCCGCGGCCCTCCCTCACGACGGTGCCGCCCACCGACACGCGCGCCCGCGCCTCGGACGCACCGGAACGCCCCGACCGCGCTCGGGAGGACGACGCGATCGGGGGACGACGAGGAGAAGCCCCACCGGGACGGCGCGCTCCGGCCCGGTGAGGCCCGGCTCATCCTGAGGAGAGCTCGATCCAGATCTGGTCGGCCTGCCCCAGCAGCCGCCCGTCCTCTCCATAGGCGGTGCTGGCGGTGAACGTCTTGCGTCCCTCGCGCCGCAGCAGCCGCCCCAGCACGACGCAGCGTTCCCCCGCCTCGGGCACCGCGACCACCCGGACCGTCATCGTGCCCAGCAGCGAAGGACGCGTCAGCAGGTCGGTGGCCCAGCCGCCCGGGCAGTCCAGCGCCGCGCCGACGATCTCGGGCCCCGGCTCCGGCGACGCACCCGGCGTCCACGGGGTCGCCACCGTGTGCTCGCCCACCGGGCCCGGCGCCAGTCCCAGCCCGTCCGTGCGGGCGGGCCCGCACACGAAGCATTGCGCGAACGGGGTGTCCCCGCTCCGGCCCGGGTATCCGGCCGTCGCCGCGACCGCCGTCTCATACGGCACGGGCGGGATCGGCGCGGCCTCGACCTCGCCGGGCATCGCCTCGGCCAGCAGCCGTTCGCCCTCCTGCAGCCGCAACCGCCCCTCGGAGACGGTCACCTGCAGCGGCGCATCCAGCGGGATCGGGTTGCGCAGCACCACGGTCACGCCCTCGGCCACGCCCTGCGGCCCGGCGAGCCGCACCGCCAGCCGCCCCGTCACATAGCCCCCGTTCCCCGAGTCCGGCGGCCCGTTGAACCGGCGGGGGATGATCAGCGAATCCGTCACGCCGACGAGGGTAAATCCGGCATATCGATGGCCGGGAGCCGGGTGCCGCCTTCCGGTTCGGCGTCCCGCCCCGGCGCCGCCCCGGCCGGAACGCCTGCGACCCCCCGCGACCTCTCACGACCCCTCACGGCCTCTCACGGCCTCTCATGGCCTCTCATGGCCTCTCGCGGCTTCTCGCGGACTCCCGCGGTCTCCGCGGCGGCGATCCCGTGACAACGGGCCGATCCCCGCGTTCTTCCCTAGCCTGATCCCATCGCGGCGGCGCCCCGGCGAGCGCCGGGCGCGCCGCTCCTCCGGCCCGGACGATGGGAGAGGCGATGGAGATCCGGACGTTCACCGAAGCCGATCGCGAAGAGCTGCGGGAGCTGTTCGAACGGGCGGGCGAGGGCGCCCCCACCGCCTCCCTGTGGGGGCATCCGGAGTCTGAGGCGGAGGTCTACCTGTACCCCTACATGGAGCTGGAGCCGGAGTCGCTGTTCATCGCCGTGCGCGACGGCGCGATGGTCGGCTACCTGACCGGATGCCTGGACACCGCGGCGTTCCCCCGCGAGGACAAGCTGCTGGAACAGGCCGTCCGCAAGCACCGGCTGCTGCTGCGCCCCGGCCCGGTGGCCTTCTTCGCCCGCACCCTTCTCGACACGGCGTGGGCGGCGATCCGCCGGCGGCCGACCGCCTCGGGCTTCACCGACCCGCGCTGGCCCGCGCACCTGCACATCAACGTCGCCCCCGAGGCCCGCGGGACGGGCGCGGCGGACGGTCTGATGCGGGCCTGGCAGGACCGGCTCCGCGAGACCGGCTCCCCCGGATGCCATCTGCAGACCCTGGTGGAGAACACCCGCGCCGTCCGCTTCTTCGAACGCATGGGCTTCGTCAAGCACGGCCCGACCCCGGTCGTCGCCGGCATCCGCCACGAAGGCAGGCGCCTCCACCAGCAGACGATGGTCTGGTCCCCCTGACCGGGCCGCCCTCACCCGGCATCGGCCCCGAACGCGACGGGCCCGGTCGTCACCGCCGGCCGGATGCGGGGCGCGACGGCGATCCGGGTCCCACGGCGGCGTGCACGATCCCCGCACCGGCGTGCACGGACGGCGACGCAGAGCACGCGCCATCGCCTGCGGTCTCGCGCGGGGTCGCACGTGGTCGCGTGCGGAGTCGCCTGCGGTGTCGCCTGCGCGGTGTCGCCTGTGGTGCCGGGAGTGCTCCTCACAGGGCCGTGGGCGGGGTGTAGGGGGCGCCGACCCTAGCGTGGGCCTCCTCGATCGGACGCCAGCGGACGCCGGAGCGGAGGACGCGGGTGATGGCGATGCCGGCGGCGCGGGCCGCCAGGGGGCCGACGGGGGTGCGGGGGTGGAGCCCCAGCAGCCGCTTGGCCCACGGGGGCAACAGGTCGGTGGCGACCCGGCTGATGATCTGGCTGCCGACCCGCGCGGCCGGGTCGTTGCCGTAGGCGCCGCGCAGGAAGCGCACCGCCTCCAGCGTCTCCTCGCTGACGGTCAGGCGGGGGCGCATCATCGCGAAGTACTCCCGGACCTCCTCGCGGGTCCTGGGGATCCGGGCGGGGTCGGCGCCCAGCCGTTCGTTGATGACGGCGTAGTCGGCGAGGTAGCGGTCCAGGTCCTTGCCGCGCAGCGGCCTGGGGTGGTAGCGGACGTGGGCGCGCAGGGCCGAGTAGGCCTGGGTGACGCCGGTCCAGATGATGTCCTCGGACCGGGTGGCCGAGTACGGGCGGCCGTCGGGCATGGTGCCCTGTACGCGCTTGTGCATCGCGCGGACGGTGGCGCAGAGCTTGTCGGCGACCGGGGTGGAGCCGTAGGTCACGCCCATCACGAAGCTGGCGGTGAACCCGAGTCGCCGGATGGGGTCCTGCAGGTAGTCGGAGTGCCGGTTGGTGCCGTGCGTGACCGGCTCGTTCAGGGTGCCCAGGAGCAGGCCGGAGACGCCGCCCAGCACTCCGGACACGTCGCCGTGGACGTACCAGATGGCCGAGCCGGGGCCGAAGTAGCCGGGGTCGCCCACCGGCTCGGTGTACTGCTCTCCCGGCAGGTGGGCGGAGGCCAGCAGGGACCAGTAGGACTTGTCGATCGCATCGCGCAGCGTCATAAGCGCATGCTTACACCGCATGAGACAAGGAGCAAGCCTTGTCTCATGTAGCACCCATCACGCTTCTCTCCGCCGGGCGGACGCCGCGACCCCGCCGCCCTCCGTGCTCCTCGCGCCGCTCTCCCCCGGCGCCCTGCCGGGTTCAGCCCGGATCGGCCTCCAGACGCACGATCTCGCCGATCTCCAAGGCCACATAGCAGGCCCCGTCGGGCCCGACGGTGATGCCGTGCGGCTCACAGGAACGCGACGGAAGGTCATGCTCCCGGACCCGGCCGTCAGGGGCGATGAACCCGACGCGACCGGTCGCCCATGCGGTGAACCAGCAGCCGCCCGCCGCACCGGCCACGAGCGCATGCGGCCGGCAGGCCGGATCGGCGAGCGGGAACTCCTCGATGCTCCCGTCCACGGTGATGCGCCCGATCCGGCCGGCGCCGATCTCGGTGAACCACACCGCGCCGTCCCCGCCGCACGCGATCCCGACGGGTGCGGCGCCCTCGCTCGGAAGCGGATGGATCTCCACCTCCCCGCCGAGGTCGATCCGGCCGATGGCGTTCGCCCGGTTGAGGGTGAACCACAGCGCCCCGTCCGGACCGGCCGCGATCATCGACGGGCAGGCGCCGCCGCGCGGCAGCGGATGCTCGCTCACCCGGCCGTCGACGGTGATGCGCCCGATCCGGTCGGTGTGCATCTGGGTGAACCACAGCGCCCCGTCCGGACCGGCCGTGATCATCGACGGGAAGGCGCCGCCGAGCGGCAGCGGATGCTCGCTCACCCGGCCGTCGACGGTGATGCGCCCGATCCGGTCGGTGTGCATCTGGGTGAACCACAGCGCGCCGTCCCCGCCGCACGCGATCCCGAACGGGCCGCCCTCCGGAACGGCGAACGAGGACGCTTCCCCGTCGACGGTGATGCGCCCGATCCGATGGTCACGGCTGCGGGTGAACCACAACGCCCCGTCGGGCCCCGGCACGATCGACGACGGCCCGCAGTCCGCGCGGTCGAGCCGGTGCGACTCGACCCTCCCGTCGAGGGACAGCCGCCCGATCCGTCCCGCATGGACGAGCGTGAACCACAACGCCCCGTCCGGACCGGTCGTGATCGCATAGGGTCCCGCCTGCGCATCGCCCACGGGGAAACGCCGCATCGAGACGGGGGAAGCGGGCATGCGGTCTCCTTTCACGGTCGTGCGCTTTCCCGGTCGTGCGCTCAGAGCCGGCCGGCCCCGCCGCGGGCCGGACACCGGTGTCGTGCGGGTTTCGGGCCGCGCCCGCGGCCGCGTCAGAGGAAGGGGTCATGGGCCGTCCCGGCGCGCCGCGGCGCCGGGCGCGGACAGGTGACGGTGATCGCCGCGCCAGCGTCGGCGCAGCAGCCGGTCGTGGCTGACCACGACGAGGGCGCCGGGATAGGCGTCCAGGGCGGCCTCCAGCTCCTCGACCAGAGCGGGCGAGAGGTGATTGGTGGGCTCGTCGAGCAGCAGGACGTCGGCCGGTTCGACGACCAGGCGGGCCAGGGCCAGGCGTTGCCGCTGCCCCGCCGACAGCCGTCCCACCGGCACCGTCAGCAGATCGCGTCCGAACAATCCCAGCGACAGCAGCAGGTCGACGTGGTCGGCGGGCGGTCCGGGCCTGCCGCGCGCGAACGCGTGCAGCAACGGCTCGCCCGGCTCGGGGAACACCGGATCCTGCGGCAGATGGCCGACGCGCCCCCGGCGGGTCACCCGTCCGCCGTCCGCGGCCAGGTCCCCGGCCAGGACGCGCAACAGGGTGCTCTTGCCCGCCCCGTTCGGGCCGCTGATGAGGAGCCGCCCGCCCGCCTTGAGGGTCAGGCTCGTCGGCCCCAGCCGCCCGTCCACCCGCACGTCGGCGGCGTCGAGGACCACCCCCTCCGACCGCTCGGCGCGCAACGACGGCGTGAAGCGCAACGGCTCGGGCGGTGGGGGCACCGGATCGGCCAGCAGACGGCGCAGGCGCTCCTCGACGTTGCGCACCCGGCTCGCGACGGCCCGCTGGACCCGGCCCCCGGCCCGGTCGTAGGCCATCTTGTCGCCGTCCTTCCGCTCCCGGGCCGGGGCGACCCGGCGGGCCGTGGTCGCGGCGGCCTCACGGAGCCGCGCCACCTCCTCCCGCCACCGGTCGTGCTCCTGCTCCCGGCGCCGCCGGGCCGCCGCCTTCTCGGCCAGGTAGCCGGCATAGCCGTTGCCGTACCAGGCGACGTTCCGCCGATCGGCGTCCACCTCCACCAGGCCGGTCACGACGCGTTCCAGGAAGACCCGGTCGTGCGCGACCACGACGGTGGTGCCGCGGCGGGCCCGCAGATGCTCCTCCAGCCAGGTCAGTGCGTCGTCATCGAGGTGGTTGGTCGGCTCGTCCAGCAGCAGCGCCTCCGGCCCCGCCGCCAGGACGGCCGCCAGCCGCAGCCGGGCCCGTTCGCCGCCCGACAGGCCGCCCACCGCGCGGTCGCGGTCCAGCCCTCCCAGGCCGAGGCCGTGCAGGGCGCGTTCCACCCGGGCGTCGGCCTCATAGCCGCCGCGCAGTTCGAAGACCGTCAGCAGGTCGCCGTACTCGGCCAGGACCGATTCGTCACCGTCGGCCATCGCCGTCTCCAGACGGCGCATCCGTTCCTCGATCGACCGCAGCTCGTGCAGGGCGCGGTCGATGACCTGCCGCACGGTCAGCCGCGGATCCAGACGCCCGTCCTGGGCGAAGTGGCCGACGCCGCCGTCGGCCCGGACGATGACCTCCCCCTGGTCGGGGCGCTCCCGTCCGGCCAGCAGGCGGAGCAGGGTGGTCTTGCCGGAACCGTTCTCCCCGACGATCCCGGTGCGCTCGTTCACGGGGAACGAGCAGGTCACCCCGTCAAGGACGGGCCGCCCCCGGTACGCCTTGGTGACGGCGAGCAGGGTGAGCTGGGTGGGCATGGAGGCACTCCGAAGCATTCGAGGACGGGCACGAGACCGGGCGAACGCTTCGGAGGACCATCGGACGACTCCATTAATGCGACAACTGTTGCATTAAGATGATGGCATGTCGCCCGCCTCGAGCACAACCCCCGCCCGCCGCCCCGGAGGCCGCACCGCCCGCGTCCGCGCCCAGGTCCTCGCGGCGGTCCGCGCCCAGCTCGTCGAACACGGCTACGACGCGCTCACCATCGACGCCGTCGCCGCCCGCGCCGGCGTCCACCGGACGACCGTCTACCGCCGCTGGCGCGATGTGGGCGGCCTGCTCGCCGACGTCCTCGACGAGACGAGCGACGACGACTGGCGACCCCCGGACACCGGCTCCCTGGAAGACGACCTGACCGCCCTCAACCAGGAGATCTTCGACGCCCTCACCGCCGACCCCCCGATCACCACGGCCCTGATCGCCGCCTCGTTCCGCTCCGAGGAGGCCGCCCGCGCCCTCCGGCGCCTGTGGCAGGACCGCTACACCCGCTGCGAACCCCTGGTCGACCGCGCCGTCCGCCGGGGTGAGATCCCCCGGGACACCGACCCCCGCGCCCTCCTCATCGCCGCGACCGCCCCCCTCTACCACCACCTCGTCCTCCTGCGGACCCCGCCCGACCCCCGCCTCCCCGCTCAGACCGCCCGCTCCATCGCCAAGGCCGCCGCCGGCGGCGCCTTCAGCGTCTCCGCCCCGCCCGCCGAGGCCCGCCCCTGACCGCACGACGCCGCCGCCCCGCCGCGCCATGAGGACGCCATGAGGACGCCAGCCCCGCGGCGAGGCCGACGGCGCCCCGGACGGGCCGCCCGGGGCGCGGAAACGCGAAGATCAGAACGCAGACGGCCTCGGGCCGCCCGGAGGCCGTCTGGCGGCCGAGGTCACGACTCGCGGGCGGCCTCGACGTCGGCCTCGGAGTCGGGCCGGGGGAGGCCGCGCGAGGCCGCGGCGATCACCTCGTCCAGGACCTCCCGCGACCGGAGCAGGTCGTTGATCATCCGGTCGATGCGGGCGCGCTCTTCGATCAGATCGGCGACCAGCCGGGGCGTGGCGATCTCGGAGGGACCGCCGTCGGAGTCCCGCATGCAGGGCAGCAGCTGGGCGATCTTCTTGCTGCACAGCCCCGCCGCGAACAGCTCCTGGATGCGGATGACCCGGTCGACGGCGCTCTCGGGATACTCGCGATGACCGCCGGGAGTGCGCGTGGACGTCAACAGCCCCTGCTGCTCGTAGTAGCGCAGCGAACGCTCGCTCACCCCGGTCCGCCGGGCCAGCTCACCGATCCGCATCACCCGCTCCGCTCCCGTCCCCGGGCCCGAACCCGACACCCACGCCATTCTCCCCGGCGACTCTCCCCGGCGACCTCCCGGCGGTCGCGGGCCTCCCCGGGCCGAGGCGCCCCTCACCGCCTTCCGCCGAGGTCTCCCGGAGTCCTCGAAGCCGCGTCCGACGACCGGGCCCGCTTCGGGCGCCCGGCATGCCCCGCTCGATCCAGCCCGTCTCCAGGGGCCCGCAGGGGCCGATCGGCGCGCCGCATCCCGCCAGATCCTCTCCCGTTCGGAGCGCGATCCCACTCCCTTCTCACAAGGGAGCGACAGCGCAATCCATCATGCAAGTTTTCATGTAAACTCTCTTATGTGTCAGCGCTCCCTTCTCGGCCCTCCGGCGGTCACCGGAGGGCTGTAAGGCAGGCCTGCCGCCCCTTGAACCGGCCGGATGAGAGGAGGCGTCCGCCATGGGCGAGCCCGAGAAGAGGAGAGACAACGGGTCGGGCTGGTACTGGCGCATCCGGATCGGTCTTGAGGTGATCAAGACCGGTCTGTGGGTGGGCTTCCAGTGGCTCCGCTCCGGCGGGCCGTTCGGCCCTCTTCTGTGAACGCCAAGGGCCTCACACCCCAGAAGACCTGAGCAGGTCGGGGGGCTGGGGCCCTTCCACCCCGCTCACCTGCGGCCATCGAGAACATCCGCGGGCCACGCATGCGCGCTCGCATGCAGGCACGCAGAACCCGGCGGGCCGGGCCTCACCGGCTCGGCGGCCTGAGGGCGCCTCAGGCGGCTCCGACTGCACCGGAAGCCGTTCCCGCCGGCCGGAAGCGCGCAAGAGCCTCATGCTCCGGGTCGAACACGGGAACGCCTCTCACCCGCACCATCGGCACGGCGCCCGCATCCCTCGATCACCCGGCCGCAACGCCACGCCCACACCCCCGCAGCCGCGCCTCCCGGCGCCGACGCCTCCTCGGCCGAACGGCCCGCCCGGCACACCGAACGATGGAGGGCCCGAACGGGCGAGACACCCCCGCAAAAGGGGGGGCCGGCGAGAAAAGGAGGCCGACCCCGACCTATTTCTGCACGCCCCTTTCACGGGCTTCGCCCTCGCCCCGCGACCGCCCCTTCGGCCACCCTTCGACCTGCGGAAACCCCACCCCGGCCGCACCTGGCACTTTGATTTCTCGTTCTCCGCCGAGACCTAATCTGCCGTGCGCGAAATTCCCGGCAGGCGGAGTGGCATGTTGCAGAATTCAAGGGTTTTTTTTGTTACCGACGCCTGAGAGGCCGCCAGGATGCTGTAGCCGGCCAGGCCGCTGCTCCCGAGCGCAGCGACCACCTGATGCAGGGAAGGCATCTCAGAGAAACCCGACAGCATCGACAACAGCACCGACATGGCGCTGGTGATCGCGGCGACGACCACGGGGCGCCGCTCGCATCGCGGGGGACGGTCGGCTCGTCGATCCCGCCTGGGTGCAGGTCGCCTGCTCACCGTTCGCTCCACAGGAGTACGCGCTGCACCCGGTACGACGAGACTCCCCCGCCCGCAGTTCCGCTACGGCAGCATGCGGTAACACGGTGCTATCGCAGCAGATAGACGACAGCGCCTCCCCCGCATCGCCCACAGCCTCTCCGGCAGGCCGCCGCGCCCGCCCCGCCGGGACGGGACGCCACACCGACGCGCCCTAGTAGACCCACGCCTCCGTGCCGGACCAGCGCCCCTCGCCGGCGGGCGGAGGGATCGTGGCGTCCGCCGTGAACACCAAAGGACCGTCGCCCCACAGGTCATAGAGCACGAGCAGGGCCTCCTTCGCCCACGCGCACGGCCCCTCCACCGTGTCGTAACCGGGGGTGTCGCCCGGGGCGAAGCGGCCGCAGGGGCAAAAGCCGCCGGGCGGCGGGCAGGGGGTGGGGCGCCCCACCAGCATGGCGTCCCACGGCCGGTCCCCCACCGCCGCATGCCGCAGCCGCCGCTGGACGTCGTAGAGCAGCTCGAACCCGATCCCGTCCTCGCCGAGACGCTCATCCAGCTCCTCGGCGAGCCGCTCATAGGCCTCGCCGTGCCATCCGGTCTGGTGGTTCCCGATCAGGAACACCGACCGATGCGGCCGCACGGGCACCGGACGGTCCAGGTCGGGGCCGGTGTCGGCCTCGTTGAGACATCTCAGGCCGGCCGGCGGGCGAGTGGGCCGCAGCCGTTCCGGGGGCGCGTCGGAGTACAGCACGACATGGTCGGGCTCGACACCGGTGCGGTCCTCGTCGAAGAAGAACCACAACCGGCCCGTGGCCGGCAGCCACCCCGCGTCCGCCGCGCCGGGCACCTCGGCCAGGTCGATCTGCGCCGTGAAGGCGAGCGCGACCTCCTCGCCGGGGGCGACGCGGACGGTGGGCCAGGACATGTCCTCGGGCAGATCCGGCAGCCCGCCGATGCGCGAGCCGCCGACGGCCGGCGGGTCCTGCGCGTCGTGCCCCGGGCCGAGCAGCCAGGCCGGGCGCGCGAGGGCGCGGATCCGGTCGGTGAGATCGGCGACCTCGCGGTCGGGCAGTTCGATCTCCTCGCGCACGGCCGCAACGAGCATCGCGTCCAGATCCCGCGGCAGCAGATGACCGTTGCCGGCCGAGGGCGAGGAGGGGGAGATCGACATGACCGCAGACTAAGCCCGCCGCGCCCCGAGGCAGGCATGCGCCGAACGGCCGGCGCACCGGCCCGCTCCCCCTCCCGAGATCGGTCCTATGTAGGTTGTCATACATAAATCCGGCATGACCGGAACCCCGTGCCGCCGTGAGGAGACCACGTGACCGAGACCGACGCCCCACCGCACCCGTTCGACGCGGCCATCGCGCTCACCCCCGTGGCCGACGACCGCATGCGGGGTCGGACCCGGCCGGAGTACGCGAACATGGTCGGCCCCTTCGGCGGCATCACCGCCGCCGCCTTCGTGCACGCCGTCCAGCAGCGCCCCGACCGGCTCGGCGACCCGGTCGCCCTCACCGTCAACTACGCCGCCCCCATCGCCGACGGCGACTTCGACATCACCGTGCGGGCCGCGCGCACCAACCGCACCACCCAGCACTGGACGCTCGAACTGACGCAGAACGGCAACGTCACGACCACCGCCACCGCGGTGTTCGGCACCCGCCGCGACACCTGGTCGGACACCGAGCCCGCCATGCCCTCGGCGCCGCCGCCGGACGCCGTCCCCGTGGGAGGCTTCCCCGACTTCATCGCCTGGGCCCGCAACTACGAGATGCGGTTCGTCGACGGCGCCGTCCCGGAGCAGGAGGGCGCCGAGCACCCGGACTCCACCACGACCCTGTGGGTGCGCGACACCCCGGCCCGCCCCCTGGACTTCCCGGCGCTGACGGCGCTGGCCGACGTGTTCTACCCGCGGGTGTTCCTGCGCCGCGGCCGGTTCATGGCCGCCGGCACCATCTCCCTCACCGTCTACTTCCACGCCGACGCCGAAGAGATCGCGGCCCAGGGCGACGAGCACATCCTGGCCACCGCACGCGCCCACCGCTTCTCGCGCGGCTACTTCGACCAGACGGCCCACCTGTGGGGCCGCGACGGCACCCTGCTGGCCTCCACCCACCAGCTGGTCTACTTCAAGGACTGACCACCCGCCCGCCCTCGCCGCCCCCGGCCGCCGAGGGCGGCGTCACGGCGATCGCACGGCATCCGCGCGCCGCACACCGCCGCCCGCCCGCGCCGGTCAGCGGACCGGACGCCGCCGGACACGCCGACCCTCTGCTCAGGACGCCCCGTCGGCGGCGCCCGACGGGCCTTCGGACACCGCCCCCACAGGGTGCAGGGCGGGTCCGGCGCCGAAGGCGTCGGCGCACAGCTGCGCGAACTGGAGAACGCCGGGCAGCAGCAGGATCCAGCCGAGCAGGGCCCAGCCCAGGTGGAGATGGCCGACGGCACGGGCCCATGCGGCGACGCCCTCGGCCCGGACCCCGTCGAGGCGTTCGTAGGCCATGCGACGAAGTCCCCGCGGGTGGGTCTCGGCGTCCCGAACCTCCAGGGCGACCGGGGAGCGGCGGGCGATCCAGGCGGCGAGCGGGCTGCACCGGTCGCACCCGCCGGCGATCCACAGCACGGCGGGAGCGGTGTCCAGGCAGGGGCGCGGCCGCGGCAGCCAGGGCCGGACGGCGGCGCGGTAACGGGTCCAGGCCGGGCCGTGCAGAGCGCGCAACTGCTCCTCCTCGTGCCAGGCGGCCAGGCCTGCGCCGTAGGACACGGCGACCGCCGCGCCGAGCAGGAAGACCGGATCGAGCGGAGCGACGATCAAGTAGGTCAAGGTCATGGCGGTCTGCATGGGGTTGCGCAGATAGGCGTAAGGGCCGGTGGTGACCAGGCGGGAGGGCGGATCGTACGGCAGCGGGGTGCCGCGGCCGGCGCGGGCGAACTCGCCCACGGCCGCGGCGGCCACGGCGGCCGGCACGAGCAGCGCCTGCGCGACGAGGCCGAGCGCCCAGACGGGGCGTTCGGGGACATCGCTCAACGCGATCGGCAGCGCCGCCATCAGCCCGACCGCCACGACGCCCTGCATGGCCACCCGTGCCATCAGGCGGCGCCCGGTCAGCGTCCACCGCGCCAGGAGCAGCCCCGGCGCCAGCGCGAGCAGGGCCGCCACCGCCTCCCCGGTCAGCCAGGACGGCCCCAGCAGCACGACCGGTTCCCCCAGCGGCATCACCGCCAGATCCAGCCACACGGCCAGAGCACCGACCAGCAGCGGATGCAGCCGACGCAGGGCCAGGACCGCGACGCCGCCCCACAGCACGGCCCAGCCCAGCAGCAGATCGACCGGGACGCCCGCGACGGCGCCGCCCTCGACGTGGAAACGCCACCAGCCGACGCGCAGCGCCACGGCGTTGACCACGGCCAGCGCCAGAACGTTCCAGCCCGTTCCCAGGATCACAGCGGCGATCTCGGCCCGCCCGGGCGGCCGCCACCGCAACAGCGCCGCCACGGCCAGCACCGGAACGAACAGGGCGACGGCACGGACGAGCGCGGGGTCGGTCACGGCAGGCCCGCCGGGGCGGTGAAGGTCTCGGCCAGGTAGGCGGCGGCCTCCCGCATGGCGTACCGCTGGAGGGGGCCGAAGTACCAGGCGGGGTCAAACGTTCGCTGGTAGCGCAGGGTGACGGTCAGGCGGGGGCCGTTCCAGCGGAACTCGGCCTCGGTGAGCCGGATCCAGCGGGCCAGGGTGGTGTCGGCGGTGACGGTGAAGACGGCCAGGCCCGGAGCGGTGCGGGCGACGGTCAGCTCCATGGAACGAGGAGTGGGGCGGGAGCCGATGCCGAGGGATCGGCGGGGGGTGAAGGTGATGCGGCGGACGTCGCCGGGGCGCAGTCCGGTGCCGGTGGCCTGCAGGGGGCGGGGGAACCCCCGGCGCAGCAGGCGGGAGCGGACGGGCCCGAAACGGGGGGCGGCGGCCAGAGCGGCGTGCAGGTCGGTGCCGGCGGGGGCGGTGCGGCTGACGGTGACCTCTCCCCCGCGGGGCAGGGAGGCCTCGGCGCCCTCGACACCGGCCAGCAGCAGCGGCAGCACCAGCAGGGCCTGCATGCCGCGCCGCCGGCGGACGTAGTCGGCCGCGAGACCCACGAGAACGCCGACCAGGTAGAACAGCGGGGCGGAGAAGACGAGGCAGACGACCCCCTCGTCGAGCAGGGGTCCGGCCAGGGCCAGGCCGACGGTGATGGCGGCGGTGATGGTGCCGGTCGTGCTGCGGGGCCGGGCGGTGGTCACGACGGTCAACGCGATCAGGGCGGGGATGCCGACGTAGAACAGGGCGGTCTGCTCCAGCCGGCCGGCGTGAAGGATCTTGTAGGCGAGGATCGCGGCGAACAGGGCGGCCACGACGGCGGCGAGGGTGCGGCGAGCGGACCGCCGACTGCGGGGATCGGGCACGACCACGGACGTCTCCCTTCACGGGCCAGGGCCGTGGCGCGGCCGGAAGATCCGGGCGTGCGGCGGCCGGGGCACTGATTGATCGATCGATTTAATCAGTCGATTAAACCGTATGATGAAGGAGGCCCCGACCACCGGTCCAGGAGAGAGCGTTTGAGCGGGAAGAACAGCGCCGAGACCCGAGAGCGCCTGCTGCAGGCCGCCGCCGACACGCTGCGCACCGAGGGGTACGCCGGCACCAGCGCCCGCACGATCGCCAAGGCCGCCGGCTGCAACTCGGCGCTGATCTTCTACCACTTCGGCGGGGTCGACCAGTTGCTGCTCGCCGCGCTCGACCGTTCCGCCCAGGAACGCATGGAGGCCTATCGCCCGCTGGTCGCCGCCGCGCACACCCTGGAAGACCTCGTCGAGGCCGCCACCGCCATCTACCGCGCCGATCTGGAGGGCGGCCACATCACCCTGTTCACCGAACTGGTCGGCGCCGCCATCAGCCGCCCCGAACTGCGCGCCGAGATCACCGCCCGGGCCGAACCGTGGATCGACTTCATCGAGGAGAACCTGGAGCGGGTCATCGGCGGCACCCCGCTGGGCAGGCTGCTGCCCCCGCGCGAACTGGCCTACGCCGCCCTCACCTTCTACATGGGCGTCAACCTGTTCACCCACCTGGACGCCGACCGCACCCGCACCGACGCCCTGTTCTCCCTGGCCGCCCGCGTCGCCCCCCGCGCCCGCCTGCTCACCATGCGCCTTCCCCGCCGCTCCAAAGGCTCTGGTTCCCCGTGAAACATCCGCGCCGCCGCCCGGCGCTCCACCCCGTCCGGGCACGCCCCGGCCGCGCCGCCGGCGCATGCGCCGCAACGGCCGATCGCGCGGAGGGCCGCCGGGCCCGCATGTGACACCGGCCCTCGAAACGGCGCCCTCCGGGTTCCGGTCCCGCCCTCAGGGAAGGACCAGCACGTCACTGTTGTCGAGAACGCACGGCCGGACCATCCGGACCGGCGACCGTGCCGGACGGAGGGGCCGACCGACGAGGGAGGCGGGCATGAACCGCCACGACGTCGCCGAGGTGCTGGCCAGCCCGATCTCACGCGAGCTGCTGGACTCGCCGATCCCCGCACGACTGGCCTACATCGGCCTCGACGGTGCGCCCCGGGTGATCCCGGTCGGGTTCTGGTGGACCGGCGAGCACATGGTCATGGCCACCGTGCCGGCATCGCCGAAGGTGCAGGCGCTGCGGCGGAACCCGCATGTGGCGCTCACCATCGACACCGAACGGGAATGGCCGCCGCGGGCGCTGCTGATCCGCGGCACGGCACGGGTCGAGATGGTCGACGAGGTGCCGGACTCCTACATCGACGCGGCCCGGAAGTCGGTCCCGGCCGAGCATTTCGAGAGCTGGGAGCAGGGAGTGCGGGACCTGTACGACCGGATGGCCGTCATCACCGTCGAACCGGACTGGGCGAAGCTGCTGGACTTCGAGACCACCCTCCCCCAGGCCGTCGAGGACCTGATGCGGGAACGCCAGGGCGCGAACGGCGCCGACGGACGGCACGCGGCCGACGATGGGTTGCGGGAGAGCTGAGGGACGACCTGCATCCAAATGGATGCCGCGCAACGTTCAACTCAAGGCTGCCTACGTACAGCAAGGCCACAGAGCCACCAGAACCGGCACCTACTGGGTCATCTCTCTGAACTCTCCCTCCCCAGAGCGAAAGCTGAGACCGCTTATCGGCCCATTCCGCTCACGCAGGGAGGCCAGCTTGAGCCGCCGGATCGGCTCGTCGACGGCCGGATCACCCCCGCTCGCGCGGGGAGGACAGGTCGGAGTGCTGCTCCCAGCACGGTGGGATCGGATCACCTCCGCTCGCGCGGGGAGGACGCCAGGTCCGCCGCCGCCCGCACCAGCCGGTACGGATCACCCCCGCTCGCGCGGGGAGGACCCGCTGCTGGGGGTCAAAGCCCTCCCCAACCCCGGATCACCCCCGCTCGCGCGGGGAGGACGCCTCGACTAAGCAAGCAAGCTTGGAAGCTTGCGGATCACCCCCGCTCGCGCGGGGAGGACACGCCCATTGGCGTCTACCCGCGCCAGCATGGAGGATCACCCCCGCTCGCGCGGGGAGGACCGGCGCGGATCTGCTCGGCGATGGCGGGCTGGCGGATCACCCCCGCTCGCGCGGGGAGGACCGCCTTCGTGACTACGCTCCGTGACAAGTTCGCGGATCACCCCCGCTCGCGCGGGGAGGACGACGGCCAGGTGAAATATTCGCCCGGCCTCGGCGGATCACCCCCGCTCGCGCGGGGAGGACTGCCGTTGCTGGTGCGGCGGAGGCGGATGAGGCGGATCACCCCCGCTCGCGCGGGGAGGACCGGAGTGACATCCAGCGCGAACGCGACCGGATCGGATCACCCCCGCTCGCGCGGGGAGGACGGGGAATTCATACACGCTCATGTCTGCTGGTCCGGATCACCCCCGCTCGCGCGGGGAGGACAGCAGCTCCTGCTCGCTGCCCGCCAGCTGCTCCGGATCACCCCCGCTCGCGCGGGGAGGACGGAACTCCGACCCGGCCGATCATCCACGTAGACGGATCACCCCCGCTCGCGCGGGGAGGACTGGCTCGCCGAACGGACGGAGTCCGGTCGGCACGGATCACCCCCGCTCGCGCGGGGAGGACCTGCGGTGTACCGCCTTAACGCGGCTGCGGAGACGGATCACCCCCGCTCGCGCGGGGAGGACAGGGCATGGCGAGCGGTGCGCTCGGTGATGTGCGGATCACCCCCGCTCGCGCGGGGAGGACGCGCCGGTGGACACAGCTGGAGCGACTCACCGCGGATCACCCCCGCTCGCGCGGGGAGGACCACCCGCCGGACAGGTCGCGGCCCTGCGCCCCCGGATCACCCCCGCTCGCGCGGGGAGGACCGCTGAGGAATCGAGCTTGACGTTTTATGCGAGGGATCACCCCCGCTCGCGCGGGGAGGACAGGAAGCTCCAAGACCCGCTAGTCAGGCGGAACGGATCACCCCCGCTCGCGCGGGGAGGACACTTTCTGACCTGGGACGATGCTAGAGGTTTACTGATTCGTTATCCGGCTCGGCGGGGTTGAGGGCAATGAGGGTCAAGCCATCGAAGTCGATGGGGGTTCGACGGCGTTGGCCGGCGGTGCGGAGGGTGTAACCCTGCTCGTTGGCATCGGGATGGAGAAGAACGGCAGCGCCATCACCGACAGATGCGGCGACGGCCGCCCACAGCTCAGTGCGCACGCGGGCGGAGAGGCTGCCTACATAGAGGCCGGGTGCTGGTTCGATCATCCAGCGAGTGAGGGCCCCGCGTAGGTGGTCGGGGATGGCGGTGGTGGCGATGACGGTCATGGTGGCCATGTCAGTCGTCGTAGTCGTGTCCGTAATTGGTACCGCCGGCCAGGCGCCCGAAGTCGGGGTCCCACAGGTCGACGAGTTCCTCGGCGGCCTCCTCGGCGTCTTCCCGGCGAGTGCCGTCATCGGGGTCCAGAAGGGATTGGATGTCGGCGACGATGCGCGGGAGAAGGCGAAAGAGACGCAGGCCGTCGCGGAAAGACCGGCGGGCCTGACCTTCGGGGTCTGAGGCGTCGTGGAGAGAGAAAGCGAGAGGAACGGTCAGCTCGGCCTTATAGAGGTCGGCGATGTCGTAGACGAACGAGTGAGAGGTGCCGGTGTGGATGAAGCCGAGGCCCGGTGAGCAGCCGATGGCGTTGATGGCGGCGTGGACGATGCCGTACAGGCAGGCGTTGGCAGCCGAGAAGGCCCGGTTGACGGGGTCCTGGCCGTCCCAGTCCTCGGGGTTGTAGGAGCGTTTGAAGGGGCGGAGCCCGTGCTGTCGGGCGTGCAGGCGGTAGAGGGCCTTCATGCGTTGCCCCTCCATGCCGCGCAGCCGGGCGATGGGAGCGTCGGCAGGGGCTGTCTCACCGAACCGGCGCAGATACATGCGATGAGCGACGGCGGTGCGTTCGGCGTCGTCGGCCCAGGCCCGGGCTTGGAGTTCCAGCCAGCGGGTGGGCAGGGAGTCGGGGACGTTGGCTGCGTAGCAGCGCACTCCTGCAGTCCCGGTGCAGACAACGGTCGTGCCGTGGCGGGCCAGGGTGGAGAGGGCACGGGCGGTGATGGAGACACCCGGGCCGAGCAGGAGGCAGCCCAGCGCGGCGGTGGGCAGGGCGACTCGGCGTTGCTCCTCGCCGAGTTGGAAGAAGGCTTTGACGCCGGTGTCGTCTTGGACGATGCGGGCGACATCGATGTAGAGGAACGACAGCGAGTCGCCGATGCGCGGCAGCATGGCTGCGGTGGGTGCGGCCAGCCGCTGACGGGCGTTGCGTGGCGGGGTGATGCTCATGGTGCTGGGGCGATGGTCAAAAGTCCGCAGCCGTAGGCTTTGCCGCGTCCGATCCCGGTGCAGATCCGGTCGATAAGGGCTTTGGGATCGGTGACGGTGGCGGTGCCGTCGAACTGGGTGCGGGCGTGGGTGACGCGGCTGTTGTCCGGGCGCCTGCCGGTGCCGTCGTCGAGCCGCCTGCTGTGCAGGCTGCGCAGGACGAGGCCGGCGGTGTCGGCTTGGCGTCGCCACCATTCGTCGGCCTCGGCGCCTTGAAGCGGAACGACCTGTTTGGGACGGCCGGCGGTGGTGTTCCTGCCGAGCTTGCGGGTGGCGTTGGCAACGATCCGGTAGTGGACGTTCGCCCCTTCATGGAGTCTGCTCAGCAGCGGGTTCAGGGATTTGCAGCGAGCGGTTCCGTAGGAGGCGGGAAGCTTTTCCAGAGCGGGTTCGATGGCGCTCTGCATCAGGATCATGGCCCCGGCGGGCCGTGTTTCCAGGCGGAACAGGACGGCGGCCCGTCGGCGGGCGTCGGGGCCCAGACCGTCCGGGAACAGACTCATGATGCGCCGGTGCAGGCGGACGACGTCCCGCAGGTCATCGAGGGCGGCGCGGTCGCGTGGGTCGGGGATGATCTGAGTGATCCACAGTTCGGTGTTCATGGCGACGTCGGGGGATCTTCGCTGGGCTGCTCGGACTCGAGGTGGTCAATGATCTTGGTGAGGTAGTCGAGGCCTCGTCCCGCGCACTGCCGTGCGGGCAGACGCAGGTGCCGTCGGTGGACGGGGCGGCTCTGGAATCGCCGGTGGTGGGGTTCGAAGGAGATCGGCTCGTCCTGGGCTTCGGTGTAGACCTGTTCGTCCTCCGGGACGATGAGGTCGGCGGGCCACGCGGGAGCGTCGAACGGGGTGTCGCTGCGGAACTCGATCAGGACGTCGCTTCGGTCATGCGGGGCCGTCCGGGCGAGGGGAAAGCCGATCAAGGCTGCGGTCGGGTCTGTGCGCAGGACGGTGAGCAGGAGCGGAGCGTTGGGCGGGCAGGACCGGCGGCCCAGGTAGAGCGGCCAGCACGGGGCGCGAAGGGCCTGGGCGCAGCGGTCCAGCAGGGCCGGGTCATCCGCGGTGACGACGACGGTGAACGCGGCGTCCTGCAGGTAGTAGCGCTCCGAGATGACGGTGGTTTTTCCCCGCTCACGCCGCTTGCCCTCGGCGGTGATCACCGTGAGGTCGCGAGGCATCCCGCCGCCGATGGTGTGGAAATCGCGCAGCAGCGTCCCGGGACGGTCGATCCGTACGGTGAACCGTAGGGCCGCCAGGTCGGCCACAGCCTCCTCACGGCGCCGACCGAAGGCAGCGGCGATCATGCCGATGAGTCCGGAGCGGGTGGGGGCGGTGGCGGTGTCCCGCCGGCTGAAGCGGGAGCGCTCCCCCCACGACTGCAGCGGCCCGCTCAGGTGCAGCAGAAAGCCCGTCGTGGGAGGTGCGTTCACTTGGTCTCCCGCACACCCAGAGCGGTGGCCAGCGCCCCTTCGATCAGCTCGTCGAAGGAGTCGACCCTTTCCCCCAGCGCTTCGGTTTCCTCCTGCGAGAGGGTCGCGTGGGCCGCATACCGGCATCCGCTCGTCCCCAGCAGCCTCTGCACGGCAGCGGCGTAGTCGTTCAAGGCGACGACCGACGGATCGCTGTGCCCGCCGTGCCGGTCGGCGCGCACCGGCTTTTCGAAGGCGCCGGCGTAGGAGACCGGCCGGTCGGTACGGACGGTCAGGTGCGCCAGATGCGGGATGGTGTTGGGGGCGGTGGAGTTCTTCTTGGCCCGGGGCAGGGACAGCAGCGCCGCCTTGAGGAGACCGGCCGCCAGCTCCCGGGTGTCGTCGAGCCCTTCGCCGAGGCCGGCGTGCAGGTCGCTCACGTCGAGAACGATGTAGCGGTAGAGCACTCCGGCGCTGTGCTCGGCATAGCCCGTGTGGGCACTGCCGGTGGTGTCGCCCCAGATGTCGGTAACGTCGTCCACCGCGCTGAAGTAGTCGATCTCGGCGCTGACGGCGTGCGTGGTGAACGCGTGGGCGACCTGGACGGCGCCGTCGACCTGGGCGTCGTCAACCTGGGCGAGCATTCGGCCGAACAGCTTGATGATGCCGTTGCGGCGGCAGAGGATCTCATCGACCTCGCTGGTGGGGATGACGCTGTTCTTGCGGCTGAACTTGGCCGAGTCCTTGGGCTCTTCGGCGTTCTCCAGCGCTTCGCGGTACTGAATGGCCAGCTCGGCCAGTTCGGCGATGGCCGAGACGGGGATGTAGACCATCGCGGCCGTGGACCAGTGCTCACTGGTGCCGCCGGTCTCCTTGTCGGCCTTCTTCTTGGGGGCCTCGCCGCCGACGCTGCTGGCGACCGCCACGTGCCGTCCTGCGCGTTCGGCCAGGTCGGAGGGCCAGTTGTGCTTCTCCTGCAGGTGGCGGGCGAGGTATTCGGGCAGCCGGCGGGTGCGCAGCGTGGCCTCGTGCCCGAGGGAGGTCTGCAGGTACAGGCGCATGGCCCGCTTCCAGCATTGGCTGCTGACCCGGGTGCGCTCCTTGCCGCCCCACGTGACGGTCTTGACGGCATTGGTGTCGTCCCGGTTGAGGTTGGCGAAGGGGATGGCCTGGATGATGTGCGCTTCAATGAAACGGCCGGGGATCGTGGTCATGAAGGGCTCCAGTCTTCAGGGATTCGGAAAAGGGGTCACTGAGCGTCGTGTCCGCCGTCGTCCGTTTCCTGGGCGGCTGCGAGTTCGTCCTTGAAGCGGGTGCGGTAGAACGCCTGCAGCCAGCGGCGCGTGATCCGGTCGCGATCGTCCTCCCACCTGGCCAGATCCAGCAGGAGCTGAGCCCAGTCGACGGCCGAGGACCGGTCCGCCAGGATCCGGACCACCGCGGGCAGGTGGCGGTGCAGGCCGTCCACGCTCTGGCGGGTGAGCAGGTCCAGCCGGGCTTCGGCGGCGCTTTCGCGGAGGGCTCCACGGTTGACGCCCTCGGCGAGGCACTGTCCGAGGTTGCGGCCGGTGAGGGCGTCGGCGGGCGGTTCGCCTCGGGCCTGTGGTGGAAGTGAGGCGATCATGGCGGCGATCGCGTAGTAAGCGCGCTGGACGGTCTCCCTTTCTTCGGGCACCCTCGCGGCGATCACCTTGTGCATGCGGTGGCACTCGTCCAGGGGGCGGCCCAGGCCGCTGCGCAGGGCGGCGCGTTTCCCGGGGTCCTCGCACAGTCTGAAGACCTCGGCGACAAACCGGCGGGGCCTCTCCAAGGAGGGATGGACGGTGGTCGTCTGCTGAGCGGTCATGGTTTCCTGCCGAGCGGTCGAGGGTGGTGGGGTGGAGCGGCGGTTCTTCCTGTTGGCCTTGCGGGCACCGCCGTAAAGCTCCAAGCGGGCTTTCTCGATGGCGCGGGCGGTGCGGACACCGCGGATGTGGCTCTGAGTGACCTGCTCGAAGGCGAAGGTGGCCGCACTGAGGAACGACTGCCTGTACCGGTCGTAGTCCTGGTTGCGCATCCGCGTCCAGAAGATCTCTTCCGCCTTCGGCCAGTACACGGCGGCGGCTTGCTCCGCCCAGGCGTACTCCTCGGGCTCGTCTTTGACGATGGCCTTCCAGGCTTGTTTGACAGCTTTGTCGAGGCGGTCGCCGTATAGCTCGCCCGCTGTCCGCATGTCGCCGATGCGGCGAGCGGTGGCGGGGTCCTCGTCGTTGATGCGGAAGAGCAGCGGCGGGGTGACGGCCGAGACGAACTGGGTGTCTTCGGTCTTGCCGTCCTGTTCAAAACCCAGGGCACGGACCTTGAAGGAGCCGAGCTCGTCCAGATCGGTGCCGAACACGGCAGGGCGCCGCGGGCGCGTGCCGGTGGCGGTGGTGGGCAGATCCAGCAGGCCGTCCAGGTCGCGCCACAGAGCTCGTCCAGAATCGGCGGGGCGTGCATAGAGATTGCCCTGCTTGCTGGTCTGGAGGATCACGTAGGCGTCACCGGTGGGGGGTTGCTTCTCGCGGCGGCCCCAGGTGATGTAGGCGTCGGTGACGTGCTGCCCGGTGGTGTCGGGGATCAACAGCAGCGCGTGTTGCCAGCCACCGGTCAGACGGCTGCAGGGCCCCGGGTAAGGGTCGGGGGTGCGCGGCGGCGCCAGCGGGTCGGGCAGCTCGGGCACTTCCCAGGGGCAGGGGTCGTCTGTCCTGCGAAGCCCGTCGGGCGGTGGAGTCAGCCCGGCCAGCAGGGTCTCCAAAAGGGTGCCGCCCTCCGGGTGGTAGGACAGGCTCTTTCGCAAGGGGCCGGCGTGCACATCCGCCGCGGTGACGTCGGCATGTGTGCGGGTGGAGCATCGGCCGGCGGGGCCGTAGTAGAGCCAGACCAGTAGTGACAGGAACGCTTCAGGCGTTGACAGGGGGACAGGCGAGTCGTCCCAGTGATGGCCGAACCACACCGGGTTGTTGCCCGCAGGGCGCCCCAGGGCCAGTTTGTTCACTCCGGCGCTCTTCGGGCACACCTTCGGGTCGGCCAGCCTGGGGTCCTGCAGGAACGGCCGCTCCGGGTGGAACAGGTCGAACCTGCCTTCGTACTTTGCGAAGTAGGCGTCAACGGCGGCGGGATCCAAGGGCTCGCCGAAGATCTCCACACGCCGGTCCAGCCAGTCATCGAGCCCGTCAGGGCTTTCGTCCAGCCCGGTGACGCGGGCGGTGAGCGCGTACAGCAGGCGGTACACCGCCGACAGGGCGGGCGGAGGGGTGATGGCCAGCGCCTCTATCTCATGGGCGTGCACGAGCAGGTCCCGCAGGCCGAGTCGGGACGGGCGATCGGGACCTGCCTCCTTCCAGCGGACATCCGCCCACGGGCCCAGGGCCACGTCGAAACTGACGTCCGATGACACGAACGCCCCCTTCCTTGTGCAGGGGCCGATCAGTGGGCCCTTTTCAATGCTTGTCGCAGACCCGGGAGCGTCGTGCCTCGCAGTGCACGGTTCGTACGGCATTCCAGTCACCGCAGCGTCGTGGCCGCAGGCTCTCTCCCGTGATCTGCAGAAATGGCGGACCGAAAAAGGTCCAGTAAGCTGGTCTGGAACCTCCCGTTCGTGCGGGAGACGGCTCATCCGGTGGACGTCGTCCGAGTCCTTGGACGGAAAGCCCAGGTCACCGGTGGGCAGAGCTTTCCGCGCAGGCACGGCTCGCGGGCGGTCGCCGCCCGTGAGGGTCAGGTGCGGCGCCACCGGCCGAAGTCTCGAATTCCCTGCTCAGCGGGGGTGGCCCGGTTGTCATGGGCAGAGAATCCGCAGTCGCAACACTTCCCCGCGAAGGCGGGGGTGCACCGAGGTGCCTAGAGGGGGCACACCCCGATGACCTCGGTCGCTTTTACGCTAGCAAGGTTGTTATGGTTAGATGAGTTGAAGTCCCGAATCCGCACGATAAGTCACCCGCCCTGGCCGCATCCGGCCATACCAGCCGCCATCGGAGGCACGTCGCATCGGCAGCAGTTTCCAGTCACGCAGGACGACGTTCTTCTTCCACGAGGGCGGTGTCTTCAGCAGTTCGGTTCCCTCGCCGAAGTACCGCCCAGGGACCGGGATCATGTACTCGGCGATCACGCGCGCCTGATCACGGGTCACCCGTGACCGCCCCTTCATCCCGGGCACGGGCACCTGGCCTGCTTCATCCAGCGTCCACTCGCCGGGGCGTTGCTCATAGACGCACACCACGCGTTCGGAGTCGGCACCCAGCCGAGTGGTGAGCAGTGCGGGGTCCATCTCGACCTGCGTCTCGATGAGGTTGTGCAGGTTGCGAAGCCGCCCGTCGTCGGGTGAAGGGATCGCGACCAGCTTCACGGTCCCTCGCTGAGCGGCCTCATCGGCGAGGCGTCGCGCGTCCGCTCGAGCGATCCGGCGTGCAGTGGCGTCGTTCAGCGGAGTCACCGTCGCGAAGTTCTCGGCGTAGACCGCGTCGACAAGCTCCTGCACGTCGCCTGGGATCTTGACCGGTTCGCCGCCGCGTTCGCGCAGCAGCTCACTCGTGCGATGCAGGAGGGATTCGTCGTAGACCTCGCCCCACTCCTCGGGCACCGTGAATTCCCCCCGTTCATCCACCGGATCCAGCACGATCACACGGGGTTGCGAGCCGACCCACTCGGGACGGCGGGCGTGATGGAGGTCGGCGCGCTCGTCGCGATGCCGCTGGCATCTGCCCGAGCGTTGCAACAGCAGCGCCATGGGCGCCAAGTCGGTGATGAGCAGATCGAAGTCCAAATCCAGCGACTGTTCGACGATCTGTGTGGAGACCAGGACCGTGCGGGGACGCGCCCCTTTCTTGCCGAAGTCCCGCTCACAGGCGTCAAGGATCGCGGCCCGGTCGCGTTCCCGGTATCGGGAGTGCAGCAGCCGTAGCGCAGGGGGTCGTCCACCGCTCTCCTCCACCCGGCGGAACCAGTCGGCGAGGTGGCGGTATGTGTCCTGGGCCTCGGTAACGGTGGTGCAGCACACCAGGACGCATCCGCGGTCGCCGTCGACCACGTTTTCCAGCAGCTTCCTGATGACCGCGAGCCGGTGCTCGGGCTGAGCCGCATCCCCGCCCCGACACACCGGCACCGTCTCGAAGGCGACGACGCGCTCCCGCTCGCTGGTCACCTCCCGGGGAGAGTGCACGGTCCCGGTCACAGCGTCGGCGAACAGCCATCCCGGATAGCGAGGCCGCAGCTCTTGAGAGATCGTGTGTCCGGCCCCGAGCATGTAGGCCTCGACCAGCGAACGCGCCGTTTCACCGGTGAGCGTGGCCGACAGCAGGATCACGGGTGCCCGCAGCGCCCCCAGCCACTCCAGCCATCGCAACAGCAGGGCGTGCATCCAGGCGTCATAGGAGTGGGCCTCGTCGATCACCATGACCTTGCCCGCTGTCGCCATCAGACGCAGGGCGTTGTATTCCACCGGCAGCACCCCGGCCAGCCCCTGATCGATGGTGAACGTGCTCAGCGGTGCGAGCAGGCCCCGCCGGCCGGCGTGCAGCCATTGCGCCGCCTCGGTCGAGGCCTGCGCATCGGTGATCACCTCGCCGCCGTCGGCCGCGCCGGCGGCCGCATCGCCTGCCGAGCCTGACGACAGCCACGCCATGCTGTGAACCTTGGTCAGCGCGGCGTCCCCTAGCAGAGCCCGCTCGGCGAATCGCGCGACCCGCTTGTGCATCGCGTCGGTCGTCGCCATCGTCGGCAGGCAGAACCCCAGTCCGTTGGCGTCACTGGCTCGGGCCAGCACCCCTGCCGCGTACAGCGCCGTCTCCGTCTTGCCGTCGCCCGGAGGGGCTGTGCACAGCAGCAGGCCGGGGCCGTTGACCAGGTCGGGCAACTCCTTCATGACCGACGCCTGCAAAGAATTCGGCTCATCGAAGCCGAAAAGCTCCTTGAAGGTCCGATCCGCCAGCAGGCCACGCCCCAACCCGGCCTCCTGCACCACCCGCGGGGCATCGGCCACCGCCCGCTCCCAATGCGCGCGCAACTCATCCGGAGAAGCCGTCCAGGTCGGACCCGGCATCCGTGCGGTGATGAACGATTCTTGGCTGGCCAGCCAGTCCGCCACGATCACGATGCCGAGCACCACGATCGCCGCCGGCACGGGGAGGCGTTCATGCAGCACCTCACGAGCACCGGTCAGTTCTCGGAGCACGACCGCATGCGCGCGGCACTGCTCTTCCCAGACGCCTTTGCCTATGCCGGGACGAGAAGATCGGGGGGCACGCAGCTCCGAGCGGCGCCCTATCGCAGGACAGAACCGCCCGTGATGCCCGCCGAGGAGCTGTGCGATCTGATGCCCGACGTCCCGGCGCACGCTGTCGTCAGCGCGATAGCCCAGCTCTCGGAAGATCTCGACCAGCACCCACTGCGTCACCTCGTTATGACGCAGGCCGGGTTCCGCGTGGTCTTCGCCGTATTCAGGGGACTCTGTGACCAGCCTCTGATAAAGGTCATCGACCAGGACCTGAAACGACGGCGATATCTTGCCTATATCGTGCAAACCAGCCCAAAAGCATACAAGGCTCCTCATGTGCGCAGCGATGCGTTCGCCGAGCACATCCGCACGCAGAACTCCCAGCCCTGCGGCCCATGCATCCCAGAGCGCCCCGGCCATCGCCGCCGTGTCGATGAGATGGCAGACCACCGGGTAAGGCCCTGGCAGCCCGTCACACTTGCCCCACAGCCGCGCATCAACAGGCCGCAGAGAATCTCCGTCGAGATCATCCATAGGAACGAACCCCGCCGCACAAGTCGCAACTTTGACTGCAGGGCAACTAGACCACACACCACCGACAAAATCGCCGGGGCGCATAGACTCCCCTCGTGCCAGACCGCCCACCGCTCTGCCCCACAAAGGTCACAGATCAGTAAAATCGATCTGGAGGCCCAGGTCAGCAAGTGTCCTCCCCGCGCGAGCGGGGGTGATCCGCCCCGGATCTCTCCGGTTGCGTGGTTGTGGTCGTCCTCCCCGCGCGAGCGGGGGTGATCCGGCGATTCCGGCGAGCGCGTCAAGGCGCTTCAGGTCCTCCCCGCGCGAGCGGGGGTGATCCGACGCTGAACGACAACGCCCAGCACGGCATAGAGTCCTCCCCGCGCGAGCGGGGGTGATCCGTCCGCCGAGGAGCTGGCCGCGCAGGCCGTTCCGTCCTCCCCGCGCGAGCGGGGGTGATCCCGCGCCGGA
This sequence comes from Thermomonospora catenispora, assembly GCF_006363815.1. GTDB lineage: Bacteria > Actinomycetota > Actinomycetes > Streptosporangiales > Streptosporangiaceae > Thermomonospora > Thermomonospora catenispora. Next base: position 38,829 of record NZ_RRYT01000033.1, read on the forward strand.
CAGCGGAGCAGCTTGCGCGCGCCGTCCTCCCCGCGCGAGCGGGGGTGATCCATGAACAGGAACGCCGGGTCGTCGGACAAGCCGGTCCTCCCCGCGCGAGCGGGGGTGATCCGATGCCTAGGTGTATGGGGACTTGGAGAGGGAGGTCCTCCCCGCGCGAGCGGGGGTGATCCGCCGGGTGGCGATCTGCATCTGGGTCTCCGGCTGTCCTCCCCGCGCGAGCGGGGGTGATCCGACACCGGCGATATCCACGCGTGGCCGTGCGTTGTCCTCCCCGCGCGAGCGGGGGTGATCCGGTGGAGAAGATCACCGGCCTGGCCCGCACGATGTCCTCCCCGCGCGAGCGGGGGTGATCCGTCCACCTGCATCAACACCATCCTCTGCTCGGTGTCCTCCCCGCGCGAGCGGGGGTGATCCGCCGCCACACGCTCGACCTGCGGCCCAAGAGGCGTCCTCCCCGCGCGAGCGGGGGTGATCCGCCCTTGCCGCGCAGCCAGGCGCGCAGCTCCTTGGTCCTCCCCGCGCGAGCGGGGGTGATCCGGCCGCGGCCGATGAGCGGCTGCTGGCCGCCCTGTCCTCCCCGCGCGAGCGGGGGTGATCCGGGCCAGGGCTGGCAGCTCCCTCCCGGCCAGCACGTCCTCCCCGCGCGAGCGGGGGTGATCCGTCGCCCTCCCATGAGTCGATGTGGGCGGGCTGGTCCTCCCCGCGCGAGCGGGGGTGATCCGAGACGTTCGACCGGCAGCAGGGGGGCCGAGGTGTCCTCCCCGCGCGAGCGGGGGTGATCCGACGCGATCCTCGCCGCCGACGACCTGGCCTACGTCCTCCCCGCGCGAGCGGGGGTGATCCGTGCGCCTGGTTGTCTCCGCCCTCGATCCGGTGGTCCTCCCCGCCCGAGCGGGGGTGATCCTCCCACGTTCAGGTCTCGGCGGATCTCGTTCACNTGGTTGTCTCCGCCCTCGATCCGGTGGTCCTCCCCGCCCGAGCGGGGGTGATCCTCCCACGTTCAGGTCTCGGCGGATCTCGTTCACGTCCTCCCCGCGCGAGCGGGGGTGATCCGGCGGCGTCGGCGGCGCGGGCGACCTCCCCCAGCCGTCCTCCCCGCGCGAGCGGGGGTGATCCGCCGCTGGTCCTGCCGGACGTCTATGCCGCTCCGTCCTCCCCGCGCGAGCGGGGGTGATCCGGTTGCAGGTACGAGGCCCCTGCACAAGGCATTGTCCTCCCCGCGCGAGCGGGGGTGATCCGCCGGTCATGCCGCCCAGCTCCACCCAGCCGGAGTTCTCTCTGTTCGGGCGGGAGTGGTCTGGACGTGCGCATCACCGCTGGGTCGTCTTCCCACGGGAACAGAGCTGCCGGCGGCTTCAGAGCATTGAGCGGAACCGCCCCGGCACCAAAGGAGCTGCCCGCACAAACGTCCAAGCTTCCCTGAGCCTGTCGGCGAGCAGTCCGGCCAACAGGCGGTGGCGATCAGCACCCACGGTCGTCGCCGCACGCAAAGCGAGAGGCCGGCTCCCGTCAGGGAACCGGCCTCTCACCAGTGTCGGGGTGGCGGGATTTGAACCCACGACCTCTTCGTCCCGAACGAAGCGCGCTGCCAAGCTGCGCTACACCCCGGTGGTCGCTACGGGAGAGCTTCGTCCTCCCGTCGCCTCGTCGAGTCTAGCGGATGGTTGGGGGTGGTGCGTTCCGATTTTCGGGGGGAGGTGGATCAGGAGGTGCGGGGGACGAGGGTGAGCAGGGAGGCCTCGGGAGGACAGCAGAAGCGGAACGGGGCCTTCGGGGAGGTGCCCAGCCCGGCGGAGACATGGAGCCAGGCGCCGTTGTGGCGGTGCAGGCCCTTCACCCGGAGGCGGTCGATGCCGCAGTTGGTGGCCAGCGCCCCGTAGAAGGGGACGCAGACCTGCCCGCCGTGGGTGTGGCCCGCCAGGAGCAGGTCGTAGCCGTCGGCGGCGAAGCGGTCGAGGTTGCGGGGCTCCGGGGAGTGCATGACGCCGATGTGGACGTCGGCGCGGGGGTCGACCGGGCCGGCGATCTTGTCGTACCGGTCGCGGTCGATGTGGGAGTCGTCGATGCCGCCGAACTCCACGTCCAGGTCGCCGATCTTGAGGCGGCCGATGCGGTTGTTGAGCTCCAGCCAGCCCGCCGCCGTCAGGGCCGCGCCCAGTTCGCGGTAGGGCAGGTCGGGGGTGCGGCGTTCGCGGGCGTAGTCCTGCTTGCTGGTGCGCCAGATGTAGCGCAGGGGGTTCTTCAGGGCCGGCGAGTACAGGTCGTTGGAGCCGTACACGAAGACGCCGGGGCGGTCCAGCAGGGGGCCGAGGGCGTCCAGGAACGGCCCGATGGCGTCGGGGTGGGAGATGGTGTCGCCGGTGTTGACGACCAGGTCGGGCTCGAGGGCGGCCAGGGAGCGCACCCAGCGCATCAGCCGCTTGCGGCCGGGGGTGAGGTGCGCGTCGGAGATGTGCAGCACCTTGATCGACGGCTTGCCCTTGTCGAGCACGGGCACGGTGAAGCGCCGCAGGCGGAACCAGTTCCGCTCAGCCACCGACGCATAGCCGAACGTGGCGGCTCCCGCGGCCGCCACTCCCAGCGGTACGGCGTGTAGCTTGCGCACGGTCTCTCCTACGGGCCGGCACCTTCCCGACCCTCCCATGCTGTCAGAGATGTGGTGTTCTGCCGAACGGTGCGGCACAACAGATCAAATACAGATGAGACCGCCGTGTCCCCCTGGGCATGATGTGGGGCATGAGTGCCCTCAAGGAGAGGCTGGAAGCCGACCTCGCGGCCGCGATGAAGGCCCGTGACCCGGTGCGGACCCGGGCCCTGCGGATGGCCCTGACCTCGGTGCGCAATGAGGAGGTTTCCGGCGACAAGGTCCGGGAGCTCACCGACGACGAGATCATCAAGGTGCTCACCAGTGAGGCCAAGAAGCGCCGGGAGGCCGCCGACGCGTTCGCCAAGGCGGGGCGCGAGGAGCAGGCCGAGGCCGAGCGGGCCGAGCACGAGGTGCTGTCGGCCTACCTTCCCGCCCAGCTGACCGATGAGGAGCTGAGCGCCCTGGTGGCCTCCGTCATCGCGGAGCTCGGCGTCTCCGGCCCGCGCGCCATGGGTCAGGTCATGAAGGCCGTCAATCCCAAGGTCGCCGGTCGTGCCGAGGGCGCCCGGGTGGCCGCGGAGGTCAAGCGTCAGCTCGCCTCCTCCTGACCGGGTGCGGACGCGCCGCCGCGGGCGCCGGTCCGGTGTTCCGCTCCGTCGGCGGCTCCGGCGGGCCGGTGCGGGCGCGCCGTCGTAGGTGAACGGACTCTGTGAGCGTGGCCGGGCGCCGCATCGCGGCGCCCGGCCATCGGTGCGGCTCGAGGTCGGTCCTCGAGGTCAGTCGCCGAACGGCCAGGGGAAGTCGTCGCGGCGCGGGCGACGGGGACGGTCGTCGCGGTCCCGGCCGTTGCTGACGTAGATCATGACCTTGGCGCCGGGTTCGGCCTCCTGCCGGGGTCCCGGCGAGGTGTTGGCCACGGTGCCCGGCGGGCGGTTGGAGGCGATCGGGCGCGACACGACCTCGGGGTTGAAGCCGGCCCGCCGCAGGATGTCCATCGCCTCGTGGATGGGGCGTCCGCGCACGTCGGGGACGTCGGTGAGGTCGCCGAAGTCGCCGACGGGGGCGGTGAAGTCCGGGGCGGGCTCACCGGCGAGGGCGCCGCGCATGCTCTGGGCCCAGATCGGTGCGGGGATCGTCGCGCCGTACACGCCGTAGACCTTGTACCGCCAGGGGCCGCGCAGGTCCCAGTAGGCGACGGCGGCGGCCAGGTTGGGGGTGTGGCCGGCGAACACGGCGCAGGTGAAGTCCTCACAGGTGCCGGTCTTGCCGGCGGCCGGGCGGCCGATGCTGCCGATGTTCTTGGCGGTGCCGCGGGTCAGCACGCCGCGCAGGATCTCGTTGACCTGGTCGGCCACGTTCTGCGCGATGACCTGCTTGCACTTCTTCTCCGGCAGCTTGAGCTTGGTGCCGTCGGGGGTGACGACGTCGGTGACGGCGACCGGTTCGCAGTACTTGCCGCGGGCGGCGAAGCCGGCGTACGCGGCGGCCAGGTGCACCATGTCGACGTCGTTCACGCCCAGCACCTGGGAGGGGACCTGCTGGAGCGGTTGGCCGTTACCGCGCTTCATGCCGAAGCGTTCGGCCATCTTGACCGCGTCGCACAGGCCGACCCGCTTCTCCAGCTGGGCGTAGAAGGTGTTGACCGACAGCCAGGTGCCGTTCTTGAGGTTGTAGGGCCCGTTCTCGGCGGGGTCGGAGTTCTTGACGGTCCAGGGGCCGTAGTACTGGCCCTTGCAGTCGGTGAAGCCGCTGACGGTCATGCGGCTGGGCGAGTGGATGGAGGTGCGGATGGGGATCCGCTTCTCCAGCGCCACCGCCAGGGTGAAGGTCTTGAAGGTCGATCCGGCCGACACGCCGATGCCGCCGCCGTGCCGGCTGTCGGCGGCCAGGTTGAGGGAGGTCTTGCCGGGGCCGGCGCCGAAGAGCTTGCTCTGTCCGATCGCCTTGATGTGGCCGGTGCCCGGTTCCACCATCGCCTCGGCGGCGACCTTGTTGCCGGTGGGCGAGACCCGGGAGCGCACCGCCTTGTCGAGGGCGTTCTGGGCCTTCATGTCCAGGGTGGTGCGGATGACGTAGCCGCCGCGGCGGAGCTTGCTCTCGATCTCGGCCTGGCGGTCCTTGGGCATGTCCCAGTACTTGCCGCCGGAGAGGATCTGGTACATCTCGTACTTGACGTACTCGCAGAAGAACGGCGCCTTGCTGGTCTCGCAGCCGCCGATCGGCTTGTCCTCGTTCAGCTTGATCGGCTGGGCGGCCGCCGCGTCCGCCTGCGCCTTGGTGATCATGCCGAGCTGGGCCATCCGGTACAGCACGGTGTCGCGGCGCTTGCGGGCGTCCCGGGGGTGCTGCACCGGGTCGTAGGCGCTGGGGTTCTGGGTGATGCCGGCCAGCAGCGCCGCCTCGGGGAGGATGAGCTCCTTGGCGGTCTTGCCGAACCACCGTTTGGCCGCCGCCTGCACGCCGTAGGCCCCGCCGCCGAAGTAGGCGATGTTGAGGTAGCCCTCGAGGATCTGGTTCTTGGACATGGTCTCCTCGAGCCGCAGCGCGTAGCGCAGCTCGCGGATCTTGCGGTCGAGGGTGGGGGCGGTGACCTTGCGGTACTCCTCTTCGCTCTTGGCGTTCTCGACGAGGAGGTTCTTGACGTACTGCTGGGTCAGGGTCGATCCGCCCTGGGTGCTGTCGCTGCTGGCGTTGTTGACCAGTGCGCGCAGGGTGCCTTTGAGGTCCAGTGCGCCGTGCTGGTAGAAGCGCGAGTCCTCGATGGCGATGACCGCCTTCTGCATGATCGGCGCGATCTGGTCCAGTCGTACCGACTCGCGGTACTTGTCGAAGAACACCGCGATCTGCTCGCCCTTGGCGTCGTACACCACCGTCTTCTCCGGTGGCGGCGCCGTGTTGAGCTCGGCGTCCATCTTCTGGAAGTCGTTGACGGCGTCCCGTGCGGTCAGGCCGACGCCTCCGACTCCGGGCAGCGCGATGAACGCGACCAGCACGCCGGCCACCGCCGCTGCCGCGAGCAGGCGCACGAGCTGGATGATCGCGGTCCTTCGCCCCTGGTTTTGCGCAAGCACGACTTCTACCGTACCTGCGGTTGACCACCGGGAACGGGGTCTGCGCCCACGTCGTGGCCGTGGTGCCGGGCGGCGGGCGGGCCGGGGACGGGAGGCGGGTGTTGCGCCGGTAAGGGGGACTCAACCGCGGCCCCATGGGCGGGTCCTACTCCGGCGAACGGCCCGCAGCAGTCCGTTGCCGCAGGTCGCCACAGGGGTTTCGGACAGTACACAACTGGACGGAACCGGCTCGCGGGCGGCGGGGCGAGACGCGCGGAGCCCCCGTCCCGTCGGGGCGGACACGCAGCGCGACCCCAATACCACAAGAAGGTAACTAGTCCGCTCCGGAGGGATGGTCCGGGCGGGCTATATCGAGAATGGGCCCATCGGGGGCTGTTGAAACCCCTCCTACTTCCGTAAGTTCTTCCCCACGGCTTTCGTTTGGCGGCCTGACGTCCGCGCCCGTCCGGCCAAGGAGCGCAATCGACAGACCCTAGGGGAGTGGGGCCAAGATGTGGATCACGGATTGGACCGCCCGCGCCGCCTGCCGTAACGCGGACCCGGACGCACTGTTCGTCCAGGGCGCGGCCCAGAACCGGGCGAAGCTGATCTGCCGCGGCTGCCCGGTTCGGACCGAGTGCCTGGCGGACGCGCTCGACAACCGCATCGAGTTCGGTGTCTGGGGCGGCATGACGGAGCGCGAGCGACGCGCTCTGCTGCGCCGCCGGCCGGACGTGTCCTCGTGGCGCGAGCTGCTGTCGGCGGCCAAGGAGAAGTACGAGCGGTCCAAGGAGGAGCGGGGCGAGCTGGTGGCCGGCTAGCGCGCCCGATCCCTGATCAGGCGGCTCGCGACCGAACCGCACGCCCCCGCCCGCGGCCGGTGGGCCGCGGTGCGCGTTCCGTCGCGAGGTGGTACGGCGATGCGTGACGAGGCCGCACCCCCTGTGGGTGCGGCCTCGTCGTGTTCCAGGCGTCTTCCAGACGTCGTGCCTCGGGTGTCGTGTCTTGGGCGTCGCGCCTCGGGTGTCGTGCCTCGGCTCGTCTCGGTTCGTGTCCCAGGGGTCGCGTCCGGGGCCCGCTCGCTCGTGGTGCGGCCGCTGAGCGGCGCATCGCGGCGGGTGCGCGTTTCCCCCTGTGTCCGGAGGTCTTCCTTGCGTATCGCGCGTTCGGGGCGCGTCGACGCCGGTGTGCGGGCGGCCGTGGCCGGCGTCGGATGCGGCGGGGTATGCGGGCGCGTGGGCGCGGCCCGGTGGCCGGTCGTCGCCGGGCCCGTCGCGCTGTGCCCCCGCGAGGCGTCGACGCCGGCCGTGTCCGGCCGCGCGACACGACGTCGATCCGGGGGTTGGCCACATGTGGCCAACCCGTTCCGCGGGGGTTTGGGCGGGCGGAGCGGATGGGCGGAAGTGACTAGGTAATTTCGGCCAACTGTGCCGGGTAGGGGCGGTGTGCCCGAGGTTCAGGCCGAACGGGCGGGAGGCGGAGTGACGTTCGCCGCCAGGTCGGCGCCGACGCGGCGGAGCCCGTCCAGGTCGTGGACGTCCTCGGGCTGGGCGGGAACGGCGGCCACGGGGACGGTGGGGTGGGCCGAGGTGAAGTGCTCGCGGAGGCGGTCCTCGCGGGCGGCCCGGTTGCGGCGGTCGGCGTGCAGGCGCAGCAGGGCGGCGGTGAGCGGATGCTCGCCGCGTTCCTCCAGCGTCTCGGCGGCGGCCTGGCTGCGGGCGGCGGTGGGGGTGCCGGGGGCGACCCGGTGGACCCGGTTGACGATCAGGCCGGCCAGCGGCATCCGCTCCCCGGCCAGGCGTTCCACGAAGTAGGAGGCCTCGCGCAGCGCGTCCGGCTCGGGCGCCGCCACCACCAGGAAGGCGGTGCCGGGGGTCTGCAGCAGGCGGTAGGTCTTCTCGGCCCGCTCCCGGAAGCCGCCGAACATGGTCTCGAAGGCCGCCACGAACGTCTGCACGTCCCGCAGCAGCTGCACCCCGATCACCTTGTTGAGCACGTTGGTGAACATCCCGAACCCGGCGGTCAGCATCTTCACGCCGATCCGTCCTCCGGTCCGGGCGGGGGCGGACAGCATCTTCATCAGGCGGCTGTCCAGGAAGCGGCCCATCCGTTCCGGAGCGTCCAAAAAGTCGAGCGCGTTCCGGGAGGGCGGGGTGTCCACGACGATCAGGTCCCAGGCGCCGGAGCGGTGCAGCTGCCCCAGCTTCTCCATCGCCATGTACTCCTGCGTCCCCGACAGGCTGGAGGACAGGGACTGGTAGAACGGGTTGGCCAGGATCTGCTTGGCGCGGTCGGGGTCGGAGTGGGCCTCGACGATCTCGTCGAAGGTCCGCTTCATGTCGAGCATCATGGCGTGCAGCTCGCCGTCGCCTTCGATGCCGTCGATGCGCCGGGGGTTGTTGTCCAGCTCGGTCAGCCCCATCGACTGCGCCAGCCGTTTGGCCGGGTCGACGGTCAGCACGACCACGTCGCGGCCGCGTTCGGCGGCCCGCAGGCCCAGCGCGGCGGCGGTGGTGGTCTTGCCCACGCCGCCGGAGCCGCAGCAGACGATGATCTTCGTTCGGGGGTCGTCGATCAGGGCGTCGACGTCCAGCACCGGCGGGGTCCGCAGCGCGCTCATCTCGTCCTTCCCCTCGGTCGGCGGGCCGGCGGGTCAGGCCGCGCCCTGCTCGCGCAGCGTCTCGGCCAGCTCGTACAGGCCCGCCAGGTCCACCCCGTCCGGCAGCAGCGGCAGCACGTACTGGGGGTGCGGCAGTTCGGCGAGCCGTTCCCGTTCACGGGCTTCCATGGCGGTGTGCCGGGCGTGCTCGGCGGCCTCGGCGACCAGCGCTCGGGCGGTCTCCTCGACGTCGTGTTCCAGGCCGGCCGCCTTGAGGCCGCGGACGATCTCCGCCACGTCCAGTTCCCCGGCCTGGGCGGCGGCCAGGTCCTCGGGGCTCAGCATCGGCGCGTGCACCATGTTGATCATGATTCCGCCGGTGGGCAGGCCGATCTCGGTGAGCTCGGCGATCCCGTCCAGGGTCTCCTGGACGGGCATCTCCTCCAGCAGGGTCACGAAGTGCACCGCGGTCTCGGGGCTGCGCACCACCCGCATCACCGTGTCGGCGTGGTTGCGGATGGGGCCGACCTTGGCCAGTCCGGAGACCTCGCTGTTGACGTTGAGGAACTTGGCGATCCGGCCGGTCGGCGGGGCGTCCATCACCACCGCGTCGTAGACGAACGAGTCGTCGGGGTTCTTGCGGCGCACGGCCTCGCTGGTCTTGCCGGTCAGGATCACATCGCGCAGGCCCGGGGCGATGGCGGTCACGAAGTCGACGACGCCCAGCTTGGTCATCGCCTTGCCGGCCCGCTTGAGGTTGTAGAACATCTCCAGGTATTCGATGAGCGCCTCTTCGGTGTCCACCGCCAGGGCGTAGACGTCGCCTCCGTCCGGGGCGACGGCGACCTTGCGCTCCTCGTACGGCAGCGGAGGGCAGTCGAACAGCTGGGCGATCCCCTGCCGGCCCTCGACCTCGACCAGCAGCACTTTCCGCCCTCCGGCGGCCAGCGCCAGCGCCAGCGCGGCCGCCACGGTGGTCTTACCGGTTCCGCCTTTCCCCGTGACGACGTGCAGCCGCACCCCGTCCCAATCGGTGTCTCTGGCGCTCACCCGACTCACAATATCGTTCGCTCAGCAAGGACTTCCGTTCCCGGCCCGCCCTGTGCAAGTGATCCCTGACACGGCTTCTCATCAGGGCGGGGACCGCCTGCGGGCGCATCGCCCCACCGCGACGCGCCCGGCAGGACCGTCGAAACCGCCCTTGCCCGGCCGGGTGCGCCCTCAACCCTCCGATGGACGAACGGACGTCCCGCGGCGGCGCGGCGACGCTCGCCGGTGCGGGCGACCGGACGCGGGGAGCGCGCCGGGGGAGGCGTCTCGCCGGAGGCCTCCCCGAGGCCCCTTCACAGACCCCCGTCACGAGGACGTCACGGAATCTCCCGAGGCCTTTCCAGGGTGCTCACGCGAAGCCCGCGTGCGGCCTCGCAAGGCCCTCACGCAGCGGGCTCCGCGGGCCTTCTCCGCGGAGCCTTCACGGGGTCTCGAGGCGACCGGTGGTCAGGAAGCGCTCGACGGCCTCGGCGTAGGCCGTCCCGTCCAGCCCGGGGGCGGCGCCGGCGTCGCCCATCACGACGACCACATCGCCGCTCTCGCCCTCGCTCAGCATCCGGTCGATCAGCCGCCAGGCCGCCCACAGGCACGCGCCGGTGCTGCCGCCCGCCGTGATCCCCGCCAGCGACCGCAGATGCGTCAGCGCTCCCACGGCGGCCGCGTCGGGCACGGGCACCACGAGGTCGATCGCCGAGGCCAGGAAGCCCGGTTCCATCCGCGGCCGCCCGATGCCCTCGATGCGCGAGGGCATGCCCGTGGCGTAGTCGGGGGCGCCGCTCGCCCATCCCGGGAAGTACGCCGAGTTCTCCGGGTCGGCCACCGCCAGGCGGGTCCGGTATCCCCGGTAGCGCAGGAAGCGTCCTATGGTCCCGGAGGTCGCGCCCGTGCCCGCGCCGGTCACGATCCATGCGGGCGGACGTCCGAGCTGAGCGACGATCTCCGCGCCGATGTGGTGCTCCCGGTCTCCCCGCCAGTCCATCACGCGCGCCGCGGCGGCGAAGTGGTCCAGGTAGAAGCCGCCGCCGTCGGCGGCCAGCCGCTGCGCCTCCTGGTAGATGGCCGCGGGCGGGTGGTACGGGTGGCAGCGCCCGCCCACCGCCTCGATCGCGGCGATCTTCTCGGGCTTGGTGGAGCGGGGCACGACCGTCATGAACTCCACCCCGATCAGCCGGGCGAAGTGGGCTCCCGCCACCGCGGCGGGGCCGGCCGTGGCCATGACGACGGTGGTGTCCTCGGTGATCTGCCCGGACGCCAGGGCGTCGGCGTAGGCGGCGCCCAGCAGGCGGTGCTTGACGCTGCCCGAGGGCTGCGCCGACTCGTCCTTGAGGTGCAGCCTGACGCCCCAGTCCGGAGGCAGCTTCACCTCGCGCAGGGGCGTGATGACCGCGTCCCGTTCCACCGTGGCGATCGCCTCGGCCGCCCATGCCCGAGAAGTCCCCATGGGCCCGCACCCTAGCCGCAGGGACCGGCGTCGAGCGCGCGATCGCCGGTGCGCGGCCGATACCGGCCGCGGGACGGCGACGGCCCGGCGGCCGAGGGCTGGGCGGCGCTCGGCGCGGGCGGTCAGGAGTTGTCGATCTCGCGGATGACCTGGCCGCCCAGTTCGCGTTTGATGAGCTCCACGCCGCTGATCGCCGCCTCGTGGTCGTCCATGGTGGCGTCGCCCTCGGGGTCCACCTCGTCGGTCTCGTCGATCGGCACGGGAGGCGGGGGCGGCTCCGGCGGAGGCGGCGGAGGCGGCTCGGGCGGCTGGTGGGCCGCCGAGGGGCGTTCGGGGGGCGGGGGCTGCGCGGCGGCCAGGCGGGGCCGCGGGGATGCGGCCGGGGCCGCGGACGCCCGGGCGGCGGCCTGCGGGGTGCCGGCCAGGACCGTGTCGATGCGCAGGTCCACGCCCAGCGTCTCCCGGAGGACCTCGCGCAGCACGACGTCCCGGTTGCCGTTGGTGAAGTTGGTGCGCGCGCCCTCGCCCTCGAAGGCCAGGGTGAGCAGGTTGCCCTCCAGGGACAACGGCTGCACCCCGGACATGATCACCATCCAGGCGACCTTGCTCTTGCGTTTGACGCCCTCGACGATGTTCGGCCACGCCCGCTGAATCGTCGCCATGTCGGGTCCGCCGCCGGACGCCGCCGCGGGAGCCGGCCGGGCGGCGGGCGCCGGGGCGGAGGCGGCGGGCGGCCGGGCGGCGGGGCGCTGCCGT
>NZ_RRYT01000034.1 GCF_006363815.1 Thermomonospora catenispora
ACCCGGATGCCGTGGCGTTCCAGCAGGGCGGTGGTAGGCGGGTCCTGGGGTCGGTGGAGAAAGGACTTCCGACGGTGAGGCGGGCGTGCGCTCCGGTGGGGCGGCCGGTGCAGCGACGGCCCGCCTTGGCGAGTGGGCGGACCGGCCGGGCGTGAGACGGGTGCTGGGGCCGGCGGGCCGGCGCGGGCGGGGATTCTCCGTTGGTCTGTGGGGTCTTTTTCGTGGCCGTCGGCTTGGGCAGGGGAGGGCGGCGGGAGACGCGGGCGTCGTGACGCCGGGGAAGGGCGCGCTGCTGGGATCGATTGTCGACAAAGGTCAGTGAGGTTCCGGCTCTGATCTTTGCAGTGCGGTTATGGAGCCTGGGGATCTGGCGAGGACGGCGTCCAGGGTTGTGGCCCATTGGGCGAGGAGACGGGTCCGGCGGGCGGAGTCATCGGTGAGAAGGTCGGCCAGCCCCAGGCCGCGGACCAGGTCGAGGGTGGCCTGGATGGTTTCGCGGACGCCGGGGATGGACTCGTCGGCGTTCAGGGCCTCGACGGTGAGGCGATGGGCCTCACGGCCTACGCGAGCCTCTAGAGGGAGGACTTGCGCGCGCAACTGCGGGTCGGAGCTGGCGGCCACCCAGAGCTGGAGGGCGGCGCGGAACAGCGGACTGGTGTAGAGGTCGCCGAGCATGGTGACGACTTCCAGGGTGGTGAGAGGGGAGTCGGCGTTCAGCCGGGCGCGCATGTCGCGCATGCGGATCTCGGCGCCGTACTCGACGGCGGCGGTGACCAGCTCCTCACGGGTGCGGAAGTGATGCTGGGCGGCGCCGCGGGAGACGCCGGCGCGTTCGGCGACGACCGCCACGGTGGTGCCGGCCCAGCCCACGGAGGCGAGACAGTCGATGGCGGCCTCCAGGAGCCGCCGTCGGGTGGCTCGGCTGCGGTCCTGCTGAGGTTCGCGGGATGGAGCCCGCGACGTCATGGTGTCCTCCGTTGGGATGGGCGGTATGAGTGACTCGATTAAAACAATCATGCGTGATTGATTTTTTCTAGTGTGCCTGGCATCGTGCACCCATGACCCATGCGCAGGGGGCACCGCTGCGGATCGGGAACGCCTCGGGCTTCTATGGGGACCGGTTCACCGCGGTCCGGGAGATGCTCGAGGGCGGACCGCTGGACGTTCTCACCGGCGACTACCTCGCCGAGCTGACGATGCTGATCCTGGGGCGTGGACGGCTGAAGGATCCGACCGCCGGTTATGCGACGACCTTCCTGCGGCAGATGGAGGACGCCCTCGGTCTGGCCGCAGACCGGGGCGTCGTCATCGTCGTCAACGCGGGCGGGCTCAACCCGCGCGGGCTGGCGACCAGGCTCGAGGAGCTGGCCGAGCGGCTCGGCGTCCCCCGGAAGATCGCTCATGTGGAGGGCGACGACCTCAAGGCGCGCGCCGCGGAGTTCGGATTCACCGACCCCCGCTACGGGGAACCGCTGACCGCCAACGCCTACCTGGGAGCGTGGGGGATCGCCGAGTGCCTGCGCGCCGGGGCCGACATCGTGGTGACCGGGCGGGTGACCGACGCCTCGTTGGCGGTGGGGCCGGCGGCCGCGCGGTTCGGCTGGCGACGCGACGACTGGGACGCGCTCGCGGGCGCCACCGTCGCCGGGCATGTGCTGGAGTGCGGGGCGCAGGCCACCGGCGGCAATTACGCGTTCTTCACCGAGGTGCCGGGCCTGCGGCATGCGGGATTCCCGATCGCCGAGATCCACCCGGACGGATCCAGTGTGATCACCAAGCACGAGGGGACCGGGGGAGCGGTCACCGTCGAGACGGTGACCGCCCAGCTGCTGTATGAGATCGGCGGCCCCCGGTACGCCGGTCCCGATGTCACCACCCGCTTCGACACGATCGAACTGGCGCAGGACGGACCGGATCGGGTGCGGATCAGCGGCGTGAGGGGCGGGCCGCCGCCCGCCACCACCAAGGTCTGCCTCAACTACCTGGGCGGTTTCCGCAACGAGGCGACGTTCGTGCTCACCGGACTCGACATCGAGGCCAAGGCCGAGCTGGTCAAGGAACAGATGGAGGCGGTCTTCGAGGGCGGGCGGCCGCAGCGGACGGAGTGGACGCTGCTCGGCAGGCCCGATCCGGACCCGGCGACCCAGGGGGCGGCCACGGTGCTCCTGCGCTGCGCCGTTCTCGACCCCGACGAGAGCAGGGTCGGGCGGGCGTTCAGCGGTGCGGCCGTGGAGCTGGCGCTGGCCGGCTATCCGGGCTTCTCGCTGACCTCCCCGCCCGGCAAGGCGTCGCCGTACGGGGTCTACAAGGCCGCGTACGTCGACAGCACGGAGGTCGAGCACGTCGCGGTCCTCCCCGGCGGCGAGCGCGTCCCGATTCCGCCCAGTACGCCCGCTGGGGACGTCGACGTCCCCGAGGGCGTTCTCGAGGAGGCCCCCGAGGAGGATCGGCTGCCCGAGCCGCTGGGGGACGCCGGCCGCACGGTGCGGGTGCCGCTCGGCCGCTTCCTCGGGGCGCGCAGCGGCGACAAGGGCGGGGACGCCAACATCGGCGTGTGGGCCAGGACCGATGAGCAGTGGCGCTGGCTCGCGCATCGGCTGACCGTCGAACGGCTCAAGGAGCTGCTGCCCGAGACCCGGGATCTCACCGTCACCCGTCACCTGCTGCCCAACCTGAAGGCCGTCAACTTCGTCGTCGAGGGGATCCTGCAGGAGGGGGTGGCGGCCTCCACCCGGTTCGACCCCCAGGGCAAGGCCCTGGGCGAGTGGCTGCGGGCGCGCGTCGTCGACGTTCCGGAGGCGATCTTGTGACCGTTCTGACCACCTCCCTCGACCCGAACGACCCCGAGTACCGGCGCCGCCGCGACTACATGCTGGGCAAGGTCGCCGAGCTGGAGGCCGAGCACGCCAAGGCGCTGGCGGGCGGCGGCGAGAAGTACGTCAGGCGGCATCGCGAGCGCGGAAAGCTGCTCGCCCGCGAGCGGATCGAGCTGCTGCTGGACTCCGACTCGCCGTTTCTGGAGCTCAGCCCGCTGGCGGCATGGGGGACCGACTTCCCGGTCGGGGCGAGCGCGGTGACCGGCATCGGCGTCGTGGAGGGCGTCGAGTGCATGATCATCGCCAACGATCCGACCGTGCGCGGCGGGGCCAGCAACCCGTGGACGATCAAGAAGATCTTCCGGGCGACCGACATCGCGTTGGAGAACCGGCTGCCGGTGATCAATCTGGTCGAGTCCGGCGGCGCGGACCTGCCCTCCCAGAAGGAGATCTTCATTCCCGGCGGGCGGATGTTCCGTGACCTGACCAGGCTGTCGGCCGCCGGAATCCCGACGATCGCGCTGGTGTTCGGCAACTCCACCGCGGGCGGCGCGTACGTGCCCGGCATGTGCGACCACGTGGTCATGGTCAAGGAGCGCGCCAAGGTGTTCCTGGGCGGGCCGCCGCTGGTGAAGATGGCCACCGGAGAGGAGGCCGACGACGAGGAGCTGGGCGGTGCGGAGATGCACGCCCGGGTCTCCGGGCTGGCCGACTACATGGCCGAGGACGAGCAGGACGCGCTGCGGATCGGCCGGCGGATCGTGGCGCGGCTCAACCACCGCAAGCTCGGACCCGCGCCCGGTCCGGTGGTCGAACCCCTGTACGACCCGGAGGAGCTGGCCGGGATCGTCCCGGAGGACCTGAAGATCCCCTTCGATCCGCGGGAGGTGATCGCGCGGATCGTGGACGGCTCGGACTTCGACGAGTTCAAGCCGCTGTACGGGCCGAGCCTGGTCACCGGATGGGCGCGGCTGCACGGCCATCCGATCGGGATCCTAGCGAACGCGCAGGGCGTGCTGTTCAGCGCCGAGTCGCACAAGGCCGCGCAGTTCATCCAGCTGGCCAACCAGCGCGACGTCCCGCTGCTGTTCCTGCAGAACACCACCGGCTACATGGTCGGCAAGGAGTACGAGCAGGGCGGCATCATCAAGCACGGCGCCCAGATGATCAACGCGGTGAGCAACAGCAAGGTCCCGCACCTGACGGTGGTGATGGGCGCCTCATACGGGGCCGGCAACTACGGCATGTGCGGCCGGGCCTACGAGCCGCGGTTCCTGTTCACCTGGCCGAGCGCCAAGTCGGCGGTGATGGGGCCGCAACAGCTGGCCGGGGTGCTGTCGATCGTGGCGCGGGCCTCCGCCCGGGCCCGGGGGCAGGCCTACGACGAGGAGCAGGACCGGGCCATGCGGGAGATGGTGGAGAACCAGATCGAGGCCGAATCGCTGCCGTTCTTCCTGTCCGGCCGGCTCTACGACGACGGGGTGATCGACCCGCGGGACACCCGGACCGTGCTGGGACTGTGCCTGTCGGCGATCTGCACGGCCCCGATCCGCGGCACCGACGGCTTCGGCGTCTTCCGGATGTGAGGAGGCGAGCGGCGGAGCGCGGAGCCGCGAGCCCGCCGCACAGGGCTCTGAGGGCGGCCGCACGGGACCCGCACAGGAGGGGCGTGGGCATGATCGAGACGGTGCTGGTGGCCAACCGGGGCGAGATCGCCCGGCGGGTGTTCCGCACGTGCCGGGAGCTGGGGATCGGGACGGTGGCGGTGTTCTCCGACGCCGACGCCGGCGCGCCGCACGTCCGGGAGGCGGACCGGTCGGTGCGGCTGCCGGGGGAGGCGCCGGCGGACACCTACCTGCGCGGAGACCTGATCGTCCGGGCGGCGGTGGCGGCGGGAGCCGACGCGGTGCACCCCGGGTACGGCTTCCTGGCGGAGAACGCCTCGTTCGCACGGGCCGTGCAGGAGGCCGGGCTGACCTGGGTGGGGCCGCCGCCGGAGGCGATCGAGGCGATGGGCTCCAAGATCGCCGCCAAGAAGCTGATGGCCGACGCGGGCGTGCCCGTGCTGCCCGAGCTGGAGCCGGACGCGGTGCGCGAGGAGGACCTGCCGATCCTGGTGAAGGCGTCGGCGGGCGGCGGCGGCCGGGGCATGCGGATCGTGCGGACCCCCGCGGAGCTTCCGGACGCGGTCGCCGGGGCGGCCCGGGAGGCGCAGTCGGCGTTCGGCGACCCGACCGTCTTCTGCGAGCCGCTGCTGGAGTCGGGCGCCCGGCACGTCGAGGTGCAGATCCTCGCCGACGCCCACGGCACCGTGTGGACGTTGGGGGAGCGGGAATGCTCCATCCAGCGCCGCCACCAGAAGATCCTCGAGGAGGCCCCCAGCCCGGCGGTCGATCCGGATCTGCGGAGGCGGCTGTGCGCGGCGGCCGCGAACGCCGCACGCGCGATCGGCTATGTGGGGGCGGGGACCGTGGAGTTCCTGCTCGACGCCGACGGGGAGTTCTTCTTCCTGGAGGTCAACACCCGGCTGCAGGTCGAGCATCCGGTCACCGAGTGCATCCACGGCGTCGACCTCGTCCGGTGCCAGATCGAGGTGGCCGAGGGCGCCGCCCTCGCCCCGGAGCCGCCCGCCCCGCGCGGACATGCGATCGAGGTCCGCCTGTACGCCGAGGACCCCGCCCGGGACTGGCTGCCGTCCAGCGGGACCCTGCACGCCTTCGAGATCCCCGGAGCGGACGAACGGTTCGCCGTCCCCGCCTCCTACGGGGTGCGGGTCGACAGCGGCGTGGAGAGCGGCAGCGAGATCGGGACCCGCTACGACCCGATGCTGGCCAAGGTGATCGCCTGGGCGCCCACCCGCGGGGCCGCCGCCCGCAGGCTGGCCGCGACCCTGCGCGCGGCCCGCATCCACGGACCGGCCACCAACCGTGATCTGTTGGTCCGCATCCTCACCGACCCGGACTTCCTGGCGGGCCGGACCGACACCGCCTACCTGGACCGCCGTCCCGGTCTGCGCGAGCCGCTGGCCGACGCCGCGGCCGTCCGGCTGTCCGCGCTGGCCGCCGCGCTCGCCGACGCCGCCGCCAACCGGCGGGACGCCCCCGTCCTGCGGCACCTGCCCCCGGGCTGGCGCAACGTGCCGTCCCAGCCGCAGCGCAAGTCCTACCGGGCCGGGCGGCAGAAGATCGACGTGGCCTACCGGTTCACCCGCGACGGGGTGCGGGCCGAGGAGCACCCCGGGGTCGTCTGCGTCGACACCGCTCCCGACGCGGTCACGTTGGAGACCGACGGGGTCCGCCGCGTCTTCACGGTCCACCGGTCCGGCGACGCCGTCTACGTCGACTCCGACCTCGGCGCCGTCACCCTGCAGGCCGTGCCGCGCCTGGTCGACCCCGGCGCCCGGATCGCCCCCGGCTCGCTGGTCGCGCCGATGCCCGGCACCGTCGTCCGCGTCGAGGTGGAGGAGGGGGCGACCGTGACCGAGGGGCAGCCGCTGGTGGTGCTGGAGGCCATGAAGATGGAGCACCGCGTCGCCGCGCCGGCCTCCGGGGTGGTCACCGCGCTCAACGTCAGCGAAGGACGCCAGGTCCAGGCCGGCGTCGTCCTCGCCGTGATCGAACAGGAGGACTCCCAGTGAGCTTCATCGAGTCCGAGGAACGTCGTGCCCTGCGGGAGGCCGTGGCGGAGCTGGGCGCCAAGTACGGGCCGGCCTACTACATCGCCAAGGCCCGTTCGGGGGAGAAGACCCACGAGCTGTGGAACGAGGCCGGCGCGCTCGGCTACCTGGGCGTCAACATCCCCGAGGAGTACGGCGGCGGGGGCGGCGGGATCGGCGACCTGGCGGCCGTGTGCGAGGAGCTGGCCGCCGCCGGATGCCCCCTGCTGCTCATGGTGGTCTCCCCGGCGATCTGCGCCACGATCATCACTCGGTTCGGCACCGCGGAGCAGAAGGAGCACTGGCTGCCCCGGTTCGCCGACGGGTCGGTCAAGATGGCGTTCGCGATCACCGAGCCGGACGCCGGGTCCAACGCGCACCGCATCACCACCCACGCCCGCCGGGACGGCGACGGCTGGGTGCTCAACGGGCAGAAGACGTTCATCTCCGGGGTCGACGAGGCCGACGCGGTGATGTTCGTGGCCCGCAGCGCCGACCAGCAGGGCAACCTGCGGCCGTCGCTGTTCATCGTGCCGACCGACGCGCCCGGCTTCACCTGGACGCCGATCGAGAT
Source organism: Thermomonospora catenispora (assembly GCF_006363815.1). GTDB lineage: Bacteria > Actinomycetota > Actinomycetes > Streptosporangiales > Streptosporangiaceae > Thermomonospora > Thermomonospora catenispora. Next base: position 7,046 of record NZ_RRYT01000034.1, read on the forward strand.
GGAGATCGTCTCCCCGGAGAAGCAGTTCGTCTGCCACCTCGACGATGTGCGGCTGCCCTACGAGGCGCTGGTGGGCGAGGAGGACGGCGGATTGCTGCAGCTGTTCGCCGGGCTCAACCCCGAACGGATCATGGCCGCCGCGATGGGCGCCGGGATCGGCCGCCTGGCGTTGGGCAAGGCCGTCTCCTACGCCAAGGAGCGTCAGGTCTTCACGGTGCCCATCGGGGCGCACCAGGGCCTGGCGCACCCGCTGGCCGCCGCCAAGATCGAGCTGGAGCTGGCCCGCCTGATGGCCCAGAAGGCGGCCTGGCTGTACGACAACGGCGACGACCGCGGCGCCGGGGAGGCCGCCAACATGGCCAAGTACGCCGCCGCCGAGGCCGCGGTCCACTGCGTCGACCAGGCCATCCAGACGCACGGCGGGAACGGGCTGACCACCGAGTACGGGGTGGGGATGCTCGCCGGGGTGGTCCGGCTGATGCGGATCGCGCCGGTCAGCCGGGAGATGATCCTCAACTACGTCGCCCAGCACTCGCTGGGGCTGCCCAAGTCCTACTGAACCGGCCCGGACCGGCGTCCCGCCGGGCCGGTGTCGCGTGCCCCGGCGGGACTCACCCCCGGCGCACGAGCGCGTCCAGCTGCTCCGCCAGGCCGGGCGCCGACAGCCGGTTGTCGACCTCCAGATGCTCGACCGGCGGCGGCACGCCGGGCCGCATCCGCGCCGTGAACTCCTCGAAGGCGGCCAGCTTGCCGCTGTCCCGGGGCAGCCCGCGGGCGGTCAGCCGGTGGCGCAGGGTCTGCGGGTCGGTGCGGATCCACACCAGCCGCACCGGCGGACCGCCCAGCTCCTCCACCCACGCCTCCCAGCGCGCGCGGTCATGGATCTGACCGGTGAACGGGCCGCTCAGCATCACCGGGCACCCGTGTCCGCGGATCTGGCGCGCCGTCGCGGTCATCCCGGCGTACTCATGCCGCTTGACGTGCTCGTCGTACCAGGGGCCCTCGCGTTCGCCCGGGTCGCGGCCGTGCGCGGCGAGGGTGGCGGCGACGAACGACCCGTACATGGTGTCCTTGTCCAGCAGGGCGGGCACCGGGCGCAGCCGGGCCAGCAGGCCGTCGGCGACGGTGCTCTTGCCGCTGCCGGGCGGGCCCGCCACCACCCACACCATGCCGGGGACGGTCGGTCTGCTCATGAGGGAATCCTCGGGACGTGGACGCCCGGACGGCGCCGTCGGGCGTCGTGCGGAACGGACCTGTGAGGGGGAGGGGAGGGAAGAGGACGGTGCGGCCGTGGGCGCGGAGGACGCCGCCCGGAAGACGCCGCCTCGGGAGGCGTCGCTCCGGAGAACGCCGCTTCACAGGGGAACGCGGTGCCCGGCGGCGGCCGGTCCCGGCGCCCGCCGGCCGTGCGGACGCGGCTCAGCACGGGATCCGCATCGTCTCGGTGGCCAGGGCGGCGATGCGCTTCTCGTCGACCTCGTGCCCGATGCCCGGCTGGGTGAGCGGCACTCCCACCACGCCGCCGGAGGAGCGCACCGGCGGCGACACGAACGCCGGGCCGCTCGCCGGGTCGGTGACGTCGCTGGGCAGCGTGCAGCCCGGCAGGCCGGCCATCGCGACCGCCGCCGCCTGACCGATCCCGAACGCCCCGGACCCCTCGCACCACACGTCCCAGCCCGCCGCGTAGGCGCGGTCGTGGGCGCCGCGGGCGGCGGTCACCCCGCCGAACCGGGTGATGTTCAGGCCCAGCGCCCTCCCGGCCTCCATCCGGATGGCCGCGTCCAGCATGTCCAGGTCGTTGATCTCCGGGCACAGCGCGGCGCTCACCCGCTGTTGCAGCCGGGCGTGCGCGGCCAGATCCCCGGCGGGGAACGGCCGTTCGATCACCACCGGCCCGTAGGCGTCCAGGGCCTCCAGCGCCGCCAGGTGCTCCGGGGACTCGGTGTAGCGGCCGCACGCGTCGATCGCCATCGCCAGGGCGGGGTAGGCGGCGCGGACGGCGCGCACCGGTTCGATGTCCCAGCCGGGCCGGACGGTGAGGGTGATGCGGGTGTGGCCGCTGCCGACCGCCTGGTTGACCCGGCTCACCAGGGTCTCGACGCCCAGCGAGCCGGCGTCGATCCGGGCGCCGGTCACGATCGAGGTGCGGGTGCCGCCGAGCGCGTGCGCCAGCGGCAGTCCCCGGGTCCGGCACCACAGGTCCCAGCAGGCGATGTCCACCGCCGCGGCCGCCTGCCGGGTGCCGAACTCGGCGGTCGCCGACACGTCCTCGGGGCGCTCCCACGACAGGCCCAGCAGGGCCGGCGCCAGTCGTTCGGAGATGTCCGCCCATGTCGTGTCGCCCGGATCGGAGTGGGCCGCCTCCCCCCAGCCGACGGTGCCGTCCTCGGCGACCAGCCGCACCAGCACGCTCTGCGGCCGCCGCCCGCGCGGCATCGCCACCCGGAAGGCCTCACAGCCTCGCACCAGCGGCACCGTGCCTCCGTCCTGCACCGAGTCGGGATCGTTCCACCTCCATGATCCCCCGACGAAGGGCGCCGAGGCGAACGCGCCGACCCGCCGGGCCGGGCGCTTCGGCGGACGGGTCAGCGCAGCGCGCGGTCGATGGCGGCGGCGGCGCGGTCCAGGTCGGTGACGGGGGCGATCCGGTCGGCCCACGACCACCAGAACCACGGCCCTCCGTCGGGGCCGCGCTCGCAGACCACGGTGACCTGGCGGTCGGGTTCGGCGCGGTTCAGCACGGTAAGCCGTGGAACGCCGTCGGTGACGAGCATCGTGAGGTGCCCGTGCCGGGACAGCACCCGGGCCAGGTCCTCCAGACGGCCGACATGTTCCTCGATGAGCGTGCGCGGCATGCTGATCCCCCGTGATCTTCGGGTGCCTTCTTTACCTTCTTTACCTTTGTGACGTGTTCACGACGGTGAAGGTTTGCGGAACGGTCCAGGCGATGCGCCCGTCACCGTTCCGTCCGAGGCCGCGGCGTGAGCCGCCGGACCGCGGGCCGGGACGACGCGGGACGGACCCCGGCGATCCCGCGGGGCGGGCTTCCCGCACGGGGGCGCGGGAGGGCGGCCTCGGCGATCGGGTGATCGGCGCCGGCGGATCTCCTCGTCAGCAGGTCTCGTCCAGCGACACCGGCTTGCCTGAGGGGGCGCTCGACGGCGTCGTCCGCGGGCTGTGCGCGGCGCCGGGGCCGCGGGTGCTCCTCGGCCGCTCGGGGGAGGCGGTGCCGGTGCGGGACGGCGACGGCGAGGCGGTGCGGCCCTCGCTCTCCGCCAGGGCCCGAGCGGTCAGCGACCTGATCAGCGCGTAGTCCGGATTGCCGGTGTTGATCAGCGGCGGCACGAACTGCAGGCTGGTGACCTTGGCCCCGTCGCGCACCTTGGCCGACAGCTTCACCAGCGCCGGCAGCAGTTCGGAGGGGATGTCGGTGGAGACCGCCCGCTCGGCGGCGGCGGCCAGCTCGCTGAACCGGGTCAGCACCCGCTGCGGATCGGCCTGCCGGGCCACCGCCAGCAACAGGCACTTCTGCCGGCTCATCCGGGCGTAGTCGTCGCTGAACGTGCGCGACCGGCCGAACCACAGGGCCTCGGCGCCGGACAGGGTGCGGGTGCCGGCCTTGACGACCCCCTCGTTGTACCGGCCGTAGACGATGTCGTGGGGGACGGTCAGCCGGACGCCGCCCATCGCGTCGATGACGTCGGCGAAGCCCCGCATGTCGATCAGGATGTAGTAGTCGATCGGGATGTCGAGGATCGTGGCGATGGTGCCCTTGAGCAGCTCGGGACCGCGTCGTTCCTTGGGGATGCCGGGCACCACGTCCGGGTGGTTCTCGGCGTACTCGTACACCTCGTTGAGCAGCCCGGGATTGAGCGGGCCGTCGCCGGTGAAGCCGTAGGGGAACCGGTCACGGGCCGGGCCCGGCGGCATCGGGGCGTTCTCCAGGTTGCGCGGCAGGCTCAGCAGCACCGTGTCGCCGGTCCGGGTGTCCACGCTGGCCACCGTCATGCTGTCGGTGCGCACCCCCACCCGGTTGGGGCCGGCGTCGCCGCCGAGCAGCAGCACGTTCACCCTGCGGCGGCCCTCCCACGGGTCGTCGGCGTCGATGTCGCGGCCCTCGGTGCCGGTGAAGATGTTGTTGATGGTGTTGTTGGAGACCTGGCTCAGATGCGCCGCCCACGCCAGCGGCAGCGACACCGCCGCGCACAGCGCCGTCACGCAGACGGCGCCCGTCGTGCGGGTCAGCGCGGTCAGCCCTCTGGGCCGGACGATCTGATACGAGCGGATCAGCACCGCGATCCAGACCGCGCCGAGCACCACCAGCCCGACGGTCAGCCGGGTCAGCCATTGCGGCTGGACCGCCAGAACGGCCAGGTCCTCACGGAACGCGGTGACGGTGAACACCACCGCGGCGACCAGGCCGGTGAACAGGGACACCAGCAGCGCCCCGACCACCCGGCGGCCCGCCCACAGATGGGCGACCCCCCACAGCAGTCCGGACGCGAGCGTCAGGGCCAGGGCACGGGGAAGGCTGCGTGCGCCCTCCTCCGCCGGGGCGTCGTCCTTCCGTGAGCGGCGGCGACCGCGGGACGCCTTCCTGGCCATGTGAGCTCCGATCCCCCACGCACGGTGAAATAAGCCATTGCCTACCTACTGGACGCGCAAAGACCGGTGAACGGGTTACGCGGCATCAGGCCGAACACGAACTGTCACCGTATAGGGCGCATGCGGGTCAAGAATACGCACATGCCCAGGAAGATTTCCGGACGGTCGGGCAAATCTTGATCGTTGCGCGACATTCGTCACGCAACGTCACCAACTGGTGGACAGCGGCATGCCCTCGGCGAATCCCGAGTGCGACTGCACTCCGATCACCGCCCGCTCGTGGAACTCCTCCAACGTCCGTGCGCCGGTGTAGGTGCAGGCGCTGCGCAGCCCGGCCACGATCGAGTCGACCAGGTCCTCCACCCCCGGCCGCTGCGGGTCCAGGAACATGCGGGCGGTGGAGATGCCCTCCTCGAACAGCGCCTTGCGGGCCCGGTCGAACGGGGAGTCGTCGGCGGTCCGCAGCCGCACCGCTCGGGCGGAGGCCATCCCGAAGCTCTCCTTGTACAGCCGCCCGTCGGCCGAGCGGTGCACGTCGCCGGGGGATTCATAGGTCCCGGCGAACCAGGAGCCCACCATCACGTTGGAGGCCCCGGCGGCCAGCGCCAACGCCACGTCGCGGGGGTGCCGGACCCCGCCGTCGGCCCAGACGTGCCGGCCCAGCCGGCGGGCCTCGGCCGCGCACTCCAGCACCGCCGAGAACTGCGGACGGCCCACCCCGGTCATCATCCGGGTGGTGCACATCGCGCCCGGCCCGACCCCGACCTTGACGATGTCGGCGCCCGCCTCGATCAGGTCGCGCACGCCCTCGGCGGTCACCACGTTGCCCGCCACGATCGGCACCGCGGGGTCCAGGCCGCGCACCGCCCGCAGCGCGTTGATCATCTTCTCCTGGTGGCCGTGCGCGGTGTCCACCACCAGCAGGTCGACCCCGGCCTCCAGCAGCGCCCCGGCCTTGCCCGCCACGTCGCCGTTCACCCCGACCGCGGCGGCGACGCGCAGCCGTCCCGAGGCGTCGACGGCCGGTGTGTAGAGCGTGGCGCGCAGCGCCCCGGTGCGGGTGAGGATGCCCACCAGCCGCCCGGCGGAGTCGACCACCGGGGCGAGGCGGTGGCCCCGGTCGTGCAGCCGCTGGAACGCCTCCTGCGGGTCCACCGTGTCGGGCAGGGTGACCAGGTCGCGGGACATGACGTCGTGCAGCACCGAGAACCGGTCCACGCCCTGGCAGTCGGCCTCGGTGACCACCCCGACGGGACGGTCGTCCTCGACCACGATCACCGCGCCGTGCGCCCGCTTGTGCAGCAGCCCCAGGGCCTCGCCGACGGTGTCGCCGGGGTGCAGCCTGATCGGGGTGTCGAACACCAGATGCCGCTGCTTGACCCACTCCACGACGTCGGCCACGACCTCGACCGGGATGTCCTGGGGGATGACCGCGATCCCGCCGCGCCGGGCGATGGTCTCGGCCATCCGCCGGCCCGCCACCGCGGTCATGTTGGCCACCACCAGCGGGATGGTGGTCCCGCTGCCGTCGACGGTGGACAGGTCCACCTCCAGCCTGGACCCGACCGCGGAGCGGCGCGGGACCAGGAACACGTCGTTGTAGGTCAGGTCGTGAGCGACGCGCTCAGCGTTCAGCAACCGCACGGCAGTAGCACACCAATCTGACGGGATCGCCTTCAGTCTACGGGCCCCGAGCGGGTCGTCCGGCCGCCGATCCCGGCGCCGGCGGCCTCACAATGCCGTGACAACGCCCTGACCAGCGGATGTGGCCTCCCGGGGTTACCGGGGATCCTGACCGGCCTGTGAAGACGCGCCACCCGTGCGGCTAGGGGAGATCGTGAGATTTCACCGGACTTGGGGTTACCTCTTGACGAGATTGCCGCAACATTGCACGTTTCTTACAAGCGCCTCACGCGGCCCCGCCGTCCCGCTGGTCGAGGCGACAGCCGAGCACCGGGAGATGACGCATGCACTTCAGGCGCCGGAGCCCGGTGCGGCCCAGGGATGGTCCCCGCGACGGCCGCGCCGACCGGTGCCGTGCCGCGGCCGCATGCCGCGCGGCGTCGCGTCTTTCGTCGCCCGCCGGGCGACGCCCCCGACGCATCGACGGCCGCCGGACGGGGCGAACACGATCAAGATCAATATTTGACGGGTCGCCGTCCCACGATGGAATGATCTTGCGGTCGGTGACAAAACGCTTCATTGCAGTCGAGGAGGAGACCCGTGCTGGATGCGGTCGACACCGTGCTCGTCCGCGAGCTCCAGCGGGATGGCCGGGCCACGTTCCAGGCCCTGGCCGATCGGGTGGGGTTGTCGAGGACGGCGGTGCGAGCCCGGGTGCAGCACCTGCTCGAGACCAAGGTCGTGCGGGTCGTCGGCATCGTGCACGCCGCGGTGCTGGGCACCCAGGCGATCGGCCATGTGTCGATCACCGTGGACGGGTCGGCGCGAGAAGTGGCCAGCAGCATCGCCGAGCGGCCGTGCGTGAGCTTCGCCGCGCTCACCGCCGGGCCGCACGATCTGATGGTGCAGGTGCGCACCCGCGACGACGCAGCGCTGGCCGCGGAGATCGACCAGCTGCGGGCCATTCCCGGCGTGCGGTCGGCGGAGGTGTTCCGGTCGGTGACGACCGTGCGGGACGCCCACTCGGTGGTCCGCGAGCTCGGCGACATCACGCTCGACGACATCGACTGGCGGCTGCTGCAGGAGCTGCAGCGCGACGGCCGCGCCCCCTACACTCGGCTGGCGGAGATCATCGGGCTGTCCCAGGCGGCGACCCGGGCCAGGGTGGTCCGGTTGATGCGTTCGGGCGTCATCCAGGTGACCGGGCTGGCCGACCCGCTGGCCCTCGGCGCGGCCGAGCTCGGCGGCTTCGGCCTGGTGGTGCGCGGCGCCGCCCGGCGGATCGCCGAGGCGGTGGCCGACCAGCCCGGGGTGCGGTACCTGGCCACCGGGTTCGGCCGGTACGACATCCTCGGCCTGGCCGAGGCGTCCTCGCGCGCGGAGCTGGTCTCCGTGCTGGACGGCATCAGGGCGTTGCCCGGCGTCACGGTGCGCGAGTCCTGGCATCACCTCGATGTGATCAAGGAGACCTACTCCACCGAGCTGCCCAGCAAACCCGTCGAGCGGCGGTTCGGCTGATCGTCGCGCCCCGCGGCGGATCGGGCGGGTCCGCCGCGCAGGGCCGCCGGCTCACTCGCGGGACAGCGCCACCTCCTCCAGGTCAAGCTCCCACAGGACTCGCTCGAGGACCTCGTCGTCGATCCGCCGCTCGTCGCGGAGCCGGATGAACACCTCTCGTTCGGCCGCCAGCATCTCCCGCCGCAGCCGCTGGTAGACGGCGGTGGGCACCTCGGTCCCGTCGGGTCCGGTCCCGCCGCCGAGCCGTTCCCAGGCCCGCAGCCGCCGGTACTCGGCCAGCTCCTGCAGCCGTCGCAGCGTCTGCTCGTCCACCTCCTCCTCGGCGGCCAGCTCCGCCAGTCGTTCCAGCGCCGCGTTGGCCGCCGTGTGCTGCGCCCCCGCCTCGGCCACCGCGTCGGTGTGCCGCTCGGCCCCGTCCTCGACGCCCAGTCGGCGGATCAGCGTCGGGAAGGTGAAGCCCTGCACCAGCAGAGTGCCCAGCACGGTGGTGAACGTCAGGAACAGGATCAGGTGCCGCTCGGGGAACGGCTCCCCCGGCGCCGCGCTCACCGGGACGGCGAACGCGGCCGCCAGCGACACCACCCCGCGCATGCCCGCCCACGACACCACCGTCAGCTCCCGCCGGTCCAGCCGGCGGGTGGCGGGCCTCCCGCCGCGCGCCCGCCGCCGCGCCGCCGGCGCGGAGATCAGTGCGGTGGCGAACACCCAGGCGAACCGGATGGCGACCACCACTGCGAACACCGTCAGCGCCCACCAGGTCAGGGTCAGCGGGTGCCAGGCCGACAGGCCGTCCAGCACCTCCGGCAGCTGCAGCCCGATCAGCAGGAAGACCACGCTCTCCAGGATGAAGATCAGCACCTTCCAGAACGACCGGCCCAGCAGCCGGGTCTGAGCCGGGGACTCGGTGACCCGATGCCCCAGATACAGACCGCTGACCACCACGGCGATCACCCCGGAGGCCTGCACCGCCTCGGCCACCAGGTAGGCGGCGAACGGAGCCAGCACCGCCACCGCGTTCTCCGCCAGCGGATCGCGCAGGCGGGTGCGCAGCCAGTGCAGCGGCGGGCCGGCCGCGAACCCGATCAGCACACCGCCCACGGCGGCGAACAGGAAGCGCTCGCCGCCGTCGGTGATGGAGACGCCCTCTCCGGAGGCGGCGGCCACCGCGATCCCGAACGCGGTCAGCGCGGTGGCGTCGTTGAACAGGCTCTCCCCGACCAGCACGGTGACGGTCCGGCGGGGCAGTCCGAGCCGCTTGGCCACCCCCACCGCCGCGACCGCGTCCGGCGGGGCGACGATCGCCCCCAGCACGAACGCGGCGGCCAGCGGCAGCGCCGGGATGATGAGATAGGTGACGTAACCGGTGACCAGCGTGGTGCACAGCACCAGCCCCACCGACAGGGAGAGGATCGGGCGGGCGTTGTCGCGCAGGTTGGGCGGCGAGCTCTCCCACGCCGCCGCGAACAGCAGCGGCGGCAGGAACACGAACAAGACGAACCGGGGATTCAGCTGGATCTCCGGCGTTCCCGGGATCGCGCCGCCCAGCAGTCCCGCCACCACCAGGAGCAGCGGCGCCGGCAGCCCGGTCCGGCGCGCCACGACGGCCGTTCCCACCGCCAGCACGGGCACCGCCAGCAGCCACAGCTCCTGTGTCGCCTCCATGCGCCCTCCCGCGGCCGAGCTCGACGGCGATGGCGGGGGAAACGCATCACCGCCTAGGTATGTTCCCGGACCCGCCCCGCGCCGCGGCGTTCCCGGACGGCGTCCTTGACGAACGTCAGGAAGTCACGGGCCGCCGGCGACAGCCGCCGGGGGGTGTGCACCAGCCCGATCATCCGGCTCAACGGCGGCGTGAACGACCGCACCACCAGTCCGTGGGTGTCCTCCAGCTGGTTGCGGTACCACAGCAGGCACCCGGTCCCGTCGCGCACCCGGTCCAGCCGCGTCCGCGGGTCGTCGGACTCCACCACGGGCACCGGGCTGGCGCCGGCCCGCGCCAGCACCGCCTCCAGCTCCGCCCGTCGGGGCCCGCCCCTGGCGGGCAGCACCAGCCGCATCCCGTCCAGCGCCGCCGGGGGCAGCGGCTCGCGCAGCTCCAGTCCCGGCGGGGACACCAGCACCACTTCGCGATGCTCGATCGGGTGCGCGGTCAGGTCGCCGGGCACCGGCAGATCGGCCAGGGCCAGGTCGGCGCGGCCGGACCGCAGCGCCGCCGCCACCGCCTCGCGTCCGGGGCAGCGCACCATCCGGATCCGCACCACGGGTCGTTCCCGGGCGAAGCGGGGGATCAGCCATCCGGCCAGTTCCGCCTCCAGCACCGGCGTGGTCGCCACCCGCAGCTCGGCGGAGCGTCCCTCGCCCCCGGTGACCGCCAGCGCCTCGATCGCCTCGACGGCCTCCAGCGCGATCCGGGCCTGCCGGACCACCTGCTCGCCGACCGCGGTCAGCACGACGCCGCGTCCGGAGCGGGCGAACAGCTCCACCCCCAGTTCGCGTTCCAGCTCGCGGACCGCCCGCGACAATGCCGGCTGGGCGACGTACAGCGCCTGGGCCGCCGACGTCATCGTCCCATGGTCGGCGGTCGCCACGACGTACCGCAGCTGCCGCAGATTCATGCCTTGACCGTAGGGCAACGAGCCGGTCCGTTCCCGGACATGGCCGGAATCCGGCCGGGGCGCGCGCACCGCCGGATCACCTGTGCCGGTCCCGCACGGCCTGTCCGGAGCGTCTCTCGGCGGCCACGGAAGCGGACATTCAGATGGTTTCGACTACAACACGGCGGCGATTGCGGAGCGAGTCAAGACCTGTGGGGCGTTCTCCGGTGGCCGGAACAGGCCGCGTCACGGCCCGCCGTCCCGGCCGTCGACCGCTCGGCGCAGCCCGGCCACCGCCTCCCGCAGCATCTCCCGGCGGCCGGTGGAGGCCGCGTACTCCGCCAGCGCGGCGCACAGGAACACCGCCAGCACCCGGGCCCGCAGCTCCCGTTCGGCGTCCACCGGACCGTAGGCCGCCAGCATCGCCGCGCGCGCCGGGCCGCTGAACGCGCCGTAGGCCAGCGACAGGTCCACCGCCGGGTCGGCCAGGCAGAGGTCACCCCAGTCGATCACCCCGGTCGCCCGGCCGTCCGCGTCCACCAGCAGATGGCGCGAGTGCAGGTCGCCGTGGCAGACGACCGGCCCGGCCGCAGGCGGTCCCAGGCGTTCCCCCTCGGCCAGCAGGGCGGCGGTCGCGGCGTCCGGCTCCCACAGCCCCCGGCGGGCCAGCCGCTCCAGCCGCTCGCGCGCCATCGGCGCCCGGACGTCGGGGCGGCCCCGTCCCAGGGGATCGTGCGGCAGACCGCCGCCGACCCGGTCGACCAGGCGGGGGTCGTGGAGGGCGCGCAGAAAGGCCCCCGCCGCGCGGGCCGCCTCCACCCGCCGCTCCTCGGAGAGCCCGGCGCCGGCCAATTCCCGACCGGGCAGGTGCCGCGCGCCCCAGAACGGCCAGTCGTGCGCGCCCGGCAGCCGCCCCGTCAGCTCCGGCACCGGGACGGGCAGCGGCAGCAGCGGCGCCAGGACGGGCAGATGCGCGATCTCCCGTTCCACCCCCGGCACCGCGACCGCCCGGCGCGGGAAGCGGAACACCCACTCCCCGTCGACCAGGAACGCCGTGTTGTCCCATCCGGTCTCCAGCGGCTCGACCGGGGCGCCGGCGAGGGCGGGGAAGCGTCGGCGGACGACGGCGGCGGCCTCGGCGGCGTCCACGGTGCGCTCGGGATCCCACTCGGCGGCGGTGCCGTTCATGCCGCCACGCTACCGGTGCACGGAGCCCGGCCCCCGCATCTGACCACCGGAAGCGGAACGGTCCGGTTCCAGAGGCGGAGCACCGACACCGCAGTGCGACCGGCACTGCGGCTTCGCCTCTCGCGGGGCCGTTCGCACCGCCGCGTCGCTCACCGTCCACCACGTCAGCGCCGCCCCCAGCGCCAGCAGTCCCGCACAGATCGTCAGGGACGCCGCGAAGCCGCCGGAGAACGCGTCCGGATCGGCATAGGCGTCCCCGGTCAGTCCGGTCAGCGGGGGCACCGCCGCCACCGCCAGCAGACCGGCGGCTCGCGACACCGCGTTGTTGACGCCGCTGGCCACCCCGGCGTGCGTCGGATCGACCGCCGCCAGCACCGTCGCGGTCAGCGGCGCCACCACCGCCGACAGGCCCAGGCCGAACACCGCCGCTCCGGGCAGCACCCCGGTGAGGTAGGAGGAGTCCGCGTCGATCCGGGACAACATGAGCACTCCGGCCGCGGCCACCAGCAGGCCCACCGTGATCGGCGATCGCGGCCCCACCCGCCGGGCCAGATCCCCGGCCCGGGCCGACAGCAGCAGCAACAGCACGGTCACCGGCAACAGCGCGGTGCCCGCCGCGATCGGCGAGAACCCCGCCACCACCTGCAGGTCCAGCACCAACAGGAAGAACAGCACGCCCATCCCGCCGTACGCCACGAAGGTGACCAGGTTGATCGCCGAGAACTGCCGGGAGGCGAAGATGCGCAGCGGCAGCATGGGCTGCGGCCCGCGCCCGTTCGTGCGGGCCCGTTCGACCAGCCAGAACGCCGCCGCCGCGGCGATCCCGGCCGCCCCGGACGCCCACACCGCCGCCCGGTGCACGGTGGGCTGCGGCGCCTCGGTCAACGCGTAGGTGATCCCGGCCAGCGCCAGCGCGGCCAGCGTCGCGCCCAGTATGTCGAATCGGCCCCGCGCGTCCGGGTCGGAGCTCTCGGGCACGTGCCGGAGCGTCACCAACGCCACCGTCACGGCGAACGGGATGTTCACCAAGAACACCCACCGCCAGCCGGCGGCGTCCACCAGCCAGCCGCCCAGGAACGGGCCGACCGCTCCGGCCACCCCGCTCAGCCCCGACCAGGCGCCCACCGCCCGGGCCCGGTCGTCCGGCGCGAACGAGGCCTGGATCAGGGCCAGCGACCCCGGGGTGAGCAGCGCCCCGCCGACCCCCTGCAGGGCGCGGGCGGCGATGAGCGTGAAGACGTCCTGAGCCGCTCCGCACAGCAGCGAGGCGACGGCGAACCACGCCACCCCGAGCACGAAGATCCGGCGGCGTCCGTACCGGTCGCCCAGCGAGCCGCCCAGCAGGATGAACCCGGCCAGCGTCAGCGTGTAGGCGTTCACCGTCCACTGCAGCCCGGCCATGGACGCGTCGAGGTCGGCGGCGACGGCGGGGAGCGCCACGCCCACCACCGTGGCGTCGAGCATGGCCACGCTGGATCCCAGCACGGTGGCCAGCAGGATCCACCGTCCGGCCGGAGAGGACAGCCGGACGTCCGACATCAGACGATCAGCTCGTCCACGAAGCACCAGCGCCACGTCTCGCCGGGCTCGAAGGACCGGATCACCGGATGCCCGCTGCTCGCGAAGTGCCGGGAGGCGTGCCGCCGCGGCGAGGAGTCGCAGCACCCGACGTGCCCGCAGCTCAGGCACAGCCGCAGGTGCACCCACCGGGTGCCCTCGGCGAGGCATTCCTGGCAGCCCTGCGGGGTCATGGGCTCCGGCTCCGGTCGCGGCAGCTCGCCGACGTGCTCACATGTGGTCATACCCCCATGCTCGCACCGGACCGGCGGTTCACCAGTGGTCGGGGCTGAGCGGTTCGTCCTCGGGGCGGCTGGAGGACGACAGCAGCCGCAGGTCGGACTCGACCATCATCGCCACCAGCTCCTCGAAGCCGACCTCCGGCTCCCAGCCGAGCTGTTCACGGGCCTTCTTGGGGTCGGCGCACAGCAGGTCGACCTCGGCGGGACGGGTGAAGCGCGGGTCCTGCACCACGTAGTCCCGCCAGTTCAGCCCGACCGTGGAGAAGGCCAGCTCCACCAGCTCCCGCACCGATCGGGTCTGGCCGGTGCCGATGACGTAGTCCTCGGGGGTGTCCTGCGCCAGCATCAGCCGCATGGCGCGGGCGTAGTCGCCGGCGAACCCCCAGTCGCGCCGCGCGTCCAGGTTGCCCATCCGCAGCTCGTCGGCCAGGCCCAGCTTGATCCGGGCCACGCCCAGCGAGACCTTGCGGGTCACGAACTCCGCGCCGCGGCGCGGCGATTCGTGGTTGAACAGGATCCCGCTCACCGCGAACATCCCGTAGGACTCGCGGTAGTTCTGCGTGATGTAGTGCCCGTAGGCCTTGGCGACCCCATAAGGGCTGCGGGGATGGAACGGGGTCTTCTCGTTCTGCGGGGTCTCCCGGACCATCCCGAACATCTCCGAGGAGGACGCCTGGTAGAAGCGGATCTGTCCCGGGCCCGGGGTGCGGGACTGGCCGACCCCCGACACCACCCGGATCGCCTCCAGCATCCGCAGCACGCCCATGCCGGTCACCTCGGCGGTCAGTTCGGCCTGCTGCCAGGACATCGGGACATAGGAGATGGCGCCCAGGTTGTAGACCTCGTCGGGCTGCACCCGTTCTATCGCGGAGATCAGGCTGCCCTGGTCCAGCAGGTCGCCGGTGGTGAGATGGATGTCGCCGATGTGCTTGCGCAGCCGGGCTACGTGCGGGTTGGCCTGGCCGCGGACCATGCCCCACACCTCGTACCCCTGCTCCAGCAGGTGCTCGGCGAGGTAGGAGCCGTCCTGCCCGGTGATGCCGGTGATGAGCGCTCGCTTGGACAGCGGAACCTCCCTGGGCGATCTGGGCAGTCATCGGGCACCTTGCTCGATGATGCTCGATGAGTGATGAAGTACGAGGTTAGCGACCCTTCGGGAAGCTGACGAGTCCGGGACGGCATTGACCGAACGGGTTTCGGTTCTGTTGGAGCGGTTAAGGTGATCATCATGGGGGAACGGGCATGACCGCGCTGAGCGGCTCGGATCCGGGACGCGACCTGGTGATCAACGGCCGTCGGCTGGGTCGGTACGCGGTCATGGCCGTGGTCAACCGCACACCGGACTCCTTCTACGACCGGGGCGCCACCTACGGCTTCCGGGCCGCGCTGGCGGCGGTGGACCGGGCGGTGGCCGCAGGGGCCGACATCGTCGACATCGGCGGGGTCAAGGCGGGGCCCGGCGACGAGGTCGACGTGGCCGAGGAGCTGCGCCGGGTGGTGGACGTGGTGGCGGCCGTCCGTGAACGCCACCCCCACATCGTGATCAGCGTGGACACCTGGCGGGCCGAGGTCGGCGAGGCGGTGGTCGAGGCCGGCGCGGACCTGCTCAACGACACCTGGGGCGGGGTCGATCCGCGGCTGGCGGAGGTCGCCGCCGCCCACAAGGTGGGGCTGGTGTGCGCGCACGCCGGGGGACTGACGCCGCGGACCCGCCCGCACCGCGTCGGGTACGCCGACGTGGTCGCCGACGTGGTCGCGCACGTCACCGCCGAGGCCGAACGCGCCGTCGCGCTGGGCGTCCCGCCCGAGGGGATCCTCATCGACCCGGCGCACGACTTCGGCAAGAACACCCGGCACTCCCTGGAGATCACCCGACGGCTGGGAGAGCTCGTGGCGACCGGCTGGCCGGTGCTGGTGGCGGTCTCCAACAAGGACTTCATCGGGGAGACGCTGGGACAGGACGTGCGGCGCCGCGGGGTCGGCACCGTCGCGGTGCTCGGGGTGTCGGCCTGGCTGGGGGCCCGGGTGTTCCGGGTGCACGACGCCGCCGCGGCCCGCCGGGCGCTGGCGGCGGTGGAGGAGCTGACGGCCGGTTAGCCGCGGGCCTCAGCTGTGCGCGGCCTCGCGCTGCCTGGCGCGGTAGGCGGCCACGTGCATCCGGTTGCCGCAGGTGCGGCTGTCGCAGTAGCGGCGGCACCGGTTCCGGGACAGGTCCACCAGGACGCGTGAGCAGTCCGGCGCCTCGCAGGTGCGCAGCCGGTCCAGCTCGCCGGCCGCCACCACGTACGCCAGCGCCATCCCCCCGTCGGCCGCCAGGTGCTCGGCCACCGGTGCGCCCGGGGCGAAGAAGTGCACGTGCCAGTCGTACCCGTCGTGATCGGTCAGATGCGGGGTGGCGCGGACCCCGCCGATGATGCCGTTGATCAGCCGTACCGCGTGCTCCACGTCGGGGGCGTCGAACACCGCGCGGAACGCCGCGCGCAGCCGGTGGACCTGGATCAGGTCCTCCTCGGTCAGGGCGGGGACGTCGCTGATCCGGCTGCGCTCGACGAACTCCCGCAGCGCGGCCACGTCGCCCAGCCCTTCGCGGCCGGGCTCGGCCGTGTTGACCAGGTCCACCACGATGCCGAGCGCCTGCTCGGTGTCATGAGCGAAGATCACGTCGTCTCCAGTGTCGGCACGGGGCCGCCGTTTCGACTCTCACCCTACGCGGCGGGGAGCCGGGCGGGGTCGCTCGTGACGATAGCCCGTCCGGCGTGCCGTGGATCCCGATGCGGTGATATCCGGGATCTCCCCCCGGGCGACCGGATCAGGTCACTGCGAGTACAGGGGGTCGGCCACCACCGGGTAGTAGGCCCCGTGATGCTGCACGCGCATCACGATCGTGGACCCCTCCAGCGCGTAGTCGGCCTTGACCGGGCGGAACATCGAGTCGGCCGCCCACGGGTTGTAGAACCGCCCCACCGTCGCCCCGTACCGCAGGTGCACCACGTCGTATCCGCCGGACGGCATGGCCTCCAGCGCCAGCCCTTCGGCCAGGCTGAGCGGGAAGCGGAACTCGGTCGGCGCGTCGGGGCCGTGCAGCACCGTCAGCAGCCGGACGCCCGCGTCGGTGGTCTGGGCCACGATGTCGGTGTCCACCTCGACCCCGACGAACACCCTCAGGCTGGGCCGCAGCACCGTGGCGGGCTGGTCGCCGGAGACCGCGATGCCGATGTGGATGCGCTGGCCGTCCCGGGTGGGCGCCCAGACGCCGTCGCGGGTGCGCTGGCCCCAGGTCACATCCGGGTTGTCCAGTTCGTGCGGTTCATGCTTGCCTCGGGCCACGAGGATCCGGGAGACGGCGTTCATCGCCGCGGCGGCCCCGTCTTGCGCATGCCTCATCGCGGGCCCCCTCGCCTCCTGTGTCGTCATCCTGTCCCCCCTGTCACGCCGCTGCTTCGTTTATCACGGCGATGCAGGGCGTGACCTGTTACGGGTGGGGATTGTGCATTTCTGTCATTTGCGCCGTGCGTCGTTGGACCTTACACCACCGGGCCGGACAATCCCGGCGGGATCTTGTCCGCTATGGCGTCCGGAACGTTGGGAATGTCACCCCTGACCGGTGTATCGGATCGTGGAAGATCTCCTGATCCGCGGGCAGCAGCCGCACCGCGGCGCCCAGCGGCTCGCCGGTCCCGGGATTGCGGGCGAACCGGGGGAACGACCCGCTCGACACCTGCACCCGCAGCCGATGCCCGGCGCGGAACCGATAGGCGGTGGGCCACAGCCGCACCGTGACGGAACGCACACCGTCCCCGTCGGCCGGGAAACGCTCCGGGGTCACCCGCTGCAGCCCGTCGCACACGTTGAGCGAACGCCCCGCGGGGTCCACGTCGCACACCCGCACGAACACGTCGGTGTGCTCCCGGGTGGACCGCAGCGCGATGCGCGCGGTCACCGGCCCGATCACCTCCAGCGGCTCCCTCAGCGCCGGGCCGGTGAACACCAGCACGTCCGGCCGCGCCTCCACCGCCGCGTTGTCCCTGGGGCCGGCGGCCTTGCCGTCCAGCAGCGGCCCGCCGACCCCGGGGGTCGGATCGGACGGGTCGTAGCGGAACCGGCTGGGCGGCGAGTCGGCGGGGGAGGAGGGCGCGAGCCCGCCGCCGGGCTGCAGCCACCAGGTCTGCCGCACCGCCCCCGGAGGAGGCCACTCGGGGTGGTCGCGCCACTCCTCGGCCCCCTGGACGTACAGCCGCACCGGATGCTCCCGCAGCGCGCGGCGGTCCCCGGCCACATGGGCGCGGAACCAGCTCAGCGCCTCGCTCATCGCCGCGCCCAGCCCGGCCCGGTCCGAGTGCGTCCACGGCCCGATCGTCAGGTACGGCTCACGGCCCGCCTCCCGCAGGGCCGCATAATCCTCCAGCTGGGAGCACAGGAACAGGTCGTGCCAGCCGCCGACCAGATGCACCGGCGCGACGACCTCGCGCACCCGGGCGCGATGGTCGCGTTCGGGCACCCAGTAGGGATGGCCCGGGGCGTCGGACTCCAGCCATCGCCGGAACCACTCCACGGGCTGGCCGGTCGCCCGCACGTCCGCCTCCGACAGCGGCAGGTGCGTCATCGCCGCCATCGCCCGCCGCCGCCCGTACACCCTGTGCCACAGCAGTCGCAGCGGCCCGCCCTCCCGTGCGGTCATCATCGCCGCCCAGTTCAGCGTGCCGCGCAGCGTATAGGAATCGCCCAGATAAGTCTGGTCGCGAAACTGCGAGGCGGTGACCACCGGGACCATCGCGGTGATCCGATCCCGGGCGTCGGCGGCCATCGCCCATTGCACATAGCCCAGATAACTCGGCCCGAACGTCAGCAGCCCTCCATGGAACCACGGCTGCTTTTCGATCCAGTCGAGGGTGGCCAGCCCGTCGACGCGCTCGTCGCCGAACGGGTCGAACCGCCCGCCCGATCCGCCGGTGCCCCGGCACGCCTGGACCAGCACCTGGAAACCGCGTTCGGCGAAGGGCCGGCACACTCCCGCGCCCAGCAGTCCGCCCCGCCCGTAGGGGGTGCGTATCAGGATCGTCGGGGCGTTCGGAACGCGCCGCGGTCGGTACAGATCGGCCGCCAGCTCCACGCCGTCCGGCATCGGGACCCGCAGCCCGCGTCGGACCTCCACGTCACGGGTCACCGCGGGCGGAAGGCCCAGCACCCGTTCGGCGACTCGGCTCAGCAACGACATGCGCCAAACCCTAAAGGACGGGCCGGAGGAAAATGGATTGCACCCGCATCGGGCCATGGCGCATTCTGGGAAACGTCGGGACGCGACCGACGCAAGGGGGTGAGCCACCGGTTGGGCGGCTGGTCTCCAAAACCAGCGAAAAGCAGGTTCGACTCCTGCCGCCCCTGCGGGACCGTGGTGTCAATGGGAACACGCCTGCCTTGCAAGCAGGAATTCCGGGTTCGAATCCCGGCGGCTCCACGCGATGACGGTCGCACGGAGGGGCGTCCTCCGCCGCGACGGCGAACGGCCTCGGGCGCCCCTCCGTGCAGCCCCCTCGCGCCGCGGTCGCGCGGCGGACTTCCGTCCGCCGGGACCGGTTCGACGAGGAAGGTTGGCCGAGCGGTAAGGCAGTCGTCTCGAAAACGACCGTCAGGGTGACACCTGCCCAGGTTCGAATCCTGGACCTTCCGCGCGACTCTTCCGGATGACCGCCGTCCGCCGCGAGACCGGGACTCCGGTCTCGCGGCGGACGGCCGTGGACCGTGCCGCTCAGCCCACCGCCGACAGGGCCGCGCCCGCCGGAACCGGCTCCGCCGCCGTCACCTCCGACAGCACCCGCTCCAGACGGTCCAGCGACCGGGCGATCCAGGGCAGCTCGACGGGGTCCTCCGCCTCCAGCGCCGCCAGCCGCTGCTCGTCGCTCTCCCCGTACAGCAGCGAAGTGGCCACCCGCAGCCGCAGCGCCGGGGCCGGTTCACCGAAGGCGCTGCCCGGCAGCGTGCCCACCCCGTATCGGTCCAGCAGCAGCTCCGCCAGCTCCGCGCCGGTGCGCACGCCCTGCTCGGCCAGCCGATCGGCCACCGGAGCGAAGTCCGGGTACACGTAGAACGACGCCTGCGGCGCGGGGACCCGACAGCCGGCCGCGGTGAACCGGGCGGCGACCGCGCCGGCCACGGCGGCGTGCAGCCGGCGGCTGCGATCGACGTGCTCGACCAGCTCCGGCGGCTCGCTGAAGGCGTAGGCGGCGGCGCGCTGGATCGGCGCCGGCGCGCACGACCAGATCTCGCTGGCCGTGCCGAGCAGATCGGCGCGCAGCGCCCGCCCGGCGGCCCCCTCCGGCAGCCGGGCCACCCCCAGTCGCCAGCCCCCCGCGGCCAGGTGCTTGCTCAGCGCGGTGGTCACCACCGTCCGCTCGGGCGCGAACAGCGCGGGGCTGCTGACCGTCTCGTCGGAGGCGTGCACCAGATCGCGGTAGATCTCATCGGAGATGATCAGCAGGTCCAGCTCGCGGGCGACCTCGCACAACCGCCGCACCGTGGACTCCCCGGCCAGGCGGCCGGTGGGATTGTCGGGCAGCGTCGCCACCACCGAACGGACGTCCCGTCCCCGCCGACGGGCGGCGCGGACCGCCTCGGCCAGCAGCTCGGGGTCGGGCACCCCGCCCTCGTCCGGCCGGGTCGGCACGAACAGCGCGCCCGCCCCGGTCAGCGCGGCCTGCGCGGCGTAGCTCACCCAGCTCGGCTGCGGCACCGCCACCTCGCCGCCGATGATCAGCAGCAGGCCGAACAGCAGCGCTTTGCTTCCGGGCCCGGCCACCACGAGCTCCGGATCCGTGGGCAGCCCGCGGCGGGTCCAGTACCCGGCCGCCGCCGCGCGCAGTTCCGGCGAACCCGCCACCGGCCCGTAGCCGTTGCGTCCGGCGGCGTCGGCCAGCTCGCGGCGCAGCGCCGGGTGCACGGGCAGGCCCGCCTCCCCGAAGGCCATGGGCAGCACCGGGACCCCTTCCCGCCGCTTGCGCTCCAGGGCTTCGTTCGCGGCGAGGGTGGCCGAGATCCCGGTGCGACGAGATGGGGGTTCGGAGGGCCGGGCGTCGCAACGTTCGGACATAGGCATGACTGCTCCCAGGGCATGGATGGACGTGTGGTGTCACAGGTCGGTGAGGGCCCCCGTTCCCGACCCCGCGGGGTCTCGCGACCATCGTTTACCCATGTGAAGCATCATCACAAGCGAGTCTTCTCGAGGGGGAGCATAAGATGCTCTTATGCTCGACCTGCGCAGGCTGCGTTTGCTCTGCGAATTCGCGCGCCGCGGCAGCATCGCGGCCACCGCGGCCGCCCTCGGCTACACCCCCTCGGCGGTCTCCCAGCAGCTCGCCGCGCTGGAACGGGAGGCCGGGACCGCGCTGCTGGACCGCACCGCCCGGAGCGCGGAGCTGACCGACGCCGGCCGCCGGCTGGCCCTGCGCGCCGAGAGCATCCTCGACATGGTCGAGGCCGCCGAGGCCGAGCTGGCGGCCGAGTCCGGAGTCCCCTCCGGCCGGGTGGTGGTGACCGCGTTCGCCAGCGCCGCGGTGGCCTTCGCCCCCGCGATCGCCCGCAGCCTCGCCGACCACTCCCAGCTGACGTTCGTGCTCCGGCAGACCAGCCCCGGCGCGGGCCTGGCCCAGGTGCGCTCCGGGGAGGCGGACATCGCGCTGGTCGACGACTGGACCGGCGCCCTGCCCACCCAGGCGTCGCCCACCCTGCAGCTGATCCACCTGTGCCGGGATCCGCTGGTGCTGGTGCTGCCGCCCTGGCACCCGATGGCGGATCCGGACGAGCCGCTGGACCTGCGCCGGCTCAGCGACGAGCCGTGGATGGCCGCCCCGCCCGGCGAGCCGTCCCGTCAGGCGGTGGACCGGCTGCTGGAGGCCGTCCCCGGCGAACCCACGGTGGCCTGGGAGTTCGAGGGCATGCACACCCTGCTCAACCTGGTCGCCCGAGGCATCGGCATCGCCGCGCTGCCCGCGCTGGCGCTGGTCGGCGGAGACTCCCGGGTGGCGGTGCGGGAGATCCCCGACCTCGACGTCGTCCGCGAGGTGTACGCGGTGGCGCGCGCCTCCAGCGTGCGGCGGCCCTCGGTGGCGGTGACCCTGCGCGCGATCTACGCGGCGGCCCAGGAGGCCGCGCCGCCCGTCGGGTCCTGAGGCCTCTCCGGACGATCACGGCGCGATCACGGCGATCGCCGCCGGCCCCTTCGTCCCCGGGCGTCTCGGCGGGTCGGGCGGGACCGGGATCCCGGATGCGGGCCGGCCCTTCGTCCCGGGACGCCTCCCCGCCGCCCGGACCGGCACGGCCGCCCCGGTGAGGCCCCGGCGAGGCTCCACGCTCCGCCGCCCTTCCGCCGCGTCGATGCCGATCATCACGTACGGTGGAGCCGGTCATTTCGCTCGCCCCCTCTCGGAGGCTCCGCCGCCCATGCCCGCGATCGACCGATCCGCGGCGACCCCCTCGTCCGCCGCCCGCCCTCCCCACGCCTTCGAGCCGCCACGGCTGACCTCGATGCTCTGGCACGCGCTCCCGCGCTTCGCGGAGGGCGTGATCGCCCCGGTCGCGGTGTTCTACGCCGCGTTCGTCCTGCTCGGCCTGAACGGCGCGCTGGCGGCCGCGGTGCTGTGGGTGTACGGCGGGATCGGCTGGCGGCTGTACCGCGGCCGCGAGGTGCCGGGCATGCTGCTGCTGGCCGCCCTGGGGGTCACGGTCCGCGCCGTGCTCGCCG
The DNA here is from genome assembly GCF_006363815.1 of Thermomonospora catenispora. Lineage (GTDB taxonomy): Bacteria > Actinomycetota > Actinomycetes > Streptosporangiales > Streptosporangiaceae > Thermomonospora > Thermomonospora catenispora. The sequence goes on from NZ_RRYT01000034.1 coordinate 29,107, forward strand.
CGATCACCGGCAACCCGGTGGTGTACTTCCTCCAGCCCACCCTCGGCACGCTGCTGGTCAGCATGACGTTCCTGGCCTCGGTGCCGATGCGCCGCCCGCTCGCCCAGAAGATCGCCACCGACATGGTCCCGATGCCGGAGGCGTTCCTGCGGCACGAACGGGTGCACCGGTTCTTCCTGCGGATCTCCCTGTTGTGGTCGCTGGTGTTCCTGATGAACGCCTCGATCAGCCTGTGGATGCTGTTCCACGAATCGATCGGGACGTACCTGTGGGTGCGCACCGGCCTGGTGGCCGCGCTGGGCGCCGCCGCGGCGGCGATCTCGGTGCTGGGGTTCCGGCGGTGCCTGCGGCACGTCACCGCCGAGGCGGCGTCCTGAACCCGGCCGCCGCGGCGGCGCCCGGGGCGGCGCGCGACGGGACCGGAGAAGAACGCACTCTTCGACCTGCGAGGCGAACCAATCCGGCCTTCAAGGCGTCTCCCCTGGTGTATGGATACTTCGTCAAAGCGACGAAGATCGACAGTGGGGGAGCGAGTGAGCGTGCGAGGCAGGCTCTGGCTGATCGTGGCCGGTGGTGCGGGGGCGGTGACGGTGTTCGTCGCCGGCTGCAGCGGAGGCGTCGGCGCGTTGCGCTCGGCCGAGGCCGCCACCGTGACGATCACGCCCGCCAACGGCTCCGGCAAGGTCCGGCCGGACGCGCCGATCGAGGTCAAGGTCGCCGACGGCACGCTGGAGGAGGTCACGGTCACCGGCGGTGACGTGCGCATCGACGGCACGCTCAGCGAGGACCGCACCTCCTGGAAGTCGGCGCGGCCCCTGGTGCCCGGCACCTCCTACACGGTGACCGTCCGGGCCCGCAACGGCGACGGCAAGTCCACCGCCTCCACCAGCACGTTCACCACGCTCAAGCCGGCCCGGACGTTCGGCATCGCCGACGTCACCCCCAACGTCAAGGGGGAGAAGGTCGGCGTGGGCATGCCGATCATCGTGCGCTTCAACCGGCCGGTGAGCGACAAGGCCGCCGTGGAGCGGGCGCTGGAGGTCAAGGCCGAGAAGCCGGTGGAGGGCGCTTGGCGGTGGATCGACTCCACGCAGGTGATCTACCGGCCCAAGGAGTTCTGGGAGCCGTACCAGAAGGTGTACTTCACCGCCCGCCTGGCGGGCGTGCAGGCCGCCAAGGGGGTGTGGGGCACCGAGGACAGCTCCTACACCATGCAGATCGGCGCCAAGCAGATCACGACCGGCAACATCAACAAGCACCACGCCACGGTGTACCGGGACGGCAAGAAGCTGCGCACCATGCCGTTCAGCGCCGGCAACGGCACCACCCGCGAGTACACCACCACCAGCGGCATCCACCTGCTGATGGAGAAGGGCAATCCGGTCAAGATGACCGCCCCCGGGCGCAAGAAGGGCGATCCCGGCTGGTACGAGCAGATGGTCAACTACGCCATCCGGATCTCCAACAGCGGTGAGTACTTCCACTCCGCGCCCTGGTCGGTCGGGGCCCAGGGGCGGGCCAACGTCAGCCACGGCTGCATCAACCTCAGCCCCGAGGACGCCCGCTGGTACTACGGCATCCACCAGCGCGGAGACGTCGTCAAGCTGACCGGCACCAGCCGGAAGCTCGAATGGAACAACGGCTGGGGCTTCTGGCAGCTGTCCTTCGAGGAGTGGAAGAAGGGCAGCGCCCTGCACTGAGGTTCTTGCTCTCCATGACCGCCGTGGGCTCCCGGGACCGCCCGGGGGCCCACGGGCGGATAAGGATGAGGAATCCAGACGACAACACTTCGATCTCGACCGCTCGGAACCTCCCCGACCGGACCATGATCGATGTGGTTTGTCGCTAATGTCGTCCCGGGATTACGGCGGGGTCTGGGAGGTTCACGGTGCGACTTCATGGAGCCGGTGCTGCCGGGATCACGGGGATGGTGATCCTGTTCGCGACCACGGCCTGCTCGGGAGACGGAGGGGGGACCGGGAGCACCGTCGCCGGCAAGGAGGACGTGAGCGCTCCCCAGGTGACGATCACCCCCGGGACCGGCACCGCCAAGGCCCTCCCGGAGAGGGGCGTGGTGGTCCAGGTCTCCAACGGGACGCTGGAGCAGGTCAACGTCACCGTCAAGGGCAAGCCGGTGCGGGGGGAGATGTCCCCCGACAAGACCACCTGGCGCTCCCGCACGCTCTGGCCCGGCGCGAGTTATGAGGTCTCGGTGGTGGCCCGCAACGAGAAGGGCAAGACCACCACGGCCACCAGCAGCTTCACCACGCTCAAGGCGACCGCGCCGCTGAACGTGGTGGACATGATCCCCATGGCGGGGGAGAAGGTCGGCGTGGGCATGCCGATCACGCTGACCTTCAACCGGGGGATCTCCGACGCCGGCAAGAAGGCGGTCGAGCAGGCCCTGAAGGTCAAGTCCACCAAGCCCGCCGTGGGCGCCTGGTACTGGGTCAGCGACCGGCAGGTGATCTTCCGGACCAAGAACGAGCAGTACTGGCAGCCCAACCAGACCGTGCGGCTGACCGCCGAGCTGGCCGGCGTCAAGATCGGCAAGGGCGTGTACGGCACCCGCGACTTCTCCCGCACGTTCAAGATCGGCGACTCGCACATCTCCACGGTCAGCACCAAGACCAAGAAGATGGTCGTCAAGGTCAACGGCAAGGTCGTCAAGAGGACCGGGATCAGCGCCGGCAAGGGCGGCCGGGTCGTCAACGGCGTGGACACCTACCTGACCACCAGCGGCGTCCACCTGACCATGAGCAAGCACCGGGTCGAGCGGATGACCTCCGAATGGATGGGCGTCGACCCCAAGGACAAGGCCAACGGCGGATACGACCTGCTGCTGCCGCACGCGGTGCGCATCTCCAGCAGCGGCGAGTACGTCCACGCCAGCCCTGACCGCTACTGGGCGTTCGGCCGCTACAACGCCAGCCACGGCTGCATCAACACTCCGCCGCCGTTCGCCGAGTGGTTCTACAACCTCTCCTACCGCGGCGACATCGTCATCGTGACCGGCAGCAAGCGCCGCCTGGAGTGGAACAACGGCTGGAGCTACTACCAGATGCCCTGGGACAGGTGGGTCAAGGGCGGCGCCCTGGACCGCGAGGTCACCACGGGCTGATCCCCTCGAGGGCCCACCGCGCCCCCGGCGACCGGATGTCGGCCGCCGGGGGCGCGGTCGTCTCGGCGGAGACCGCGCGAAGAAATGCGTTGTCCCGAGGATCTCGATGCCGCACACTTGTTCTCGGCGACAGAAAACGCCCCGGTTCAATGAGGAAGATTCCGATCGGCGAGGGGAGTGAGCGTCATGACGGTCCTGCGTCTGGAACGTCGTGAACGTCCCTTCGCTCTCGGTGGAGAAGCCTTCTGAGGGTTCGGCTTCGGCCGGTGCGCCGCCTTCTCCTCCGGGGAGCAGGCGGCTTGTTCGTGCGGGGCGCGTTGGTCTAGTGGCAGGACACCACGTTCTCACCGTGGGGGCACGAGTTCGATTCTCGTACGCGCTGCTCGGCCCTCTCCGGGGCCCGGGCCGGGTCGACTAATCGGAAGGTCACCGTCCTTTCAAGGCGGCAGGTGCGGGTTCGAACCCCGTCCCGGCTACCGCGTCTCCAGCCCGTCTCCGGTCCGCGGGCGGCGTCGGGACGCCGCCGCGCGTCACTCGTCTCTCCTCCGGCCGGACGTCGGGCCGACGGCGGAGGAGAGGGGAGACGCCCGAGACGCCTCCCGCGGACCCGGACACGGGGAGCGGACGCCGAGCCGGTCGACTCCGTCCCCCTCAGTCCATGTCGTCGGCGGGATCCCGGCCGGTCATCACGCTCAGGCGGTCGCGATCGGCGGCGTCGTCGAAGGCCGTGTGGCGCGGCGTGCGGGGGGAACGCAGGGTGGACGCCTGGGCGAAGGTGTGGTGGGCGGCCAGACCGGCCAGCTCGGGGGCGAATTCGGCGAGGATCTCCCGGAAACGCCTCTCGGCGAGTTCGCCCAGCGAGTCGTAGATCTGCACGCACAGCCGTCGAGCCTCATCGCGCGGCCAGTCCGGCGGCAGCAGCTCGGCGGGCAGGTCGGGGTCGAGGGCGGGGAACACCCGCCAGTCGGTCATGACCGCGGTCCGCAACCGCAGGGCCTCGCCGGGGGACAGGTCGAGCCGGGTGACGCGCTCGGCCGCCTCCCGATAGGTGCGGATGAAACGCAGGTACCGCTTGCGCAGGGCGGTGACGTCGAAGGCGCGGTCCAAGACTCCGTCGAGATCGTCGTCGGCGATCTCCTCGGCCCGGAAGACGGTGACCCCGCGGATCCCGATCCTGCGGACCAGCGCGATGACCTCGGCGGTCTTGTCGTACGGACTGACCCACACGGCGTCGAAGAGCATTCCGAAATGCAGCAGCCGCAGGCCGTCGCGGAGCGCGCGGCGGGCGTCGCGCATGTTCTCGGGCACCGAGAACGCGACCACCGTCCACCGGCCGTCCCAGGCGGGCGTGACCGCGCCGAACGTCAGCAGCCGCAGCATGTGCGCCACGATGACGTCGTGGGCGCGCGGCGGCAGTCCGTAGGCGGTGGTCCGGCCGGTGCGGGAGCTGGTCAGCAGCCCTCGGGAGGCGACCCGGCGCAGCGCCGCCCGGGCGCCGGCCTCGGTGATGTCGAACTCGGCCAGCAACCGGACCAGCGCCGCCGACGGGATGTGCTCTTGCCGCCAGAACCAGTAGTCGCCCAACAGCGTCGTCAGCAGCCGCTGCGGTTCGGCCCCCTGCCTGGCCCGGGGCAGGGAGCCGACCGTCGTCGGCGTGGTCACCCGGCGCCTCTCATGTCGGTCCTCCTCCATCGGCGTTCCGGTCGGTGCCCTGCCCGGTGTAGGTTCCCCAGTCGCCCGCGTCCCACGTCCGGGCCGGCGCCGGGGAGACGACTCGGGTGAACACTACGTCCGCCGACGGCAGGTCCGGGGCGCGTCCGGCCCGCCGCCGCAGGGCCTGCGGGGTCACCGAGGGCCAGCGTCCGGTGTCGATGCGCTCCAACAGCACCGACAGCGCCGTCACCCGTTCGGCGGTGCTGAACGTGCAGTGCCCGGCCCGGTCCACGAACGCCTGCCGCAGCAGCGCCCGGGCGCCGGCCCGGGTCACCGTGCCGCGATAGGCGCGTTCGTCGGACACCGGACCGGCCGGGTCGCCCACGGTGTGCAGGGTGAGCACCGGGTCGTGGAGCTCGCCGTCATAGGTGATGAACCGTTCGGCGCGGGCCACCGCGTCCGGGTCGGCGGAGATCCGGGGCGCGCGGGCGAGCCGGTCGAGGTCGGCGCGCAGGTCGGCTCCCGCCCGGCGGTAGATGGCGGAGATCGTCTTCTCCCGCCCGGAGAGGCGAAGCTGTCGCCGGTAGTCCACGCCGGTGTTCCATGAGGGGTTGCCGCCGAGGAACTCCTCATAGGAGGCGCGGACGTGGACGCCGAGGGCGAACGGGAGGCCGGCGCTCCAGCCGTCGACGAGCGACTCCGGGTCGTCGGGGTCCGGCTTCGGCGACGTCGGGTCGTTCCAGGCGGGCACCTGCGCGAATGCGGCGGCCAGCGCCAGCCGCGCCCGGCCCTGCGGAGTGGCCTTGGCGCGGGCGATCAGATCGGAGAGGGCGGCCTGCTCGGCGGCGACGTCGGTGATGCGCACCAGCTCCATCGGAGAGCCGGGATCGACGAGCGTCTTGAGCGCCCAGGCCGCGTCGAGCTTGGCGTTCCACATGGCGACCGTGCCCGCGCCGCCCCCGCACGCCGGGAGCGCGCCGTCCGTGAGATGGCCGTAGTACTGGGCGAAGCCGCGGGCCAGCAGCCCGCCTTGGGAGTCGCCCAGCACCACGGTGCGGGCGGGGACGCCCACCCTGTCGGCGAACACCTCGCGGGTCTCGGCGATGTTGCGCAGGTCGGCGTCGAGCCGCCAGCCGGGCCGCGACGCCGTTCCGGCGACCGCGAACCCCCGGCGGGTCGCCCACTCCTGGAACGCGGTGTCGAGGCGCGTCCGACCGGCCACCAGCAGCAACGTGCCGTCCCACGCGGGAGGAACGGTGATGACGTAGGCAATGCCGTCGGCGTGTTCGCCGGTCAGCTCCCGGGGCGTCGCGGCAGCGGCGGCGGGTGCACCGGAGGCCAGCAGCGCGGTGATCGCGGTGAGGGCGACGGTCGCCGGGCGCGGTCTCATCGGGCGCCTCCGGGGACGTGCGGGCGCAGGAACCTGTCGGGGACGAGGTGAATGAACTGGGCGGCCCCCAGGTCGGGGTCGCCGGCGCCGAGGCGTGCGGCGAGCCGGTTCAGCTCATGGGCGTTCGCCTCCCATCGTCCGGTCTTGACGCGGCGTTCCAGGGTCAGCACCGTGGCCACCAGTTCGGCTCCGGTGTAGCCGCAGTGCCCGGGCCGGTCCACGAACGCCTGCCGCAGCATCCGCCCGTTCCCGGCCCGCCGCACGACGTCGGAGTAGGCGCGGGCCTGGGTGACGGTGGGGAAGTTGTCGCCGCGCTCGTGCAGCGTCAGCACGGGGACCTCCAGCCTGCCGCCGGGGGTGAAGTAACGCTCCATGTAGGCGACCGCGGCCGGATCGGCGGAGATCCGCGGCGCCGCCTCCAGGCGGTCCAGGTCGGCGTCGAGGTCGAGCCCGGCCTGGGCGTACAGGGCCCGCACCTGCCGGCTGCGGCCGGAGTCCCGCAGCAGCCTGCGGTAGTCCACCCCGGTGTTCCAGGACATGTTGCCGCCCGCGCGCTGCTCCAGCGGGTAGCGGGGGGAGAACACGGTCGGCATGAACGCGGCGTACTGCTGGGCCTGCTGGCCGGCCCAGTCGTCCGCGGCGGGCTCCGGGGTGCCGGGTATCGACCAGGGGGAGATCTGGGCGAACGCGGCGGCCAGGGCGATGCGCGCCCGGCCGGCCGGAGTCTGCTGGGCCGCGTCGAGGACGGCCCGGGCGGCGGCGTTGCCGGCGGCCTCCTCCTCGGCCGAGGCGAGGCGCGCCAGCGTGATGCGGTCGTCGCCGGGGGCCAGCAGGGTCTTGAAGGCGAACGCCGCGTCGAGCGACTGGTTGAGCATGGCCACCGGCCCGGCGACCGAGGCGCAGTAGGGCAACGCCCCGTCGATGAGGTCGGGCCGTCGTTCGGCCAGCCCCGCCGCGACGTTCCCGCCCATCGAGGAGCCCCACGCCAGCGTGATCTCGGGTTTTCCGGCGACCCGGGCGAAGACGGTCAGCGTGGCGGCGGAGTCCCGCAGCGTCTCCTCCACGGCCCAGCCGTCGCCGTACGGCCGTGTCCCGGCCAGGGCGTAGCCGTGCTCGAGCAGCCAGTTCCGCGCGGCGGCGTTGCCGCCGAGCTCGGCGGGGCGCTGCTGCGGGCCGGCGCCCTGGCCGTAGCCGGGGCTGAAGGTCAGCAGCGTGCCGTTCCAGTTCCGCGGGACCTCGATCGCATAGGTCGCTCCACTGGGGTGCACGCCGCGGAGGCTGATCGGATCGTCGGTGGCGGCGGGGACGGGCGGGGCGGAGGCGAGGGCGAGGGCGGCGGTCGTCGCCGTGACGGCGACCGCTCGCCGCAAGGGCAGAGACATGTCCGGCTCCCTGGGGCGGAATCAGGAGACAGTGTTTCGACGATCGTCCAGTTAGAGCAGCGGATGACATTCGGCAAGAATCCTACGGTCGTCGTAGAACTGTTGACAATAGCCGTTCACCTGCTTACTTTGAGCCGACCACCCCGTAGTGAGGGAGTCGCTGATGTTCCGGAAGACAGCCTTGGGTGTGATCGCGGTCACCACCGCCGTCGGCCTCCTCTCCGCTTGCGGCACCGGTCCCGGAGCGCGCAACGCTGCGGGCGAGAGCCGCCCCGACCAGCTCGTGTTCGCCGCCATCCCCTCCGAGCAGACCGACAACTTGCAGGCGGCCTTCGCCCCGATCACCGCCGCCCTGGAGAGGGACCTGGGCATCCCGGTCAAGTTCCAGGCCGTCGCCAGCAACGCCGCCGTCGTCGAGGCCCAGGTCGCCAAGCGCGTGGACGTCGCCGTCTACGGAGCCTTCAGCTACTACCTGGCCCGCAGCCGCGCCGACGTCCAGCCCGTCGCCGTCCCCCTTCAGGCCCCCGGGGGCGAGCCCGGCGCCTACGCCTACGGCGTGACCCGCGGCGACGACACCTCGATCAAGTCGCTCGCGGACGTCAAGGGCAAGGACGTCTGCTTCACCGATCCCGGCTCCACCACCGGCTACCTCCAGCCCCTGGCCTCGCTCAAGGAGGCCGGCGTGGACGTCGCCAAGGACGCCAAGACCGTGTTCGCCAAGGGCCATGACACCGCGGTCGCCTCGCTGCTGGCGGGGGACTGCGACATCGCCTTCGTCGGCGACGTGTTCATCGACACCCTGCTGCCCGCCCGCGGCCAGCTCAAGCCCGGCCAGGTCCGCAAGGTGTGGACCTCCCCGCTCATCCCCGGACCGCCCGTCGTGGTCGGCAACTGGTTGTCCCCGGACCTGCGCGAGAAGATCACGAAGACGGTGACCGGGTTGACCGCCACCGGCGCGGCCTCCGCCGGACTGTGCCGAGGCAACGAGATCAAGGGGCCGCAGAGCTGGGGCGACCAGGCCGGGGCCACGGCCTGTCCGCTGGGGTCGTCCAACGCCTGGACCTTCGTCCCGGCCGACGATGAGACCTATCAGCCGATCGCCCGGATCTGCGAGATCACCAAGGCCGAGGTCTGCACGTCCGGTGACTGAGGAGTCCGTGATGAGCGACACGCGCGGTGAGGCGGTGCTGGACCTCGCCCACGTCGGCAAGGGCTTCGGCGGCACCGTCGTGCTCGACGACATCGACCTGACCGTTCCCCAGGGGCAGTTCGTCGCGCTGGTCGGCCCCTCGGGGGCGGGCAAGTCCACCCTCCTGCGGCTGGTCAACGGGATGCACCTGCCCGACCGCGGCACCGTCCGCACGCTCGGCGTCGACCCGGCCGCCTGCTCCCGCCGCGAGCTGCGCGCGCTGCGCTCCCGGGTGGGCTTCGTCTTCCAGCAGTTCGGCCTGGTCGGGCGGCTGTCGGCGCTGGAGAACGTGCTGATGGGGGCGCTGGCCACCCTGCGCTGGCCGCGCTATGGGGTGATGAGCTACCCGCGCGCCCTGCGGGAGCGGGCCGTGCACCAGCTCGACCGGGTCGGCCTGGCCGACCAGCGCTTCCAGCGCTGCGACACGCTCTCGGGCGGCCAGCAGCAGCGGGTCGCCGTGGCCCGGACCCTGCTGCAGCGCCCCGAGCTGATCCTGGCCGACGAGCCGGTCGCCTCACTGGACCCGGCGGCCAGCGCAATGGTGCTCGACATCCTCAAGCGGATCAGCGTCGAGGACGGCATCTCGGTGGTGTGCAGCCTCCACCAGGTCGACCTGGCGCTGTCCACCGCCGACCGGGTGGTGGCGCTGCGCTCGGGCCGGATCGTGCTGGACGAGCCCGCCGCCGCCCTGTCGGCGGAACGGCTGCACGCCCTCTATGAGAAGGCGGGGGCCCATGGTGATCGGCACTGAGCGGCGGGCGGCGCACGCCCCGGAGAACGCCCCCGCCGCAGGACCGCTGCGCCCGCCGCTGGGCGCCCGGACCGTCGTCGCGGCCGGGCTGCTGACCGCCGCCGTGACGGTCACCTGCGTGACGTTCTGGTGGATCGGGCTGTCGCCGTCGACACTGGCCGCCGGGCTCGGCGACGCCCGGCGGCTGCTGGAGCGGATGCTGCCGCCGGAGTTCCCGGCGGCCGGGGACATCGCCGCGCTGATCGTGGAGACCCTGCTGATCGCCGTGGCGGGCACCGGGCTGGCGGCGGCGGCGTCGGTGCCCCTGGCCTTCGCCGCCGCCCGCACCCGGCCCGGCCGGTCCTGGACCCGGTCGGCGGCCCGGCTGGTCATCGTGCTGACCCGGGCGGTGCCGACGCTGGTCTTCGCGATCTTGTTCGTGCGGGCGTTCGGGCTGGGACCGCTGGCCGGGGCGCTGGCGGTCGCCGTCCACTCGGTCGGCATGATCGCAAAGCTGCTGACCGACGCCATCGAGGAGGCCGACCCGCTCCCGGCCGAGGCGGTCCGCGCCTGCGGCGCCCGCGAGACCCAGGTGGCGCTGTCCAACGTGCTGCCGCGGGTGCTGCCCGCGTTCGTCGCCGCGGTGCTGTACCGGCTGGACATCAACATCCGGGCCTCGTCGGTGCTCGGCGTGGTCGGGGCGGGCGGCATCGGGGTGGCGCTGCAGACCGCCCTGGGCAGCCTGAACTACCGGCGCGCGGCCGGCATCATCTGCGTGATCATCGTGCTGATCCTGCTGCTGGAGCTGCTGTCGGTGGTGATCGGCCGGCGCAGCGGACAGGATCGGTCGGCCGGGCCCGCGGCCCTGCCCGCCAGCGCCCGTGCCCGCCACGACGTCGGCTGGGACCGCCACCGGGCGCTGCGGTTCGCGGGGGCGGGCACGGCCGTCGTGATCTTCCTGGCCGCGCTGTGGTCGCTGGACCCGCGGCCGGACCGGCTCGCCGACGCCTGGCCCAACACCCGCGAGATGCTCACCGGGATGTGGCCGCCCGCGTTCTCCGCCGAGGTCTTCACCGGGGTGCTGGAGAGCCTGCTCATCGCGTTGGGCGCGGCCTCCGTCGGCGCGCTGGGCGGGCTGGCGCTAGCCCTGCTCACCGCCGGCAACGTGGCGCCCTGGCGCCCCCTGGCGGCGATCGTCCGGGTACTGGTCGTGGTGGTCCGGGGCATTCCCGACCTGGTGTACGCGCTGCTGTTCGTGGCCGCCTTGGGACTCGGCCCGTTCGCCGGCTTCCTGGCCCTGTGGATCTCCTGCACGGCGCTGGCCGCCAAGTTCTTCACCGACGCCCTGGAACGCCTGGACCCGGTCCCGCACGAGGCGCTGACCTCGGTGGGCGCCACCCGGCCGCAGGCGTTCGCCGGCGGGATCTGGCCGCAGTTCGTGCCGTCGTTCATCGGCAACGGCCTGTTCGTGGCCGATCTGGCGTTGCGCGAGTCGATCGTGCTGGGCGTCGTCGGCGCGGGCGGCGTCGGCTACCTGATGCAGGAGTCCATCGCCACCCTGCGTTACGACGTCACCTGCGCCATCGTCATCGTGATCACCGTCGTCGTCTACGGCATCGAGACGCTGGCCCGCCTCGCCCGCCGCCACCTGCTGTGACCCCGCCGATCCTGCCGTGTCCCCGTCATCGAGGAGAGCGTGATGCCCGCGGAACGTCCGTCCGACTGGGATCCCCGAGCGCCGGAGACCTTCGACAGCTCCCATGAGGTCTACGCCGACCTGCGGCGACGCTGCCCGGTGCCGTGGAGCAACGCCTATGGCGGCTTCTGGGCGGCGACCCGCTACGAGGACGTGGTGCGGGTGGCCCGCGACAGCGAGACGTTCAGCACCGCCGTGCAGAACGTCGTCCCGCACGTGCCGCGCGCTCAGCGCCGTCCCCCGCTGCACTTCGACCCGCCCGAGCACGCGGTCTACCGCGCCCCGTTGGACCGGGTGATGAGCCGCGCCGCGGTGCGCCGCCTGGAGCCCGCCTTCGCCGCGGCGGCGCGCGAACTGCTGCAGCCGATGCTGGAACGCGGCGGCGGCGACTACTCGGCGGAGTTCGCCCTGCCGTTCGCCGCGCAGTGCTTCGCGCTGTTTTTGGGCCTGCCGGTCGAACAGGTGCTGGAGATCCGGCGCATCGGGGTGGAGTACAGCTTCGCCATCCAGGAGATGGACAAGCCGCGGATCGCGGCGGCCAGCGACGAGCTGTACGCCATCGCCCGCACCCTCGTCGCCGACCGCCGCCGCGACCCCCGCGACCCGGACACCGACATGATCGCCAGCCTGCTGGAGGCCCCCATCTCCGACGAGATGGTGGTCGGAACGGTCCGGCAGACCATCGTCGCCGGGATCGGCGCCCCGCACGCCGTGCTCGGCAGCGCCGCGGTGCATCTGGCCCGGGATCCGGATCTGCAGCGAACGCTGCGCACCCGTCCCGACCGGTTGCCGGCCGCCATCGAGGAGCTGCTCCGGCTGTACGCCCCCTATCGGGTGTTCGCCCGCACCGCCACCCGCGATGTCGAGCTGGGCGGCCGCTTGATCCGCGCCGGGGAGCCGATCACCATGCTGTTCCCTTCGGCGAACCGCGACGAGTCGGTCTTCTCCGACCCCCACCGCCTGGATCTGGACCGTCGTCCCAACCGCCATCTGGCGTTCGGGCGGGGCGCCCACCGCTGCCCCGGCGCCGCCATGGCCAGGCTGGAGATGGCCGCCGCCCTGCGGGCGCTGCTCGACGGCACGACGCATCTGGCGCTCGACGGCCCGGTGAAGATGTTCAACTGGCTGGAGTTCGGCCCCAGGTCGGTGCCGTTGCGCCTCACCGCCGCGTGACGCCCGTCCGGCTCCGGGCACGGCCGTGCCCGGAGCCGGAGGCGTTCTCGGAGGGCTCTGCGGCGGTGCCGCGCGGAGCCGGGTGCACGGCCGACGCCCGCGGCGGTCCGGGCCCGCGGCCGCCCGGGCGTCGGTCGTGCGGATTGTCGCCGGCCGGCGACGGCCCGGCATGATCGCTGCTCGGCGCATGGGTCTGCGGTGTTCGTCCTTCGTTCTGAGCGGCTGCGGCGGCGCGCCCGCGGCACGTCGCCTCCCCTCGAGCCCCGCCGGTCCTGCGTCCTCGCTCCGAGCGGCCGCAGGCGTCCCGGCCCGTGTCGGCGGGGCGGATCGGGCGGCCGGAGGGCCTGCCGGGGGTGGTTGCCCGTCCGGTCGCGGACCGAGATGACGCTCACCGAAGCGGGGCGGGCGCCGGTCGGACGCGCGTCCGCCCGCCGGGCCGGCGGGAGCGGATGTCGCAGGAGGTCGGGCCGCCGACCGGGCGGCCCGCGTGCCGCGGTCGGTCTCCTGGCCCGTGGGGCCGATGAGGTCGCCTCGCGTCGAGGAGCGGATGCGAACGGACGCCCGGACCCGGGCGTCCGACCGCTCCGCCGACCGGTCGAGAAGGCCGTGGACCGGCGTCGACTCGGACACATTGAACACATAGGCATCAAAGGTGATGTTCGGTGACGGTGGGTTGATTTCCGGGCAGGTCCGGCCTAGTCTGAACGTGTCAACCGAACATATGTGCGAATGAGGCGAGACTGCAGCCTCCAGAGTCACTCCCCCCACCACCGACTCCTGCATCCCGAGCGCGGTCAGTCTCACCGAGGGGAGTGACATGGACACCTTCGTCCCGGCCACCAAGGAGAAGGCCAAGGCCCGCATCGCGCTCACCGGGCCCACCGGATCGGGCAAGACCTACACGGCGCTGATCACGGCCCGGGTGCTCGGCGAGCGGATCGCCCTCATCGACACCGAGCGCGGCAGCGCCTCCAAGTACGCCGACGAGTTCGCCTTCCAGACCCTGCAGCTCACGACGTTCGAGCCGCAGACGCTCGTCAAGGCGCTCGCGGTGGCCGCCCACGAGGGCTTCGACGTCGTGATCGTCGACTCGCTCTCGCACTTCTGGTCCGGCACCGGGGGGATGCTGGAGCAGGTCGACAACGCCGCCAAGCGCGTCGGCTCGGGCAACACCTTCGTCGGCTGGAAGGAGGCCCGGCCCCTGGAACGGGCGATGATCGACGCCCTGCTGGCCTATCCGGGCCACCTCATCGTCACCATGCGCGCCAAGACCGACTACGTCATCGAGACCGACGATCGGGGGCGCAAGGTGCCGCGCAAGGTCGGGCTCAAGCCCGAGCAGCGGGAGGGGATCGAGTACGAATTCGACATCGTCGGCGATCTCGACCACGAGAACACCCTGGTGATCTCCAAGTCCCGGGCGAAGGCCCTGTCGGGACGGGTGATCCGCAAACCGGGCGCGGAGTTCGGCGAGGCCGTCCTCGGCTGGCTCAACGCCGGCGCACCGGCCAAGACCGTGCGGGACTACGTCGAGGCGGCCACCGCCTCCGACGCCACCTACGAGAAGCTGCGCACCCTCTACAACGAGGCGCGCCGGCACAACATGCTCGGCGCCGCCATCTTGGACGGCGAGGAGTCCATCACCCTCGGCGAGCTGATCACGCAGCGCGGAGCCGAGGCCAAGAACCGGGCCTCCCGGAGCGCACGGCGGGGCACGGCCGCCTGAGCCGTCGCGGCGCGCGCCGTCCCGGCGCCCTGCCTTCGGCGGCGCGCACCGGGCGCGGCGGTGCGTTCCACCGCGCCGTCCGCCGCGCCCACCGGATCGAACGAGCACGGGCAGAGGACCATCTGCCGGAGAGGAAGCCGCCATGGCCGGCGAAACCGTCATCACGGTGGTCGGCAACCTGACCGACGACCCCGAGGTGCGCTCCACCGCCAACGGCCCCGTCGCGCACTTCACCGTGGCGTCCACGCCGCGGGTGTTCAACCGGGAGACCGGCGGGTGGCAGGACGCCGACACGTTGTTCCTGCACTGCTCGGCCTGGCGGAGCCTGGCCGAGCACGTCGCCGCCTCCCTGCGCCGCGGCACCCGCGTCATCGCCCGGGGGAGGGTGCGCCAACGGACGTACCAGACCCAGGAGGGCGAACGCCGCACCGTGATCGAATGCGAGGTCGACGAGGTGGGCCCTTCGCTGCGCTACGCCACCGCGCAGGTCGGCAAGGTCCCGCCGCGGCCCGGCTCCCCGGGCGCCCGCCGCGAGGCGGGCCCGACCGCCGCCGACCCGTTCGCCTCCGACGAGGGACGGGACGTCTTCGAGGGGAGCGGCGATCCGTTCTGACCGGCATCGGCCGCCCCAGGCGGCGCGGGCGCCGGAGAAGGGCGCACCGGCGCCGCGCGGACGCCGCACGGAATCGCAGAGGATGAGACGGAGCGCATGAGGTTCCTGCACACCTCGGACTGGCATGTCGGCAAGGCGCTCAAGGGCCGCGGCCGGCTCGACGAGCAGCGAGCGGTCCTGGACGAGATCGTCCGGGCGGCGCGCGACCACCGGGTCGACGCGGTCCTCGTCGCCGGGGACCTGTATGAGTCCGCCGCCCCCTCGGCGCAGGCCCAGCGGCTGGTCGTCCAGACGCTGCTCGCGCTGCGCGACACCGGCGCCGAGGTCATCGCGATCGCCGGCAACCACGACCACGCCGCCGTCTTCGACGCCTACCGGCCGCTCATGGCCAGTGCCGGGATCACCCTGGCCGGCGGAGTCCGCACCGCGGCCGAAGGCGGGGTGGTCGAGTTCACCGCCCGCTCGACGGGGGAGCCGGTCGTCGTCGCCATGCTGCCGTTCCTGCCGCACCACCGCGCGGTGCGCGCCGCCCAGCTCATCGGCGGCACGCCGCAGCAGGCCACGGCCGACTACGGCCGGCTGGTGGGGGACCTCCTCGCCGCGCTCGCCGAGGGCTTCCGCGCCGATGCGGTCAATCTGGTGACCGCGCACCTGATGACGGCCGGGGGAAGGCTCGGCGGAGGGGAGCGACCCGCCCAGTCGATCGTCGACTACTGGGTCCCGGTCGACGTCTTCCCGCCTACCGCGAACTACGTCGCGCTCGGCCACCTGCACCGCCGCCAGGCCGTGCCGGCGCCGTGCCCGGTGCACTACTGCGGCAGCCCGATGGCCCTGGACTTCGGCGAGGAGGACGATCCGGCGATGGTCCTCCTCGTCGAGGCCGAGCCCGGCGCCCCCGCCGACGTCGTCGCCGAAGTGCCCCTCACCGCCGGACGGCGGCTGCGCACCGTGCACGGCACCGTCGAGGAACTGGCCCGCCGCGCGGACTCCTTCGGCGACGACCATCTGCGGGTGGTGCTCAACGAGCCGGCCCGCGCCGGCCTGCGGCAGGAGGTGCAGCGGCTGCTCCCGAACGCGCTGGAGGTCCGCATCGCCCCGGAGTTCGCCGCGCCGGCGAACCCCGGGCGGCGACGCGCGCCGGCCGGCGATGCGCACCGCAGCCCGGCCGAGCTGTTCCACGAGTACTGCCTCGCCCGCGGGGTGGCCGACCCCCACGTCGAGGCCCTGTTCGCCGGGCTCCTCGACCGGGTGACCGCCGAAGAGGCCCGGGCCGCGGAGAAGGACTCCTCATGAGGCCGGTGCTGCTGGAGATGAACGGCTTCGCCTCCTTCCGGGAGCCGGCCGAGGTGGACTTCCGCGGAGCGGACTACTTCGCCCTCGTCGGCCCGACCGGATCGGGCAAGTCCACCGTCGTCGACGCGATCACGTTCGCGCTGTACGGGTCGGCTCCGCGGTGGGGCAACCGCCGCGCGGTGGCCAACGCGCTGGCGCCGACCGCCGACCGCGGCGTCGTCCGGCTCGTCTTCGACGTCGCCGGGCACCGCTACATCGCCGCCCGGGAGCTGCGCCGCGTCGGCGACGGCGTCACGGTCAAGAACGCCCGGCTGGAGCGGCTCTTGGATCCGGACGCGCTCGGCGCGCCCGACGACGCGACCCGGGTGCTCGCCGCCGACTCGGCGGTCACCCCGGCGGTGGAACGGCTGCTGGGGATGCCGTTCGAGCACTTCGCCACCTGCGTGGTGCTGCCGCAGGGGGCCTTCGCCGAATTCCTCCATGCGCAGCCGGCCAAGCGGCAGGACATCCTCGTCAAGCTGATGGGGCTGGAGGTCTACCCGCGGATCGCGCAGGCGGCGAACGCCCTGGCCGAGGCGGAGAGGCAGCGCGTCGACCTGCTCACCCGGCAGCTGGAGGGGTTCGCCGACGCGACCGACCGCGCCCGGCGGGCGGCCCGGCGCCGGGTGGCCGCGCTGGAGAAGACCGCCGAACGGGTGCGCGCGGCCCTGCCCGCCCTCGCGGCCCACGAGGCGGCGGCGACCCGGGCGCGCGAGGACTGCGCGACGCTGACCGC
This sequence comes from Thermomonospora catenispora, assembly GCF_006363815.1. Classification (GTDB taxonomy): domain Bacteria; phylum Actinomycetota; class Actinomycetes; order Streptosporangiales; family Streptosporangiaceae; genus Thermomonospora; species Thermomonospora catenispora. The sequence continues at coordinate 45,848 of NZ_RRYT01000034.1, forward strand.
CGAGCGTGAGCTGCTGGAAGCGGTCGTCGCACCGGTCGGACTCGAGGAGCTCGCCGAACGGGACCGCGCCGTCTCCTCCGCCGCCCGGGCCGCCGCCGAGGAGCTCGCCGAGGCCGAGGCGGCCGACACGGCCGCCCGGGAACGCCTCGCCGCGGCGCCGCCCCGCTCCCTTCTCGAACGGACCCGCCGCGCCCACGCCGACCTCGACGCGCTGCACCGGAGGACGGAGAAGGTCGAGGAGCTGCATCGGCGGCAGACCGCGGCCCTCGCGGCCGTGGCCGCCGCCCGGCGCCGGGCCGCCTCCCGCGCCCGGCGGGCGCGTCGGGAACTGCAGAGCGCGGAGCGGGCCCATCTCGTCGCGGCGCTGCGCCCGCGGCTGCGGAGCGGACGGCCCTGCCCGGTCTGCGAGCGGCCGGTGGAGGCGGTGCCCGGCCCGCCGCCCGCGCCCGACCTGGAGGCGGCCGAACGGGCGCGCCTGCGGGCCGACCGAGAGGCCGAGCGCCTGAACGACGCATGGATGCGGGCCTCCCGAGCCGAGCAGTCGACCGCCGACGAACTGGCCGCCCTCGCCGAACGGCTCACCGCGGTGCGCGCCGCCCTCGACGGCGCCCCCTCCGCGGAACAGGCGGCCGCCGAGCTGGAGCGACGGGACCGGCTGGAGCGCGAGGCCGCCGCCGCGGACGCCGAGGTGCGGCGGGCGCGGGCCGCCAAGGCCGACGCCGAGCAGGCCGCCGCGGACATGCGCGAGGAGACCCGGGCGGCCTGGGCGGCGCTGG
>NZ_RRYT01000035.1 GCF_006363815.1 Thermomonospora catenispora
CGCTGCTGCTGGCCGCCCGACAGCTGGGCGGGGTACTTGGCGGCCTGGTGGGCGATGCCCACCCGCTCCAGCAGGGCCATGGCCCGCTCCTCCGCCTCGGCCTTGGGGACCTTGCGCACCTTGATCGGGCCCAGCGTGACGTTCTGCAGGATCGTCTTGTGCGCGAAGAGGTTGAACGACTGGAACACCATCCCGACGTCGGCGCGCAGCCGGGCCAGCTCCTTGCCCTCCTCGGGCAGCCGCTGCCCGTCGATCTCGATGATCCCGCTGTCGATCGGCTCGAGCCGGTTGATCGCGCGGCACAACGTGGACTTGCCGCTCCCGGACGGCCCGATCACCACCACGACCTCGCCGCGACGGATGTTCAGGTCGATGTCCCGCAGCACGTGCAACGTGCCGAAGTACTTGTTGACCTTCTCCAGGCGAACGAGTGGACGGCCGTCCCCCGTGTCCGCCGTCGATCCGGTGTCCCCGGGGAGGCCTTTGCGCAGGTCCGCCCCACCGGCCTCGATGCCGCTGTCCGTCATGGCTCGGACTCTAGGGCATCGTGAAGGTGCTCACGCTCACCGAGCGGTACCGATAGGATCACAAGTTCGTACGTCGCTCCGCACGATGCGCGGAGGTCATGGCCGGATCGGGCCGATCGGGCCGGAAGGCTTCCATGAGGCGGCGGCATCGGGTAATCGACGTGGCCCGCACGCGCGGCCAGCGCCTACCCTACAGAGATGTCCGCAGCGGCAGGTGCCGTGTCTTCTCCCCGCCCCGGCGCGGGGTCCGCACGCGTTGAGGGAGTCCGATGAGCACGCCCACGATTCATCCCGGCGGCCAGCCCCGTACGTACCAGATCCGTACCTACGGCTGCCAGATGAACGTGCACGACTCCGAGCGCCTGGCCGGGCTGCTGGAGGCGGCCGGCTATGTGCGCGACGAGTCCGGCGAGCCGGACGTGGTCGTGTTCAACACCTGCGCGGTCCGGGAGAACGCCGACAACCGCCTGTACGGCAACCTGGGGCACCTGCGCCCGGTCAAGGACCGCAGGCCCGGCATGCAGATCGCCGTCGGCGGCTGCCTGGCGCAGAAGGACCGGGAGGCCATCGTGCGCCGCGCCCCCTGGGTGGACGTGGTGTTCGGCACCCACAACATCGGCTCGCTGCCGGTGCTGCTGGAACGCGCCCGCGTCCAGCGGGAGGCGCAGGTGGAGATCAAGGAGGCGCTGGAGACGTTCCCCTCCACGCTGCCGACCCGCCGTGAGTCCCCGTACGCGGCCTGGGTGGCGATCTCGGTGGGCTGCAACAACACCTGCACCTTCTGCATAGTCCCCTCCCTGCGCGGCAGGGAGAAGGACCGCCGGCCCGGCGAGATCCTCGCCGAGATCGAGGCGCTGGTGGCCGAGGGCGTGCTGGAGGTGACGCTGCTGGGGCAGAACGTCAACGCCTACGGCAGCGAGTTCGGCGACCGGCGGGCGTTCGCCAAGCTGCTGCGGGCCTGCGGCGAGATCGAGGGACTGGAGCGGGTCCGCTTCACCTCCCCGCATCCGCGCGACTTCACCGACGACGTGATCGCCGCGATGGCCGAGACCCCGAACGTGATGCCGTCGCTGCACATGCCGCTGCAGTCCGGGTCGGACCGGATCCTGCGGGCGATGCGCCGCTCCTACCGGCAGGAGCGGTTCCTGGGGATCATCGAGCGGGTGCGGGCCGCGATGCCGGAGGCCGCCATCACCACCGACATCATCGTGGGCTTCCCCGGCGAGACCGAGGAGGACTTCCAGCAGACCCTGCACGTGGTGCGCGAGGCCCGGTTCGCCGGCGCGTTCACCTTCCAGTACTCCAAGCGCCCCGGCACCCCGGCGGCCGAGATGGACGACCAGGTGCCCAGGGAGGTCGTGCAGGAGCGGTACGAGCGGCTGGTCGCCCTCCAGGAGGAGATCTCCTGGGAGGAGAACGGAAAGCAGCTCGGCCGCACCCTGGAGGTGCTGGTCGCCGAGGGCGAGGGCCGCAAGGACGACGCCACCCGGCGGCTGTCCGGCCGCGCCCCCGACAACCGGCTGGTGCACTTCCGCCCGCCGGAGGAGCCGGTGCGCCCCGGCGACATGGTCACCGTCGAGGTCACCTACGCGGCCCCGCACCACCTGGTCGCCGACGGCCCGGTCAAGGCGATCCGCCGGACCCGGGCGGGCGACGCGTGGGAGGCCCGGCGGAACGCGCCCAAGGGCGTGTCGCTGGGCATGCCGACCATCGGCCGTCCCCCCGCCCCGGCGGCGTCCGCCTCCGCCTGCGCGGCGGAGCGCGGCTGATGCTGGTCGCCGCGGCGGTCTGCCCGCACCCTCCGCTGCTGGTGCCGGAGATGGCCGGGGCGGCGGCCGGTGAACTGGACGGGCTGCGCGCCGCCTGCGACGAGGCGATCCGCCGGCTGGTCGAGGCGGACGTGGAGCTCATCCTGGTCGTCGGCGGTGCGGAGCAGGCGGGGGAGTACGGCCCCGACGGCCGGTGCGACCTGCGGCCCTACGGCGCGGACCTGGTGTGCGGCGGGCGGCCGGGAGGGCCGTCGCTGCCGCTGTCCCTGTCGATCGGCGCGTGGCTGCTGCACCGCCGCCCGGCGGGCGTGGACCTCGATCGCGTCCGCCACCGGGCGCTGGCGTTCGACGCCCCGGCCGCCGAGTGCCTCCGGCTCGGCGAACGGGCGGCGCGCCGGACCGGCCGGCTCGGACTGCTGGTCATGGGCGACGGGAGCGCCTGCCGGAGCGAGAAGGCCCCCGGTTATCTGGACGAGCGGGCCGAGCCGTACGACGCCGAGGTGGCGCGGGCCCTGGGACGCGCCGACACCGCCGCGCTGGCCGCCCTGGATCCCGGGCTGTCGGCCGAGCTCGGGGCGGCCGGGCGGGCGGCGTGGCAGTTCCTCGCCGGGGCGGCCGGCGACGCCGGGTACGACGCCGCGCTGCTGGCGCACCAGGCGCCCTACGGCGTCGGCTACTTCGCGGCGAGCTGGGTGCGGACCCGGGCGGATTAGGCGCCCGACGCGGGTCAGGCGCCCGGTGCGGGTCAGGCGTTCGGCGGGTTCCGCCGGCCGCCCTCGCCCTCGATGTACTCGCCGGCCTTCTGCTGGCCCTTGTCGACGTGCTGGGCGTACTTGCCGCCGGTGCGCCGGTCGATCACGTCCCCGGCCTTCTCGACGCCCTTCTTGGCCTGGTCGGGGTGCTGGCCCAGCATCTGCTTGACCTTGCTGATGATCGACATGGGAACCCCCGATTCACGGTTGGCGGCGCCGGGCGGACGCCCGGCGCCCGAACACCTCCCCCATACCGCTCAGATGGCAAAGTTATGCGCGTGACCTTCCCCGAAGTGCTCGCCGTGGTCGGCCCGACCGCGTCCGGCAAGTCCGATCTGGCGGTGGAACTGGCGCTGGCGCTGAACGGCGAGGCGGTCAACGCCGACTCCATGCAGCTGTACCGGGGCATGGACATCGGCACCGCCAAGCTGACCCTCGAGGAGAGGCGCGGCGTCCCGCACCACCTGCTGGACGTGTGGGACGTGACCGAGACCGCCAGCGTCGCCGAGTACCAGAGGCTCAGCGACCGGGCGATCGCCGAGATCCGCGGACGGGGCCGGGTGCCGATCCTGGTCGGCGGGTCCGGCCTGTACGTGCGGGCGGCGCTGGACGAGCTGGAGTTCCCCGGCACCGATCCCGCGGTGCGCGCCCGGCTGGAGGAGGAGCTGGCGGCGGTGGGGCCGGGCGCGTTGCACCGGCGGCTGCGGGAGCGCGATCCGCGGGCCGCCGCGGCGATCCTGCCCAGCAACGGGCGGCGGATCGTGCGGGCCCTGGAGGTCATCGAGATCACCGGCCGCCCGTTCACCGCGACGCTGCCCGAGCACCGCTACCGCCGCCGCGCCGTGCAGATCGGGCTGCGCGTCCCCCGCCCGGAACTGGACGAGCGGATCGCGCTGCGGGTCGAGCGGATGTGGGCGGCGGGCCTGGTCGAGGAGGTGCGCCGGCTGGAGCGGCGGGGCCTGCGGGAGGGCCGGACCGCCGGGCGCGCCCTCGGGTACGCCCAGGTGCTGCGGTACCTGGCCGGGGAGTGGACCGAGGAGCAGGCCAAGCAGGAGACGATCCGGGCCACCCGCCGGTTCGCCCGCCGCCAGGAGTCGTGGTTCCGCCGCGACCCCCGGGTGCACTGGCTGCCCTACGATGCGCCGGATCTGGTGGAGCGCGCGCTCGCCCTGGCCAGGGCATAGGATCGGCGCATGCGTTTCGTCAAGGGGCACGGCACCGAGAACGACTTCGTGATCCTGCCGGACCCCGACGGCTCCCTGGATCTGCGGCCTGAGACCGTGGCCGCCCTGTGCGACCGCCGGGCCGGCGTCGGAGCCGACGGCGTGCTGCGGGTGGTGCGCACCAAGGCCGCCGGCGACCCGGCGGCCGAGGAGCTGGCCGATGCGGCCGAGTGGTTCATGGACTACCGCAACGCCGACGGCAGCGTCGCCGAGATGTGCGGCAACGGGGTGCGGGTCTTCGCCCGCTACCTGGTGGACGCCGGACTGGCCGCGCCGGGGGAGTGGGACGTGGCGACGCGGGCGGGTCTCAGGCGGGTGACGCTGGGGCCGTCCGGGGACGTCGGCGTGGACATGGGCCTGCCGGTCGTGCAGGGCGAGGCCGGCGCGACCGTGGGCGGGATCGAGTACCCGGGGCTGCGGGTCTCGATGGGCAATCCGCACCTGGCCTGCCCGGTCGATCGGCCGGTGCGGGAGCTGGACCTGACCCGTCCGCCGGCGGTGGATCCGGCCGTCTTCCCCGAGGGCGTCAACGTGGAGCTGTTCCGCGTCCTGGGGGAGCGGCATGTGGAGATGCGCGTGCACGAGCGCGGATCGGGCGAGACCCGCTCGTGCGGGACGGGGGCGGTGGCCGCCGCGGTCGCGGCGGCGGGCGGCGCCGACCGCGCCGGCGAGTGGACGGTGGACGTGCCCGGCGGCCGGGTCACCGTGACCTTCGACGGGCGCACCAGCCACCTGCGCGGCCCGGCCGTCCTGGTCGCCGAGGGGCGGATCCGCGACGACTGGCTGCGCTGAGCCGCCCGGCGTGATCACGGTCTGAAATGGAACGAACGCACCGCGTTCCGATTTCCCTGCGCGTCCCGTGACGAGTCAGTAGCATGCCGTACTGCTCTGGTCGCGAGGGGGGGCAGTGGCGGGTTTCCTGGTTCGCAGGTCGCTGCACGGCGCGGTGCTCGTGGCGCTGGCGGCCAGCCTGACCTACCTGCTGGCGGCCTCCGCCCTTCGCCCGCGCGCCCACTTCGAGCAGCGCAACCCCCGTCCGCCGGCCGCCGTCGTGGACGCCGAGCTGACCGCCCTCAACCTCAACGACCGCACGCCCCTGTTACGGCGCTACGCCGTCTGGGCGGGCGGGGTGCTGCGCGGCGACTTCGGCCGCACCCTGGCCGGCGAGCCGGTGGCCCCCGAGCTGTGGCGGCGCGCCCTGGTCAGCCTCCGGCTGCTGGCGGTGGGGACGGTGCTGGGGGCGGTGCTGGGGGTGCTGGCCGGCGCGTACGCGGCGGCGCGGCGGCACCGCCCCGCCGACCGGTTGATCACCGTGGGCTCCTTCGCGGTGCTGTCCACCCCGGTGTTCGTGCTGGCGGTGCTGCTGCAGCTGGGCGCCGAACGGATCAACCAGATCACCGGTGTGCGGATCTTCGAGTGGGCGGGGGAGTACACCCCCGGCGCGGCCGAGGGAGCGCTCGGGCGGCTGCGGCACCTGGTGCTGCCGACGCTGACCGTCGTGCTGGTGCAGGCCGCGGTGTTCGGCCGCTACCAGCGGCACCTGATGCTCGACGTGCTGGACGCCGACTTCGTGCGCACCGCCATGGCCCGCGGGCTCACCCGCCGTCAGGCGCTGGTGCGGCACGGGCTGCGCACCGCGCTGGTCCCGACCGCCACCTACTTCGCCTACACCTTCGGCTTCGTGCTGCTCGGCGCCATGTTCACCGAGAAGATCTTCGGCTGGCACGGGATGGGAGAGTGGCTGATCGACTCCGTCCATCGCGGTGACGTCAACGCCGTCGCCGCCGTCGCCCTGCTGGCCGCGGTGCTGGTGCTGCTCGCCGGCGCGGCGGCCGACATCGCGCACGCGATCCTGGATCCGCGGGTCAGGGCCGGCCGATGACCGTGCCCGGCGCATCCGACCCGTCGGGGGCCCCGCCGGAGGCGATGCCCGTCCGGGGCCCGGCGCTGACGCGCCGGCTGCTGGCGCAGCCCCGCGCCGTGCTCGGCCTGGCGCTGCTGACCGGGCTGTTCCTGCTGGCGTTCGCCGGGCCGCACCTGGCCCGCTGGGATTGGCAGCAGACCGACTTCACCGCGTTGCGCGAGCCGCCGTCGGCCGAGCACTGGTTCGGCACCACCGCGAGCGGCCGGGACGTCTTCGCCCTCACCGTGCGCGGCCTGCAGAAGTCGCTGCTCATCGGGCTGTCGGTGGCGGTGCTGTCGACCGGGCTGGCCGCGCTGGTCGGCATGGTCGCCGGCTACGCCGGGGGGTGGGCGGACCGGGTGCTGATGGGGGTGACCGATCTGCTGCTGGTGCTGCCGGCCTTCCTGGTGCTGGCGGTGCTCGGCCCGACGCTGGGGTCGGCCTGGCCGCTGCTGGTGCCGGCGCTGGCCGCGTTCATGTGGATGGTGACCGCGCGGATGGTGCGGCAGGCGACGATCTCCCTCAAGGAGCGCGAGTTCGTGCTGGCCGCCCGGTGCATGGGCGTCTCCCCGGCCCGCGTGCTGGTCCGGCACCTGCTGCCCAACCTGGGCTCGCTGCTGATCATCGACGGGACCCTGCACGTCGGCGCGGCCGTCATCGCCGAGAGCGGGCTGTCGTACTTCGGCTTCGGAGTGCGGCCCCCCGACAGCTCGCTGGGCACCGTGATCGCCGAGGGCGCCGCCGCGGCCACCACCTTCCCCTGGCTGTTCGGGTTCGCCGCGGCGCTGCTGGTGCTGCTGGTGCTGGCGGTCAATCTCGTCGGCGACGGGCTGCGCGACGCCCTGGACCCGACCGGAGGAGGCGGCGTGCGGTGACGGTGCTGCGGGTCGCCGACCTTCGGGTGACCTTCCGGGACGCCACGGTTCCCGCCGTGCGCGGGATGGACCTGGCCGTCGACCGCGGCGAGGTGCACGCGGTCGTCGGGGAGTCCGGCTGCGGCAAGACCACCACCGCCCTCGCCCTGCTCGGCCTGCTGCCGCCCGGCACCGAGGTCGCCGGGTCGGTGCGACTGCACGGAAAGGAGCTGGTCGGCCGCTCCGACGCCGAGCTGGCCCGGGTGCGCGGCCGGGACATCGCGATGGTGTTCGCCGATCCGTCGTCGGCGCTGACCCCGGTGCGCACGGTGGGGGACCAGATCGCCGAGACGATCCGGATCCACCAGGGGGCCTCCCGGGCCGCCGCCCGCGCCCGCGCGGTGCGGCTGCTGGACCTGGTGGGGATCCCCGATCCGGCCCGCCGCGCCCGCGCCTATCCGCACGAGCTGTCGGGAGGGATGCGGCAACGCGTCATGATCGCCATGGCGGTCGCCAACGATCCGGCGGTCATCGTCGCCGACGAGCCCACCGCCGCCCTGGACGGCACCGTCCGGGCGCAGGTGCTGCAGGTGCTGCGCGCCGCGGGGGAGGCGACCGGCGCGGCGATCGTGCTGATCACCCATGATCTGGGGGTGGCGGCCGAGATCGCCGATCGGGTCACCGTCATGTACGCCGGCCGCCCCGTCGAGAGCGGACCGGTCGAGGAGGTGTACGCCCGGCCGCGGATGCCCTACACCATCGGCCTGCTCCAGGCGGTGCCCCGGCTGGACGGACGGCCGCCGTTCGGCCCGGCGGTGCCCGGCCCGCGCAGGCCCGTGCTGGTGCCGATCGACGGCGTCCCTCCGCAGCGGCCCGGCCCCGGATGCTCCTTCTCCCCGCGCTGCCCGATCTCCGGGCCGCGCTGCGCGGAGGAGGAGCCCGGGCCCCGGCCGGTCCCCGGCGCCGACGGCCACACCGTCGCCTGCCTGCAGGACGTGGCGGATCCGGCGGCCGTCTACCCCCCGCCCGACCCGGGGCCGGAGCCCGCCGTCGACCGCGTCGAACGACCGGTGGTGCTGGAGGTCTCCGGCCTGGTCCGCCACCATGTGCGGCGCGGAGCGGGGCCGCTGCGCCGTCGCCGCGACACCGTGCGCGCGGTCGACGGCGTCGACTTCACGGTGCGCCGGGGGGAGACCCTGGCCCTGGTGGGCGAGTCCGGCTGCGGCAAGACCACCACGCTGCTGGAGATCCTGCGGCTGCGCGCCCCCCAGGCCGGGCGGATCACCGTGCTCGGGCACGACACCGCGGCGTTGGACCGCGCCACCCGCCGGGCGCTGCGCCGCGACGTGCAGGCGGTGTTCCAGGACCCGCTGGCGTCGCTGGACCCCCTGATGCGGGTCGCCGAGATCGTCGCCGAGCCGCTTCTCGCGCACGGTCACCGCCGCCGTGACGTCGGCGGTCCGGTCCGCGAGCTGCTGGCGATGGTCGGGCTTCCGGCGGAGCTGGCCTGGCGCCACCCCGGCGCCCTGTCGGGCGGGCAGCGGCAGCGGGTCGCCATCGCCCGCGCGCTGGCGCTGCGCCCTCGGCTGCTGCTGCTGGACGAGCCGGTCTCCGCCCTGGACGTCTCCGTGCAGGCCGGGATCTGCAATCTGCTGACCCGGCTGCAGGACCGGCTCGGCCTGACATGCCTGCTGGTGACCCACGACCTGGCCGTGGCTCGGCACGTCGCCGACCGGATCGCGGTGATGTACCTGGGGCGGATCGTGGAGCTCGGCGACGTCCGAGGGGTCTGCCGGGACCCCGCCCACCCCTACACCCGGGCGCTGCTGTCGGCGGTCCCGGTGCCCGACCCCGCGCGTGCGCGCCGCCGCCCCCGGGCGGTGCTGCCCGGAGACCCGCCCGACCCGGCCGCTCCGCCGCCCGGCTGCCGGTTCCGCCCCCGCTGCCCCCGCTACCGGACCCTGGAGGCCGGCCGGGCGCGGCGCTGCGAGGAGGAGGAGCCCCGCTCGACGGAGGTCGCCCCGGGCCGGTACGCGGCCTGCCACTATCCGGAGACGACCAGCCCATGAGAACACTTCGCGCTCTCGCGTCATCGTCGGCGCTGCTCGCCCTGCTCGTCGCGGCGGGGTGCACCGTCCACCGCCCCGCGGGGCCGCGGGCCCCCGACGAGATGTCCGCGCTCCCCGCCTCCGACGTCAACCCGACGCCCCGGGAGCGGCTGCGCACCGGGGGCGTCCTGCGCTGGCCGATGCCCGAGTTCCCGGTCCAGTGGAACTTCCACCATGTCCAAGGGGCCAAGGGCGTGGTGAACGAGGTGCTGCGGGGCGTGATGCCGTATCTGATGCGGTCCGACGAGAGGGGAGTCGTCCGGCCCGTGCCCGAATACCTCGACAAGGTCGAGGTCGTCACCGAGCCCCGTCAGGTCGTCACCTACACCATCGATCCGCGGGCCCGGTGGTCGGACGGCACCCCCATCACCTACCGGGACTTCGCCGCCCAGGCCCGCGCCCTGTCCGGGCGCGACCGGCGGTACCGGGTCGCCGCGGTCACCGGCTACGACCGGATCGCCAGGGTCGAACGGGGCCGTACCGACCGGCAGGCGGTGGTGGTGTTCGCCCGGCCGTACGCCGACTGGCGGTCGCTGTTCACCCCGCTGTACCCGGCCGGAACCTGCGGGGACCCCCGGGTCTTCAACGAGGGCTGGGTGAACCGGGTTCCGGTCGGCGCCGGGCCGTTCCGGGTGGAGTCCATCGACCGGACCGCCAAGACCGTCACCATCGCCCGCGATCCGCGGTGGTGGGGGCGTCCCGCCCTGCTGGACCGCATCGTGTTCCGGGTGATGGACCCCGCCGCCGTGCCCGGCGCGTTCGCCAACGGCGAGGTGGACGTGCTGGACGCCGGAGGCGACGCCAGCGCCTACCGGCGGGCGCTGTCGGTGAAGGGGGCGGTGGTCCGCCGCGCCGCCGGGCCGGACTGGCGGCATCTGACGTTCAACGCGGCGAGCCCGATGCTGACGGACGTGCGGGTCAGGCAGGCGATCATGGCGGGGATCGACCGGCGGGCGCTGGCCGAGGCCGATCTGAAGGACCTGGACTGGCCGATCCGGACGCTCGGCAACCACTTCTTCATGCACACCCAGGCCGGTTACCGGGACAACTCCGGAGTGATCGGCCGGTACGACCCGGACCGGGCGCGGCGGCTGCTGGACGCGGCGGGGTGGCGGCGGTCGGGACGGTACCGGACGCGCGCCGGACGCACCCTGAGGCTGCGGTTCGTGGTGCCCGCCACCCAGCAGATCAGCAAGCGGGAGGGCGAGCTGGTACAGGCCATGCTGGACCGGATCGGGGTGCGGGTCGACATCGTGCCGGTGCCGACCGACGACCTGTTCGACAGGTACGTGCTGCCGGGGAATTTCGACATCGTGCCCTTCTCCTGGCTGGGCACCCCGTTCCCGATCTCCTCCAACCGGGCGGTGTTCGCCCGGCCGAAGGGCGGCAACGTCCAGCAGAACTACTCCCGGATCGGGACGGCGGAGCTGGACCGGGCGATGGACCGGGCCGCCGCCGAGCTCGATCCGGCCGAGGCCCGCGAGCTGATCAACAAGGCCGACCGGCTGGTGTGGGAGCAGGCCACGGTGCTGCCCCTCTACCAGCGGCCCCAGCTGCTGGCGGTCCGCGCCGATCTGGCCAACTTCGGCGCCCGCGGCTTCCACGACCTGGCGTACGAGGACATCGGCTTCCTCGCGCCCGCCGCCCGCTGAGCCGGCGACGGTCAGGGGAGCCGCACTTCGATGCCCCTGCGGTCGGCGGTGAAGCGGGCGTGCCACACGTACAGCCGGACGGTGCCGTCGGCGATCCCCTCCTCCATCGGCATCTGGGTGGCGATCCGCACCAGGTACGAGGCGCCGGGCGGCATGAGCCGGTCGCCGCTGTCCTCCTCGATCGGGGGCTCGGAGCCGTCCAGCCGCGCCACGACCTCGCTGTGGGTAGGCGGCGTGCACAGGTCGTCGGGGACGCCCGCCTGCGGCGCGCACCGGTCCCGCAGCTCCTCGGGGACGTGCGCGCGGGACAGGTACAGGTCGGCCGGGAAGTCCAGCAGGATCGGCCGCCGCATGGTGTTGGTCAGCACGTACTCGCCGTAGGCGTGGGTCCGTCCGGGCGGCGGGGGAGTGCTCTGCGACAGCGGCCGGTCCTCGACACCGGTGCGGACCGCGCCCAGCGCATAGGTGTAGCCCTCCGGGGTGGTCACGCTCAGCGTCGGCCCGGTCGTGGGGGAGGGCGCCACGGTGAGGGAGGCGTCCCGCACGGCCTTCCGCGGGCGGGCCGGCGCCTCCTCCCCGGCGTCCGGCCGCAGCGCCAGATGACCGGCCACGAGGGCTCCAGCGCCCAGGACTCCGGCGAGCGCCCCGGCCAGGCCGATCCGCCCGGCGTTGCTCTTCTTGCGACGGTGGGAGCGGTGGTTTCCTGACATCGACGGGTTTCCGGTTCGAGGGTGCGCTGGGCCGTGACGCGGAGGGGCTCGAGAGAAGGACTCAGGGAAGCCGCCTTCGGCGTCGTCTCGGTGACGACAGAGGGCGATGGCAGACCATATCGGACAAAACGCTACAGACCGAATGCGGCCCGCCCCAGCCCGCGCAGCGAGGCGTCCAGCACCTCGGCGGTGTGCGCCACGGCGATCTCCTCGCCCCTGCGGCGCAGCGCGGCGGCGATCTGCATGGAGCAGCCGGGGTTGGCGGCGACCAGCAGCTCGGCCCCGGTGGCGGAGACGTTCGCGGCCTTGCGGTCGCCCAGCTGCGCCGCCGCCTCGGGCTGCAGCAGGTTGTAGGTGCCGGCCGACCCGCAGCACAGGTCGGGGTCGGCGATCTCCGCGATCGTCAGCTCGGGGATCGCGGCCAGCAGCGCCCGCGGCTGGGAGCGGATCCCCTGGGCGTGGGAGAGGTGGCAGGCGTCGTGATAGGCGACCGTGAGCGGCAGCGGGCGCCGCTCCGCCCGCGGCCCCAGCTCCACCAGGAACTCGGCCAGGTCACGGGTCTTGGCGGCGACCGCCTCCGCGCGAGCGGACCACACCGGGTCGTCGGCCAGCAGCCTGCGGTACTCCTTCATCGCCGATCCGCAGCCCGCCGCGTTCACCACCACCACGTCCACCCCCTCGAACGCGGCGATGGTGCGGCGGGCGAACTCCCGGCCCTCCCGCTCCCGGCCCGCGTGCACCGACAGGGCGCCGCAGCATCCCTGGTCGCGGGGGATCACCACGTCGCAGCCCTCCAGCGCCAGCACCCGGGCGGTGGCGGCGTTCACGCCGGGGAAGAACTCCCGCTGCACGCAGCCGGTCAGCATGCCCACCGTGGCCCGGTGCCGTCCGCGCGCCGGGACGCGTTCCGGCAGCCGGGGCGCGGGTCGCACCGGAGGGGCCAGCCGCTCCATCGCGGCCAGGGCGGGGGACAGCCGCTCCAGCATCCCGGTGCGGCGGACCCACCGGTCCAGCCCGCTGCGCTGATAAAGCCGCAGGAGACCGCGCACCGCGTGCAGCCTGCGCGGGTGGGGGAACAGCCGGAAGATCAGCTCGCGGAGCGCCCGCTCGGAGAGCGGGCGCGGATGCCGCCGCTCCACCTCGGCGCGGGTGAGCTCGATCAGCCGGTCGTAGCGCACTCCGGACGGGCACGCCGTCACGCACGCCATGCAGCCCAGGCACCGGTCGAAGTGCTCGACCATCGGGTCGCTCAGCGGCTCGCCCGCCGCGTGCTGGCCCATCAGGTGGATCCGACCGCGGGGGGAGTCCATCTCCTGGCCCCACAGCGCGTACGTCGGGCAGGTGGGCAGGCAGAAGCCGCAGTGCACGCAGTCATCGAGCAGCGTGCGCAGCTCTTCGGACGCCATCTCAGATGCCTCCCACGAAGCGGCCGGGGCTCAGGCGGTGCCCGGGGTCGAACTGGTCCTTCACCCGTCGCATCAGCGTCAACGCCGGGACGGGGCCCCACAGGTCGATCTCGTCCCGGACCGGCTGCGGGGCGTACCGGACGGTCGCGGCGCCCACCGACCGCAGGGCTTTGAGCAGCGCCGCCGCCTCGGCGGGATCCGTGGTGTCCAGGCCGACGAACAGGCCGCCCAGCCCCGCCGAGCCGCGCAGCCGGGCGCCGGGGGCCGCGGCGAGCGCGGCGACGAGGCGGGGGAGCGCGGAGGGCGGGGCGGTGACCTCGATCAACGTGCTGCCCTCGGGGTAGACGCCCCACCACCGCGGCGGGGCGTCGGCGATCCGGGCGTCGGGGCCGAGGACGCCGGCCACGGCCTCGGCCCGCGCCGCGACCCCCTCCGGGACGCCCTCGACCAGCACCCCGACGGTGACCGGGCCGTCGGATGCGGCGTCCACCTCGATCGCCGCGGGCGCGAGGGGGGAGTGCAGCACGCCGCGCACCGCCTGCCAGGCGCGTTCGGCGTGCTCGGCGGCGCCGGTGACGTAGGCGCGGGCCTGCGGCAGCGGATGCAGCCGGAAGGCCGCCTCCACGATCAGGCCCAGGGTGCCGAACGACCCGGTGAGCAGCTTGCCCAGGTCGTATCCGGCGACGTTCTTGACGACCTTGCCGCCCGCCTTGGCGACCTGACCGTCCGCCCGGATCATCGTGACGCCGATCAGCAGGTCGCGGGACGACCCGTACAGCAGGCGCAGCGGGCCGCCCGCCGCCGTGGCGAGGGTGCCGCCCACCGTGGAGCCGGGCAGCGGGCGGTCCAGCGCGAGCCGCTGCCCATGGGCGGCCAGCGTCTCGGCGAGCCGGTCCAGGGACAGCCCGGCCTCCACCTTGACCACCAGGTCGTCGGCGGCGTGCTCGATCACCCGGTCCAGCCGGGCGGTGTCCAGCAGCAGATCGCAGCGGGTCGGGGGCATGCCCCAGTCCAGCCGGGTCTCGTTGCCGCGCGGGATCACCGCCAGGTCCCGTTCGGCGGCCACCCGCATGACCGCGCTCGCCTCCTCGACCGTGCCGGGCGCGGCGACGATCGAGGGCGTCACTCCGAGCACGCCCTCCTCGGGCCGGCCCTCGCGGACCTCGTCGCAGACCCGCCTGAGGGCCTCCAGCGCGTCGCCGGTCAAAACAGCTCCGCCTTTCCTTCCCGCACCAGCGGATGGGGCTCCTTGCGGATCCCCGGGACCTCGCCGCACAGCCTGGGCGTGGGGAACACCTTGCCGGGGTTGCACAGCCCCGCCGGGTCGAAGGCGCACCGCACCATCTGCATGGTGTCCAGGTCGACCTCGGTGAACATGCGGGGCATGTGGCGGGCCTTGTCGACCCCCACCCCGTGCTCCCCGGTGATCGACCCGCCGTGCTCGATGCACAGGTCGAGGATCCTGCCGGACACCTCCTCGGCGCGCCGGGCCGCCTCCGGCTCGGCGTCGTCGAACAGCACCAGCGGATGCAGGTTGCCGTCCCCGGCGTGGAAGACGTTGGCCACCCGCACCCCCGAGTCGCGGGACAGCTCGTCGATGCGGGCCAGCACCCGCGGCAGCGCCGTCCGCGGGATCACCCCGTCCTGCACCAGATAGGCGGGGCTGATCCGGCCGACCGCCGCGAACGCCGACTTGCGCCCCCGCCAGATCAGCTCGCGCTCGGCCTCGTCGGCGGCGGTGCGGATCTCGAACGCGCCTCTCTCGCGGCACAGCCGCCGCACCTCGGCGAACTCCCGTTCCACCTCGGCCGCGGGACCGTCCAGCTCCACGATCAGCACCGCCCCGGCGCCCTCGGGGTATCCGCAGGCCACCGCCGCCTCGGCGGCCTCGATGGACAACGCGTCCATCATCTCGATCGCGGCCGGCACGATCCCCGCGCCGATGATCGCCGACACCGCGGCCCCGCCCGCCTCGATCGTCTCGAACGCCGCCAGCAGCGTCTGCACCGTCTCCGGCAGCCGGGTCAGCCGTACCGTGATCTTGGTGGTGATGCCGAGCGTGCCCTCGGAGCCGACGAACGCGCCGAGCAGGTCATAGCCCCCGTCCCCGCGGGAGATCGTGGTGATCTCCCCGTCGGGG
The DNA here is from genome assembly GCF_006363815.1 of Thermomonospora catenispora. GTDB lineage: Bacteria > Actinomycetota > Actinomycetes > Streptosporangiales > Streptosporangiaceae > Thermomonospora > Thermomonospora catenispora. The sequence continues at coordinate 15,045 of NZ_RRYT01000035.1, forward strand.
GTGACGATCTCGCAGGCCAGCACGTGGTGCGCGGTGAAGCCGTACTTCAGGCAGTGCGCCCCGCCGGAGTTCTCCGCCACGTTCCCGCCGATCGAGCAGATCTGCTGGCTGGAGGGGTCGGGCGCGAAGTAGTACCCGTATGGCCGGGCCGCCCGGGTCAGCTCCAGGTTGATCACTCCGGGCTCCACCACGGCCCGCTGGTCGTCGGGGTCGATCCGCAGGATCCGCCGCATGCGCGAGGTCACGATCAGCACCCCGTCCGTCCGCGGCAGCGCCCCGCCCGACAGTCCCGTCCCGGATCCGCGCGCCACGTACGGCACGCCCGCCGCCGCGCACTCCCGCACCACCATCGCGATCTGCTCGGCGGTGTCGGGCAGCACCACCAGTCCCGGTGTCGCCCGGTGGTGCGTCAGCCCGTCGCACTCGTACGTGCGCAGCCGCACCGGATCGGTGATGACCCACTCGTCCCCGATCGCCTCGGCGAAGCGCCGGGCCAACGCCGCCAACCCCATGGCTCCGCTCCCCCTCAGGCCCCCTCGGCCGCGCGCGACCGCCGCCCGGCGGTCTCGGTCCGCGCCGGCCTGCCGCCTCGTCGTTCCCCTTGTCCGGTCTTCCCTTTACGGTAACTTCGCCCCTCGCCTGCGGGCCCCGCCGCCGGCCCCGCTCGCGCGCGGCGAGCGGGGCGGACGGAACGGGCCCGTGCAGGGCGTCAGGGCATGCGCTCGTAGGCGGGGAGGGTGAGGAACTCGGCGTACTCGTCGGCCAGGGTGACCTCCTTGAAGAGGGCGACGGCCTGGTCGTAGCGGGCCTCGTCGTAGGCCTCGCCCAGCTCGGCGCGGATCTTGGCGAGCTCCTCGTCCATGATCTGCTCGACGAGCTCCTTGGTGACCTTCTGGCCCTCCTTGAGGGTGACGCCGTTGGCGATCCACTGCCAGACCTGGGAGCGGGAGATCTCGGCGGTGGCGGCGTCCTCCATCAGGTTGTGGATGGCCACCGCGCCGTTGCCGCCCAGCCAGGTGGCCAGGTAGCGGAGCGCCACGTCGATGTTGTTGCGCAGACCCGCCTCGGTGATCTCGCCCGGGGTCTTGTCGAAGGCCAGCAGGTCGGCGGCCGAGACCTTGACGTCCTCGCGCAGCCGGTCGCGCTGGTTGGGCTTGTCGCCGAGCACCTCGTCGAAGACCTCGCGGCACACCGGGACCAGGTCGGGGTGGGCGACCCAGGATCCGTCGAACCCGTCGCCCGCCTCCCGGGTCTTGTCGGCCCGCACCTTCTCGAGGGCGACCTTGTTGACCTCGGGGTCCTTGCGGGAGGGGATGAACGCGGCCATGCCGCCGATGGCGTGCGCGCCGCGCTTGTGGCAGGTGCGCACCAGCAGCTCGGTGTAGGCCCGCATGAACGGCGCGGTCATGGTGATCGCGTTCCGCTCGGGAAGCACGAAGTCCGCGCCCCGGGAGCGGAACTTCTTGATCACCGAGAACAGGTAGTCCCAGCGGCCGGCGTTCAGCCCGGCGGAGTGGTCGCGCAGCTCATAGAGGATCTCCTCCATCTCGAACGCCGCCGTGATGGTCTCGATCAGCACGGTGGCGCGGATGGTGCCGCGCGGGATCTCCAGGGTGTCCTGCGCCAGGTTGAAGGCGTCGTTCCACAGCCGCGCCTCCAGGTGGCTCTCCATCTTGGGCAGGTAGAAGTACGGGCCCTTGCCCTTGGCGAGCTGCCGGCGCGCGCAGTGGAAGAAGTACAGGCCGAAGTCGAACAGCGAGCCGGACATCGGCTCCCCGTCGACCAGGACGTGCTTCTCCTCCAGGTGCCAGCCGCGCGGGCGGACCACGATGGTGGCCAGCTCCTCGTCGGGCTTGAGCGCGTAGGACTTGCCGGTCTTGGGGTCGGTGAAGTCGATCGTGCGGTCCAGGGCGTCCCGCAGGTTGATCTGGCCCTGGATCATGTTCTCCCACAGCGGGGTGTTGGCGTCCTCGAAGTCGGCGAGCCAGACCTTGGCGCCGGAGTTGAGGGCGTTGATCGTCATCTTCCGGTCGGTGGGACCGGTGATCTCCACCCGCCGGTCCTCCAGGCCGGGGGCCGGCTCGGCCACCCGCCAGGACTCGTCGGCCCGGATCCCCGCGGTCTCCGGCAGGAAGTCCAGGGTGCCCCCGGCGGCCAGCTTCTTCTCCCGCTCGGCCCGGGCGGCCAGCAGCTCCTTGCGCCGCGCCCCGAACTCGCGCTGCAAGGCGGCCAGGAAGGACAGCGCCTCGGGCGTCAGGATCTCGTCGTACCGCTCGTGGAGGGGGCCGGTGACCTCCACGCCTTCGGGTGCAGCCATCTGCCTTCCCTTTCGCATCGTGAAAACCAACTTCTGTGCAGTGGAACGCTACTCGCCGGTTCTCATCCGGGTCAAAGCGCCCCCGCCCTGCGCCCGCCGCTTCTCCGCCGGGCCCGCCAGACCTCATACCGCGCCGTCACCTCCGCTAACTCCGCGGCCGTCCCCCGCCCGGCGCGCCGGTCCCGCCGGACCCCTCCCGCGGTCCTCCCGACGAGGCGGACCGAGACCGTGCCGAGGACCCGAAGGGGGGAGATGAGCGGGGAGACGAACGGGAGGGGCCGAACGGGGAGAAAACACCTGGCCGGCGCCGTCGCGACGTGGCACGATCGTCGGGAAGAACCGGTCGTCGCATGGCGTTGCTAGAGGACATATGACATCTGCTTTCTTCGAAGACCCGCAGGTCCGCCGCGAAGGCGCCGACCTGACCGCCGATCGGGACCGGTTCGCCGACGACGAGCCGCTCACCGGAGAGCTCGACCTGGCCGACCGCCAGGCGCTGCGCCGCGTCGCCGGACTGTCCACCGAGCTGACCGACGTCACCGAGGTCGAGTACCGGGCGCTGCGGCTGGAGCGCGTGGTGCTGGTCGGCGTGTGGACCGAGGGCACCGCCGAACAGGCCGAGAACTCGCTGCGCGAGCTGGCCGCGCTCGCCGAGACCGCCGGCTCCCAGGTGCTGGAGGGGCTGATCCAGCGCCGCGGCAAGCCCGACGTGGCCACCTACATCGGCTCCGGCAAGGCCGAGGAACTGGCCGAGATCGTCCGCGCCACCGGCGCCGACACCGTCATCTGCGACGGCGAGCTGTCCCCCAGCCAGCTGCGTCATCTGGAGGAGGTCGTCAAGGTCAAGGTCATCGACCGGACCGCGCTGATCCTGGACATCTTCGCCCAGCACGCCCGCAGCCGCGAGGGCAAGGCGCAGGTCGAGCTGGCCCAGCTGGAGTACCTGCTGCCCCGGCTGCGCGGGTGGGGCGGCAACCTCTCCCGCCAGGTCGGCGGCCGGGCCGCCGGCGGCGTGGGGATCGGCGGCCGCGGCCCCGGTGAGACCAAGATCGAGCTGGACCGCCGCCGGATCCGCGCCCGGATGGCCAAGCTGCGCCGCCAGATCGCGGAGATGTCCAAGGCCCGCGACACCATGCGCAGCGCCCGCCGGCAGAACCGGGTCCCGGCCGTGGCGATCGCCGGGTACACCAACGCCGGCAAGTCCTCGCTGCTCAACCGGCTGACCGGGGCGGGCGTCCTGGTCGAGGACGCGCTGTTCGCGACGCTGGACCCGACCGTCCGCAGGGCCGCCACGCCCAGCGGCCGCGCGTTCACCCTGGCCGACACGGTCGGGTTCGTCCGGCACCTGCCGCACCAGCTGGTCGAGGCGTTCCGCTCCACCCTGGAGGAGGTCGTCGAGGCCGACCTGATCCTGCACGTGGTGGACGGTTCCGACGCCGAGCCCGAGGCCCAGATCGACGCGGTCCGCCAGGTGCTGCGCGAGATCGGCGCCGACCGGGTGGCCGAGCTGGTGGTCATCAACAAGGCCGACGCCGCCGACCCGCTCACCTTGGCCCGTCTGCAGCGCCGGGAGAAGGACGGCGTCGTGGTCTCGGCCCGCACCGGCGCCGGCATCGACGAGCTCCTGGCCGCCATCGAGGCGAACCTGCCCGGCCTGGACCGCACGATGCGCGTCCTGCTGCCTTATGACCGCGGCGACCTGGTGGCCCGCATCCACGAGCTGGGCGAGGTGCTCTCCCTGGAGCACACCGCCGAGGGCACCCTGCTGAACGCCCGGGTCCCCGCCGCGCTGGCGGGCGAGCTGGAGTCCTACGCCGTCGTCCAGGTCTGATCCTCCGGGGCGGGCGCCTCGAGGCGGCCCCCCTCGGCCCGCGCCCGCCCGCCGACGACCGTCCCCTGACGATCCCGGGGCGTCCATGACCGTTGCCGCAGGAAAAACCGGTGGCCGTATGGTTACACCTTGGGCATTCGCCTTGACGGACGCGGAGGGATCCGTACGGTCTGAATGACCGGGGGCGGGAGGATCGCATGTCGCCGCGGCCCAGGTATTTTATGCAGTTTCCTGCGCTCCGCAGGAGAATTGTCGGATTCTGCGGATGAGTTGGGTAAAATGTGCGGCACTGGTGGGCGTGAGAACCGGTCGGCGGGGGTCCGGGCCCGGACGCTCCCGGCGCGTTCGCCGCGCTCGCCGCGTTCCTCACAGTCATCTGCGGCGAGAGCGCGGTGCACCCGAGAAGGTTGTCGCCTGGGCATTGTGTGGACTACCGTGTCGAAACCGATATCTCCGGTCTCGTCGCTCCTGGTGATCACCAGATCACCGCACACCCAGGCGGTGATCCGCCGGCATCCAGTCGGCGGATCCGATCGAGAGCAGGTGACCCACTGCATGGCGTCCGGTTCAGCGCCTGGCGGCGCCTCGTCGCCGTACCCGGGTCGGCGGTGACCCCATGACGGTACGGCTGCTCACCAACATCGGCAGGCTCTGGACGGGTACCGACGTCTCCAGCAACGCCGCCATCCTCATCCACGACGACCGCATCGTATGGGCCGGTCCCGCGGCCGATCTGCCCTCCAGCGTGCCCGGGGTCATCGACGACATCGTCGACGTCGACCACGTGGAGAACCTCGGGGGCGGCCTGGTCACCCCCGGCCTGATCGACGCGCACTCCCACCCGGTCTATGCCGGCAACCGGTGGGCCGAGCTGGCCATGCGCACCAGCGGCTCGACGTACTCGGAGATCGCCGCCGCCGGAGGCGGGGTCAACTCCACCATCACCGTGACCCGCGGCACCGACCCCTGGACGCTGTGCAACGGGGTGCGCGAACGGCTGCGCCGCTGGATCGAGGACGGCACCACCACGGTGGAGGCCAAGACCGGCTACCACCTGACCCGCGACGGCGAGCTGGCCGACATCCGGATGCTGCGCTCCCTGGAGAGCGAACCGGCCATGCCGCGCATCCACCCCACCTTCCTGGCCGCGCACGTGCTGCCTCCCGAATACTTCGGCCGCCGCCGTGACTACATCGAGGCGGTGCGGCAGTGGGCCGCCGACGCGGTCGCGGCGGGCGCCGACAGCATGGACGTCTACTGCGATGAGGGCCACTTCACGCCCGAGGAGGCCCGTGTCCTGCTGTACGCCGGCAAACGCGCTGGGCTGAAGGCCCGCATGCACGCGTGCGCCAACGAGCGCACCGGCGCCGCCCAGGTCGCCGCCGAGCTCGGCTGCGCCTCGGCCGACATCCTCACCCACGTCACCGACGAGGACATCAAGGCGCTCGCGCACGCCGGCGTCACCGCCACGGTCTGCCCCGGCAGCGCCCTCAACAGCGACCGCCCGCCGGCCCCGGTCCGCGCGATGCTCGACCACGGCCTCACCCTGGCCCTCGGCACCGACCACAACCCGGGCCAGTGCGGGATCACCTCGATGCCCCTGGTCATCGGACTGGCGGTCGCCATGTTCGGCCTCAGCGTCACCGAGGCCCTGCGCGCGGCCACCCTCGGGGGGGCCGCCGCCCTCCGCCTCGGCGACCGCGGCACCCTGGCCCCCGGCATGCTCGCCGACATCGTCCTGTGGGACGCCGACCATGAAGGGGCCTTCGCCTGGGCCTTCGGCCTTCGCGCGCTGCGGGTCTGGCGCGGCGGCACCCCCGTCCACCACTGAGCCCCGCCCGGTCGGCGGCCGCCTCGCCGGACCGGTGCGCGCCACGGGCTCCTCCGCGGCCGCGCGGGGAGGCGGCCCGCCGCACCCCTTCCGGGAAGGGGAGCCCGCCCCTCCGGCCGCATCCGGAACGCCGTCGCCCCTCATCGAGGGGGAACGGAGAAGACGAGGCGGATCCGCACGTCGCCCGGCACGGTCATCGCCTTGTTACACGGGGACACGACGACGTTACACGGGGACACGACGACGTCACCTTCGCCGGCCGTCCGCGCGGATAACCTCCGTGCATGGGATCCTCGGTCGCGGTCGTCACGGACTCGTCGGCGTGCCTTCCGGCCGAACGGCCGGATCGGCACGGGCTGATCGTCGTTCCGCTGCAGGTCGCGATCGACGGGGACGCCCGAGACGAGACCGAATTCACCGTCGACCGGACCGTCCGGGCGTTGCGGGAACGACGTCCGCTCACCACCTCCCGGCCGTCTCCGGAACGTTTCGCCCGCGCCTATGCGACGGCCGCCGGCGCGGGCGCCTCGGCCGTCGTGTCGGTCCACCTCTCCTCCGCCCTGTCGGGCACCGTGGCGGCCGCCCGGCTGGCCGCCGAGACCGCCCCCGTCCCCGTGCACGTCGTCGACACCGGCACCGTCGGCATGGGAGTGGGGTTCGCCGCCCTGACGGCCGCCGCCGTCGCCCGGTCCGGGGGAGGGGCCGCCGCGGCGGCGGACGCGGCCCTGCGGCGCGCCGAGCTGACGCGCTCGCTCTTGTGCGTCGACACCCTCGAGCATCTCCGCCGCGGCGGCCGGATCGGCGCCGCCCCGTCGCCGGACCCCGTGCTCCCGGTCAAGTCGTTGCTCTGCATCGCCGGCGGCCGGGTCGCCCCGCTGGACAAGGTCCGCACCGCCTCCCAGGCCCTGGCCGCGATGGCGGATCTGGCGGCCGAGGCCGCCGGCGACCGTGAAGTGGACCTCGGCGTTCAGCACCTGGCCGCCGCCCTCCGGGCCGAGGCCCTGGCCGCACGCCTGCGCGCCCGCGTCCGCCGCGTCCGCGGTCTTTGCATCGGCGAGGTCGGCCCCGCCGTCGGCGCTCACACGGGCCCGGGCATGGTGGGCGTCGTGGTGTCCCCTCGGCCCTCCTGACCCGGGCCTTCCCGCGTCTTCGGCGCGTCCGGCCGGTTGTCCACAAGTGCGGCGGCCCCTGTCCCCCCGTGGGCGCCGACGCCTACCGTCGCCCGCATGAGACGCATCCGCCACCGCGACCACGACGCCGACCTCTCCCGCCTGGCGCACCTGTTCCCCGGCCCGCACGCGTCGCCCCGGCCCGCCGTACGGCCCGACCCGCCCGCCGCCGATCCATCGGCTTCCGATCCGCCCGGCTTGGACTCGCCCCCCGATCCGCCCGCGGCGGAGCAGCAGACGGAACAGAAGACGGAACAGAAGACGCCGGAGCCGGCGGTCCCCTCGCCCGAACGCCGGGCCTTCGAGAGCCGGGCCTCGCAGCGTCCGCACCGGGACCGGCCCACCGCCTCGACCATGATCCCGGCGGTCGAACGGCCGGATGATCCGTCGGCGCCGCGGCCCGCGCGCACCGTTCCGGAGGAGACGGCGGGCGAGGAACGCTCCCCCCGGCGCCGGCGGCTTCTCGACCTGCGGAGCGAACGGCTGGGACGTCTGCACCTCGATCAGCCGGGCGCTCGGGCCCTCGTCGCGGTGGGCCTCGTCGCCGCCCTCATCGCGGGCGGGTACCTGTGGCAGTCGCGTCCTCGGTCACAGCCGGCGGCCGAGGTCGTGGCGCCGTCCCCCGCCGCATCGCCGACCGCCCTCGCCGGCGCCGCGCCCGCCGGCGTCACCGTCCACGTCGCCGGAAAGGTGCGAAGGCCCGGGGTGGTCACCCTTCCCTCCGGCGCCCGCGTCGTCGATGCGATCCGGGCCGCCGGAGGGCTGCGCCCCGGGGCGGAGACGGGCACCCTCAACCTCGCCCGCCGCGTGGTCGACGGCGAGCAGATCGCGGTGGGCGTTCCCGCCGCGCCGCCGGAGGCCGCGCCGCCCGGGACCGCCGGCGCCCCCGCCGCCGCGGACTCCGGGCAGCGCCTGGACCTGAACACCGCCACCGTCGAGCAGCTCGACGGCCTTCCCGGGGTGGGGCCGGTCCTCGCCCAGCGCATCGTCGAGTACCGCACCCGGAACGGCGGTTTCCGCTCGGTCGAGCAGCTGCGGGAGGTGACCGGCATAGGGGAGCGCCGATACGCCGAGCTCAAAGACCTCGTGCGCGTATGAGCGACCTCCCGCCGGTTCGTCTCCGTCCCCGGAAGGCGGCCTGGCGCCGCCCGGTCGCCGCGACGCCATGGGAGCCGCCATGAGAGCGAGGACACGGCCGCGCCGGTCGTGGCGGTCGGCGCGGTCCCGGACGCGGAGAGAGAGGACTCATGTCGGACGATGCCGGCGGCGGACGGGGACATGACCTGCGGCTGGCGGCCCCCGCCCTGGGCGCCTGGGCGTCGGCATGGGCGTTGCTGGGCGCCGCGCCGGCGATCGCGTACGCCGTGGCGCTCGTGGGCGCCGTCGTCGGCGTGCCGTCGGCCCTCGGCCGCCCGCTCGGACGCCGAGGCGGCCTTCGCCCCGCGGCGGGCCGGGGCGGGATCCCCTCCGCGTCGCTCGGCCGGCTCGCGGGCGCGGTGCTGGTGTGCGTGGCCGCATCGGCCGCCGGGACGGGGCTGCGGGTCTCGGCGGTGAGCTCCGGGCCGGTGCGCCACTACGCCGAGGCGGACGCCCGGGTGGAGCTGGAGGCGGTCCTCACCGGCGATCCCCGGTCCAAGCGCTCGAAGGGGCGCACGATCACGCTGGTGCAGGCGCGGGCCGAACGGGTGCGCGCCGCGGACCGGACGGTCGCGGTGCGGGTCCCCGTCCTGCTGATCGCCATGGACCCCGCCTGGCGGAGCCTGACCCCCGGGCAGCGGGTGCGGGCGACCGCCCGGCTGTCCCCGCCCCGACGCGCCGAGCTCCTCGCCGCCGTCGGGATCGTCCGCGGACCGCCGCGGCCGATCGGCGAGCCGCCGGCCGTGCAGCGGGCCGCGGAGACGGTGCGGGCCAAGCTTCGGGACGCCGCCGCCGTGCTCCCGGCGGACCAGGGCGCGGTGCTGCCGGGCATGGTCGTCGGGGACACCTCACGGCTGCCCCCTGAGCTCGCCGAGGACTTCGCCGACGCGGGGCTCACCCACCTGCTGGTCGTCTCCGGCGCGAACCTGGCCCTGGTGTCCGGGGCGGTGCTGGCGGTCTGCCGGTTCGTCGGGCTCGGCCGCAGAGGCGCGCCGGTGCCGGCCGCGATGGCGCTGCTGGCCTTCGTCGTCGTCGCCCGCCCGGAGCCCAGCGTCCTGCGCGCGACGGTGATGTCGCTGATCGGCCTGCTGGCGTTCATGACCGGCCGGGAACGCCAGGGGGTGCCGGCGTTGAGCGCGGCGGTGCTGCTGCTGGTCCTGCTGGACCCGGGACTGGCGCGTTCGCATGGGTTCGCGCTGTCCGTGCTGGCCACCGGAGGGCTGCTGATCGTGGCCCCGCGTTGGCGGGAGCGCCTGCGGGGCAGGCTGCCCGGCCCGGTGGCGGAAGGACTGGCCGCCACGGCGGCCGCCCAGCTGGCCTGCCTGCCCGTCCTGGTGATGATCACCGGTGAGATCGCGGCGGCGTCGCTCGCCGCCAACCTGCTGGCCATGCCCGCGGTCCCGGTGGCCACCCTGCTCGGCGCCCTCACCGCGGCGATCGCCCCGCTGGCGATGCCGGTGGCGAAGGTGACGGTGCGGCCCGCCGGGCTGGCGGTCGGCTGGATCGTCGGCGTCGCCCGCGTCACCGCCGAGACGCCGTACGCCACCCTGCCCTGGTGGGACGGCGCCACCGGGGCGGTCGCCGTGCTGTTCGCCGGAGCGGCGGGCTGGCTGCTGTGGCGTCATCGCCCGATGCTCGTCCTGGTCGCGGCGGCTCTCACCGGGGTGGTCGCCGCCGGACTGCTCATGCGGATCACCGCGCCGGACTGGCCCCCGGAGGGCTGGCGGTACGTGGCCTGCGACGTGGGGCAGGGCGACGCCGGAGTGCTGTTCGCGGGCCCGGGACAGGCGGTCGTCGTGGACGCCGGCCCGGATCCCGATCGCATCGACTCCTGCCTGGACGGGCTCGGCGTCCGTGCGGTCCCGCTGCTCGTCCTCACCCATCCGCACGCCGACCACGTCGACGGTGCGCCGGGCGTCCGCCGCGGACGCACCGTCGGAACGGTGGTGATCAGCGCCCGCAGCCACGGCGGGGAGGGCCGTCGTCTGTCGGCGTCGTCGATCCGCCCGGCCGTGGCGGGTCATCGATGGCGCATCGGCGACCTCTCCCTGGAGGTCCTCGCCCCGGCCCCGGGGCCCGCCCCGCTCTCTGCGGCCGACGGTGAGGCCGTCAACAACGCCGGCGTCGTGCTGCTCGCCCGCCGGCCGGGCTTCAGCGCCCTGTTGACCGGCGACATAGAGATCGACGCCCAGCGGGCCCTCCTTCCGCATGTCCCACGGGTCGAGCTCCTCAAGGTCCCCCACCACGGCGCCCGATACCAGGAGCCCGCCTTCCTGGCCGCCACCCGGTCGGCGATCTCCGTCATCTCCGTGGGGGCGGACAACGACTACGGTCATCCCGCCCCCGGCACCCTGGCCCTCCTGCGCCGCCTCGGCATGCGCGTCTACCGCACCGACCTGCACGGCGACATCGCCGTCGCCGTCACCCCTCGCGGCCTCACCGTCACCACACGGCGTCTTCCGCGCGGAGAGGAGAACGCAGGAGACCGCCGCCGATCGGGAGAGCGGAGCGAGCACGGGTGAGCGCGGGTGGGCACGGCGCCCGGACCGCGGAACCGGACCGGAACACGGAAAGGCTCCGCGAGAGGGGCCGGACCTCCCCTCATTCCTGCCCGGCGAATTTGCGATTTCATTGCATGCATTTCGGACTTATCCGCATTTTTAAAGGGTGAAGAGTGACGGAGGCAACTCTTTCCTCGTGAGTTTTTAAGCAACCGGCGCGAGAGAATCGGTGTCTAACGCAGTGGTGGGGTCGGCCACTCTCCCCTCCCCCCATGGCCGACCCCACCCCTGAGAAGCCCTCTCCGGCGGGTGCGGGAGGTCCGGCCGGGCGGCGCGTCCCGCAAGGCGCCGCCCGGCCGGGGGCGGACGGCGTCCCGCGACGTCCATGGCGGGCGGTCGCGCCGCGGAGCGGGTGGGGGCGATGACACCGCCCGGCGCCCTCGGCCCGGCCGGCCCGCGACCGCCCGCGGGGACCCGGCGCTCGCCCGCGGGGACCCGGCGACCGGTCGCGGGGATCGGCATGAGCGCGTGGGGGCGTGGCATGCTGCTGGGGTGCCTGCGGATGCGTTGACGCTGATCGTCGGGGATGAGGAACTGCTCGTGGAACGGGCGGTCGGTGAGGTGATCGCCGCCGCGCGGAAGGAGGATCCGGAGACCGAGGTCATCGAGCTGACGCCGGGGGGCCTGGAGCCGGGACGGCTGGCCGAGCTGACCTCGCCGTCGCTGTTCGGCGGAGGGAAGGTCCTGGTGCTGCGCTCGGCGCAGGACCTGGGCAAGGACCTGATCGCCGAGGTGGTCGCCTACGCCGAGCGGCCGGCGGAGGACGTCGCGCTGGTGGCGGTGCATCCGGGGGGCGCCAAGGGCAAGGCGCTGGTCGACGGGCTGACCAAGGCGGGCGCGCGCAAGGTGCAATGCTCCAAGATCACCAAAGCGGCCGAGCGGCTCGCGTTCGTCCGGGCCGAGGTCCGGCGGTGCGGGGGAACGATCGGCGAGGACGCGGCGCGGAGCCTGGTCGAGGCGGTCGGGAGCGATCTGCGGGAGCTGGCCGCCGCCTGCAGCCAGCTGGTCGCCGACACCGGCGGCAAGATCAACGATGAGGCGGTGGCCCGGTATTACCGGGGACGGGCCGAGGTGAGCGGCTTCACCGTCGCCGACAAGGCCGTGGAGGGCAAGCTCTCCGAGGCGCTGGAGCAGCTCCGGTGGGCGCTGGCGACCGGGGTCTCGCCGGTGTTGATCGTCAGCGCGCTGGCGCAGGGGATCCGCGGGCTGGCGAAGGTCGGCGGCGCCCCGCGCGGGGCGCGCGGAGCCGGTCTGGCCAAGGAGCTCGGCATGCCGCCGTGGAAGATCGAGCGTCTGCAACGGCAGCTCCGCGGCTGGTCGGCGGAGGGCGTGGCCCAGGCCCTCACCGCGGTCGCCGAGGCCGACGCGCAGGTCAAAGGCGGCGCGACCGACCCGGCCTACGCCCTGGAGAAGGCGGTCGCCCGGATCGTCGCCGCCCGCGGAGCCCGCTGACCCCGCGACGCCGCCCGGCGAGGCCGGGGAGGGCACGGAGCCGGGGAGGCGCGGTCGCCGCGCGGAAAATGATTTTCCCCGGCGGGGGCGTTCGGCTCATTCTGGGGAAATGGCGAATGCAGTACAACCCCGGCTCGGAGTGGATTTCGGGCGCGTGATCCAGGGAGGAGGGCTCGCGGACGACGGAGCCTCGGACACCGTCTTCCTCAGCGGTGATCTGGAGCAGGCGCTGCGCACCCCCGCCACGGACGGCGCCTTCGAGACCCTGGGCCGGCTCGCGGAACTGTTCCGGGGCCGCGTGTGGATCATCTCCAAGTGCGGCCCGGTCACCGAACGGAAGACGCGCCTGTGGCTGGACCGGCACCGGTTCTGGGAGCGCACCGGGATCCCCGAGGGAAACCTCCGCATCTGCCGCAGGCGGGCGGAGAAGGCCGTGCACTGCGCCGAGCTCGGGATCACCCACATGGTCGACGACCGCCTGGACGTCCATCGGGCCCTCCGCGGCGTCGTCGAGCACCGGTACCTCTTCGGCCCGCAGCGCACCCTCGTGCCCGACTGGGTCGAGCACACCCTCACCTGGGCGGACGTCGAGACCGCCGTGAAGGCGGACTTCGAGCCGGCGTCCTGAGAGCCGGCGGCGCCCGCCGTGCCGCCGACGCGCCCATGACGACCCCCCGACGACCCCCGCGGCGATCCCGCGGTGTGCGGGCCCGCGTCGCGGCGACCCGTCCGGTGCCGGATCTCACACGGATCTCACGCCTCGCCGGCTCGGGCGAGGGAGACGTCGCCGAGGGCGGCCCGGGGTCTTTCAGACGGTGAGGACAAAGCGAAGACGCCGCAACCGATGCGGGTGCGGCGTCTGAATCCGTGCGGCGTCACTCGCCGGCGGCGGCCTTCTGGAGGGCGGCGGCGCGCTTGGCGATGGCCGACTTGCGGTTGGCGGCCTGGTTCTTGTGGATGACGCCCTTGCTGGCGGCCTTGTCGAGCTTGCGGGCGGCGTACCGCTGCAGCTCGATCGCCTTCTCGACGTCGCCGGCCTCGGCGGCCTCGCGGAACTTGCGGATCGCCGTCTTCAGCTCGGACTTGACGGCCTTGTTGCGCAGGCGGCGCTTCTCGTTCTGCTTGTTCCGCTTGATCTGGGACTTGATGTTCGCCACGTCGTAGTGCCTCAGCTTGGTCGCAATCCACGCCCGCCTCGACCGGCGGGCTCCAACGGGAAAACGTGGCGGCGGTGCTCGCGGCACGGCGCTACGCCACACGCAGTCGTACAGACTACCAACCTGCGATCCCGCATCCCAAACCGGAGCGGGCGTCGCGGCCGTTCAACAATAGCGGGCGACGCCTGAGGACGCAGAGGCGATACGGGAACGGCGCGGAAAGCGCCGGGGAGGGCGAGAACGGCGAGGACGGGCCAAGGCCGGCGAAGACGGGGGAGGGCGGGAACGGCGTGGTCGGGGCGGGGACGGGGTGAGGACGGGGCCGCCGCCGCGCCGCGTCCGCGCCTCCGACCCCGGCGGGAGGGCGCGGACGCGACCCGGGACGGACCACGGCGGGGGACATGGGACTATGGAAGGCGGTAGGAATCCATCCCTTGCGAGTTGTCGAACGGATCCCGGTGCCCAGGCCTGAGCCCAACAAGACCGATCCCGCGATCATCCGGAACTTCTGCATCATCGCGCACATCGACCATGGGAAGTCGACCCTGGCCGACCGGATGCTGCAGCTGACCGGAGTGGTCGAGGAGCGCCAGATGCGGGCGCAGTACCTCGACCGGATGGACATCGAGCGCGAGCGCGGCATCACCATCAAGAGTCAGGCGGTGCGGCTGCCCTGGCAGGACCCCGACGGGCGCGAGTACGTGCTCAACCTGATCGACACCCCTGGGCATGTGGACTTCTCCTACGAGGTGTCCCGGTCGCTGGCGGCCTGCGAGGGCGCGGTGCTGCTGGTGGACGCCGCGCAGGGGATCGAGGCGCAGACGCTGGCCAACCTGTACCTGGCGCTGGACGCCGACCTGCACCTGATCCCGGTCCTCAACAAGATCGACCTGCCCGCCGCCCAGCCCGACAAGTACGCCGAGGAGCTGGCCGGGATCCTCGGCTGCGACCCCTCCGACGTGCTGCGGGTGTCCGGCAAGACCGGCGAGGGCGTGCCCGAGCTGCTCAACCGCATCGTGGAGACGGTCCCGCCGCCCAGCGGCGACCCCGACGGCCCGGCCCGGGCGTTGATCTTCGACTCGGTCTACGACACCTATCGCGGCGTGGTGACGTACGTGCGGGTCGTGGACGGTCACCTGAGCAGCCGCGAGAAGAGCCTGATGATGTCCACCGGCGCGGCCCACGAGACCCTCGAGGTCGGGGTGATCTCACCGGAGCCCAAGCCGGTCGACGGGCTCGGCGTCGGCGAGGTGGGCTACCTGATCACCGGAGTGAAGGACGTCCGGCAGGCCCGCGTCGGCGACACCGTCACCGCGGCCTCCGACCCGGCGCCCGAGCCGCTCGGCGGCTACCAGGATCCCAAGCCGATGGTGTTCTCCGGGCTGTACCCGGTGGACGGGGACCAGTACCCCGAGCTCCGCGACGCCCTGGACAAGCTGCGGCTCAACGACGCCGCGCTGATCTACGAGCCGGAGACCTCGGCCGCGCTGGGCTTCGGGTTCCGCTGCGGCTTCCTGGGCCTGCTGCACATGGAGATCGTCCGGGAACGGCTGGAGCGGGAGTTCGACCTGTCGCTGATCGCCACCGCCCCGAACGTGGTCTACCGGGTGGTGATGGAGGACGGCACCGAGCACACCGTCACCAACCCCAGCGAGTTCCCGTCCGGCAAGATCGCCGCGGTGTACGAGCCGGTGGTCAAGGCCACCATCCTCACCCCCAGCGAGCACATCGGCGCGATCATGGAGCTGTGCCAGGGGCGCCGCGGCTCCCTGCAGGGCATGGACTACCTGTCGGAGGATCGCGTCGAGATCCGCTACACCATGCCGCTCGGCGAGATCATCTTCGACTTCTTCGACCAGCTCAAGTCCCGTACCCGCGGCTACGCCTCCCTGGACTACGAGCCCAGCGGCGAGCAGGAGGCCGATCTGGTCAAGGTGGACATCCTGCTGCAGGGCGAGTCGGTGGACGCCTTCAGCCAGATCGTGCACCGGGACAAGGCCCGCGAGTACGGCGTGATGATGACGGGCAAGCTCAAGGAGCTGATCCCGCGGCAGCAGTTCGAGGTGCCCATCCAGGCGGCGATCGGCTCCCGCGTCATCGCCCGGGAGAACATCCGCGCCCTCCGCAAGGACGTTCTCGCCAAGTGCTACGGCGGCGACATCTCCCGCAAGCGCAAGCTGCTGGAGAAGCAGAAGGAGGGCAAGAAGCGGATGAAGACCATCGGCCGGGTCGACGTGCCGCAGGAGGCCTTCGTCGCCGCCCTGTCCACCGGCGGTCCGGCCGGCGACAAGGCCAAGAAGTGAGTCCTCGCCCCCCGGTCCGGCCCGGCGGCTCCGGCGGCCCGGCCGGACCGAGGGGGGCGTCCGGCCGCGGGACGCCCGATCGGGGCGGCCGGGCGGCCCGGTCGGGCGGCGCGGTGACCCGGATGCCGCCTCCTCTCCCGGGCGGTGGGAAACCGGCCCTCTGCGCCAAGGATCGGTAAATCTCCGCCTACGCGCCGTTGTGGTCACGACACTGTGTGTCGTGGGTCATTCACTTCTGCATCAGATCCTCGTCTCCAACCTCGTCGTCCCCGTGGCCCTGGCCGAGACCGCCGACGTCCGGTCGCTGACCGGGTGCGGCGTCGAACTGGCCGACGACACCTGGCTGCGCGCCGACCTGGTGGTCTGCCGCACCGAGCAGTGCGACGGCGAGCGGTGGCGCGTGAAGGGGCCGCCGCTGCTGGCGGTGGAGGTGGCCTCGCCGGCCTCACGGGCCCGCGACCTGGGCGCCAAGAAGGACGCCTACCAGCGGTTCGGGGTCCCGCATTACTGGGTGATCGACCCGGACGGGGACGAGCCCACGGTGCGCGTCCACGAACTCCTCGACGGCGTGTACGCCGAGACCGTCCGGATCGGCCCGGGCGGACGTCACGAGGTGACCGCACCACTGCCGATCGAACTGGCGCACGAGACGATCTTCGACGAGTCGTCCCGCTGGGCGGGGCGCTGGAGGAGGAGCAGCATGGAGCACATCGGGCCCGACCTGCCGTCGTGCGAGGAGCCGATCCTGGTCGACGCGTTCGGACACCGCTGGCCGACCGGCGCGGAGAAGGTGGAGCTGGAGGACGGCTGCCCGATCTTCTACGGGGAGTGGGACGAGCGGGACGTGGCGATCGCCGAGCGCACCTACCCCGGCCGGGTGGTGCGCCTGGACCAGCCCGCCGGCCGGCCCGGCACCCTCACCATCCTGCCCGGTCCCGAGCCCGTCGCCTGAGCCCGGCGGGCCCGGCGGCTACTTCAGCAGCCGCCAGGCCACGAACGCGGGCACCGTGACGTCCCGCCCGCGGTTCACCGCGATCGAGGCACGGATCAGGAAGAACATGACCACGGCGGTGTAGGCCAGCGGGATGACCGCCAGGGCGTCCGCCGCCTGGATGAGCAGGAAGCCCACGATCCACACCACCAGCGCGCCGATCGCGATGTTCAGGCCCTGCCGGGCGTGCCTGCGCACGTACGGCGACCGGCCCTTCAGCATCAGGACCAGCAGCGGGGCGAGGGCCGAGACCAGGAACTGCGCCAGGTAGGCCATCAATGCCCAGTTCTGCTCATCGGGCGTGGGCGGGCCGTACGACGCCTGCGGGGCCGGTCCGCCCATGGGGGCGGGCGGCGGCGGGGCGTACGGGCCGGGCGGCTGCTGCTGTTGCCACGGTGCCTGCTGCCCGTACCCCGGCTGAGGGCCGGGACCCGGGGCCGGCGGGGGAGCGTAGGCCATGGCGGACTCCTCTCACAGGGTCCCCTCGGGAGGTTCTGTCGCAGTCTATGAGTGTCCAGACGGCTACCCGGTTCACCGCCGCGGCCGCCTCGCCCGAAAAACGATCAAGCCGCCGGCGGGGTCAGCGACGCTCCGGCGAAGCGTCCGTCCGCCGCCTCTCGCCGGTCCCGCTCGTGCAGCACCAGGCCGAGCCCGGGGACCCGCCGGCGGCCGGGCAGCGCGACCACCTCGTGGCCGAGGCCGCGCAGCAGCCGCACCACGTCCTCGGCCGGCTCGTCCAGCAGGTCGATGCCGTTCAGCCGCAGCCGCAGCGGGGGGTTGCCGCCCCAGCCGGGCGGGCGTTCGGCGAACACCTCGCCGATCCGCTCGCTGCCGTCCGGGTGACGCTCGGTGGAGACCGCCAGCCGGCCCCGGCCCACCCGCACCGAGCGGTGCCCCGCCCAGCCGCACAGGAACCGGTCCTGCGGCGGGGGGGATCCGCACGAGCGCGCCACCGCCTCCAGGGTGCTCCACGCGTCCGCCGCCGTCGTGTCGAACAGCAGCGACGCCCGGGGCAGCAGCGCCCCGCGCCCGGGGACCAGCGTGACCACGAACGGGGCGACTCCGCCGGGGAAGCGCGCCGGGTCCGGCTCCCGCAGGGTCACCAGCCCTTCCCAGCAGATCGGCTCGTCGATCTCCAGCCAGACGATGTCGGCCTCCCTGCCGAACATCTCGAAGCACCGGTCGGTCAGCAGCATCCCGACGCGCTCCCGCAGCGACTCGGCGATCTCCCGCAGCCTGCGCCGCCACCAGGCGGGCTCGCCGTCCCGAGGGCCCCCCGAGCGCCAGTAGACCCCGCCGCCGCCCAGCGGGATGCGCTCCTCGCCTCCGTCGCCGCTGACGACGACGCAGTGCCAGCCCTCGTCGTCGCCGCGCAGCACGACGCGCACGGGCGCGCGCGCGTCCTCGTTCCCCATGTCGCCCCCCGCCTTCGTCGCGCCGACCCGGCACCCGGTCGAACGCCCTACAGCTCACAAAAGGTACGCACTCACCGCAGGCCCGAGGGAATGCGGGAGTGCCGTCAGGGATCAACGAGTGCGGCTCCCACAACGCGACCGTAAGGAGCGATAGCGTCGGACACAAGCTCGCGGCCCAGGAGGTTCCAGTGACCCAGCCTGACCAGGTCTTGCGCTCGCCCAAGGAGCGACGGACCGTGGAGAGCGCGGTGCGGGCGCTGTCCGCCGTCGCGCCCCCGGGGTGGCGGCGGCTGAACTTCGCCTACTACGCCACGGTCGGGATCGACAGCGTGTCCTTGGAGGCGGTCTGCATGGACGGCAGCGTCCGCTCGCTCGTGCCGCCGGGCCGCGCCGTGGCGTACATGGACGAGCTGCGCACCGACACCTACCGCCGGGACAAGGGCGCATGGTTCACCGCCCGGCTCGGCATCGAACGGTCCGGGCGCTACAGCGTGGAGTTCGACTACGACAACGAGCCCGACTTCCGGCCCCGGCTGAGCGCCTCCGCCTACGCGCTGGACCTGGACCGCTTCCCCCGCTCCCGCGAGCACATCCCCGACTGGCTGCGCGCCAAGCTCCGCGAGGCGTCCGGCGGGACCGGCTGACGACCGGGGCACCCCTTCGCGGCGGGCAGACTGGAGGGGTGCCCGCGACCCTGCCCGATGGCGATCCCGTGCCCGCCGACGGCGCGCTGCCCGCAAACGCCCTGGAGGGGCTGGGCGAGCGACCGTTCGCGTTCTACGTGCACGTGCCGTTCTGCGTGACGCGCTGCGGCTACTGCGACTTCAACACCTACACGGCCGCCGAGCTGGGGCCGGGCGCGAGCCGCGAGTCCTACGCCGACACCGCCGTCGCCGAGATCAGGCTGGCCCGCAGGGTGCTGGGCGACGCCGAGCTGCCGGTGCGGACGGTGTTCTTCGGCGGCGGGACCCCCACCCTGCTGCCGCCCGAGGACCTGGGGCGGATCCTGGCCGCGATCGACGCCGAGTTCGGCCTGGCCGCCGACGCCGAGGTCACCACCGAGGCCAACCCCGAGACCCTCGACGAGGGATATCTGGCCGCGCTGCGCGCCGCCGGGTTCACCCGCCTCTCCTGCGGGATGCAGAGCGCGCGCGAGCACGTGCTGGCGGTGCTGGAGCGCGCCCACACCCCCGGCCGCGTCCCGCAGGTCGTGCGGTGGGCGCGCCGGGCCGGGTTCGAACACGTCAACCTGGACCTGATCTACGGCGCTCCGGGGGAGACCGACGAGGACTGGCGGGCCTCGCTGGAGGCCGCGCTGGAGGCCGGTCCCGACCATGTGTCCGCGTACGCGCTCATCGTGGAGGAGGGCACCCGGCTGGCCGCCCAGGTGCGGCGCGGCCGGCTGCCCGCCCCCGACGACGACGCGATGGCCGACCGCTACCTGATGGCCGACGAGCTGCTGGGCGCCCACGGCCTGCGGTGGTATGAGATCTCCAACTGGGCGAGCGGTCCGCGGTCCGTCTGCCGGCACAACCTGCTGTACTGGACCGGCGCCGACTGGTGGGGCGTGGGGCCGGGCGCGCACAGCCACATCGGCGGCACCCGCTGGTGGAACGTCAAGCATCCCGCCGCCTACGCCGCCCGGCTGGCCGAGCGGCGCAGCCCCGCGCACGCCCGTGAGGTCCTCGACGCCGAAGAGCGCCGCACCGAGCGCGTCATGCTGGAGCTGCGGCTGGCCGAGGGCTGCCCGCTCGACCTGCTGGACGACGCGGCGGTGCGGCGGGCCGTCGCCGACGGCCTGCTCGAGCCCGCCGCCTACGAGCGGGGCCGGGCGGTCCTCACCCTGCGCGGCCGGCTGCTGGCCGACGCCGTCGTCCGCGACCTCCTCTGAGCGGGGGCGGGGCGGTCCCGGCGCGCCCGGCGGGGCCGCCGCCGAGGACTAGGGGGAGGACGGGGGAGCGGTCACGAAGTCGATGAGCTCTTCGACGCGCCCCAGCAGCGCCGGCTCCAGATCCCGGAAGTCCCGCACCGCGTCGAGGATCCGACGCCATGCCGCCCCCACGTCCGCGGGCCAGCCGAGCGCCCGCAGCACCCCCTCCTTCCAGGGCTCCCCGGGCGGCACCTCGGGCCATGCGGCCAGCCCCAGCACCGACGGTTTGACCCCCTGCCAGACGTCGACGAACGGATGCCCGGTCACCAGGACGTAGGGGGAGGCGACCCGGGCGGCGATGCGGCTCTCCTTGGAGCCGGGGACGAGATGGTCCACCAGCACGCCCAGCCGGCGGTCCGGGCCGGGGGCGAACTCCTCCACCGCCGCCGGGAGGTCGTCCACCCCCTCCAGGCACTCCACCACCACGCCCTCGACGCGCAGGTCGTGGCCCCAGATCTTCTCCACCAGCTCCGCGTCGTGCCGGCCCTCGACGTAGATCCGGCTCTGCCGGGCCACTCGGGCGCGCAGGCCGCGGACCGCGATCGAGCCGGACGCCGACCGCATCGGCCGGTCGTCGCGGCGCGCCGGGCGCGGCCGGACCAGCGTCACCGGCTCGCCGTCCAGCAGGAATCCCGCCTCGGCCAAGGGGAACACCCGGCGTCTGCCGAACCTGTCCTCCAGCGTCACGCCCTGCTTGTCACAGGCGACCACCGCCCCGCAGAACCCGCTGTCGGGGTCCTCCACCACCAGGCCGGGTTCGGCCGGGACCGTGGGGATCAGTCCTTTGCGGGGCCTCCGCCAGTCCCCGGCCAGCACGTCATCGCCGTAGTCTTTGCTGCGCACGGACGGGACTGTAACGGCGCGGACCGTCGGCCGTCCGGATCTTGCGCGCCCCCTCGCACCGTCCTCGCGCGGCGTTCCGTCGGGCTCCGCCGGGGCGCGCGGTGAGGGCGAAGGATACCGCGCCGACCCCTCCGGCAGCAGCCGAATCGCCGTAGACTTGGCACTCGGGGGGAAGGAGTGCCAGTATGCGGGCCGCAAGGAGGTGACCACGTGCTCGACGACCGCAAACTCGCGGTGCTGCGCGCCATCGTCGAGGACTACGTGTCCACCAACGAGCCGGTGGGCTCCAAGGCGCTGGCGGAACGGCACGGCCTGGGCGTCTCGCCGGCGACCATCCGTAACGACATGGCGGTGCTGGAGGAGCAGGGCTACATCACCCAGCCCCACACCAGCGCCGGACGGGTCCCCACCGACAAGGGATACCGGCTGTTCGTGGACCGGTTGTCGACGATCAAGCCCCTGTCGGCCGCCGAACGGCGGGCCATCGAGACGTTCCTGAACGGCGCCTACGACCTCGACGACGTGGTCAGCCGGACGGTGCGGCTGCTGGCACAGCTGACCCGGCAGGTGGCGGTGGTGCAGTACCCCTCGCTGTCGCGCTCTTCGGTCCGGCACGTGGAGCTGGTGCCGGTGGCCGAGAAGCGGCTGCTGCTGGTGCTGATCACCAACACCGGGCGGGTGGAGCAGCGGGTGATCGAGATCCCCGCCGACGTCTCCGAGGAGTCGGTCTCCAAGCTGCGCGCCCTGCTCAACTCATGCCTGGACGGCTGCCTGCTGGCCGAGGCCCCGACCGCGGTGGCCGACCTGCCCGAACAGGTCCCGCCCGACGACCGGCCGGTCGCCGCCACCGTGCTGTCGGTGCTGCTGGAGACCCTGGTTGACAAGCACGAGGAGAAGGTCGTCTTCGGCGGCGCGGCCAATTTGGCGCACGTGGACTTCTCCCAGAGCCTGCGGGATGTGCTGGAAGCCCTGGAAGAGCAAGTGGTGCTGATGCGCCTGCTCGGGGAGGTCGGCGATTCGTCTAGTCTGACGGTACGGATCGGCACGGAGAATCAGCACGAACGGCTGCGGTCCACCTCCGTGGTGGCCGCCGGTTACGGCGTCGGCGATCAGGCACTGGCCCGGCTGGGCGTGCTCGGGCCGACGCGGATGGACTACCCCAGCACGATGGGAGCGGTACGGGCAGTGGCACGTTACGTTGGACAGATCCTCGCGGGGTCGTAAGTGGCGCGCGACTACTACGCGATCCTGGGGGTGCGCCGCGACGCGAGCCCGGACGAGATCAAGAAGGCCTATCGGCGGCTCGCGCGCGAACTCCACCCGGACGTCAATCCGGACCCGGAGACCCAGGAGCGTTTCAAGGAGATCACCCAGGCCTACGAGGTGCTCTCCGACCCGAAGAAGCGGGAGATGTACGACCTGGGCGCGGACCCGTTCGCGCCGGGCGGGGGCGCCGCGGGCGGCGCCGGCTTCGGTGCGACGGGCTTCCCGTTCAGCGACATCATGGACGCCTTCTTCGGGAGCACGACCTCCCGGGGACCGCGCAGCCGCGCCCGGCGCGGTCGCAACGCCACGCTGAGGGTGGAGCTGGATCTGGCCGAGACCGCGTTCGGCACCACCCGCGAGCTGGCCATCGACACCGCCGTGGTGTGCACCACCTGCTCCGGCGCCGGGACCGCGCCCGGCACCCACCCGGAGACCTGCGAGACCTGCCACGGCCGCGGCGAGGTCCAGCAGGTCACCCGGTCGTTCCTGGGACAGGTGATGACCTCCCGGCCCTGTCCGCACTGCGGCGGCTACGGCAGCGTGATCCGGCACCCGTGCCCGGAGTGCTCCGGCGACGGCCGGGTCCGCACCCGCCGCACCATCAAGGTGCGGATCCCCGCCGGCGTGGAGAACGGCACGCACATCCAGCTGGCCGGCGAGGGCGAGGTCGGCCCCGGCGGCGGCCCGGCCGGAGACCTGTTCCTGGAGATCGTCGAACGCCCCCACCCGATCTTCGAACGGGAGGGCGACGATCTGCACTGCACCGTGCAGATCCCGATGACGGCCGCGGCGCTGGGCACCCAGGTGGTCATCGAGACCCTGGACGGCCCCGAGGAGGTCGACATCCGTCCCGGCACCCAGTCCGGGCAGGTGATCCCGCTGTACGGGCGGGGCGTGCGGCACCTCAACGAGTCGGGCCGCGGCGACCTGCTGATCCATGTGAACGTCGAGACGCCCACCAAGCTGGACGAGGAGCAGGAGGAGCTGCTGCGCCGGCTGGCCAAGCTGCGCGGCGAGGAACGCCCGCCCGGCAAGTTCGCCCCCGGCCAGCAGGGCTTCTTCTCCCGCCTCCGGGACGTCTTCAACAGCCACTAGTGAGCCCGCTTCGACACCGGCACCGCCTTCCCCCGCCCTCCGCCGCGGCGCGCCGTGAGGGGGCCCGCCCGTCCGTCCGGCTCCCGGCGGAGGGGAGCGGACACGGCCCGCGGCGGGGGCGGATGTGAGCGCCCCCGTCTTCCTGACCGAGACCGCTCGCCTGGCGGCCGACCGGGTCGTCCTGGACGGCCCGGAGGGCAGGCACGCGGTCACCGTCCGCCGCCTGCGCCCGGGCGAACGCGTGGACCTCACCGACGGCGCCGGCCTGCTGGCCGAGGGCGTGGTCGCCGCGGTCGAGGGCAAGGACCGTCTGGTGGTGGAGGTGCGGGCGCGCCACCGGCACGATCCGCCCAGTCCCCGGCTGACGGTCGTCCAGGCCCTGCCCAAGGGCGACCGCGGGGAGCTGGCCGTGGAGACCATGACCGAGGTCGGGGTCGATGAGATCGTGCCCTGGCAGGCCGCCCGCTGCATCACCCGCTGGCGGCCCGACCGCAGGGACAAGGCGCTGGGCCGCTGGCGCTCGACCGCCCGGGAGGCCGCCAAGCAGTCCCGTCGCAGCCGCCTGCCCCGCATCGCCGACCTGGCCGACACGGCTCAGGTCGCCGCCCGGCTGGCCGCCGCCGACCGCGCCCTCGTGCTCCACGAGGAGGCGACTCTCCCCCTGCGCGCCGTGGACCTGCCCGACGCCGGGGACATCGTCGTCGTGGTCGGCCCCGAGGGCGGCATCACCGACGAGGAGCTGGAGCGGTTCGCCGACTCCGGCGCGGTCTCCGTCCGTCTCGGCCCCACCGTCCTGCGCACCTCCACCGCCGGCGTCGCCGCCGCGGCGGTCCTGCTCAGCTCCGTCGGCCGCTGGTGAACCCCCTCCCGGGACGCCTCGGCCGACAGGCGGCTCGACAGGCGGTGCGCGGCGCGGCGTCGTCCTGAGCCGGGACCGGCCGGCGCCGCCCGCAGGCCGCGCCGTCCGTCTCGACGGTCGGCGGGACGGCCTGGAGCGCGCCCGCGCCGCCGAAGGTCAGGGAGAGCCCGTCTGGCCCGGGGCGGGGGACGGCGAGGAGTCCTCCGGCGGCTCGGGGGAGGAGGTGGGGACGTCCGGGCCGGTGGTGGGGGTCCCGGGGCCGTCGCCGTCGGACGGCGGATCGCTGGGACGGGGGCAGGGGCTCGGCGGCGCCGTGGGCGTCGATGTGGCGCGGGCGGAGGAGACGGCGATGTCGCGGCCGCCGTCGGGCGCGCAGGCGACGTTCGCCGGTGCGCCGGAGGGCTCGGTGGGCCCCGGTGAGACGGGGACCCCGGGGGGACGGTCGGGGTCCGCCGGAGAGGCGGGGCCGCCGGAGGGCTGCCGGGACTCGGAGCCGGAGGCGGCGGCCACGGAATCGTCCCGGCTCTCGGGGAGGCCGCGGTCCCCGGCGGAGGTGATGCGGTCGATGGTCTGAGGCGCCGACACCCCCAGCGCCACGATCAGCATGACGCCGGCCACGGCGAGGATCGGCCGGGCCCAGCCGGCGGTGAAGGGCCGCAGCCGGTCGGGCAGCCACAGCGCCGGGTCCCACGTCCGGGTCTTCGAGCGCCGCTCGATCCCGGCCCGGATGCGTTCCAGGCCGTCTGGAGCGGGCTCGACCTTCTCCGCCTCCGCGTGCAGCGCACGGCGCAGGATCTCGCCGTACTTGTCGTCGGGGTCGGTGGTCATGACAGTTGCTCCAGGACGTTGCGCAGGGCGGCCATGCCGCGGGCGGTGTGGCTCTTGACGGCACCGCGGCTGATGCCCATCACACGGGCGATCTCGGCTTCGGACAGGTCTGCGTAGTAGCGCAGGACGAGCGCCTCGCGTTGCCGGGCGGGCAGCTTGGCCAGGGCATCGATCACCGCGCTGCGCTCCAGCTCGTTGATGGCGCCGTGCTCGGCGCTGGGAGCGTCGGGCAGCCCCTTGGGGGCGTACTTCTCCACCACGGCACGGTGCCGCAGCACCGAACGCGAGCGGTTCACCACCGCCTGGCGCAGGTACGACAGCGCCTTGTCGGGGTCGCGCAGGCGCCGCCACCCCCCGTGCATGGCGATGAACGCCTCCTGGACGACCTCCTCGGCGGTGGCGACGTCGCGCACCAGCATGGCGGCCAGCCGTACCAGAGGACGGTAGTTGGACGCATACAGCGCGGTCACGGCCTGGTCGGCGTCCCAGGAGACGGACATCGCCCCGGCCGTGCCCCTGGCCACGAGGGTCTCGGTCACATCCGTGGGACGCGTTCCCTCGCCGTCCGGTTTACGAAAGGGCATGTTCCCGTGGTGCCTCGGTCCTGATATCCGCCGCCTTTACCGCCTCCCAGGCGTCCATGACTGAACACTCCGGTACGGCGTCAACAGCCGAACCCCGCCCTTTCGCGACGTGCGCCGAACATGCGCCGAGCGCCCGCGAACCGGGGGGTTCGTCGCCCTGCAACCTTAGCCAGCCGACGCCGCTCCCGCCGCCCACAAAGGGCATTTGCCTCCTCTCCGGGCGGTTCGCGTCGCCGTCGGGGCGAGCGGGACGCGGAAAACGATCCCGGGCGTCGCCCGGATAAGGCCGGCGGCGCCGCTCTACGGCCGTCGGACGGCTCGGTAAAATGCCCACCTGGCCAACGGTCCGGCGGCGTTCCGCCGCCTCGGCGAGCCCAAAGGGAGCCTGCCCGTGTCCACGTCGGACTGCCTGTTCTGCAAGATCGTCTCCGGTGAGGTGCCGGCAAAGATCGTCCGGGAGTCGGAGCGCACCGTGGCGTTCCGCGACATCAACCCGCAGGCGCCCACCCATGTGCTGGTCATCCCGCGCGAGCACCACCCCAACGCGGCGGCGCTGGCCGCCGCCGACCCCGCCCTGCTGGGCGAGGTGCTGACCGAGGCGCACCGGGTCGCCGTGGACGAGGGCATCGCCGACTCCGGCTACCGGCTGGTGTTCAACACCGGTGCGCAGGCCGGGCAGACGATCTTTCACGTGCACGTCCATGTGCTCGGCGGCCGCGACCTGAACTGGCCTCCGGGCTGATCGGCCCCGGAAAAATGGTCGAGCGCGGGGTCCTCGCCCGTCGGTACCATGGAGGCGAGCACCGGATCAATCGTGAGAGAAGGCAGGTCAAAAGGCCGTAAGGCCGGCTGATGGTGGAAATCACGCGCACGGGGGCCGCAGGCCGCGGGGACGGTCAGGTCTCCCAAGTCAAGATCGTGGTGCCGGATGACCACTCCATGGTGAGCCTGCTGGGGTCCCGTGACGAGCTGCTGCACGTCATCGAACGTGCCTTTCACAGCGACATCCACGTCCGGGGCAACGAGATCACCGTGACCGGCCCTGAGGACGAGGGCGAACTGGTCTCCCGGCTGTTCTCCGAGCTGCTCGCGCTGCTCGCCAGCGGCGCCCAGCTCACCCCTGACGCGGTGGAACGGAGCCTGGCGATGTTGCGCTCGGAGACGGCCGAGTCCCCTGCCGAGGTCCTCACCCTGGACATCCTGTCCGGCCGGGGCCGCACGATCCGCCCCAAGACGCTCAACCAGAAGCGTTACGTCGACGCCATCGACAAGCACACGATCGTGTTCGGCATCGGCCCGGCCGGGACCGGCAAGACGTACCTGGCCATGGCCAAGGCGGTCAGGGCGCTGCAGGACAAGCAGGTCAACCGGATCATCCTGACCCGTCCCGCGGTGGAGGCGGGGGAGCGGCTGGGCTTCCTGCCCGGCACCCTGTACGAGAAGATCGACCCGTATCTGCGGCCGTTGTACGACGCGCTGCACGACATGGTCGACCCCGACTCCATCCCCCGGCTGGTCAGCGCGGGCACCATCGAGGTGGCGCCGCTGGCGTACATGCGCGGACGCACCCTCAACGACTCGTTCATCATCTTGGACGAGGCGCAGAACACCTCGCCCGAGCAGATGAAGATGTTCCTGACCCGGCTGGGCTTCGGCTCCAAGGTCGTGGTCACCGGCGACGTCACCCAGGTGGACCTGCCCAGCGGCCAGCGCAGCGGCCTGGAGGTGGTGCAGGAGATCCTCGAGGGCATCGACGACATCCACTTCTGTCGGCTGACCGCGGGCGACGTGGTGCGCCACAAGCTGGTCACGCGGATCGTGGAGGCCTACGACCGGTTCGATCGGCAGGCTCCCGCCGAGGTCAAGCAGGCCCGCGGCGGCCCTCGCAAACGGCGGTGAGCCGATGAGCATCGAGATCGTCAACGAGTCCGGCGTCGAGGTCGACGAGCAGCGGCTGGCCCGGCTCGCCCGGCACGTGCTGGACGGACTGCAGGTGCATCCGCTGGCGGAGCTGTCGGTGCTGCTGGTGGACGAGCCGGCGATGAGCGAGCTGCACGAGAAGTGGATGGGCGAGCCCGGCCCCACCGACGTGCTGGCGTTCCCCATGGACGAGCTGCGGCCCGGCCATCAGCCCGGCGGCTCCTCCGACGACGAGGCGGCCGACCCGGCGCTGCTCGGCGATGTGGTGCTGTGCCCGGCGGTGGCCGCCCGCCAGGGCGCCGAGGCCGGCCACGGCACCCTGGCCGAGCTGGATCTGCTGTGCACCCACGGCATCCTCCACCTGCTGGGGTACGACCACGCCGAGCCCGAGGAGCACAAGGAGATGTTCGACCTGCAGGCGCGGTTGCTGCGCTCCTGGCAGGACGAACGCTCCGGGACATGAGGCCCTCCGCCGCCCCGGCGGCCGGCCGGGGCCTGTCCTGCGCCGGGCGGATCGCGGACGGGTGAACGGGGTGGAGCGATGAGCACGGCGCACGGCTGGCTGGTGGCCATCGCGGGCGGGCTGGTCGTGGTGGCGGGGCTGCTGGCCAGCGTGGAGGCCGCGCTGACCACGGTCTCCCGGGTCCGGGTGGAGACGCTGGCCCGGGAGGGCCGCCGGGGCGCCGACCTGCTGACCGAGGTGATCGCCGACCCGGCCCGCTACCTCAACCTGGTGCTGCTGCTGCGGATCAGCTGCGAGCTGGCGGCCACGGTGATCGTGGCGGACCTGTGCATCTCCTGGCTGGCCGAGGGCTGGCCGGCGTACGCGGCGGCCGCCCTGATCATGATCGTGGTGATCTACGTGGTGGTCGGGGTGGGGCCGCGCAACCTGGGCCGCCACCACGCCGACCGGATCGCGTTGGCCGGGGCGGCGGTGATCCATCCGCTCGCCCGGGTGCTGGGCCCGCTGCCGAGGCTGCTGATCTGGGTGGGGAACGCGCTGACCCCGGGCAAGGGGTTCCGGGAGGGGCCGTTCGCCACCGAGGCGGAGCTGCGCGACCTGGTCGACCTGGCCGAGCAGCGCAGCCTGATCGAGCCGGACGAGCGCCAGATGATCCACTCGGTGTTCGAGCTGGGCGACACGCTGGTCCGCGAGGTGATGGTGCCGCGCACCGACATCGTGTTCATCGAGCGCGGCAAGACGCTGCGGCAGGCGCTGTCGCTGGCGCTGCGCAGCGGGTTCTCCCGGATCCCGGTGGTGGGCGAGAACGAGGACGACGTGGTCGGCATCGTCTACCTCAAGGACGTCGTGCGGCGCATCCACGAGCGTCCCGACCGGGAGTCGACCGAGCGGGTGGAGTCGGTGATGCGCCCGGCCACCTACGTGCCCGACAGCAAGCCCGTCGATGAGCTGCTGCGCGAGATGCAGGCGCAGCAGACCCACGTGGCCATCGTGATCGACGAGTACGGCGGCACCGCCGGGCTGGTCACCATCGAGGACATCCTGGAGGAGATCGTCGGGGAGATCACCGACGAGTACGACCGGGAGATCCCGCGGGTGGAGTGGCTGGAGGAGGGCGAGCGGGCGCGGGTCACCGCCCGGCTGCCGGCTGATGAGCTGGGCGAGCTGTTCGGCGTGGAGATCGACGTGGAGGAGGTGGACACGGTCGGCGGGCTGCTGGCGTACGCGCTGGGCCGGGTGCCGATCGAAGGGTCCACCGCCACCGTGGCGGGACTGGAGCTGACCGCCGAGAGCATCGCCGGCCGCCGCAACCGGATCGGGACCGTGCTGGTGCGCCGCCTGCCGGAGACCGAGTCCTCCGGCCGGGACGCCGGCTCGGCGGACTCGGCGCGGGCCCGGGGCTGACCGCGGCGATGCGGCCTTAGGCTTGGGGATCGTGAGCGAGATCAGTGCCGAGGACGCGAAGATCATCACGCTGGCCCGGTCCTCCCGGGCCCGCACCGGCGCCGCCGAGGGGGCGGCCGTGCGCGACGAGACCGGCCGGACCTATGCGGCCGCCAGCGTGGAGCTGCCCTCGCTGAAGCTGTCGGCGCTGCAGGTCGCGGTGGCCATGGCGGTGTCCAGCGGCGCCGAGGACCTGGAGGCCGCCGCCGTGGTCACCGCCGCCGAACAGATCCCGGACGCCGACGTCGCGGCGGTTCGCGACCTGGGCGGCGGGGCGCCGATCCTGCTCGCCGCCCCCGACGGGACGCTGCGCGCCACGCTGAAGCCCTGATGAAGCCCTGAGAAGGCCCTCACGGCTCCCGTGGGACCGCCCTCCGCGGCCCGGGGAGCCGGGCCGGGGCGGACGCGTCCGGCGAACCGATCAGGCGGCCGGGTAGGCGACAATCGAGGGGTGACATCGCCGCAGACCACGACCGACACGACCACCGGTGGCTTCAAGTCCGGGTTCGCCTGTTTCATCGGGCGCCCCAACGTGGGCAAGTCGACCCTGATGAACGCCCTGGTCGGCACCAAGGTGGCGATCACCAGCAGCCGCCCGCAGACCACCCGGCGGGCCATCCGCGGCATCGTGCACCGGCCCGACGCCCAGCTGGTCATCGTGGACACCCCCGGCCTGCACAAGCCGCGCACCCTGCTGGGGGAACGGTTGGACAGCCTGGTGCGCTCCACCTTGACCGAGGTGGACGTGATCGGGTTCTGCGTGCCGGCCAACGAGAAGATCGGGCCCGGCGACCGGTTCATCGCCCGGGAACTGGCCAACGTGCGCAAGACCCCGGTGGTGGCCATCGTCACCAAGACCGACCTGGCCGACCGCCGGCAGATCGCCGAGCAGCTGGTGCGGGTGGAGCGGCTCGGCGACTTCGCCGAGATCGTCCCGGTCTCCGCGGTGGACGGCTTCCAGGTGGACCTGCTCGCCGACCTGCTCATCTCGCGTCTGCCGGAGGGCATGCCGCTGTATCCGGAGGGCGACCTCACCGACGAGCCCGAGCACATCCTGGTCGCCGAGCTGATCCGGGAGGCGGCGCTGGAGGGCGTCCGCGACGAGCTGCCGCACTCCATCGCCGTCGTGGTGGATGAGATGACGCCCCGGGAGGGGCGGGACGACCTGATGGACGTGTACGCCCACCTGTTCGTGGAGCGCCCCAGCCAGAAGGCCATCGTGATCGGCCGCAAGGGCGCCCGGCTCCGCGAGGTGGGCACCGCCGCCCGCAAGCAGATCGAGGCGCTGCTGGGGGTCCGGATCTATCTGAACCTGCAGATCAGCGTCGCCAAGGACTGGCAGCGCGATCCCAAGCAGCTTCGCCGTCTGGGCTTCGACGGGTGAGCGGCGGCGACGGGAGCGGGCTCAGCGGCGGGTCAGGGCCAGGCCGGTGAGCAGGAGCGCGGCGACCAGGCACAGGAACCAGCCGTAGTCGAGGGCCAGCTCCAGCTCGGCGCCCAGCCTCGGCGCGGTGGCCGACTCCGAGCCGGGCGGCCACGAGAAGGGCGAGCCGTATGTCGAGCCGTACCCGGTGTGGATCCGCTCTGCGCGCAGCAGGAAGAGCAGGCACGCCAGCAGGGACAGCCCGGCCGGGACGGCGGCGAGCATGCCGATCCGGTGCTCGGCGGCCAGCGCCCCCCAGCCGAGCATGACGATCGCGACCACGGCGAGCACCGGGACGACCTGGGCGGTCCCGTCCAGGTTGACCCCCGCCGCGGAGACCGGATCGGTGCTCACCGTCATGCCGAACACGTGCACGCGGGGCCGCATCCTGGCCCACGGCAGGAACGGCGACACCAGCAGGGCCAGGGCGGTGAGCAGGCGGGCCGCCGTCCAGGCCGGCGCGGGGGAGGGGCGGGGCCGCGGCGCGGGCGGCTCGGCGACGCCCCGCCCGGCGGGGGCCGCC
>NZ_RRYT01000036.1 GCF_006363815.1 Thermomonospora catenispora
GCCATCTGCTCGTGCCCGGCGACCGCGCGCAGGGCCGCGGCGACCTCGGCGCTCGCCTGGCCCGCGGCGGCGCAGTGCAGCAGGCTGGCGGCCAGCGCCGTGGTGCGGGTGTCGGCGTCGGCGGTGACCGCGGCGCCCAGCCAGTCGGCCAGCCAGGCGGCGGCGCCGCCCTGCCGCACCGACGCGCTCAGCGCGCGCAGCGCCACCAGCAGCCCGGCCAGCACGTCGTCTCCGCTGGGGGTCAGCCCGGGCCCCAGGCCCACGATCCGCTCGGCGATCTCCACCGCGCCCGCCAGGTCGCCGGCGGCGCACCGGGCCGCCAGCAGCGGCGGATCGGGATGCCCGGCCAGACCGAACCGGGACCCGGCGACGGCCTCCTCCAGCTCGCGCACGCCGTGGTCCAATCGCGCCAGCGACAACGGGCCCAGCGCGGGCGAGGGGTCCCACCAGCGGCGCACCCGGACCCGCAGCGGCCCCGCCTCGACGTGGCCGTCGCCGACCCACGCCTCGGCGCCCTCCCCGACGCCCTCCAACGGCCGGTCCCGGCTGCCGGCGGCGATGACCACGGCGTTCGGCAGCCGCACCGCGTCGCTGGTCACCACGGCCAGCACCCGCGGCTCCTCGGCCGCCCGGGTCTCCAGGTAGACGGCCGAGGGGAACGCGGCGATCACCCGGGCGGGGACCCGGGGCGCCTCGAGCACGCGGCGCAGGCCGGTGCCGGCCGCACCGGGGACGGTCGGGCCGGCGGATCGGGCGGCGCCCGGCAGAACGGAAGCGGCGGATCGCGCCGAGCCCGCGAGCGGAGGCCGGGACCGCTGCCGGGTGGGCAGGGCGACCGGCTCGCGCATGACGGCAGTCACAAGCCCTCCAGTCGTTGTTTTCTGGGAAACGTAGACCCCGGCCTAGGCCGGACGTATGGGGAAAGCTGCCAAGACTGGTTGCCAGCCTTCGTATTTCTTGTCAGTGTGGTCCGCGAAAATCAACAGGCGCGCCCTGGAGGGGATCGCACGCACCGGCAGGAGACCCTGGCAATGCTTCCCGACAAGCTCACCGATCGCGCCTACGCCGCCGCCGATCCGGGACCCCCGGCGCTGCGGCTGGCCAGCACCGGCACCCTCACCTACGGGCTGTCGGTGGGGGAGGTGCTCGGGGTGTCCACGCTCAAGGGCGCCCGGCTCATCGGCGGACGGTCCGGGCTGGACCGCATCGTGCAGCGGCTCAACGTCATGGAGGTCCCCGACATCCTGGCCTGGGTCAAGCCGAACGAGCTGCTGCTGACCACCGGCTACCCGCTGCGCAACACCCCCCAGGCGCTGGAGAACCTGGTCGCCGATCTGGACGAGCGGGGGCTGTCGGCCCTGGGCGTCAAGCTCGGCCGCTATCTGGACAGGCTGCCGCCGCAGATGATCGAGCAGGCCGACCGGCTGGGCTTCCCGCTGATCCTGCTGCCGGCCGACGTCGGGTTCGACGACATCCTCAACCAGGTCCTCACCGACATCCTCAACCGGCAGGCGGCCGTGCTGGCGCGCACCGAGGAGGTGCACCGGGCGCTGGTGCAGATCGTGCTGAACGGCGGCGGCCTGCAGGAGGTGGTGGACGAGGTCGCCGAGCTGCTGGAGGTGGCGGTGGTGGCCATGGACGGCGACCGCCGCGCGCTGGCCGCGGCGGGGCCCGAGGATCAGGTGCGGGAGATGCTGGGCTGGGACGGCCCCGACCGCGCCTCCGGGCCGGTGCTGGCCGGCGAGCACCTGATGGTCCCGGTGCTGGCCGGGGGGTTCGACTACGGCCGGATCATCGCCCGCCGCCCCGCCGGGGGCCTGCGCGAGACCGACATGGTGGGGATCCTGGAGCGCGCCGCGACCGTGGTGGCGCTGCTGATCACCAAGCAGCAGGCGGTGGCCGCGGTGGAGAGCAAGTACCGCGCCGACTTCCTGCGCGACGTGCTGGCCGGGCGGGCCGGCGAGGACGACAGCGTCATCGCGCACGGCGCCGGGTTCGGCTGGGACCTGGACCGGCCCATGGTGGTGCTGGTGGCCGAGCTGGACGACCGCGCCTCAGGGGGCGGGGGCCGGGCGCGCGGCGAGCAGACCCCCGGCGGCGCCCGCTCCGCGCGCGGGCGCGGCGACGAGGAACGGATGGTGCAGGAACGGCTGGCCCAGGCGTGGACGACGGTGGTGCGCCGGCACGACCGGAACGGCGCGGTGGTCAGCTTCGCCCACGAGGTCGTCGCCATCGTCGGCGCCGCCGGACCGGACGGCCGCACGCCCGCCGGGTCGGCCGCCCCGGACCCGGCGTTGCTGGTCAAGGAGGCGACCGCGGTGTTCGGCGAGCCGCCCGGCCCCCGCCGCACGTTCTCCACAGGCATCAGCCGCACGGTGACCTCGCCGTCCGGACTGCCGGAGGCCTACGACCAGGCGGTCAAGGCGGTCCGGGTGGGGCGGCAGATGCACGGCGCCGGCGCCCGCGCCCACTTCGACCAGCTCGGCGTCTACCGGCTGCTCAGCCTGGTGTCCGACCCGACCGAGCTGCACGTGTTCGTCCGCGAGACGCTGGGCGGGCTCGCCACCGACGACGACCCCGAGGCGGTGGACCTGCGGCGCACCCTGCAGGTGCTGCTGGACACCAACCTGAACGTCGCCGAGACCGCCCGGCAGCTGCACTTCCACTACAACACGCTGCGCTACCGGATCGGGAAGCTGGAGCGGATGCTCGGCCCGTTCACCGAGGACGCCCACCTGCGCCTCAACCTGACGCTGGCGCTGCACGTGATGCGCATGCGGGGCATCGGCATGTGAACGGCCGATCACCGCGAAACGACCGGTTAGCGCGAATGTGATCTGGGGCACATTGACCTGCCAAGGGGATGGTGCGCCTTTGGCACAAGTCGCCGAGGACTCCGTGCCGCACCCCCCTTATCTTCCCGCCAAGAACAGGCGTCGCGGCGGGTCACGGGCGACCGCCCCGGTCCTTCCGCCGAGACCGAGGGAGAGCAGATGGCATTCGGCTGGAAGGTGCACGGCGACGGGCGCAGCCCCGCGCCGGGCGAGGTGGTCATGCCCGACGAGCGGCTGAGCTGGCCGCGCACCGTGGGGCTGGGGGCCCAACACGTCATCGCCATGTTCGGCGCGACGTTCGTGTTCCCGCTGGTGATGGGGCTGGACCCGAACCTCGCGGTGATGATGTCCGGGGTCGCCACGATCCTGTTCCTGCTGATCGTGCAGGGGAGGGTGCCCAGCTACCTGGGCACCAGCGCCTCGTTCGTGGGCGGCGTGTTCGCCATTCGGGCCGGCGTGGACACCGCGCAGACCGACGCCTGGGTGACCGGGGCGATCCTGGTCGCCGGCGCGGTGCTGGCGCTGGTCGGGGTGGCGATCCACCTGCTTGGCCAGCAGATCATCCACCGGGTGTTCCCGCCGCCGGTGACCGGCGCGGTGGTGATGCTGATCGGCTTCGGCCTGGCGTTCGTGGTGGCCGACACCTACTGGCCGCAGGACCACTGGGTGGCGCTGATCACGATGGCGTTCGTGTTCGTGGTCATGGTCGCCTTCCGCGGGTTCATCGGGCGGATCTCGATCCTGCTGGGGCTGGCGTTCGGGTTCGCGCTGTCGTGGGTGCTGGACCTGTTCGGGCCGGTCACCTCGGTGGTCCCCGGAGCCAACCTGCGCGGCCCCGACGGGCAGCCCTGCCCGGCCGAGGGCCCCTACTGCGTGGCCACCGCCTTCCCGCACGACCGGGTCGACTTCTCCGGCGTCAAGGAGGCCGCCTGGTTCGGGCTGCCGGACATGCACGCGCCCGACTTCAAGATGTCGGCGATCCTGCTGGTGCTGCCCGCGGTGATCGCGCTGATCGCCGAGAACACCGGGCACGTCAAGGCGGTCGGCGAGATGACCCGCACCGACCTGGACCCGATGATCGGCCGGGCCGTCTTCGCCGACGGCGCCGCCACCGTCGTCACCACCTCGGTCGGCGGCTCGCCCACCACCACCTACGCGGAGAACATCGGGGTCATGGCCGCCACCCGGGTCTACTCCACCGCCGCCTACTACGTGGCGGCGGTCATCGCGATCCTGTTCGGGCTGTGCCCCAAGTTCGGCGCGCTGATCGCGGCCACGCCCGGCGGCGTCCTCGGCGGCGTCACCGTCATCCTCTACGGCATGATCGGCCTGCTCGGCGCCAAGATCTGGGTGGAGGCCCGGGTCGACTTCGCCGACCCGGTCAACATGGTCCCGCTCGGCGCCGGGATCATCCTGGCCATCGGCCCGGTGGTGCACCCCGTCACCGACGACTTCGGCCTGGAGGGGATCGCCCTGGGCACCATCGTGGTCCTGGTCGGCTACCACCTGCTGCGGGCGATCGCCGATCGGGTCGGCGACGGCGAGGTCTCCTACGGAGAGGTCGGCTTCGAGAAGGACCCCACCGGGGCGGTCGAGGGCCCGGGCGCGGATCCCGGAGGGGAAAGGCCGGTGTGACGGGCCCGTGAAACCGCCGCCGTTCGACTACCGGGCCCCCCGCACCCTCGAGGAGGCGCTGGAGGACCTCGCCGAGGGCGGCAAGGTCCTGGCCGGAGGGCAGAGCCTGATCCCGCTGCTCAACATGAGGCTGGCCGCCCCCGAACGGCTGATCGACATCAACGGCGTCGCCAGCCTGGACGCCCTGGAGGTCACCGCGGCGGGCGTCCGGGCGGGGGCGCTGGCCCGGCACGCGGCGGTGGAGCGCTCCGCCGAGGCGGCGGCCGTGCAGCCGCTGCTGCGTCAGGCGCTGCGGCACGTCGCCCACCCGGTGATCCGCAACCGCGGCACCGTGGTGGGCAGCCTGGCGCACGCCGACCCGGCCGCCGAGCTGCCCGCCGTGCTGGCGCTGCTGGACGGCCATGTGGAGGCGGCCTCGGCGTCCGGGCGGCGCACCGTCGCCGCGGCCGACTTCTTCACCGGCCCGCTGGAGTCGGCGCTGCGCCCCGAGGAGCTGGCGACCGCGGCGTTCTTCCCCGCCCTGCCGCCGCGGACCGGCACCGCCTTCGCCGAGCTGGCCCGCCGGCACGGCGACTACGCGTTGGTCGGAGCGGCGGCGCTGGTGACCCTCGACGACGATCTGCGGGTCCGCGCCGCCCGCGCCGCCTACCTCGGCGTCGCCGACACCCCCGTGGTGCTGGACCTGACCGGGCCCGCCGTGCAGGGACAGGAGGGCCGCCCGCCGGGGGCGGTCGACTGGTCGGCCGCGGCCGCCCACGCCGTCGCGCGGGTGAACCCCGGCGGCGACATCCACGCCGGGGCCGACTACCGCCGTCATCTGGTCGGCGTGCTCACCGGGCGCGCGCTGGCGGAGGCGGCCCGCAACGCACCGCCGGGAGGGACATGAGCGGCGAACCCGTCTTCGAGATCACGATGACCGTCAACGGGGTGCGGCGCGGCGCGCGGGCCCCCGCCCGGCGGCTGCTGTCGGACTTCCTGCGCCACGACCTGGGCCTGACCGGCACCCACGTGGGCTGCGAGCACGGCGTGTGCGGCTGCTGCACCGTGCTGATGGACGGGGACCCCGTCCGCTCCTGCCTGACCCTGGCGATCACCGCCGCGGGGCATGAGATCACCACCGTCGAGGGACTGGCTCCCGGGGACGGGGAGCCGTCCCCGGTGCAGCGGGCGTTCCAGGAGTGCCACGGCCTGCAGTGCGGCTTCTGCACCCCCGGGTTCCTGTGCACGGTCACCGCGCTGCTGCGCGACAACCCGCGCCCCACCGACGAGGAGGTGCTGGAGGGCATCTCCGGCAACCTGTGCCGCTGCACCGGGTACCAGAACATCGTCGCATCGGTCCATCGCGCCGCCGAGCTCATCGCCGAGAGCGGGGACGGATCATGAGCACGTCCATGTTCGGGGAGCCGATCCCGCGGCGGGAGGACCCCAGGCTGCTGACCGGACAGGGCCGCTACCTGGACGACCTGGGCCGGGGCGCGCTGGCCGCGGCGTTCGTGCGGTCGCCGCACGCGCACGCCCGCATCGAGGGGATCGACGTGGACGCCGCGCTCGACGTCGACGGGCTGGTGGCGATCTACACCCACGAGGACCTGCCCCCCGGGGTCGGGGACCCCCTTCCGCTGCTGATCCCGCATCCGGCGCTCACCCACGGCCGCACCGCCCGCCCGCTGGCCCGCGACGTGGTCCGGCACGTGGGCGAGCCGGTGGCCATGGTGGTGGCCCGCGACCGCTACCTGGCCGAGGACGCCGCCGAACGGATCCGCGTCGACTACGAGGTGCTGCCCGCCGTCGTCGGGATCGAGAACGCGGCGGCGGCCGAGCGCCTCGTGCACGAGGACGTCCCCGGCAACGTGGGGGCGCACCTGGTGCAGGAGGTGGGCGACGCGCCCGCCGCCGTCGCCGCCGCCCCGCACCGGCTGGAGTTCCGCCTCGACATCGAGCGCAGCGCCTCGATGCCGCTGGAGGGACGCGGCGTGTACGCCCGCTGGGACCCCGACGAGGGGTCGCTGCGGGTGTACTCCTCCACGCAGACCTCCACCGGCGTGCGGATGGCGCTGGCCGCCCGGCTCGGCCTGCCCAAGACCAAGGTCGAGGTCATCGCCCCCGACGTCGGCGGCGGCTTCGGCGTCAAGGTGGTCCACCCCTGGCCGGAGGAGGTGCTGGTGCCGTGGGCGGCGCGGCTGCTCGGCCGGGAGGTCAAGTGGACCGAGGACCGCCGGGAGCACTTCGTGGGCGCCGCCCACGAACGCGGCCAGGTGCAGCGCGTGCGGGTCGGCTTCGACGACGCCGGGCGGATCCTCGGCCTGGACGTGACGATCCTGCACGACCACGGGGCCTACACGCCGTACGGGATCATCGTCCCGATCGTCACCTCCACCCAGCTGCCGGGCCCCTACAAGCCGGGGGCCTACCGGGTGGAGTTCACCAGCCTCTACACCAACACCGTCATCGTCACCCCCTACCGGGGCGCCGGGCGGCCGCAGGGCGTGTTCTGCATGGAGCGGACGATGGACAAGATCGCCGCTCATCTGGGGCTGGACCGCGCCGAGGTGCGCGCGGCCAACTTCATCCGGCCC
The DNA here is from genome assembly GCF_006363815.1 of Thermomonospora catenispora. GTDB lineage: Bacteria > Actinomycetota > Actinomycetes > Streptosporangiales > Streptosporangiaceae > Thermomonospora > Thermomonospora catenispora. Next base: position 7,046 of record NZ_RRYT01000036.1, read on the forward strand.
GAGGAGTTCCCCTACGACCAGGGCCTGACCTTCCAGGACGGGCGTCCGCTGATCTACGACTCCGGCGACTACCCCCGGATGCTCGAGATGATCAAGGAGCTGATCGGCTGGGACGGCTTCGCGGAGGAGCGGGAGGCGGCGCGCCGCGAGGGCCGCCGGATCGGCATCGGGCTGGGCTGCTACGTGGAGGGCACCGGGGTCGGCCCCTACGAGGGCGGCCATGTGGAGATCGACTCCACCGGCCGGGTGCACGTCGCCACCGGCCTGACCTCCCAGGGCCAGGGGCACCAGACGGTGTTCGCCCAGATCGCCGCCGCCGAGCTGGGGGTGCCGATCGAGGACGTGACGGTCGCCACCGGCGACACCCGCCGGTTCGGGTACGCGGTCGGCACGTTCGCCTCCCGCGCCGCCGTGATGAGCGGCAACGCCATCGCGCTGGCCTGCCGCAGGGTCCGGGACAAGGCGCTGCGGATCGCCGGGGAGGCGCTGGAGGCCGACCCCCGCGACCTGGAGATCACCGACGGGGTGGTGCACGTCCGCGGCGACCCCACGGCCGCGATCCCGCTGCGCACGGTGGCGGTGCTGGCCAACCCGCTGCGGTACGCGTTCGACGAGGAGGCCCGCCGCGCCACCCAGTTCGCGGTGGGCGGATCGCCGGACGAGCCGCCGGTGCCGGCCGGGGAGGAGCCGGGGCTGGAGGGCCGTGACTACTACTCGCCGGTGCGGTCGACGTTCGCCTCGGGGATGCACGCCGCCGTCGTGGAGACGGACCCCGAGACCGCCGAGATCCGCATCCTGCGGTACGCGGTCGTGCACGACTGCGGCCGCATGATCAACCCGCGGATCGTGGAGGGGCAGATCCACGGGGGAGTGGCGCAGGGCGTCGGCGGGGCGCTGTATGAGCGGATGGTCTACGACGAGTCCGGTCAGCTGCTCAACGCCTCGTTCATGGACTTCCTCATGCCGTACGCGACCGAGGTGCCGCGGATCCGGACCGGGCACCTGGAGACGCCCTCCCCGCTGAACCCGCTGGGCATCAAGGGCGCGGGAGAGGCCGGGGTGATCCCGGTGTCGGCGGTGATCGCCTCCGCCGTCGAGGACGCCGAGGGCATCCGGATCGACGCCATGCCGCTGTCGCCGGACGGGCTGTTCCGGCTGCGGCGGCGGGCCGCCGTCGACCCCGCTCTGCGCGTGGAGCGCCTCCCGGCATGACGCCGACGGCCGGCAGGGCCCGTCCGGGAGCGGGGGACCCCTGCCCCGCCGGCCGATTGCACTGTATGCGGATCCGCCGCACGGCCCCGGCCATTTGGGGAAAGCTCCAGATAAGTGCGTTAACGGCGTGATGCCGGTATCGGGGTCAGGAGACGGTGGTGGCGTCGTCCGGGGCGTTGCCGCCGAGGGAGCGGGGGATGTAGTTCTCGATCGCGGCGGGCCGGAACCCCTGCTGCTCGATCCACCCCAGGATCATCCGCATCTGCTGCGCCAGCCCCTTGCGGTAGTGCATCAGCACGATGTCGCCGGGCCGGAAGCCGCTGCCCTGCCCGTCGCCGCGGGCGAACCCGTTGAAGCCCACCCCCGGCCCGGTGGTGCCGTTGTAGAACTCCACGTTCCACAGCATGATCAGTTTGATCCCGCAGTCCTTGGCGGCCTGCTGGGTGAGCTCGTTCATCGCGCCGAACGGCGGCCGCAGGAACACCGGGCGCCTGCCGTACTGCCGGGCGATGGCGTCCGAGGCGCCGCAGATCTGCCGCCGCTGCGCCTCCAGCGGCAGGGTGTTGAGCGCGGGATGGTCCACGGTGTGGTTCTCCATGCGCGACCCCGCCTTGCGCAGCGCCCAGAAGTACTGCCCCTGGCCCTTGACGTACGTGGTCGTCAGGAAGGTCATGATGGGGACGCGCCGCTCCCGCACGATCCGGACGAACTCCGGGTCGTACTCGTAGCCGTCGTCGATCGTCAGGAACACCACCTTGTCCGTGGTGTTGATCCGACGGATCGTCGGCACCGCCCCGCGCGGGATGTCGGCGGCCTGCTCCACCGTCCAGGTGCGGGGCTTGGGGCGCGGCCACTCCCGGTCGGCCAGCAGCGCGGTCAGATCCTCCCGCAGCGCCGGATCGGTGTCGGCGGCGGCCTGGGTGCGCGCTTCGGGGACGACGCCGGCCCCCACCCCCAGCACGGCCGCGATCAGACAGGCGACCACGGGGACCTTGCCGCGCATGGAACCTCCTCGGGGGCACGTGCGCCGGACCGGCCGTCCGGCAGGGGGTCGGGGCGTCCGCCTTGATCGACGCGTCCGCGCTCAGGAAGGTTCGCACATCAGGCGTGCCAAAGGCACGCGACGCGCTCGGCATATCTTGCCATTCGTTCAGGCGGGGAGGATTTCCTAGGGTCGGGACATGAAGGTCACCGGGAGCGCCACCCTCGCCGCCCCTCCGCCCAGGGTCTGGGACGCGCTGCGGGACCCGGCGGTGCTGGCCCGCAGCATCCCCGGCTGCCACGGTCTGGAGGCGCTGGGCGACGACGCGTACAAGGTGACGATCACCGCGGGGGTCGCCGCCGTCAAGGGCACCTATGTCGGTCGGGTCGCGCTGGCCGAGCCGAAGCCGCCGCACTCGTTCGTGCTGCGCGCCCGCGGTCAGGGCGCCCCGGGCACGGTGGAGGCCACCGTCACCGTCCGGCTCTCCGAGGAGGCGGGCGGCACCCGGGTCGACTACGACGCCGACGCGGTCGTCGGCGGCATGCTCGGCGGCGTCGGCCAACGGATGCTCGGCAGCGTCGCCCGGCGCACCGCCGGCGAGTTCTTCAGCGCGGTGGAACGCCAGCTCACCGCCCCCGCCCCGGCGCCCGAGCCCGCCTTCGCCCCGGGGGAGGCCCCGGCGTCGGAGGAGGCCGCGGCCCGCCCGGAGACCGCGAGGGTCTTCCCCGGCCGGGCCGCCGGACCCGCCCTCGCCGGAGCGGGCCCGGCCGGGCCGATGGCGCTGGCGTTCGGGATGGGCGGCCTGGTCGCGTTGGCCGGCGTGGTCGTCGGGTACGCCCTGGGACGTCGCCGCGGCGCCGGCTGAGCTGGCGCCGGGAGGCGCGAAGGGCGGAGAGGGCGGCGAAAGGCGCGGGCGGGCGCGGAGAGGAGGGCGCAAGATGCGCAGGTTCATCGCGGCGGCGGTGCAGCTGGCCCCGGCCCCCGGCCCGCTGACCGCCGCGTCGGTCGACGCCAATCTGGACAAGGCCCAGTCCTTCGTGCGGCGCTGCGTGGCCGCCACCGGCGCCGAGCTGGTCGTGCTGCCGGAGTCGTGCACCACCGGGTTCACCCCCGGCGTGCCGGTGGAGGAGCTGTGGTCGCTGGTGTCGGCCGTGCCCGGACCGATCACCGAGCCGCTCCAGCAGGCCGCCCGGGAGCTGGGCGTGCACGTGTGCATGGGCACCTATGAGCGCGGCGCCGGCCGGGGCGCCGTGCACAACGCGGCGGTGCTGATCGGCCCCGCCGGCGACGTCCTCGGCGTCTACCGCAAGACCCACCCGTTCGGCGCCGAGAACGCCGCCGACGGCGGATGGACGACCCCCGGGACGGACGTGTGCGTGGTCGACACCGGGCTCGGCCGGATCGGCATGGCCGTCTGCTTCGACGGGGACTTCCCCGAGCTGTGGCGCATCCAGGCGGTGCGCGGCGCCGAGGTGATCTGCCGCCCGTCGGCGCTGCTGCGGTCGGCCGACGTCTGGGAGCTGACCAACCGGGCCCGCGCCTACGACAACCACGTCCATGTGATCGGCGCCAACGCGGTCGGCGCCGACCCGGCGGGCACCCTGTACTTCGGCAACTCGATGATCGTGACCCCGATCGCCGAGGTGGTGGCGCGGGCGGCGACCCACGAGTCCTGGACGGCCGCCGAGCTCGACCCCGACCGGGCGATGGCGTCGCTGTCGCCGGGCTCGTCGGTGCCGCAATCGTTCGACCACCTGGCCGCCCGCAACCTGGAGCTCTACGACAAGCACGCCGCCGACCTGCTGGGGCCGGCCCGGACGCCGTTCCCCCACGGCCCCGCCCCCGGCGGGGCGCCGGCGGGGTGCGGCCCGGCCGCACCGGGGGCGGAGGGATCCCGCACCGGCCCCGGCGCGTGAGCCCCGGCGCGTGAGCCCCGGCACGTGATGCGCCCGGGAGGCGACCCGGGAGGTTTCGGCGCAAAGGCGCGGGTAGAGGCCCGCCTACGAGCCGACACCGCATCACGGGTCGAGGAGGTCAGACATGGTAGGGGGCTGGTACGGTCCCGGCGGACTGGATCCCTTCGAGGAGCTGCTCGCCCGTTTCTTCGGGGCGGGCGGGCGCCGGCCGGTGGAACGCGTCAACCTCGCCCGCTTCATGAGCGAGCCGGCCCGGGAGCTGATCAGGGACGCGGCGACCAAGGCCGCCCAGTGGGGCAGCCCGGACCTGGACACCGACCACCTGCTGTGGGCGGCGACCCGACAGGAGGGTTCACGCCACCTGCTCACCAAGGCGGGCGGCGACCCCGACGAGATCGCCGCCCGGATCGAGCGGTCCGGCGGCCGGGGCTCGTCGACCGACGTCCCCCCGATGATGACGCCGTCGGCCAAGCGGGCGTTGCTGGACGCCTACCAGATCTCCCGTGCCGTGGGCTCGTCCTACATCGGTCCCGAGCACGTGCTGTATGCGCTGACCCTCAACGCCGACTCCGAGGCCGGGCGGCTGCTGCACGAGGCGCACATCACCCCGCAGGCGCTGCAGGAGGCCGCCGGCGTGGCCCGCCCCGCCCCGGCCCCGCAACAGCCTCCGGAGACCCCCACGCTGAACGAGTTCGCCCGCGACCTGACCGAACTGGCCCGGGAGGGACGGATCGACCCGGTGATCGGCCGGGACGAGGAGATCGCGCAGACCGTCGAGGTGCTGTCCCGGCGCACCAAGAACAACCCGGTGCTCATCGGCGACCCCGGCGTCGGCAAGACCGCCATCGTGGAGGGCATCGCCCAGCGCATCGTCGACGGCGAGGTGCCCGAGACCCTGGCCGGCAAACGGCTGGTGCAGCTGGACCTGGCCGGGGTGGTGGCCGGCACCCGCTACCGCGGCGACTTCGAGGAGCGCATGTCCAAGCTGATCGACGAGATCCGCGGCAACTCCGACCATCTGCTGGTGTTCATCGACGAGATCCACACCATGGTCTCGGTGGGCGGCGGCGAGGGCGCGATGAACGCCGGCAACATGCTCAAACCCGCGCTGTCCCGCGGCGAGCTGCACGTCATCGGCGCCACCACCATCGACGAGTACCGCAAGAACATCGAGAAGGACGCCGCCCTGGAACGCCGCTTCCAGCCGATCCTGGTGTCCGAGCCCGCCGAGGAGGACACCGTCGAGATCCTGCGCGGCCTGCGCGACCGCTACGAGGCCCACCACCAGGTGCGGTTCAGCGACGAGGCGCTGGTGGCCGCGGTGCAGATGTCCAGCCGCTACCTCACCGACCGGTTCCTGCCCGACAAGGCCATCGACCTGATCGACCAGGCCGGCGCGCGGGTGCGGCTGCGCACCCGCGCCCCCGGCCGGGACGTCCGCGAGCTGGAGCAGCAGATCGACCAGGTGCGCCGGGAGAAGGACCAGGCGGTGGCCGAGGAGAACTACGAGCGCGCCATGATGCTCCGCGACGAGCTGGCCGAGCTTGAGCGCCGCCGCGAGGCCGCCTCGACGCCGGGCGGCCACGGCCCCGGCACGGTGCCGGAGGTGACGGTGGAGGACATCGCCGAGGTGGTGTCGCGGATCAGCGGGATCCCGGTCGCCCAGCTCACCCAGCGGGAGCGGGAGCGGCTGCTGAAGCTGGAGGAGCATCTGCACCGGCGGGTGATCGGGCAGGACGAGGCGGTCGCCGCGGTCGCAGAGGCCGTCCGCCGGTCCCGCGCCGGGATGGGCGACCCGAACCGGCCCATCGGCAGCTTCCTGTTCCTCGGGCCGACCGGAGTCGGCAAGACCGAGCTGGCCCGGGCGCTGGCCGAGGCGCTGTTCGGCAGCGAGGACCGGATGATCCGGCTCGACATGAGCGAGTTCGGGGAACGGCACACCGTCAGCCGGCTGACCGGCGCCCCGCCCGGCTACATCGGATACGAGGAGGCCGGCCAGCTCACCGAGGCGGTCCGTCGCCGCCCCTACTCGGTGGTGCTGCTGGACGAGATCGAGAAGGCCCACCACGACGTGTTCAACGTGCTGCTGCAGCTGCTGGACGACGGGCGGCTCACCGACGCGCAGGGCCGCACCGTGGACTTCCGCAACACCGTGGTGATCATGACCAGCAACCTGGGCTCGGATGTGATCAGCGGCGGGACGACGCTGGGATTCGCCTCCGACGACGGCCCGGTGGACGCCTCGCTGCGCGACCGGGTGATGGGACGGCTGCGCGAGGCCTTCCGGCCGGAGTTCCTCAACCGGATCGACGAGATCATCGTGTTCCGTCGGCTGGAGCCCCGCCAGCTCCGCCAGATCACCGATCTGCTGCTGGAGGGGACCCGCCGCCGGCTGCACGCCCAGGACGTCACCATCGAGTTCAGCGCCGAGGCGGTCGACTGGCTGGCCCGCAGGGGGTACCAGCCGGAGTTCGGAGCCCGCCCGCTGCGCCGCACCATCCAGCGGGAGATCGACAACCGGCTGTCGGAGATGCTGCTGTCCGGCAGGCTGCGGCCGGGCGCGCACGTCGTGGTCGCGGTGCGCGACGACGCCATCGACCTGGAGGTGACCGCAGGCCGGGAGGCCGCCGCGATCGGGCACAGCTGACCCCGCCGGGGCCCGGACCGGGACGCCGGCGGCCGCGGCCGGCCCCCGACGCCCCGTCGGACGGTCCGGTGCGGGCCGCCGGGCGAGGGCGCCCGCGCCGGAGCCCGATCAGGAGACGGACAGCAGGTCCACCACGAAGATCAGCGTCTCGCCCGGCCCGATCGCCGTGCCCGCACCGCGGTCGCCGTACGCCAGGTGCGGCGGGATCACCAGCCGGCGCCGGCCGCCGACCTTCATCCCGACCAGGCCCATGTCCCAGCCCTTGATGACGCGGCCGGCGCCGAGCCGGAACTCCAGCGGCTCACCGCGGTTCCACGAGGCGTCGAACTCCTCGCCGGTGGAGTAGGCCACGCCCACGTAGTGCACCGAGACCGTCGACCCCTTGACGGCCTCCGGCCCGTCGCCCTCGACGAGGTCGGTGACGTCGAGGTACGGCGTCGGCGGGCCGCCGGGGAAGTCGATCTCAGGTCGTTCAAGCGCCATCGCTGCTCTTTCCGTCTTCTTGCGTCTCTTCGTCGCCCGTCGCGCGTTCGGCGGTCTCCTCGCCGTCGGCCGTGGCCGCAGCCACCCTATAGGTGCCCGCGGCGCTATCCCGAAACGGGCGGGCGGCCGGACCGCACGGGGGCGGAGATCCGCCCGTTCGGCGAGGCGGGCGCGGTGGCGGCGGCCCGCCGGTTCCGCGAGCAGGGCGTCACCGCGATCGGGGTGTGCTTCCTGCACTCCTACGCCGACCCGGCGCACGAGCCGGCGATGCGCGAGGTGCTGCGCCGCGAGCACCCCGAGGCGGTGGTGTCGCTGTCGCGTGAGGCGCTGCGCGAGTACCGCGAGTACGAGCGGGCCGTCACGACGCCGGTGGACGCCGCGGTCAAGCCGACGATGAGGCGCTACATCGACCGGATCGCCCGCCGGCCGGAGCCGCCGGGACCGCCGCCGTCCTCGGTGGAACGGGAGGTGGAGACCGCCGTCGCGCGGACCGCCCGGTCGCCGATGATCCGCGACGCCCACGACTTCCGCGCCGGCGTCCGCGACCGGAGGCCGCGCAAGCTCGTCGGACGGTCGTGCTCGGCGCCGGCGCACCCGATCGTGCGGGACTTCCCCATCGAGACGATGCGCCCCGGGGACGTGTCCTTCCACGACGACGTGCACCTGCCGAGGGCGGCCCCGGCCGCCGGCTGTCGTCCGGAGGCCGCACCGAGTCGGAGTTCGACCGGCTGTGACCCGCCCGCGCCTCCGCGGGGCGCGGCGGCCCGGGCGGCCGGGACGGAAGCCGGCGGAGGAGCGGGCGTCCCGCCGATCCCCGTCCGCCGCGCGGACCCGGAGGGCCGGAATCGTCGGACCCCGATGGCACGATCGGCGAGACGACCCCCCGAGGAGGCGACGATGGCGACGGTGACCCTGGCGCAGGCGCGAGCCCATGTGTCGCTCAAGCAGGGATTGGCGGGGGAGGGGCTCGGGTCGGTCCCGGAGGTCCTCGACGCCACCGGCGGGATCTACGGCACCGCCCCGACCTGCTACCTGTCGTGCGCGGCGCGGATCCCCTCCTTCCGGCTCGCCGACCTGGACCGCGAGCTGTACGCGGAACGCGGTGCGGTCCGGCTGCGCGCCATGCGGGGGATGACCTACATCGAGCCGCTGCCGCTGCTGCCCGCCCTGCTCGCCTGCACCGGAGAGCCCCGCGACAGGACCCTCAGACGGATCTCCAAGCACGCCGGGATGACCGAGGCGCAGACGCTGGAGCTGGCCGACCGGATCGAGGCGGCGCTGGCCGGCCGTCCTCCGATGACCGTCCAGGAGATCCGCAGGGCCCTCGGCGGCGACCTGCCCGGCGGCTCCGGCGCCCTGCAGATGACGGTGGCGCTGCTGGCCCGATACGGCCGGATCGTGCGGGCCACGGTGCGCGGCTCCTGGCGCAGCGACCTGTACTCCTACGCCCGGTGGAGCGACTGGCTCGGCGCCCCGGCCGAGGAGATGGACCCCGCCGAGGCCCGCGTCGAGGTCGCCCGCCGCTATCTGCGCGCCTACGGCCCGGCGACCGCCGCCGACCTTGCGTGGTGGTCCGGCTGGACCAAGCGCGACACGCTTTCGGCGCTGGCCGCCCTGGGGGAGGAGACCACGCCGGTGTCGCTGGACGGAGGGGACGCCCTGGTCCTCACCGACGAGCTCGACGCCCTCACCTCCCTCGCCCCCGAGGACGGCCGCGGGGTGTGGCTGCTGCCGGTGTGGGACTGCTACTTCATGGGGTACGCGACCGGTCCGGAGGGGCGCGTCCGGCAGGTCCGCCCCCGGGACTATCCCCGCGTCTACGACGGCAGCGGCAACGCCACCTCGGTCGTCGTCCGCGACGGCACGGCCGCCGGGGTGTGGGAGCTGGACGCCGACGCGGGCGTCGTCACCGTCGCCCCGTTCGACGACGGCCTGCCGTGGGACGAGGTCGCCGCCCGGATCGAGGCCCTGGGGCGGGCCATCGGCGTCGACCTGCGGATGGAGCGCGCCCCCGCCCCCGGCCCGCTGTCGGAGGGGCCGCGCAACACGTTCCTGTCCCCGATCTCACTGCGTTCCTGACGGGCGGCGCGGCGCCGATCCGCCCCCGGCCCGGATCGGGGGGCGCCGGGACGGACGCGAAGGGCCGCGGAGAGGAGCGCCGCGGCGGGCGTCAGAACACGTCGCGGCGGCGATGCGCCAACGACGGCAGCATCCGGCGGACCCGCTCGGTGACCGCCGTGTCGATCTCCCCGGTCATCACCGTCGCGAACGGCCCCAGGTCCGCCAGCACCGTCCCCATCGGATCGACCAGCATGCTGCGGCCCACCCCGCCCGGGGCGCCCTTCGGCGGCGGGGTGCGGTCCGGCGCCTTGTCGACGGCGACCACCCAGGCGGTGTTCTCGATGGCGCGGGCCCGCACCAGCGTGGTCCAGTGCTCCTCCTTGAACACCCCCTGCGCCCACGCCGCGATGATCACCAGGACCTCCGCGCCCCGGTCCACCAGCGCCCGCGCCAGCTCGGGGAAGCGCACGTCATAGCAGGTGATCAGGCCGATCCGCAGACCCGCCAGCTCCACCACCGCCGGGGCGTCGCCGGGCGCGACCCGTTCGGACTCGCGGTCGCCGAACGCGTCGAACAGATGGATCTTGCGGTACGTCCCGACCAGCTCCCCGGTCCCGTCGATCGCCACCGCGGTGTTGTAGACCCGGTCGTCGCCGGCGGGTTCGAACACCCCGGCGATCAGCGCGATCCCGTGCTCGCGGGCCGCCTCCCTCAGCTCACCGACGAACGGCCCGTCCAGCGGCTCGGCGACCTCGGCCAGCGCGTTGCCGAAACGCACCTGCACCGCCTCCGGGAACACCGCCAGATCCGCCCCCGCGGCCCTCTCCAGGGCCGCGCGGATCTGGCCGAGGTTCTCCTTCGGGTCGTCGCCCACCGGGATCTGACACAGTGCCACGCGCATGCCCCCAGCATGACATGACAACTGTCATGCGCCTTCGCTGACAGCCGCGGCCCCGATCGGTGACAGCGGCGACTACTGCGCATTCCGCCCGGAACCGATCCTGGGGACATGAACACCGACACCGTCATCGAGGTGGCCGGGCTGCACCAGCGGTACGGCGAGTTCGAGGCCGTGCGGGGCGTGTCGTTCGACGTCCGCGAGGGCGAGCTGTTCGCGCTGCTGGGCACCAACGGCGCCGGCAAGACCACGACGATGGAGACCATCGAGGGCTTCCGCCCCGCCCATGCGGGCACCGTCCGGGTGCTCGGCCGCGACCCGCACCGCGACCGCCGCGCCGTCCGCCCGCACATGGGGATCATGCTGCAGGAGGGCGGGCTGTTCCCCGACCTGACCGTGGCCGAGACCGTCGACGTGTGGCGCGACGTCGTGCCCGGCTCCCGCCCCCGCGAGGAGGTGCTGGAACAGGTGGGCCTGGCCGACAAGGCCGACGTCCGCGTCCGGCAGCTGTCGGGCGGGCAGAAGCGGCGGCTGGACCTGGCCCTGGCGATCACGGCGAGCCCTCGAGTGCTGTTCCTCGACGAGCCCACCACCGGCATGGACCCCGAGGCCCGCCGCACCACCTGGCGGATCGTCCGCGGCCTGGTCGCCGACGGCGCCACCGTGCTGCTGACCACCCACTACCTGGAGGAGGCCGAGCAGCTCGCCGACCGGCTGGCGATCATGCACGAGGGCGAGGTCCGGGTGGCCGGCACCGTCGCCGAGGTGCTGGCCGGGCACGGCGACCGCATCGACTTCCGGATCCCCGCGCAGATCTCCGTCGCCGAGCTGCCGCGGGTGGGCGGCGTCGCCCCCCGGGTGTCGGCCACCCCGGCCGGGCCCGTCGCCACCTACGCGCTGACCGGGTGCAGCGTGCAGGGCGTGCTGCGCGAGCTGCTCGACTGGGCCGACGCCGGCCGGCTGGAGCTGGCCGGGCTGCAGGTCCGCAGCGCGTCGCTGGAGGACGTTTTCCTGCAGGTCGCCGGACACCCGGCGGTGGAGGAGGAGGCGCATCGATGAGCACGACCCGGAGCCGGGCCGCCGCCCCCGCCGCGGCCCGCGCGGATCTGCGGCCGATGCTGCGGCGGATGCTGCGGCTGGCCCGGCTGGACCTGACCCTGATGTGGCGCAACCGCAGCGCGATGTTCGGGGTGCTGGGGATCCCCGCGTTCTTCGCCGTGATGCTGGTGGTCGGCTCGGGCAACGGCAACACCACCGCCGGGATCGACGCGGTGCTGTACACCGGCACCGGCGATCTGGCGTTCTTCCTGATCTTCGCGGTGTTCATCCACCTGACGACCGGCTTCACCGCCCGCCGTGAGGAGCTGACCCTCAAGCGGCTGCGCAGCGGCCCGCTGTCGGACCTGGAGGTGCTGGGCGGCAGCGTGCTGGGGGCGGTGCTGATGTACTTCGCCCAGTCGGCCGTCCTCATCGCGATCATCGTGACGGTGCTGGACGGCGGCCCGCCCGCCGACCCGGTGCTGCTGCTGGTCGGGATGCTCGGCGGCGCGGCGGTGTGCGCGCTGCTGGCGGCGGCGCTGTCCGGGGTCACCGCGACCGCGGAGATGGCGCAGTTCACCGTGCTGCCGATGCTGCTGGCGTCGATGGGGCTGTCGGGGTTCATGTTCCCGCTGGACGACATGCCCGCCTTCGTGCAGGCCGTCGGCCGGGCGATGCCGCTCACCCCCGTCGTGGAGATCCTGCGCACCGCCTACCTGGGGCGCGACTACACCGTCGGCGGCGACCACGCGGCGCTCGGCCTGGTGGAGGGCTGGGCGGCCTGCGCCCCCTCCCTGCTCGCCCTGGCGGCCTGGGGCGCGGCGGGCGCGTGGCTGGCCCGGCGGTACTTCCGGTGGGAGCCCCGGCGCGGCTGATCCGGCCGCTGCGACGGACGCTCGACGGCCGTTACGCTGAACGGGATCGTGAAGGGTGTGGGCGACGTGAAGGAGACGGGAACCTCGGCCGACATCGCCGAGCGCGCGGCCCGGAGGTTCGAGACGGCGCGCCGGATCACCGAGGGCACCTTCGGCGCGGCGAGCGTGGGCCTGGCCGTCGGTATCGGCGTCAACACCGCCATGCTCTACACCGACGGGGAGATCGGCCTTCCGTTGGTGGTGCTGCTGGTGGCGGGGCTGGCGGCCTTCACGGTGCTGTACATGCGGCTGGCGCGGGCCGGGATGCAGGGCCGCGCCCCGGTGCGGGAGCTGGTGGTCAGCGCGCTGCTGGCGGCGGCCCTGGCCCTGATGGTCTTCGAGAGCCCGATGTGGATCATGGTGGGGCCGTTCTGGGCGTCGGCGGCCGTGCTGTGCCTGCCCGGCCTGCGGAACCTGCTCCTGGTCTGCGTCGGCACCTCGGCGCTGATGGCCACCTTCAGCGTGGTCGCCTCCTGGGAGCGGGCGCACTGGTTCATGTGGCCGGTGATGTTCCTCATGTGCATGGTGATCTGCGGCCTGGCGGTGGGCGGCAACATGGCGCAGAAGTGGCTGTGGGACGTGATGCAGGAGGTCCACGCCGCCCGTGAGGCGCAGGCCCGGCTGGCGGTCACCGAGGAGCGGCTGCGCTTCGCCCGCGACCTGCACGATCTGCTGGGGCACAACCTGTCGCTGATCGCGGTCAAGAGCGAGCTGGCCATCCGGATGACCGAGGCCGACCCCGCCCGCGCCCGCGCCGAGATGGCCGATGTGCGGACCGCCGCCCGGGACGCGCTCCGCGAGGTCCGGGCCGCGGTCCGCGGCTATCGGGTGGTGGAGCTGGACAGCGAGCTGGCTGGCGTCCGCGCCGTGCTGGAGGCCGCCGGAGTGCGCTGCACCGTGCCGGAGGACCCCGGCGGGCTGCCCGAGGAGATCGGCGGGGCGCTGGCCTGGGTGGTCCGCGAGGGCGCCACCAACGTGCTCAAGCACAGCGAGGCCCGCCGCTGCGACATCACCCTGGCCCGCTACGACGGGTCGGTGGTGCTGGAGATGACCAACGACGGCGCCCGCCCCGCGGCCGACGGCTCCGGCACCGGGCTGACCGGCCTGACCGAACGGCTGGCCGCGGTCGGCGGCACGCTCACCGCCGAGCACACCGGTCACGGCCGGTTCCTGCTGCGGGCGGTCGTCCCGCTGCCGGGGCGGTCCGAAGGCGCCGACGAGTCGTTGCGGAGCGTGGCGTGATCCGGATCCTGCTGGCCGATGACGAGCACCTGATCCGCGGTGCCGTCGCCGCCCTGCTCGGTCTGCAGCCCGACCTGGAGGTGGTCGCCGAGGTCGGCCGCGGTGACCGGGTCCTGGACGCGGTCGCCGCCCACGACCCCGACGTGGCCGTGCTGGACATCGACATGCCCGGGCTGGACGGGCTGACCGTCGCCGAGCGCCTGCACGAGTCCGGCGCCCGCTGCGCCGTGTGCATCCTCACCAGCCTGGGCCGCCCCGGCTATCTGCGGCGGGCGATGGCCGCCGGGGTCCGCGGCTTCATCGCCAAGGACGCCCCCGCCGAGGACCTGGCCGCCGCCATCCGCAAGATCCACGCCGGGGGCCGCTACCTGGACGCCGAGCTGGCCGCCACCGCCATGGCCGCCGGCGACAACCCGCTCACCGAGCGGGAGCGCGAGATCCTCCGCCTGATCGGCAGGGGCGTGGAGGCCCCCCGCATCGCCGCGACGCTGCACCTGTCGGAGGGCACCGTCCGCAACTACCTGTCCAGCGCCATGACCAAGCTCGGCGCCGGCAACCGGCTGGCCGCCGTCCGCGCCGCCGAGGACATGGGCTGGATCTGACCCCTCCCCGGTGCGGGCGGCCCCGCGCGGGGCCGGACCCGGCGGGGCGACCGCGGGCCAGAGGGACGGGCCGTGCACGCGGGACGCGCGGGGCGCGCGAGGCGTGCGCGGATCCGGGGCCGTCGTGGGACGGCGGGGCCCGCGGCCCGTAGGCTTGCCGCGTGAGCGAGCCACTCGTGTCCCGCATGCAGGGTTTCGGCACCACGATCTTCGCGGAGATGACCGCTCTCGCCGTGCGCACCGGCGCCATCAACCTCGGTCAGGGCTTCCCCGACAGTCCCGGTCCGCGGCCGATGCTGGAACGGGCCGCCGCCGCCATCCGCGACGGCGACAACCAGTACCCGCCCGGGCCCGGCGTCGCCGAGCTGCGGGAGGCCGTCTCCCGGCAGCGGGCGCAGCGGTACGGGCTCGCCTACGACCCCGACGGCGAGGTCCTGATCACGGTGGGGGCGACCGAGGCCGTCGCCGCCGCGATCCTGGCGCTGGCCGGACCGGGCGAGGAGGTGGTGGTCTTCGAGCCCTACTACGACTCGTACGCGGCGATGATCGCGCTGGCCGGGGCGGTGCGGCGGCCGGTCACGCTGCGGCCCGAGGGCGGCCGGTTCACCTTCGACCCCGACGAGCTGCGCGCCGCGGTCGGCCCCCGCACCCGGATGATCCTGGTGAACTCCCCGCACAACCCGGTGGGCACCGTGTTCACCCGCGAGGAGCTGGAGGTCATCGCGGAGCTGTGCCGCGAGCGCGACCTGATCGCCGTCACCGACGAGGTGTACGAGTACCTGACGTTCGACGACGCCGAGCATGTGCCGCTGGCCTCGCTGGAAGGGATGCGGGAGCGGACCGTGGCGATCTCCTCGGCGGGCAAGACGTTCTCGGTCACCGGCTGGAAGGTCGGCTGGGTCACCGCGCCCGCCCGGTACGTGCGGGCCGTGCAGACCGTCAAGCAGTTCCTCACCTACACCGCCTCGGCCCCCTACCAGCGGGCGGTCGCCTACGCCCTGGAGAACGAGCTGGCCTGGGTGGCGGGGCTGCGCGCCTCCCTGCAGGCCAAACGGGACCGCCTGATCACCGGGCTGGAGGCCGCCGGGTTCACCGTGTTCCGACCGCAGGGCACCTACTTCGTGCAGGCCGACATCCGTCCGCTCGGGTTCGCCGACGGCATGGAGCTGGCCCGCGCGCTGCCCGACAAGGCCGGGGTGGTGGCCGTCCCGTCCCAGGTCTTCTACGACCGCGCCGAGGCGGGGGCGCGCTTTTTGCGGTTCGCGTTCTGCAAGCGGGACCATGTGATCGACGAGGCGGTCGCCCGCCTGTCGCGGCTGCGGTGAGGGAGGACGCGGCCGCGGCGAGGACCCCGCCGAGGCCGCGGCGGCCCGGTCTCCTCAGCGCCTCATCGGCCATAACCTGCCGAAACAGCGCTCTCCGTTAGGCGGATTTCGCCCATGAGCCGCCCGCCCGGCCGGGGCTACCTTCGGCAGGTGGGCACCTCGGGCGAACGGCTGCTGGTCGCGCTGGGCGGCAACGCGATGACCGCCCCCGACGGCAGCGCGGCACCGCGGGATCAGGAGGCGGCGGTGCGGGTGGCCATGGAACGGGTGGCCGACGTGATCGCCGAAGGGCGCCAGGTGGCCCTCACCCACGGCAACGGCCCCCAGGTCGGCAATCTGCTGATCAAGAACCAGCTGGCCGTCCGGGTGGTGCCGCCGGTGCCGCTGGACTGGTGCGGCGCGCAGACCCAGGCCACCATCGGGATGCTCATGGTCGGGGCGCTGGAGCACGCGCTCGCCGAACGCGGCGCGCCCCGCCCGGTGACCACCGTGATCACCCGGACCCTGGTGGACGTCGCCGACCCGGCCTTCCGGCACCCCAGCAAGCCGATCGGCCGGTACTTCTCCGAGAACGCCGCCCGCTCCTTCATCGCCCGCGGGGAGAGCTGGCGGTCGTTCGGCGCGCGCGGCTGGTGGCGGGTGGTGGCCTCCCCGGAGCCGCTGGAGATCCTCGACGTCTCCGCGGTGGAGGCGCTGATGGCCGCCGGGCACGTGGTGGTCGCGGCCGGCGGCGGGGGAGTGCCGGTGGCCCGCGCCGCCGACGGCTCCCTGCACGGCGTGGAGGCCGTCATCGACAAGGACCTGGCCGCCGCGCTGCTGGCCCGTCGGATCGGCGCCGCCGCTCTGATCATCGCCACCGACGTGACGCACGTCATGCTCGGCTACGGCACCTCCCGGCAGCGCCCGCTGACCCGCGTCACCCCCGAGGAGCTGCGCGCCCTGGCCGCCGCCGGGCACTTCGCCGAGGGGAGCATGGCCCCCAAGGTCGAGGCCGCGCTGCGGTTCATCGCCGGCGGCGGGCGGCGAGCCGTGATCACCGCGCTGGACCGCATCGCGGATGCGGTCCACGGCGACGCCGGAACCGTCATCGAGGAGGACTGAGCGCATGCCTCACGCGACGCCCGATCCGATCGAGGTGCGCAAGGTGCCGATCAAGCACGTCGCCGACGCCTCCGGACTGGCCGAGCTCATCGACGCCGGGGTGATCGAGGCCGACCGGGTGCTGGCCGTGATCGGCAAGACCGAGGGCAACGGCGGCGTCAACGACTACACCCGCATCCTCGCCGATCGGGCGTTCCGGGAGGTGCTCATCGCCAAGGGCGCCCGCACCCCGGAGGAGGTCGCCGAGGTGCCGCTGGTGTGGTCGGGCGGCACCGACGGGGTGCTCAGCCCGCATGCGACGATCTTCGCCTCCGTCGACCCGGCCCGGGCCCCGGCCACTGACGAGCCGCGGCTGTCGGTCGGGATCGCGATGAGCGAGGTGATCCTGCCCGAGGACATCGGCCGTCCCGCCATGGTGGAGAAGGTCGCCGCGGGGGTCCGCGAGGCCATGAAGGTCGCCGGGATCGACGATCCGGCCGACGTCCACTACGTGCAGACCAAGACCCCGCTGCTCACCCTGGACGCCGTCAACGACGCCAAGAGCCGGGGCCGCGACGTGGTCACCGAGGACACCCTCAAGTCCATGGACGTCTCCAACTCCACCACCGCCCTCGGCATCGCCGTGGCACTGGGGGAGATCGAGATGCCCGCCGCCGAGCAGATCCACCGCGACCTGTCGCTGTACTCGTCGGTGGCGTCCTGCTCCTCGGGGGTGGAGCTGGACCGGGCGCAGATCGTGCTGGTGGGGAACGTCCGCGGCATCGGCGGCCGGTACCGCATCGGCCACTCGGTGATGAGGGACGCGCTGGACGCCGACGGCATCTGGGAGGCGATCCGCTCCTCCGGCATCGAGCTGCCCGAGCGCCCCCGCCCCGACGACCTGGACGGACGGCTGGTGAACGTGTTCCTCAAGTGCGAGGCCGACCCCAGCGGCCGGGTGCGCGGGCGCCGCAACATCATGCTGGACGACTCCGACGTGCACTGGCACCGGCAGATCAAGGCGTGCGTCGGCGGGGTCGCCGCCAGCGTCACCGGGGATCCCGCCGTGTTCGTGTCGGTCGCCGCCGTGCACCAGGGCCCCTCCGGGGGCGGACCCGTGGCGGCCATCGCCGACCTGGGCTGAGTCCACCGCCGCGGCGCCCCCTCCGGGAGCCCCCGGCATGCGGAGGGGCCCGCGGCGGCCGTCGGCGGCGGTGGGGGCGTATACGCTCTCAGGCGTGTCCGGACCATCCCTGATCAGACCCCAGTTCCCCGACGACGACGGCGGCGCCCACCCCGGGCTGCGGGACGCGCTGGCCGCCTACGAGGCGGGGCGGGCCGGTGAGCACGCCGTTCTGGAGCAGCTCGCCGCGGCCCGGCTGCTCGTCCCGGTGGTGGCGATCCTCACCGAGGAGGAGGACGTCGCGCCGGGCGAGCCGCGCCGGGAGAAGACCAGCGAAATGGCCACCCCCACGCTGATCGGCGAGGACGGGCGGCGCGGCTTCCTGGGCTTCACCTGCCTGGAGACCCTGCAACGCTGGCGGCCCGACGCCCGGCCGGTGCCGGTGACGGCCGTCGACGCCTGCCGGGCCGCCCTCCAGGAGGGGGCCGACGCCCTGGTGGTGGACGTGGCGGGCCCGGTGCCGTTCGCGGTGGACGGGCTGCGGCTGCACCTGCTGGCCGAGGGCCGCCCGGTGCCGCCGCCGCACGAGGACCCCGAGGTGCTGGCCGCCGTCGACGCCGCGTTCGGCGGCGAGGAGGGGGTCCGCGGGGTGCGGGTCGGGCCGGGCCGGTCCGCCGAGCTGGCCATCAGCTGCGGCATCCTGCCCGGTCACGACGAACGGGCCACCGTCCAGCGGGTCTCCGACCGGCTCGCCGAGCTGCTGCGCGGCCGGATCGTCGGCGGGGTCGAGCTCACCGTCAGCCGTGTCGCCTCCGGCTGAGGCCGCCTCCTCCGCGGAGGACGCCCCGCGCGGATGGGCGGCGCTCGCCCCCGCCGCCCGCCGTCCCGTCCTGACCGCCGTCCTCACCCTGACCGCGGTCGCCGTCATGTGCTGGCGGTTCGGGCCGCGCCCGGAGACGGCGGCGTTCGTCTATCTGAGCGCGGTGGCGGTCCCGCTCGCCGTCGTCGACGCCGCCACCCGCCGGCTGCCCGACGCGCTGACGCTGCCGTCGTATCCGATCGCCGCCGCGTTGCTCGGCACCGCGGCGCCGTTCACGGCGGACGGCGGCGCGCGCTACCTGCAGGCCGTGGCCACCATGGGCGTGCTGTGGCTGCTGTACGCGGCCCAGTGGTTCGCGCTGCCCGGCGGGCTCGGCTTCGGCGACGTCAAGCTGATGGGCGTGCTGGGGCTGTACCTGGGCTGGTTCGGGCCCGCGGCGACCGTGCTCGGCCTGCTGGCGATCCATCTCGTCGGCGCCGTGGTCGCCGCGGTGCTGCTGCTCGCCCGGCGCGCCCGCCGCGGCTCCCAGATCCCCTTCGGCCCCTCGATGGTCGCCGGGGCGCTCGCGGTCATCGCCTGGCAGGCGCCCGGCTGGCCCGCCTGACCTTCGGCCCGCGCACCCGTCGCCCGCCCGCGCCGCCCGGGCCCGCCGGGAGGCTCACCCCGCGTCCCGCGGGGCGATCCGGCGGCACAGCCAGGCCAGCGCCAGGGGATAGCGGTACTCGATCCTGCCGTGCCCGGCCTCGAACAGCTCGAAGCGGATCCGCTCCTCGGGCAGCCCCGCGTCGACGATCGCCTGACGGAACGCCTCGGCGCCGACGTCCAGGTACCACTCGTCGCGCGTCCCGCCGTCGATCCACACCGCCCGCAGCGAGCGCACCGCGTCCGCGTGCCGCGGCGCCATCCGCACCGGGTCCAGGTCCAGCCACCGCCGCCACAGATGAGGCCGCAGCACCCCGGTGCGCGGGTCGAACGGCAGCTCGGGGGTGCCGTCGTCCCGGGCCGAGAAGCACGCCGACACGCCCAGGACCATCAGCAGCGGCTCGTCCTCCTCGCGGGTGAAGGCCGTCCGGCCGCGAAAGTCCGCCCACCAGGCCCAGATGTCCCCGTCGTAGCGCCGCAGGTATCGCACGCATCGGGCGAACTCGGGCAGGTAGCAGTACTCGTACAGCGCGTCCCCCGCATGGGTGGCCAACGCCCCGAACAGGTCCGGCCGCAGCATCGGCGTGATCATCGCGCCGAACCCGCCGCTGGACTTGCCGGCGATCGCCCGGTGGTCCCGGTCGGGCAGCGTCCGGTAGTGCGCGTCCACCCACGGGACGATCTCCTCGCACAGGTAGGAGTGGTACGGCCCGGTGCCGGGGGAGTCCACGAACTGGCTGCCCCCGTAGGCCGTCCACGCGTCCACGTACACCAGGATCGCCGCGGGCGCCTCGCCCCGGGCGAACAGCGCGTCGGCCGCCGCGGGGAACGGATCGCGGTAGGGGATCCGGTTCCACCACATCTCCAGCCGCCCCGTGTACCCCATGATCACGTACACGGTGGGGTAGCGGCGGTCCGGCTCCTCGTCGTAACCGGGCGGCACGTACACCCACAGCGGCCGTTCGTGCGGATCGCCCAGCGGATTGCCGCGCAGCAGCTCGCTGGTGAACACGTGCTCGTCGATGCGGCCGGACAGCTCCTCGCGGTTCGGCATTCGGCTCCTCCAGGGGTCGTCGTCCCCGCAGACGCTAACGCCGCCGCGTCTCACGGTGCGGACCGGCGCACCGGACACCGGCCGGAACTCAATAGGATCGACCGCATGCTGCGCTGGTTGACCGCCGGAGAGTCCCATGGCCCGGCCCTCGTCGCGATCCTCGAAGGGCTCCCGGCAGGCGTCCGGGTGACCTCCGCCGACATCGCCGAGGCCCTGCGCCGCCGCCGGCTCGGGCACGGGCGGGGCGCCCGGATGAAGTTCGAGCAGGACGAGGTCACCGTCGTCGGGGGGATCCGGCACGGCCGCACCCTCGGCGGCCCGGTGGCCATCGAGGTCGGCAACACCGAGTGGCCCAAGTGGCGGACGGTGATGGCCGCCGACCCGGTGGACCCCCAGGTGCTCGCCGACCAGGCCCGCAACGCCCCGCTCACCAGGCCCCGCCCCGGCCACGCCGACCTGGCCGGGATGCAGAAGTACGGCTTCGACGACGCCCGCCCGGTGCTGGAGCGGGCCAGCGCCCGGGAGACCGCGGCGCGGGTGGCGCTGGGGGAGGTCGCCAAGGCGTTCCTGCGGCAGGCGCTCGGCGTGGAGGTGCTCAGCCACGTGGTCGAGCTGGGCGAGGTGGCGGCCCCCGAGGGGCTGCGGCCCACGCCCGCCGACCTGGCCGCGATCGACGCCGACCCGGTCCGCTGCTTCGACCCCGAGACCAGCGCCGAGATGGTCGCCCACATCGACGAGCTGCGCAAGGCCGGCGACACCCTCGGCGGGGTGGTGGAGGTGCTGGCCTACGGGCTGCCGCCGGGCCTGGGCAGCCACGTGCACTGGGACCGCCGGCTGGACGCCCGGCTGGCCGGGGCGCTGATGGGCATCCAGGCGATCAAGGGCGTGGCGTTCGGCGACGGGTTCGAGACCGCCCGCCGCCCCGGCTCCAGGGCGCACGACGAGATCGAGCGCACCGAGGAGGGCATCCGCCGCCGCAGCAACCGGGCCGGCGGCGTCGAGGGCGGCATGACCACCGGCGACGTGCTGCGGGTGCGCGCCGCGATGAAGCCGATCTCCACCGTGCCGCGGGCGCTGGACACCGTGGACGTCGTCACCGGCGAGCCCGCCAAGGCCATCAACCAGCGCAGCGACGTCACCGCGGTGCCCGCCGCCGGAGTGGTCGCCGAGGCGATGGTGGCGCTGGTGCTCGCCGACGCCGTGCTGGAGAAGTTCGGGGGCGACTCGGTGGAGGAGACCGCCCGCAACGCCCAGGGCTACCTGTCCTCGTTGACGATCAAGTAGGGACCGTCATGATGCGACCCGCGGCCGTGCTGATCGGCGCGCCAGGCTCCGGCAAGTCCACCGTCGGCCGGGGGCTGGCCGAACGTCTGGGCCTGCCGTTCCGCGACACCGACGCCGACGTGGAGGCCGTCGCCGGCAAGCCGATCAGCGAGATCTTCATCGACGACGGCGAGGAGCGCTTCCGGGCGCTGGAACGCGAGGCCGTGGCCCGGGCGCTGGCCGAGCACGAGGGGGTGCTGGCGCTCGGCGGCGGGGCGATCCTGGACCCGGGCACCCAGCGGGCTCTGTCCGGCCATGTCGTGGTCTACCTGCAGGTGAGCCTGTCGGAGGCGGTCAAGCGGGTCGGTCTGGCCTCGGCCCGGCCGCTGCTGGCGCTCAACCCCCGCAGTCGGCTCCGCAAGCTGCTGGAGGAACGGCTGCCGATCTACGAGCGGCTGGCGACGATCTCGGTGGACACCACCGGCCGCGAGGCGGCGGAGGTCGTCGAGGAGCTGGCCGCCGCGCTGACGAAGGAGGCCCGGTGAGCGCCACCAGGATCGGAGTGCGCGGCGCGAGCCCCTATGAGGTCGTCATCGGCGCCGACGTGCTGGGCGAGCTGCCCGGCCTGCTGGGGGAGCGGGTCCGCACCGTCGCCGTGGTGCACGACGAGGGCCTGCCGGAGATCGCCGAGCGGGTCTGCCGGACGCTCCGGGAGGCCGGCTGCGCCGCGCACCCGCTGCCCGTCCCCCGCGGCGAGGCGGCCAAGGAGATCGGCGTGCTGGCCGGGCTGTGGTCGGACTTCGCCCGCCTGGGGATCACCCGCAGCGACGCGATCGTCGGCGTCGGCGGCGGCGCCGCCACCGACCTGGCCGGGTTCGCCGCCGCCTCCTGGCTGCGCGGGGTGCGGTCGGTGCTGGTGCCCACCACCCTGCTGGGCATGGTGGACGCCGCGGTCGGCGGCAAGACCGGGATCAACATCGCCGAGGGCAAGAATCTGGTGGGGGCCTTCCACCCCCCGGCGGGGGTGCTGTGCGAGCTGTCGACGCTGGCGACCGTGCCGCGCCGGGACTACATCAGCGGCCTGGCCGAGGTGATCAAGGCCGGGTTCATCGCCGACCCGGAGATCCTGGAGCTGGTCGAGGCCGACCCCGCCGGCGCCGCCTCGCCCGCCGGGCCGCACACCCGCGAGCTGGTCGAGCGGGCCGTGCGGGTCAAGGCCGAGGTGGTCTCGGCCGATCTGCGCGAGAGCGGGCTGCGGGAGATCCTCAACTACGGCCACACGTTGGGGCACGCCATCGAGAAGGCCGAGGACTACCGCTTCCGGCACGGTCACGCGGTCGCCATCGGCATGGTCTACGCCGCCGCGCTGGGCCGGCTGACCGGGCGGCTGGACGAGGCGACCGTCGAGCGGCACCGCGCCGTGCTGACCTCCGTGGGGCTGCCGGTCTCCTATCCGGCCGACGCCTGGCCCGCGCTGCGCGAGGGCATGCGGGTGGACAAGAAGGCGCGGGGCGCCACGCTGCGCCTGGTGGTGCTGGACGGACTGGCCCGGCCCGGCCGGCTGGAGGGCCCCGACGAGGAGCTGCTGGCCGCCGCCTACAAGGAGATCGCCGAGTGAGACACGTTCTGGTGCTCAACGGTCCCAACCTGCGCCGCCTCGGCACCCGCGAGCCGGAGGTGTACGGGGTGCAGACCTTCGCGGACCTGGAGGCGCTGTGCCGGGAGACCGGGCGCCGGCTGGACCTGCACGTGGATGTGCGGCAGACCGACGACGAGGCCGAGATGGTCGGCTGGGTGCACGAGGCGGCCGACTCGCGGCTGCCGATCGTGATCAATCCGGCGGCCTTCACCCACTACTCCTACGCGCTGCGCGACGCCCTGGCCCAGCGGACCGCGCCGCTGGTGGAGGTGCACATCTCCAACCCGGCGGCCCGGGAGGAGTTCCGGCACACCTCCGTGGTCGCCGGCGTCGCCGACGGCACCGTCGCCGGGTTCGGCCTGTACTCCTATGTGCTGGCGCTGCAGGCCGTCGCCGAGATGCTGGAGCGGGGGGAGGCCCGCTGAGCGGGCTCCCGCCGTGCCGCGGCGGCGGGAGGAGATCGTGCGCGGGATCCGCGCGGTCGTCGCCGTCGGCGCGCTGATCGCCGCCCGGTCGCAGGACATCCGCCTCCCCCGCAGGGCGGGAGCCGCGGGCCGGCCGGCCTCGCGGCGGGCGCCCGGTCCGACCCGGCCGCCGCCTCGCCGCCCGCCGGGCCGAGGCGTCCTCCGCCCGAGGCCCGGCCGGCCGCGGCCGGCGGCGTGACCGGCGGGACGGTCTGTGGGGGCCTCCGGCGGACGCCCGCCGCGCCGGGCGGCCCCGGGCCGTTCAGCGGTCCGGGACGGCGGCGCGGGTCAGTTCCTTGAGCTCGGCGACCACGTCGTCGAGCGGGCGCACGTCGCGGTGCGCCCGGCACAGGATGGTGGCGCCCTCCACGGCGGCCACGATCAGCCGGGCCAGGCGGGCGGCGCGCTCGTCGGGGACGCCCGCGTTGCCCAGCCCGGTCGCCAGCGTGTCCTCCCAGCGCGTGAACACCGCGGCCGCCGCCTCGGCGAGCTGCGGCGCCTCGTCGTGGGATTCGACGGTGACCGCGACCACCGGGCAGCCGGCCCGGAACTCGCTGCGGATCAGCACCGAGCGCCACCAGCCGATGAACGCGTCGACCGCCGCCGTGGGGTCGCCGCCCTCCACGGCGGCCCGGATCCCGGCGTCCAGGAACTCACCGGCGTAGCGGACCGCCTCCTGGGCGAGCTGGACCTTGCCGCCGGGGAAGTGGTGGTAGATCGATCCGCGCGGCGCCCCGCTGTGCGCGATCACGTCCCGGAAGCCCGTTCCGCTGTAGCCGCGCTCGCGGAACAGGTAGGCGGCGCTGCGGACCATGCGTTCCCGGCTGTCGGATGCCATGGACACCGATTATGACATTCATCATAAGCATCGCGGGTTGTCCATGACGGTCGTCATACTCCAAGCTTCGTGCGACGGGCGTCGTGCCGAGCGCAGGGATTACCGCTGGGTAAGGTCATGCCGACCGTCACGGGAAGGAGACCGGCATGATCGACCTGCGGCGCGAGGGCGAGGTGTTCGTCCTGCGCTTCGACCACGGCGAGAACCGCTTCCACCCCGACTTCCTGGACGCCGTGCTCGGCGCGCTCGACGCCGTCGAGCGGGCCGAGGGGCCGCGCGCCCTGGTCACGGTCGGGACCGGCAAGTTCTACTCCAACGGGCTGGACCTGGACTGGCTCGGCGCCAACTCCGACCGGCTGAAGTGGTACCTGGGCCGGGTCCACGAGGTCTACGCGCGGATGCTGTCGCTGCCCATGCCGACCGTGGCGGCCGTCAACGGACACGCCTTCGCCGGCGGGGCGATGCTGGTGCTGACCCATGACCTGTCGGTGATGCGCACCGGACGCGGCTACTTCTGCCTGCCCGAGGTCGATCTGGGCATGGCGTTCACGCCGGGGATGAACGCGCTGCTGCAGGCCCGGCTGCCGAAGGTCACCGCGCACGAGGCGATGGTCACCGGCCGCCGGTACACCGCCGAGGAGGCGCAGGCCGCCGGGATCGTGGGACGGGTCGCCCCCGAGGAGGAGGTGCTGCCGACCGCGGTGGCCCGGGCGGCGGAGCTGGCGGGCAAGGACGGCGGCGTGGTCGCCCGCATTCGCACCGCCCTGTACCCGCAGGTCCTGGAGGCGCTGCGGGGCCCGGTGTCGTGACCGGGTGGAGTGAGGTTACGCTCGACGCCCAACAGAACTTGATTCGGTTCATGTCGAGAGGGGACGCCGGATGCGCATCGGGATGCCGCTGAGCTACGCGGGCGGGTTCAAGGAGACCGTCGAGGAGCTGGCCGACTTCGAGAAGGCCGGGCTGGACATCGTGTTCGTCGCCGAGGCCTACAGCTTCGACGCGGTCAGCCAGCTGGGCTACATCGCGGCCAAGACCGAGCGCCTGCAGATCGCCTCGGGCATTCTGCCGGTCTACACCCGCACCCCCACCCTGCTGGCGATGACCGCGGCGGGCCTGGACTACGTCTCCGACGGGCGCTTCACCCTCGGGCTCGGCGCCTCCGGCCCCCAGGTCATCGAGGGCTTCCACGGCCTGCCCTACCACGCCCCGCTGGGCCGCACCCGCGAGGTCATCGAGATCTGCCGCAAGGTCTGGAAGCGCGAGCGGGTCCACTACGACGGCAAGTACTACAAGCTCCCGCTGCCGCCCGAGCAGGGCACCGGGCTCGGCAAGGCGCTCAAGCTGATCAACTACCCGGTCCGCGACCGGATCCCGGTCCACATCGCCGCCATCGGCCCCAAGAACGTCGAGATGGCCGCCGAGATCGCCGAGGGCTGGCAGCCGATCTTCTACCTGCCGGAGAAGGCCGCCGAGGTGTGGGGCCCCTCGCTGGCCGCAGGCAAGGCCAAGCGCGCCCCCGAGCTGGGCGAGCTGGACGTGGTCGCCCAGGCCCCGCTGGCCATCGGCGACGACGTGGAGGAGCTGCTGGAGTTCGGCCGTCCCATGGTCGCCCTCTACGTCGGCGGCATGGGCGCCAAGGGCAAGAACTTCTACAACGACCTGTGCCGCCGCTACGGCTGGGAGAAGGAGGCCGAGGAGATCCAGGACCTCTACCTGGCCGGCAAGAAGGACGAGGCCGCCGCCAAGGTCCCCGTCGAGCTGCTGCGCGGCATGTCCCTCATCGGCCCCGAGTCCCACGTCAAGGAGCGGCTGGCGGCGCTGAAGGAGTCCGGCGTCACCACCCTCAACGTCACTCCGTTCGCCGGCGACCACAAGGCCCGCCTCGCCCTGATCGAGAAGATCAAGGAGCTGGCCGCCGACGTCTGATCGCGCACGGGGCGGGCGGCGCCGGCGCCGCCCGCCCCTGCCGTAAGGTGTCGCCATGGGTGATGTGCACATCGTCCGCAGACGGGCGCTCGCCGCGGCGCTGGAGGAGTCCGGGCTGGACGCGGCGCTGATCACCAGGCTCGTCAACGTCCGCTACCTCACCGGGCTGGTCAGCTCCAACGCCGCCCTGCTGGTGCGGGCCGACGGGTCGGCCGTGCTGGCCACCGACGCCCGGTACGCCGGCATCGCCGCCGTCGTCTGCCCCGACCTGGAGACCGTGGTCGACCGGCGGACCGCCCTCGTGCTGGCCGAGCGGGCGGCCGCGGCGCCGTCCCCGGTGCGGCTGGGCTTCGAGGACCACCACGTGACGGTGCGGCAGCACCGGGAGCTGGCCGCCGTCGCCGACTCCCTCCTCCTCGCCCCGCTGGAGGGGGCCGTGGAGCGGCTCCGCACGGTCAAGGACGAGACCGAGCTGGCCGCGCTCCGCCGTGCCTGTGCCATCACCGACGCCGCCTTCGAGGCCGTGCTGCCGCTCATCCGCCCCGGCATGACCGAGCGCGAGCTGGCCCTCGCCCTGGAGCGGCGGATGGTCGACCTGGGGGCCGAGGCGCCCGCGTTCGACTCCATCGTGGCCGCGGGCCCCCACGGCGCCCTCCCGCACCACCGCCCCGGCGACCGGCCCCTCGCCGAGGGCGACCTGGTCACCATGGACTTCGGCGCCCGCTGCGACGGCTATCACGCCGACATGACCCGCACCGTCGCGATCGGCCGCGTCGCCGACTGGCAGCGGGAGATCTACGAGCTGGTCGCCGCCGCCCAGCGGGCCGCCGTGCGGGCCGCGGTGAACGGCGCCGAGACCATGGCCGTCGACGCCGCCGCCCGCGACCTGATCCGCGACGCCGGCCACGGCGACCATTTCCCGCACGCCGTCGGGCACGGAGTGGGCCTGGAGATCCACGAGGCCCCGCTCATGGGGTACGACAAGACCGGTAGACTGAGCGATCGGGCCACGATCACCGCTGAGCCCGGGGTGTACCTCGCCGAACGGGGCGGAGTGCGCATCGAGGACACCCTGGCGGTCCGCGCGGACGGGCCCGAGATCCTCACCAAGACGACCAAGGACCTGCTCGTGGTGTGACGCCGGGATCGGCGTCGCCGGGCGGGCCGCGACCGGGAGAAGCACCGTGGCCACCACGAACGACCTGAAGAACGGCATGACGCTGAAGCTCGACGGCCAGCTGTGGACCGTTCTGGAGTTCCAGCACGTCAAGCCAGGCAAGGGCGGCGCGTTCGTGCGCACCAAGCTCAAGAACGTGCTCTCCGGCAAGGTCGTGGACAAGACCTTCAACGCCGGGGTCAAGGTCGACGTCGCCAACGTCGACAAGCGGGAGATGCAGTACCTCTACCGTGAAGGCGAGGACTTCGTCTTCATGGACACCGAGACCTACGACCAGCCGCACATCCCGGCCGCCACCGTGGGGGACGCCGCCAACTACCTGCTGCCCGAGCAGACCGCGGTGGTCGCGTTCCACAACGGGACCCCGCTGTACGTGGAGCTGCCCGCCGCGGTGGTGCTGGAGATCACCCACACCGAGCCGGGCCTGCAGGGCGACCGGTCCACCGGCGGCACCAAGCCCGCCACCCTGGAGACCGGGGCGGAGATCCAGGTGCCGCTGTTCATCGGCACCGGTGAGAAGGTGAAGGTCGACACCCGCACCGGCGAGTACCTCGGCCGAGCCTGATGGCGGCGCGCACCAAGGCCCGCAAGCTGGCCCTGGACATCCTGTACGCCGCCGAGATGCGCGGCGAGCGGCCGATGGACGTGCTCGCCCAGCGGGGGCGTCCCAACACCGACGAGATCGCCGCGCGCGATCACGCGATCCGGCTGATCGAGGGGGTCCAGGAGCACCAGGAGCGGATCGACGAACTGCTGGCGACCTACGCCACCGGCTGGTCCCTGGACCGGATGCCGGCCGTCGACCGCAATCTGCTGCGCCTGGGCGCCTACGAGCTGCTGTGGGTCGACGACGTGCCGGACGGGGTCGCGGTCGCCGAGGCGGTGGCGCTGGCCACCGAGCTGTCCACCGAGGAGTCGCCGCGGTTCGTCAACGGCCTGTTGTCGCGGCTGCAGCGGCTCAAGCCCTCGCTCGCGCTGTAGCGGCGGGTCTGGAGTCGTCCGATGACCGATGCGAGCCGCACCGCCGCCGGTGCGCACCTGGGCGCCCGGGGGGCCGGGCGGGTGCGCACCGCCGTGGTGTGGGACGTGCTGCGCCGCACGGTGGAGGAGCTGTCCGGGCCCGACGGCCGGCGGCTGGAGGTGATCGACGCCGGCGGCGGCACCGGCGGGTTCGCCGTGCCGCTGGCCGGGCTGGGCCACCGGGTGACGGTGGTGGACGCCAGCCCCGACGCCCTGGCCGCCCTGGAACGCCGCGCCGCCGAGGCCGGCGTCGTCGTCGACTCGGTGCAGGGCGACGCCGGGGAGCTGCTCGACCTGGTCGGCGCCGACCGGGCCGATCTGGTGCTGTGCCACAGCGTGCTGGAGTACACCGACGACCCGGCCGCGGCGATGGCCGCGCTGGCCGGGACGGTGCGCCCGGGCGGCGCGGTGAGCGTGCTGGTCGCCGGGCAGGTCGCCGCCGCCGTGCACCGGGCCCTGGCCGGCCACTTCGGCGAGGCGCGCCGGGCTCTGGAGGACCCGGCGGGCCGATGGGGCGAGCGCGACCCCGTTCCGCTGCGCTTCACCCGCCGGATGCTGACCGACCTGGTCACCGGGGCGGGGCTGCGGGTGGCCGAGCTGCACGGAGTGCGGATCTTCGCCGATCTGGTGTCCGGCGGAGTGCTGGACGACCCGGAGGCGGTGGGCGCGTTGATCGAGCTGGAGACCGCCGCCGCCGTGCACCCGGTGCTGCGCGACCTGGCCACCCAGCTGCACGTGCTCGCCCGCCGATGATCCGGCTACCCTCGGGCGGGTGAGCAGGAAGCAGCGGTTGCCCCGCCCGGGCCCGCCGCCGGGTCCGCCCGCCGACGACACCGGCTGCGACGTCCTGCACGTGGACATGGACGCGTTCTTCGTCAGCGTCGAGCTGCTGGAGCGTCCGGAGCTGCGCGGCCGGCCGGTGATCGTGGGCGGCACCGGAGGGCGCGGGGTGGTCGCCTCGGCCTCTTATGAGGCGCGGGCGTTCGGGGTGCACTCGGCGATGCCGATGGCCCGGGCCCGGCGGCTGTGCCCGCAGGCGGTGGTGCTGCCGCCCCGCCACGACCGGTACGCCCGGGTGTCGGCCGCGGTGATGGAGATCTTCCGGTCCGTCACCCCCCTGGTGGAGCCGCTGGCCCTGGACGAGGCGTTCCTGGACGTCTCGGGGGCCCGCCGGCTGCTGGGCCGCCCCGCCGAGATCGGCCGGCTGATCCGGGAACGGGTCCGCGCCGAGCAGGGCATCACCTGCTCGGTGGGCGTCGCGACCACCAAATTCGTCGCCAAGCTGGCCTCGACCCGCTGCAAACCGGACGGGCTGATGGTGGTGCCCGCCGACCGGGTCACCGACTTCCTGCATCCGCTGCCGGTGGCGGCGCTGTGGGGCGTGGGGGAGCGCACCGAGGGCCATCTGCTGCGGCTGGGCCTGAAGACCGTCGGCGACGTGGCCCGGGCGCCGGTGGAGGCGCTGCGCCGTGAACTGGGCGACGCGCTCGGCTCCCACCTGCACGAGCTGGCGTGGGGACGCGACCCGCGGCGGGTCGCCCCCCATGCGCCGGACAAGAGCGTCGGCGCCGAGACGACCTTCGATGAGGACGTCGCCGAGCCCGAGCGGATCCGGCGGGAGCTGCTGCGGCTGTCGGAGAAGGTCGGCGCGCGGTTGCGCGCGGGCGGCCACTGCGGCCGGACGATCGGCGTCAAACTGCGCACCGCCGAGTTCCGCACCCTCACCCGCGCCCGGACCCTGCCCGAGCCGACCGACACCTCCCGCGTGATCTACCTCACCGCATGCCGGCTGTACGAGGCGGCGGGCCTGGAGCGGGTGCCGCTCCGGCTGGTCGGCGTGCGCGTGGAGAACCTGGTCGCCGGAGGCACCCCTCTCCAGCTCGCCCTGGACGAGACGGAGGGCGGCTGGCGGGAGGCCGAGCGTGCGATGGACCGGGTGTCCCGCCGGTTCGGCCGCGGCGCGATCCGCCCGGCGTCCCTGCTGCCCCTCACGCGCCGGACCGACGATCACCGTGACCGGCGATGAGGACGATGGTCCCGGGGGGCGTGGGACTGTCGAGAGGCCGCCTCGGGATGGACGTTTCCTTTCGAACACTCGTGGGGCCTCGTATTGTGGGCATATCACCGTTGAGTTCTCCGTCCGTCATCGGAACCCCCGATGCGGGGCTGTCGTTGGGAGGCGCCGTGCCGCTCTCTGAGCACGAGCAGCGTCTGCTCGACCAGATCGAGCGGGCGTTGTACGCCGAGGATCCGAAATTCGCGCACGCCGTCCGCGCCAAGGACCCTCAGGTGCATTACAAGCGCCGGATCGTCAAGGCGGTCCTCGGTTTCGTGCTGGGCGTGGTCGTGTTGATGACCGGACTGGTCCTCAACGCCGGGACCACGACGATCGTGGTCGGTGTGGCCGGCTTCCTGATCATGGTCGTCGCCTGCGTGTGGGGACTGACCAGCTGGAAGCGGATGGCGGGCATCGCCGGACCCGAAGCCGGCCCCCGGATCCGGCAGCCCGGCCGCCGGCCGCCCCGGGGCGGCTTCATGGAGCGCATGGAGGAGCGCTGGCGCCGGCGCACCGAGGGGCAGTGACCGTTCGTTCGCCCTGCTGAACGGAGCCTCCCGCCCCGGCGCGCCCCGTCCGCCGGCGCCTCGGCCCGCCGTGGCCCCCTCCGGCGGGGCCGCGCCCTGATCGAGGGCGCCCTGAGGAGCACGCCCTCGTCTCGGCGGCGCGGAGCCGTCTCGTCCCGCCGGCGGGCGGCGCGGCGGGCCCGCTCCGCCGAGGACGGGGAACGGAGACGGCTCAGCGGCGACGGAGTTCCCGCCGGCCCCGGTCCCGCGACCGGATGAGCGCGAGACCGTCCACGGCGCCGACGGCCCGCCGGCCGGTCTCCCGCAGGGACTCCAGCGCGGACGGCGGGGCCAGGCGGGCGCGCCAGCGGGTCGGCAGGTCCACCGCCGCGCCGAACGCCTCGTGCACGATCCGCAGATCCTCCCGCAGGGTGTCGGGCGGCGCGGGGACGGTGGCGTAACGGGCGCGCTCCTCCGCGACGGCCAGGCGCTGCAGCGCCTCCACCGCCGGACCGGTGAGGTTGAGGGACTCGGTGATGCGGCGGGCGGCGGCGCGTGGACTGTCTCCGGAACGCCAGTCCACGCCGTGGTCGATCGCGTCGGCGCGCAGTTCCTGCCAGGCGGCGTGGGCCAGGGCGGCCGCGTCGCCCGCCGCCGCGATCGACGGCTCACGGCGGCCGCCGGGCCCGCGCGCGGCGGGCCGCCCGTCGGCCGCGGCCGACGACAGCGCCCGCGACCAGCGGCGCCGCCGGGTCAGCAGCCGGGCGGCCAAGGGGGTCGCCAGGAACAACAGCACCAGCGCGCCCCCCGCCAGCCAGCCCACGACGAGCCTGTCGCCGTCCTCCGCCCCGTCGTCGGCCGCTCCGGCCCGTCCGGCGTCGCCGGCGTCGGCGGGCTCCCGGGACCCCGGACGCGTCGCCGGCCGCTCCGCCTCACCGCTCGAGGACGGCGCCGTCGGGCTCTCCTCACCGTCCCGAGGCCGGTCCTCCTCCTCCGCCGCCGGCCGTGCGTACCGGGGGACGGTCGCGGTGCCCTGTCCGGCGGTCCCCGCCGGGGTCGGCTCGAACCGCACCCAGCCCGCCCCCTCGAAGTACAGCTCCGGCCAGGCGTGCGCGTCACGGGACCGCACCACCCACCGGCCGTCGGGCCCCTGCGACCCGCGGGTGTAGCCCATGGCGACCCGGGCCGGGATGCCCAGGATCCGGGCCATCATCGCCATCGAGGCGGCGAACTGCTCGCAGTAGCCCCGCTTGCTGACCAGCAGGAAGTCGACCAGGTCGGAGGTCCCCCGCGGAGCGGCGGCGTTCAGGTCGTAGACGAAGCCGCCCTCGGCGGCGAACCACCGCTGCAGCATCATCGCCTGCTCGTACTGCGACCGGGCGCCCTCGGTCACCTCGTCGGCCAGGCGGCGGACCGGCTGCGGGATGTCGCTCGGCAGCCGCAGGTGCCGCCGCAGCACGTCGGCGGCGGCCGGGCCGGCCTGGGCGAGCTGGCGGGCGGTGGGCTCGGCGCGCACGCTGGTGACGCTGTAGGTCCGGCCTCCGGCGTCGTCGCGCAGCGAGTAGATCATCAGCGACTCCGGGTCCACCCGCCAGTCCCCTTTGACCGACACCCGCGACGGCGCGTAGGGGGCGGGCAGGAACGTCATGTTCCGCACGTTCTCCGCCACCGAGACCCGGGTGGTGACCGCATAGGTGCGGGCGGTCAGCAGCCCCGGCGGCGCGGGCAGGGTGCGGCCGGCCACCCGGTCGTCCGGGGTGCTGCGCAACGGGCTGTAGGTCCAGCGGTCCCCGTCGAACCGGTCCAGCGCGTACAGCCGCAGATAGTCCGGGGACGGGTCGTCGGTCCGGTAGGTCAGCACCACCTGGTCGCTCAGCCGGGTCAGCTCCCGTTTCAGGCTGACCAGCGGATCGGGGGTGGTCACCGTCTGCGAGCCGCCGTCCCCGCCGCCTCCGCCCAGATCCAGCAGTCCGCGCGGGTGGATCCCCGGCACCGTCGCGGGCACGATCACCGCGATCGCCACCGCCGCCAGCCCCAGCCGCCGCCCGGCGGCCGTCAGCGAGCGCGCGTTCACCCTGGCCCGTCCGTCCCCTCCGCCGTGCCGGCCGGGCACCGGATGCCCCCACAGGCCCACCTGTTCCCGCGAGTCGGTCAGCAGCAGCGCCAGGAACCCGGCCGCGCCCAGCGCGAACGCGACCCAGCTGAGGTTCTCCTCGCGGATCGCGGCCGGCACGCTGTACAGCGCCAGCAGCGGCAGTCCGGCCGGGGCGGCGCGGCGCAGCTGCACCGCCAGCAGGTCCACCAGCACCGCCACCGTGCCGATGCCCAGCGTCGCCAGCAGCTCGATCCCGGCGCCGCGCGGCACCGGCGCGGCGTAACGGCCGGCCGCCTCCCAGCCCTCCGACAGCAGCCGGGCCAGCCGCGCCAGCGACCCGGGGGTGGGCGCCACCGCCAGCAGGGCCTGCCCGGGGGCGTACCGCACCGTCAGGTACACCAGCAGCGCGGCCGACGCGACCAGGGACGCGGCCGCCGTCGGCAGCCTCAGCCGCCGGGCCAGCGCGCCCCCCGCCGCGACCGCGATGATCGCGCCCAGCCCCGACCACGCCCACCCGGAGCCCTCGAACAGCGGGTGCAACCCGAGCGAGGCGAGCAGCGTCGCCAGCGCGGCGACGACCGTCAGCCGCATGCGCGTCATCGGACTCCGCCCTCCGTGCTCGAGGCCGGCTCCTCGACCTCCCGATCCGCCGCCCACACGGCGGCCAGTTCGGCGGCCGAGCGCACCGTCATCACCCGCCAGCCGGCCGCCCGCAGCACCCCCGCCGCCCGCCGCGTCCGCGCGTCGCCCAGCGGATCCACCAGGATCGCCACATGGGGCGAACCCCCGCGCCGGGAGGCCGCCAGCGTCCGCGCCTCCTGCGCTTCCAGCGCCCCCAGCACCGCCACCACCGGCCCGTCGGAGTCCCGGCCCGCGCCCATCGCGGCCAGGCCGGGCGCCAGCGACCGCGTCGAGGAGGGCCGCACCGCCGCCAGGTGGTCCAGCAGCGCGCCGGGGAACGACGCCGACGCCGGCAGCGCCGCCCCGGCGTCGGTGACCAGCCGCAGCCCCACGCCCGACCGGCTCACGTGCACCCCCACCGACGCGGCGATCGACACCGCCTGTTCGAACCCCGAGGCCGGGCCCTCCCCGGCGTGCGCCGCGCGTCGGGTGTCCAGGAACAGGGTGCCGGTGCTCCGCCGGTGCTGCTCCTCGCGGCGCACCATCAGCTCGCCGCGCCGGGCGGTGGACCGCCAGTGCACCCGCCGCAGGTCGTCGCCGTGCCGGTACTCCCGCGGGGTCACGTCGTCTTCCCCGGCGCCGGCGGGCGCATGGGCGGGGCTGTCCCCGCCGTCGATCCGGCCTCCCGGCACCCCCCCGGGCGGCAGCGCCACGACCTGCGGGGTGACCGTCAGCCGGTCCGTCAGGCTGAACGAGCGGACCAGCTCCACCAGTCCGAAGGGGTCGGCGAGCCGCACCGTCAGCGGCCCCACCCGATACCGGCCGCGCACCTCCGCGCGGATCCGGTAGCCCAGCTCGCGGGCCTCGTTCGACTCGATCTGGTCGATCACGAACCGGGCCCGCCCGCCGAGGGCGTAGGGCACCTGGTCCTCGACCATCAGCAGCCCGCTGGGCAGCCGGGAGACGTTCTCCAGCCGCAGCCTCACCCGGGCCTCCTGCCCGACCGGCAGCCGGGGCGGGTCCAGCCGGCGGGCGCAGGCCAGCCGGTACCGGGTGCGCGCGACCACCGCCGCCGACAACAGCGGCAGCGCCAGCACCAGCGTCCCGGCGCGCAGCAGATCCCGCTCGCCCAGCACGAACGCGCACACGATGGCGGTCACCCCGGCGGCGACGAACGACCGTCCGCGGGTGGTGAGGCCGCCCAGCGTCCTGTTCACGATGCGATTCTCCGTCGGCGGCCCCGGCGCGGCGGCCGGGGCGGCGGCTCAGCGGTGCGGCGCCGGCACCGGCAGCCGGTTCACCAGCTCGGTCACCACGTGTTCGGGCAGTCGCCGTTCCAGTTGCGCCTCGGCGGTCGGCAGCAGGCGGTGCGCCAGCACCGGCACCGCCAGCGCCTGCAGATCGTCGGGCACCACGTAGTCGCGGTCGTCGAGCGCGGCGTAGGCGCGGGCGGCCCGCACCAGCTGCAGCGTCGCCCGCGGGGAGGCCCCCAGCCGCAGGTCCGGGTGGCGGCGGGTCGCGGTGATCAGGTCGATGGCGTACTGCCGCACGCTCGGCGCCACGTGCACCTGGCGCACCACCTCCACCAGCGCCCGCACGTCGGCCGCGTCGGCGACCGGGGTGAGCCGGTCCAGCGGGGAGGACTGGCCGTGCGTGTCGAGCATCTCCAGCTCGGCGGCCGGGTCCGGGTAGCCCATGGAGATCCGTGCGGTGAACCGGTCGCGCTGCGCCTCGGGCAGCGGATAGGTCCCCTCCATCTCCACCGGGTTCTGGGTGGCGATCACCATGAACGGCGACTCCAGCCGGTAGGTGGTGCCGTCCACGGTGACCTGGCGCTCCTCCATGCACTCCAGCAGGGCCGACTGGGTCTTGGGGGAGGCCCGGTTGACCTCGTCGCCGACCAGGATGTTGGCGAACACCGGTCCCGGCTTGAACTCGAACTCGCGCAGCTTCTGGTTGTAGGCGCTGACCCCGGTGATGTCGCTGGGCAGCAGGTCGGGGGTGAACTGCACGCGGCGCACCGAGCAGCGGATCGAGCGCGCCAGCGCCTTGGCCAGCATGGTCTTGCCCACGCCGGGGACGTCCTCGATCAGCAGGTGCCCCTCGGCCAGCAGCACCGTCAGCGCCAGGCGGACCGCCATCGGCTTGCCCTCGATGACGGACTCCACCGCCTCACGGATCTTGGCGGCGATCCGTACCAGGTCCTCCAGGCCGGATGCGTCGGACCGGGACGATCCGGGCGAGGGGGTCGGGGGATGGGGGTTCGCATACGACTCGCCCTGCGTCCCTACTGCCACGAACCCTCCTCGGCAACGCCCGCCCCTCGCAGGTCCCGGCGGGGCGCGGCCCCCGCCGCGGCCTGCCGTGAGGCACTGTGCATGTCCAACCTGTCTTAACGACCCTACGTCGTCCGTCCGTTCCGCCGCGATGTTCGATCGCGGGGACGGCGGGACCATTCTGCCGTCCCGCGGGGATCGTCATGGCCTCGGTGAGTTGTTCCTTTTGTTGTGCTCTCTTCGGGGCGCCGAAATTCCCCACTCCGCTCCACGCCCTTTCCGGAACGCGCCTCCCCGTCCCTCGGCGGAGGGCCGTGCGGGCGCTTGGGGCCCGCGGCGCAGGAGAGGGGGCCGGCGGGGCGCGCCGCGCCCCCCACATCGACCCACCCATTCTGACCTGCGGATTTGTCGCGTGAGAAAGAACAGCACAGGGGTTTTGACAGTTGACGGTGGGGAAGAGTGGAGTAGAGTGGAGCGCCGTGGGGGCCGGTCGCGCCCTACGCGGCACGGGGAGGTGGGCCGGTTGTTTCTCGGCACCCACACTCCACGCCTCGACGAGAAGGGACGGCTGTTCCTGCCGGCGAAGTACCGCGAGGAGTTGTCGGGGGGCTTGGTGATCACGAAGGGCCAGGAGCGCTGCCTCTACGTCTTCCCGATGGCGGAGTTCCAGCGGATCACCGAGGCTCTGCGCGCCGCGCCGGTCACCGACCGGGGGCTGCGCGCCTACAGTCGCGTCTTCTTCGCCAGCGCCTCCGACGAGAAGCCCGACAAGCAGGGGCGCATCACCATTCCGCCGGCCCTGCGCGCCTACGCCGGCCTCAAGCGCGACTGCGCCGTCATCGGCGCCAACACCCGCCTGGAGATCTGGGACGCCCAGGCGTGGGAGAGCTACCTGGAGGCCGAGGAGCCCGCCTTCGCCGAGCTTTCCCAGGAGGTGATGCCCGGGATCGTGTGACCGTTCACGCGCCGGTCCGACGACCGGTACGGCCGACGTTCGGCCAGGTCTCCACCCGCTCTTCGGTCAGCTGACGCAGCTTCCCCGGTGTCAGGTGACGGCTTCCCCCGCACGGCGGCGTGCGGAACCTCCTCGAGGTGAGGTAGCGGATGGGGACCTGGCCGGACGAGGTGGCCGGCCCTCGGGGGCTCCCGCGGGGACCGACACGGCGGTGCGCCGCCGCGGAGTGCGCGGCGTCGTGACGGGCGGGGAGAAGGGCCGGCGGACACCACGACCGCGCAGGCTCGCCGCGTCGCACGGCGCCGCGGCCGGCGCGGCTGCACGAGGGGGTGAATTCCGATCAGCGACAGCGCCACCGCGCCGCGGTCCGCTCACGTTCCGGTGCTGCTCGACCGCGTCGTGTCACTGCTCACCCCCGCCATCGACAGCGCCGCCCGGCGCGATCCCGGGCGCGATCCCGTCTACGTCGACGCCACCCTGGGCCTCGGCGGGCACGCCGAGGCGATGCTGACGGCGCACCCCCGCCTCCGCCTGGTCGGCCTGGACCGCGATCCCTCCGCCGTGGAGCGTTCCGCCCGGCGGCTGCGGCGGTTCGCCGACCGGATCCACCTGGTGCACGCCGTCTACGACGAGCTTCCCCGTGTGCTGGCCGACCTGGGCCTGCCGCACGCCGACGCGGTCCTGTTCGACCTGGGCGTGTCCTCCCCCCAGCTGGACGAGGCCGAGCGCGGCTTCGCCTACTCCTATGACGCCCCGCTGGACATGCGGATGGACACCACCCAGAGCCTGACCGCCGCCGACGTGGTCAACGACTACCCCCTCGAAGAGCTGGCGCGGATCCTGCGCGAGTACGGCGAGGAGCGCTACGCCCGCCGGATCGCCGCCGCGATCGTCCGCGAGCGCGCCCGGGAGCCGCTGCGCTCCAGCCGCCGGCTGGCCGAGCTGGTGCGCTCCTCCATCCCCGCGGCGACCCGCCGCACCGGCGGCCATCCCGCCAAGCGCACCTTCCAGGCGCTGCGCATCGAGGTCAACGGCGAACTGGCGATCTGGGAGCGGGCGCTGCCCGCCGCCCTGGAGACGCTGCCGGTCGGCGGGCGGGTGGTCGTGCTGTCGTACCACTCCCTGGAGGACCGGATCACCAAGCGGGTGCTGACGGCGGTCAGCACCGACACGACCCCGCCCGAGCTGCCGGTGCCGCTGCCGGACCGGCAGCCGCGGTTCCGGCTGCTCACCCGGGGCGCCGAGCTGCCCACCGACGAGGAGACCGCGGCCAATCCGCGCGCCGCCTCGGTCCGCCTGCGGGCGGCCGAGCGGATCCGCGAGCCGGTCACCGGTCCAGGAGTCCCAGGAGGCGACGCATGACCATGACCACCGGCCCTCGGTCGCGCCCGTCCCGGCGGACGGCCCGTGCCGGGTCCGCCGCCGTGCGGCGTCCGGCGACGCGTCCGCCGCGGCGGGCGGAGCGCGCCGCGGCGGCGAGGCCGTCCT
>NZ_RRYT01000037.1 GCF_006363815.1 Thermomonospora catenispora
CGCCCCGCGAGCAGCAGCCCTACCGCCAGCCGCCCGCCGCGCACCCCCGTCCGCAGCAGCCCGCGGACCGCTACCCGGCGCGGCCCCCGCAGCCGTCCGCGCCGCGTCAGCCGGGCGGCGGCCGGTTCCCCGTCACCGGCGAGTACGAACGGCGCCCGGGCGACCGCCCCGAGCACCCCCGCCGCCCCCGATGACGCCCGGGCGCGGCGCGGACGATTGACCTGAGGCGGCCGGCCCCGCAAGGTGGCGGTGTCCCCCTGCACCGCCCCCCGAGGAGAGCCCGTGCGCGCCGACGACGACGCTCAGCCCCCCGCCGGACCCCGCACCTCGCGGACCTCCCCCGCCGGTGCGGGATGGCGATGCGCCCGACCGGGGCGCTTCGTGGACCTGCTGCCGGAGGCGGGGGAGGTGCGCAGGTTCTCCTGGCGGCATCCCGGCGTGCTGTGGCGGTCCCGCAACGACTGGGTGGCCAAGGCGTTCGGCGACCCCAGCGGCGACATCCGCCGAGCCTGGGTGCGCGAGCTGCGGCGACGCGACCCGGATCTGTCGTTCGTCATGCGGCGCGAGGAGGAGTCGTTCTCGTTCCTGCTGCTGGGCGACACCGGAGAGGGCGACCGCTCGCAGTACGCGGTCGTGCCGCCGCTGCTGGCCGTCGGAGGCGACACCGACTTCATGGTGATCTGCAGCGACGTCATCTACCCCGGGGGCGAGGCCGCCGACTACGAGGCCAAGTTCTTCCGCCCCTACGCCGACTATCCGGGGCCGATCTACGCCATTCCCGGCAACCACGACTGGTACGACGGGCTGCGCGGGTTCATGCGCGTGTTCTGCGACCTGCCCGGCGAGCACGAGCCGCCCCCCTGGCGCGGGGCGGCCGGACGGCTGGCCCGGCTGCTGTGGCGCAGGCCCGCTCCGATCGACGAGGCCGCCCTCAAGGCCGCCCGCGAACGCTTCCGGGGCGCGCCCGGCCAGCAGGCCGTCCAGCCGGGCCCGTACTGGGCCATCGACTCCCCGTCGCTGCGGATCGTGGGGATCGACACCGGCATCGCCGGGGAGCTGGACCGCGACCAGGCGGCCTGGCTGCGCGAGGTGTCGGCGGGGGACAAGCCCAAGCTGCTGCTCACCGGCAAACCGCTGCTGGTCGACGGCCGCTGCAGGCCCGGACGGCTGGAGGGCGAGAGCGGCACGGTCCTGGACATCGTGGAGGACCCCGCCCACCGCTACGTCGCCGCGATCGGCGGCGACATCCACAACTACCAGCGCTACAGCAGGCGCCTGCCCGACGGGCGCACGATCGAGTACATCGTCTCCGGCGGGGGCGGCGCGTTCATGCACGCCACTCACATCATCCCCCGGACCACGCTGGTGGAGGAGGGCGCCTTCCGCTGCTATCCGCTGCGCGGCGACTCGCTGTCGCGCTACAGCCGCCTGTACGCGCGGTGGCTGCGGATGAGGTGGCTGGAGCTGTCCCCGCAGCAGGCGGCCGCGGCGGTCGCCCACCGGCTCGGCACGGACGTCGTCCGCGCCGAGGACCGCGGCGTCGTCCCCTCCCGCCGGGCCCGGTTCGTGGCGGCGCTGCTGGGCGTGCCGCGGGGGACCCGCTCGCGCCATCGCCTGCGGCGGCTTCCGGTGCGCACGATGCCGCAGTACTTCCGCTCGGAGTTCGCCGACTGGGACCGGCCCCCGTTCTTCAAGAACTTCCTGCGCCTGGACGTCGCCCCCGACGCCCTCACGATCCGGTGCTTCGGGGTGACCGGCTGCGCCGAGCACGAGGACCGCCCG
The DNA here is from genome assembly GCF_006363815.1 of Thermomonospora catenispora. Classification (GTDB taxonomy): domain Bacteria; phylum Actinomycetota; class Actinomycetes; order Streptosporangiales; family Streptosporangiaceae; genus Thermomonospora; species Thermomonospora catenispora. The sequence continues at coordinate 1,783 of NZ_RRYT01000037.1, forward strand.
CCGGTGGAGGACTCGGTGACGATCCCGCTGCGCTGAACCCCGCCCGGCGGCCCTTCTCCGCCCTTCCCAGCCCCGTCCCCGCCGGCCGGAACGGACGCCGTCGCCGGAACGGGGCCGCGGCACGGGGCCGGCGCGCCGCCGCGCCGACCGCCTTCGCGACCGCGGGGCGGAGCCGTGCGGCGGGAGGGGTTCAATGGACGGGTGCGCATCGCGGTGACGGCGACGGCCGACGGCGGCGGGCTGCTGCGCCCCCTGGCCGACGACGGCTCCCCCGCCGGCCCGCCCCGGCGGGTCGCGGACCTGGGCGCCGCCGTCGCCGAACGGGAGCGCGCCGACCGGCCCCGCTGGGTGTGGGCGTCCACCGCGGTGCTGTACCCCCGGCTGCTGGCCGCCGGGGTCCGGGTCGGCCGCTGCCACGACGTCGAACTGGTCGAGAGGCTGCTGCTGGGCCATGCGGGCCGCCACGGGGAACCCTCCTCGGCGCGGGCGGCCTGGGCCAGGCTGCGCGGCGAGCCGGTGCCCGCCGCCCCTCTCGACGACGCCTTCGAACGGCACCGGGGAGAGCAGCCCTCGCTGTTCGAGGAGGCCCCGGACGCCGCCGAGGAGCTGGACCGGCTGATCGCCGTGCACGCCGACCAGCTCCGCAGGCTCGCCGGGGCGGGGAGGCTGCCGCTGCTGGCGGCGGCCGAGTCGGCGGGCGCGCTGGTGGCCGCCGAGATGACCCGCGACGGGCTGCCGTGGCGCGCCGACGTGCACGACGCCCTGCTCACCGAACTGCTCGGCCCCCGCCCGGCCCCCGGGCTGCGGCCCCGCCGCCTGCAGGAGCTGGCCGACCGGATCAGCGCGGCGTTCGGGACGCGCCGGCCGGTCAACCCCGACTCGCCGGGCCAGCTGCTCAAGGCGTTCGCCGCCGCCGGCGTGCCGGTGCCCTCCACCCGGGCGCACGTGCTGCGCCGCGTCGACCATCCGGCGGTGCCGCTGCTGCTGGAGTACAAGGAGCTGGCCAGGCTGCACGCCGCGCACGGCTGGGCGTGGCTGGACGCCTGGGTCCGGGACGGCAGGTTCCGCCCCGAGTACGCGGTCGGCGGGGTGGCGTCGGGACGCTGGGCCACCCGGGGCGGCGGGGCGCTGCAGATCCCCCGGGTGCTGCGCCGCGCCGTGGTCGCCGACCCGGGATGGACGCTGGTGGTGGCGGACGCCGCCCAGCTCGAACCCCGGGTGCTGGCCGCGCTCGCCGGGGACCGCGCGTTCGCCGCCGCGGCCGCCCAGGGCGACCTGTACGCGGCGCTGGCGGAGGCGTTCGGGGGACGCCCGGAGGAGGCCCGCGACAAGGCCAAGATCGCGCTGCTGTCGGCGATGTACGGAGGCGGCGGCGCGGAGGCGACCCGGCTGCTGGGAGTGCTGCGCAGACGCTTCCCTCAGGCGCTGGAGTACGTGGAGGCCGCCGCCCGCGACGGCGAGGCGGGCCGGGTGGTGCGGTCCCGGCTGGGCCGCACCTGCCCGCCGCCCTCGGCCGCGTGGCGGGAGCTGACCGCCGACGAGGGCGAGCGGGCCGGCTCCGCGCTGCGCAGCCGGGGCCGCTTCACCCGCAACTTCGTGGTGCAGGCCAGCGCCGCCGACTGGGCGCTGGTGCTGCTGGCCCTGCTGCGCGGGCGGCTGCGGACCCTGCCCGGGCGTCCGCATCTGGTGTTCTTCCAGCACGACGAGGTGATCGTGCACACCCCGCGGGACGTCGCCGAGCGGGTCGCCGCCGAGATCCGCGCCGCCGGCGCCCGGGCCGGCCGGATGGTGTTCGGGGAGACCCCGGTCGTCTTCCCGATGCAGACCGCGATCGTGGACTGCTACGCCGACGCCAAGTGACGCCCGCCATGCGGAACCGGTACGGCGCCGTGCGGCCTCACCGGCGGCCGCGGAGCGCCTCAGGCGGCCCCGGCGGGCCGCCGGACGGTCACGTGGCGGCCGTGGCGGCCTGCTCGGCGGTCTCGCCCGCGCCGCGCACCAGCCGGCCCACCTCGGCGCGCAGCCGGACGAACTCCGGCAGCTCCCGGGTGGAGATCTGGTCGCGCGGCTCCGGCAGGTCGACCGTCAGGTCGGCGCGCACGTGACCGGGGGAGGCGCCCAGCACCACGACCCGGTCCCCGACGTACACGCTCTCGTCGATGTCGTGGGTGACCAGCAGGATCGTCATGCCGCCGTCGCCGCGCACCTTGAGGGTCAGATCCTCCAGGTCCTCACGGGTCTGGGCGTCCAGCGACCCGAACGGCTCGTCCATCAGCAGCAGCGACGGCCGGTAGGCCAGCGCCCGGGCGATGGACACCCGCTGCTGCATGCCGCCGGACAGCTGCCAGGGGTACTTGCTCCCGGCGTCCGCCAGCCCGACCGACTCCAGCGCCTCCATCGCCGCCTCGCGGCGCTGTGCCTTGGACATGCCGCGCTGCTTGAGCGGCAGCGCCACGTTGTCGCGGACCGTCAGCCAGGGGAACAGCGAACGGCTGTAGTCCTGGAAGACCACCGCGAGGTTGTCGGGGACCCCGTCGGCCGGGGTGCCGTCCAGGACGATCCGCCCCTCGGCCGGACGGATCAGCCCGGCGATGCACCGCAGCAGGGTGGACTTGCCGCAGCCGGACGGCCCCACGATGCTGACCAGCTGGCCGTCCTGCACGGTCAGGTTGATGTCCTTGATCGCCGTGTGGCCGTCGGCGTAGGTGTGCGTCAGATTCTGAATTTCGAGCAAGGGAGATCCCCCAGCGATCCTCGACGGCGGACCAGGCGAACGCGACAAAGCATGTCACATCCTGCCTTGTCCGAATCTGGTTTCCGAGCTTTCCGGAGCCCCGCCCGGGCCGTCCGCCCGGGCCGTCCGGGCGGGCCCGCCGTGCGGCGACGCGGATCCGCGCCCCCGCACGGCGGGGTCACCGGACGCTCAGCGCGCCCACGGCTCATAGGCCGGGGAGTCGTCGGCCGCGACGGTCACGTCGACCAGGAACGGCCCGTCGTGCTCCAGCCCCTCCAGCAGCGCGGGCTTGATGTCGGCGGCCTTGGTCACCGTCCGGCCCGGCACGCCCATCCCGCGGGCGACCTGCACGAAGTCCAGGTCGTGGATGTCGGTGCCGGGCACGGTGGGCAGGTCGATGCGGCGGCCCAGCGCCTTGACCGCCCCGTATCCGTGGTTGTTGAGCACCACGACGGTCATCGGGACCCGGTGCTGGGCCGCGGTCCACAGCGCCTGCACCGAGTACATGATCGAGCCGTCTCCGATCAGGCACACGATCCGTTCGCCCGAGGAGGCCAGCGACCGGCCCACCGCCAGCGGCAGGCCCCAGCCGAGCGCGCCGCTGCCGGTGGTCAGGAACCCGCCCGGCGTGTTGATCGGGAAACGGGCGTGGAACAGGTCCCGGTGGCTGGGGGCCTCCTCCACCAGCACCCCGTCCGCGGGCATGACCTCGCGCAGGGTCTCCACCAGCAGCTCCGGCGGGATCGGATCGGTCGCCTCGGGGACGGCCAGCCGGGGCCGGGGCGGGGGAGCCGGGCGGTCGGACCGTTCCACCAGCTCCAGCAGGCCCCGCAGCCCGCCCCGGATGGTGGTCAGCACGCTGGTGCCGACCGGCGCCCAGGCGACCTGCGCCGGGTCGCAGTCGAAGTGGAACAGCCGCGCGCCCTCGGGGATGAAGGGCCCCTCCTCGTGCACGTGGTAGGTGAACACCTGCGCGCCGAGCACCAGGATCACGTCGTTGTCCGCGAGCCGGGCGGCGAGCTGGGAGCGCACCGGGGGCAGGAAGCCCTGGAACAGCCGGTGCTCCTCGGGGAAGCCCGAACGCCCCGACAGCGGGCTGATCCACACCCCCGCGTTGGCGCGTTCGGCGAGCCGGACCACCAGTTCCTGGGCGCCTTCGTCCTCCACGCCGGGGCCGACCACGATCACCGGGGAGCGGGCGGCGTTCAGCGCGTCGGCCACCTCCCGCAGCGCGGCCGGGTCGGCGGCGAAGTCCGCGCGCACCTCCCGGTGCGGCACCGGCTCGGCGGGCAGGTCCCAGTCGTCCTCGGGGACGGACACCAGCACCGGGCCGCGCGGCGGGGTCATCGCGATCCGGTACGCCTCGGCGATCGCCTCGGCGACGTCCTCGCCGCGTTCGGGCTGGTGGCTGTACTTGACGTAGGGGCGGGGGAAGGAGGCCGGCTCGTCGGCCCCCAGGAACGGGCGGAGCCGGATCATCGGCCGGGACTGCTGCCCGGCCAGGATCACCACCGGCACCCGGTCCCGGTAGGCGTTGAACACCGCCCCCAGCGAGTGCCCCACGCCGCCCGCCGAGTGCAGGCTGACCAGCCCGGCCCGCCCGGTGCCCAGCGCATGACCGGCCGCGGCGGCCACCGCCACCGTCTCCTGCAACGCCAGCACGTAGCGGAAGTCCTCGGGGAAGTCGCGGAACATCCGCAGCTCGGTGGAGCCGGGGTTGCCGAACAGGGTGGTCATCCCGACGCTTCGGCAGAAGTCGTAGAACGCGTCGCGGACCGTGTACGTCATGTGTCGCCCTTTCCGTCGGCCGGGCGGTGCCGGCCGAGCGTACGTCGTTCCACCGCCAGCAGGAGGGTGTTCAGCGCGTAGCCCAGCACGCCGAGCAGGACGATCACCGACCACATGGTCGGCATGTCCGAACGGCTCTGGGCGTCGGTGAGCTGGAATCCGATGCCGTTGACGGTCCCCGGCAGCAGCTCGGAGAAGACCACCAGGATCAGCGACAGCGACAGCGCCAGCCGCAGTCCCGCGAAGATCTTCGGCAGCGCCGAGGGGATGAGGATGTAGCGGATCCGGTCGACCGTCGACAGCCGGAACACCTCGGCGGTGTCCATCTGCAAGGGGGTCACCGACCGCGCGCCGTCGGCGGTGTTCAGCAGGATCGGCCAGATCACGCTGAAGATGATCGAGGCCACCTGCATCTGCGTGCCCAGGTCGAACAGCACGATGAACACCGGCACCAGGGTCGGCGGCGGGATCGCCCGGCAGAACTGCAGCAGCGGGTTCAGGTAGGCCATGGCCCGCTCGGACCGGCCCAGCACCATGCCCAGCGCGATCCCGGCCACCGCCGCGATCGCCAGCGCCAGGGCCATCCGGCCCAGGCTGGGCAGCAGGTTGTCCATCGCCAGGTCGGTGAGGAACAGCCGGGTCGCCGGACCGGACAGCCACAGCTCGTGCGTCGCCGAGACGATCTGGGACGGCGGCGGGAAGAACGGGCTCTCGGCCGCCCGGGTGGCCAGCTCCCACGCGCCGATCAGCAGCGCGAACGGCAGCCAGCGGTGGGCGAGCCCGCCGAGGAACCGGGCGGCCCGGCGCCCGCGCCCGACGGCGGGGGAGACGGCGGAGGATGCGGTCGTGCTCATGTCGTGCCGCCTTGGCGAGCGTGGTGCCAGTGGAACATCCGGCGCTGCGCCCCGCCGAGGGCCGCGTCGATGACCAGCCCCAGGGTCCCCGCCCACACGGTGCCGGCCAGCACGTCGCGCGCCCCGTCGGGGACGGAGTAGGCCTGCGCGATGAAGATCCCCAGGCCCTCGCCGAAACCGGAGATGATCTCGGTGCCGACGGCCAGGATCAGCGCGATCGCCGCGGCCAGCCGGATCCCGGTGGCGATGAACGGGGCCGCCGACGGCAGCGAGACCCGCAGCAGGATCTCCAGCCGCCCGAATCCGAACACCCGCAGCGTGTCCTTGCCGGCGGGGTCGACCTCGGCCAGGCCGTACATGGTGTTGAACAGGATCGGCCAGGTGGAGGCGTACACGATCAGCGCCACCTTCATCTCCGTGCCGGAGCCCAGCAGCAGCCCGGCCAGCGGGATCAGCGCCACCGACGGGATCGGCCGCAGGAACTCCACGATCGCCCGGGTGGCGGCGTTGACCGCCGGGACGCTGCCCAGCAGCAGGCCCAGCGGGACGGCGACGGCGATCGCCAGCCCCAGGCCCACCGCCCAGGCGGTCATCGTGTCGGCCAGGTACTGCAGGAACAGCGTGTCGCCGGCCAGCTCGATCGCGCGGGTCACGACCGAGGAGGCCGGCGGCAGATACGAACGGTCGACGATCTCGGCCCGGCCGAGCAGCTCGCTCGCCGCGAAGAGGGCGGCCACGCCGACGGCCCCTCGCGCCCACCGTCCGGTGCGCGTGAGGGGCCGTGCCGCCCGGCCGGAGCGGGCAGAGGCGGTTGATGTCGTCATCAGGGAGATGGGACGGCCGTCAGGCCTTGGCCTGGAACACGATCGTGTTCAGATCGGGCTTGTCCTTCAGCAGGCCGCCGGAGACCATCAGGTCCACGATCCGCTGCAGACGGGTGGTGTTCACCGAGGACGGGAAGTCCGGCATGGTGATCACCGAGGCGACCTGCGGCTCGATGCGCGCGTAGTCGGGCACCACCTCTTCCACCTTCTTGCGGTCGCTGGCCGCCGCCTCCTGGGCCTTGAGCATGGCGCGCTGGAACGCCGCGCTGGTCTTGGGGTTCTTGCTGGCGAACTCCTGGGTGGTGACGTAGCCGCTGATCGGGACGCCGGTCACCGGCTCGCCGCCGCCGTTGACCACGACCCGGGCGCCCAGCTTCTTCTGGACGTCGGACAGGAACGGCTCGACCACGTGGATCGCGTCGACCTGGTCCTTCTCCAGCGCGGCCCCCATCTGCGGGAACGGCACCTGGATGTACTGGACCTTGGAGGGGTCGACGTTGTTGGCCTTGAGGATGGCGTTCAGGGTCAGCGACTGGATGTTGTTGGGGATGTTGACCGCGATCTTCTTCCCCTCCAGGTCCTTGGCGGACTTGATCGGGGAGTCGGGCTTGACCAGCACGTTCATCATGTTCGGGGTCAGCGCCGCGGCCTCGGAGAGGATGCTCAGCTTGAGCGTCCCCTTCTCATGGGCCTGGAAGAACGTGACGTAGTTGGCGCCGGCGATCACGTCCACGTCGCCCTTGATCAGCGCAGGCAGCGCCTGAGTGCTCTGCTGGATCGGCTTGACCTGGACCTTCAGGCCCTCGGCCTCGAACAGCTTCTGCTTGATCCCGATGTGCAGCGCGGCCCCGTCCACCAGCGGCAGCGCCGCCACCGTGATGGTCTGCTTTTCCAGGCCGTTGCCGCCGGAGGCGGAGCCGTCATCGCCACCGCAGCCGGTGATGAGCGAGCCGGCCACCAGCAGCGCAGCGAGAGCGCCGAAACGACGGCGGGATGGCCTCATGGGAGCTCCTTAATCTCGCATGGGGATTTGGTCGGGAAACCGGAGGTGAACGGGCGGTGCCCGACGCGGCACCGCGCCCTCCGAGCCGTGATCATGAGGGGCGGTCCGGAGAGTACCGCAATTCCGTCGAGGTGAGTGGAGTGTCCGGGAATGGGTGACGATCTCGTGATCGTCGGCTTGGTCGAGTGTGGAAACGGGGTCGGCCGTCGACGGGGCGGCCTGCGATAAGACCGTTCCAAGCCGCAGGGTGCCGCCCGTGCGGCGGCTCACGGGCCTCAAGGCCGCCGAACCGTGGGCGGGGCCGGCGTCGCCGTAGTCGGATCCTTACCGTGAGTGACCTCCTCGCCGGATCCTCTCCGCGGGTGCCGGCGGCGTGTTTTCCGGCCCGTCGGCCGCGAATTATGGGCGGCGGCCCGGCCTTTCCGCAATGGCGGAGCGGCCGGGCAATTGGTCAATCTTCCAGTGATTCTTCCTGGTAGTTGCGTGTTTTGTCATGCTTGTGTGATTTTGTCGTTACGGTAGGTGATGATCTTTGATGGATGTTCACGTATCGTGTTCGTTTGTGTGCAAATAATCGGACATTTGGGTAGAAAGTTCTTTAGGTGGGATCGTCGTGTCCGTTCTGCTGCTGCAATCTTTGCGGGCTCCGTCGGGGATGTGCTCCAATGTCACGCGCTGGAAGGCAGAAAGACGCTGCGCCTGCACCCCCGGGTGGTCCCTCTTCTGCCGATGCGGCATGTGAGCTGGAGGGTGTTAACGCCGGATGCAATCGAACGAAACAGGTGGGGACGACGCACCCCGGTCCAAGGACTCGGGGGCCGGATCGGCCGCTGCCGAGCCGCCCGCCCGTATGCGCGGGCTGCGCCTGCGCAACTGGCGGGTGCGTCGCCGGCTGGCCGTTCTGGTGCTGATCCCGACCGTGGCCGTCCTGGTGCTCGGCGGTCTGCGGGTCTCCGGTTCGATCACCAGCGCGCAGGCCTACGGCCGGGCGGAGCACATGGCACGGCTCGGCAACGGGGTCACCGCCCTGGTGCAGGAGTTCGCCGCCGAGCGCGACCAGACGGTGGGCTACATCGTCGCGGGCCGCTCCGAGGCGCGGCTGGCGGAGCTGCGTGAGCAGTACACCAAGGTGGACGCGGTGATCGGCCAGGTCCGCGAGATCGCCCTGGGGGTGGACGACTCGTTCTCGGAGGAGGCCGCCACCGACGCGCGCCGGGTGCTGAACCGGCTGGAGGGGGTGCGGTCGCTGCGTTCCATGGCGACCGAGACCCGCGTGCCGGTGTTCACCGTGCTGGAGAAGTACTCCGAGTCCATCGACGAGCTGATCGGTGTCGTCGACGGCGTCGCTCAGGGCGTGGCCGACGAGCAGCTGGCCGCGACCAGCCGTGCCATCGCCGCCGTGACCCGGGCCAAGGAGCAGGTCTCCCGGCAGCGCGCGCTGCTGGCGGTCGGCGCCCGCTCCGGCCGGCTGACGCCCGAGGAGCTGGCGGCGCTGCTGGGCGCGCGTTCCCGTGAGGACAGCGAGCTGGCCGTCTTCCGTCAGGCCGCGACGCTGGGGCAGCGTCAGATGTACGACGACACCGTCATCGGCCCGGAGATCGACCGGGCCCGGGAGCTGCGCCAGCAGGCCATCGCCTCGGCCCAGTCCCGCGGCGGGCTGCTGCCCCGGCAGCTGACCACCCGGAGCGGGTCGGCCGCACTGGGCTCCTCGCTGACCGTGATGATCGAGCAGATGCGGGTGGCCGAGCGCAGGCTCGGCGACCAGCTGCTGGATCGCGCCCGCGACCAGCGGTCGGCGGCCCGGCTGGCGGCCGTGGTCGACACCGCGGTCACCGCGCTGATCGTGCTGCTGGCGCTGCTGCTCACCTCGCTGATCGCGCGCTCGCTGGTGGGCCCGCTGCAGCGGCTGCGGGAGAGCGCCCTGCAGATCGCCGGCACCCGGCTGCCCGGCGTGGTGGAACGGCTGCGCGACCCGCAGGCCGCGGCCGGCGGGATCGAGGTCGAGCCGATCGACATCCACACCAGCGACGAGATCGGCGAGGTCGCCCGGGCGTTCGACGAGGTGCACCGGGAGGCGGTGCGGCTGGCCGCCGACGAGGCCGTGCTGCGCGGCAACGTCAACGCGATGTTCGTCAACCTGTCCCGCCGGATGCAGTCGCTGATCGAGCGCCAGCTGCGCCTGATCGACGAACTGGAGCAGAACGAGCAGGACGCCGACCAGCTGGCCAGCCTGTTCCAGCTGGACCACCTGGCCACCCGCATGCGCCGCAACTGCGAGAACCTGCTGGTCCTCGGCGGCCAGGAGCAGGTGCGCCGGTGGAACCAGCCGGTTCCGCTGATCGACATCGTGCGCGCCTCGCTGTCGGAGGTCGAGCAGTACGAGCGGGTCACGCTGCGGGTGCAGGGCGAGGTGTCGGTCACCGGCCAGGCGGTCAACGACCTGGTCCACCTGGTGGCCGAGCTGGTGGAGAACGCCACCGTGTTCTCCCCCCAGCACACCAAGGTCACCGTGTCCGGCCACCTGCTGTCCGGCGGCGGGGCGATGCTCCAGATCACCGACAACGGCGTCGGCATCCCGGCGGACGAGCTGGAGCAGGTCAACTGGCGCCTGGCCAACCCGCCGGTCGTCGACTTCTCCGCGGCCCGCCGCATGGGCCTGTTCGTGGTCGGCCGGCTGGCCCAGCGGCACGGCATCCGGGTCGAGCTGCGCCCGGCGCTGTCCGGCGGCATCACCGCGTTCGTGCTGCTGCCGGCCGCCGTGATCGCCCGGGGCGAGCTGCCCGCCGAGAGCACGCCGGCCGACCCCGCCGCCGACGTCCCGGCCGCCAGTGCGGCCTGGACGCCCGCCCCGGTCGCCGCCGGGGTGGCCGCCGACTCCACCGGCCCGATCCCCGCGGCGGGCACGGGCCGGCCGTCCCGCCGCGAAGGGCTCGGCACCGGGCCGCAGCCGCAGTTGCGGGACTCCGGGCCGCTGCCGATCGTCGAGGACTCCTCCTCGACCGCGCGGCCCACCGGCAACACCGGCGCCCAGCCCGCGGTGGGCGCGGCGCCGCCGCCTCAGGCCTCCGGCCGCGAGCTCACGCCCGGGCCGCGTCACCGGAAGCCGGACGATAAGACGGGACCGCAGCCCATCGTGTCGGATACCGGACCGCAGCAGCCATCGATCGGAGAGCCCACGCTGGCCGCGAGCCTGCCGGGCTTCCCACAGCTCGAACCGGCCCCGCAGTCGGGGCCCCCGCCCGGATCGTCGTCCGGGCCGCCCGCGGAGGGATCGTCGACCGGCCCGCAGCGCCCGCCCGCCGAGACGGGCGTGTCGTGGGGCGCGGCCGAGGACCCGGCGCCCGCCGCGGCCGTGGAAAGTTCGCCGATCTTCGACGCCATGGAGTCGGAATGGTTCCAGCGTCGCGCCGGCGGCTCCGCCCGGGAACGGGAGCGCCGCTGGCAGTCGCCCGGCGACGCTGGATGGCAGGCCGCCGAGGCGGCGCGCGAGCCGACCTCGGGCGGCGTCACCAAGGCCGGGCTGCCCAAGCGGGTGCCCGGGCGCAACCGGGTGCCCGGTGCGGTGCGGCCCGGCCGGCAGACGCCGGCGGCGCCGTCGCAGCCCGCCGCAGGGCGGGCGCGTCCCGCGCCGCACAAGCCCGCCGAGGTGGTCCGCGACCGGTTCTCCAGTCTCCAGCGCGGAGTCCGCCGAGGCCGGTCGGAGGCCCGTTCCGGACAGGGACCGCAGCAGGGCGGCCCCGATGAGAGCATTCCGCCGGGTCCCGGTGGATCCGGGCCTGCACAGGGCGACACAGAGAGGGGAGGATCCGCGTGAGCCGGCAGGATCTCAACTGGCTGGTGACCAATTTCGTGGAGCGGGTGCCCAAGGCCGCGCACGCCGTCGTGGTGTCCTCCGACGGGCTTCCGCTGGCCTACTCCGACGGGTTCCCGCCCGAGCGCGCCGACCAGCTCTCGGCGATCGCCGCGGGGCTGACCAGCATGACCCAGGGGGCCGCCCAGCTGTTCGACGCGGGCGGGGTCAGCCAGACCGTGGTGGAGATGGAGCGAGGGCTGCTGTTCGTGATGTCCATCCGCTCCGGGGCGGTCTTCGCGGTGCTCGCCGCGCCGGACTGCGACATGGGGCTGGTGGCGTACGAGATGACGTTGCTCGTGGAGCGCGTCGGCCGGGTGCTGACCCCAGCGCTGCGCACCGAACTGGGGGCCGGGCCGCCTCGCGGGTGACCCGGCGACCGGAAAGACCTGACAGGCTTCGACGGAAGGCACCGTGGTGGACCACGGCAGGCAACATTTCGGTGCCGGACCGGCCGGCGGCCCCGCCGGTCCCGGACGATCCGGCGATCCCGGGTGGGCGGGCGAGCAGTCCCAGCCCGCCCACGGCGACCGACGTTCGCTGGTGCGCCCTTACACCGTGACCGGCGGGCGTACCCGACCCCGCTACGACCTGGCGATCGAGGCGTTGGTGTCGGCCGCGCCGTACCCGCCCAGGGACGTGACCACGCTGACCCCCGAGTACCGGGCGATCATGGACCTGTGTCGCTCTTGGCGATCGGTGGCGGAGGTCTCCGCCCTGCTCCGCCTGCCGCTCGGGGTGGCCCGCGTGATCATCGCCGACATGGCGCACGAAGGACTGCTGCGCCTGCACCAGTCGCGCCCGGCCGACGCGCAGCCCGATGTCCGTTTGCTTGAAAGGGTGCTCAGTGGTCTACGAAAGCTCTGACGCCAGCCTGCCCCTCCCAGGCGGCGAGGGCCCCGAGATGACCTCGGTCAAGATCGTGGTCGGCGGGGGCTTCGGGGTGGGCAAGACCACCTTCGTCGGCTCGGTCTCGGAGATCCAGCCGCTGACCACCGAGGCGGTGATGACCGCCGCCAGCGCCGGGATCGACGACCTGACCGCGGTGCCGGACAAGACCACCACCACCGTGGCCATGGACTTCGGCCGGGTCACGCTGGAGAGCGACCTGATCCTCTACCTGTTCGGCACCCCCGGTCAGCACCGGTTCTGGTTCATGTGGGACGACCTGGTGCGCGGTGCGATCGGCGCGGTGGTGCTGGTCGACACCCGGCGCCTGGCGGACTGCTTCGCCGCGCTGGACTACTTCGAGGAGTCGGGGCTGCCCTACATCGTGGGGGTCAACGGCTTCCACGGCGAGTTCACGCACACCAACGAGGAGATCCGCGAGGCGCTGACGATCGGGTCGGAGATCCCGATCGTGCAGGTGGACGCCCGCAGCCGGGAGTCCACCAAGCAGGCGCTGATCGTGCTGGTGCAGCACGCCCTGCAGATGCAGTCGGCCGGCCCGGCGCCCGCCCCCGGCCCCGCCTGGACCTGACCCGAGGCGGCCCGGTCACGGTCGCGTAGGGATTTGTTACGGTCGCGTAGGGCTTTGCCCGTGTTGCACCATGTGCTGACGTGATCAGGGAAATGAGTGCGACGCCACCTGGAATCGACGGAATCGATACCTATGTAGCGATCGGTGACAGTTTCACCGAAGGGCTGCAGGACCCCGACCCCGTCGATCCGGACCGGTTCCGCGGCTGGGCCGACCGGTTGGCCGAGCACATCGCGGCGCATCGCCCCGGGCTGCGATACGCCAATCTGGCCGTGCGCGGCAAACTGCTCCGCCAGATCGTGGCCGACCAGGTGCCGCGGGCCGTGGAGATGCGGCCCGACCTGGTGACGTTCTGCGGGGGCGGCAACGACATGCTCCGCCCCGGCGCGGATCCGGACGCGCTGGCGGTGATGTTCGACGAGGCGGTGCAGCGGTTGCGCGGCACCGGCGCCCGAGTGGTGATCTTCACGGGCTTCGATCCGCAGTGGCTGCGGGCGGGCCGCCGGATCCGGGGCAAGGCCGCCACCTACAGCATGCATCTGCGGGCCATCGCCGACCGGCGGGGCTGCCTGCTGGTGGACCTGTGGCCGCGCAGCGTGCTGTACGACCCGCGGGCCTGGCACGAGGACCGGCTGCATCTGTCGTCGGAGGGGCACCGCAGGCTGGCGCTGCTGGTGTGCGAACGGCTCGGCGTCCCGGTGGAGGGGGACTGGCGCGAGCCGTGGCCCGCGCCGGTGGCCGCCCGGAGCTGGCACGAGCAGCGCCGGGAGGACCTGTACTGGGCCAGGACCTACTTCCTGCCCTGGATCCAGCGCCGGATCCAGGGACGGTCCAGCGGCGACGGCCGTCCGCCCAAGCGGCCCGACCTGCTGCCGGTGTGAGGCGGGCCCGGCGCCGAGGCTCGGACGCCCGTCCCGTCCGGCGCCGTGGACGGGACGGGCGTCCGGGGCCGGCGGTCAGACGGCCGAGGCGGCGTCCGCCGGGCGGCGGAGCGAGGCGGCGGCCTGCTCGACGGTGTCGTAGAGGGCCAGCCTGCGGTCCAGCCCGGTGATCTGCAGGGTGCGCCGCACGATCGGGCGGGCGCCGGTCAGCGCCAGGCCGCCCCGCCCGGCGGTGACCGCCTTGTGGCAGTTGATGATCACCGAGAGGCCGTGGGAGTCCATGAACTCCAGCTCGTCCAGGTCGAGGATCAGGTGGTCGCCGTGCGCGCGACGGGCGGCCTGCAGGCCGCGGCGCAGCTCGTCGGCGCTGGCGATGTCGAGTTCGCCCCGCAGGGCGACGACGGCGCAGCCCTCGCGCTCGCGGGTGGTGATGGTCAGTTGTCGCACGGGGGATTCCTCCTCCCGGTAGAAGCGACCGACCGTCGCATGCGGCCGACGGTCGTCTCTGTGCCTCAACTATCCCGGACCCCTCGGGCCGTGCCAACAGGGTGAGCCTTCTTTGTCAGGTGATGTGAGTAAAGAGAGAGTCATCCGAATCATCGGGGACGGGCTCGGCCGAGGCGCATCTCACGTAGGGTGGCTCGCGGATCCCGGGGGTCCGTCTGGCCTGTGACCCCATCCCGTACCGAGAATGGACGACGAGCGTGAGCCCGCCACGGCTGCCGGAGCATCTGGAACTGCTGCTGACCGACGAACCCGTCCTCGACGTGTACTTCCACGGACCTTGGCGGGTGCCCGACGGGCTGTATGAGGAACTGGCCGAACGCGCGGTCGCGCTGAACGGCGACCCCCGGACCGAGCTGCTCAAACGGACGCTCAGCGACTTCTACGGCCCTGAGACCACCGCGGCCGGCGCCGAGCTGTGGTCCCTGCTCACCTTCCTGCTGGGGTCGGCGGCGATCCGGGCGGGCTCGCGCGGCGACATCGACTACGAGCTGCTGGCGCCGTTCCTGGCCCGGCCCGAGCCCGCGGTGCGCGACCCGTTGGCCTGGCTGTCGCAGGGCGGGCGCTGGCGGCCTCCCGGGCTGTGGCTGCCCGAGCCGGCCGGCGACGACCGGGAACGCCGCGCCGTCATGTACGCCCTGGCCCGCGACTGCCTGGAGGTGTTCGAGGGCCTGGAGCCGCTGGAGCCGCGCCGCCGGGCGCTGGTGGCGCTGTTCGAACGCCGCGCCGCCGACCCCCAGACCCGGGAGATCGACCTGACCGTCCCCCAGAGCGAGCTGGAGAAGCGGTGGGCGGCCGACGTCACCGACGAGGAGCTGGCGCTGCTGCCGGAGCTGTCGGGGCCGCTGGGCTACCTGGAGTGGGCGTGCGCCGGGTTCACCGCCGCGCATCAGCGGCTGACCGACGCGGTGGGGGAGGGCGATCCGGTCGACGTCGCGCTGGCCCGGCTGCTGTTGCAGGCCGGGCAGACCGCCGCGCCCGCCGAGCTGGCGGTGGCCGTCGGCACCGGCCGTTATGACCGGGTCGCCGAACGGCTGCGGGCGCTGCGGGCGGACTTCGCGGTGGAGGCCTGGCAGCAGGAGATCCGCGACTGGCTGGCCCGCGCCCTGGTGGCCGGGGAGGCCGACGCCTGCCGGGCCTGGCTGGACATGGCGGTCCGCGTCACCGGGTGCGTGCAGGGCCTGCCGGACACCGCGACCACCCCGCGGTGCCGGGTGCCGGTCCGGGCCTTCCAGGCCGACCTGCGCCGCCTGCACGAGCCGCGCCGGGTGGTCGCCAACCCCCTGGTGGAGCGGTTCGCCCGCCCCGCCGCCCAGGCCGCCGGGACGGACCCGACCGACCGGGCGGACGGGGAGGGCGACCGGGGGGAGGGCGCGGGCCCGACGGACCCGGTCGCCGAGAGGATCGTGGGACAGCCCGAACTGGTCGAGGCGATCCGTCGGACGGTCGACGCCCGAGCGGCGGGCCGGCCGGTCCGGCTGCTGATCGCCGGTCCGGAGGGCACCGGCAAGGGCACCGCGGTCGCCGAGCTGGAGCGCGCCCTCATCGACCGCGGCGTCGTCCGGCAGACCTTCTGGGTCTCCGACCAGGTCTTCCCGACCCTGCCGATCAGCGACGCGGTGCTGTGGCTGCAGACCAGGGCGCGCGAATGCCTGGAGGCCCGCGCCATGATGGTCGTCGACGACCTGGACAAGCTGTTCACCTACGAGCGGTGCGGCCCCGCGGTGGCCGAGGAGCTGCGCCGGCTGATGGCCCGCAGCCCCGAGCTGGACGTGGTGGCGCTGTGCCGGCCGGGCGGCGAGGAACGCCTGTTCGACGGCAACCCGGCCCTGCTGCGCTCGTTCGAGATCACCCGCACCCGCGACTTCGGCGAGGAGGAGTACGCCGAGCTGTTCCGCCGTGCGGTGACGGCGCGGGGCGCGACGGTGGACCGGGAGGTCGCCCGCACCGCCGGGGTGCTGCTGACCCGCACCCCGCCGCTGCTGAACCTGCGCGGCGCCCGCCTGGTGGAGCATCTGGCCGAGCAGTGCACCGCCGGCGCGGCGGCGCGCGGGACGCCCGTGGAGGTCACCGCCGCCGATCTGCCGCAGCGGCTCATCCCCGGCCGGACGGCGGACGCCGACCCGCTGGCCGAGCTGGCCGCCTGCGCCGGGATCGAGTCGGTCAAGCGGGAGGTCGGCGCGCTGGTCGCGGAGGCCAAGGCGGCCCGGCTGCGCCGCGAGGCGGGGATGGCGGTCGCCGCCCGGCCCCGGCATCTGGTGTTCACCGGCAACCCAGGCACCGGCAAGACGAAGGTCGCCCGGATCNAGGCACCGGCAAGACGAAGGTCGCCCGGATCCTCGGCAGGATCTACGCCGATCTGGGCGTGCTGGCCGGCGGGCACCTGGTCGAGGTGGACCGCGCCGACCTGGTGGGGGAGTACACCGGGGAGAGCGGCACCAAGGTGCGCCGGGCGGTCGAGCACGCCCTCGGCGGGGTGCTGTTCATCGACGACGCGCACACCCTGGCCGCCGCTCCCGGGGCCGCCGACGCCGCCCGGCTGCACGAGACGGTCGCCGCGCTCACCGCCGCGCTGGCCGCGCACCCCGACGAGCTGGTGGTGGTGCTGGCCGGGCCGGAGGCCGAGCTGAACGGGCTGCTGCGCGCCAACGAGGAGCTGGCCGCCCACTTCCCCAAGACGGTGCGCTTCCCCGACCTGACCGACGAGGAGCTGGTCGAGGTGTTCACCGCCAAGGCCGCCGACGAGGGCTTCACCCTCGGCCCCGGCGTGGAGGCCCGGGTGCGGGAGCTGGTGCAGGCCGCGCCCCGCGACCGGGGGTTCGCCAACGCCCGGCTGATGGTGCGGCTGCTGGACCGGGCGGTGGCGCAGCAGGGCCGTCGGGTGCTGGCCGACGGGGTGGTCGACGACGACGAGTCGCTGACGGAGATCCTGCTGGAGGACCTGCCCGACTCGCTGGGCGCGCCCTGGGCGGGATCGCCGGCCGAGGGCGATCCGCTCACCGAGATCGACCGGCTGATCGGGCTGGACACCGTCAAGCACGAGGTGGGGCTGCTGGTCGCCGAGGCCAAGGCCGAGCGGATCCGCCGCGACGCCGGCATCCCGATCGGCTCCCCGACCCGGCACATGGTGTTCACCGGCAACCCGGGCACCGCCAAGACCACCATCGCCCGGCTGATCGCCGCCGTCTACGCCAAGCTGGGGCTGCTGTCGTCGGGGCACCTGGTGGAGGTGTCCCGCGCCGATCTGGTCGCCGAGTACATCGGGCAGACCGCTCCGCGGGTGCGGGCGGCGGTGGAGCGGGCGCTGGGCGGGGTGCTGTTCATCGACGAGGCGTACTCGCTCACCATGTCCGGGCACGACCGGCGCGACTTCGGGCACGAGGCGGTCGCTGAGCTGATCAAGCTGATGGAGGAGCACCGCTCCGACCTGGTGGTGATCGTGGCCGGGTACGAGGCCGAGATGGAGCGCTTCCTGCGCTCCAACCCGGGTCTGGACTCCCGCTTCCCCAAGGTGCTGCACTTCCCCGACTACACCAACGACGAGCTGGTGTCGATCTTCGAGTTCATGACCGCGGAGAACGGCTTCACGCTCGCCCCCGGGGTGGTGGAGGAGCTGCGCGCCCGTCTGGCCGCCGAGCCGCGCGGCGCCTCGTTCGGCAACGCCCGGCTGATCCGCAACCTGCTGGACGCCGCCATCTCCCGGCAGGCGCAGCGGATCACCAGCGGCGAGGGCGAGCCCGACCCGGCCGAGGTGCGTCTGCTGCGCCCCGAGGACCTGCCGCCCCGCAGGCCCGGCGAACCCCCCTTCCCCGGCTCGTATCTGTGAGGGGCGGGAGCGCTCCGGCCGCGGTCGCCGCCCCGGATGCGCCCGCCGCCGGGGCGGCGCGGTGCGCCCGCATCGCACCAGCGCATCGCACCGAAAAGTCGCACTTGAGTGTTATGCCGGAGGTGGGTACGCGGGCGTGCGGGTTTGAATATCGTGTCGGGCATGACGGACGAGGCCTGGAGCACACGCGGGCGTCGTGACGCCGGTGCCGACGCGCCGACCGAGCGGCTTCCCCCTCAGGAGGCGGCGACCGAGGAGCCGCCCCCGCAGCGGGCGTCGGACGATCCGTACGCACCGCGCGGCTACGGCCGGGAGGCGTACGGCTTCGACCCGTCGGTGATCCGGCAGGACCGGTACGGCCCCGCCGGGCCGCCGCCCGATCACCACGATGCGCCGCCGCCCGGCTACGACTACGACGAGGAGGAGCCGCCACGGCGTCGTCCGCCCGCCGCGCGGCGCCCCCGTCCCCGGCCGCGTCGGCGCCGCGGCGGGCGCGTGCTGGCATGGCTGCTGGCCGTGATGCTGATCGCGGCGGTGGGCGGCTACTTCTACCTCGATTCCCGGCTCAACCGGGTCGAGGCGCTGTGGGACTACCCGGGCCGCCCCGCCGACACCCCCGGCACCAACTGGCTGGTGGTGGGCTCCGACAGCCGCGAGGGCCTGGACGCCGAGGACCGCAGAAGGCTCCGGACCGGCCACGCCGCCGGCCGCCGCACCGACTCGATGATGCTGCTGCACTTCGGCGACGGCGGCACCACCCTGGTCAGCCTGCCCCGCGACTCGTACGTGCCGATCCCCGGGCACGGCTCCAACAAGCTGAACGCCGCCTACGCGTTCGGCGGCCCCAAGCTGCTGGTGCGCACCGTGGAGCAGGCCACCGGGATCCGCATCGACCACTACGCCGAGATCGGCCTCGGCGGGTTCGTGGGCGTGGTGGACGCGGTCGGCGGCGTGGAGATGTGCATCAAGGAGCCGCTGCGCGACCCCAAGGCGGGCCTGAACCTGCGGCCGGGCTGCCAGACCCTCGACGGGGCCGAGGCCCTCGGCTTCGTGCGGACCCGCAAGTTCGCCGACGGCGACCTGGAGCGCGTGCGGAACCAGCGCAAGTTCTTCGCCGCGCTGATGGACAAGGCGACCAGCCCGGGCGTGCTGCTCAACCCGTTCCGCAGCATCCCGCTGGCGCTGAACTCCGCCTCCAACTTCACCGTCGACGAGGGCGACCACCTGGTGGACCTGGTGCGGATGATGTGGGCGATGCGCGGCCTCAGCGGCGGCGACGGCCTCACCACCACCGTCCCGGTCGGCGGGTTCGGCAGCTCCCCGGGGGTGGGGTCCTATGTCCGGTGGGACAAGGCCAAGTCGGAGGCGCTGTTCAAGGCGCTGCGCGAGGACGAACCGATCCCCTCCGACGCCAAGGGCGGGTGACCGCGGCGGACGCGGCGGAAGGCGGGCGGCAGGATTAACCGGCGCGCCGCCGGTTAGGTCGCCTGCATGGCCGACGTCGGCGACCACGGGGAACTGGACCGGCTGCCCACCCGGGAGCTGCACGACCGCGCCGTGAGGCTCGCGCTCGCCCGCGGCGACCTGGGGTTCCTGTGGCGGCTGCTGCGCGACATCCCGGCCGCCGAGGCCGCCGCCGGCCGCCCCGAGCAGGGCACCGCCGACGTGCTGCACGCCTCGGCGCTGGTGAACGAGTTCCTGCACGCCGGAGAGGGCGAGCTGGCCGAGGCGCTGCGCCCGGTCTACCTGGAGTACCTGGCCTCGGACCGCTGAGCGTCTTTGCCTCGTCTTGGCGCATGTCCCCCTACCACCCGGAAACACCATGCGTGAATATATGTTCACGGAGAGTGGAGGGGGCATGAACAAGAAGTGGATCAAGGTGACCGGCCTGGCCTTCGCGGCCTGGTACATCATCACCCGGCCGCACGGCGCGGCCGACCTGGTGTCGAACGCCATGGGCGGGCTCGGCCACGCCGCCGAGTCGGTGTCCACCTTCGTCAGCGCGATCCCCTGATCGCGGGATGCAGATCTCCAGCCCCGTGCCTGATCTGGGCGCGGGGCTGTTTCGTCGCCCGGAAGCGGCTCCGGCCGCCGAATCCGTCGTCCCCTCTCGATGTGATCTATATCATCATCGTCGATCGTCGCTGGGTGACCCATGGGTAAGGCGCGACTCGATCGTTGACGACGTACCCCTTGCGGCACGAAGGGCTTACAGTCTCTTTGCGGGCACATGCGGATGGGCACATCTGACATGGGTCGGTGTGCCGCTGCACGATGTAAGGGACGGCGACGGGATGAACAAGAAGCACCTTCGCTACGCGGCGATCGCCTTCGTCATCTTCTACCTGTGGACTGACCCTCAAGCCGCGGCCGACGTGGTCAACAACACCATCTCCGCGCTGGGCGACGCCGGGAACTCGCTGTCGCAGTTCGTGAGCGCCATCGGGACGTGAGCGCGCAGGGGCGTCCTCGCGCCCCTCGCCCGCCGCGTCTCGACGGCCTCCTCCTGCCCGCCGGGCGGTCCCCACGGTGCGGGCCGCCCGCGGTGCGCGCAGCGCGGGGGAGGGTCACCGCGCCCCCGGGCGGGGCGCCGTGAACCGGAGGGCGGAGTTCTTCGGCTCTCACTCGTCCCGTAGGGGGTGAATCGTTCCATTTTCCAATGAAGGGGATTTGGGTGATTCTTTAGGGATTTTCGGTCTGTCCGATGTTCGGATTGCGGGTCGAACGGCGCTCCGGCGCGACGCCGTTTTCCGTCGGCCGACAGGCCTGAAACCCCACTGGAGGAGCGAGGGCGGCCCTTGGGGATCGTGGGGGCATCTCCTAGGATCGGCGGCATGTCGGTGTTCGACGTGGAGATTCAGAGCCTGCAGGGCGGACCCGCCGACCTCGGGCAGTACCGCGGCAAGGCCGTTCTCGTGGTGAACGTCGCCTCCAAGTGCGGTCTGACCCCCCAGTACAAGGGGCTGCAGGAGCTGCACGAGCGGTACTCGGGGCGAGGGTTCACGGTGCTCGGCGTGCCGTGCAACCAGTTCCTCGGGCAGGAGCCGGGGACGGCGGAGGAGATCGCCGAGTTCTGCTCCACGACCTACGGGGTGACCTTCCCGATGACCGAGAAGATCGAGGTCAACGGGGAGGGGCGGCATCCGCTGTACCGGGAGCTGGTCGGCGCGGCCGACGCCTCCGGCCACACCGGGGACATCCGGTGGAACTTCGAGAAGTTCCTGGTCGCTCCGGACGGCACGGTGGCGGCGCGGTTCGCGCCGCAGACCGAGCCGGACGACGAGGCGCTGATCGCCGCGATCGAGCGGGTGCTGCCCGCCTGACGGACCGACGGCGAGGAGACGGGCGATGGGCGGCTGGCGGGCCGGCGACATTCCCGACCTGACCGGGCGACGCGCGATCGTCACCGGGGCCAACAGCGGCCTCGGCTACCGGACGGCGCTGGAGCTGGCGCGGCACGGCGCGACCGTGATCCTCGCCTGCCGCAGCGCCGAACGCGGCGAGGCCGCCCTGGCGCGGCTGAGGGCCGAGGTCCCGAGCGCCGACGCGGCGCTGGGCTCCCTGGACCTGGCGGACCTGTCCTCCGTGCGGGCGTTCGCCGAGAAGCAGACCGACCGGCCGCTGGACATCCTGGTCAACAACGCGGGCGTCATGGCCGTGCCGCGGCGGACCACGGCCGACGGCTTCGAGCTGCAGTTCGGCACCAACCATCTGGGGCACTTCGCCCTGACCGGGCTGCTGCTCCCGGCGTTGCTGGCCGCCCCGTCGCCCCGGGTGGTGACGGTCTCCAGCATGCTCGCCTGGCCGGGCCGCATCGACTTCGACGATCTGCAGGGCGAACGCCGCTACCGCCGCTGGCGCGCCTACTCCCAGTCCAAGCTGGCCAACCTGCTGTTCGCCGTCGAACTGCACCGCCGCGCCTCCGGAGCGCTCGCCAGCATGGCCGCCCACCCCGGCTACGCCGCCACCAACCTCCAGCTCGTCGGCCCCCGCATGTCCGGGGACCGGCTGGGCGAACGGTTCGCCGCCCTCGGCAACCGCCTCTTCGCCCAGTCCGACGGCATGGGGGCCCTCCCCATCCTCTACGCCGCCACCGCCCCCGGGGCGCGCAGCGGCGCCTGCTACGGACCCCGCGGCCTCTTCCAGCAGCGCGGCCTCCCCACCGAGGTCCGCACGCCCCCCGCCGCGGGCGATGAGAGGACCGCCCGCCGTCTCTGGGAGGTCTCCGAGGACCTCACCGGCGTCGGTTATGCCTTCCCGGACGCCTCATGACCCCGTGACGACCCCGCGCGGCCCGCGTCGACGCCGGAACGGCCGACGGAGGCCGCACGCCCTCACCGAGACCGGCCGACGGAGACCGGCGAAGGCCTGAGAACCCACGGTTCGCGCCCGCCACGCACAGCCCCTCCGCCCGGGGGATGGAGGTGCTCCTCCCGCGCACCACGCATAAATCCCGACGGGCGGGTATGGCTCGCCGCGCACCTGAGGAGGTGAGCCGTGGCAACGAGGCTGGTGGACGACAGGCAGGCGACGGCGCCGCTCAAGGACCGGTCGACGGCCGAACTGCTCAAACGGCTGTCGGAACAGATCCGCAACCTGATCCAGCAGGAGATCCGGCTGGCCAAGGCGGAACTGACCGAGAAGGGCAGGCGCGCCGGCAGGGGCGCGGGGATGCTCGCGGCGGCCGCGGTCGTCGGCCTGTACGCGATCGGCGTGCTGCTGGCGACGATCATCCTGGCCCTCGACACGGTGATGCCGACCTGGCTGGCGGCGCTGATCGTGACGGTGGTGCTGCTGGTGATCGCCGGGATCCTGGCGATGATGGGGCGTTCGCAGACCCGCAAGGCCACGCCCGCCGCGCCGGCGCGCACGATGGAGTCGGTGAAGAAGGACGTCCAGGTGATGCGGGAGCACGCCCATCGGTGACGTCTCCGGAGCCGCCCTTCGCCGGACCGGCCCCGATCACGGGCCCTCGGCCGGACCGAAGTCGAGGGCGGGCGGCAGGACGCCCTCGAGGGCGAGGAGCCGGCGTTTGACGTCCGGACCGGTGCCGCCGCTGTAGCCGCCCAGGCCGTTCTCCGCCACCACCCGATGGCAGGGGACGATGACGGGGATCGGATTGGCCCCCATCACCTGCCCGACGGCCCGGGCCGGCACGCCCGTCCCACTGCGCTCACCGAGGCGGCCATAGGTCACCACGCTCCCGTAGGGGACCGTCTCCCGCAGACAGGACAGGATCCGGCGCTGCACCCGGGTGGTGAGCCGCCAGTCGACCGGCAGCGCGAACTCGCGCAGCTCCCCGGCGAAGTAGGCGGCGAGCTGCTCGACCGCCGCCGCGGTCCGGTCCGGATCCTCCACCGGGACGAGCCCTGACCGTTCCGCCGTCCGGGCCCGGACGGCGGGATCGTCGCGGAAGTCCACCGCCAGCACGCCCGCCTCGCTGACGGCCACGAGCATCCGCCCCAGCGGCGTGCCCACCGTCCCGAACGCGACCGTCCCGCCCATGCTCGCCCCTCCCGCACCGGATCCGTCCGCATCATCCTCGCTCACCCGGCCCGCCCTCTGCCCGACGTCCACGCCCCGGGCCCGGCTTCCCGTCGGCCTTCACCGAGCCGCCCGGCCGCCGGGTTCGGCCGGCGCGTGCCCGGTGATGCCGCCTCGTCGTCTCGCTCGAGGGCCGACACGAGACGCAGGCGGGGGAGGGACGTGCGTCCGCGGCCGGACCGCCGCACCGGGAAGCCCGGCGCGGCGTCTCGACGCCGGTGAGACGGACCCGCCGGAGCGGGCCCGCCCGGCCGTCTCCCGGCCGGGGGCGACGGCCGGGAGACGGCCGGCCACCGCGTCGACCGGCCGGAAGGCGTTCACCGGGCTTCGCCGGTGAGGAGGCGATGGAGGCGGGCGGCCTCGCGGACGAGACGGCTGGCACCTCCGCGGCCCGCCACCGGGGCGAGCTCGGGAAGCGGGGTGCGCAGCCCGGTGACCTCGGCGGTCTTGGTGCCCAGGGCGATCAGGTCGGGCAGGCCCGCGGGGGCGCGCTCGCCGGGCTCGGGCAGCAGGGCGGGGACGGCCGCGTGGACCACCGTCCAGACGTCGGCGTACGCGCCCGCATGGGCGGCGTCGGTGAGGGCCTGCGCGATCCGGTTGAGCTTGAGACGGCCCACGGACCCCGCCATGCCGATGACGGCGCCCAGGTCCGCGGCGGGCAGCGCGCCCTGGGCGCTGAACGCCAGCAGGGCGTCGACCGCGCCGGAGCGCTCGGCCCGATTCGCACAGCCGAGGCTGTAGGCCAGGGCCGCCGCCGTCGCCGGGCCGGTGGGGCCGTCCGCCTCGGCGAGCCCGAGCAGCGCCGCGCCTCGGCCGAAATCCTCCGCCTCGACCCACTTCTGCAGGTGGAACTGCAGATGGGCGGCGGCGACCTCGCGGTGGGAGGGCAGCAGCGACGGCCACCAGTCGATCTCATAGGAAGGGAAGGGCGGCACCTGCTTCCAGTCGTCGCCGGTGACGGGGAGCCGGAGTATCCGCGCCGCGAGGGAGTCGTCCGTCTCCTCCTGCGGCCTCACTCGGGCGACGACGAAGAAGCTCCGCTTCGGGTCGTGGTTGAAGTGGTCATGGAGGACACGGCCCCGGCAGGTCACGACGGGGTCGGCGTACGCTCCGGCGGCCAGTCGTTCGGCCAGGGTCTTGCCCGCGGGGGAGACCAGGGCACGGGCCCGGGTGACCGCGTCGGCGTCGATGTCGCGGGGGAGGCGGAGCAGCGCCTGTTCGAAATCGGGTTCGGCGGGCTCGACCCCGGCCTCCTCCAGCAGCTCCATCCGGGCGACCAGAGCGCCGGGATCGATGTGACCGCTCGCCTCGGTCGGCGTCGCGAGGAGGGTGGGGGCGAAGCCGACGGAGTGGGCGGCGGTGAGCATCCTCCAGGCCGTGAGACGGTACAGGAGGGAGCAGGTGAAGGGCATGCGGCCCTCCCGCAGGGAGTGGCGCGCCGCCGCCGTCGCATCGGGGACGCGGCGCGTCCGGTCCAGAATCGTCCGAACGGCGGCGGCCAGCCAGTCGATCCGGTCGTCGGAGGGCCGGACGGAGCGGTGCGGCCATGCCCACGGCGGCCGCTCCGGCACCAGCCGCGCCAGCACCTCACGGGTGCCGTCCAGATCACGGCGGGCGTGCTCCACCAGAGCCGCCATCAGCCGCTCGACCAGCGAGAACGCAGGATTCCTCTCCGCCAGGCAGACGGAGAGCTCTTCGGTCAGTTGGGCGGGGGAGGTGATGGGGGTGGGCGGGGGTGCGGGAGTGAAGGGGGGTGGTCCGGGGAGGGGTGGGGGTTCGGTGGTGGGCGGGTCGATGGGGCCGTAGGCGGGGGTGAGGAGGGTGCGCAGGTCTGCGGGCAGGTCGGCGGCGGCCTGGCGGACGGTGCGGCGGGTGTGTTCGTTGGTGTGGGGGGCGTGTTCGGCGGCGGTTTTGACGGCGCGTTCGCGCAGGTCGAGGTCGTCGTGGGGGAACAGGGCGGTGACGGCCTGGACGGTGGCGTCGGCGCGGTGGTGGGTGCGGGCGGTTTTGTTGAGCCAGGTGAGGGTGGTGCGGAGGAGTTTCTTTTCGGGGCGGAACAGCAGGGCGTCGGCGGCTTCGGTGAAGGAGGCCTCGTCCAGGGGGGTGTGCTCGTCGATGCGGCGGATCTGGTGGAGGGCCGTTTCGGCCACGGGGGTGGGTGCGGTCGGGAGGAGGCGCAGGTAGTCGCGCAGGTGGGTGCGGGCTTCGGTGGGGGTGGGGTTCAGGCGGTCGTGGAGGGCGGCGAACCAGCGCAGGGCGTTGTCCCGGCCGCCGCGCAGCAGTCGTCGCAGGCAGCCCTCCAGCAGGGTCTCGCGCTCGAGCCGACCCTCCTCCACGAGCCGCACGAGGGCCTCCAGACGGGTCCGCTGCGGCGGCCCCGCGGTGAGCTCACCGCGCAGCTGCATCCCGGCCGACTCCGACTCCAGCAGCCGGGGCGCCAGCGCCTCCAGGAACGGGTCCCTGCCCATCAGATCGGGCGGCGGTCCCCAGCGCAGCCAGCCCAGCAGGTACGCCTCACCGGGCGGCGGACCGTCCCCGGCGTCGCGGGCCAGCCGGTCGATCACGTGCCACAGCAGCCGATCCGGCTCGTCGCGGCGGCTCCCGTCCATCCGTTCGGCGACCCGGCGGGTGAACTCGGCCCGCCACTCGGGAGAGCGTGCCTGCAGGATCTCCACCACCGCCCGGACGGTCTCCGCATACGGTCTGACCCAGGAGCGCAGCTCGGTCCGGCACACCCAGGCGGCCGCGGCGGCCGGTCCGCCGATGGTGCCGGCCCCGGCCAGCAGCAGATGGGACACCTCGTTCTCGTCGAGCCAGCCGCGCTCCTCGCGCACCGCCTTCAGCAGGGCGGGCATCCGCTCGCCCACCGCACGTCGTTCGGCGGCGTCCAGGGCGGTCACCACCGCCGCCACGTCGTCCAGGTCGCCGCGCCGGATCGCACGCCGCAGCGCGTTGAGCGTCTTCATCAGGGCCGCGTCCCCGGGCGCCAGGCGCATCAGGATCGAGGGCCAGCGAGAAGATGCGGACACCGTTCACACCTCGGCATCCGCGACGGAGGGACGGGCCTGCCGTTCGGCGCGGCGGACCAGGGTGGCGGCGAGCGCGTGCTTGCAGGGGCCGCGGCCGCCGCGATGCTCCGCCCACCAGGGGCAGGTGCACGACACCCGGTCGCCGTCGAACCGGACCTGGCGGGGCCGGCCGTCGTTGGTCACCACGGCCAGGCCGGGCCCCGTGAAGCGGACGGCGCCCTCCTCGACCAGCGCACGGGCCGCCCGCAGCCGCGGGTTCATCGCGGCGACCAGCTCGGGGTCGTAAGGCAGCTCCCGGTGGAAGTGGGCGGCCTCGGCGGTGTCGTAGCCCACCTTGCCCGAGGTGCCGAGCCGGGTGAGCGCCGCCCGCACCCGGTCGATCGGCAGCCCGGAGCGCTCGGCCAGCAGATCCGGCTCGACCCGGGGCTCGAACGCCAGCAGCGCCCCCACCAGGTCGGCGTCGTCGGCCGCCTCGTCGGTGGCCAGCGCGTCCAGCACCGCGCCCTCCCCGGAGAACCCGCGGTGGACCTCCGGCGACAGCGTCAGCACGTACCGCATGCCGGGCATCTCCAGCTCCCATGCGCTGGCGACCGGGATCGACCCGGCGGCGACCGGCGGACCGTACACGCGCAGCGCCCGCGCGAACCGCAGCAGCGGCAGCAGGGTCGCCAGGCGGTGCGGCCCCGCCAGGCACACCGCCCCCGGGACGGCCCGCGACGACGCCCGCAGCGACCGACCTGCGGGGACCGCCCACAGCACCAGGTTCGGCTGCGCCGGCAGGCCGCGCAGGAACCGCACCGCCTCGGCGCGGCCCAGCTCCGCGCGCAGGTCGAACCCCGAGGCGATCACCTGCACCTCGGCGAATCCGCGCAGCCACCGCTCCGGAAGCGGCACCTTCTTCTCCACCACCGCCCCGTCCAGCGTGGTGACCGTCAGTTCGTCCGCACCGACCGCCAGATGCAGCGGGTCCGAGCCGCCCACCCGGGCCAGCGCCTCCCGCAGCGGCCCGTTGACGTCCACGTTGGTGGTGCCGCGCGCCACCACCTCGCCGTCCAGCGCGCCCTCCAGCACGTCCAGCCGCGCGTACACGCCGCAGCAGGCCGAGAACGACTCCATCCGCAGCCGGTCGCCGTTGCAGGTCACCACCGGATCGCGCAGGACGGTCGGCCGGGGCCTGTGGTACCGCGCCTGGGCGACGTCGGCCAGGGCGAGCAGTCCGGCAGCCGCGGGGGCCGCCTGGGTCAGCAGCCCGCTGAAGAAGTGCGGATGGGCCCGGGGACCCGTTTCGGTGACGCCTCCCGAGGTGGACAGGCCGAGCAGGTCTCCGGTCAGCTCGGAGGGACGGCGGTAGGCGTAGGTCTGTGCGGTGGACATGGCCGGACGCTATCCGTCGCGACCGACATTTCCGATGAACCGGGGAATCCGGACTGCGCCTCCGCGGGCGGGACCGGCCATGGCGCCGAACGCGGGACCGGCCAGGGGGTCCGGTCCAAGCGGGGGACCGGCCGGGGAGTCGGCCATGGAGCCGGCCATGGGACCGGTCGCCGCCGGGACGGCCTCGGGGCGGCGGGGCCGCGCGGGACGCCGTCGCGTCGCCGGTGCCGCCCCGGCCCGCCTCGCCCGGGTGGGGGACGGGACCTGTGCCCTCCGGGGGTACTCTCGAATCCGTGCGACGGTTCTTCACCCCTGGCTGGCTCGGCCTGCATGCGCTGGCCATCACCCTGTTCGTCACGTTCCTGTGGTTCGGGTGGTGGCAGTTGAGCCGTGCCCAGGAGGGTAACGACCGCAGCTGGGCCTACGTCTTCGAGTGGCCGGTCTTCGCGATCTTCGTCGTGGTGATGTGGATCAAGATGATCCGCGACGAGCTGAACGACGACGGCGAGTCCCACGAACCGCCGCCGCTCCGGCCCGAGGGGCCCTCCGCCAAGGAGGAGATCATCCGGGCGCAGGAGGAGGAGGACGAGGAGCTGGCGGCCTACAACCGCTACCTGGCCCGCTTGAACGCCCAGCAGGGCCGACGCTCCTGAGACCGTCGCCGACCGGAGCCGTGCCGGGGCGGGAGCATGCCCGCCCTGTCGATGAAGGAGTGACCCGTGGAAGCGGCGATCGAGCGGTACCGCATCCTGTCCATCGTGGTCGGGGTGATGCTGCTGCTGTTGGTCTTCGTGGCCATCCCGTTCCGGTACATCGGCGGGAATCCGACGCCCTCGGCGTTCATCTCGCCGACCCACGGCTTCCTCTACATGGTGTATCTGGCCGCCGCGTTCGACCTGCACCGCCGGACGAAGTGGCCGCTCAAGCAGTTCCTGGTCATGGTGTCGGCGGGGCTGCTGCCGTTCCTGGCGTTCTTCGTGGAGCGCAAGATCGTCCGAGAGGCGAGGGCCCTGGTCGGCTCCTGAGACGTGGACCGGCCGAGGCCGCCGGCCTATTCTTTGACTGAGTCAAAGAATAGGCCGGGAGGCAGCCGTGCCCGTCACCACCGATGAGATCGCCGCCGTCCGTTCCTTCAACCGCTGCTACACGCAGATCATCGGAGTGCTCGGCGAAGGGCTGCTGCACACGCCCTACTCACTGACCGAGGCCCGGGTCCTCTTCGAGCTGGGACGGCGCGAGATCACCCAGGTCGCCGAGCTGCGCCGCGACCTGGGGCTGGACCCCGGTTATCTGAGCCGCATGCTCGCCCGCTTCGAGTCCGACGGACTGATCGTCCGGGAACGCGCGCCCGAGGACGCCCGTCGGCAGGTCGTCCGGCTCACCCCGGCCGGCCGGAGGGTGCGGGAGACGCTCGACGGGCGGGCCCGCGAGGACGTCGGCGCGCTGCTGGAGCGGGTCCCCGAGGGGGAGCGGCCCCGGCTGCTGGAGGCGATGCGGACCGTGCAGCGCCTGCTGACCGGGCCCGCGCCGCGGTCGTCGATCGTGCTGCGGGAGCCGCGTCCGGGCGACCTCGGCTGGATGGTGGAGCGCAACGGCGCGCTGTACGCCGCCGAACACGGCTGGGACCACACCTACGAGGCCCTGGTCGCCCGCATCGTGGCCGACTTCGCCGCCGACCACGACCCCCGGCGCGAGCGCGTCTGGATCGCCGAGCTCGACGGGGAGCGGGCGGGCGCGGTCATGTGCGTCCGCAGGGAGGAGACGGTGGCGCAGCTGCGGCTGCTGCTGGTGGAGCCGTTCGCGCGGGGGCGGGGCGTGGGGACCCGCCTGGTGGAGGAGTGCCTGCGCTTCGCGGCGGAGGCCGGCTACACCGAGATGATGCTGTGGACCAACGACTGCCTGACGGCGGCGCGGCGCATCTACGAGCGGGCCGGGTTCGAACTGGAGTCCGAAGAGCCCCATCACAGCTTCGGGCAGGACCTGGTGGGTCAGTACTGGCGCCGCTCTCTGCGCGCGCCCGCCCCATGATCTTCCCCATGACCTTCCCGTGACCTTCTCCGCGCTCTCCCGGCCGGGCGCGGGCCCGCATGCGAGGCCCCGCGGAGACGGGGACTCCGCGGGGCCCAAGGGGTCGCAACGGTCGAAGTGATCGCTTGAGGCGGCCGAGTCGGCTCAGGCGCCGACCGGTCCGCCGCGCCGCTTCATGGGCGCATTCCAGCTGCCAGGCGACCACCTCCTTCCTGCGTCGCGACGGGAGGCGACCGGACGAGGCCCGGCGGACGGGGACCCGGCTCGGGGTGGCGTGCCGGGCCACAGACGCCACCCCGAGGTCTGTGCGCGGGACGCCGGTGCCGCGGGGGCGTGCGGCACCGGCGCCCGTCGCGTGCGCCGCGCCGGCGGGGGCACTGCACGGCGGGGCGGAAGGGCGGATCCGGGACGGCCGAGGATCCGAGGTGTGTCCCGCTTCGCGCGCACCGCGCCGCGCGAGGCGGGGCGGCGGGTGCGCGGCGAGGGTCGACGCGCTGCACGGGGGAGCGTCGTGTCGGGAACATCCTCGGCCGTCCGGATCGGGTGTGGTGGGGGCTGAGGTGCGGCGCGGACGGCTCCGGTCGCCGTCCAGGATCCGGGCGGGGAGACCGCCCTTGGTGCCGTCCGCCGCATCCGACCCTCCCGGTGGCGGGTGTGGAGTCGGGCCGTCTTTGCCGGTCCGAGGGGTTCTCCATCACCCTGCGTCGCTGTTCCATTGCTGTAAGTACCCGGATGTCACGGCGACGTAAACGCAGGTCAACGAAGATTCGCGGGGGCGGTCGCCGAAGACCCCGTCCGGCCGGCCCCGGCGGGGCGCGCGTCGTCCCGGCGGGTGCGCGATCCGCGCCGCCCCGACGAGGCCCCGGGGAGATCGCTCAGGGCGAACGCGATCGGGAAACAAAACTCGGCTCCATTTTCTTGAGTGCAGGTGACTCAACATCTCGTTGGGTCGCCGAGCGATGGAGTGAGCATGAGCGAGACCCTGACCCTGCCGGTGCTGCCCCTGGACGACGAGGTCGTGCTGCCCGGGATGGTGGTGCCGCTGGATGCGTCGGCCCCCGAGGTGCGCGCCGCGGTCGAGGCGGCGCGGATCGCCGAACGACCGCGCGGCCCCGGGATACGGTCGACCGGCAAGCCCCGGGTGCTGTTGGTGCCGCGGATCGACGGACGGTACGCGGACGTCGGCACCCTGGGCGTCATCGAACGGGAGGGCCGGCTGCCCGGCGGCGGCCCGGGGGCCGTGGTGCGCGGAGTGGCCCGTGTGCGGATCGGGACCGGGACCACCGGCCCCGGGGCGGCGCTGTGGGTCGAGGGCGCCGAGGTGGACGTCCCGCCCGCCGGGCCGCGGGCCAGGGAGCTGGCCGCCGAGTACAAGACGCTGGCCGTCGCCGTCATGCAAAGGCGCGGGGCCTGGCAGGTCATGGACGTCGTCCAGCGGATCGACGACCCCTCCCTGCTGGCCGACAGCGCCGGCTACGCCCCCTACCTGAGCGTGGAGCAGAAGGTCGAGCTGCTGCAGACCCCCGACGCGGTCGAGCGGCTGGAGCGGGTGATCGGGTGGGCCCGCGACCACCTGGCCGAACTGGACGTCGCCGAGACCATCCGCAAGGACGTCCAGGAGGGCGTGGACCGGCAGCAGCGGGAGTTCCTGCTGCGGCAGCAGCTGGCCGCCGTCCGCAAGGAGCTGGCCGAGCTCACCGGCGGACCCGAGGGGGAGGAGGACGACTACCGGGCCCGGATCGAGGCCGCCAGCCTGCCCGAGAAGGTCCGCCGGGCCGCGCTCAAGGAGGTCGACAAGCTCGAGCGCGTCGGCGACTCCTCGCCCGAGAGCGGCTGGATCCGCACCTGGCTGGACACCGTCTTGGACATCCCGTGGAACGAGCGGACCGCGGACGCCTACGACATCGCCGGCGCCCGCGCGGTCCTGGACGCCGACCACGCGGGCCTGGAGGACGTCAAGGAGCGCATCATCGAATACCTGGCCGTCCACCAGCGCCGTGCCGAACGCGGGCTGGGCGTGGTCGGCGGCCGCCGCTCCGGCGCGGTGCTGGCGCTGGTGGGCCCGCCCGGCGTGGGCAAGACCTCGCTGGGGGAGTCGGTCGCCCGCGCCATGGGCCGCACGTTCGTCCGGGTCGCCCTCGGCGGCGTGCGCGACGAGGCCGAGATCCGCGGCCACCGCCGCACCTACGTCGGGGCGCTGCCCGGCCGGATCGTCCGCGCCATCCGCGAGGCCGGATCGATGAACCCCGTGGTGCTGCTCGACGAGATCGACAAGGTCGGCGCGGACTACCGGGGCGACCCGACCGCCGCGCTGCTGGAGGTGCTGGACCCGGCGCAGAACCACACGTTCCGGGACCACTACCTGGAGGTCGAGCTCGACCTGTCGGACGTGTTGTTCCTGGCCACCGCGAACGTGCTGGAGAACATCCCCGCCCCGCTGCTGGACCGCATGGAGCTGGTGCGGCTCGACGGCTACACCGAGGACGAGAAGGTCGTCATCGCCCGCGACCACCTGCTGCCGCGCCAGCTGGAGAAGGCCGGTCTGGAGCCGGGCGAGGCGACCTTCACCGAGGGCGCCCTGCGGATGCTGGCGGCCGAGTACACCCGCGAGGCGGGCGTGCGGTCGCTGGAGAGGTCGATCGCCCGGGTGCTGCGGAAGATCGCCGCGAACGTCGCGCTGGGAGAGGCGCGCCTGCCGGTGACGGTGGACGCCGCCGACCTGCGGGGCTACCTGGGACGGCCGAGGTTCACCCCGGAGACGGCGCTCGGCGACGGCGAACGGCGCACCGCGGTGCCGGGCGTGGCGACGGGCCTGGCGGTCACCGGCGCGGGCGGGGAGGTGCTCTATGTGGAGGCGTCGCTGGCCGATCCGCAGACCGGCGACACCGGCGTGACGATCACCGGTCAGCTCGGCCGGGTGATGCAGGAGTCCGCCCAGATCGCCCTCGGCTACCTGCGGTCCCGGGGCGCCGAGCTGCAGCTGCCGGTCGGCGACCTGAAGGACCGGGGCGTGCACATCCACGTGCCCGCCGGGGCGGTGCCCAAGGACGGGCCGAGCGCGGGGATCACCATGACGACCGCGCTGGCGTCGCTGCTGTCGGGCCGGCAGGTGCGCCCGGACGTGGCGATGACCGGCGAGGTGTCGCTGACCGGACGGGTGCTGCCGATCGGCGGGGTCAAGCAGAAGCTGCTGGCCGCCCACCGCGCCGGGATCACCACCGTGCTGATCCCCAAGCGCAACGAGCCCGATCTGGACGACGTCCCGCCCGAGGTGCTGAAGCAGCTGACGGTGTTCACCGTCGGCGACGTCCGGGAGGTGCTGGAGCTGGCGCTGGAACCGGCCGAGGCGGCCGCGGCCGCCTGACCCGCCCGGGAAGCGGCCTGGGAAACGGCCCCGAAGGGCCGGGAAAGAGATCAGGGCCCCTCGCCCACCCCCGGCGAGGGGCCCTGCTCCGTTCCACCCCGACCAAATAGACGCGCGAGACGCCCACAAGGTTCCTGACCGACGGTGCGTTGTGATGTGGCATAGGACACTTCTGAGACGGCCTTTGCGCGATCACCCCGGGCGTCCCGGTGAACGGACCCGGTGCGGTCGCGGGCCCCTCCGGGCGCATAGGTTGCGCCCATGCGCGTCTTCGTGAGCGGGGCCACGGGGTTCGCGGGGTCCCACACCGTCGCCGCCCTGCTGGAGGCCGGACACCTCCCGCGGCTGCTGGTCCGCGATCCGGCCAAGGCCGTGCGGGTGCTGGCCGCCCTCGGCGTCGACGCCGGCCGGGTGGAACTGGCCGCCGGGGACATGCTCGACGAGGAGGCGGTCGGCGCTGCGCTGGAGGGCTGCCGGGCGGCGATCCACGCGGCCGCGGCCGTCGGCGTCGCCAGGGGAGCGGGGGACCTGATGGAGATCAACGTCACGGGCACCCGCAACGTCGTGGGCGGCGCCGTCGCCCGGGGCCTGGACCCGGTCGTGCACGTCTCCACGGTCGCCGTGTTCGTGCCGCCGCGCGGGCCGGTCATCACCGCGGACGACCCGCTGGGCGCCCCCCGCAACGCCTACGGCCGTTCCAAGGTCGCCGCCGAACGGTACGTGCGAGGGCTCCAGGACCGAGGGGCGCCGATCACGATCGTCTACCCGGGCGGGCTGCTGGGGCCGCACCAGCCCGTGCTGGACTCCCTGATGGCGGGATTGGCGGCGGCGCTGCGGCTGGTGTGGCCGCTGCCGCGCGGGGGAGTGAGCGTCCTCGACGTCCGCGACCTGGCGACGGCGCTGACCCGCTGCCTGGTCCCCGGCCGGGGACCGCGGCGGTGGATGCTCGGCGGGCGCCATCTCACCTGGCGGCGGTACGCCGACCTGTGCGAGGAGACGGCCGGCGCGCGGGTGCGGCGGCTGCCGGTGCCCGGGCCGGCGCTGCTCGCGGCGGGCGCCGTGCTGGACGCGGTCAAGCGGATCCGCCCCTTCGACCACCCGCTGACCCGGGACGCCGCAGAGATCATGATCCGGCTGGCGCCCACCGACGACCGGCCCGCCCTGGACGCCCTCGGGATCGAGCTGCGCCCGATCGAGGAGACCCTCGTCGACGCGTTGCGTTGGCTGGTCGATGCGGGGCACCTTGACGCCGAGCGCGTCCCCCTCGTCCGGAGCGGCCGATGAGCGATCTGATCCGCACGATCCTGGGGCCGCCGGTGCGAGGGATGGCCGGCGCCCGCTGGTTCGCCCGCGTCGGGCCCAAGGTCGTGCCGCCGCTGGACCGGGCGCTGCATCGGATCACCGGCGGCCGGGTCGTCCTCAGCCGGATCATCGTCCCGAGCCTGGTGCTGACCACCGTCGGCAGCGTCAGCGGGCGACCCCGCCGGGTCCCGTTGGCCTGCCTGCCCGAACCCGACGGCAGCTGGATCGTGGTCGGCAGCAACTTCGGTCGGGAGCGTCATCCCGCCTGGACCGGCAACCTGCTCCGGCGGCCCAGGGCCGTCGTCGACTATCGGGGACGCACCGTGCAGGTCACCGCCCGCCTGCTGGACGGGGCCGAACGCGCCGCGGTCTGGCCCCGGCTGGTGGAGCTGTGGCCGGTGTACGAGCGCTACGCCGAGCGGGTCGAACGGGAGCTGAGGATCTTCCGGCTGATCCCCGATCCGCCCGGCTGAAGCCGCCCGCACGGCCGGGACGACGGCGGCCGGCCGACGGATTCTGTGATTTCCTCACGATCACGGTGGTTCCTTCCGAAGTCGCGTCGTTCGGTCCATGCTGGACACGTTTCGAAGATCGAAGTCCGTGGTCGACGCCCGGACGAAGAGGAGAACGACATGACCGGAGCGAAGATCGCCGTGCTCGGCACCGGGATCATCGGGGCCCCCGTGGCGCGGAACCTGAGCGAGGACTTCGCGGTGCGCGTGTGGAACCGCACCCGCGCCAAGGCCGAGGAGCTGGCCGGGAACGGCGGCATCGAGGTGGCCGACACGCCCGCCGAGGCGGTCGCGGGGGCCGGCGTCGTCGTCACCGTGCTCAAGGACGGGCCGACCACCCTGGAGGTCATGCGCGAGGCCGCGTCGGGTCTCGCCGCGGAGACGATCTGGATCCAGCTCGGCACCGTCGGCGTGACCGCGATCGAGGAGCTGGCCGAGTTCGCCGGGCGGCACGGCCTGGTCTTCTACGACGCGCCCGTGATGGGCACCAAGCAGCCGGCCGAGAGCGGGAACCTGGTGATCCTGGCCTCCGGGCCCGAGGACGCCCGCGCCCACGTGCAGCCGGTGTTCGACGTCATCGGCAGCCGCACCGTGTGGGTCGCCTCGCGGCCCGGCGCCTCCAGCCGCCTCAAGCTGGCGCTCAACAGCCTGGTCCTCGCGCTCACCCACGGCGCCGCCGAGAGCCTGGCGTTGGCCGAGGCGCTGGGCGTGGACCCGCGGCTGGTGATCGACGTGGTCGCCGGCGGACCGCTGGACAGCGGATACTTCCAGACCAAGGCGGCCGCCATGGTGAACGGCGACTACGAGCCCGCGTTCGCCCTCGCCAACGCCGCCAAGGACACCCGGCTGATCCTGGAGGCGGCCCGGGCGGCGGGGGTCCACGCCGACCTCGCCGCCGGCGGCCTGCGCAGGTTCGAGCGGGCGATGGAGAAGGGGCACGGCGACAAGGACATGGCGGCCTCCTACCTGGCGGGTTGACCGGCGGGCGGAGACCGCGCCGAGCCGACTGGGATGAAACGGACAGATCTCTGGTCGGCCACAGGTGCAGCAAGCCCGGACCCGGGGTGCGCGAGGCCCCCGGGGTCCGGGCCATTATTTGGACGGCCACATATTTGTGACCGCAACGTGTTCCCACCCCGAGAGAACGGAGAGGTAGATGAAGCGCATGGCAGGCGTCGTCACCCGCGTCGCCGCCGTGGCGTCGGCGATGGCGCTGACGCTCGGCGGATGCAGCAGCTCGGGCGGCAAGAAGGCCGAGCAGGCTGCCGAGGCGGGCGGCGCCGGGCCGCGGCTGAAGATCGCGATGATCACCCACTCCGGGCCGGGCGACACGTTCTGGGACATCGTGCAGAAGGGCGCCAAGGCCGCCGCCGCCAAGGACAACGTCGAGTTCCTCTACTCGGCCGACCCCGACGGCGGCAAGCAGGCCCAGCTGGTGCAGGCCGCCATCGACCAGAAGGTGGACGGCATCATCGTCACCCTGGCCAAGCCGGACGCCCTCAAGGACGTGCTGGCCAAGGCCGAAGCCGCGAACATCCCGGTGGTGTCGATCAACTCCGGTGCCGAGGAGTCCGCCGAGCTCGGCGCCGTCGCCCACTTCGGACAGGACGAGACCATCGCCGGGGAGGCCGCCGGGGAGCAACTGAAGAAGATCGGCGCCACCAAGGCCATCTGCGTCGTCCATGAGCAGGGCAACGTGGGCCACGAGGCCCGCTGCGCCGGCGCCAAGAAGACCTTCGGCGGGCGGTTGGAGAACCTGTACGTGCAGGGCGCCAACATGCCGCAGGTCAAGTCCTCCATCACCGCCAAGCTGCAGAGCGACCCGGACATCGACGGGATCCTGACCCTGGGCGCCCCCTTCGCCGCCACCGCCGTCGACTCGGTCAAGGAGGCCGACAGCTCCGCCAAGATCGGCACCTTCGACCTCAACAAGGACCTGATCGCCTCGATCCGCGACGGATCCATCTGGTTCGCCGTGGACCAGCAGCCCTACCTCCAGGGCTACCTGGCGGTCGAGGAGCTGTGGCTGCTGAAGACCAACGGCAACGTCATCGGCGGCGGCCGTCCCGTGCTGACCGGCCCGGCGATCGTCACCAAGGACAACGCCGACGCCATCGCCCCGTTCGCCGACCGGGGGACCCGGTGAGCGAGGCCGTGCTGGAAGTCGCGGCGGACGAGCGCCTGGCCGGGCGCTCGCCGCTGCGGCGGCTGGCCGCCCGCCCGGAGGTCGGGGCGCTGATCGGCGCGGCCGCGCTGTTCGTGTTCTTCTCCCTGACCGCCGAGTCGTTCCTGCGGGCCTCATCGCTGTCCACGGTGCTGTACGCCAGCAGCACGTTCGGGATCATGGCGGTGTCGGTGGCGCTGTTGATGATCGGCGGCGAGTTCGACCTGTCCGCCGGCGTGATGGTCACCACCTCCGCGTTGCTGGCGGCGATGCTCAGCTACCAGCTCACCCTGAACGTGTGGGCCGGAGTGGCGATCTCGCTGGTGCTGACGCTGGGCCTGGGCCTGCTCAACGGCCTGCTGTACGTGCGCACCCGGCTGCCCAGCTTCATCGTCACCCTCGCCACGTTCTTCATGCTGGCGGGCGCCAACCTCGGCGTCACCAAGCTGGTCACCGGCAACGTCGCCACCGACTCCGTCCGCGACATGGACGGGTTCTCCTCCGCGCGCGCGGTGTTCGCCTCCACCCTCGACGTCGGCGGCGTGCAGCTGAACGTGACGGTGCTGTGGTGGCTGCTGTTCACCGCGGTCGCCACCTGGATCCTGCTGCGCACCCGCGTCGGCAACTGGATCTTCGCCTGCGGCGGGAACCCCCAGGCGGCCCGCGCCGTCGGCGTGCCGGTCACCCGGGTGAAGATCGGCCTGTTCATGGGGGTGGCCTTCACCGCCTGGTTCTCCGGGATGCACCTGCTGTTCGCCTACGGGACGGTGCAGTCCGGGGAGGGCGTGGGCAACGAGTTCTTCTACATCATCTGCGCGGTGATCGGCGGCTGCCTGCTCACCGGCGGTTACGGCTCGGCGATCGGTGCCGCGATCGGGGCGTTCATCTTCGGGATGACCAACAAGGGGATCGTCTACGCCGAGTGGAATCCCGACTGGTTCAAGTTCTTCCTGGGGGCGATGCTGCTGGTGGCCACCGTGGTCAACCTGGTCGTGCGGCGGCGGGCGGAGGCGTCGCGATGAGCGCCGTGGGCGCCGACGCCCCGCTGGTGCGGCTGACCGGCGTCGGCAAGAACTACGGCAACGTCATCGCGCTGCGCGATGTGGACCTGCAGGTCGACGCCGGTCAGGTGACCTGCGTGCTGGGCGACAACGGAGCCGGCAAGTCCACCTTGATCAAGATCATCGCCGGGCTGCACCGGCACGACTCCGGCACCTACGAGGTCGAGGGCCGCGAGGTGGTGTTCGACTCCCCGCGTCAGGCCCTCGACCTGGGGATCGCCACCGTCTACCAGGACCTGGCGATGGTCCCGCTGATGCCGGTGTGGCGGAACTTCTTCCTCGGCTCGGAGAAGCGCCGCGGCTTCGGCCGGCTGGACGTGGAGTACATGCGCCGCACCACCCGGGCGGAGCTGGCCCGCATGGGCATCGACCTGCGCGATGTGGACCAGCCCGTCGGCACGCTCTCCGGCGGCGAGCGTCAGTGCGTGGCCATCGCCCGCGCCGTCCACTTCGGCGCCAAGGTCCTGGTGCTGGACGAGCCGACCGCCGCGCTCGGCGTCAAGCAGGCCGGCGTGGTGCTGCGCTACATCGTCCGGGCCCGGGAACAGGGCCTCGGCGTCGTCTTCATCACCCACAACCCGCACCACGCCTATCCGATCGGCGACCGCTTCCTGATCCTCAACCGCGGCCGCAGCATCGGCTACCACACCAAGGACGAGATCACCCGTGACCAGTTGATCTCCCTGATGGCCGGGGGCGCCGAGCTGGAGGAGCTCACCCACGAGCTCCAGGCGGCCGCCCGCGGCCTCGCCGGGGAGACCGAGGACGCCCTGTCGTCCTGACGGCGGCCCGCGGGCCGGCCTCGCCCGCCCTCGCCGCCCCGGTCGTCCCCGGCGGGGGCGGGGCGTGCCGCGGACCGGGCCCCGCCCGGACGCCGGTCCGCTCCGCCGGATGCCCCG
>NZ_RRYT01000038.1 GCF_006363815.1 Thermomonospora catenispora
GCCTGGAGGGCGGCGTCGTGGTCGAGAAGGTCCGCGCCCTTCCGCCCGGTCACGGGCTGAACGCGGCCACCGGCGAGTACACCGCCTGTTCGCGGCCGGCGTCATCGACCCGGCCAAGGTGACCCGGTCGGCGCTGCAGAACGCCGCCTCCATCGCGGCGCTGTTCCTGACCACCGAGGCGGTCATCGCCGAGAAGCCGGAGAAGGAGAAGGCCCCCGCCACGCCGGGCGGCGGCGACATGGACTTCTGAACCCGCGCGGCGGCCTTCCCGCAGGGGTGGCGAGCGGACGGAGCCCCGACCCGCCGCATCCCCGGGGCGGGCGGCGACGACCCCGCCCGCCCCGGGGCGGCACCGTGACGACGGCACGTCGTCGTCGACGATGACCTGTGAGACGAGAGGCCCTGCGCCTGGAAGGCGCAGGGCCTCTCACGGTCCGGGTGCGATCAGCCCCGGCGCAGGTCGTGGTCGCCGTTCTTGACGGCCATGATGAGGTGCGCCATCGCGGTGAGGCTGAACCTGTGCCGGGGCCCGTCCGGCTGCTTGGAGTCGCGTGCCGCGATCCACCGCGCTCCGGAGACGCGCGCCAGCTCGACGCATGCACCGCCGTTGGCTCCGCTGTAGGACGACTTGCGCCACTTCATCTCGTCCACCGCTCTTCCATGGTCTTCCTGATCAGCTCGATCGAGTCCGGCTGGCTGAGGGAGTGCGACCTGAAGCGTTCGAACATCCTCCGCAACAGCGCTATGTTCTCCGGCTCTTCGGTCACTTCACCGTTCAGTTGGTTGTCCAGGTAGGCGACTTCTCTTCCGTCGATGGTGGCGATGATGAAATTCGCCAGGAATCCGGCGCAGACCTCGGACATCATCGGGACGACGTGAAGGAAGACGTCGCTTCGCCGGGCCATCTCGATCAGATGCGCCAGTTGGCCGCGCATGACCTCTGCTCCGCCCACGTTGTACAGGAGAACGGCCTCCGAGATGACCGCGACCAGGGTCGGGGAGTCGTATTCCTGGGCGAGGATCTGCTGGCGCCGCAGGCGCTCTTCCGTCATTTTGTCGATGTCGCCCAGGTGGTCCGCCGTCCGGAAGACGGCGGCCGCGTACTCGGGGGTCTGCAGCAGTCCCGGGACGACGTTCGTCTCGAACCACAGCAGCGCCGTCGCCTGTCTCTCGACCTGTCGCCACTCCTCCATCCACTCCAGGGGCGCGGCCGAGTTGATCAGTTCCTCGCGGAGTCCGGTGAGGACGCCCTGGGTGTGGAAGATCTCTTCCAGTTTCCCGAGGTGATCCGGTTGCGGCACGCGCCTGCCCCGCTCCCACGCCCGGACGAGGCTCTCCGAGACGAAGACGCGCCGCGCGAGTTCCTCCCGGGTCAGCCCATTGGCCTCTCGGAGGCGTTGAATCGTCTTCGCCAGAAACCGTCTGGGCGATGTCCGGTGACGCTCGCTCATGGGCGCTCCGCGTGGTGAAGGCTCATCCGGCCGTGGAGGCTTGGGGCTCACCTCAGCGTAGACCTTTGTCGCCTTTGGTGGGCGAATCTTGTGTGATAAAGCCGCAGATAGTTCGGGTAAAAGTGGTGAAGCGGACATTTTGTCGTGCGGAAGTCGTGCGCCGTTCCCATCGCCCCGCGGGCCGTCGAGAAGACGGGCGCCACGAAAGATCGGTGTCAAGGGCGCCGGGCCGGCCGTGACAACGAATCGCCGGTCGGCGTGTCCATGACCGGAGAACGCCCGGAAGCGGTCATCACCGAGAAGCCGAAGAAGGAGAAGGTCCCGCGGCCGTGGTCGCCTCGGAGGAGACCGCCCGGTGCCTGGTGCACCGGCTGGCGATCGCCCATGAGATGCAGCGGGACGGCCACGAGATCGTCTACACGGCCGCCGCGAAGCTCCGCCTGCGCGCACGGTAGCGCTCCATGCAGCGGGCCCGCCGATGCCCTGAGAGGAGGCGCCGGCGGGCCCGTCGCGTTCGCGGGCCGGGCGCCGGTCCGGACGTTCGGCGGCTGGAACGCGTTCGATGCCGCCGCGGCGGCGCCGGTGTGCAGCGGACCGTCCACGGCGTCGTTCCCGTGCCGCGTCTTGCCGAGCGGCTTCGGCGGCGACCGCCGAAGCCCGGGGAGCCGCGGGCGCCGTTCGCGGCGTCCGGCTGCGCCGGATCTCACATCCCGCTCATCGGAATCGGCGGACCGGCCCGTGGTAGAGGGCTCTGTATCGTCATGCGGGAACCGAGCGTGAACGGAGAAGACGTGCCGAGGATCGCATCGGCCCGGCCGCCGGCCGAGCCAAGCTCGCCTGAGCAGCACGACAGGCGTCGGCGCATCCTCCGCGCGGCCGCGCGCATCGGCGGCGAGAAGCCGCTGGAGCGCGTTCAGATGCACGAGGTGGCCAAGGCCGCCGGGGTCGCGATCGGCACGCTGTACCGCTACTTCCCCTCCAAGGTCCACCTGTTCGCGGCGGTGATGTGCGCGCAGATCGAGCGGTTCCGGGAGAGCATCCGGCCGCCGGAGCCCGGCATCGCTCCCGAGGACGCGGTCGGTGAGCTGATGGTGCAGGCCAGCCGGGAGCTGCTGAGCCGCCCGGTGCTGGCGACCTCGATGCTGCAGTCGTGCAACGCGGCCAGCGCGGCGACGACGGCGGACGCGATCCGGATCGACACCATGTTCCGCGAGATCGTGCTGGAGACGCTCGGCATCGACACCCCCACCGCCCAGGACGTGACGCTGGTGCGGCTGCTGCTGCAGTGCTGGTACGGGGTGCTCCAGTCGAGCCTGAACGGGCGGTCGTCGATGGCCGACGTGGAGAGCGACATCCGGCTCGCCAGCCGCCTGCTGCTGGCCCCCCGCTCCAACGCGCCCCGATCCGAGACGTCCCGCGCCGAGGCGCCCGGCGACTGACGGGGGCCGACCGCGGTGCGTCCGCGCCGACCGCCCTCCCCGGTCACCGCGCCGCGTCGTTCGCGTCGCCCCGCGCATCATCCCCGTGCCGCGCGCCGCGCCCGGGCGGCCCCGTTCGGCGCCGCCCGGGCGCTCGGCGCCGTGCGGGGCCGGTCAGCCGGGGGACTTGGTGACGCCGGTGGTGTCCAGGGCGTGGACGCTCCAGGCCGCGTACGTCCGGAACGGGTCGCGGCCGGTGAAGTAGGGGGTGAGCTTGGCGTCCAGCTCCTCGACCGAGAAGACGCCGCCGTCGGCGGTCCAGGTGCGCTCCACGAGCGGTGCGGCCATCAGCGCCACCATGTCCCCGTACACGACGAACACCTGGCCGCTGATGTGCTCGGCGGCGGGGGAGGCCAGATAGCCGACGAACGTCCCGACCCGTTCGGGCGCCATGATGTCCAGCCCGCCGGCGGTGACGCCCTCGGCGAACTGCTCGGCGGTCATCGCGGTGCGGGCGCGGGGGCAGATCGCGTTGGCGCGCACCCCGTACCGGGCCAGGCCCTGGGCGGTGGAGAGGGTGAGCGCGACGATCCCGGCCTTGGCCGCCGCGTAGTTCGCCTGCCCCGGCGGGCCGAACAGGAACGCCTCCGAGGCGGTGTTGATCACCCGCCCGTACACCGGCCCGCCCGTGGCCTTGGCGGCGGCCCGCCAGTGCACCGCGGCGGCCCGGGACACCGACGCGTGCCCCTTGAGGTGCACGCGGATCACCTCGTCCCAGTCGCCCTCCGACAGGTTGAACAGCATCCGGTCGCGCAACACGCCCGCGTTGTTGACCACGATGTCCAGCGAGCCGAACTCCTCGACCGCGGCGGCGACGAGCGTGTCGCCCAGCGACCAGTCGCCGACGTCGCCGGTCACCGCCACCGCCCGGCCGCCGGCGGCCTCGATCTCGGCCGCCACGTCCTCGGCGGCCGGTCCGATGTCGTTGACGACGACGGCGGCGCCCCGCGCGGCCAGCGCCAGGGCCTCGCTGCGGCCGAGCCCGGCGCCCGCGCCGGTGACGACGGCGGTCCGGCCCGCCAGGCTGAGGTCACTGCCCATGCTTGCTCCCGGTCCTACGGTCCACGTGCCGCGGACGCTAGTACGGATCCCGGCGGCGGCCCGGCGACGATCTCACTGAGCGGGCCCTCGGGCGGGCCGCCCGGGCGGATCATCGGGCGGACGCCTCCTCGGCCTCCTCCGGCGTCGACAGCAGCTCGTGCAGCCGGGCGGAGCCCGCGAGCAGGGCGGCGGATCGGCGGGTCAGCTCCTCGCGGCGCCGGGCGATGGCCGCGTGCAGCTCCTCGGTGCCGCCCGTCCGGCGCAGCCGATCCATGATCGGCCGGATCTGGTCCAGCGGATACCGGTTGTCCCGCAGCATCTTGATCATCTGGGCGTGGCCGATCTCCGTGGGGCCGAACCGCCGGTAGCCGGTGCCCGGTTCGCGGTCGGGGGTCAGCAGCCCGGCGGCCTCCCAGACGCGCAGCGCGGAGGCGCGCACTCCGAGCAGGGCGGCCGCCTCCCCGATGCGCATGCCGGAGCGCGGCACGTCCGGCGGGGCCGGGACCCGGCGCGCGATGAGCTCCACGGCCTCGGCCGTCGCCTCCAACGCCCGGCGTTGCGCGTGCAGCTCCGCATGACAGGCGTCCACGGCGGCCAGCGCCGCGGCGACGTCCCCCGCCTGCACGGCCTGGACGATCGTCCGCGCCGCGACCGGTCCGCACCCCGGCAGCAGCGCCCGGTAGGCGAGCAGGAAGCGCAGATGCCGGTCGTCGTAGCGGCGATAGCCGGAGACGGTGCGCGGGGCGGGCGGCAGGATCCCGGCGTCCTCGTAGTTGCGGACCTGCTGGGGGGAGATGCCCGCCGCGCGGGCCAGATCGACGGGACGCAACCGGTCTCCTTCCTTCGCCATGGGTTGCTCTCGGGATTTGAGGGTCGACATCTGATCGTCGGAGTTCATTTCACTGAAAGTCAGGAAAAGTTCCAACAGGAGCTTTAATGACACACTTGAAGGCATGACTACCGGCAGCAGTGCTGGCCCTGTGATCGAGGTGCGTGATCTGCGCATGCGCTACGGCTCGGTCGACGTGCTCCGCGGAGTGGACTTCCGCGTCGGCCGGGGCGAGGTCGTCGCCCTGCTCGGCCCCAACGGCGCGGGCAAGACGACCACCGTCGAGATCCTGGAGGGATTCCGGATGCGCTCGTCCGGAGAGGTCCAGGTGTTCGGCGTCGACCCCGCCCGCGGCGACGAGGCGTGGCGCGCCCGGCTGGGCGTGGTCCTCCAGTCCTGGCGGGACCACGGCCGATGGAAGGTGCGGGACATCCTCGATCACCTCGCCCGCTACTACACCCCCTACCGCGACCCCTACGACCCCGACGAGCTGATGGCGCTCGTCGGCCTGACCGAGCAGGCCCACACCCCGCTCGCCAAGCTGTCCGGCGGGCAGCGCCGTCGCGTGGACGTGGCGGTCGGCCTGGTCGGCCGGCCCGAACTGCTGTTCCTGGACGAGCCCACGGTCGGCTTCGACCCCCAGGCCCGGCAGGAGTTCCACGACCTGGTGCGACGCCTGGCGGACCTGGAGGACACCGCGATCCTGCTCACCACCCACGACCTGGACGAGGCCGAGAGGCTCGCCGGGAGGATCCTCATCCTCCTCGACGGCGTCATCGTCGCCGACGGCACCCCCGCGGAACTGGCCGAGCGGGTCTCCGGCAAGACCGAGGTCCGCTACACCCTCCACGGCCGGCGGCACGTGGAGCACGTCGAGGACGGCACCGCCCACGTGCGCGACCTGTTCGCCCGCCACGGCGACGCGCTCGCCGACCTGGAGGTCCGCCGCACCCGTCTGGAGGACGTCT
The DNA here is from genome assembly GCF_006363815.1 of Thermomonospora catenispora. Lineage (GTDB taxonomy): Bacteria > Actinomycetota > Actinomycetes > Streptosporangiales > Streptosporangiaceae > Thermomonospora > Thermomonospora catenispora. Next base: position 5,768 of record NZ_RRYT01000038.1, read on the forward strand.
ACCTGTCCATGGTCCGCGACTTCGAGTCCAAGCAGCGCACGGAGGCGGCATGAACCCCCCCACCAACCCCCGCGCGGTCGCCCTCAGGGCGGGGCTGCACCGCGCCCGCCTGGAGCTCCGCCACGCCCTGACCAGCGCGCAGGAGCTGTGGAACCTGCTGTTCTTCCCGGCCGTCGGGATGTTCGCGATGTTCCTGTTCCGCGGCGTCGAAGTGCCGGGCGCCGCCTTCTCCCTCGGCACCCACGCCATTCCCGGCATCCTCGCGATGAACATGATGTTCAGCGGGATGATGGGGCTGGCGATCACCCTCACCATGGACCGGCAGGACGGCACGCTGCTGCGCGCCAAGGCCACCCCCAACGGGGTGATCGGCTATCTGACCGGCCGGATCCTCAGCCGGGGCGGCCTGATCGTCGCCGGTCTGCTCATCCCCCTCGTCCCGGCCGCGTTCCTCTTCGACGGGCTGGAGCCGGCCCGGGCGTCGACCTGGCTGACGCTGGCGTGGGTGCTGACCCTCGGCCTGCTCGCGCTGCTGTCGATCGGCGCGATCCTCGGGTCGCTGTTCACCGACCCCCAGGCGTCGGGCATCGTCATGGTGCCGCTGACGGCGCTGGCGGCGATCTCCGGGGTGTTCTACCCCGTCTCCGCCTTCCCCGGCTGGGTGGAGCAGATCGCCCAGGCGTTCCCGCTGTACTGGCTGGGGCTGGGCATGCGCTCGGCGCTGCTTCCGGACTCGCTGGCCGCCGCCGAGATCGGCGGGTCGTGGCGGCACCTGGAGACCGCCGGGATGCTCGGCCTGTGGGCGGCCGTCGGGCTCCTCCTCGCCCCCCGCGTGCTGCGGCGGATGGCGCGGCGCGAGTCCGGAACGGACCTGCAGGCCCGCCGCAAGAAGGCGATGCAGTGGTCCTGAGCGGCCGCTAAGGCGATCCGGCGGGACGGTCGAACAATGCCTCGACCTCCCGCCGGACCACCTTGCCGGTGGCGTTGCGGGGCAGCGGCTCGGCGGTGATCCGCCACCGCGCCGGCACCTTGAAGTACGCCAGCCGCTCGCGGGCGAAGGCCTCCAGCTCCGCCGCCGCGACCGGCCCGTCCGCCACCACCACCGCCGCGACCTCCTCTCCCAGGTCGGGATGCGGCACCCCCACCACCGCGCACTCGCGCACCCCGGGGAAGGCGGCCAGCACCTCCTCCACCTCGGCCGGGTAGACGTTCTCCCCGCCGCGCAGGATCAGGTCCGACCGCCGTGCGGTCAGCCGCAGCCGTCCCCGCTCGAGCACCCCGACGTCCCCGGTGCGCAGCCAGCGGTCGGCGTCCAGCACGCGGGCGGTGGCCTCCTCGTCCCGCCAATAGCCCAGCATGGTGTAGGCGCCGCGGACGCACACCTCGCCCTCCTCGCCCTCGGGCAGGGCGCGGCCCGCCGGGTCGCGGATCTCCACCTGGACGCCGATGATCGGACGGCCCACCGTGTCCGGCGCCTCCGCCAGATCCGGCGGGGAGGCCACCGTCACCGCCGTGCCCGTCTCGGTCAGCCCGTAGCTGTCGACCAGCGCCTCGCGGGCGGGCGGGAACGCCTCGCGCAGCCTGTCCTTGAACGCCGGCGAGGACGGCGCCGAGGCCAACGCGAAGGCGGTCAGCGACGACAGGTCGTACCTTGAGAGATCCCCCCGCTCCAGCAGCCGGTGCGCCATCGTCGGCACCGCGCCCCAGTCGGTGACGCGTTCCCGCTCGATCAGGCGCAGCACCCGGTCCACGTCGAACGCCCCCTCGTGCATGACCACCGCGCCGCCGTCGGCCAGCCGGGGGATCGCCAGGTTGTGCAGGCCCGCGATGTGGAACAGCGGCAGCGCCAGCAGGTGACGCCGGTCCCGGGGGGCGATGGGGTCGCCGAACGCCTGTTTCACCGCGTTGTTGAACCCGTGATACATGATCACCGAGGTCAGGTTGCGGTGGGAGTGCACCGCCCCCTTGGGCCGCCCCGTCGTGCCGCTGGTGTAGAGGATCACCGCCGGGTCGTCCTCGGCCACCGGCGGCGGCGCCAGCTCGGCGCCCGGATGGCGCGTCGTCAGCTCCGGCAGATCGTCCTCGATGACGATCAGCCGCATCCCGTCGCGCAGCGGGGTCCGCGCCGCCCGCCGGCGGTCGGCGACCACCACGGCGGGCTCGGTGTGCCCGAGCGCGTACTCCACCTCCCGCGGAGCCCACCAGGCGTTGCACCCCACCGGGATCGCCCCGGCGGCGACCGCCGCCCAGAACGCCACGATCCACCCCGGGCAGTTGGCGGCGTTGATCGCCACCCGGTCGCCCGGCCGCACCCCGTGATCCGAGCCGAGCGCCCGGGCCAGCGAGGCGACCCGGGCCGCGTGCTCGGCGAAGCTCAGCCGCTCCCGGGCGGTGACCACATAGTCGCGGTCGCCGAACTCCACCGACCGGACCAGCACCTCGCCCAGGCTGCGGGCGCGGTTGACGAACACCGGCAGCCGGGCGCCCAGCACCTCCTCCTCGCGCAGCTCGAACTCGCCGCCGGGGCCGGTCAGCTCCCGCACCGCGTCCATCGCCGTGGCGGCCATCGGATCCTCCTCCATGCGCCGCACCCGTCCTGCCAGCGCACACTCTCGCCGCCGCGGCGCCCCCGCCGACGTCCCCGCACGATGACCGCCGTGGGACTCCTCGACGACAAGGTCGCCATCGTGACCGGAGCCGGTCAGGGCATCGGCCGGGGCNCGGCCCGATCCCGATGAGCGGGATCGGGCCGGGCGCCCCCGCCGACGTCCCCGCACGATGACCGCCGTGGGACTCCTCGACGACAAGGTCGCCATCGTGACCGGAGCCGGTCAGGGCATCGGCCGGGGCATCGCGCTGGCGCTCGCCTCCGAGGGCGCGGCGGTCGCCGCGGTCGGCCGCACCCTCCGCACGCTGGAGGAGACCTGCGCGCTGGCCCGCGAACGCGGGGCCCGGGCCGAGCCGTACCGCTGCGACGTGGCCGACACCGCCGCGGTCCCCGCCCTGGTCGAGGCGGTCGCCCGGCGGTTCGGCGGCGTCGACGTGCTGGTCAACAACGCCTACTCGGGGGCGTTCGGGCCGCTGCTGTCGATGAGCGACGAGGAGTTCCGGCAAGGGTTCCGCACCGGCCCGTTCGCGGCGTTCGCGCTGATGAAGGCCTGCCACCCGCACATGAAGGCGCGCGGCGGCGGCTGCATCGTCAACCTCGTCACCTCCGCGATGGTCCGCTGGGACTCCGCCTCCTACGGCGCGTACGCCGCCGCCAAGCAGGCGCTGCGCGCCCTGACCCGCACGGCGGCCTGCGAATGGGGGCCGGACGGCATCCGCGCCCTGGCCATCGCCCCGCACGCGCTGTCCCCGGGACTGCGCCGGTGGGCCGAGCACAACCCCCGGGAGGCCGAGGAGTTCCGCACGACCATCCCGCTCGGCTACATCGGCGACTGCGAGCAGGACATCGGACGGGCCGTCGTCGCCCTGCTGAGCCCGGACATGCGCTACCTGACCGGCGCCGTGATCCCGCTGGACGGCGGCCAGGCCCACTTCGGCTGACCCCGGCCGCCTCCCGGCCGTCCGCGGCGGTTCTCGGTCAGCGGGATGACCGGGAACGCCGCCCGACCCCGCCGGTTACCGTCGAGCCGCCACCCGATGGGAGGAGTTGTGAACGACCCCGTCCCCGACGTGCTCGCCCCCGCGAAGCTGGGGCCGGTGACCCTGCGCAACCGGATCATCAAGGCCGCCACCTACGAAGGGCTGAGCCGCGCCGGGCTGGTCACCGACGAGCTGATCGACTTCCATGTGCGGCACGCGGCCGGAGGGGTCGGCATGACCACGGTGGCGTACTGCGCGGTCTCCCCCGACGGACGCACCGACCGCCGCCAGATCCAGTGGACCGACCGGGCGCTGCCGGGGCTGCGCGCCCTCACCGACGCCGTGCACGCCGAGGGCGCCGCGGTCTGCGCGCAGATCGGGCACGCCGGCCCGGTCGCCGACCCCCGCTCCAACGGGGTGCCCGCGATCGGCCCCACCCGGCGCTTCAACCCGCTCGGCGGAGGCTTCACCCGCGCCGCGACCAAGGCCGACCTGGACCGGGTGGTGCGCGCCCACGCCCATGCGGCGTCGATGGCGATCGAGGCCGGGTTCGACGCCGTCGAGGTGCACCTGGGCCACAACTACCTGGCCAGCGCGTTCCTCAGCCCGCGGCTCAACCGCCGCAAGGACGACTACGGCGGGCCGCTGGAGAACCGCGCCCGCCTCGCCCGCGACATCGCCCGCGCCGTCCGCGACGCCGTCGGCGACCGGATCGCCGTGATCGCCAAGCTCAACATGGACGACGGCGTGCCCGGCGGGTTCGGGCTGGAGGAGGCGATCCGGGTCGCGCAGTGGATCGAGCACGACGGGTCGGTGGACGCGCTGGAGCTGACCGCCGGCAGCTCGCTGCTCAACCCCATGTACCTGTTCCGGGGCGATGCCCCGCTGCGGGAGTTCGCCGCCGCCATGCCGCCCCCGATCAGGCTGGGCGTGCGGCTGGTCGGCGGCCGGTTCCTGCGCGCCTATCCGTACCGGGACGGCTACCTGCTGCCCCAGGCCCGGCGGGTCCGGGCGGCGGTCTCGCTGCCGCTGATCGCGCTCGGCGGCATCACCGACCGGCGGACGATGGACCGGGCCATGGCGGACGGCTTCCAGTTCGTGGCGATGGCGCGGGCGCTGCTGCGCGAACCGGACCTGATCAACCGGATCAAGGAGGACGCCGACACCCGATCCCGGTGCATCCACTGCAACAAGTGCATGCCCACGATCTACCGCGGCACCCGCTGCGTGCTGGTCGAGCGACCCGTCTGAGGTCCGGCGCCGTGCACACCGTCGCGGATCTGCTGCTGGCCCGCCTCGGCGACCACCGGCCCGGCCTGCGCAGCCGGGAGAGGACCTGGACGTGGGACGAGGTGGTGCGGGAGAGCGCGGCCCGCGCGGCGCTGGCGCGGGCGCTGCGCGTCGACGGCCCCTTCCACATCGGGGTGCTGCTGGAGAACGTGCCCGAGTACGTGCTGTGGCTGGGCGGCGCGGCGCTGGCCGGGGCCACCGTCGTCGGCATCAACCCCACCCGCCGCGGCGCCGCTCTGGAACGGGAGGTCCGGCACACCGACCCGCAACTGGTCGTCACCGACCGGGCGGGGCTGAGGCTGCTGGACGGCCTGGACATCGGGGTCCCCCGCGAGCGGTTCCTGCTCATCGACGACGACGCCTACGCCGACCTGGTCGCCCGCCACGCCCGCGAACCGGAACGGGACCCCGGGATCACGCCGAAGACGCAGCTGCTGCTGCTGTTCACCTCCGGCACCACCGGCGAGCCCAAGGCCGCCCGCTGCTCCCAGGGCCGCCTGGCGCGGCTGGGCCGCGCCAACAGCGCCAAATACGACGTCAAGCGCACCGACGTCTGCTACTGCCCGATGCCGCTGTTCCACGGCAACGCGCTGATGGCGCTGTGGGCGCCGGCGCTGACCGCGGGCGCGTGCGTGGCGCTGACCCCCCGCTTCTCCGCCTCCCGCTTCCTGGACGACGTGCGGCTGTACGGGGCGACGTTCTTCACCTACGTCGGCAAGGCCATCGCCTACATCCTGGCCACCCCCGAAAGACCCGACGACGCCGACAACACCCTCACCCACGCCTTCGGCACCGAGGCCTCCCCGCAGGACCGGGCCGAGTTCCGGCGCCGCTTCGGCTGCACCCTGATCGAGGGCTACGGCTCCAGCGAGAGCGCCGGGATGATCGCACGGGACCCCCAGGCGCCGCCGACCGCCCTCGGCCGTCCCGCCCACGACGGCGTCCGCGTCGTCGACCCCGACACCCTCCGCACCTGCGCCCCGGCGGTCCTGGACGAGCACGGCCGGGTGCTCAACCCCGAACAGGCCGTCGGCGAGATCGTCGACGTCCACGGCGCCGCCGAGTTCGAGGGCTACTACAAAAACCCCCGGGCCGAGGCCGAACGGGTGCGGCACGGCTGGTACTGGACCGGCGACCTGGGCTACCTCGACCGGGACGGTTTCCTCTACTTCGCCGGCCGCTCCGGCGACTGGATCCGGGTGGACTCGGAGAACATCTCCGCCCTGCACATCCGGTCGGTGCTGCGCCGCCACCCCCGGATCATCGACGCGGCGGTGTTCGGCGTGCCCGACCCGCGCTCCGGCGACCAGGTGATGGCGGCGATCGAGATCCCCCCGGGCGTCGCCTTCGAGGAGCTGGACCTGCCGGGCTTCCTGGCCGCCCAGGAGGACCTGGGCACCAAGGGCGCGCCGCGCTTCGTGCGGGTCTCCCACCGCCTGCCCGCCACCGGCTCCGGGAAGCTCGCCGGACGACGCCTCCAGGCGGAGGGCTGGCGCACCGCCGACCCGGTGTACCGGTGGGCCGGGCGGGGCGCGCCCGACTACCGGCCGATGACCGAGGCGGACAAGGCGGCGCTGCGCGAGGAGTTCGCCGCCAACGGCCGTCTGCGTTTCCTGCCATGAAGTCCTGCCATGAGGAAGGGCGTGACCGCGACATGGACGTGCGTGAGCCCGCGGCGCTCGGCGAACTGCGCGCCGAGCTGCGGGCCTACTTCACCGGACTGCTGCCCGCCGACGAGCGCCGCCGCGTCGGAGAGCAGGGCGTGGGCGGCGACCGGTTCCGCGAAGTGGTCAAAAAGCTCGGCTCCGACGGCTGGCTGGGGTACGGCTGGCCGAAGGAGTACGGCGGGCAGGGCCGCTCCATCAGCGAACAGTACGTGTTGTTCGACGAGGTGCAGCGGGCCGGGCTGCCGTTCCCGTTCGTCACCGTCAACACCGTCGGGCCGACGCTGATGAAGTACGGCACCGAGGAGCAGAAGAGGAAGTACCTGCCGGGCATCCTCTCCGGCGACATCGTCTTCGCCGTCGGCTACACCGAGCCCGACGCCGGCACCGACCTGGCCTCCCTGACCACCCGCGCCGTCCGCGACGGCGAGGAGTTCGTCATCGACGGCGGCAAGATCTTCACCAGCGGCGCCAACACCGCCGACTACATCTGGCTGGCCTGCCGCACCGACCCCGACGCCCCCAAGCACCGGGGCATCTCCATCATCATCGTCCCGACCGACGCCGAGGGCTTCTCCTGGAGCCCCATCTCCACCGTCGGCGGCATGACGGTGACCGCCACCTACTACAGCGGCGTGCGCGTCCCGGTCGGCGAGGTCGTCGGAGAGGTCAACGGCGGCTGGAAGCTGATCACCGCCCAGCTCAACCACGAGCGCATCGGCCTGGCCGCGCTCGGCGGCCGGATGATCCGGCTGTGGGAGGACACGCTGGCCTGGGCCCGCGACACCGGCGCGCTGGAGCTGCCGTGGGTGCGCCGGGACCTGGCCCGCGCCCACGCCAGGCTCGAGGCGATGCGGCTGTTGAACTGGAAGATGACCCTCGCCGCGGAACGCGACGAGCTGACCGGCGCCGACGCCGCCGCCGCCAAGGTCTACGGCACCGAGACCCACATCGACGTGCAGCGCACCCTGACCGGGATCCTCGGCGCCGCCGGGCGGATCCGGCCCGAGTCACCGGGGGCGGCGCTGGCCGGCCAGCTCGAACAGCTCTCCCGCCAGGGCATCGTCAACACCTTCGGCGGCGGCGTCAACGAGGTGCTGCGCGACATGGTCGCCGCCCAGGGACTGGGCATGCCGAGAGCGAGGCGCGCATGAACGGCACCGGGCGCCCCGACGACTACGAGAAGCGGCTCCAGGCGTGGGTCGGCCGCGTCCTGGGAGGGCCCCGCCACGGCCAGGACCCGGTGAACGTGCCGATGATCCGGCACTGGGTCGAGGCCATGGGGGACCCCAACCCGGTCTACCTGGACGAGGAGGCGGCGCGCGCCACCGGCCGGGAGACCGTGGTGGCGCCGGCGTCGATGATGCAGACCTGGACCATGCGGGGCTATGCCGCCACCGTGCGCCCCGAACCCGACCCCGGCGGGATGGAGGAGCTGACCGCCCTGCTCGCCGAGGGCGGCTACACCTCGGTGGTGGCCACCGACTCGGAACTGGAGTTCCACCGCGAACTGGTGCCCGGCGACCGCGTCAGCGTCGAGGAACGGGTCGAGTCGATCTCCCTGGAGAAGAAGACCGCCCTGGGCGAGGGCCGTTTCATCACCACGCTGCGGACCTACCGGGACGCCCACGGCGAGGTCGTGGCCACCCAGCGCTGGCGCCTGCTGCGGTTCCGCCCCGAGGACACCGCACGGCGGGAGCCCGACCCCGCCGAGCGGGCCGGCGGCGGGCAGGCCGGGAAGGGACGGGCCGGCGGCGAGCGGGCCGCGAAGAGACCCGAGGCGCTGCGGCCCCGCCCGGCGATCAACCGCGACAACGCCTTCTGGTTCGAGGCCGCCCGCGAACACCGCCTGGTGATCCAGCGCTGCGCCGCCTGCACGACGCTGCGGCACCCGCCCGGCCCCTGCTGCCCGCACTGCGGCTCGTTCGACTGGGACACCGTCGAGGCCGCTGGCACCGGCCACGTCTACAGCTACGTGGTCGCCCACCACCCCCCGCACCCGGCGTTCGAGATGCCGTACGCGGTGGCGCTGGTGGAGCTGACCGAGGGCACCCGACTGATCACCAATCTGACCGGCATCGCCCCGGAGAAGATCGAGATCGGCATGCCGGTCGTCGTGGACTGGCTGGAGGCCGACCCCGAGCTGACCCTTCCGGTGTTCCGGCCGGCCGTCCCGCGGGAGGAGGGCTGATGGACTTCACCCTGAACGAAGAGCTCGCCGAACTGCAGGGCCTGTCCCGGCGGATCTTCGCCGCCCGCGCCGACCACCGGCGGCTGCGCGCCGTGGAGGCGGGGGAGGACCGCATCGACGAGGCCCTGTGGCGGGAGCTGGCCGCCGCCGGACTGCTCGGCGTCGCGCTGCCCGAGGACGCCGGCGGCGCCGGGCTGGGCCTGGGCGCAGTGTGCGTCCTGCTGGAGGAGCAGGGACGGCGCGTGGCGCCGGTCCCGCTGTGGCCGACGCTGGTGGCGGCGCTGACGCTGGCCGAGCACGGCGCCCCCGACCAGCGCGCCGAGCTGCTGCCCGGCGTGGTCGACGGCTCCCGGCGGCTGACCGTGGCGCTGGAGGAGTTCGGCGTCCTCGATGCGGCCGAACCGGCCTGCGCCGCCGCCCCCGACGACACCGCCGACGGCGGCTGGCGGCTGACCGGCGTCAAGGCGGCCGTGCCCGGTGTCGCCGGGGCCGCCCACGTGCTGGTGTCGGCGACCGGCCCCGACGGGGCGGGCCTGTTCCTGACGGCCGCCGACGCCCCGGGCGTGACCTGGGAGCGCACCGAGACCACCGACCGCGCCATGGCCGGCAACCTCACCCTGGAGGCCGCCCCCGCCCGCCCGCTCGGCCCCGGCGCCCTGCCCTGGACGCTGGACGTCGCCCGCACGGCGCTGGCCGCCCTCCAGCTGGGCGTGGCCTCCGGCGCCCTCGACATCACCGCCTCCTACCTGAGGGAACGCAGGCAGTTCGGCCGTCCGCTGGGAGCCTTCCAGGCGGTGCAGCACCAGCTCGCCGACTGCTACATCGAGATCGAGGCGATGCGGGTGTGCCTGTGGCGGGCGGTCTGCGCCGTCGACGACGGCGACCGGGCCGGCGAGGCCGCGCTGGTCGCCAAATGGTGGGCCGACGAGGGCGGGCTGAACGTGGTGCACCGCACCCAGCACCTGCACGGCGGCATCGGCGTCGACGTCGACTACCCCGTCCACCGCTACTTCCTGTGGGGCAAGCAGATCTCCGGCACGCTGGGCGGCGCCTCCGCCGACCTGCAGCGGCTGGGCGACCTGATCGCCGAGGAGGCCGCCTCATGACGACGCTCACCGGCCGCGCCTACCACGACGTGTCGGTGGGGGAGGAGCTGCCCGAGCTGGTCGTCCCGCTGACCCGCACCATGATCGTGGCCACCGCCATCGCCAGCCGCGACTACCAGGACGTCCACCACGACCCCGAGCTGGCCGTCCGGCGCGGCTCCAAGGACGTCTTCATGAACATCCTGACCACCAACGGACTGGTCGACCGGTACGTGACGAGCTGGGCCGGACCCGCCGCCCGCGTCAAGGCCATCAAGATCCGCCTGGGCGTCCCCAACTATCCCGGCGACACCATGACGCTGACCGGCACCGTGTCCGCCAAGGACGATGCCGCTCGCCGGGTGGAGATCTCCGTGCGCGGCGTCAACTCCCTCGGCCCGCACGTGACCGGCACCGTCGTCATCGAACTCCCCGAGGTTCGCGCCCTGGAAGGGGCGGACGACCGCAGCGGAGCTTGTGCGGAGCGAGGATCGTCCGCCTCCTCGTGCGGGGGTCCGGGGGTCGCCCCCCGGAGGGGGCGGTCAGACGACCGCAGCGGAGCTTGTGCGGAGCGAGGATCGTCCGCCTCCTCGTGCGGGGGTCCGGGGGTCGCCCCCCGGAGGGGGCGGTCAGACGACCGCAGCGGAGCTTGTGCGGAGCGAGGATCGTCCGCCTCCTCGTGCGGGGGTCCGGGGGTCGCCCCCCGGAGGGAAGGAGGACGTCGGTGAGCGTGCTGCCCGGAGCCGCCGCCATCGCCGGCATCGGCGCCACCGAGTTCTCCAAGAACTCCGGACGCAGCGAGCTGCGACTGGCCTGCGAGGCGGTGCTGGCCGCCATCGCCGACGCCGGGCTGGAACCCTCCGATGTGGACGGGCTGGTGACCTTCACCGCCGACACCAGCTCCGAGATCCACATCGCCCGCAACACCGGCATCGGCGAGCTGACGTTCTTCTCCCGGGTCGGCTACGGCGGCGGCGCGGCCTGCGGCACCGTCCAGCAGGCCGCGATGGCCGTGGCCACCGGCGTCGCCGAGGTGGTGGTGTGCTACCGGGCCTTCAACGAACGGTCCGGGGTCCGCTACGGCCTCGGCCAGGCCGACCGGCGGATGGACCAGGGGGCCGACAGCGCCGCCTATGCGTGGCTGCTGCCGTTCGGGCTCAACACCCCCGCCCAGTGGGTGGCCATGTTCGCCCGCCGCTACATGCACGAGTACGGGGCGACCAGTGAGGACTTCGGCCGGGTCGCGGTGGTGGACCGCAAGCACGCCGCCGCCAACCCCAAGGCCTGGTTCTATCGGCGGCCCATCACCTTGGAGGACCATCAGCGCTCCCGCTGGATCGTGGAGCCGCTGCACCTGCTGGACTGCTGCCAGGAGAGCGACGGCGGGCAGGCCCTGGTGGTGGTCTCCACCGAACGGGCCCGCGACCTGCCCCACCCCCCGGCGGTGATCTGGGGCGCCGCCCAGGGCTCCGGCTACGACCAGCACATGATGACCAGCTACTACCGCTCGGAGATCACCGGCATCCCCGAGATGGGGCTGGTGGGGCGGCAGCTGTACCGGCAGAGCCGGTTGACGCCCGCCGACATCGGCGCGGCGATCCTGTACGACCACTTCACCCCGCTGGTGCTGCCGCAGCTGGAAGAGCTGGGGTTCTGCGCCCGGGGCGAGGCCAAGGACTTCATCGCCGACGGCAACCTGGAGATCGGCGGGCGGCTGCCGTTCAACACCCACGGCGGTCAGCTCGGCGAGGCCTACATCCACGGCATGAACGGCATCGCCGAAGCCGTCCGCCTGGTGCGGGGGACCTCGGTGAACCAGCCCGGCGACGTCGCCAACGTGCTGGTCACCGCCGGGACGGGCGTGCCCACCAGCGGACTGATCCTGGGCGCGGACCGGTGAACGCAGGAGAGCGGAGGAAGCGGCGGCCGGGCACTTGGACGTGCTCGACTCAGCAGGCGCCTTCGACCTGTCGTCGTCGTGCCCGGCCCTTCGCGGCTGAACGTGCAAGCCGCTGCTTTGGGGAGATGAGTCCTCTTGCCTGCTGCCTCGGCGGGCGTCGCATAGTCCCCCGGCCGATGGCCGGGGGACTGCGGACATCGAGTCAGCTCGTTTCGTTCGTCTTGATGCGGGCGATGAGTCGGGCCGATTCGGGGCGGCTCGCCAGGAGGTGGCCGGTTTCGGGGGACTCGCTGTCGCGGATGCCGGTCGCGGAAGCCGGATCGGCCGGTTCGACGCAGTGCCCACCGTTGTCCCCGCTGCGGCTGGACTTGCGCCGGACGGCGCGCGTCACGTCCATTGCTCCTCCACCGCTTTTGCCGTGAGGTCCCGCGACATGCCCGCTGGCAGTGCCTCGGACCGAATCCGATCGTGATCGGCCGTCAGCCGGTGCGGATCTGTCGATTCCGAGAGGGGCGGCCCGCGAAGGGCCGTGCCCATGTACGCCACTTGGCCGTGGTCACTCCTGGTCGTGATGACGAAAGACCCCGGAATTTCCGCCATCGGGGACCATGTCGGGGATGATCTGCGCGGATATCCGCTCGGTGCAGGACACCCCGATCAGACGGTCGATCCGGGCGCGCATGGTCTCCTCGTCGCCGACGGGGTTGAGCAGCACGCCCTTGACGAGCAGGACCGACGGACAGGGCGGCTCAGGATCCTCCCTGGCCAGGACCTCCTGCCGGCTCAGCTGTGCCGCCACCGCCTCCTCGTTCCCGCCCGGCAGCGCTCGGGCGCGGCCCTCGATCCGCAGCACCATCGGTCACCATGGGCGCGGTGAACGCGCACGGCTCTGAAGAGGCCGTCGCCTCTTTTCGACGAACTCGGCCTTAGGAGGGCGGTGTTGAGCACCGAAACGTACCGTTGGCCGCCCGAGGTCACCGCCCACATGACCGCGGCCGGCTGGTCACCGGAGCGACGAGTCGATGTGAGTGCCTGGGAGGAAGAGCTCGGCCGGACCAGTGGGTTCCGCATGCACGCCGCCGCGGCTCGTTTCCTGGCTGAGTTCGGAGGGCTCAAGGTGCCCGAAGGGCCCAACGAGCCGGGCCAGCAGGCGGCCTCGGATGAGTTCGACTTGGACCCCCTTCAAGGTGAGAAGATGCGGCCCTATTTCCAGAGGGTCGGCCGTGCCGCCGTCGGAGAGCTCTATCCGATCGGGAGCGTTGCAGGTGGTCACGCGATTCTTGCCATCGATGAATCGGGAACCGTCTTCATGTTGTTCGGGGATCACTGTCGACGTATAGGCGTCGGAAGAGAGGCGATCGCCGATCTCATCCTCGGCCGGCGGACCCGGTGAGGTTCTCTCGCGCATTGTGTATATGGGTTTGGGCCCTTCTGCTGGTCTACTCTGTGATCCGTGTCTCGGGGCAGGGGATTTCGGTGACCAGCGTGTTCGTGCAGCATGACGTCCCCTGGAGTCGTGTGAGGTCGATCAAAAAATCCGGTCCTCTTGAGATCGTTCTGAGAGACGGTACCGTGGTGGGGTCCGTTCAGTTCGGTGAAGCGCTGCTGGGAGAGATTTTCGGTTATCGGACTCATCGGCGGCATCGCCGGCTGCTTCAGGAGCGGCTCGACCGGGCCCGGCGCGACCGCCTTGATGAAGTTCCCGGTTCCTATCGGAAGCGGTGGGTGTTTCCGGCGGTTCCGGTGCTGCTCGCGGCCGCGGGCTTCCTGCTTTGTTTCAGCATCATGTTCTTCGCCGACGTCATGTCATGAAAAGAGGGGGGCGTGACGAGGCGCGCCATGAGGGGATCTCCCGCTCTCCGGAACGCTTCTGTGCCCGTCACCGGCGGGTGACGGTCCAGCGGGCGGGGTATTCGCCGCCGCCGTGCACGGGCAGGTCGGCGCCGGTGACGTAGCGGGCCAGGCCGCCGGCCAGATAGAGGCAGGCGCCGGCGACGTCCTCGGGGGCGCCCATGCGGCCCATCGGGATGACGCCGGCGACGGCCTCGCCGTCGCCGTAGTAGGAGGCGGCGGCCTCGGTGCGGACCGGGCCGACGGTGATGTGGTTGACGCGGACCTTGGGCGCCCACTCCAGGGCCAGGGCCCGGGTGAGCATGCGCAGCCCGGCCTTGGCGGCGCTGTAGGCGGCCGTGCCGGGCTGGGGGTCGACGCCGGAGACGCTGCCGATGTTGATGATGCAGCCGCCGCCCTCTTGGGCCTGCATGATCCTGTTGGCGGCCTGGGCCGCATAGAACGGAGCCAGCAAATTGAGCTGGACGATGCGTTCCACGAACCGGGGGGAGACCGTCGCGGCCTCCGCCTCCGGCGAGCCCCCGGCGTTGTTGACCAGCACGTCCAGGCCGCCCATGAGCTCGGCGGCGCGTTCTGTCATCGCGGCCGCCTGCGCGGGGTCGCGGACGTCGGCGGGCAGGAAGCGCGCCGTCCGCCCGTCCGCGCTCGGCGGGTCGGCCGGTGCGTTCCGGGCGCACACCGTCACCTGCGCCCCCGCCGCCAGGAACGCCCGGGCGATCGCGGCCCCGATGCCCTTCGTCCCGCCCGTCACCACGACCGCCCGGCCGCCGAAGTCCATCGGGACGCCCTCCCGGATTCCCCTCGCCTCTCGACTACGCGGAGCGTACGGGCGCGGCCCGCCGCGGTCGGCCCGCATACCGGTGACCGGGACCGCGCCCCCGCGCGGGCGGATCGGCCGCCCACCATGGCGCCCAGAAGACGCCCGAACGCGCCGATCCCGCATGTGAGGAGGGCTTGCGATGGCCCCTGTGCCGGCCGAGGCCTACATCGTCGACGCGGTCCGCACCCCGGTGGGGCGGCGCGGCGGCGGGCTGTCGGGAGTGCACCCGGCGGACCTGGGCGCCCATGTGCTGACCGCGCTGATGGAGCGCACCGGGGTGGACCCGGCCGCCGTGGAGGACGTGATCTTCGGGTGCGTGGACGCCATCGGCCCGCAGGCCGGCGACGTCGCCCGCACCTGCTGGCTGGCGGCGGGCCTGCCCGAGCACGTGCCCGGGGTGACGGTGGACCGCCAGTGCGGGTCCTCCCAGCAGGCGGTGCACTTCGCCGCGCAGGCGGTGATGTCGGGCACCAGCGACCTGGTGGTGGCCGGCGGCGTGCAGAACATGTCGCAGATCCCGATCGGCTCGGCGATGACGGCCGCCGCGCCGCTGGGCTTCACCGAGGGACCGTTCGTCGGCTCCAAGGGCTGGAGGGCCCGCTACGGCGACGGGGAGGTCTCCCAGTTCGCCGGGGCCGAGCGGATCGCCCGCGAGTGGGACATCTCCCGCGAGCAGATGGAGGAGTACGCCCTCGAGTCCCATCGCCGCGCCGTCGCCGCGATCGACGGCGGCCGCTTCGCCGAGGAGATCGCCCCGCTGGAGGGCGTCGTCGACGACGAGGGGCCGCGCCGCGACACCTCGCCGGAGAAGATGGCCGCGCTCAAGCCGCTCACCGAGGGCGGGCGGCTCACCGCCGCGGTGTCCTCGCAGATCTCCGACGGCGCGGCGGCGCTGCTGATCGCCTCCGAGCGGGCGGTGCGCGCCCACGGCCTGACCCCCCGGGCCCGCATCCACCACATCTCCGCCCGCGGCGAGGACCCGATCCGGATGCTGTCGGCGCCCATCCCCGCCACCGCCCACGCCCTGGAGAAGACCGGCATGACGATCGAGAGGATCGACGCGGTGGAGATCAACGAGGCGTTCGCCAGCGTGGTGCTGGCCTGGCTGAAGGAGACCGGGGCCGACCCGGCCAAGGTCAACCCCAACGGCGGCGCGATCGCGCTGGGCCACCCGCTGGGCGCCACCGGGGCCCGGCTGATGACCACGCTGCTGCACCACCTGGAGCGCACCGGCGGCCGGTACGGGCTGCAGACCATGTGCGAGGGCGGCGGCCAGGCCAACGTCACCATCATCGAGCGACTGTGAGCGGGGAGCCGAACGTNTCACCATCATCGAGCGACTGTGAGCGGGGAGCCGAACGTGATCTGCGAGGGACGCGTCGTCGTGGTCACCGGCGCCGGGCGCGGGCTGGGCCGCGCCCACGCCCTGGAGTTCGCCCGGCAGGGCGCCAAGGTGGTGGTCAACGACCTGGGGGTGGCCCGGGACGGCACCGGCGGGGCCGACCGGGGCCCGGCCCGACGGGTGGTGGAGGAGATCCGGGCGCTCGGCGGCGAGGCGGTCGCCGACGACCACGACGTGGCCACCGAGGAGGGCGCCGCCGCGCTCATCGACACCGCCCTCGACGCCTTCGGCGGGCTGGACGCGCTGGTCAACAACGCCGGCTTCCTGCGCGACCGGATGCTGGTCAACACCGGCGAGGAGGAGTGGGACGCGGTGATCCGCGTCCATCTCAAGGGCCACTTCCTGCCGCTCAAGCACGCCGCGGCGCACTGGCGGGCCCGCGCCAAGGCCGGGGAGCCGGTGGACGCCCGCGTCGTCAACACCTCCTCGGGCGCGGGCCTGCTCGGCAGCGTCGGCCAGGCCAACTACTCGGCCGCCAAGGCCGGCATCGTGGGGCTGACCCTGGTGGCCGCCGCCGAGCTGGGCCGCTATGGGGTGCGGGTGAACGCCATCGCCCCGGCCGCCCGCACCCGGATGACCGAGGAGGTGTTCGCGGCGACCATGGCCCCGCCCGAACCGGGCCGGTTCGACGCCATGGCCCCCGAGAACGTCTCCCCGCTGGTCGTCTGGCTGGGCTCGCCGGAGTCCCGGGACGTCACCGGGCGCGTCTTCGAGGTCGAGGGCGGCCGGATCTGCGTCATGGAGGGCTTCCGGCACGGCCCGGCGGTCGACAAGGGCGCCCGCTGGGACCCGGCCGAGCTTGGCCCCGTGGTCGCGGGCCTGCTCGCCGAGGCCCGGCGGCCCGAGCCGGTCTACGGGGCCTGACCCCGGCGGCATCCCACTGGACGGGAGCGCCGCGGGCGCGGCCGGGCCGCCGCTCGTACCGTCACGGGCATGCTGACCGAGGAACAGCGCCGCGCGGCCGCCGACCGGCTGCGCGAGGCCGAGCTCAACCGGGCTCCGATCCCGCCGCTCACCGAGAGCCTGCCGGGCATCGACGCGGCCGACGCGTACCGGATCCAGCTGATCAACGTCCGCCGCAGGTTGGAGGCGGGCGCGGCGGTGCGCGGCCACAAGGTCGGCCTGTCGTCCGAGGCGATGCAGCAGATGATGGGCGTGGACGAGCCCGACTACGGCCATCTGCTCGACGACATGGAGCTGCGGCCCGAGAAGCCGGTGGAGGTCGCCCGCTACTGCTGTCCGCGCGTCGAGGTGGAGGTGGGGTTCGTGCTCGGCGCGGACCTGCCCGGCGAGGACTGCACCGAGGACGACGTGCTGCGGGCCACCGAACGGGTCGTCCCCGCCCTGGAGCTGATCGACAGCCGGATCGTCGACTGGAGGATCCGGCTCGCCGACACCATCGCCGACAACGCCTCCTCGGCCGGCTACGTCATCGGCGAGGGCCGTTCCCCCGAAGGGCTGGACCTCACCGCGATCGAGGCGAGGCTGTACCGGGACGGCGAGCATGTGGTCTCCGGCCGCTCCGACGCGGTGCTCGGCGACCCGGTCACCGCGGTCGCCTGGCTGGCCCGCAAGGTCGCCTCCTTCGGCGTCCGCCTGCATCGCGGGCATCTGGTGCTGCCGGGCTCGTGCACCCGGGCGATCGACGTGGCCGCCGGTCAGACGTTCACCGCCGAGTTCACCGATCTCGGCGCCGTGTCGTTGACGTTCACATGACCAGGGAGTGGCCATGGCGGTGACCGCCGCGATCGTCGGGCCGGGCAACATCGGCACCGACCTGCTGTACAAGCTGCTGCGCAGCGAGCACATCGAGCCGCGCTACATGGTGGGCATCGACCCCGACAGCGAAGGGCTCCGCCGGGCGGCGAGGCTGGGCCTGGAGACCAGCCACGACGGCGTCGACTGGCTGCTGGCCCGCCCCGAGAAGCCGGATCTGGTGTTCGAGGCGACCTCGGCGCGGGTGCACCGGGAGACCGCGCCCCGCTACGCGGAGGCCGGGATCCGGGCGATCGACCTGACGCCCGCCGCGGTCGGACCGGCCGTGGTGCCGCCCGTCAACCTGCACCGGCACCTGGACGCCCCCAACGTCAACCTGATCACCTGCGGCGGGCAGGCCACGATCCCGATGGTGCACGCGGTCTCGCGGGTGGTGCCGGTCGAGTACGCCGAGATCGTCGCGTCGGTGGCGTCGGTGTCGGCCGGGCCGGGCACCCGCGCCAACATCGACGAGTTCACCCGGACCACCGCCCGCGGCATCGAGACCATCGGCGGAGCCCGGCGCGGCAAGGCGATCATCATCCTCAACCCCGCCGAGCCGCCGGTGATCATGCGGGACACGGTGTTCTGCGCGATCCCCGTCGACGCCGACCGCGACAAGATCACCGAATCGATCCTCGACGCGGCCGCCGACGTGGCCTCCTACGTGCCCGGCTACCGGCTGCGCGCCGAGCCCCAGTTCGACGATCCGGACCCGGCCGGCGGCGGGCTCGCCCGCGTGGCGATCTCCCTGGAGGTGGAGGGCGCGGGCGACTTCCTGCCCCCGTACGCCGGGAACCTCGACATCATGACCGCCGCCGCCGTCAAGGTCGGCGAGGTCCTCGCGACCCGGGCAGGAGCCTGACATGCCGTACTCCGACACCCTCGACATCCGCATCACCGACTCCTCGCTGCGCGACGGCTCGCACGCCAAGCGCCACCAGTTCACCCTCGACCACGTCACCTCGGTCGTCGCCGCCCTCGACGAGGCCGGGGTGCCGGTCATCGAGGTCGCCCACGGCGACGGGCTGGGCGGATCCTCCTTCACCTACGGGTTCTCCAAGACCCCCGAGCAGGAGCTGATCAAGGCGGCGGTCGAGACCGCGACCCGCGCCAAGATCGCGTTCCTGATGCTGCCGGGGGTGGGGGTCAAGGACGACATCCGCCGGGCCGCCGACAACGGGGCGCAGATCTGTCGGATCGCCACCCACTGCACCGAGGCGGACGTGTCGGTGCAGCACTTCGGGCTGGCCCGCGACCTGGGGCTGGAGACGGTCGGCTTTCTGATGATGGCGCACTCCCAGCCGCCGGAGGTGCTGGCCGGTCAGGCGCGGATCATGGCCGATGCGGGCTGCCAGTGCGTGTACGTGGTGGACTCGGCGGGCGCGCTGATCCTGGAGGAGGTCGGCGACCGCGTCGCCGCGCTCGTCGCCGAGCTGGGGGACGACGCCCAGGTCGGCTTCCACGGCCATGAGAACCTCGGCCTCGGCGTGGCCAACAGCATCGCCGCCGTCCGGGCGGGCGCCCGGCAGATCGACGGGTCGGTGCGGCGCCTGGGCGCGGGCGCGGGCAACACCCCGGTCGAGGCGCTGGTGGCGGTGTGCGACAAGCTCGGCATCCGCACCGGCGTCGACGTGTTCAAGATCGTGGACGCCGCCGAGGACGTGGTCCGCCCGGTGATGGACTCCGAGTGCCTGCTGGGCCGGATGGAGATCATGATGGGGTACGCGGGCGTGTACTCCAGCTTCCTCAAGCACGCCGACCGCCTGGCCGCCCGCTACGGGGTGTCCGGGGCGCAGATCCTGGCCCGGGCGGGCGAGCGCAAGCTGGTCGGCGGCCAGGAGGACCAGCTCATCGACATCGCCGTCGAGCTGGCCAAGGAGCAGGCCGGGGAGCGGGCGAGGGGGGAGGAACGGAGCCCCGCCGCGACCGCCTGACCGCGGATCTGTCGAGCGCGCCGAGGGGCCTCACCGATCCTCGGGGCGGGGGCGCGCCGGGGCGCCGGTCACCGCCTCCACCAGCGCCCTCGTCACGGTGGCGTGGTCGAGGCCCAGCCGCTCGGCGACCCGGCCGACCTGCCGCGGCACGTGCGGCGGCGCCATCCGCGCGATCGCCGCGGCCGCCGCGTGCAGCGCCGCCGCCCGCTCCTCCGGCGACCGCGGCGCCCCGCCCGCGCGTTCCACCGCGGCGTCCACCGCCAGGTCCGCCATCGGCCGGGCGTTCCGCAGCACGCGCAGCAGCCCGTCCGGCCCCTCCCGCCGCAGCACCTCCGCCGGATCGTCCCCCGGCTCGAACACCGCCGCGTCCACGGGCGCGCTCAGCCCGCGCAGCGCCTCCCAGGCCCGCAGCATCCCCGCCCGTCCCGCCGGGTCCCCGTCCAGCGCCACCACGATCCCGGCCCCCTCGACGGGGCCGCCGCTTCCGGGACGGTCCGCCGGGCCGCCCCGCTCGGAGCCGCCGGCCGGTGCCGGATCGGGGGCGGCGGGCCTCGCCGCGCCCGGGGCGCAGTGGTCCATCAGGATGCGGAGCTGGTCGGGGGTGATGCCCGAGCCGCAGGTCGCGATGCCGGCATGGCCGGGGAGGAGGTTGACGGCCAGGGCGTCGTAGGGGCCTTCGACGATGACCGGGCGGGCGCCGGCCGCGAGACGGTCGCGGGACTCGTGCAGCCCGTACAGCAGGCGGCCCTTGCGAAACAGGGCGGACTCGGGGCTGTTGAGGTACTTCGGGCCGCCGCCCGCGCCGCGGCGACGGCCGATGAAGCCCGCGATCGCGCCGCGGGCGTCCCGCAGCGGGAACATCGTCCGGTCGCGGAACCGGTCGTGCAGCGCGCCGTCGCGCCCGCGGCGTGCCAGCCCGGCGGCGACGATCGCCTCGTCGGGCAGCCCCAGCCGCCGCAGGTGCTCGGTCAGGGCCCGCCAGGCGGCGGGCGCACAGCCGACCGGGGCGTCGGCGGGCAGGCCCCGCCGGGCCAGGTGGTCGGGCACCCAGCCGCTGCGCCGCGCCCGGGCGAGGAAGAACGCGTGCGCGGCCTCCAGGCAGGCGTGGGCGGCCCGGACCTTCTCCAGCTCCGCGACGACGACGCCGGCGGCCTGAAGGATCCGGTCGCCGGCGGAGATCACGGCCGCGGCGTCGGCGGCCCAGGCCCGCACCGGCGGATGCACCAGATGCGTCGCCCGGATCCCCAGATGCGCCAGCACCAGGTGGGCGACCGAGGCGGTGTGCCGGGGCAGCAGCCGGTGGCCCAGCCGCAGCGCCAGCGCCGTCAGCGCCTCCCGCACCACGGGGGGATCGGGGTCGGCCCGCAGCCCCAGGGCGTGCGCGGCCTGCCGCAGCCGCTCGTAGGCCGCGTCCGGCGGCAGGGCGCGGGCGGGCGGCGGCGCACCGGCGGTCTGCGCGATGTCGAACACCGCGCGGGTCCGCCCCTCGGGCGTCAGGATCCAGATCCCCTTCTCGCCCTTGCGCACGTGCCGCCGGACGGCCCGCCACTCGTCGTGGGAGCGGACGTCGGCGGCGTGGGGGCGCTGCGCGGCGATCAGCAGCGTGTTGACGAACCCGTGCCGTCCGTGGCGCGCCGCCTGCTCCAGCCACCGGCTCCAGGGGCGCGAGCCCGCCAGCAGGCGGGCGATCTCCTCCTCGACCGTGTCGCGCAGCGCGCTGGGCGTCGGATCCGCCGAGGACGTCACCGCGGGCATGGGAGGGCCTCCGCACATCGACCATGGGGAAGCCGTCAAAAGTGATACCCATAAATATTTCCCCCTAAAACGCGCTAACAGGGGGAAACTTCCTCACCATGCCGCTCATGCCGCCGGGGACGGGACGGGCGGGACGGCGTGGGATGATCATGCACATGCTGGACGTCGTCGCCTGGGTGCACATCGTCGACGGCAAGATGCTCGCCGTCCGGGCGCGCGGCCGCGACCTGCTCTACCTGCCCGGCGGCAAACGCGAGGCGGGGGAGGGGGACTGGGCGGCGATCTCCCGCGAGGTCCGCGAGGAGCTGTCGGTGGAGCTGGACCCGCTCACCTTCCGCCCGCTGGGCGTCGTCCACGCGCCCGCCCACGACCAGCCCGAACACGCCCACGTGCGGATGGCCTGCTTCACCGCCGCCTTCCGCGGCCGGCTCCGCCCCTCCGGCGAGGTCGACGAGCTGCGCCTGGTGTCGATGGGGGAGCGCGACCTGCTGGCCCCGGCCGCCCGCGCCGCCCTCGATCTGGCGGCCGACTCCGGGCTGCTGGGCTGATCGGCGCCCGCGGCCCGCGCCGCGCCGCCCGGCGCTCCGGCTCTCGCGCATCGCCGCTCCGGCCTCCGTCCGGCTCGCCGGCGCCCGAGTCCTCGGCGGGGCCTCCGTGGGCTGCGGCGGGTTTCGGCGGGCCCGGGCGGGCGTCGGTCAGCCGGGCCCGAACCGCCGGGCCGAGGCGTCCTCCTGGGCCAGCCGGTGCAGCGCCACCAACACCTGGTCGTACACCACGGAGGCGGCGAGCATGCGCAGCGCCTGGGCGCGCGTGGTGTCCTCCCGCAGCAGCCCCGTCTCGTGCTCGGCCAGCGCCGCGGCGGCCTCCGCATAGGGGCGCAGCGCGGCGGGCGAGGGCGTGAACCCCAGCCGCCGCAACGCCACGAGCGCCTGGGCGAGCACGGTCCGGGCCGGGGCCTGCCCGGTGACCCGCCAGCCCAGCTCCTCCAGCAGTGCGTCCACCTGCTCCCGCGCGGCCCGCCAGTCCGGGTCGTCGTCGGGCGCGTCCACCCGCGGCCCGATCGCGTACGCGGCGGCGCCGAACAGGTCGTGCAGCCCGACCCCGGGGTCCTCCAAAGCGGTGATGATCCGGCGGATCGCCGCCACCGACAGGTCGCCGACCTCGCGCAGCGCCCGGATCAGCCGCAGCCGCTCCAGATGCGTCTCGTCGTACTCGGCCCTGGTCGCGGCGGAGGCCGTGCCCTTGGGCAGCAGTCCCTCCCGGATGTAGAACTTGATCGTCTGCACCGGCAGTCCGCTGCGCTCGCTCAGCTCGGAAATCCGCATGACACCCCCGGCTGGATAGTACTACTATCCAATCATTGGATAGTGGAGGTATCTAAAGGGGGGCGAATGTTCACCGCCATCGACGCCGCCGGCGCCCACGAGCTGGACGCGCGTCCCGCACCGAACGGCGGGCTGCTGGCCCCGCTGCACCGGCCGTTGCTCGGCTGGACCCGCAAGCCGCACGGCTGGTGCCGCGGTGAGGCCTGTCTGCCGGCCTTCCGCGCCGCCGCCGCCGAGACCGCCGACGGCGTCGACGTCGTCGCGTTCGCCGAGCTGATCGGCAAGGTCGCGGTGGTCGACCGGGCCGAGCGGGCGGTCGCCTTCGCCGAGGGGGGGCGGGGCGTCGACCGCCGGGCTCACCGCCGGCCGGGCCCCCGACTTCACCCTCGACGGGGTGTCCCTGGCCGACCTGCGCGGCCGCAAGGTCGCGATCGTGTTCTGGGCCTCCTGGTGCGGCTGCCGCTACGACCTGCCCGCCTGGCAGGAACGGCACGACGAGCTGGAGCCGCACGGGCTGACCGTGCTCAGCGTCTCCCTGGACCGGACCGCCGCCGACGCCCGGCCCTGGATCGCCGAGGCGCACGCCGCGGCCCGCGACCCGCACCCGGCCGTGATCGACACCGAGGGCCTGGTCGCCGAGCTCTACAACGTGATCAATGTGCCGACCGCGGTCTGGGTCGACGAGGAGGGGCGCATCGCCCGTCCGCAGGAGACCCAGACCGCCACCGACTTGTTCCGCTCCATGAACGGGCTGGACTCCGCCGCATCCGGTGCGGCGCTGCGCCGCTGGGTGCTCGACGGCGACGCGGGTCTGGCCGCCGAGCAGGTCCGCCGCCACCTGCGCGTGCCGACCCGCGAGGAGAACCGCGCCCGAGCCCACGCCCGGCTGGCCGCCTGGCTCGCCCGCCGGGGACGGGTCGAGGCCGCCCGCCGTCACCTGGAGGCCGCCGCCGCGCTCGCGCCGCACGATGTGGCGATCCGCCGCGGGCTGATGCCGTTGACCGGCGAGGACCCGTTCGGCGACGCCTACTTCGCCCTCCGCCGGGAGCTGGAGAGCGCCGGCATCCCGCTCTACCGTCCGCTGCCCGTCGAGGAGTGAACCCCCGTCCCCGCGGGCCGGGCGCCGTCCCGGCGCCGCCGGCCCGATCCCGACGAGCGCGCCGGCCGTCCGCGCAGAGGGGCGAGGGGGCGAGCGGGGCGGGCTAGGTCGCGGTGCGGCGCATCGCCTCGGTGATCTTCTCCGCGGCGGCCATCACCGCCGCGGCGTGCAGCCGGCCGGGGGAACGGGTCAGCCGCTCCAGCGGGCCGGACACCGAGATCGCGGCGATCACCCGGCCGCCGGCCCCGCGGATCGGGGCCGACACCGAGCCCACCCCCGGCTCGCGCTCCCCGACGCTCTGCGCCCAGCCGCGCCGGCGCACCGCGGCCAGCGTGGCGGCCTCGAACTTGGCGCCGCGCAGCCCCCGATGCAGCCGATCCGGCTCCTCCCAGGCCAGCAGGACCTGCGCCGCCGAGCCGGCGGTCATCGGCAGCGCGCTGCCCACCGGCACCGTGTCCCGCAGCCCGCTGCTGCGCTCGGCCGCCGCCACGCACACCCGCACGTCGCCCTGCCGCCGGTAGAGCTGGGCGCTCTCCCCGGTGTGGTCGCGCAGCTGGGCCAGCACCGGCTGGGCGATCGCCAGCAGCCGGTCCTCGCCGGCCGCCACCGCCAGCTCGGCCAGCCGGGGGCCGAGGATGAACCGCCCCTGGGCGTCCCGGTGCACCAGCCGGTGATGCTCCAGCGCCACTGCCAGCCGATGGGCGGTCGGCCTGGCCAGACCGGTCGCCTGCACCAGGCTGGCCAGCGATGCGGGGCCGGCTTCCAGCGCGTTCAGTATCAGCACCGCTTTGTCAAGTACGCCGACTCCGCTAGAGTTGTCCATACATCGATATTGCAGTCTTGAAATGTGAGATGCAAGTTCGGGACCCCGATCCTGGCGCGACGGTACGCGCGGGGTGACCCCACGGTGAGGCAAGACAGGTGAGGTGGAGCTCATGGGCCGGACACTGGCCGAAAAGGTCTACGACGCGCACGTCGTGCGGCGTGCCGAGGGCGAGCCGGACCTTCTCTACATCGACCTGCACCTGGTGCACGAGGTCACCAGCCCGCAGGCGTTCGACGGGCTGCGGATGGCCGGCCGCAAGGTCCGCCGGCCCGACCTGACCATCGCCACCGAGGACCACAACGTCCCCACGGAGAACCTGCTGGCCCCCATCGCCGACCCGGTCTCGCGCACCCAGGTCGAGACGCTGCGCAAGAACGCCGCCGAGTTCGGCATCCGGCTGCACCCGATGGGCGACGACGGCCAGGGCATCGTGCACGTCATCGGCCCTCAGCTCGGGCTGACCCAGCCCGGCATGACGGTGGTCTGCGGCGACTCGCACACCTCCACCCACGGCGCGTTCGGGGCGCTGGCCTTCGGCATCGGCACCAGCGAGGTCGAGCACGTGCTGGCCACCCAGACGCTGCCGCAGATCAAGCCCAAGACCATGGCCGTCACGGTCGACGGCGCGCTGCCGGCCGGGGTCACCGCCAAGGACCTGATCCTGGCCATCATCGCCGAGATCGGCACCGGCGGCGGCCAGGGGCACATCATCGAGTACCGCGGCGAGGCCATCCGGAGCCTGTCGATGGAGGGCCGGATGACGGTCTGCAACATGTCCATCGAGGCCGGCGCCCGGGCCGGGATGATCGCCCCGGACGAGACCACCTTCGCCTACCTCAAGGGCCGCCCGCACGCTCCCCAGGGCGCCGAGTGGGACAAGGCCGTCGAGTACTGGAAGTCGCTGCGCACCGACGACGACGCGGTCTTCGACAAGGAGGTGGTGATCGACGCCTCCACGCTGACCCCGTACGTCACCTGGGGCACCAACCCCGGCCAGGGCCTGCCGCTGAGCGAGTCGGTGCCCGACCCGGCCTCCTTCGACGACCCGATCGAGCGGCAGGCCGCCGAGCGGGCGCTGGAGTACATGGGGCTGACCCCCGGCACCCCGCTGCGCGACATCAAGATCGACACCGTCTTCGTCGGCTCCTGCACCAACGGGCGCATCGAGGACCTGCGGGCCGTCGCCGAGGTGCTCAAGGGCCGCAAGGTCGCCGACGGGGTGCGGATGCTCATCGTCCCCGGCTCGATGAAGGTCAAGGCCCAGGCCCAGGAGGAGGGGCTGGACGAGATCTTCAAGGCCGCCGGCGCCGAGTGGCGCGAGGCCGGCTGCTCGATGTGCCTGGCGATGAACCCCGACAAGCTCAGCCCCGGCGAGCGCAGCGCCTCCACCTCCAACCGCAATTTCGAGGGCCGCCAGGGCCCCGGCGGCCGCACCCACCTGGTCTCGCCCGCCGTCGCCGCCGCCACCGCCGTCACCGGCCGCCTCACCGCCCCCGCGGACCTGTAGGGGCGGTCGCCGGGGCGCCCGCGCCGCCGGACGGCCCGGCGCCCGCCCGAAGCGGCCTTCGGCACGAGCAGTACGTGACAACAGACTGGGAGAGACGACAGATGGAAGCGTTCACCGTTCACACCGGGCGCGGGGTGCCGCTGCGGCGGAGCAACGTCGACACCGACCAGATCATCCCGGCGGTGTGGCTCAAGCGGGTCAGCCGCACCGGCTTCGAGGAGGGCCTGTTCGCGGCCTGGCGCGAGGACCCGGAGTTCGTGCTGAACAAGCCCGAGCACGCCGGGGCGAGCATCCTGATCGCCGGGCCGGACTTCGGCACCGGCTCCTCGCGCGAGCACGCGGTGTGGGCGCTGCAGCAGTACGGGTTCCGGGTGGTCATCGCCCCGCGGTTCGGCGACATCTTCCGCAACAACTCCACCAAGATGGGGCTGCTGCCGGTCGTGCTGCCCGCCGAGACCGTCGAGGCGCTGTGGAAGGCGGTCGAGGAGGACCCGGCGACCGAGATCACCGTGGACCTGGAGGCCCGTCAGGTGCGGTGGTCCGGGAACACCGTCGGCTTCGAGATCGACGACTACACCCGTTGGCGGCTGATGGAGGGGCTGGACGACATCGGGCTGACCCTCCGCCACGCCGACGCCATCGCCGACTACGAGCAGCGGCGGCCGTCCTGGCTGCCCACCACCGTGTGACGCCCGTCACCGATCGCACGGGGGCGGCCGCTTGGGCATGCCTTCCGCGGGGGATGATGGCTCGCGGGAGGCATGCCCGATGTGGTTCCGGGGGGCGAGCAGCATGAGCAATCCGTCCACTCCGCCGCATCCGCCGGCGTGGAGCGGGCCGCAGTGGGACGACCCCGTGCTGACCCGGCTGGCCCGCCGGCTGCGGGACGCCCACCGGGCGGTCGCCCCGCTGCCGCCCGAGTCGCGCCGCCGGCTGATCCGGCACCTGCTGACGATCACCGACCTGGCCAAACGCGACCACGCATTGGCCGATCGCAAGCTGGAGGCGTTCCTGGCGGACCTGCCCTGCCGGCTCGCGGCAGAGCGTGACGAATCCGACACTTCGGGTTCGCAGTCCTCGTCGGAGACCCCTTCGAGTGACGAAATCGCCTGCGACACAGGAAGTATTGCTTGCAGGTGATTGTGTCAATGCCCAACGTCCTTTAGTTTCGTGCGGGCAAGGGGGGAACCGGAGGAGTAACCCAATGAACAAGCGTGAGCTGGTCGACGCCATCTCAGAGCGGCTGGGCAGCAAGAAGGCCGCAGCCGAGGCCGTCGACGCGATCCTGGAGACGATCCAGAACACGGTCGCCAAGGGCGACAAGGTCGCGATCACCGGGTTCGGTTCGTTCGAGAAGGCCCAGCGGCCCGCCCGCACGGCCCGCAACCCGGCAACCGGCAAGACCATCGAGGTCCCCGCGACCTGGGTGCCCAAGTTCAGGGCCGGCGCCGACTTCAAGAACCTGGTGGCCGGCAAGAAGTAACCACCGCGTTCTGCACACGCGCCCGGGATCCGCAGACCCCTGCGGATCCCGGGCGCGTGTTTATCGCCTCCTGTTCGCCGTGCCTTCCCGGGGCGGGGGAGAGGCCGGTCGGACGCGGAGAAGGGCGCGGGCCGCCCCGGAGGCGGGCGCGGGAAAGCGACGGAGACGGGGATAAGGTCGCGGTATGGCTGGTGTGCGGGTGCAGGGCACCGTGGGGACGTTCGACACGCGGACGCGCAGCGGGACCGTCCTGCTGGACGACGGGACGGAGCTGACCTTCGACGCCGAGGCCTTCGCGGCCGGAGGATTGCGCCTGCTGCGGCTCGGCCAGCGGGTGAACCTCGCCGTGGAGAACGGGAGGATCCAGGCGATCACCCTCTCGACGTTCCCGCTTCCGGACTGAGCGCCGGCAACCGGGCGGCCAGGGCGGCGGTGCGGGGGCCGGCCCCCAGCGCCAGCGCGGCGCGCAGGTCATCCAGGGTGTCGACGTCCCGCCGGACGCTGTCGATGCCCTCCAGCGCCAGCTCCCGGGCCCCCCGCGCCGCATGACGGGCGCGCGAGTCCGGTCCGAACGCGGGGGAGAACGGCACGCCCGGACGCGCCGCGTACACGGTGGTGCCGACGTCGGCGGCGTCCGGGACGAACGACTCGGGGAACGCCGCCGCCGCCGTCAGCACCCGGCCCAGCTCGAGCGGACGCAACGCCGGCAGATCCGCGGACATCGCGCCCACGCCCGCCTCGGGCCGGGTCCGGCGGGCCACGGCGGCGCCGTGGGCCAGGGCCGGGTTGAGACCCTGATCGGGCTCATCGGGCACTATGTGAGCGCCCAGCGCGGACAGCTCCGAGGCGGCCAGCGGATCGTCGGTGACGACGATCACCTCGGCGACCTGAGGGCAGCGCAGCGCGGCCGCCACGGTGTCGGCCGCCACGGCCAGCGCCAGGGCCTCCCGCAGGGGCCCGGCCGCCGCGGCCAGCCGGGTCTTGGCCTTGGCCAGCACCTTCACCGGCAGGACCAGCGACCATGACGTTTCGGTGTGATGTGAGGTTTCGGCAGGCATCGCAACTCGACACTATGCGGCGCCAGCCGAGAGACTTGAGGCCCACCCCCGGAGCGGCACGCTTCCGGCGGGGAACGGCCAGAGGAAGGCAGGCATGAGTCACGAGTATTCGCCGCGATGGCGCAAGCTCACGGTCGTGGTGCTGCGCCCGTTGCTGTACGCGCTGCTCAAGCGCGACTGGCGGGGACGGCACAACGTGCCCCGGGAGGGCGGCATCATCGTCGCCGCCAACCACCTGTCATGGGCCGACCCCCTCGCCCTGGCCCACTTCGTGTACGAGTGCGGCCGGTACCCGGTCTACCTGGCCAAGTCTCCGCTGTTCGAGGCCAAGTTCATCGGGGCGGTGCTGCGCGGCACCGGGCAGGTCCCGGTCTACCGCGACCGCGCCGACGCCGCCCTGGCCCTCAAGACCGCCGAAGAGGCGCTCAAGGCCGGCGAGTGCCTGATGTTCTATCCCGAGGGCACCTGCACCCGCGACCCCGACCTGTGGCCGATGACCGGGCACACCGGAGTGGCCCGGCTGGCCATCACCACCGGCGCCAAGGTCGTGCCGATCGCCCACTGGGGGGCGCACGAGCTGCTGCCGTACGGCACCAAGAAGTTCCGCCCCTTCCCCCGCAAGACCATGCGCGTGATCGCCGGCGAGCCGATCGACCTGTCCAAGTACGCCGGCAAGCCGATGACCGCGACTCTGCTGCGCGAGGCCACGGATGAGATCATGAGGACCATCGCCGATCTCCTGGGCGAGCTGCGCGGCGAGGAGCCGCCCAAGGAGCTGTACGACCACAAGAAGGCGATCGCCGAGCGCCGCCGACGCGCGGGCGGAGACCCGGCGGCCTCATGACCGGAGCGGTCCGGCCGCCGTGACCGCCCGGCGGCCGGACGGCCGCGGTGAACACGGACACCAGGCATCGACGACGGAGCGAGGCATTGACGAGAGCGGCAGTA
Organism: Thermomonospora catenispora; assembly: GCF_006363815.1. Classification (GTDB taxonomy): domain Bacteria; phylum Actinomycetota; class Actinomycetes; order Streptosporangiales; family Streptosporangiaceae; genus Thermomonospora; species Thermomonospora catenispora. Next base: position 35,252 of record NZ_RRYT01000038.1, read on the forward strand.
CTGGGTGCGGGATCGTGGGGCACCACCTTCGCCAAGGTGTTGCATGACGCGGGCACCGAGGTGATCGTGTGCGCCCGCCGCCCGGAGATCGCCGAGCAGATCAACGAGCGGCATGAGAACGTCCAGTACCTGCCGGGCATCACCCTTCCGGAGGGGCTGCGCGCCACCGCCGACCCGGCGGAGGCGCTGGACGGCGCCGACCTGGTGGTGATGGCCGTGCCGAGCCAGACGCTGCGGGAGAACCTGCACCTGTGGCGTCCGCTGTTGCCGCCGGACGCCGTCCTGGTCAGCCTGATGAAGGGCATCGAGCTGGGCACCGGCCGACGGATGAGCGAGGTGATCGCCGAGGTCACCGGCGCCCCCGCGGACCGGATCGCGGTGGTGTCCGGCCCCAACCTGGCCCGCGAGCTGGCCTCCGGCCAGCCCGGCGCGGCGGTGGCCGCCTGCGTCGACGAACGCACCGCCCGGCGCATTCAGGCGGCCTGCATGACCCCCTACTTCCGCGTCTACACCAACACCGACGTGGTGGGGTGCGAACTGGGCGGAGCGATCAAGAACGTGATCGCGTTGTGCGTGGGCATCGCGGTCGGGCTGGGGTTCGGCGCCAACACCCAGGCGCTGCTGATGACCCGGGGACTGGCCGAGATCGCCCGACTGGGCGCCGCGCTGGGCGCCGACGAGCACACCTTCGCCGGCCTGGCCGGGCTCGGCGACCTGGTCGGGACCTGCAGCTCGCCGCTGTCGCGCAACCGCACGTTCGGGGAGAACCTGGGGCGCGGCATGACGCTGGAGGAGACCATCGCGGTCACCAAGCAGACCGCCGAGGGCGTCAAGTCCTCCGAAGCGGTGCTGGAGCTGGCCCGCAAGCACGGCGTGGAGATGCCGATCACCGAGGTGGTGGCGGCCGTGATGCACCACGGGATGAGCATCTCCGAGGCGGCGTCCCTGCTGATGTCCCGCTCGCCCAAGCCGGAACGCTACGGCGTCTGACCGCCGCCCGGCGGCCCGGCGGGGCTCAGCGGCCCCGCTCCCGCAGCGCCGAGGCGCACAGCCGTTCGCACAGGTCGCCGAAACCGATGCCGGCCGCCGCCGCCGACTGCGGCATCAGGCTGGTGGCGGTCATCCCCGGCAGCGTGTTGGCCTCCAGGCACCACAGCCCGCCGTCCGGATCCATCCGGAAGTCGATCCGGCTGTAGGAGCCCAGCTTGAGCGCATCGTGCGCGGCCACCGCCAGCCGCTGCACCTCGGCGGTGACCTCGGCCGGCAGGTCGGCGGGGAACGTCTCGACCGCCCCGCCGACCTGGTACTTGCTCTGATAGTCGAAGATCTCGCCGAGCTGCGGCACGATCTCGCCGACCGCCAGCGCCCGGCCCTCCAGCACCCCGACCACCAGCTCCCGGCCGGGCACGAACCGCTCGACCATCACCTCGCGGTCATAGGCCGCGGCCGTCTCGATCGCCTCGGCCAGCTGCTCCGGCGCCTTGACCACGGTGAGCCCGATGGTGGAGCCCTGGGCGTTGGGCTTGACGATCGCGGGGAACCCGATGCGCTCGGCGACCTCCTCCACGGTGGCGGGCGCCATCAGCCAGTCCGGGGTCGGCACCCCGGCGCAGCGGAACAGCCGCTTGGACACGTCCTTGTCCATCGCCACCGCGCTGCCCAGCACCCCGCTGCCGGTGTAGGGGACGCCGGCCGAGTCCAGCAGCGCCTGCAGGGTGCCGTCCTCGCCGGAGCCGCCGTGCAGCGCCAGGAACACCACGTCCACCTCGCGCAGCGGGCCGTCCTCGGCGACCAGTCGGGCGGTCGTCTCGGCGGCCGGGATGTCGGACAGGTCCGGCGGATCGTAGGACACGGTGGCGCCGACGAACGCGGCGACCTCCTCGTCGGACAACGGTCCCCGGGCGGTGTCGACGGCGATGACGTCATGTCCGCGCTCTCGCAGTGCCGTGAAGACCTGCGCGGCGCTGGCGATCGAGACCTCCCGCTCCGCGCTCGCCCCTCCGAACAACACGGCAATACGCATCAGCCATCCCCATCGCTGCTGTGTGCTGGGCCGATCCGGGTTCGGGGCCCGCGTCCGCAGCAGAGTAGCAAGACATCCACCCTCCTTCGGAAGCCCCGGCCCGCCCGTGCCGGGCAGCTCTTACGGGGCCGTAAGCGCCGGGAAACCGCTGTGAAACAGCGATGGGAACACCATTTCCCAACGAGTTCCCGGAAGGAGGTCCCCGTGACGCCGTCGCCGGTGCCGTTGCTGCCGCACTCGCCCGTCCCGGCCGCCGCGCAGACCGTGCCCGGCCACAACCGCTGGCACCCCGACATACCGGGGGTCGCCGAGGTGATCACCGGCGGTTCGGTGCGGCTGGAGTGCGAGGGCGGGCCGCCGGGGCGGGAACCGGTGCTGTGCGGGCCGATCGTGGTGGTCGGCGCGGAGGCCGGCGATGTGATCGTGGTGGACGTGCTCGAGGTGGGCCGCAGGGGCACAGGCCCCGTCCACGACGGTCATCCCGGCGTCATCGGGTGCGCACCCGCCCCACAGAGCCTGGTCGCCGCCGGCGCCCGCCCGGCGGGCTCCCGCGACGCGCTGCTCGGCCGGGTGCGACCGGGAACCGCCGGCTATGAGCAGGTCGCCGCCGAGGCGGTGCCGACCGTGGCGCGCGGCCGGGAGATCGGCTCCTGCTCCATCGCCCCGCTGACCGCCGGCTCGCGGATCCTGCTGCCCGTCTGCGTGCGCGGCGCCAAGCTGTCGGTGGGCGACCTGCACTTCCCCGAGCACGGGGGGAAGGGGTGCGGCCCCGCCAGGGACGGCTGGGTCGACCTGCGGATCAACCTCACCAGGCAGGGGGTCGAGCGGTTCGGCGTCCGCGGCCCGCTGCTCCTGCCGGGGCCGGACGCCGCCTGATCCCGGTTCGCCGAGAACGTCACCGACCCGCCGTCTTCACGGCGGTCGAGGCCGGAACGGGCCCTTGTGCGCCGCCCGGTGGCCGATCCCAGACCGCGGCCGGGGATTGTCTTGAACCGTGGCCAGGTAGACGCCTGTGCATGATGCGACAGACGCTCCTCACCACCGCGCTGGCCATGGCCGTCTCGGCGCTGCCGGCCCTGCCCGCCCTGGCCGCTCCCGGCGACGGACGGGTCACCGTCCGCCCCGTCGGCGTCGCCGCGGACGCCGCTCAGGACGCGAACCGGGTCTGCCGGTTCTACCTCGAGGCCACGGGGTTCCAGGGCAGCCACACGCTTCGGTACCGGGTCGAGCGCGAGCGCTCCTCCTCGACCGTGATCGTCTCCGGCACGATCCGGCTGCGCGACGGCTCCGGCAGCAGCGGCGTCATCCGCGTTCCCGACGGGGAGTACTCCCTGACCTGGAACGCGTTCGGCTCCTCCTCCGACGCCGGCGAGAAGAAGATCACCGTCGACTGCAAGGGCACCGCCGCCGGCTCCCAGTCCGGCTCTCAGTCCGGCGCCGACCAGCAGGCGACGGGGACGTCCACCAGGGACGAAGGCTTCCTGGACCTGTCCCGGCTCCCGTAGAACGCCCGCTGGGACAGAAAAAGCCCCGGTCCGACCTAGCCCCGGACCGGGGCGCCTTTATGCCCGGCGGCCCCTTTCCTCCCGGACGCAGAAAATGCGTTGCACCGCCCGGGAACGGATGACAGAGTCTTGAACGTCGGCCGGAAACGACGCGCGAGGGCTGTGAGAGGAGGACCGGCCATGCGGCGACTGTCGCGCCTGTGCGCCCCGGGTCGACTTACCCGGGCGTCGCTCGCTCGCTGCGGCCGGCTCCATTATCGGTGATTCTTCCGGGCCGCGGTGATCGCGGTGACGCCTCCCCGATTCATCACGCGGCTCTACTCCAACGGCAGAGAGACCACTTTCAGGAAGTGGACGGTCCGGGTTCGAATCCCGGGAGCCGCACGACGCCCTCGTAGCCCAACCGGAAGAGGCGCTTCGTCGAGAGCGAAGAGGCTGCAGGTTCGAATCCTGCCGGGGGCACGCGACGACGGATTCCCTCCGGACCTTCCCCGGGGCGGCGCCGACGCGGGAGAGTCGGGCCTGCCTGTAAAGCAGGTGCTGCGCGCTGAGTGGGTTCGAATCCCACCCGCCCCACCGAGACGACGCCGCACCGGGCATCGCCGCCCCGCCGCACCGGCCGCGAGAGAACGGCCGGGCGCATGCCGTCCGCAGGCGGCCGTGCGTCGCCTCCGTCTTCCCGCGCGAGAGCGGATCGTCACCGGACTCCGGTAGCGTTCACGCGACACGCCGCCCGGCGTGTCCGCATGCCGGGCGGCGATGAACCCGCATCCGGTGGGGGTCTGTGCGATGGACGAGGAACGCGACGGAAAACTGGCCCGGATCGAGGAGAAACTGGATCTGCTCAAACGCGTGGAGGCCGAACACGGCTTCGGCGTCATCATCGAGGAGCCGAGGAAACTGGAACCCATTCCCGAGCTCCCCGAGGGAGTGACGGAGGTGTTCAGCCTGTTCCACCGGCTGGGCGGAGACTATTTCCGCTTCGAACAGCCCCCCGAGATCACCGACCGGCGGTCCTGGGCCGACCGCCCCGTCAACCCGCACTGCCCGCTGGGCAACCCCTTGAGCATCGGCTGCGAGCGCCATGGCGTTCCCGAGGACATCGACGCCGGCAACACCGACATCTGCCTCGACCTGCGGGACGGGGACGTCTACTCCTACCTGCCGGACGACTATGTCTTCGCCTACAAGAACGGCGAGGAGTTCATCGAGGTCACCGAGCTGGCGCCGGACATCGTCACGTTCTTCGACGTCTGTGTCCTGGGCGCGGGCTATCCCCGGCTCGTCGAGTCGGTCATCGGCGGGCACGCGCTGACCCTCCGCAGGCGCCGTGGCCGGCGCGCCCGTCCCGGCCGGCACCGGGACAGCTGGATGAGCCTCCTGGAGGCGAGCGGCTTGATCCCCCCGATGGATCCGCACTAGGGGACCGGCCGCCGGGGAACGCGTCCGCGGAGGAGGCGGTGCCGGGCATCGCCGGGATGCGCCGTCAGCGGCTCGGACGGGCGCCGCGATGCCCGTCTCCCGGCGACCGCCCCGCAAGCCCCGCCCGGTCGGACCGCGGGCGGGAACGACGCGGGGCCCGCACCGACCGGTGCGGGCCCCGCGGTCCGTTCTGCGGTCAGACCGTCAGTCCTTGTTGAAGTTCACTGCGCCCTCCACCGGCGG
>NZ_RRYT01000039.1 GCF_006363815.1 Thermomonospora catenispora
GCGGCCGCTCCCGGCGCGCCCGAGACGGTCGGGCCGGCGGCCCGTCCCGTCGCGGCCTCCTCCCGGCCGGCCGCGGCCCGCCCGGTGGCCGACTCCATGCCGTAGTAGCGGTAGAGCTGCTGCTCCTCGGCGGCGGACAGATGCCCCTTGGCGTCGACGTCCACGTGCGGGGCGTGCTTGATGAACTCCTTGTCGTATCCGGCCTCGACGTGGTCGCGCACCCACTGGGCGCGGCTGGTCGGCACGAACGCCTCCTTGTTGCCGAACAGCCCGGTCTTCACGCACAGCCATTCGGGCCGACCGGTCTCGTCGTCGATGAAGACGTGTTTGACGTCGCCGACCTTGCTCCCGTGATTGTCGTAGAGCGGATGATCCAGCACCTGCCGGACCTGTTGCTCAGTGATCATGAGGTACCCCCTTTTTCTCTGATCTGGAGTACCGCGATAAAACCGGAGGACTCGGGCGGCGACGGTAAATCCTTGGTCAAGCGGTGACGCGCCCCCGGCGCCGGCCTCAGCCGGCCGCCAGCCGCAGCAGCGCGGCGGTGCCCGCGGCGGCCGCCAGCGCCACCAGGAACGGGGCGCGCAGCAGCAGCGCGACCACCGCCGCGCCGAGCCCGGCCAGCCGGGGCGCGTCCAGCTCCAGCGCCCGGCCGTCGGCGAAGGTCTGCACCGCCACCAGCGCGGTCAGCAGCGCCACGGGGACCAGCTCGGTGAAACGGCGCACCCGCGGATCGGCCAGCACCCGCTGGGGGACGATCAGCCCGGAGAGCTTCAGCGCATAACAGCCCAGCCCGGTGGCCAGCACGGCGATCCAGACGGCCATCGTCAGTCCCCCTCCCGTTCCGCGGCGGGCCCGGTCTCGGCCGTCCCCGCGGCGCCGACCATCCCCGCCAGGGCCGCCACCGCCGCCAGCATCACCGGCACCCCGGGCGGCAGCAGCGGGGTGGCGGCGACCGCGATCGCCATCGCCGCGAGCGCCACGCGCGCCTCGGCGCGCCCGGCGGTCAGCCTCGGCCACAGCAGTGCCAGGAACGCCGCCGGCCCCAGCACGTCCATCCCGAACGCCTTCGGGTCGCCGATGCGGGCCGCGCCCAGCGCGCCGCCGAGGGTGCTGAGGTTCCAGACCGCGTACAGGCTGATCGCGGTGGCCCAGAACCCGGCGCGCGCCGACCTGGGGTCGGGCTGCGCGGTCGCCACCGCCGTCGTCTCGTCGATCACCATGTGCGCGGTGAGCAGCCGACGACGCCCGCGCGCCCCCAGCAGCCCGGCCAGCCGCAGCCCGTACAGCCCGTTGCGGGCGCCCAGCAGCACCGCGCCGAGGGTGCCGGCGACCAGGTTGCCGCCGCCTCCGAGCACCCCGGCCAGTGCGAACTGCGACGCCCCGGTGAAGGCCAGCAGGCTGAGCGCGCACGCCTGCGCCGTCGACATCCCCGCGGTGACCGCCGCCGCGCCGAAGGCCAGCCCGGACAGGCCCACCGAGATCCCCACGCCCAGCCCGTCGCGGATCGCCGAGCGTCTCGCGGCGGGGTCGTGCCCGGCGTGCTCGGCGGCGTCCACGGCGGTCATCGGGCCTCCTCGGCGGTCTCCGGGCCGGCCTCGATCACGGCGTTCATGATGCGGCTCAGGCGTTCGACCCCGAGCGCCGGCGCCCGTCGCGCCGTCGTCTCCACGATCCGCCGTTCCCACCGGGGGGCGCGTCCGGCCGTTCCGCCGACCGGCTCGGGCCGCTGCGCCGCGTCCACCTCGTCGATGGCCGCCCTGGCCCGCTCCGACGATGCCGCCTCCGCGGCCAGGGGCGGCCGCACCGCGAGGGTGCCGCCGACCGCATCCGCCGTCGTCATGCCGTCTCCTTCACTCCGCGCGGGCCGGCGGAACAGGACGCCGGCCCGAAAAAGCAAAGAGCAGAGGCCCCGGCGGGGAACTCTGCTCGGTCGGCTCCGGGATCGTCGCTCAGGAGAGGTCGACCGGCCCGCCCGGAGCCGGCCCGCCGAACCCGATGCGGCGTCGATCCACGGGCCCCAGCCTAGGCGTCTTCCCAAGTGTCCGCCAACTTCGTGGCGTTCTGTCCCGTTCCCCGACCGTTCGCGGGGGCCGGTCCCGTTCACGGAACACGCCCGTCTGGTCGGTCCGGCCGTGCGGTGCCGGATCGACCAGACGGGCGTGGTCGCCGCGGCCCGCCCGCCGTGGACCGGCCGCCATGGCCCGCCCGGGTGCCGCGGGCGGCGTCGGGACCGCCGCATCCGGTCCCGCCCGTGCGGACGGGACGTCGCGGGTCCGCCGACCGGTCCGGGCCGGAGCCTGGCCGGCCGGCGCGGCGGGAGGTCAGTCGCGGATGCCGAACAGCAGTCGTAGGGCGATCTCCATGTGGTCCAGGACCGGCTGCTCGACGTCGCCGATGTGCTCGATGAAGCGCTTGGGGGAGAACGGGCCCACGTCGTAGACCGCCGCGATGCCCTTCACGGGGGTGTCGATGCGGACGCTCAAGACCGTTTCGGGGACCTCTCCGGGGTCCTTGATCGGCACCACCTGGATGCCGCGCAGATGCGGGATGAACACGTCGTCGAGGACGACGATGCCCGTCCGCTCGCGGTTGACGGTCTGCAGTCGCCACACCTGGCCGCGCTTCACGCCGCACCCGCGGCGGCGCCCCAGAAATCCGGGTCGCGGTCGGCCTCCACGGTGTCCAGCCAGTCGTCGTCGTTCAGCGCGCCCGCCCGGCCGAGCTGAGCCAGGGCGTCCTCCAGCAGCGCCTTGCGCACCGACTCGCCGATGAACAGCGACCTGGACACGCCGATCCGCTTGACGTGCGCATCCAGCATGCGCAGCTGAGCCGTGGGCAGTGACACGTTGATCCGCTCAGTCGCCATGTCCACAACACTAATACACACTGAGCGTGTGTATCGCCGGTGTGTACGGCTGAACGGCCGGGTTTTTCTGTGACTTGGGACACAATGGGTGGAAGGCGTGCGATGTCGCAGTTAAAACCGACTGTTATGCGGCAAAACGGGCATCCGGAGTGTCGGGCGGCGGGCGGGGTCGGAGGGCGTTAGGCTCGCATCCACGCGTCGTCCCGGCCGCTGAACCGGGGCGGCCGCATCCTCCCTCGGTTCGGTTCGGGCGACACGTGCCCGCGGGCACGTGCGCGGTCGCATGCACTAGGAGGCGCAGCGGGCATGAGCGACTCGTTCGTACATCTCCACGTACACACCGAGTACTCCATGCTCGACGGCGCGGCCCGGCTCCAGCAGATGTTCGCCGAGGTCGAGCGGCAGAAGATGCCGGCGGTCGCGATGACCGACCACGGCAACATGCACGGCGCCTACGACTTCTGGAAGCACGCCAAGGACGTCGGCGTCACCCCGGTCATCGGGATCGAGGCGTACATGGCGCCCGCGTCGCGCTTCCACAAAAAGAAGGTGCAGTGGGGTGAGCCCTCCCAGAAGCGCGACGACGTCTCCGGCGGCGGCCTGATCAACCACATGACGCTGTGGGCGCGCAACAAGACCGGCCTGCACAACCTGTTCAAGCTGTCCTCGCGGTCCTACACCGAGGGGTTCGTCTTCAAGTACCCCCGCATGGACGAGGAGCTGCTGGCCGAGCACGCCGAGGGCGTGATGGCCACCACCGGCTGCCCGTCCGGCAAGATCCAGACCCGGCTGCGGCTGGGGCAGTTCGACGAGGCGCTCAAGGCCGCGGCCACCTTCCAGGAGATCTTCGGCAAGGAGAACTACTTCCTGGAGCTGATGGACCACGGCCTGGAGATCGAGCGCCGGGTCCGCGACGGGCTGCTGGAGATCGGCAAGAGGCTGGGCATCCCCCCCGTCGTCACCAACGACTCGCACTACACCCACGAGTCCGAGGCGGCCGCGCACGACGCGCTGCTGTGCGTGCAGGTGGGCAAGCAGCTGTCGGACCCCGACCGGTTCCGCTTCGACGGGTCCGGCTACTACCTCAAGAGCGCCGAGGAGATGTACTCGATCGACACCTCCGACGTGTGGATCGAGGGCTGCAAGAACACCCTGCTGATCGCCGAGCGGGTCGACCCGACGGGCTTCTTCGAGCACCGGAACCTGATGCCGCGCTTCCCGGTCCCCGAGGGCGAGACCGAGGCCTCCTGGTTCCGCAAGGAGGTCATGCGCGGCATGGAGCGCCGGTTCCCCGACGGGTACGACGAGGCGCACCGCAAGCAGGTCGAGTACGAGATCGAGATCATCACCCAGATGGGGTTCCCCGGCTACTTCCTGGTGGTCGCGGACTTCATCATGTGGGCCAAGAACAACGGCATCGCGGTCGGCCCGGGCCGCGGATCGGCCGCCGGCTCGCTGGCCGCCTACGCCCTGGGCATCACCGACCTGGACCCGCTGCAGCACGGGCTGATCTTCGAGCGGTTCCTCAACCCCGAGCGCGTCTCGATGCCCGACATCGACGTGGACTTCGACGAGCGCCGGCGGGGCGATGTGATCCGCTACGTCACCGAGAAGTGGGGCGCCGACAAGGTCGCCATGATCGCCACGTTCGGCACCATCAAGGCCAAGGCGGCGGTCAAGGACGCCGGGCGGGTCCTGGGCTTCCCCTACGCGCTGGGGGACCGGATCTCCAAGGCGTTCCCGCCCGCGGTGATGGGCAAGGAGATCCCGCTGTCGGCGATCTTCGACGAGAAGCACCCCCGGCACGCCGAGGCCGGCGAGCTGCGCAAGCTGTACGCCGAGGACGGCGACGTCAAGCAGGTCCTGGACCTGGCGCAGGGCCTGGAGGGGCTGATCCGGCAGTGGGGCGTGCACGCGGCCGGTGTGATCATGTCCTCCGAGCCGCTGACCGAGCACATCCCGATCATGCGCCGGGACAGCGACGGGGCGATCATCACGCAGTTCGACTACCCGACCTGCGAGACGCTCGGCCTGCTGAAGATGGACTTCCTGGGCCTGCGCAACCTCACGATCATGGACGACGCCCTGAAGGCCATCAAGGCCAACAAGGGCGTCGAGATCGACCTGCTCAAGCTGCCGCTGGACGACAAGAAGACCTTCGAGCTGCTGTCCCGCGGCGACACGCTGGGGGTGTTCCAGCTGGACGGCGGGCCGATGCGGTCGCTGCTGCGGATGATGAAGCCGGACAACTTCGAGGACATCTCCGCCGTCCTGGCGCTGTACCGGCCCGGCCCGATGGGCGCCAACTCCCACATCAACTACGCCCTGCGCAAGAACGGCCAGCAGGAGATCACCCCGATCCACCCCGAGCTGGAGGAGCCGCTCAAGGAGATCCTCGACACCACCTACGGCCTGATCGTCTACCAGGAGCAGGTCATGGCCATCGCGCAGAAGGTCGCCGGGTACACCCTCGGCGGCGCCGACCTGCTGCGCCGCGCCATGGGCAAGAAGAAGAAGGCCGAACTGGACCGGCAGTTCGAGTTCTTCGAGAAGGGCATGAAGAAGAACGGCTACTCCGACGAGGCCATCAAGGCCTTGTGGGACATCCTGCTGCCGTTCTCCGACTACGCCTTCAACAAGGCCCACACCGCCGGGTACGGGCTGGTGTCGTACTGGACCGCCTACCTGAAGGCCAACTACCCGGCCGAGTACATGGCCGCGCTGCTGACGTCCGTCAAGGACGACAAGGACAAGAGCGCCCTGTACCTCAACGAGTGCCGCCGGATGGGGGTCACCGTCCTGCCGCCGGACGTCAACGAGTCCGACGCCGACTTCACCCCCAAGGGCGACAGCGAGGTCCGCTTCGGCCTGTCGGCCATCCGCAACGTCGGCGAGAACGTGGTGGAGGCCATCATCGCCGCCCGCCGTCAGAAGGGCGCCTTCACCGACTTCAACGACTTCCTCAACAAGGTGCCCGCCCAGGTCTGCAACAAGCGGGTGGTGGAGTCGCTGATCAAGGCCGGCGCGTTCGACAGCCTCGGGCACAAGCGCAAGTCGCTGCTGATGATCCACGAGCAGGCCATCGACGCGGTCATCGACATCAAGCGCAAGGAGGCGATCGGCCAGGACTCGCTGTTCGGCTCGCTCGAGGAGAGCGGCGACGGGAGCGCGTTCTCGGTCGCCATCCCCGACGGGGAGGAGTGGGACAAGACCACCAAGCTGTCCTTCGAGCGCGAGATGCTCGGCCTGTACGTCTCCGACCACCCGCTGCTGGGGGTGGAGCACATCCTGGCCAGGGAGGCCGACACCCCCATCGCCTCGCTCACCGGCGACGGCGACTCCGACCGGCCCGACGGGCAGGTCGTCACCGTCGCCGGCCTGCTGTCGGGCCTGCAGCGCAAGGTCACCAAGCAGGGCAACTCGTGGGCGATGTTCCAGCTGGAGGACCTGGGCGGCTCCATCGAGGTGATGTGCTTCCCCTCGACCTACCAGCTGTGCTCCACGCTGCTGGTCGAGGACGCCATCCTGGTGGTCAAGGGCCGGCTGGACCGACGCGAGGACGTCGCCAAGCTCATCGCGATGGAGATCACCCAGCCCGACCTGACGGTGAGCGACTCGGGCACGCCGCTGGAGGTCGCCATGCCGATCGGCCGGGTCACCCCTCCGGTGGTGGAGCGGCTCAAGGAGGTGCTGAGCACCCACCCCGGCTCCAACGAGGTGCATCTGCACCTGCAGGACGGGCCGCGCACCACGGTGGTCAAGCTGGACGACTCGCTGCGGGTGCAGCCCTCGCCGGCCCTGATGGGGGATCTCAAGCAGCTGCTCGGGCCGTCCTGCCTGCTGTGAGGGTCCGGTGGGCGCGCGGGTCCCGCCCCGCTCCGTTCCGTCCGGGCGGGGCGGGACCGCGCCCGGACGGACGGGGCCGCCTCACGCCTGTGCGGAGGCCCGGTCGCCTTGGTCGGCGGCCGGCTGAGCGGTCCAGCCCGTCAGCCGCCCGTGCTCGTCGAAGGTCGCGCGGGCGAGGCCGCCGCCGGGCAGCCGGGCCTCCAGCCCGTCGGGCGTCTCCCGGTACGGCACCCGGTGATGGCTCAGCAGCCGGGCCAGGGTGAGCCGCGGGTCGTGCGGGAACAGCGTGACGGCGTTGACCACCAGCCGCGGCACGGGGATGACGTCCCAGCCCGCCCGCGGGGCCTGCGGGTCGTCGACGTGCAGGTACGCCGACCCGCCGTCGTATCCGGCGCCGATGTAGCCGCCTCCGCCCAGCAGCCCTCCGGCCACCACCGCGATCAGCTCGCCGCCGTGCCCGGCCGGGCCGTCGTACCAGGACAGATCGATCTCGGGGGTGACCAGCTCCGGCACGCCGAGCCGCTCGCCGATCTCGCGCACCGGAAGGGTCGGCCGCACCGCCGGGTGGTCCTCGCCGAACTGCGGATTGGCCCACCCCCACAGCCAGGTCTGCTCGCGCACCGCGTAGCTCCCCAGCAGCGACACCCGCACCGTGACGCCGCCGCTGGAGTAGGTCCGGGCGGTCAGGTCGGCGGTCCAGTCCTCGCGCGGCAGGAACTCCGCCAGCGTCTCTTGCTGCTGCAGGACCACCGCGGCCAGGGCCGCGCCGAGACGGTGGAAGGCGGGGCTGAACCCGGCCTGCGTCGAGGTGGGGGCGGACATGTCCGCACATTATCTCAGGGCGGGCGGCGCCCCGCCGCCCGCTCGGTCGCGGGGCGCGGGGGAGGAGGGCCGATACCCTTCCTCTCAGGGGGACACGCGATGTGTCATGGACACAGGGGAGCGCGCGAGTGGGCCGGGGCGTACGGGGGTTGCGGATCTGGGCGGTCACCACGCTGTCGCTGGCGGTCTGCGGTCTGCCGCTGGGCCTGCTGTGGGCGGCCTGGGCCCCGCCGGTCCGGTACGTGCTGCTGGAGGACTCCGTGGTGCTGGCCGACCCGGAGACCCAGGCGCTGATCGCCACCGACGGCCGGTTCGCGGTGATCGCCGCGGCCGCCGGCCTGCTCAGCGGTGCGCTGGCCTACCTGGCCGGGGGACGCGACAACGACGTCCCGCTGGTGCTCGGCCTGGGGAGCGGCGGACTCGCCGGCGCGCTGCTGGCCTGGTGGGCGGGGCACCAGACCGGGCCGGACGACCTGGGCGCGGCGCTGCGGGCCGCCGCCGGCCGGGCCGTGGAGGGCCCGGCCGACCTGCAGGCCACCGGGGTGGTGGTGTTCTGGCCGCTGTTGGCGGTGGCGATGTACGGGTTCCTGGAGGTCGTCTTCGGCCGGCTAGCCCCGCGCTATGCGGGCCACGGCGGCGTCGACGAGCCGTATCAGATCCCCGGGGTCCAGTTCCATCTGCAGGCCGCGCCGGCCGGCCGAGACGAAGACCGTGGGAAACCGTGAGGCCGAGGCGTCCACCACGGTCGGCAGCCTGCGGCGCTGCCCGAGCGGGCTGATCCCGCCGACCACGTAACCGGTCGCCCGTTCGGCCGTCGCCGGATCCGCCAGCCGCGCCTTCTTGCCGCCCGCCGCCGCGGCCAGCGCCTTGAGGTCCAGCTCGCCCGACACCGGCACCACCCCGACCGTCGGGTTCCCGTCCACGACGGCGACCAGGGTCTTGAACAGCCGTTCGCGCGGCACGCCGAGGGCGTCGGCGACCCGCGCGCCGTAATCGGCGACTCCGTGATCTACATCGTAAGGGTGGAGGGTGTAGGCGATCCCCGCCTTCTCGGCGGCCGCCGTCGCCGGGGTCCGGCCGCCCTTGCTCTTGGATCCCATGCCGGGAGTGAACCACCCCTCGACCCGTCGCGCCCCCGCCCCGGCGTCAGTTGGGGTGCACCGCGCCGGACAGGAACCGCCCGGCCGGGACCGACGGCAGCACCTCCAGCAGCCGGATCTCCCGTTCCAGCAGGTCCTGTTCCAGGCGCAGCCGTGACGCGGCGTCCTCGGCCTCCAGCAGCAGCTGCTCCTCGCCCGGATCCAGCACCGCCGCCGCGGCGATCAGGTACGACAGCCGCACCGGGTCGACGGGCGGCTCCGACGGCTCCTCGACCTCCGCGCCCACCGACAGCAGCCGCTCCCGGTAGACGCGGAACAGCCGGGCCGCCCCGGCGGCCGCCGCCTCGGCGCCCGCGCCGACCTCCTCGCCGAGGTGCTCCACCTCGCCGACCGGGTACGGCCCCGACCGGTCGACCTCCTTGAGGCGGAACCGGGCGGTGCCCACGGTCACCACGTCGAACCGGCCGTCGGCGTGCGGCCGGACGGTGCGCAGCTCGGCCGTGCAGCCGACCGCGGCCAGCCGGCGGGCGGCGCCCGCGCCGACCTCATGGCCGAGCTCGATCGCCACCACCCCGAACCGGCGCGGCTCGGGCGTCTTCAGCAGGTCCCGCATCAGCAGCCGGTACCGCTCCTCGAACAGGTGCAGCGGCAGCACCAGCCCGGGGAACAGCACCGTGCCCAGGGGGAACAGCGGCAGGCGTGCGGTCACGCCGCCAGCCTATGCCGCCGTGATGATCATGACATGAGGGGAAATCTCAGATGATGAAGGGCGCCGAGCCGGCCCCGCCCCGGCGGCGCGTCCCAAGATCTTCTCAAGACCTGAGACCGATGCCCGATCCGCGGGCGGCCCTCCGTAGACTGGAGCGGTGATCTCCCGTATCGACCTGCGCGGATCTCTGCCCGACGACCTGCGCTCGGTGCTGCCTCGCGCCGAGCTCGACGTCGAGGCCGCCCTGGAGAAGGTGCGGCCCATCTGTGAGGACGTGCGCCGTCGCGGCTCGGCGGCGGTCCGGGAGTACACCCGGCGGTTCGACGGGGTGGAACCGGCGTCGCTGCGCGTCCCGGCCTCGGCGCTCGAGCGGGCGCTGGCCGACCTGGACCCGGCCGTCCGCGACGCCCTGGAGGAGTCGATCCGCCGTGCCCGCCTGGTGCACCGCGACCAGCGCCGCACCGACGTCACCACGCGGGTCGTGCCCGGCGGCACCGTCACCGAGCGGTGGATCCCGGTCGACCGGGTCGGCCTGTACGTGCCGGGCGGCCGCGCCGTCTACCCCTCCAGCGTGGTGATGAACGTCGTGCCCGCGCAGGAGGCCGGGGTCGGCTCGCTGGCCGTCACCTCCCCGCCGCAGCCCGAGCACGACGGCCTGCCGCATCCGACGATCCTGGCGGCGTGCGCGCTGCTGGGCGTGGAGGAGGTGTACGCCGCCGGCGGCGCGCAGTCCATCGCGATGCTGGCCTACGGCACCGAGGAGTGCCGCCCGGTCAGCCTGGTCACCGGTCCGGGCAACATCTGGGTGGCCGCCGCCAAGCGCCATCTGCGCGGCGTGGTCGGCATCGACTCCGAGGCCGGCCCCACCGAGATCGCCGTCCTCGCCGACGACACCGCCGACCCGGTGCACGTGGCCGCCGACCTGATCAGCCAGGCCGAGCACGACACGATGGCCGCGGCGGTGCTGGTCACCGACAGCGTCGAGCTGGCCGAGCGGGTGGAGCGGGAGCTGGCCGAGCAGGTCGCCCGCACCAAGCACGTCGAGCGCATCACCGAGGCGCTGCGCGGCAGGCAGTCGGGCATCGTGCTGGTCGACGACCTGGAGGCCGGGCTCGCGGTGGTCAACGCCTACGCCGCCGAGCACCTGGAGATCCAGACCGCCGACGCCCGTGAGGTCGCCGCCCGGGTCCGCAACGCCGGGGCGATCTTCATCGGCCCGCACTCGCCGGTGTCGCTGGGCGACTACCTGGCCGGGTCCAACCATGTGCTGCCCACCGGCGGCTGCGCCTGCCACTCCTCGGGCCTGTCGGTGCAGTCGTTCCTGCGCGGCGTCCATGTGGTGGAGTACGACCGCGCCGCGCTGGCCGAGGCCACCGCCCGGGTGGTGGCGCTGGCCGAGGCCGAGGACCTGCCCGCCCACGGGGCCGCGATGAAGGCTCGCTTCGACTGGGAGATCCCTTAAGTGACGTCCCTGAACGACCTCCCGATCCGCGACGACCTGCGGGGCCGGGAGCCCTACGGCGCGCCTCAGCTCGACGTGCCGGTGCGCCTGAACACCAACGAGAATCCCTACCCTCCGTCGCCGGAGCTGGTGCGGGCGCTGGGCGAGGCGGCCGCCGAGGCCGCCTCCTCGCTCAACCGCTATCCCGACCGGGACGCGATGGCGTTGCGCGCCGACCTGGCCGCCTTCCTCAACCGCGACACCCCCGGCCTGGACCTGACCGCCGAGCGGGTGTGGGCGGCCAACGGCTCCAACGAGATCATCCAGCAGGTCCTGCAGGCGTTCGGCGGGGCGGGCCGCACCGCGCTGGGCTTCGAGCCCTCGTACTCGATGCATCCGATCATCGCCCGCGTCACCGGCACGCGGTGGATCAACGCCCGGCGGGAGGAGGACTTCGGCCTGGACCCCGCCAAGGCCGTCGCGGCGATCGAGGAGCACCGCCCCGACGTGGTGTTCCTCACCTCGCCGAACAACCCGACCGGCGCCTCCCTGCCGCTGGAGGCCGTCGAGGCGGTGCTGGCGGCGGCGCCCGGCATGGTGGTGGTGGACGAGGCGTACGCGGAGTTCCGCCGTGAGGACACCCTCTCGGCGCTGGAGCTGCTGCCCGAGCACCCCCGGCTGATCGTCACGCGCACCATGTCCAAGGCGTTCGCGATGGCCGGCGCCCGGCTGGGCTATCTGGCCGCCGATCCCGCGGTGATCCAGGCGCTGCTGCTGGTGCGGCTGCCCTACCACCTGTCGACGATCACCCAGGCGGTGGCCCGCACCGCGCTGGCCCACGCCGACGAGCTGCTGGGCTCGGTGGACACCCTGCGCGCCGAACGGGACCTGCTGGTCGGCTGGCTGCGCTCCCAGGGCCTGCGGGTCGCCGACTCCGACGCCAACTTCGTGCTGTTCGGCACGTTCGCCGACCGGCGCCGGGTCTGGGAGGCGATGCTGGAGCAAGGAGTGCTGATCCGTGAGGTCGGCCCGCCGGAGTGGCTGCGGGTGAGCGTGGGGACCTCCGCGGAGATGGCGGCGTTCCGTTCCGCCCTGACCACAGCCTTGAAGGAGACACAGTGAGCCGCATTGGTCGCGTCGAGCGCGGCACCAAGGAGACCACCGTGCTGGTCGAGATCGACCTCGACGGCACCGGTCGGGTGGACGTGGCGACCGGAGTCGGCTTCTTCGACCACATGCTCGCCCAGCTCGGCAAGCACGGACTGTTCGACCTGACCGTCAAGACCACCGGCGATCTGCACATCGACAGCCACCACACGATCGAGGACACCGCGATCGCCCTCGGTCAGGCGTTCGCGCAGGCCCTCGGCGACAAGACCGGCATCCGCCGGTTCGCCGACGCGTCGGTGCCGCTGGACGAGACCCTCGCGCAGGTCACCGTGGACATCGCCGGCCGCCCGTACCTGGTGCACACCGAGCCGGAGAACATGGCGCCGATGATCGGCCCGGACTACGACACCACGATGACCCGGCACATCTTCGAGTCGTTCGCGGCCAACGCGCGGATCGCGCTGCACGTCCACGTCCCCTACGGCCGCAACGCCCACCACATCGTGGAGGCCCAGTTCAAGGCGCTGGCCCGGGCGCTGCGCGACGCCGTCGCGCCCGATCCCCGGATGCGGGGCGTGCCGTCCACCAAGGGGGCGCTGTAGCGCATGGAGATCGGGGGCCTGCACTTCACCTATCTCAACGTCGCGCTGTTCGGGCTGGGGGTCTTCCTGCTGACCGGCGTGATCAGCTTTCTCAGGCAAGGACTCAAGGCCGGCGCGCTCCTCCTGCTGATGCTCACCGCGCTGGCCTTCACGGCGGGGGCGTTGTGGCTGTGAGATCCAAGGTCGTCATATTGGACTACGGTTCGGGCAACCTGCGCTCGGCCGAGCGCGCGGTGGCCCGGGTGGGCGCCGAGGTGACCGTCACCTCCGACTACGACGCGGCCATGAACGCCGACGGGCTGGTGGTGCCCGGCGTCGGCGCGTTCGCGGCGTGCATGCAGGGGCTGCGGGCGGTCCGCGGCGACCAGATCGTGGGCCGCCGGCTGGCCGGCGGGCGCCCCGTGCTGGGCATCTGCGTCGGCATGCAGATCCTGTTCGCCAAGGGCGTCGAGCACGGCGTCACCACCGAGGGCTGCGCCGAGTGGCCCGGCACGGTGGAGCGGCTGAACGCCCCGGTCCTGCCGCACATGGGGTGGAACACCGTGGAGGCGCCGGAGGAGTCGGTGCTGTTCCGCGGCCTGGACCCCGACACCCGCTTCTACTTCGTGCACTCGTACGGGGTGCGGCGCTGGGAGCTGCCGCCGGGACGGCTGATCCCGCCGATCGTCACCTGGGCCGAGCACGGGGAGCGGTTCGTGGCGGCGGTGGAGAACACCGCGCTGTGCGCCACCCAGTTCCACCCGGAGAAGTCCGGGGACGCGGGCGCCCACCTGCTGCGCAACTGGCTGTCCACGCTCTAGATCTCACGACAGGCACCGATCAGATGGGTTCGCGATGACACTGACTCTCCTTCCCGCCGTGGACGTCGCCGACGGTCAGGCCGTTCGGCTGGTGCAGGGCGAGGCCGGCACCGAGACCTCCTACGGATCGCCGCTGGAGGCCGCGTTGGCCTGGCAGGCGGCCGGAGCGGAGTGGATCCATCTGGTGGACCTGGACGCGGCGTTCGGGCGGGGCTCCAACCGAGAGCTGCTGGCCGAGGTGATCGGCCGGCTGGACGTCAAGGTGGAGCTGTCGGGCGGGATCCGCGACGACGAGTCGTTGAAGGCGGCCCTGGCCACCGGCTGCGCCCGGGTCAACCTCGGCACCGCCGCGCTGGAGAACCCCGAATGGTGCCGCGCCGTCATCGCCGAGCACGGGGAGCGCATCGCGGTCGGGTTGGACGTGCGGGGGACCACGCTGGCCGCCCGGGGCTGGACCCGCGAGGGCGGCGACCTGTGGGAGGTGCTGGAGAGGCTGGAGGCCGACGGCTGCCCCCGCTACGTGGTCACCGACGTCACCAAGGACGGCACGCTGCGCGGCCCCAACATCGAGCTGCTGCGCCGGGTGTGCTCGCGCACCGACAAGCCGGTGATCGCCTCCGGCGGGGTGTCCTCCCTGGACGACCTGCGCGCCCTGGCCGCGCTGGTGCCGGAGGGCGTGGAGGGCGCGATCGTGGGCAAGGCCCTGTACGCGCGGGCGTTCACCCTGGAGGAGGCCCTGGAGGCGGTGCAGTGATCCGCCGGATCGGCTCGGGCGCCCCCTGGGAGCGCGTCGTCGGCTACAGCCGAGCCGTCGCCGCCGGCGACCATGTGCACGTGACCGGCTGCGCCCCGGTGGACCTGACCGACGGCAGGGTGCTGCATGAAGGGGACGCCTACGCCCAGACCAAGCAGTGCCTGGCCAACGTGGCGTGGGCGCTGGAGCGGTTCGGCTGCTCACTGGCCGACGTGGTGCGGACCCGGATCTTCGTCACCGACATCGACCGGTGGGAGGAGTACGGCCGGGCGCACGGCGAGGTCTTCGGCGAGATCAGGCCCGCCACCTCGATGGTGGAGGTGTCCCGCCTGATCGACCCGGCGATGCTGGTGGAGATCGAGGCCGACGCCTACAAGCCGGGGGTGGGCCGATGAGCGTGGCGGTGCGCGTCATCCCCTGTCTGGACGTGGACGCCGGTCGGGTGGTCAAGGGCGTCAACTTCCGCAATCTGCGGGACGCCGGCGACCCGGTGGAGCTGGCCCGGCGGTACGACGCCGAGGGTGCCGACGAGCTGACGTTCCTGGACATCACCGCCTCCAGCGCCGACCGGTCCACCACCTACGAGGTGGTGCGGCGCACCGCCGAGCAGGTGTTCATCCCGCTGACCGTGGGCGGCGGCGTCCGCACCGTGGAGGACATCGACCGGCTGCTGCGCGCCGGCGCCGACAAGGTCTCGATCAACACCGCGGCGATCGCTCGGCCGGAGCTGCTGCGCGAGGCCGCGCACCGCTTCGGCTCCCAGTGCATCGTGCTGTCGGTCGACGCCCGGCGCGTCACCGGCGACACCCGCACCGAGTCCGGATTCGAGGTCACCACCCACGGCGGCCGTCGCGGCACCGGCATCGACGCGATCGAGTGGGTCCGGCGCGGCGAGGAGCTCGGCGTGGGGGAGATCCTGCTGAACTCCATGGACGCCGACGGCACCAAGAACGGCTTCGACCTGGAGATGCTCCGCCGGGTCCGCGCCGCCGTCACCGTCCCGGTCATCGCCAGCGGCGGCGCCGGAGCCCTGGAGCACTTCCCGCCGGCCGTGGAGGCCGGTGCCGACGCCGTTCTTGCCGCCAGCGTCTTCCACTTCGGCGACCTGAAGATCTCCGAGGTCAAGGACGCCCTTCGCAGGGCGGGCCACCCGGTCCGCTGAGCCCCGCGCCCCCCGGGCCCGCGTTCTCGGCGGGCCGATCCCGAGGGCCGGTCCCCGCGTCCGGCCGTCAGCGGGCGCCGAGGCCGACGGGGCCGGAGAGACGGCGGGCGGACCTCGGCGGGCCGTGCGGAGCGGGCGCGCCCGCCGCGTGCGCGCCCTCCGCCGCCCCGCCGCGCACCGGCCGGGATCGGCGGCGGCCGCGTCGATGCGGGATCGTCGCTGCGCGTTCAGGATGCGGGGTCAGTGCGTGAGCCGTACCTGCCGGTGCTCGATGCGGCTGATCTCCTGGGCGGCGGCGTCCAGCAGACCGTGGGCGAGCTCGGCCAGGGCGCGGGACACCGCCAGTTCGTCGCCGATGCTGGGCACGTCGGCGTCGCGCGGGTTGCGGCGGGCGACGCCGCGGCCGGTGAGGGTGGTCTCGGGCGTGGTGAGACGTGCCTCGGCCTCGGTGTGCCGGTCCCGCTCGGTGATGTCCACGGTCAGCTGCCAGCTCTTGGTGGCGTGCATGGTTCCCCCAGTTATGTGCGCCTTTTGGTGTTTCTTCTGATTGTTTGGGGTGTGAGCCCCGATGGTCGGATCGGTGCCCGTTGCAGGCGAATGAACACCTGGCTGAACGCGTGATGGCGGGTTGCGGCCACGGGCTTCCCGGCCGGGAAGAACATGAGTACTTTTCACATGTGACTGCTCTCGATCGTCGTGGCTTCCTCCGGGCGGGTGCGGCCGGAGCCGTGGTGGTCTCTTCGCTGGCGGTGTCGGCGTCCGGTGCGCACGCCGCGCCCGCCTACTTCCGGCACGGGGTGGCGTCGGGCGACCCGCTGCCGGACGGCGTGATCGCGTGGACACGGGTGACGCCCACCGACGAGGCGACACCGGGCTCGGGCGAGGGGCCCGTGGTGGACGTGGTCTGGCAGGTGGCGCGGGACGCGCGGTTCCAGTCGATCGTGGCGCAGGGGACGGTCCGCACCGGACCCGAGCGCGATCACACGGTGAAGGTCGACGTGCGCGGGCTGACCCCCGGCACCTCCTACCACTATCGCTTCCTGCTGGACGGCACACCGTCCCCGGTGGGCCGGACCCGCACCGCCCCCGCGGCGTCCGCGCAGGTGGAGGCGCTGAAATTCGGCGTGGTGTCCTGCGCGAACTGGGAGGCGGGCCACTTCGCCGCCTACCGGCACCTGGCCGAGCGCGGCGACCTGTTCGGGATCGTGCACCTGGGCGACTACATCTACGAGTACGGGACGGGGGACTTCAGCGCGGGCGGCACGGTGGTCCGCCCGACCGTGCCGGCGCACGAGACCCTCACCCTGGCCGACTACCGGATGCGGCACGCCCTCTACAAGACCGATCCGGACCTGCAGGCGCTGCACGCCGCCTACCCGTGGATGATCGTCTGGGACGACCACGAGGTGGCCAACGACACTTGGTCCGGCGGCGCGCAGAACCACGATCCCGCCACCGAGGGCTCCTGGGAGGCGCGTCTGGCGGCCTCCCGCAAGGCGTACTTCGAGTGGATGCCGGTGCGGGCCGGTGCGGGCGGCGAGATCTACCGGCGGCTGCGGTTCGGCCGGCTGGCCGAGCTCACCCTGCTGGACCTGCGCAGCCACCGGTCCAAGCAGGAGGGCGGCCTGGCGGTGGACGACCCGGACCGCACGATCACCGGTGATGCCCAGATGCGCTGGCTGAAGGAGGGGCTGTCGGCGAGCGCGGGGGAGACCCGTTGGCGGCTGGTCGGCAACTCGGTGATGATCAGCCCGGTGACGATCGGGTCGGTGCCCGCCCACCTGCTCGGCCCGCTGGCCAGGCTGCTGGGCGTTCCGGCCGGCGGGTATCCGATCAATCCCGACCAGTGGGACGGCTACACCGCCGACCGGCAGGAGCTGCTCGGCCACCTGCACGACGAGCGGATCGACAACACCGTCTTCCTGACCGGCGACATCCACACCTCGTGGGCCAACGACGTGCCGCTGACCGCCGCGACCTACCCGCTCACCCCCTCGGTCGCCACCGAGATGGTGGTCCCGTCGGTGACCAGCGACAACGTCGACGACTTCCTGAACGTCCCGCCGCGCACCCTCAGCCTGGCGGCGGAGGCCGCGCTGGCGCTGACCAACCGGCACGTGCGCTGGTCGGAGCTGGACTCGCACGGCTTCGGGGTGATCGAGCTGACCGCCGAACGGGCCCGGATGGACTGGTTCAAGCTGTCGGACCGCACCCGCCGGGACGCCGCCGCCGCGCCGCTGGCCTCGTTCGCGGTGGGCAGCGGAACCCAGCGCCTCACCCGGCTCTAGGGCCGACCGCGGGCCGCCCCGGCGCGCCGCGCTCGGACGGAGCCGGCGCGCCGGGGCCGGCTAGTCCTCCGCCTCCGGGTCGCTGCGCGTGCGCTCGGCGGCGCGCTCCACCACCGGGAGCATGATCGCCGAGGGGCGGTCCGGGTCGTGGAACACCTCGTGGCGCTGCACGACCCGGTTCACGGCGCTGCCCAGGGGCTCACCGGTTCCGGGGTTGACCGCCACGATGGGGAACGCCCCGCCGGTCACGTGCACCCTGACCCGGTGTCCGCGGCGGAACCGATGACCGGCCGGCCACAGCTCCACCGTCACCGCCCGCACCCCGTCGGCGTCGGCCGGAGGATCGCCGGGCCGCAGCCGTCGGCTGCCCTCGCACACGTTCAGCGAGGTCCCGTCCGGCGCCACGTCGCACAGCCGCACCACGAAGTCGGTGTGCTCGCGGTCGCAGCGCACGTGCAGCCGCGCCGACACCGGGCCGATGACGTCCAGGTCGGCGCGCAGCGGAGCGGAGGTGAACACCGCCACGTCGGGGCGCCGCTCCAGCGGACGCTGATCGACCGGCTTGCAGCTGCCCAGCAGGCTCGGCCCCGACAGCGCGGGCGTGGGGTCGGCGGGGTCGAAGACGTAGCGGGTGGGCCCGTCGCTCGGCGGGCCGTCCTCGCCGAGCCCGCCGCCCGGCTGCAGGAACCAGGGACGCGCCTTCATGCCCGGCGGCGGCCAGTCGCGATAGTCCCGCCACTGCTTCGCCCCCGTCACGTACACCCGCACCGGGTGGGCGCGGATGCCGGAGAAGTCGCCCTTGAGGTGGGCGCGGAACCAGGCCAGCGACTCGCGCATCGCCACCAGCCCGTGCCGGGCGTCGGCGTGCCACCACGGACCGATCGTCAGGAACGGCAGCCGTCCCGCCGCCCGCAGCGTCAGGTAGTCCTTGAGCTGCCAGGGCAGGAAGATGTCGTACCAGCCGCCCAGCAGCATCACCGGGGCGCCGACCTCGGCGACCGAGGCGGTGAAGTCCCGGCCGCGCCAGTATTCGGCGCCGGGCTCGTCGTTGGCCAGCAGGTCCTGCCAGAACCGCAGCGGCGCCCCGGTGGTCAGCGCGTCCAGCTCGGCCAGCGGTCGGCCGGTGGCGGCGGCCCGGCGCGCTCGACGCTTGGCCAGCAGCGCCCCGTTGATCATGCCCAGCCGCCGTTCCTGCCGGGCGGTCAGGTCCGACCACATCAACACGGTCTCCAGCGCGAACGAACCGCCCACATAGGCGGCGTCGCGGAACGAGGAGGCGGTCACCTGCACCGACATGGCCTTGAGCGCCGGGCCGGCGGCGCTCGCCACCGCCCAGGAGGTGTAGCCGAGGTAGCTGGCGCCGTAGCAGGCCAGCGAGCCGTTGAACCACGGCTGCCGCCGGATCCACTCCACGGTGGCCAGCCCGTCCTCCTGCTCTCCGCCCAGCGGGTCGAACTCGCCGCCGGACCCGAACGTCCCCCGGGTGCTCTGCACCAGCAGCTGGAACCCGAACGGCACGAACGGCAGCCCGTTGAGCATCGAGGGCAGCCCGCGCCGTCCGTAGGGGGTGCGGACCAGGATCGTGGGGGCGTCCGGCCTTCCGGCGGGGGCGTACCGGTCGGTCAGCAGCGTCACCCCGTCCGGCATCGGCACCGGGATGTCGCGTTCCACGGTATAGCGGAGCCGGCCGGTGGGCAGCGACAGCCGGCGGGTCGGGGCGGGCAGGCGTCGGATGAGGGGCATGCGTCCTCCTCCCGCGCCCTGCGGAGGGCGCCGCGGCGGCCCTGACCTGCACCGGACCGCCGCAGGGTCGACTGCTCTTCCGTAACCTACCCGCCGGTCACTCCACTTCGTCAGCGTCGCCGTCACGTGCGGAGCGCACGGGACGCCCGAGGCGCCTGGGACGCACGGGGCGCGCCGCGGCGCACCCGGTGCGAGAGCCGTGCGGTCGGCGGCGCGCCCCTGGAGGCGGCCGCCCGGTCAGCGGGCCAGGTGACGGGCGATGACCAGGCGCTGGATCTGGTTGGTGCCCTCGAAGATCTGCATGACCTTGGCCTCGCGCATGTAACGTTCCACGGGGAAGTCCCGGGTGTAGCCGTATCCGCCGAGGACCTGCACCGCGTCGGTGGTCACCTTCATCGCGACGTCGGTGGCGACCAGCTTGGCGATGGACGCCTGCCGCCCGAACGGCAGCCCGCGGTCGCGGCGGCGCGCCGCCTCCAGGTAGGTCGCCCGCGCCGACTCCACCGCCGCCGCCATGTCCGCCAGCAGGAACCCCAGGCCCTGGTGCTCGATGATCGGGCGGCCGAACTGCTCCCGCTGCCTGGCGTACGCCACCGCCTCGTCCAGCGCGCCCTGGGCCAGTCCCACCGCGCACGCCGCGATGCCCAGCCGGCCCGAGTCCAGCGCCGACAACGCGATCGGGAACCCCTGGCCCTCGGCGCCGATCCGCCGCTCCACCGGAACCCGGGCGCCGTCGAACAGCAGTTGGGCGGTGGTGGAGCCGGTCAGGCCCATCTTGCGTTCCGGCGGCCCGAACGACAGCCCGTCCATCCGACCGTCGATCAGGAACGCGCTGATGCCCCGTCCGCCGTCGTCGGAGGTCCGGGCGAACAGCACGTAGAAGTCGGCCTCGCCGCCGTGCGTGATCCACGCCTTGGTGCCGGTGATCACGTAGTGGTCGCCGTCGCGGACCGCCCGGGTGCTCAGCGCGGCCGCGTCCGACCCGGCGTGCGGCTCCGACAGGGCGTACCCGCCCAGCAGTTCGCCGCCGAGCAGCTCCGGCAGCCGTTCGCGCTGCTCCTCGTCGCCGTACGTCGCCACCGGGTAGCAGGCCAGCGTGTGCACGCTCATCCCGACCGCCACCGACGCCCACGCCGCCGCGATCTCCTCCAGCACCTGCAGGTAGACCTCGTACGGCTGGCCCCCGCCGCCGACCTCCTCCGGGTAGGGCAGCCCCAGCAGCCCGGCCCGGCCCAGGATGCGGAACACCTCGCGGGGGAACTTCTCCTCGGCCTCGGCCTCGGCGGCGCGGGGGGCCAGCTCGGCCTTGACGATCTGACGGGTGAGGTCGATGAGATCCTCGGCCTCAGGGGTGGGAAGCATGCGTTCTGCTGGCATGTCCCCATATTGACTGATGTGTCCGCATGAGTCGGACGGGGGTGGCCGGGCTCAGCCCTTGAGCTGCACCTCGACCGTCCGGGCGGTCACCGAGTAGACCTTCACCCGGTAGCCGGCGACGTTGCCGGACTCGCCGGTGCGCAGGGTGATCAGCCGACCCTCCACCCGGAGCGTCACGGTGTCGCCCTGCACGTCCACCAGCTCGGCCTCGGTGCCGATGGTGCGAACGCTGGAGTGGCCGGCGTCGCGCCGGAACTTCAGCAAGCAGTTCTTGGCGGAGCTGACGCAGCTGTACTCGGCGTTGGTGCTGCCTTCGCCGCAGGCGGCGACCCCGAGCAGCGGGAGCAGGGCGAGTGAGAGGGCCGCGAGGCGGCGGGGAGAGAAGTGGATCTTGCTTTTCATCGAGGGAGGACTTTAGCCGTCTCAGGCGGATCGCGCCCGTTGCGCCGCGGCGTCAGCCCTCGCCGCCCTGGGAGATCCGGACGACCACCTGCTCCTGGGTGATCGACTGGATCTGCACGCCGAAGCCCTCGACCTCCTGCCATCCGTCGACCGGCAGGGTGATCTGCTGGCCGGCGATCCGCAGCGTCACGCTGTCGCCCTGCACGCCCACCAGCTCCACCTTGACGCCCAGGATCGAGACGTTGGCCTCCACGCCCCGATCGAACGTCACGGTGCAGGCCTCGATGGAGCAGTCGGTGGTGACGCCCTCGCCGCCGCACGCGGCGACCGTGCCCAGCGGCAGCAGGACGAGGGGGATCACGGCGATCAGACGGCGGATGGGGGAGCTCATGCCGCCGAGTCTAGGTGCGTTCGCCCCCTCGTTCTCCCCTCCGCGAGGAGGGGCCGGCGTCGCTCCCGGGAGCGATCCGGCCTTCCGCCGCCGCGGACCGTATCGCACTCGGGCCGGATGCCGGGGTCGGCGCGCGGCGGCGTGCGGCGACGATGCGGAGGCGACGGGCCGGGGCACCGGCTAGAACATCAGACGGTCGGCCGCGGCGGCCCGCACCCGCTGATCCTCCGCGGGGTCCGAGCGCAGCCGGTGCAGCCGCAGCCGGGCGTCGTCGGTGAACGGGACCGCGGACACCGCCACGCGGCGGGTCTCCTCCTCGCAGTCCCACAGTCCTTCGACGGCGTAGGACTCGGCGGTGTGGGGGGCGGTGCGGGTCAGCGCGGTCAGCACCCGGGGCCGTAGATAGGAGTAGGCGGACTCCACCCAGATCGTCTTCAGCAAGGGGACGGCCTCGCCGGCCCGCAGCCTGCCCAGTCCCTCCACCGGGCCGGCCGCCGCCCCCCAGTCGCGGCGCTCCACCGCGGCCTCCAGCTCCGACATCAGCAGCGGGATGTCCTGATGGGTGCCGTGACTGGCCAGGATGCACAGCGCCAGGGCCTGGCAGCCGGTGTGCGTCCGCACCCAGGCCCTCGCCCGCGGCAGCGCCGCCGACCCGTACTCCCGCAACGCCCGGCACAGCGCCCCGCCCCAGCGGTCGTTGCGCTGCGGCAGCAGCTCCTCGGCCAGGTCCAGCAGCGCGGGGGTCCGTCGCCGCCCCAGCTCGAATATCGCCGCCACCGCCCCCTCGTCGTCCCGTCGTCGGGCCAGCTCCAGCAGCTCCGACTCCGAGCGGCCCGACCGCTCCCCGCCCCGGGCCGGCCCGCTCGGGCGGGGCGGTCGCGCTCTGCCGCCGGTCCCGGCCCGGCGCCGCTCCAGCGCGGCGGCGATCCGGGGCCGTCGGCCCGCCCACCGCCGGATGACCGGGTTGTCCGGGTCGACGGCCAGCCATTCCAGCTCACGGTCGTCGCACCGGGCCACCACCAGCGCGTCCAGCCCTTCGGCCAGCGCCGGATCGCCCAGCCGGACCAGCGCCTCCACCGCCTCGAACCACAGGTCGCCCTCCTCGGCGCAGGCCCGCAGCGCCCCGGCGGCCTCCCGGCGGCTCAGCCGGACCAGCTCGGTCAGCACCTCCACGGCCAGCCGCCCCTCCTCGCCGCAGCCCGGCTCCAGCAGCCGCTCGCCGATCGGCCCCGCCGGCAGCTCCAGGTCGACCACCAGCCGCGCGTAATACAGCCCGCGCGACTCCACCCGGGGGTCTTGGCGCGGATCTCGGCGAACACAGTCCAGGACCAGTTCTCCGGCCCCCGCGACCCCGGCCGCTCGCCGCGCGGCCCTGCCCAGGCCGCGCTGCAGTTGTCCGTGCAGCGTGCCCGCTGATTCGATGCCGACCTCGTTCACTGCGCCAATATGCGCAGACAGCGTCGAACCGGGCAAGTTTGATTTGCGCTCTCCCTCCCGCCCCTTCCCGCTCCGTCCGCTCCTCCGCGGGCGGCGACGCCCGTCGGCCCGGTGCCGGCCGTGCCCTTCCCGCCCCGCGCCGCCGCGGGGCGGGCCTTCCGACCCCCGCCGGGGCCTCGCGTCAGACCGTGCGCTGGGCCGTCCAGGAGGCGTGCAGGTCGGCGTAGACCCCGGGGACGGCGACGAGCTCGCTGTGCGGGCCGCGCTGGACCAGCCGGCCCCGGTCGAAGACCAGGATCTCGTCGGCGGCCTCGGCGGTGGACAGGCGATGCGCGATGGAGATGGAGGTGCGGCCCCGGGTGACGCCGTCGAGGGCGCGTTGCAGGCGCATCTCGGTGGCGGGGTCGACGGCGCTGGTGGCCTCGTCGAGGACCAGCAGGTCGGGGTCGGCGAGGTAGGCGCGGGCCAGGGCGACGAGCTGGCGTTCGCCGGCCGACAGGGACTCCCCGCGCTGGCCGACCGGGGTGTCCAGCCCCTGGGGGAGCCCGGCGACCCAGTCGGCCAGGCCGAGATCGGCGAGGGCCAGCAGGATGTCCTCGTCGGTGGCGCCGGGTCGGCCGTACCGGATGTTGTCGCCCACGGAGGCGTCGAACAGGAACCCGTCCTGGGGGACCATCACGATCCGTTCCCGCAGGGAGGAGAACCGGATCCGGTCCAGGGGGACGCCGTCGACCAGGATGCGTCCCTGCGCCGGGTCCATCAGGCGGGTCAGCAGCTTGGCGAACGTGGTCTTGCCCGAGCCGGTCTCGCCGACCACCGCGACGCGCGAGCGCGGCGCGATGTCCACCGTCACCCCGTGCAGGACGGTGGGGCCGCCGGGATAGGCGAACGACACGTTCTCGAAGCGCACCTCGATGGGGCCGCGCGGCAGCCGGTGCCCCCGCTCGCCCGGATCGGCCACGTCGGGCGCGGTGTCCAGCACTCCGAGCACCCGCCGCCAGCCCGCGATGGCGTTCTGCGCCTCGGTGAGCACCTCGGTGGCGACCTGCATCGGGCCGACGAACAGCGTCACCAGGAACATGAACGCCACCAGCTCGCCGGCCGTCAGGTGCCCGCCCGCCCCCAGCAGGGTGCCCGCCACCACGACCGCGGCGGTCGCCAGCGCCGCCACCAGCTCGCTGGAGGGGAACGTCAGCGCCACGAGCCCCTGGGCCCGGGTCTGCGCCCTGCGGTAGGCCTCCACCGACTCGTCGATCCGCCTGGCGGTCCGCTCCTCGACGGCGTACGCGCGGATCACCGGCGCGCCCACCACCGACTCGCTGATCGCCGCGAGCATGTCCCCGACCCGCTCCCGGACCGCGGTGTACGCCCGCGACAGCAGCCTCTGGAACGTGCGCAGCGCCAGCGCCAGCGGCAGGAACGACGCCCACACCAGCAGCGCCAGCGGCCAGGAGTAGATCGCCATCAGCACGCTGGCCACCACCAGCTGGCCCACCGACACGATGATCATCAGCCCGCCCCACTGCATGAACTGGCTGATCTGATCGACGTCGCCGGTGACCCGCGACACCAGCGAGCCGCGCCGCTCGCCGCTCTGGGTCAGCATCGACAGGTCGTGCACGTGCCGGAACGCCTTGATCCGCAGCGTGGCCAGGCCGCTCTCGGTGGTCCGGTAGAGCCGGACGTTCATCAGGTAGCCCGACACCGCGGTGAGCGCCACGACCGCCGCGGACACCAGCACCGCGGCGCGGACGAACGCCAGGTCCGGTCCGCCGGGGGCGCGCAGGCCCCGATCGATGGTCTGCTGCACGGCGATGGGCACCACCACCCGTCCCGCCGTGGCCACCAGCGCCAGCAGCAGCGTGACCGGCAGCCCCGTGGCGAACTCCGGGCTCAGCCGCAGCCCCCGCCGCAGCGTCCGCAGCGCGCTCTCCAGGGCGGCCGACTCATCCAGCGCGCTCGCCGTCATGCGGTCACCTCCTCGCCCTCGACGGCGTCGCGTTCGGCCTCGGCCCGCTCGTAGGCGTTCACCAGGTCGCGGTAGCCCGCCGACCGCTCCAGCAGCTCGGCGTGCGTGCCGCGGTCCGCCACCCGGCCGTGCTCGAGATAGACCACCTCGTCGGCGAGCGCGATGGTGGCCTTGCGGTAGGCGATCACCACGACGGTCGAGCCGGACCCGGCGCTCTGCGCCGCCCGCAGCCCTTCCAGGATCCGCGCCTCCACCTGCGGGTCCACGCTGGAGGTCGCGTCGTCCAGCACCAGCAGCCGGGGACGGCGCACCAGCGCCCGGGCCAGCGCCAGCCGCTGCCGCTGCCCGCCCGACAGGGTCGCGCCGCGCTCGCCGACCCGGGTGTCCAGCCCGTGGGGCAGTGCGGCCACGAACCCGTCGGCCTGCGCCAGCCGCAACGCCTCCCACACCTGCTCGTCGGGGACGTCGGCGCCCAACGTCACGTTGCCGCGGACGGTGTCGTCGAACAGGAACGTCTGCTGCGGCACCAGCGCCGCCGTCGCCGCCACCGCGCCCCGCCGGGCCTGACGGACGTCCACCCCGTCCAGCAGCACGGTCCCGTCGGCCGGGTCCACCAGCCGCACCAGCAGCGTCGTCAGCGTCGACTTGCCCGACCCGGTCGGCCCGACCACCGCGATCGTGCGGCCGGGCCGCACGGCGAACGACACGTCCCGCAGCACGTGCGCCCGCCCCTCGTCCTCTCCGTCCGCCGCGCCGTCGGCGTAGGCGAACCGCACCCGGCGGACCTCCAGGCCGGCGGGCCCGTCGCCCGGCAGCGGGAGCTCCCCGAACGGCAGCGCCCCTTCGGCGTCCAGCACCGCCCGCACCCGGTTCCACCCCACGACGCTGCGCGGCACCTCCGCCAGCACCCAGCCCAGCGCCCGGATCGGCCAGGCCAGCAGGGTGAACAGGTACGCCACGTTCACCAGGTCGCCGGCGTTCAGCGCGCCCGCCTCCAGCCGCACCGACCCGACCAGCAGCACCGCCAGCACCCCCAGGGTCGGCAGCGCCTCCAGCATCGGGTCGAACAGGCCGCGGATCCGGCCGACCGCCACATTGGCCTCCTGCAGCGCGCGGGCGCGCTCGGTGAACCGTTCGGTCTCGGCCTGCTCCCGGCCCAGGGTCTTGACCACCAGGCCGCCCTCGAAGCTCTCGTGCGCGACCTCGCTCACCTCGGCCCGCAGCTGCTGGGCGCGCGCCGCCAGGGGCGACAGCCGCCGCTGGTAGACCACGTTGAGCAGCGCGATGGCGGGGAACACGCAGAACCCGATCAGCGCCAGCGTCACATCCACCAGCACGATCGCCACCGCCGCCACCAGCAGCATGAACACCACGCCCACCGCCATCGGCAGCGGCGCGATCGGCGCCCAGGCGGCCTCCACGTCGGCGTTGGCGTTCGACAGCAGCTGACCGGTGGGGTGCCGATGGTGCCAGGCCAGCGGCAGCCGCAGGTACTGCCGGGTCACCGCGCGCCGGTAGCGGGCCTGCATCCGGTACTGCATCAGCCCGGCGTAGAACCGCCGTCCGGCAACGCCCAGCGCCTTCAGCACCGCGACCGCGACGATCGCCAGCGCCCCGGTCGCCAGCGCTCCCGCCGTCGTGCGGCCTTCCTGGAACGCCGGCAGCACGACGTTCTCGGTCGCCCACCCCAGCACCCACGCGCTGGCCACGGTCATCGCCGCGTACAACGCGCTGGCCAGGACGGACACGGTGAACACGAGGGGTTCGGCCGTGACGGCGACCCAGAGCACCCGCATCCCTTCGCGCAGGATGCGGGGCTCGACCCTCGAGGGCCCTGCTGGCACGTGGTCCTCCAATCCGGCGGCGGAGCCCCGGCGGACGTCTCCGGCCGGGTCCGCGATGGGGTGGTGTGAGGGCTTGCGGCCCGCTCATGCCTACCATCCCCGGGCGTCCCGTTATTCCCGCCGTCGACCGCCGCCTCGCGGAGGCCCGACGCCGGACGCGGCCGAGTCCGGCGTCGGCGGGGCGGTCTTCCGCCGGGCCGGGGCCGGGCCGGGCGGGCGGTCGGATCGCGGGCGGGCGGCGTCCTCGGGCGTCCGATCCCGGGCGCACGGCCTTCCCGTGGACCTCCTCGCTCCTGCGGGCCGCTCGTCGCGGGACGGCGGCGACGGCCGGGGCGGCGCCGGTCGCTCTTTGCCGTGGCCGCGCACGAAAAATCACGCCATGGGCACTGGTAAAGCGTCGATTTACATAAACGTGAGATATCACGCATCGGGGAGGCGGGGGAGGATATGCCGAGGAGGCCGGACGGCGTCGGACCTCGGCGCCGCGCGATCCCGATCCGGCGGACGGCCTCGCCGCGGTCGGAGAGAACGGCGAATCCGCCGCATGTCCGGCCGCGCGTCCCGCCGGCCGGCCCCGCGCCGCCCCGGCGCGGGACGGCGCGGCCGGAATCGGCCGCCGGGACCCCTCCAATTCACGCCCGACTGGTGATACGGTGGAGCCGTCGGTTGCAGTCGTAGTTCACGATCGTTTTACAGGAACGCCCGCGGACTGATGACGGCGGGCGTTTTGGCTTTTCCGGGACGGTTCGGAAGGCGAGAACGCGCCGCAGCGACCGCACCGGGCCCGCGAGGTGCGGACCCGAGCTTTGCCGCAAGGAGAAAGACATGCCCCAGCAGGGCACCGTGAAGTGGTTCAGCGCCGAGAAGGGCTTCGGTTTCATCGCCGTGGACGACGGCGGTCCGGACGTGTTCGTGCACTACTCGGCGATCCAGACCTCCGGTTACCGGACCCTCGATGAGAACCAGCGCGTCGAGTTCGAGGTGACGCAAGGCGACCGGGGACCGCAGGCCGACCAGGTCCGTCCCCTGTAACGCCTGCAGATGTGACACCTGCGGACGTTCCGCCGGGCCCGCGCCGTCCAGGCGCGGGCCCGGCGTGTTCTCCGCGACATTCGGCGACATTCGGCGCGGTGAAGTGCCGAGGCGGAGCGCGGCGACGGGCACAATGGAGGGCATGTCCGAGCGTGAGTCCAAGCTGGACCCGAAGATCGCCGCGCGCCTCAAGCGCGATCCCAACGGGCTCGTCCCCGCCATCGCCCAGCAGTACGACACCGGTGAGGTGCTCATGCTGGCGTGGATGGACGACGAGGCCCTGCACCGCACCCTGACCACCGGCCGCGCCACCTACTGGTCGCGCAGCCGCCAGGAGTACTGGGTCAAGGGGGAGAGCTCGGGCCATCAGCAGTGGGTGAAGTCGGTCGCCCTCGACTGCGACGGCGACGCCATCCTGGTGAAGGTCGACCAGGTCGGGCCGGCCTGCCACACCGGCGACCGCACCTGTTGGGACGCCGACGTGCTCGACGCCGTCGTCGGTGAGCGCCCCGAGAACCCTTGATGGACGTTCGCCGTGAGCGGGCGGGCGCCGTGTCGGCGTGCGCGGCCGGCGCCGGGCTGGTGCTGCTGGCCGCGGGCCGCCAGTGGGCCTCCGTCCGAGCCCACGGCGCCATCACCCCCATCGATCGGACGCTGACCGGGAACGACCTGACCGGCGCCGTGAGCGCCCTCGGCTGGGCCGGACTGGCGGCGCTGGCCGCCCTGGTCGCCGCCCGCGGCCGGGCCCGCGTCGCCGTCGGGGCCCTGCTGGTGCTGCTGGGCGCGGCCGCGGCCGCCGCCGCGGCCGCCGCGGTGCGCCGCCCCCATGTCCTGGCCGCCGCCGAGGAGCGCAGCACGCTGCTGCGGCTGGGCTCCGATCTGGCGGTGACCACCACCGGGTGGTGGACGGTCGCGGCGACCGGGGGCGTGCTGCTGGCCGCCGCCGGGCTCCTCACCGCGCTGCGGGGGCACCGCTGGCCCGGCATGTCCGCCCGCTACGACCGCCCCGGCGCCGGTCGCGCCGCACAGCGGCCCGCCCCCGACGATCCCGCCGGGCTGTGGAAGTCGCTGGACCGGGGCGAGGATCCCACCGCCCGCGACGAATGACCCCGCTGACCCCGCTCGTGATCCCGCTCGTGACTCCGCTCGGACCGATGACGCCCATGACGCATCCGGGAGCACTGATGGCCGTCGACCACGACGCGGCCCGGGCCGCCGGGCCGACCGCGGGCCGCCCATGACCGAGTCCGCCGGCGGGCTGGTCCTGATCGCCGAACACGACTCCGGCGTGGCCGAGCTGGTCCGCCGCTATCTGACCCGCGCCGGATACGACGCCGAGATCGAGCTCGACACCGCCCGCGCCGCGGCCGCCACGGCCCGGCTCCGCCCCGACGCGGTGGTCCTCGACCTGTCCACCGCCGCCTCGCCCGGGGAGCTGTACCGCCGGGTCCGCCAGGCCGCCGGAGACGCCCCCGTGGTGTGCGTCGTCGCCGCCGGGCAGCCCGCGCCGGCCGGCGAACGGGACGCGGCCGTGCTGACCCGTCCGTTCGGGCCGCGGGTCCTGGTGGACGCCGTCGCCCGGGCGCTGCGCGGCCGGGACGGCGAGGGGGAGGCCCAGGTGCTGCGCGCCGGCTCCGTGGTGCTGGACCCCCAGTCCCGCACCGTCACCGCCGGGGACCGGCCGGTCGCCCTGACCGCCACCGAGTTCGACCTGCTGCGGTTCCTGATGGGCCGACCGGGGCGGGTGTTCACCCGCGAGCAGCTGCTGGAGGCGGCCTGGGAGCCGGGGGCCAGCGCCGGCAACCGCACCGTCGACGTGCACATCGCCCAGCTGCGCGCCAAGCTCGGCGAGGCCAGCCCCATCCGCACCGTCCGCGGCGTCGGCTACGCCGTCGACGCCTGAGGGGCGCGCCGGGACCGGTCTCGGGCCTCCTGCGGGCCTCTTCGGGGCCGTCGCCGCGGGCGGGCCCGGCGCGGCGCCGTCGGGACGACCGTCGGACCCGTACGCTGGGACCATGACGCAGGTCGGCGCGACCCGTACCGGGGGCGTGGGACGCAGGCTGCTGGGGCCGGCCGCGGTGCTCGGCGCCGTCGCCGCCGGGACGACCTGGGTCGCCCTGGTCGATCCGCACGAGCCGGGGCGTTATCCGACCTGCCCGCTGCTGTGGGCCACGGGGCTGTACTGCCCGGGATGCGGCGCGCTGCGCATGGTGCACGAGCTGGCGCACGGCCGGCTCGACGCGGCCCTGGGGCTCAATCCGCTGCTGTTCGCGCTGCTGCCGGTGTTCGGTTACCTGTACGCGCGCTGGGTCGTGCTGTCGGTGCAAGGGCGGCCGATGAGCTCGCGGTTGCTGCGGCCCGCGGCGGTCTACACGCTCCTGGCGCTGGTGATCGTGTTCTGGGTCGTCCGGAATCTTCCGTTCGGGGCGTCCTTGGCCCCGTGACGACGGGTCGGGTGACCGGGCCGTCACCGCCGGGGGCTACGATCGGCACGTACAGTCCGCAGACGAGGGGGCCTGACCCGTGAGCGACGTGACGAGCCGGCAGGCGCGGAACGGAGCCGAGCCGGCGGCGCGCCCGGACGCGGCCGCCGGGCCGCTGGGGGAGGAGGCCGCGTGAGCGTGCTCGCAGAGATCGTGGAAGGCGTCCGGGCCGACCTCGCCGAACGGCAGGCGGCGGTGCCCTTGGAGGCGCTCAAGGAGAAGGCCGCCGCCGCCCCGCCGCCGCGCGACGCCATGGCCGCCCTGCGCGCCGACGGAGTCAGCGTGATCGCGGAGGTCAAGCGGTCCAGCCCGTCCAAGGGCGCGCTCGCGGCGATCGCCGACCCGGCCGCGCTGGCCCGTGACTACGAGGCCGGCGGGGCCAAGGTGATCAGCGTGCTCACCGAGCGGCGCCGGTTCGGCGGCAGCCTGGACGACCTGGCCCAGGTCCGCGCCAACGTCGACGTCCCGGTGCTGCGCAAGGACTTCATCGTCACCTCCTACCAGCTGTGGGAGGCCCGCGCCTACGGCGCCGACCTGGCCCTGCTGATCGTCGCCGCGCTCGACCAGGAGGCGCTGGTCTCGCTGGTGGAGCGGGCCGAGTCGATCGGGCTGGTCCCGCTGGTGGAGGTGCACACCGAGGAGGAGGTGGCGCGGGCGTTGGACGCCGGCGCCAAGGTCATCGGGATCAACGCCCGCGACCTGAAGACCCTCAAGGTGGACCGGAGCGTGTTCGCCCGGCTCGCCCCCCTGCTGCCCCGCGACGTGGTCAAGGTCGCCGAGTCCGGCGTGCGCGGCCCCCACGACCTGCTCGCCTACGCCTCCTCCGGCGCCGACGCGGTGCTGGTGGGGGAGAGCCTGGTCACCGGGCGCGACCCGCGCGGCGCCGTGGCCGATCTGGTCGCCGCCGGAGCCCACCCGGCGCTCCGTCAGGGCAAGTAGGCTTTGCCCATGCCCGACGAGCCTTTGTCGACGTCGCCGCGCGGCCGGGTTCGGCCGCGCCGCCCAGAGGGCATGACCGTCGTGTCCGGCGTCGCGGCCGTGGCGGGGGACGCCGAGCCGCTGCGCGAGCGATGGTGCGCTCATCCGGATCCCGCTCTGCCCGCATAGCCCGGATAAGCCACGCCTTTCACGTTCGACGCACGACAGGACGATCATGACCATCGACGCCGCACGCGGCGCTGCCAGCGATTCCGTGAACCTGCCCGACCCCGACGGCCGCTTCGGCCGGTTCGGCGGCCGGTTCGCCCCCGAAGCCCTCATGGCCGCCCTCGACGCACTGACCCGCGAGTTCGAGGCGGCCAAGGCCGATCCCGCCTTCACCCGCGAGCTGGAGGAGCTGCTCGCCGGCTACGCCGGACGGCCCAGCCTGCTCACCGAGGCCCGGCGGTTCGCCGAGCACGCCGGAGGCGCCCGCATCCTGCTCAAACGAGAGGACCTCAACCACACCGGGTCACACAAGATCAACAATGTGCTGGGGCAGGCGCTGCTCACCCGGCGGATGGGCAAGCGCCGCCTCATCGCCGAGACCGGCGCCGGCCAGCACGGCGTCGCCACCGCGACCGCCGCCGCCCTGCTCGGCCTGGACTGCACCGTCTACATGGGCGAGATCGACACCGAGCGGCAGGCCCTCAACGTCGCCCGGATGCGGATGCTGGGCGCCGAGGTCGTCCCGGTCAAGACCGGCAGCCGCACCCTCAAGGACGCCTGCAACGAGGCGTTCCGCGACTGGGTCGCCACCGTCGAGGACACCCACTACTGCATCGGCTCGGTGATGGGCCCGCATCCGTTCCCGA
Source organism: Thermomonospora catenispora (assembly GCF_006363815.1). Lineage (GTDB taxonomy): Bacteria > Actinomycetota > Actinomycetes > Streptosporangiales > Streptosporangiaceae > Thermomonospora > Thermomonospora catenispora. The sequence continues at coordinate 31,975 of NZ_RRYT01000039.1, forward strand.
TGATGGTCCGCGACTTCCAGCGCATCATCGGGGTCGAGGCCCGCCGGCAGGTGCTGGAGCTCACCGGACGGCTGCCGGACGCGGTCGTCGCCTGCGTCGGCGGCGGTTCCAACGCCATCGGCGTCTTCCACGCGTTCATCCCCGACGAGGGCGTCCGGCTGTACGGGTTCGAGGCCGGCGGGGACGGCGTGGAGACCGGCCGGCACGCCGCCACCCTGGTCGGCGGCTCCCTCGGCGTCATCCACGGCATGCGCACGTTCCTGCTGCAGGACGAGGACGGGCAGACCCTGGAGACCCACTCGGTGTCGGCGGGACTGGACTACCCGGGCGTCGGCCCCGAGCACTCCTGGCTGCACGACACCGGGCGCGCCGTCTACCGGGCGATCACCGACGCCGAGGCGATGGAGGCGTTCGCCCTGCTGTGCCGCACCGAGGGCATCATCCCGGCGATCGAGTCCGCGCACGCCCTGGCCGGCGCGCTCAAGGTCGGCCGGGAGCTCGGCGAGGACGCCGTCATCGTGGTGTGCCTGTCGGGCCGCGGCGACAAGGACATGCACACCGCGGCCCAGTGGTTCGGCCTCATCACCGGTGAGGAGGGCACTCGATGAGCTCCTCCGTCGCGTTCGCCAAGGCGCAGGCCGAGGACCGCGCCGCGCTGGTCGGCTACCTGCCCGCCGGCTTCCCCTCCTATCGGGGCGCCATCGAGGCCGCCAAGGCCATGGTCGAGGCCGGCTGCGACGCCGTCGAGATCGGCCTACCCTACACCGACCCGATGATGGACGGCCCCACCATCCAGGACGCCGTCCACCGGGCGCTGACCGGCGGCATCCGCGTCGCCGACGTGCTGCGCACCGTCGAGGCGGTGGCCGCCACCGGCGTGCCCGTCCTGGTGATGACCTACTGGAACCCGGTCGACCGGTACGGCGTGGAGGCGTTCGCCCGCGACCTGAAGTCCGCCGGCGGCGTCGGGCTCATCACCCCCGACCTCACCCCGGAGGAGGCCGACCCGTGGCTGGCCGCCTCCGACGCCCATGACCTGGACCGGGTGTTCCTGGTGGCGCTCAGCTCCACCGACGAGCGCATCGCCAAGATCGTCGACGTGTGCCGGGGTTTCGTGTACGCCGCGTCGCTGATGGGCGTCACCGGCACCCGCAGCGCCGTGGACACCGGGGCGCCCGGGCTGGTGGAGCGGACCCGCCGGATCCTGGCCCGGCGCGGCCCGGACGCTCCGACCCTGCCGGTCGGGCTGGGCCTGGGGGTCAGCAACGGGGCGCAGGCCGCCGAGGTCGCCGGCTTCGCCGACGGGGTGATCGTCGGATCGGCGTTCGTCCGCCGCCTTCTGGACGCACCGGACGAAAAAGCCGGAATCCAGGCCGTTCGGGAATTCGCCGCCGAACTCGCCGAAGGCGTACGTCGCGGCGCGTGAACCGCTCCCGGCGCCGGCCGGCGTGGCAGGATGGGGCCCGCGCCGGCCGCTAACGGTCTCCTTATCGGGGTCCGGTTAGCCTGCGAGCCGCGAGAAGCCGCCAGGACATCACGGGAGTCGACGCCACGGTGGTCACAGACAAGGCCGAGGATCGTCAGAATCGGATCGCGCCGAGCGACGACCCGTCGCCCGGCGGCCCCGTCCGCTGGACGCCGCCCGTCCTCATCGTGCTGCTCGCGGTGCTGCTGGCGTGGACCGCGTGGGCGCAGATCGGCGAGCGGTGGACCGGCATCGTCGGCGGCCTGGGGCTGTCGGCGGTGCTGGTCTGGGCCGCCCGCACCGCGCCGGCCGACCAGTGGACCACCGCAGCCGCCCGCGCCGGTCTGGCCGTCGTGCTCGGCTGGGCGGGCCTGGCCAAGGCCCTCGAGCCGCCGGCGCTGCAGAAACTGGCGGTGGAGGCCTACCAGCTGCTGCCCGAAGGGCTGATCACGCCGGTGGGGCTGGGCCTGCCGATCCTGGAGATCGTGCTGGCCCTGCTGTTGCTGGCCGGATTCGCCACCCGGCTCGGCGGGGTGCTGTCCGGGCTGTTGATGGTGGTGTTCATCGCCGGCATCGCCTCCGCCTGGGCCCGTGGTCTGAAGATCGACTGCGGCTGTTTCGGCGGCGGCGGCCAGGTCGCCGATCCGCCCTACCTCAGCGAGATCGTGCGAGACCTCGGCTTCCTGGCGCTGGCCGCCTGGATCGCCGTGTGGCCGCCCGGCCGGGCGGCGGTGGACCGCAGGCTCGGCCTGTACGAGGACTGATCGACCATTCCCTCGGCCGCGGCGGGCGAGACGGGGCTCCCGGACGCGCCCACGGTGCGCCCGTGCGGCCCCGAGCGTTCGGAGGACGACCCACCATGAGCAAGGCCGAGCGTCATCGCAGCGCTCGTGAGCGGCTGGCCGAACAGCGCCGCCGAGAGGAGCAGCGGCGTCGGCGACTGCGCGCCCTGCTGGTCGGCGTGGGCGCCGTCGCGGTGATCGCGGTCGTGGCCGCGGCGGTGGTGCTGATCCGGAGCCGCGGCGACGAGGACGCGGTGGCCACCGCCCCGCTCTCCCGGCAGCCGGACGGATCGGTGGTGATGGCCCAGCCGGGGGTGACCGCTCCGGTGCTGGAGATCTATGAGGACTTCCAGTGCCCGGCCTGCAAGGCGATGGAGAAGGAGACCGGCACCACCATCAAGAAGCTGGCCGCCGAGGGCAAGGTCAAGGTGGTCTACCGGCCGTTCTCGCTGTTCCGCTCCATGGGCGAGCCGGTCAGCGGCAACTCGCTGCGGGCGCTGAACGCCTCCCTGTGCGCACCGGCCGACAAGTGGCTGGCCTACCACGACAAGCTGTTCGACGAGCAGGGTCCGGAGAACGCCAAGGGCTTTGAGAACGCCGACCTCATCAAGTGGGCCGCCGAGGTGGGCATCACCGACGAGGCGTTCGCCGCGTGCGTCGAGGGCACCCAGAGGCAGCAGCAGATCGACCAGGCCAACGCCGCCGCCGACCGGGCCGGGGTGCAGGGCACCCCGTGGGTGACGCTCGACGGGCGCCGGCTCGGCCAGGACGCCGTCTTCGACGCCAAGGGCATGCGCAAGGCCGTCGAGAACGCCAAGTCCAAGGCCTGATCTTCAAGGCCTGGCCGTCGCATCCCGACCCGTCCGCCGTCGGCGCCGGGGCGGGGCACGCCCTCCGCCCCGGCGGCCGGGCGGGCCGGAGGCCCGGATGAGCGCGCGGGCCGCCGGCCGGCCTTCGCGGACCGGCCGACACGACGGTCCGAAGGCGGTAACGTCAACGCTCATGCAGCCCCTTGCGACGATTCCGAGTCCCGCCGAGGGCGTCTGGCACCTCGGGCCGTTCCCCCTGCGCGCCTATGCCCTGATGATCATCCTGGGCATCGTGGCGGCGGTCTGGCTGGGGGAGCGGCGCTGGACCGCCCGGGGCGGCACGCCCGGCGCGGTGATCGACGTGGCGGTCTGGGCGGTGCCGTTCGGCCTGCTGGGCGGTCGGCTCTACCACGTGCTCACCGACTGGCAGCGGTACTTCGGCGAAGGCGGAGACCCGGCCGCCGCCCTGCAGATCTGGCGCGGCGGACTCGGCATCTGGGGCGCCATCGCGCTCGGCGGCGTGGGCGCCTGGATCGGCTGCCGCCGCCGCGGCATCTCGGTGCTGGCGCTCGGCGACGCCGTGGCCCCCGGCCTGGCGCTGGCGCAGGGCATCGGCCGCTGGGGCAACTGGTGGAACCAGGAGCTGTACGGCCGTCCCCTGAACGCCTGGTGGGCCCTGGAGATCGATCCCGAGCACCGGCCCAGGCTGCCCGGCACCGACACCCTCGATCCGCGCTACGCCGACGTGGCCACCTATCACCCGACCTTCCTGTACGAGTCCCTGTGGTGCATCGCGCTGGCGTTCGCGGTGATCTGGGCGGGCCGCCGGTTCACGCTCACCCACGGCCGCGCCTTCGCCCTGTACGTCGCCGGCTACACCCTGGGCCGCTTCTGGATCGAGTCGCTGCGCATCGACGAGGCCCACCACATCCTCGGCATGCGGCTGAACAACTGGACCTCCCTGCTGGTCTTCGCCGGGGCCGTCGCCTACCTGTGGTGGGCGCGCAACCGCACCGGCCCCGAGGCGGTCGTGGTCGAGGGCGCCGATGCCGACGCCCCGGCCGTCCCCGCGGAGGACGCCTCGTCCGCGGCCGGCGAGTCCCGGCCGTCCGGCTCCGCCGCGGCGGCGGACCGGCCCGAGGGGGCCGGCGGGGACGGGTCCGGCGGGGACGCGGAGGACGCCCCCGCCGGGGAGTCCGGCGAGACGGGGAAGGACGTCCGGAGGCCTGAGTCGGCCGAGACGGGCCGGGACGAGGCCTCGCGGGACTCGCGGGACTTCACCGCCCCCGACGCCGAGGAGCGGCAGGGGCCCTCGGGCGCCGGGACCGACGCGGACTCCGGGACCGAGGAGCGGCGGGAGTCCTCAGGCGCCCCGAAGGCCGAGGAGCCGACGGCCCCCGCGGCCGTCGGGGAACGGGACGCCGGGGAGTCCCGGGACGATGAGCCCGCGGACGAGGAGCGCGACGCGGCGGAAGCCGAGGAGCGCGACGCCGGGGACCGGAGGGAGGAGTCCGCCGAGGCCGCCGGGGAGCGGGACTCCGCGGACGAGGACGCTCCGCGCGCCGAGGAGCGGACCGCCGAGGCCTCCACGGACTCCACGGTCTCCGCGGTCTCCGCGGACGCCGAGGAGCCGAAGGACTCGAAGGAGGAGACCGGGGACTCCGCCGCGGCCGCGGAGGCGGGGGAGCCCCGGGCCGAGGCGCCCGAGGAGGCCGAGGACGCCGACGGCGGAGAGGACCGCACGGAGGCGCCCGAGCCCGCCGAGGCGGGCGAGGAGGACGGCGCCGGGCGGCGGGCGCCCGATCGCGCGGCCGAGGCCGTCAAGGACTGAACGACGCCGCAGGTCCGGGACGCGCCCGGTCGTCGTCGCGAGCGCCGTGAGGCGGCGGCGACCGGACGCGCGGGTCGGCCGCGGGCCGACCCGGACCGATCGGCCTCGATGGGGCATGGCGGAAAGTATCTTTTCGGCACGCCGTGCACCGCTTGGGCGATAAGCTCACCGCTGCTGATCGACCTGTGCGAACCGGAGGCGAAGTGAGCGAGACGGGCTCGCGCGTGGCCGTGCACCAGGCCGCGCAGGACGACTTTGGGTCGGGCGACGCCCCACGGCGGCAGCGGCGGTCCCGCTCCGGCAAGCCGCTCATCGCGATCGCGGTCGCGGTGGTCGTCGTGGCCGCCGCGGTCGTCGTCGGAGTGGTGCTGATGGGCGGCGAGGACAAGGGCGGCGCCGCTCCCGCGAAGGTGCTGCCCACCGTCTACACACCGCAAGCGCCGAACGCCCACACCGCCGGGCTCGCCAGGCGCACCGCCGACCCGCGCCCGCTGACCGAGGCCGAGGTCTTCACCGAGGCCACCAGGCGGGTGTCCTACCGCGACTACGCGTTCACGCTGGCGGGCTCGCACGTGTCGGCCGACTGCAAGGCCGTGACCTGGGGCGAGCGTCTCCAGGCGGACCTGGAGAAGCACGGCTGCAACCAGATCGTGCGCGGCGCCTACGTCAGCGCCGACAAGGCCCACGTCGGCCAGTTCTTCGCCGTCAACCTGGCCGACCAGGCCGGCGCGGAGCAGATCTCCCGCGACCTGAACCCGCAGGCCCAGGCCGGCTTCGTGGTGCCGCTGGAGGCCCCGGGCGTGAAGGACTTCGGCCGCGGGTACAGCGCCGCCTACGGCCAGATCTACGGCCACTATCTGATCGTCGCGTGGGTGCAGCGGGCCGGCGGCGCCGAGCCCGCCCGCGGGCTCAGCGAGCTGATCGACATCAGCCTGGCGGTGGAGAAGCCCGGCGACTTCGTGTGGGGACGGCTGCAGCTGCTGCCCGACGTCAGGAGGAACAACTGATCCGCCGACCCGTCCGCCGCGACCCCTCTCCTCGCCGGTGAGGGGCGACGACATGGGCGGGCCCGAGGGCGCCCGCCGCACCGGCCCGCAGCCCGCCCGGCGCGGCGACGGCCGTCCTCGCCCGGCCGGCCCGCCTCGCCGGGGCGTCCCCGCCGGCGATCCCCGACCGCCGGCTCCGTCCCGTTCCTCCCGGGGCACCCCGCCGCGGGGCGTTTCCCGGGAGGACGG
>NZ_RRYT01000004.1 GCF_006363815.1 Thermomonospora catenispora
GGCGCCGCCGACCGGGGCGTGGCCCGCGGCGCCGGGGGCGGGCGCGCCCACCGGGACCCCGCCGAGCGCCCCGCCGCACGCCTCCACCGACGCCCCGCCCGGAGCGGCGCCGGGGGAGGTGCCGCTGCCCCCGCTCACCCCGCCGTCGGCGCCCACCCCCTCGGTGGCCCCGTCCCCGTCGCGCACGGTGCTGCCGCCCTACCTGGCCGAGGAGGGGGTGGAGATCACCACGCCCGTGCAGCGGGCCAGCGGGGACCGTCCCTGGGTGGCGGTGCCGGCGGTGATGCTGGCCGTGCAGGTCGCCGTGCTGTGGCTGCTGGTCTGCCTGGGGCTGTGGCGCCACCGGCGGGCGACGCGCCGCGGCTCCCGGAGCGCCGGCTGATCTCGGCTGATCGTTGTCATGGCGGTGACAAAGGTCCCCGGGGCGAATGTGCATCGGGGACAATGGCGGCCCGCGGGGCGGCTCGGTAGGTTTGCGGCACGTTGATCGCCTGTGCCGGCCGGGCCGCCCGCCTCGTGCCGGTGTTCAGGCCGGCCTGCCGGCGGTGTGTCCCACCGGCGCCCTCCGGCCCGCACCGGGAGTTCCTCACCATGGCACTGGGTTCCCTGCTCACCGAGTTGTCCCCTGACGGCGAAGGCCGCCGGCCGCTCATCGAGCTGGTCGGGCGCTGGGCCGCGGAGAAGCCGGACGCTCCGGCGTTCACGTTCGTCGACTACAGCGTCGACCCCTCCGGCGAGCGCACCACGCTGAGCTGGGCGGAGACCGACCGCCGGGCGAAGGCGACGGCGGCCGCGCTGCGGGAGATCGCCGAGCCCGGGGAGAGGGCGGCGCTGCTGCTGCCCCAGCGGCACGAGTACATGATGACGATGATGGGCGCGATGTACGCCCGGGTGATCGCCGTCCCGCTGTTCTCGCCCGACCTCCCGGGCCACGCCGAACGGCTGGTCGGGGCGTACACCGACTCCGAGCCCGCGGTGATCGTCACCACCCGGTCGGCGCAGCCGCATGTGGAGAAGTTCCTCGCCGACCACGACGTGACGCCGCCCCGGGAGATCCTGTACGCCGACGAGATCGACCTCTCCTCGGCCGAGGGCTGGCGGCCCGAGCCGATCGACCCCGACGAGGTGGCGTACCTGCAGTACACCTCGGGCTCGACCCGCCGGCCGGCGGGCGTGCGGATCACCCACGCCAACGTGGCGGCCAACGCCCGGCAGCTGTGGGCGGGCTGGGCGCCCCGGCACCCGCATCCGGAGCTGGTGAGCTGGCTGCCGCTGTTCCACGACATGGGCCTGATCGCCGCGATGGCGCTGCCCATGGTGAAGGGCGACCACGTCATCTACACCGACCCGGTCGCGTTCCTGATGAACCCGATGCGCTGGCTGGAGCTGATCTCCGGGCGCGAGTGGGTCTACACCGCCGGGCCGAACTTCGCCTACGAGTACGCGGCGACCCAGGCCGAGCCCGACAAGGTCGCGGAGCTGGACCTCAGCGGCCTGGTCACCTGCCTGAACGGGGCCGAGCCCATCCGCCCCTCCACCCTGGAGACCTTCTATGCGGCGTTCGAGAAGGCCGGGCTGCGGCGCACCGCCCTCTCGCCGGGATACGGGCTGGCCGAGGCGACCGTGTTCGTGTCCGCCGCCGCCGACGCCGTGCCCCCCAAGGTCATCACCGTGGAGCGCGACCGGCTGGAGGCCGGGGAGGTCGTCGCCGCGCCCGCCGACGCCGAACGCACCGTCACGCTGGTGGCGTGCGGCCGTCCGGTCGGCCAGTACGTGGCGATCGTGGACCCCGACACCTGCGTGGAACGGCCCGACGGGCGCGTCGGCGAGATCTGGGTGCACGGCCCCAACGTCGCCCCCGGCTACTGGCGCGACGAGGAGCGCACCCGGGAGACCTTCGGCGCCCGCCTGCGCGACCCCGGAGACCTGCCGGAGGGCCCGTGGCTGCGCACCGGCGACTACGGCGTGGTGCACGAGGGCGAGCTGTACGTCACCGGCCGGATCAAGGACCTGATCATCGTCGACGGCCGCAACCATTACCCGCAGGACATCGAGCTGACCGTCCAGGAGGCGCACCCGGCGATCCGCCCCGACCACGTCGCCGCGTTCGCCGTGGAGGGCGAGGGCACCGAACGCCTGGTGGTCGTCGCCGAGCGCAACCGCCGCGTCCCCCTGCGCCGGCTCGACCTGGACGCGGTGGCCGCCGCCGTCCGCAGCGCCATCGCCGTCGAGCACGAGATGGCCCTGCACGACTTCGTCCTCGTCGAACCCGGCGCGGTGTCCCGTACCACCAGCGGGAAGGTGGCGCGGTCGGCGACCCGACGGCGGTATCTGGAGGGCGCGCTGCAGACCACGGCGGGGCGGCTGGCGGACCAGGGTTAGCCGTCCCGGCCCGGCCCCCGCCGGGTCGTGCGGCACGTCTGAGGAGGAGCATGCTCGCCGGTCTCGGCCGCCTCGTCCACCGGCGCCGGTGGACGAGCCTGCTGCTGATCGTGCTGCTCACGATCGGGGCAGGGGTGTGGGGAGCGGGGGTCCTCGACCGGTTCAAGCTGGGCGGGTTCGAGGACCCCGACGCCGACTCCACGCTGGTCGCCAAGCTCAGCGCGACCTACTTCGGCAACAGCAACCCCGATGTGCTGGTGCTGTACCGCAGCGACGCCATGACCGTGGACGACCCCCGGTACATGGCCGCGGTGCTCACCACGGTGTCGCGGCTGCCGAAGCGGCACGTCTCCCAGATCCACTCCTACTGGTCGTTCGACGGCGACGGCGCCGCCGCGTTCGTCTCCCACGACCGGCACGCCACCTTCGTGGCGATCGAGCTCAACGCCCGCGGCGACGAGGCCCTGCTGCAGGCGTATCAGCAGATCCGGGACCGGCTGCGGGCGCCGGGACTGGACAGTCGGGTGGGCGGGTCGGTGGCGTTCGGGGTCGAGTTCAGCGACCTGGCGGTGCGCGACATCGTGCGCGCCGAGGTCATCTCGATGCCGGTGCTGCTGATCCTGCTGGTGATCGTGTTCGGCGCGGTGGCGGCGTCGACGCTGCCGCTGGTGGTGGCGGTGTTCTCGATCGTCACCGGGCTGGCGGTGCTGCACGCCGTCACCTACGTCACCGACGTCTCCGCCATGGCGCTCGAGGTCGTCACCATGATGGGCGTCGGGCTGGCGATCGACTACTCGCTGTTCATCGTCAACCGGTTCCGGGAGGAGCTGGCCCGCGACGGCGACCGGGAACGGGCGCTGGTCGTCACCATGGTCACCGCCGGGCGCACCATCGCCGTCTCCGGGATCACGGTGAGCGCCGCCCTGTCCGGGCTGCTGCTGTTCCCGCAGATGTTCCTGCGCACCCTCGGCATGGCCGGGATCGCCACGGTGCTGATGGCGATGTTCGGCGCGGTGGTGCTGCTGCCGACGCTGCTGGCGATCCTCGGGCCGCGCGTGGAGTGGGGCGCCGTCCGGCGGCGCAGGAACGTGCGGAACGCCGACCGCGGGTTCTGGTACCGGCTCGGGCGCAGCGTGATGAAGCGCCCGCTGCCGTACTTCGCCCTGACCCTGGCGATCCTGGCGGTGTTGTTCGGACCGTTCCGGAACGTGCAGTTCACCTCGGTGGACGCGCGGGTGCTGCCGGAGGGCAGCCAGCCCCGCCAGGTGGTGGAGACGATCAAGCGGGACTTCCCCGGCGGGGGCGCCGAGCCGATCGACGTGGTGGTCTCCGGCGACCTGATCCCGCGCAACTGGCGCCCGGCGGGCGACGGCGACGCCGTCCCGCCGTACCTGGAGGAGTTCCGCAAGCGCCTGCAGGACCTGCCGCATGTGACGAAGGCCGAGTTCACCGGCTACTCCGAGGACTACGGCGCGGTGCGGATCTCGGTCACCCACGACCGGGACCCGATGTCCCGGGCGGCGCAGTCGCTGGTGCGGACGATCCGGCAGATGGAGCTGTCCAAGGACGGGTTCCCCCTGCACATCGACGTCGGCGGGAGCACCGCCGCCCAGATGGACCTGATGGACAGCCTGAAGCGGACGCTGCCGTGGATGGTGCTGCTGGTCGGCGCGCTGACGTTCGTGCTGCTGTTCATGTTCTTCGGGTCGGTGGTGCTGCCGCTGAAGGCGATCGCCATGAACGTGCTGTCGATCGGGGCGTCGTTCGGGGTGATCGTCTGGGGCTTCCAGTACGGGCATCTGGCGGGCCTGCTGGACTTCACCCCCACCGGCGGCGTCGAGGGCACCAGCATGATCCTGATCCTGGCGGTGGTCTTCGGCCTGTCGATGGACTACGAGGTGTTCCTGCTCAGCCGGATCCGCGAGGAGTGGGACCGCACCGGGGACAACACCGCCGCCGTCGCCGTCGGCATGCAGCGCACCGGCGGCATCATCACCAGCGCCGCCCTGCTGTTCCTGGTGGTCATCGGAGCGTTCGGGCTGGCCGGCATCACGGTGGTCAAGCTGATCGGCGTCGGCATGTTCGTCGCCGTGGTCGTCGACGCCGTCCTGGTCCGCTCGCTGCTGGTCCCGTCGACGATGCGCTTCATGGGCGCCGCCAACTGGTGGCTGCCCCGGCCGCTGGCCGCCTTGCACGCCAAGGTCGACCTGCGCGAGCACGACCCGCTGTATGAGGACGACGACCCCGTGCCCCCCGCCCCGCCGCCGCTGCCCCCGCACCTGCGCCGCCGGATGGCGCAGACCATGCCCGGGGCGGCCGGGGCCGTCCCGCCTCCCCGGTCCGATGGGCCCGTCCCCTCCGCGGGCGGCGCGGGGCCGCGGCGCGTTCCGCCCGGTCCGCCCGCCGCCTCCGCGCCGAACGATGCGCCGGCGCCGCGACCGGAGGGTCCGCCGCCGTCCCGTCCCGTCCCCGGCTCCAAGCGCCGCATCGTTCCCAACCCCGACGGCCCCGGCTGGCGTTGGGCCGATGAGGACTCCTGAGCGTCGTACCCGTCATGGACGATGGGGCGGGAGCGCCCCCGCCCGCCGAGGCCGCGACCCGGCGGGGAGGGGACGCGGGGGCCGGCCGGTCCGCGAGACGAGGAGAGCGATGGCGCGCGTGGTGGAGCTGGTGTACTACCTCGACGACGACTGGGTGCCGGCGTTCCTGGCCGACGTCGACGACAGCGGCATGGAGGCGTGGGCCTACGACGGCGAGACCGGCGGGTTCCGCTTCAGCCCGCAGCACGTGCGGGACCCCTACGGCCGGATCTGCCGCATGACGCGCGAGGAGTTCATCCAGCAGGTCGAGGAGCGCCGCGCCAGGGACGTGACGGAGGGCCGGCTGGGCTGGGAGGGGCCGGTCGTCCCGCTGTACGAGACGATGGCGGCGCTGCTGGACCGGGGGCCCCTGGGTCCCCGGGAGCGGGCGCTCGTGCGCTCCCTCGCCCTGCGCACCCATCCGTTGTTCGAGGCCGAGCTGAACAGGCGCGGCGGGGCCGGGCTGCCGCGCGAGGGCGACCCGGTGCCGGTCGACCCCCGCTTCAGCGGGGTCGCCCCCGCCGACTGGCGGGCGCTCCCCGACGAGTCGGTGCGGGAGTTCGCCCGTCGCCTGACGAGGCTGGGCGCCGCGTTGCGCGACGGCGACGCGGCGGCGGTCGCGGCGGGACTGGACCTGCCCGTCGCCGAGGAGTTCCCGGGCCGGCTGCGGCTCGACTCCGGGCTTTTGCTGAGCAGGGGGAGCGTCTGGATCGAGAGGCGCCACGACGGGCACGCGTCGGTGGACGTCCCGCTCACCGACGACCTCGCCGAGTCCCATCCGGAGTTCCACCGGTTCCTGTCCCGGCGGCGCCGGCGGTTCGAGAAGGTCCTCCAGGATGTCTACGGCCGGCCCCGGTGGCGGACCGGGGGACGCTGGCCCGAACGCGGCTGGCAGGTGGACGACGTGGGGGTCTTCCTCCGCCTCGGCGCCTCCCGCGTGCACCTGCTCGCGATGCCGCGGGCGCAGGCCGCGGCCCGCTTCGAGTCGGTCGACTGGGAGGCGCGGGAGTGGGAGTGAGCGGGCCGGCCGCGCCCGGCGTCCGTCAGGGCAGCAGGGACTCGACGATGTCGGCGGCCTTGGCGGCGCCCTTCTCCTGGATGAGACGGTCGCCCACCCGGTAGGCGCCGGTCTGGATGGCCGGGTCCTTGAGCGCCTGACGGATGGCGTCGGCCAGGGAGTCCGCGGTCAGCGACCGGAAGGGGAGGGGGGCGGGGCCCGCGCTCATGGCGGCCACGCGCTCCCCCCAGTACGGCTGGTCGCCGAAGAAGGGGCACACCACGGTGGGGACGCCGTGGCGCAGACCGGCGGCGGTGGTGCCCGCCCCGCCGTGATGGACCACGGCGGCCATCCGCGGGAACAGCCATGAGTGCGGGACGTCGCCGACGACCAGGACGTCGTCGGCGCCGGGGAACCCGTGTCGGGGGTCGCCCTGCACCACGCCCCGGACCCGCGCCGCGCGCAGGGCGGCCACCACCAGCTTGTGGGTCCGCGCCGGGTCGGAGGGCACCATGCTGCCGAAGCCCACGTACACCGGTTTCGGCCCGGCCTCCAGGAACGCCGCCAGCTCCTTCGGGGGCCGATAGTCCGGCTCGTCCACGAACCAGTAGCCCGTCACGTGCACGTTCTCGGGCCAGTCGGGAGGCCGGGGCACCAGGGTGGTGCTGAAGCAGCACAGCACGGGGCGGCCCTCGCGGCGCATCCGGTGCATCGGGCCGCGCAGGGGCTCGGGGGGAAGGCCCAGCGCGGAACGCCGCCAGTCGTTGAGGAACGTGCGGGCCAGCTGCCAGGCGATCTGGTCGACCAGACGGAAGCTCCACTCGTTGCCCCGGCGTCCCAGGAAGCGGGCCTGCGGCAGCAGCGGATGCGGGAACGCCCCGGTGGGGTGGCTGGGCTGGTAGTGGATCAGGGCCGAGGGGACGCCGAGGTGCTCGCCCAGATGCTCGCCCAGGGCGCCCGCGGTGGGGGCGAGCACGACGTCGGCGCCCTTGGCGCCGTCCAGGATCTCCCCGAGGAGCCGTTCGGCCAGCGGACCGAGGATGCGGCGGAAGTTCCGCAGGAAGCGCACCGGGTTGCGGCCGCCGGCCAGGAGCCGCTGGCCCTCCTCGGTGGCGAGCAGGTCACCGGGGTCGACGCTCAGCGGCGCCGACTCCAGGCCCGCGGCGTCGATCAGGGGCGCGTAGCGGGCGGCGGCGATCAGCCGGACCCGATGGCCGCGGGCGGTCAGTTCCCGTCCCAACGCCACGCAGGGCTGGATGTCGCCGCGCGAACCCAGCGCGAGCAGCACGACAGTCCGCTGCACGAGACCTCCCGACGAGGGCTTCCGGGGATCAGGGACGGTAGTCGAAAGCCGTGATATCGGGCCACTTCGGTGAAGGGGGAACTCATCCCCGGAATCCGTCGTCGTCGGAGAATCCCGGGCGATCCGGCGGCGCCTGGTCCGTCCAGGGCGTGGCGTATCGGGGGCGGCGCCGCGGCCCGCCCACGGTCCCCCCGGGGCCTCCGGCGGCGGGTTCGGCCCGGCGGGCGTCGGGGAGGGGCGGCGGGTCCGGCGGCGGGGGACCGTGGCGGACCCCCGCCGTCACCGGTTCGCGCGCCCGTTCCGGCCGGGGAGGGGGCTCGGCGGGTCCGGCCGAGGCCGCGCGCCGGGTCGGCAGGGTCAGCGCGCTGATCACCGCCCCGGTCAGCACCAGCGCCGCGCCCACCAGCAGCCCCACCGACGCCCCGTGCCGGAACGCCTCCGCGCCGCTTTGCCCGGACTGGGCGGCCTGGCGCTCCAGGGCGTCGACCACCACGCCCAGCACCGCGATGCCCAGCGCCGCCGACACCTCGCGGACCACGCCGATGACGCCTCCGGCCACCCCCGCCCGCTCGTCGGGGATCGCTTTCAGCGCGTACATCGCCAGCGGCATCGTCAGCGCCGACCCGATGCCGCACAGCGCGATCCCCGGCATCAGCTCGGCGAACCCGTCACCGGCCCGCAGCGTGGTGAAGGCCGCCATCCCGCCCGCCAGCAGCAGCATCCCGGCGGCGACCGTGGGCCGCGCCCCCGCCTTGGCCGCCAGCACGAACGACACCGGCGTCAGCACCAGCACCAGCAGCGCGGGAGGGATGTAGGCCAGCGCCGCCGTGGTGGGCCGGAACCCCAGCACCGTCTGCATGAACAGCGCCGAGTAGTACATCACCCCGTTGAACCCGATGCCCCACAGCATCGAGGAGGCCAGCCCGCCGGCGAACACCCGGTTCCGCAGGAAGCCCAGGTCGATCATCGGGTGCGGCGCCCAGTGCTCCACCAGCACGAACGACGCCGCCGCCACCGCCGCGATCCCCAGCATCGCCAGCACCGCCGGGTCGCCGTAGCCGATCTCGCCGCCCGCGTGCAGCGCGTACACCAGCGTGAACAGCATGGTCGCCGACAGGATCACGCCCGGCATGTCCAGCGGCGTCCGCACCTTGAGGGCGTGGGCGGGCAGCAGCGCCAGCCCCAGCGCGATCACCAGGACCCCCACCGGCACGTTGATCAGGAAGATCCAGCCCCAGTGCCAGCGCTCCACGATGAACCCGCCGACGCTGGGGCCGCCCGCCATCGCGCAGGCCAGCGAGCCCAGCCACACCACCTGCCCGAGGGCGCGCTGCCGGTCGTCGCGGCCCACCGTGATCGCCACCAGCAGGGCGGGCAGCGCCAGCGCCGCGCCCGAGCCCTGCACCACCCGGGCGCCGATCAGCACCGCGGCGGAGCCGGCGACCCCGGACATCGCGGAGGCGGCGGTGAACACCGCCATTCCCGTGATGAAGATCACGCGACAGCCGTAAAGGTCGGCCAGCCGTCCTCCCGCCACCATCAGGCAGGAGAACATCACGATGTAACCGACCGTCACCCAGCGCAGTTCCGCGGCGCTCAGCCCCAAATCCTCACGGAGGGTCCGCTGCGCGATCGCGACCACCGAGTTGTCCATGGTGATCATGAACGCGCTGACGGCGACCACCGCCAGGACCCATCCGTATCGGCCGCGGGTCACCCGGCAGAACCCTTTCTCTCCCTCACCTCACCCCGACACAGCAGCGGTGAGCTGCGAAAACGCCCATCCGCCCGGTGGTGCGGCGGGAAACGGCGCACCCGTCGGGCCGGCCGCCGCCGCGCCGCGGACGCGGCGTTCGGCACCGCCGGAATTCCGGCTCGGGTGCGGACACACCTCGGCGACCTATCCATCTGGCCACACCGGCCCCGACGGATTCTTGTCACGGCCGTGACAAGGAAGCAGGGAGAAAAGTGGGCTGGATGCGCATCGAGAGATGGTCGTGCTGGGCCAAGGTGAAGCCCACGCTTCGAACGATCCGGGCCTCACCGATGGGGGAACCGTACCCATGCCGAACAATGATCGTTCTGGAGCCGCGCCGGAAAGCGATCCGCGGATCACGGAGGATTCGGTTCGCCGGTTCCTGATCGAGCAGATCGCGCGCCGCTCCAGGATCACGGCCGCCGAGGTGGACCCCGACCGTCCCGTGGAGGAGTTCGGGTTGGCGTCCCGCGACGCCGTGGCCATCGCCGGCGAGCTCGAGCAGATGCTGGGCCGGGCGCTGCCCGCCACGTTGATCTGGGAGCACCCGACGATCAACGGGCTGGCCGCCGCGCTGGCCGGGACGGCCCCCGCCCCCGCCGCCCCCGCCCCGCGCTCCGGACCGGCGCCCGACGACGAGCCGATCGCCGTGATCGGCATCGGCTGCCGCTTCCCCGGCGGCGAGCGCGGCGACCTGCGCGGGCCGCAGGAGTTCTGGCGGTTCCTGCTGGAGGGGGGCGACGCGATCGGTGAGCTCCCGCCCGGCCGGTGGGACCCCTTCGACGACGGATCCCCCGAGGTGGGCGACCTGCTGGCGCGGACCACCCGGCTCGGCGGATTCCTGAAGGACCTGGCCGCCTTCGACGCCCGCTTCTTCGGCATCACGCCCGGCGAGGCGGAGCTGATGGACCCCCAGCAGCGGCTGGTGCTGGAGGTGGCCTGGGAGGCGTTCGAGCACGCCGGCCTGGCCCCGGTGCGGCTGCGCGGCAGCCGCACCGGCGTGTTCGTCGGCGTCTCGGCGCCCGAGTACGCCGCCCTCACCGCCTCCGACCTGACCGCGGTGCAGCCGCACACCACCACCGGCGCGGCGCTGAGCATCATCGCCGGCCGGCTGTCGTACCTGCTGGACCTGCGCGGGCCCAGCATGATCGTGGACACCGCCTGCTCCTCGTCGCTGGTCTCCGCCCACCTGGCGGTGCAGGCGCTGCGCAGCGGAGAGGCCGACCTCGCCCTGGCCGCGGGGGTCAACGTGCTGCTGTCGCCGACCGTCACGATGACGTTCGACCAGGGCGGCGGCACCTCCCCCGACGGGCGCTGCAAGGCGTTCGACGCCTCGGCCGACGGCATGGTCCGCGCCGAGGGCTGCGGCGCGGTCGTGCTGAAGCGGCTCGGCGACGCCCGCCGCGACGGCGACCGGATCCTGGCGGTGATCCGCGGCAGCGGCGTCAACTCCGACGGCCGCTCCAACGGCCTGGTCGCCCCCAACGCCGAGGCGCAGAAGGCGCTGCTCCGCCGGGTGTACGAGGCCGCCGGCATCGACCCCCGGGAGGTCGACTACGTCGAGGCCCACGGCACCGGCACGTTCCTGGGCGACCCGATCGAGGCCCGCGCCCTGGGCGAGGTGCTGGGCCGGGGCCGGGAGGAGGACGAGCCGCTGCTGATCGGCTCGGTCAAGTCCAACGTCGGGCACATGGAGTCGGCCGCCGGCATCGCCGGGCTGATCAAGACGGTGCTGGCGCTGCACCACCGCACCATCCCGGCGAGCCTGCACTTCACCGAGCCCAACCCGCACATCCCGTTCCGCGAGCTGCGGCTGGCGGTCGCCGCCGAGCCCTCCCCCTGGCCGGACCGGGGCCGCCCGCCCCGCGCCGGCGTGTCGGGATTCGGGTTCGGCGGCACGAACGCGCACGTGATCGTGGAGGCGGCCCCGCCGCAGCGGCCGGCCCGCGACGACGCGCCGGTCCGCTCCTTCCCGCTGTCGGACGTCGCCCACGACCGCATCCCCGCGCACGCCGCCGACCTGGCCGGCTGGCTCGAGGAGCACGACGAGGTCCATCTGGCCGATCTGGCCGCCACCCTGCACCGCCGCGACGGCCGGGGCCGGGCCCGCGCCGCCGTCGTCGCCCGCGACCGGGAGGGCCTGCTGGAGGGGCTGCGGGCGCTCGCCGACGGGCGGCCGCACCCGGCGGTGGCGACCGGCACCGCCCTGGGCGAGCCCCGCAGGCCGGTGTGGGTGTTCTCCGGCTACGGGGCGCAGTGGCCGGGCATGGCCTGGCGCCTGCTCCAGGAGGAGACGGCGTTCACCGAGGCGATCGACGACGTCGACGCGCTGATGAGCGAGGAGGCCGGGTTCTCGCTGTGGGACGCCGTCGAGGCCGGTGAGGCCCTGCCCCCCGAGCGCACGATGATGGCGCTGTTCGGCATCCAGATCGGCCTGGCCCGCATGTGGGCCTCCTACGGGATCGTCCCGGCCGCCGTGGTCGGCCACTCGATGGGCGAGGTCGCCGCGGCGGTCGTCGCCGGGAGGCTGACCCTCGCCGACGGCGTCAAGGTCATCTGCCGCCGCTCCGAGCTGTTGGGGCGGCTGGTCGGCGCCGGCGGCTCGATGGCGGTGATCGGCGGCTCCGAGGCCGAGGTGCGCCGGCTCGCCCACGACCTGCCGGACGTGCACCCGGCGGTGTTCTCCTCGCCGAAGCAGACCGTGGTCACCGGCGACGCCGAGCAGATCGCCGCCGTGCTGAAGCGCGCCGAGGCCGAGGGCCGGCTGGCCCGGGCGGTCAGGGCCGAGGCGGCCGGGCACTCCCCGGCCACCGAGCCGCTGCTGCCCGAGCTGCGCGAAGCCCTGGCCGACGTCGCCGCCGAGCCCGGCACCCCGCTGGCCCCGGGCATCGAGTTCTACTCCACCGCCCTGGAGGACCCCCGCGGCGCCGGCCGGCTGGACGCCGACTACTGGGCGCTGAACCTGCGCAACCCGGTCCGGCTGACCGACGCGCTGAGCGCCGCCGCCGACGACGGGCACCGCACCTTCGTCGAGATCAACGTCCACCCGATCCTGACCGCCGCGCTGAACGAGACGCTGGAGGGGACGGGGGCGCTGATCGTCCACACCCTCAAGCGGCCGCCCAAGGGCCGGGAGGCGGACGACACCCTCTCCTTCCACACCCAGCTCGCCGCCCTGGCCGTCAACGGCCACCGGGTCGCGGCCCCCGCCGGGGCGCTGCTGGAGCTGCCGCCCGCCCGCTGGCGGCACGAGCGGTACTGGGCCCGGCCGTCCTCCCGCACCGCCGTCGGCCGGGACGAGCATCCGCTGCTGGGCGCGCATGTGGAGCTGCCCGGCGAGGACCGGCACGCATGGCGCGGCGACGTGGGCGTCGCCGCCCACCCGTGGATCGCCGAGAACGCCCCGCACGACCTGCCGGTCCTGCCGGTCGCCGCGCTGGCGGAGATGGCGCTGTCCGCCGCCGGGCGCGCGCTGGGCGCCGACGGGCTGCGGCTGCACGGCCTGTGCGTGCGGCACCTGCTGGCGCTGGAGGAGCGCACCGCCGTCACCACCACCTTCACCGAGGACGACCGGCGGATCGAGATCCACGCCCGCACCCCCGCCGGCACGTTCGTCCGGATCGCCGAGGCCGAGGCGGTCGAGGAGCCGGGCCGGGCCGGGACCGCGCCGGACGGGGAGGAGGTGGAGATCCCGGCCGCCGAACGCGGCAGCCCCCACTACCGGCTGCACCCCCAGGTGCTGGACCGCTGCCTGGCCGCGCTGTGTCGGCGGGCCGCCGCCGAGGACGGGGGCGTGTGGATCGTGGACGGCATCGAGGACCTGCGGGTGCACGGGCCGACGCACCGGGGCGGCCGCTGCCGCCTGTCGATCGCCCGCGGCGAGACCGTCACCGGCGCGCTGGTCCTCACCGACGCGGACGGCGCGGTGCTGCTGGAGGCCGCCGGCGTCGCGCTGCGCCGGGTCGAACGCCACGACGTCCCCGTGCCGCTGGCGGACACCCTGGTGGAGCAGGTGTGGGAGACCACCGACGCCCCCGCCCCGACCGTCCCCGAGGGGGACTGGCTGGTGCTGGCCGACGCCGACGACCCGCTGGCCGGCGGGCTGGAGGCCGGGTTGCGCGCTCGCGGCCACCGGGTCGCCCGGCGCCCCCTCGCGCGGCGGCTCCCCGAGGACCTCTCCGGCGACGCCCCGACCGGCGTGGTGCTGATCCCGCCGCCGTCCCTGGAGGACGAGGAGCTGGTGCTGACGGTCGCGGGGGTCGCCCGGGAGGTGCCGGCCGGCGCCCGGCTGTGGGTGGCGACCCGCGCCGCGCTGCCGGTCCGCGACGGCGAGGCCGGACGCCCCCGCCAGGGCTTCGTCCGCGCGCTGACCCGCGTGCTCGGCTTCGAACGGGCCGCGCTGAAGGCGACGCTGGTGGACGTCGAAGGCGCCGACGATCTGGTGACCGAGCTGCTCGGCGGCCGGGACGACACCGAGGTCGCCTGGCGACGCGGCGTCCGCCGCGTCGCCCGCCTCGACCGGGCCGCCCTGCCCGACCGGCGCCCCCGGCGGGTCGTCCGGCGCGGCGGCGCCTACGTGATCACCGGCGGCTACGGCGGCATCGGGCTGGTCACCGCGCGGCTGCTGGCCGAACGGGGCGCGGGCCGGATCGTGCTGTCCGGCCGCTCGGGCCCCGGCCCCGACGCGGAGAAGACCATCGCCCGGCTGCGGGAGAGCGGCGTCGACGTGGACGTGGTCCTCGGCGACATCGCCGAGCCCGGGGTGGCCGAACGCCTCATCGAGGCGGCCCGTGAGGGCGGCGCCCGGCTGCGCGGGGTGGTGCACGGCGCGGCCGGGATGGACGACCGGCTCCTGGCCGACCTGGGGCCCGAGGACCTGCACCGGGTGTGGGCGCCGAAGGTCGCCGGGGCGTGGCGGCTGCACGAGGCGCTGCAGGCCGCCGGCGCGGACGCCGAGCTGGACTTCTTCGTGCTGCACTCCTCGGCGGCGGCGCTGCTGGGCTCGCCCGGCCAGGCCTCGTACGCCGCCGCCAACGCCGCGCTGGACGCGCTGGCGGCCTGGCGTCGGGCGCAGGGGCTCGTCGCCACGACCGTCCAGTGGGGCACCTGGTCCCGGGTGGGCGGCGCGGCGGACCTGTCGATCAAGGTGCTGGACCCGATCAGCCCGCAGGAGGGCGCCGAGGCCCTGGAGGCGCTGCTGGCGCACGACCGGGCCGTCACCGGCGTGCTGCGGTTCGACCCGGCGACGGCGGTGGCGCTGTTCCCCGAGATCAAGCGGATGCCGTACTTCGCGGCGCTGGTGGAGGCGGCCGCCGCGGCGGATGAGGGGGACGACGGCGACTGGCCCGGCGTCGCCGCGCTGCGCGCGATGGACCCCGACGAGGCCCGCGCCGCGATCGGCGCCCGGGTCCGCCGGCGGATCGCCTCGGTCCTCGGGTACGACCCCGACCGGCTCGATCCCGCCGTCCCGCTCACCGACCTCGGCCTGGACTCGCTGGTCGCGGTGCGGATCAAGAGCGGCGTCGAGCACGACCTGGGCCTGACCGTGCCGCCCGCCCTGCTGCTGCAGGGCGCGACGCTGGAGGCGTTCGCCGACTGGGCGGCGGGCGAGCTGGGGATCGCCGGAGGCGCCCGCCGGGCGGCCTCGGACACGGGCTCGAACGCGGGCTCGGACACGGGCTCGAACGCGGCGGTCACCGCGGCGAACGCGCGGAGCGGCTATGTGATGCCGCGGGACGCCGCCGAGCGCCTCGCGGTGCGGATCTTCGAGGACGTGCTCGGCCTGGAGCGGGTGAGCGTCACCGCCGACTTCTTCGCGCTCGGCGGCGACGAACGACGCGCCGACCGGGTGGTCGCCGTGGTGAACCGCGAACTGGGGTGCGAGCTGACCCGCGGCGAGGTGTTCGCCGTCCCCACCGCCGAGCACGTCGCCGGGCTGATCCGCGCGGTCGACGAGGAGGCCGCCCGGCAGACCGTCCGCCCGCTCCAGCCCGGCGCGCCCGGCCGCCGGCCGCTCTTCCTCGCCCACCCGGCGGGCGGCACCACCGCCTGCTACGCCCGCCTCGCCGCCCTGCTCGGCGAGGACCAGCCGGTGTACGGGCTGGAGAGGTTCGACGACGCCCCGAGCGTGGAGGAACGCGCCGCCCGCTATGTCGAGGCGCTGCTGGAGGCCCAGCCGGAGGGCGCGTTCCGGCTCGGCGGCTGGTCGTTCGGCGGGGTGCTGGCGTACGAGACCGCCCGGCGGCTCACCGAGGCCGGGCGGGAGGTGGAGCTGGTGGTGCTGCTGGACGCCGGCCTGCCCGAGAAGGTGGCCGACGAGGCCGACGTGCTGGCGCGCCGGTTCGCCGCCTTCGCCGACTACCTGAACGAGACCTACGGCCTGGGGGTCGAGCTCCGCTACGAGGAGCTGGCCGGGCTCTCGGAGGAGGAGCAGTTCGCGCTGGTGATGGAGCGGGCGGCGGGCCTCGCCGAGCTGCTGCCCCCGGCCGTGCTGCACCACCAGCTCACCTCTCACCAGGACACCCGTTCGCTGGAGGCGTATCGGCCCCGGCCCTACAGCGGGAGAGTGATCCTTTATCGCGCGCCCGAGGAGACCCCCTGGGCGGTGAAGGACATCCGGTATGCGCCGGATCCGACCAACCGGTTCGGCGAGCACTGCGCGCACCTGGAGATCGTGGAGATCCCCGGCGCGCACCACCTCAACCTGCTCGATCCGCCGGCGGTGGACCGCATCGCCGCGCACCTGTCCGAGCAGCTGGCCGCGGACCCGCCGGCCTGAGACCCTCCGCTCCCTCTCGGAAAGGTGAACGATGTCCGAACTGCTCGACGCCGTGCGCCAGGGCGCATCCCCGGCCGAGCTGCTGGAATGCGAGCTGCCCACCCGTTTCCGGGCCGCCTACACCCTCCGTGACGAGGTGGGCGTCTTCCAGGGCGAGGCCGACAAGGACGTCCGCCGCTCCATCCACATCGGCGAGGTGGAGATGCCCGAGCTCGCCCCCGACGAGGTCGTGGTGGCGGTGATGGCGGCGGCGGTCAACTTCAACAGCGTGTGGACGGCGATCTTCGAGCCGGTGCCCACCTTCGTGTTCCTGGAGAGGCTGGCCCGCACCGGCAGGTGGGGCGCCCGGCACGACCTGCCGTACCACATCCTCGGCTCGGACGCCGCCGGCGTGGTGGTGCGGGTCGGCGAGTCCGTCCGCCGCTTCAAGGTCGGCGACAAGGTGGTCGTCTCCGCCTGCGCCGTCGACGAGCAGGACCCGGCGGTGCACGACGACGGCCTGCTCGGCGAGGACGCCCTGGCCTGGGGGTTCGAGACCAACTTCGGGGCGTTCGGTCAGTTCGCCGTCGTCAAGGCCAGCCAGCTGATCAAAAAGCCCGCGCACCTGTCGTGGGAGGAGGCCGCCGCCAACACGCTGTGCGCGGCGACCGCGTACCGGATGCTGATCGGCCGGCACGGCGCCCGCATGAAGCTGGGCGACATCGTGCTGATCTGGGGGGCCGCCGGCGGGCTGGGCTCGTACGCGGTGCAGCTGGTCAAGAACGCCGGCGGGATCCCGGTCGCGGTGGTCTCCTCCGAGGAGAAGGCCGAGCTGGTGCGCCGGCAGGGCTGCGAGCACGTGCTCAACCGGTCCGAGATCGACTTCGGGGAGCACGGCCTGTCGCACCCCAAGGGCTGGCGCCGGCTCGGGGAGGAGATCCGCCGGCTGGTCGGCGAGGACCCCCACATCGTGTTCGAGTACCTGGGCCGGGAGACCTTCGGCGCCTCGGTCTATGTGGCCCGCCGCGGCGGACGCATCGTGACCTGCGGCTCCAGCACCGGTTACCGGCACGAGTACGACAACCGGTACCTGTGGATGAACGTCAAGAGCATCGTCGGCAGCCACGGCTTCAACTACACCGAGGCCGTCGAGGTCAACCGGCTGTTCAGCCTGGGGCTGCTGCACCCGACCCTGTCGCGGGTCTACCCGATGGAGCAGACCGGCGAGGCCGTCCGCTCCGTCCAGACCAACCGTCACGTCGGCAAGGTCGGCATCCTGATCGGCGCCACCGCCGAGCACCAGGGCATCGACGACCCCGCCCTGCGGGAGCGCTTCGGCGAGGAGAAGATCACCCTCTACCGGGGCCGCTGAACGCCCCGCGGCCCGGTACCCGCCGCTCCTCACGCCGGCCGTGCGGCGGCCGGCGCACCGGCCCGGCCGCGCAGATCCCCGCCGGGACGGAGAACGCCGCCGGCCCGACGCGGCGTCGGCACCGGTTGGCGCCGGTCGGCATCGGTCGGCATCGAGTGGCGCCGCCCTGTCCGTGCGGCCCCTCGGTCCGGCGCGTGCCCGCCCGCTACGACGTCCCCGCCGGCGGGGACAGCGGCACGGGCGCGTGGACGCCGAACTCGCGGCGCAGCGCGGACAGGGCGGCGAGATGGCCGCACATGCCGTGCACCCCCGGCCCGGGCGGGGTGGACGCCGAGCACAGGTAGACCCCGGGGAGCGGGGTGCGGTACGGGTCGAGCCCGGGGACGGGACGCCAGAACGCCTGGCGCAGCGACATGGCCCCCGCCGCGATGTCCCCGCCCACGTAGTTGGGGTTGTGGTCCTCCATCCGCGCCGCCGGCACCCCGCGCGCCGCGATGATCGTGTCGGTGAAGCCGGGGGCGTGCTCCTCGATGCGGCGGCGGACGATGTCCACCGGGTCGCGCGGGTCGCCGTGGGGCACGTGCGCGTACGCCCACACCGGGCGTTTGCCGGGGAGCGCGCGGGAGGGGTCGACGGCGGCCGGGTCGACCACCAGGACGAACGGATCCTCCACCCGGCGCCCCCGCGCGGTGGCCGTCTCGGCGCGGAAGACCTCCTCCCGGGTGCCGCCCAGGTGCACGGTGCCGGCCGCGCCGACGCCGGGGGCCGCCCACGGGATGGGGTCGGAGACCAGGAAGTCGACCTTGGCCGCGCCCGGCCCGTACCGGAAGCGCTCCAGGGCGCGGCGGTAGCGGCGGGGCAGCCGGTCCCCCGCGAGGGCGAGCAGGCCCTTGGGGGCCACGTCCAGCAGCACCGCCTTCGCCCGGGGCAGCTCGCCCAGGTCCGTGATCCGCCGGCCGGTGTGGAAGACGCCGCCGTGCGCGCGGATGTCGGCGGCGAGGGCGTCGGCGATCCGCCCGCTGCCGCCGCGCGGCAGCGGCCACCCGGTGCCGTGCGCCAGATGGCCGAGCAGCAGCGCCACGCCCGCGCCCGCCGTCGAGGGCAGCGGCCCGATCAGGTGCGCGGCCACTCCCGCCAGCAGCGCCTGCGCCTCCCGCCCGCGAAGCGGTGCCGGTCCGGCGGTGAGCCGCAGCACGCGCAGGGCGAACCGCGCCGCCGCCACCGGGTCGCGGGGCCGGGGCCGCGGTCCGGACATGATCAGGTCCACCACTCCGTGGCCGCGGGCGAGCAGCGGGGCCATGAGCCATCGCCACCGCTCCCCGTCGGCCCCCAGGCCCGCGCAGGTGCGGTCCAGGTCCGTGGCGGCGAGCGCCGCCCGGCCGCCGGGCAGCGGATGGGCGTAGGCGATCTCGGGCCGGAGCAGTTCCACGCCCCTCTCCCGCAGCCCGAACCGGCGGAAGAAGGGCGAGGCGGCGGCCATCGGGTGCACCGCCGAGCACACGTCGTGCAGCACGCCGGAGTCGAACAGGGGGACGGTGCGCAGTCCGCCGCCGATCGTCTCGTGCTGCTCGTGCAGCTCCACGGAGAGCCCGGCGCGGGCCAGGGTCACCGCCGCGGCGAGCCCGTTGGGCCCGGTCCCGACGATCACCGCGTCGACGCTTGCCATCGGCAGCCTCCCGGGGACGTTCGCGCCCGCTCGCCGGCCTGCGGTCGACCCCGGGCCGGCGCGTCCGCCCGAGCGGAGCCCGGGTCGTCCGGATGCGCGGGGCCGGCGGGGCGATCGGTGATCACCGTGAGTGATCCTCCATGGCGTGCGGTGGGCGCTGAAGGGCGTGTGGAGTGAATATCCGGATGATCAATTTTCTGGTGTATAGATTGTCCTAAATGCTGTTCAATGCCTGTCTACACTGATCTTTCACTGTTCTTACGCGCCGTTGTACGGCACACTTGCTGTGCAAGTGACCAATTACCTCATGCGTCGCAAAGCGCTGACGGGGCGTGAACACGGAAGGGGGGCGACATGACGGCGCGCGGCTCGGCCGGCTCGGAACGGCCTTGGACGGAGATACCCCGGGAACTGGCCGAGCACATGCGGCCGCACCTCGACGAGGTCGCCGACGACATGATCAGTGAGATCCAGGCCCGGGTCCGCGAATACGACCGGCCGCCGGACGCCCCCTACTCCGGCACCCTGCGGACGGCCGTCGAGCGGGTGCTGCACTACTTCGTGGAACGCGTCGCCGACCCCGACGGGGAGCACGAGTCGGTCACCGATTTCTTCCACGCCATCGGGCGCGGCGAGGCCGGCGAGGGGCGCAGCCTGGACGCCATGCAGTCGGCGCTGCGGGTCGGGCTGATGGTGGCCTGGCGGCGCATCTGCGAGGGCGCGGTGCATCTGAACGTCTCGCCCGCCGTGCTCGGCATGGTCGGCGAGGCCCTGCTGGCCTACCAGGACGAGCTGGCCGCCGCGGCCGCCGCCGGATACGCGCAGGCGCAGGCCGCCGTCGCCGGGGAGATGCAGCGCCGCCGGCAGCGGTTGCTGGGCCTGCTGCTGGCGGACCCTCCCGCCTCCCAGGAGGCGATCAACGACCAGGCCGCCGCCGCCCAGTGGCCGATGCCGCGGACGGTGGCCGCCGTGGCCCTCGGCAAGCACCCCTACGACCCCGGCCACCCGGCGTTCCCGCCCGACATCCTGGCCGACCTCACCCGGCCGGTGCCCAGCCTGATCGTGCCCGACCCGGACGGCCCCGGCCGGGCCAAGCTGATCGACCGGACGCTGGGCGGCTGCATGGCGGTGGTCGGCCCCACCGTGCCGGTCGCCGAGGCGGGCCGTTCGATGGAGTGGGCGCGCCGGGCGCTGGTGCTGGCCGAACGCGGCGTGATCGAGCAGCGCACCGGGGTGATCCGGGCCGTGGAGCACCTGTCCACGCTGATCCTGTTCCAGGACGAGGAGCTGCTGGAGGGCCTGTCCCGCATCCGGCTGGCCCCGCTGGCGCACCTGCGGCCCAGCCAGCAGGACCGGCTCGCCGAGACCCTGCTGGCCTGGCTGCAGTCCGGACGGAACGCCAACGAGGTCGCGATGCGGCTGCACGTCCACCCGCAGACCGTCCGCTACCGGCTGCGGCAGCTGGAGGAGCTGTTCGGCGACCAGCTGCTGGACCCCGACGTGCGTTTTGAGCTGGAGATCGTGCTGCGCGCCCGTTTCCTGACCGCGCAGGAGCGTCGCGTCTCCCGCCCCCGGCAGACCGCCTCCGGCGAGGTCGTGGCGCTGCGGAGATAGGCTCCGGGGCCGGGCGGGGCGGCCCCGGAGGCGCGGTCACGGCGTCACGGCCCGATCGGCCGGCGGCGCGGCCGGCGTCGCGGTCCGATCGGCCGGCGTCGCGGCCCGGGACGCGGCCCGGGTCACGGTTCGACCGGCCAGGTGTGCACCGGCTCGTTGGTGTTCATCAGCTCGATGTAGCGGTTGGTCATCCGGCGCAGCGCCTCGTGCCGGGAGACGTTCTCGTTCTCCTCGATCAGCTTGACCATGTCGATCTGCCACTGCGCGCCGGTGCGGCCGGTCAGGCAGCGCTGCTCGACGATGCCCAGCAGCCGGTCCCGCTTGGCCGGGTCCACCCCCCAGCGGTCCAGGCCCTCGTGCGCCAGCGGCAGCAGCCGGCGCAGCGCCAGCTCGGCCGCCGGGACCTCCCCGTACCCGGGCCAGTACAGCAGCGCGTCCATGCCGTGGCGCGCGGCGCGGTGCAGGTTGTCCTCGGCGGCGGCGAACGACATCCGCGTCCACAGCGGCCGCTCCTCCTCCGCCAGCATCCGCACCACGCCGTAGTAGAACGCGCCATTGGCCACCATGTCGGCGACGGTGGGCCCGGCGGGCAGCACCCGGTTCTCCACCCGCAGATGGGGCTTGCCGTTGACGACCGCGTAGATCGGCCGGTTCCACCGGTAGATCGTGCCGTTGTGCAGGCTCAGCTCGGCGAGCTGGGGGATCTCGCCGCGTTCCAAGGTGGCGACCGGGTCCTCCTCCTCGCACAGCGGCAGCAGCGCCGGGAAGTACCGGGTGTTCTCCTCGAACAGGTCGAACACCGAGGTGATCCAGCGCTCCCCGAACCACACCCGGGGCCGCACGCCCTGCGACTTCAGCTCCTCCGGGCGGGTGTCGGTGGCCTGTTCGAACAGCGTGATCCGGGTCTCGTGCCACAGCCGCCGCCCGAACAGGAACGGCGAGTTGGCCGCCAGCGCCACCTGCACCCCGCTGATGCACTGGGCGGCGTTCCAGTAGGCGGCGAAGTCGTCCGGGCTCACCTGCAGATGGAACTGCGCGCTGGTGCAGGCGGCCTCGGGCAGCACGGTGTCGGCGTGCAGGGCCAGCCGCTCGGGCCCCTCGATCCGGATGTACAGGTCCTCGCCTCGGGCCGCGAAAATCTGCTCGTTCAGCAGTTTGTAGCGCTCATTGGCCGACAGCGCCTCCTCGCCGATGTCGGACTGTCGCAGCGTCGGCAGGATGCCCACCATCACCAGCGCGCCGCCCAGCTCCCGGGCCCGCTCGTCGGCGTGCCGGATATAGGCCAGGATCTCCTTCTCAAGCTCCCCGGTGCCGCCGCCGCCCAGCTCCCGCGGCGGGATGTTGACCTCCACGTTGAACTGGCCGAGCTCGGTGGCCCATGCCGGGTCGGCGATGGCCTTGAGCACGTCGGCGTTGCGCATCAGCGGCTCGCCCCGCTCGTCGACCAGGTTGAGCTCGATCTCCAGTCCGATGTGCGGCCGGTGGAACTCGAACTGCGACTCGCGCAGCATGCGGGCCAGTACGTCCAGGTTGCGGCGCACCTTGTCGCGATACCGCCGCCGGTCCTCTCTGCTGATGACGAACCGGGGCACGTCCTTGCCCATGCGAAGCCTTTCAATCCGGACGAACAACTACAAAACGCTTCTCCCTTCACGGCGCACGTCAAACCCAGGAGGACATACCCGTATCGGAGTGACTACCCTCACTCCACGCACGGGTTGAAGATGCTCTTCCGAACGCCACATTCCCGTCGACCAGGAGCCACGTGATCTCCGCGGACACCACGACCGGCCCTCCCCTCCTCCGATCTCCCCTCAAACCGCTCATGCTCCTTTCGCGACGGCGATGCGCCCGATGACCCTGAGCACGATCAGGGCCCGGGACACGGTCATCGCGGCGATCGTGTCGGTGCTGGTGCTGGGGGCGCTGGCGGCGGCGGCGGATCTGATCGTCCGCGACGTCGCCACCTCGCAGACGCTCACCCGGACCCAGCTCGCCGGCCGGCGGGTGAGCGGGGCGGTGCGCGACGGGACGCTGCCGACGCCGATCCCGCCCGCCGAGGGCGTCGTGCTCCAGGTGGTCGGGCCGGACGGACGGGTGCGCAACGCCGATCGGGCCTCCTGGGGGCGCCCGCCGGTCAGCGACCTGCGGCCCACCGTCGAGCGGCGCATCCGCGACTATGTGGAGTGCGGGCGGCCCGGCTATCGGCGCTGCATGCTGGTGGAGGCCATCCGGGCGACCACCGCCCCGGACTCGGTGGTGGTCTACGCGGCCGCGCCGATGCCCGTGCTGCTGACCTCCGGGCTGCTGGAGGTCCTGCTCGGAGCGGCCGTCCTGGCGCTGTCCGCCGCGATCGCCTGCCTCACATGGCGGATGGTCGGCCGCACCCTGCGTCCGGTCGAGGAGATCCGCGCCCAGCTGTCGGAGATCACCGCCAGCGATCTGAGCCGCCGGGTGCCCGAGCCGCCCGGGGAGGATGAGATCGCCCAGCTCGCGCGGACCGCCAACGAGACGCTGCGCCGACTGGAGCAGGCCGTGGACCGCCAGCGCCAGTTCGCCTCCGACGCCTCCCATGAGCTGCGCACCCCGATCGCGGCGCTGCGCGCCAACCTGGA
Organism: Thermomonospora catenispora; assembly: GCF_006363815.1. Lineage (GTDB taxonomy): Bacteria > Actinomycetota > Actinomycetes > Streptosporangiales > Streptosporangiaceae > Thermomonospora > Thermomonospora catenispora. The sequence goes on from NZ_RRYT01000004.1 coordinate 23,042, forward strand.
GGACGCCGTGATGCACCCCGACGACACCGACCTCCGGGCGGTCGTCGAGGCGGCGCTGCGCGACACCGACCGGCTGGAGTCGATCATCACCGATCTGCTCCTGCTGGCCCGCATCGGCACCGGCGGCCCCGCCGCCCGGGAACGGATCGACTTCACCGAGCTGGTGACGGCCGAGCTGGCCCGCCGTGACCCGCCGGTCTCCCTGTGCGCCGACCTGCGCCCCGGGATCACGGTCCACGGCGTCCGCATGCAGCTCGTCCGCCTGCTGCACAACCTGCTGGACAACGCCGAGCGCTATGCCGAGACCCGCATCGAGGTCCGGCTGACCCGCGACCCCGAGGCCGACTCCCGGCTGCTGCTCACCGTCGCCGACGACGGCATCGGCATCCCCGAGCCGGACCGGGAACGCGTCTTCGAGCGCTTCACCCGGCTGGACACCGCCCGCAGCCGCTCCTCCGGCGGCACCGGCCTCGGCCTGGCCATCGCCCGCGACATCGCCACCGCCCACAACGGCACCCTCACCGTCGAGGACAGTCCCAAGGGCGCCTGCTTCGCCCTCCGCCTCCCGCTGCCGTAGAGCGGGCCGCGTGCGGGCCGGCCCGATCCGGCGCCTCCCGGCCGACGTTCCCGCATGTCCGCGCGGCCCGCCCGGCGGCGCCTTCCGCTCCGCCCCGGGCGTTCTCTCGGCTCCTCCCCCCGTCCCTCCCGGCCGGGACCCCCGTGAACGATCGACGGGTCGCCCACCGGACGGCGGGCGACCCGGAGCCCCGGCGCGCGGGTCGGGCGGACCCGCGCCGCGAGCGGAGGGAAGGTCGCGGCGGCGCTCAGGCGCGCACGGCCTGGACCTCCAGCTGGATGTCGACCTTGTCGCTCAGCAGGACCTTCTCGCCCTGGAGCGGGATGTTGAACTCGACGCCCCAGTCCTTGCGGTTGATCGTGGTCCTGGCGGAGAAGCCGACGCGGGTGCCGCCCCAGGGGTCCTCGCCGACGCCGTTGTACTCGACCTCGAGGGCGACCGGGCGGGTGACGCCCTTGATGGTCAGCTCCCCGTCCAGGTAGTGCGTGTCGCCCTCCGAGCGCAGCCCGGTGGAGCGGAACGTCATCACCGGGTGGTTCTCCACGTCGAGGATCTCCGAGGAGCGCACGTGGGCGTCGCGCTCGGCGTTGCGGGTGTCGATGGAGGCCATCTTGATCTCGGCGGTCGCCGACGACTCGGCCGGGTCCTCGGCGATCTCGATGGTGCCGGAGAAGTCGGTGAACGTGCCGCGCACCTTGCTCATCAGGTGGCGGATGACGAAGGTGACCTCCGAGTGCGCGGGGTCGATGTTCCAGGTGCCGGCGGTGAGTCCGGGGGCGACGGTCTCCAAGCTCATCAGGGCAGCCCTCCAAATTGTTGAAGCTTCAACTAAAGACCCAGAGTAGTTTAACCTTCAATGAGAGTCAATTCTCTCCGAACTCGGCCTCACCGGCGTTCCCGACGCCCCTCGACGCCCTCCCGGGCCCGGCCATGAGCACGGCCGGGCCCGGGGGCGGAGATCGGGGGCGGAGGCCCGTCCGGCTCAGGAGGCCCGCTCGACGCCTTCGGAGGCCGTGCCGGCCGCGTCGCCCGCGGGCTCCCGCAACGGAACGGAGCTCCCCTCCAGCAGCACTTCGGCCACCAGCTCGGGGTCGTCGCCCATCGGGACGTGTCCGCAGTCCCGCAGCCACACGAACCGGGCCTTGGGCAGCCGCTGCTGCGCCCGCATCGCCTGGATGGGCAGCAGCAGCCGGTCCCGCGTGCCCCACGCGATCGTCACCGGCACCTCCTCGCACGTCCCGGTGAACCGCACCGCGGTCCCGGCCCGGATGACCGGCGCGAACCCCGTGCAGTCCCGCAGCGCCCGGCCGTCGGCCAGCAGCTCTTCCGGATCCAGCCGCTCCGGACGCCCGTAGATCAGCCCGTACGCGAGCCGGCGCCGCCGGGGGTCGCGGGTCAGCCTGCGCAGCCACTGCTCCGGAAGGCGCGCCCCCAGCCGCGACACCGACAACACGGTCGCCGCCCACAGCATCTCCGGCGTGGTGAAGAAACCGGCGGGCGAGAGCGCCGTCGCAGAGCTCACCAGTCCGCGGTCCGCGGCCTCCAGCGCCAGCAGCCCGCCCAGGGAGTTCCCCGCGATGTGCGGCCGGCCCAGGCCGAGCCGGTCGAAGAAGCCGGCCAGCACGTCCAGCACCGTGTCCAGCGTGTACGGCCGCCCCGGCGGCAGCGGCGGCGAGGCCCCGAACCCCGGCAGGTCCAGGGCGATGACGTCCCGTTCGGAGGCCAGCCGGTCCAGCACCGGCAGCCATCCCTGCCACCGATGCCCGACCCCGTGCAGCAGAACCAGCGGAGGCCCTTCGCCTCGGCGCTCGTACACGATGTCCACGGCACGAGGTTAGAGCGAAGTTACTCACGGGTCACCTGTGATCCGGGACACACGACCCCGGATCCGCCCGCCGCGGCCCTGCCGTGCCGCTCGTCGCGGGAGCCGGCGTCTCCGGCGCCGCGATCGGGTGCGCGGAGGGCCTCCCGGCCGTCCGGCGGAGGCGGGCGCCGGCGCGCTCACCCGGTGCGGGCGGGGGCGCGATCGCCGAGGGCCTCGCGCAGCCGGGCCCGGCCGCGGTGGATGCGGCTGCGGACGGTGCCGAGGTTGACGCCCAGCGTGGCGGCGATCTCCTCGTACGACAGCCCTTCGATGTCGCACAGGACGACGGCGGCGCGGTACTCGGGCGGCAGCGCGGTGAGCGCGGCCTGGACGTCGCCGTCCAAGTGCCGCTCCTCATAGATCTGGGCGGGGCCGGGCTCCCGGCCGTGCAGGCGGTCGGCGGCGTCCTCGGGCAGGGCGTCCATGCGGATGCGCTGCCTGCGGCGGGCCCGATCCAGGAAGAGGTTGGTGGTGATGCGGTGCAGCCAGCCCTCGAAGGTGCCGGGGGTATAGCTCGACAGCGAGCGGAAGACCCGGACGAAGACGTCCTGAGTCAGATCCTCGGCGTCGTATCTGTTCCCGGTCAGGCGGTACGCCAGCCGGAACACCCGGGCGGAGTGCTCACGGACGATCTCCTCCCAGGACGGCGGTGTCCACGCCATCGAACCTGCGCTCACCGACACCCCCCGCTGCTGATGCGAAATCGTTACTCCCACTGTGCCGGTACCCGGATAAGAGCGCCGTAAGGAGGGATCGGAGGGTGATGAGCGTCGCAGTTCTCCGGCGGGGGAGGGGCCGTGTCCCCGCCGACCGCCCTGCCCATAATTGGGTACTTATCCACGGTTGGTGCAAATGACGACGCCGTCCGGTGCGCACCCGGGCCCGACAGCGAGGAAGCACATGGCACGCAGCTACAACCTTGCCGACCTCCTGGAGATCCTGGCCGAGGCGGGTCCGGACCGCCCCGCACTGGTGGCGGGGGGCGAGCGGCGCACCTACCGGGAGCTGGACGAGCGCGCCACCCGGGTCGCCCACCATCTGGCCGCCGCGGGGGTGCGCCCCGGCGAGCATGTGGCGATCCTGTCGTGGAACCGGGCCGAGTGGCTGGAGAGCATGTTCGGGATCTTCAAGATCCGCGCCGTGCCCATCCCGGTGAACTACCGCTACGTGGCCGCGGAGCTGCACCATGTGCTGGCCGACTCGGACTCGGTGGCGCTGATCGGCGAGCGCTCCCTGCTGCCCAGGGTGCTGGAGATCCGCGACCGGCTGCCGAAGCTGCGCCACATCGTGGTGCTGGAGGACGGCGGCGACCAGGAGATCCCCGGGGCGGTGCGGTACGAGGACGCCCTCAAGGAGGCGCCCGCGACCGCCGACTTCCCCGCCCGCTCCAACGACGATCACTACATCATGTACACCGGCGGCACCACCGGCCACCCCAAGGGCGTGGTGTGGCGCTGTGAGGACATCTTCTTCGGCGCCCTCGGCGGCGGGAACGTGCTGGGCGAGCCGGTCGCCAGCCCCGAGGCCCTCGCCGAGAACGCCGGCAAGCCCCCCATGGCCGTGCTGGACTGCGCCCCGGTGATGCACGGGGCGGGCCAGTGGGTCGCGCTGATGGGGCTGTTCGGCGGCGCCAAGGTCGTCCTCTACACCGAGCACACCTTCGACGCGGGGAACGCGCTGAGGCTGGCGGCCGCCGAACGGGCCAATGTGATCATGCTGGTCGGCGACGTGATGGGCCGGCCGATCGCCCGGGAGCTGGCCGCCGGCGACCACGACACCTCCGCGCTGCTGGCCGTCGCCTCCGGGGGCGCGCCGCTCAGCGAGGCGGTCAAGGAGGAGATCCGGGCCGCGCTGCCGAACGTGATGTTCCTCGACACCTACGGCGCCTCCGAGACCGGCGCGTGCGGTCCGGCGGTCGGCGGCAAGGAGGGCACCGCCCGCTTCCGGATGGGGCCGGGCATCGCCGTCCTCGACGACGACCTGCGGCCCGTGCGGCCCGGCGAGATCGGCCGGCTGGCGCGCAGCGGCCACATCCCGCTCGGCTACTACAACGACCCGGAGAAGACGGCGAAGACGTTCTTCACCGACGCCGAGGGCACCCGCTGGTCGATCCCCGGCGACTTCGCCACCGTGGCCGAGGACGGCACGGTGGTGCTGCTGGGCCGGGGCTCCCTGGTCATCAACACCGGCGGCGAGAAGGTCTATCCCGAGGAGGTCGAGGTCGCGCTGAAGGAGCACCCCGACGTCTACGACTGCATCGTGGTGGGGGTGCCGGACGAGCGGTTCGGCCAGTGCGTCTCGGCGGTCGTCGAGCCCCGGCCCGGCGCCGAGCCCACCCTGGAGGAGCTGACGGAGTTCCTCCGCGGCCGGCTCGCCGGCTACAAGCTGCCGCGCCGGCTCAGGCTGGTGCCGCAGGTGCGGCGCACGGCGGTCGGCAAGTCCGACTACGCGTGGGCGCGCACGGTCCTCACCGCAAGGTGAGCTCTCGGTCAAGCATTCGTGACGCGTTGCGGAGGATGACTTGGCCCCCTCCGCGAGAGAAACCACCACATGAGGGTCGAAGCGGGAGAACCGCTCGCGGGCCGGTATCGGCTGCTCTCCGTCATCGGAAAAGGCGGCATGGGAACGGTATGGCGGGCCTATGACGAGCTTCTCGACCGCGATGTGGCCATCAAGGAGACCGTTCTCCCCGACCAGCTGACCCGCAGCGAACGGCACGCCGTCTGCCGGCGCATCCTCGCCGAGGCGCGCGCCACCGCGGCGTTGCGCCACCCCGGGGTCGTCACCGTCCACGACGTGCTCCACGAGGGCGGCCGCCCCTGGATCGTCATGGAGCTGCTGCGCGCCCGCAGCCTGCAGCAGATACTGGCCCGCGACGGCCCGTTGCCGACATGGCGCGCCGCCGAGATCGGCCGGGCGGTGCTGGGGGTGCTGCGCGCCGCGCACGCCAAGGGCATCCTGCACCGGGACGTCAAGCCCGGCAATGTGATGATCGCCGACGACGGCCGGGTCCTGCTGACCGACTTCGGGCTGGCCGTGCACATGCTCAACGGCCGCACGGTCGTCGACACCATGGTGGCCGGGATCGAGGGCTCCCCGGCCTACCTGGCCCCCGAGCAGGTGCTGGGCGAGCCCGGCAGCGCGGCCTCGGACCTGTGGTCGCTGGGCGTCACGCTGTACGCGGCCGTGGAGGGCGGCTCGCCCTTCCACCGGACGCACACGCTGGCCACGATGGTCGCGGTGCTGCTGGGGGAGTACCCGCCCCCGTGGAACGCCGATCCGGCGCTGCGGTCCGTCATCGACGGGCTGCTCCGGCGAAGGCCCGAGGACCGGCTGACCGCCGAGGAGACGGACCGGCTGCTGGAGGAGGCCGCCGAACGCCCCGACGACACCTGGCGCCCGGAGCGCTCCCGGTGGGGCGGCCTCCGCTCGCCGCTGTCCCGGCGCCCGCGGGCGACCGCGCTGGTCGCGGCGACGGGCCTGGTCGCGGCGATCATGGTGGTGGGGGCGACGACCCGGCGGCACACCGACGCCGGGTCGGCGGTGCTGTCCGCGCAGGGGAGCTCGCACACCGTCGCGCACCGCGGGCCGAGCGGCTCCACGGTGGAGGTGCCGGCGAGCTGGCGGCGCACCGAGAGCGACGGCGGCGTGCGGTGGACCGACGCCGCGACCGACCGTCAGCTGCAGATCCGGCCCGTGCACGGCGACGCGCTGGCCGGGCTGCGTCAGGCCGAGCGGGAGGCGCTGGCCGCCGGCCTATATCCGGGATATCGCAGAATCCGCCTGGAGGCCGTGCCGGAACTGGCCGAGGGGGCCGCGGAATGGGAGTTCGTCACCGGGGACCGGCGCATTCTGCGGTGTCGGATGGCGGGGTATGAATTCCTCTTCGCCGCCCCCGAGAAAGGGTGGACGCCGGCACAGCGCGTCTTCGATGCGGCGCTGCGCACGTTTCGCGCCGGGACTCCCTGAGAAAACAGATTCTCAGCCGCTCTGCTGGAGCCGCAGCAGGATTTCGGCATTGGAGGAGGTCTCCTTCACCTTCTCCAGCAGCAGTTCCATGGCCTGCTGGCCGTCGAGGGAGTGCAGCAGCCGGATCAGCCGCCAGTGCAGGGCCAGCTCCTCGGGGGTCATGAGCAGTTCCTCGCGGCGGGTGCCGGAGGCCACGATGTCCACCGCCGGGAAGATCCGCTTGTCGGCCAGGCCCCGGTCGAGCTTGAGCTCCATGGTGCCGGTGCCCTTGAACTCCTCGAAGAACACCTCGTCCATCCGGGAGCCGGTCTCCACCAGCGCGGTGGCGAGGATGGTCAGCGAGCCGCCGTTCTCGATGTTGCGGGCGGCCCCGAAGAACTTCTTCGGCGGGTACAGCGCGGTGGTGGCCACCCCGCCGGCCAGGATGCGGGCGTTGGAGGGGGCGGCCAGGTTGTAGGCGCGGCCCAGCCGGGTGATGGAGTCCAGCAGCATCACCACGTCGTGGCCCAGCTCCACCAGCCGCTTGGCCCGCTCCACGGCCAGCTCGGCGACCTCGGTGTGCTCGGCGGCGGGCCGGTCGAACGTGGAGTAGATGACCTCGCCCTGCACCGACCGCTGCATGTCGGTGACCTCTTCGGGCCGCTCGTCGATGAGCACCACCATCAGGTGGACCTCGGGGTTGTTCTTGGTGATCGCGTTGGCCAGCGCCTGCAGCACCATGGTCTTGCCGGTGCGCGGCGGAGCCACGATCAGGCCGCGCTGGCCCTTGCCGATCGGGGAGATCAGGTCGATCACCCGGGTCGCCGCCGCCCCGGTGTCCAGCCGCAGCCGCTCCTGCGGGAACAGCGGCGTGAGCTCGCCGAACGCGGGCCGCTCGGTGCCGGGCGGCAGCCCGTTCACGGTCTGCGCCTGCACCATCGCCGGCCATTTCGCGCGGGAGGAGCGGGACGACCGGGCGGTTCCGGTGACGATGTCGCCGGGGCGCAGCCCCAGCGAACGGACCTGGGCCTGGGAGACGTACACGTCCTGCGGGCCGGGCAGGTAACCGGTGGTCCGCACGAACGCGTGCTTGTCCTGGACGGCCAGGACGCCGGAGAACGGAATGGTCAGGGCCTTGTCATCGCCGTGATCGCGACGCGGGGGAACGGTGTGCTGGGGCGCCGCTTCGCGCGGCGGCGCGGTCATGGTCAATGCACAGTCCTTCGGTAGGGGTTGTTTCGCATACGCGGTACCGCCGCTCGCCGAATGGTCGCGGACCAGGAAGGGGACTCGATCGCCGGGCGCTCAGATCGGCCCGAGAGCAGAGAAAGGACACCCTCACCGCCCTGGGGAGCGGGGATGAATCGGTGGTACCCCGAGACTACAGCACACAAACCCACCGGCCGCAAGATGCGATCGGCGGCAAAACCGCTGGATGCGGGCGCGCGCGGTCCCCGGCAATGTCCGGGACGGCTCCCGGGAGGGGCGGAGCGGAGCGGAAATGCGGTCTTCGGCCGTCCGCTCTTACAGATCCGTACTGTTGGAAACAATGTCGATGATCCGGCCATTCCCGGCGTAGGGCGATGCGTCCGTCAGCGGTGGTGCCGATGCACCGCCGCGTGCCCGCGGCCGCGCGCGATCATCCACCGGTTGATCGGCCAGGTCACCGCGAACGCCGCCGCCAGCGCGACCGCCAGCGCCGCCCACAGCAGCGGGCTGCCCGGACCGGCGTCCATCGCTCCCGGGATCGCCACGACGATCGCGTTGTCGACCGCCTCCATCACCGCGATGGAGACGGTGTCGGCCGCCAGCGCGATCCTCAGCGCCCGCCGGAACGCCATCCCGGTGCGCAGCACCCCGCGCATGGTCAGCGCGTACCCGAAGACGAACGCCAGCGCGATCGCCAGCACCACGGTGGCCGCGTCGGGCAGTCCCAGCGCGGTGCCGATCGCCATCCCCAGCACTTCGCCGATGGCGCAGCCGGTGAGGCAGTGCAGCGTCGCCTGCGCGGCCGTCCGCCATGTCGTCCCGCCATGGGCGTCCCCGGTGTGCGCCATCGGGGTCCTCCTCGGTCCGTTCGGTCCGCGTCCGGTCACGTCCGGAACGCATATACCCCCTGGTGGTATTCCCCGCCGGCGCGTTCCCCGACCGGGACGCCCGGCGGTCGGCGGGCCGACGGCGGGCCGTACGATGACGCGGCAGGGCGGTGCAAGGAGGTTGGGATGTCCGGTGAAGCCCGGTTGCGATGCGAGGTCGCCGAGGGCGTCGCGACGATCACCATCGACCGGCCGGACAAGCGCAACGCGATGACCGCCGCGATGTGGCGGGAGCTGCCGGTGCTGCTGGACCGGCTGGAGGCCGACCCCACGGTGCGCGTGCTGGTGCTGACCGGGGCGGGCGGCGACTTCTGCTCCGGCGCCGACATCGCCGAACTGGGCGACATCACCTCCGGGGACCTGTCGACGACCGCCGAGGAGGCGCTGGCGGCGTTCCCCAAGCCCACCGTGGCGGCGATACGGGGGTTCTGCGTGGGCGGCGGATGCCAGCTCGCCGTGGCCTGCGATCTGCGGCTGGCGGCCGACGACGCGCGGCTGGGGATCACCCCGGCCAAGATCGGGATCGTCTACCCGGCGGCGGCCACCGCCCGGCTGGTCCGGCTGATCGGCCCCGCCTCGGCCAAGTACCTGCTGTTCTCCGCCGAGCTGGTGGACGCGGCGCACGCGCTGCGGATCGGACTGGTGGACGAGACGGTGCCGGCCGCAGGCTTCGACGACCGGCTCGCGGCGTTCACCGCCACGCTGGCCTCCCGGTCGCTGCTCACCCAGCAGGCCGCCAAGGACATCGTCGACTCGGCCGCCGCCAGCAGGCTCACCCGGGCCACGGTCGACGCCTGGGTCGCCGAGTCACGGCGGGGCGGCGACGCCGCGGAAGGGGTCACGGCCTTCCTGGAACGCCGTCCGCCCGCCTTCACGTGGACCGGGCCAGCCGCCCATAGGCGATGACCTGCCCGGCCCCGCCGTGGGCGACCAGCCGGATCCCCGGATAGGGGACCTGTGCGCGCACCCGGCGCGCAGAAGGCCGGTCCTCGCCCACCCGCTCCACCCGTTCGACGGTGAAGACCGCCTCGCGGCCGTCCCGGCGCAGCACCACGACCTCGTCGCCGGGGCGCAGCTCGCCCAGCCGGGCGAAGACCCCGGGGCCGGTCGCCAGGTCCGCGTACCCGGTGATCACCGCCTCGCCGGTCGAGCCGGGCGCCGCGCCGTACCGGTACCAGCCCGCGCGGTTCGCCCGGGAGGCCGGCGGCGTCTGCGGCGAGCCGTCCACATCCCGGCCGAGCGGCACCAGCCCGGCCCGCACCCCGATCCGGGGGATCTCCAGCCGGACCGGACGAGAGCGCGACATCGCCTGCGTGACCCGCGGCGTGACGGTGGGCGACGGCGCGGGCGCGGCGACGGCCGGAGATCCGGTCGCCATCGACGGTATGCGCACCGCGGTCGTCACGGCGAGAACCGCCAAAGCCGTGATGCCGAGGAAACAGAGCGCAGCCATGCAACGGTGCCGGGCGGCCCCGGCTCGTGCCGATCTCCCCACGAAGGCCATCATTCCGTAGCGGAGCCTGCACGGGGGCGGATATGCGGTTATGCGCCGAACCTTCGGCGTTCACCCGTCGGAAGGCCGCGGGCGCCACCGCGACAGATCGCACCATCGGGTCTGCGGCAGCGCGCGCAACCGATCCGCCAGCGCCCGCGGATCCCCCACCACGGCGGCGGGCCGCCGGCGGCGCAGCAGGTCCGCCAGCGGCGGCACCCCGCACAGCAGGACCTGCGGCAGCCGCACCACGTGCAGCGGCCCGATCTGCGCCACGCCCTCCGGCACCCCGTGCAGCCCGGTCAGCAGCGCCCGCACCGCCCGCCGCGGCTCGCCCTCCCGCAGCTCCCGCAGCAGGCCGAGGAAGTCGCGCTCCAGCTCGCGCGGCCCGACCCCGGACAGGAAGTAGCGGGCGTGCCAGCGCTTGTCCCCGCCCGGCTCGGCCAGCTCCACCTGGAGCCCGAACGCGGCGGCGCACCCCTCGTAGGCGTCGGCGAGCGCGCCCCGGCGCTCCGCCGGGACCGCACCGCCGACCAGGCCGGGCACCACGTCCACCCGGTCCCCGCCCAGGGACGCGATGACCGCCTCCTCCAGCCGCCGCCGCACCTGCCGGCGCAGCCGGGCCACGTCGGCGGCCAGCCGGTCGGTCAGATCGCGCTGCTCGGCCAGCCGGTGGTTCACCTCGGGCACCAGCCGCTCGTTGACCTGCTCCAGCAGCGCGGCGATCCGGGCGTCGGCGTCGCGCAGCGCCGCCTCGGCCTCCGCCAGCCGCCGCTCCACCGGTTCGACGTCCGCCGGGACCGGGGCGGGGGCGGGCCGCCGCACGGCGGCCTCCAGCTCGGCGACCCGGTCGCGCAGCGCGGCGATCTCGGCGGCGGCGGCCGGGTCCGGCGCCGGTCGCTTGCGATCGAACGCCAGATACAGCTCCCGCCCGGCGATCGCCAGGCACAGCAGGATCAGCGTGACGGTCGTCATGGGCCCTCCCAGGGCGTGCCGTGCCGAGCACGTGCCGAGCACGATAGGCCACCGGGTGACGGCCTCGACAGCCCCGGGACCGGCCGTGACCGGGACGGGACTGCTCCGAGGAAGGGCATTTGTGGGCATATACGGTCTAGGGGTACTGCCCTCGTCCGGCGGCGGCGGGCTCGTGACCGCCACAGCCCGAGGCGGATCTCCCGACGATCCCCCCGACAACGGAGCCGGTACTCGTGACGAACCACCGCGTCGACCCCGCCCGATCCCGCCTGCCCCTGCCCGGCGGCACGGTGGAGATCGGGGAGCCGGGCGCGGTCTACCTGGGCGACACCCAGTTCGAAGGCGACGCGGTCGCCGGCAACAAGATCGTCTACATGTCGGCCGAACAGCGCCGCCCGCCCGCTCAGCTGCCCGCCGACGTGCAGGACTTCACCGGCCGGCGGGCCAGCCTCGCCCGGCTGAACGAGCTGGCCGCCGCGGACGGGCCGCGCACCGCCGTGCTCACCGCGATCCACGGCATGGCCGGAGTGGGCAAGACCGCGCTGGCGGTGCACTGGGCGCACCAGGTGGCCGACCGGTTCCCCGACGGCCAGCTCTATGTCGACCTGCGCGGATACTCCGACGACGTGGCGCTGACCCCCCTGGAGGCGCTGGGCCGGTTCCTGCGGGCGCTCGGCGTGCCGGACGCGGCCGTGCCCGACGACCTGGACGAACGGGCCGCGCTGTACCGGTCGATGCTGGCCGGGCGGCGGATGCTGGTCATCTTGGACAACGCCGCCGACGCCCGCCAGGTGATGCCGCTGCTGCCGGGCAGCTCCACCTGCCTGACGCTGGTGACCAGCCGGTCGCAGCTGTCGTCGCTGCGGGTGCGGGGCGGGGCGCACACCCTCGCCATCGACGTGCTCACGCCCGAGGAGTCGGTCGACCTGATCGCCAGCATCGTCGGCCCCGAGCGGACGGCCGCCGAGCCGGGGGCCGCCGCACAGCTCGCGCTGCAGTGCGCCTATCTGCCGCTGGCGCTGCGGATCGCCGCCGTGCACGTGGCGATGGGCACCTACTCCTCCATCGCCGAGCTGGTGGAGGAGCTGTCGGCCGGGGACCGGCTGGACGCGCTGGAGTGCGACGACGACCCCAACCTGGCGGTGCGGGCGGCGTTCGGGCTGTCGTACCGGCACCTGGCGGAGCCGGTGCAGCGGGCGTTCCGGCGGATCGGGCTGCTGGAGGGCCCCGACTTCACCCCGCAGATCCTCGCGGTGCTGCTGGAGACCACCGTCGAGCAGGTCCGCCCCCTGCTGCGGGTGCTGGTGAACGCCAACCTGGTGCAGCCCCGCGAAGGCCGCTACCGGCTGCACGACCTGCTCCGCGAGTACGCCTGGGAGCGCGTCGAGGAGGAGGAGACCGCCGCGGAGCGCAACGCCGCGCTCGGCCGGCTCATCGCCTGGTACGTCGACAACGCCCACAGGTACGGCAGCCGGATCAACCCCTACCGCACCCGCCTGACCCGCGCCGCGACACCGGACCGGAGCCCGGACGACTACCGGGGCGCGCTGGAGTGGTTCGAGGCCGAGCGCATGGGACTGGTGGCCGTCACCCGCCAGGCGGCCCGGCTCGGCCTGGGGCGCCCGGTGTGGGAACTGGCCGACGCCGCCTACGACTTCCTGCGGCTCAGCCGCTACAACCGTGACAACACTCGGTTGCAGCACCTGGCGCTCGAGGCCGCCACCGCCGCCGGGGCCGCCAAGCCCAGGGCGTACGCGCTGCACCATCTGGCCGCCCTGCACCGGGACATCGGCGGCTACCCCGAGGCGCTGCACTTCGCCCAGCGCGCCCTCCGGGCCTGCCGGGAGGCCGGGCAGCGGGAGACCCACGCCCTGCACACGCTCCGGCTGATCGGCGACATCCACTGGCGGATGGCCAAGTACGCCCAGGCCCTGGAGTGCTTCGCCGAGGACCTGAGGCTGTGCCAGGAGGCCGGGGACCCCTCCGGCGAGGCCACCACGCTCACGTTCATCGGCCTGGTGCACGGCAACCTCGGGCGCTACACCGAGGCGGTGGAGCACCTGCGCCGCGCCGTCGACATCGAACGCGGGCTCGGCAGCCGCCGCGGCGAGGGCCAGGCCCTGCACTGGCTCGCCTTCGTCCACCATTCGCTGGGGCAGTGGCGCAAGGCGGCCGAGTACGCCCGGCTCGCCCTGGAGGCGCAGCGCGACGCCGGCTACGAGCCGGGCCAGGCGCGCACCCTCAACCTGCTCACCCAGGTCACCCACTCCCTCGGCGACCACCGGCGGGCCGTCCGCTACGGCGAGCAGGCCCTGGAGCTGTGCCGGGCCATCGGCGACCGGCTCGGCGAGGGCCGCGCCTACGACACCCTGTCCATGCTGCAGCGCCGGCTCGGCGCCTACCGCAAGGCCGAGGAGCTGGCCAAGAAGGCCCTGAAGGTGCGCCGCGAGATCGGCGACCGGCCCGGTGAGGCGTTCTCCCTGGAGGCCCTGGCCGGGGCGCTCAGCCACATGAGCCGCTCGCACGAGGCGTTCGAGATGCAGCACGAGGCCCTGCGCATCCGGCGGGAGATCGGGGATCGCACCGGAGAGGCCCGCACCCTCGCGCTGCTCGCCCACTGCTCGGTCTATGTGGACCGGCTGCCGGAGGGGCTCCGCTACGCCCAGGAGTCCCTCGCCATCCGGCGGGAGGTCGGAGACCGCCACGGCGAGGCCGACGCGCTGGCGCAGATAGCCCGGCTCTACCGCAAGATGGACCGCACGGCGGAGGCCCTCGCGCACGCCCGGCAGGCCCTCGCCATCCGCCGCGAGATCGGCGACCGGCGCGGCGAGGCCGAGGCGCTGGACAACATCTCCCGCATCCATCTCAAGGCCGGCCGGGTGACGGCGGCGCTCGACTGCGCCCAGCGGGCCCTGCAGGTGGAACAGGAGATCGACGACCTCATCGGGCAGGGGTGGACGTTGGACCACCTGGCCGACGTCCACACCGCCATGGGGCGGCACGAACACGCCGTCCGGCTGTGCGAGCAGGCGCTGCGGGTCCGCGAGCAGATCCACGACCGTCACGGCCAGCGCCGCACCCTCGACCACCTCACCGCGCTGCACCTGGCCATGAACCGCCCCGACAAGGCCCTGCACACGGCCCGCCGGGCGCTGAGCATCCTCAGCGAGTACACCGACCCCCAGCGGCTCGCCTCGCGCCTGCGGGAGCTGGAGGAGCTCGCCGAGAGGGCCCGGACGCCGCAGGAGCGGGCCGAGGACGGGCCGGACCCGCGGTGACGGACCGGCCGCCGCTCAGGCCGCCGGCGCCACCTGAGGGGACGAGCGCCGTGCGGCCGCGCGGCGGCGGGCCTTGCGGCGCGCGACCAGGATGCCGGTGAGCGTCGCCGCCCAGACCGGATACTGCACGACCCAGGCGATGCGGAACGACTCGGGGGTGTACTCGCCGCTCCCCGAGTGGCCGATGAGCATCCCGACCGTCAGCGCCACCAACAGGGAGGCGTAGAACCCGCCCTGGTTGACGATGCCGACCGCGGTGCCCTGCCGGTGGTCGGGGTTGAACGTGCGGGCGAAGTCGAAGCCGACCACCGAGCCCGGCCCGCCGATCGACAGCACCACCGCCAGCGCCACCAGCAGCCAGTGCGGTGCGGGCGGAGGCACCAGCAGCACCGCCGTCCAGGCGACCGCGGTGGAGACGATCACGCCGATCGCGATCCAGGACCGGCGCGTGGGGTGACGGGCGGTCAGCTCGCCCAGCACCGGCGCGGCGACGGCCCCGACGATGACGAGGAGGGTCAGCAGGCCGCTGGCCGCGCTCGCCGACCACCCGTGCCCGACCACCAGGTACGGCACGCCCCACAGCAGCGCGAACACCGTCCCGGAGAACTGCGTGCCCATGTGGGTGTAGAAGCCCAGCCGGGTCCCCGGCTCCAGCCACGCCGAGCGCAGCCCGTGCAGGATCTCCCGCGGCGGGGCGCCCCGGGCGGGAGGGGGCGCGCCGTCCGGACGGTCGCGCACCACGGCGACCACCGCGATCGCCACGGCCAGCCCGAGGGCGGCGGCCGACACGAACGCCGGGGTCCACCCGGGCCCGTACAGCAGCGCGGCCAGCGGCACCGCCGACAGGATCTGCCCGAACTGCCCCAGCAGCCCGGTGAGCTGGGTCAACAGCGGGATGCGGCGGGCGGGGAACCAGGCGCCGATGACCGACAGCACGCTGATGAAGGTCAGCGCGTCGCCCGCGCCGACCAGCACCCGGGCGGCGATCGCGACCGGCAGCTCGGTGGCCAGCGCCATGACCAGCTGCCCGGTCGCCATGGTCAGCGCGCCCGCGGTGATCAGCCGTCGGGCCCCGAACCGGTCCAGCATCATCCCGACCGGCACCTGCAGCAGCGCGTACACCAGCAGCTGCAGCACCACGAATCCGGACAGCGCGGTGGGGGAGGCGTCGAACCGCTCGGCCGCCTGGAGCCCGGCGACCCCGAACGACGAGCGATGCATCACGCCGACCAGATAGGCCGACAGCCCGACCGCCCAAACAACCCAGGCGCGCCCAGACCTTGCCACAAAGGGACATTCTTTCAGTCCGTGCGCCGGGTCGGATCTGTCTGCGAGCAACCTCACAGCGCCCGGCCGCCGCCGCGACGGCGGCCCGCACCGGCGGCGTTCCGGACGTCTATCCCGTCCGGCCGATCAGGCGACGCTCCTCGGGGTCGTGCAGATACATGGTGAACGCGGTGGTGAAGAGACCGAAACGGCAGCGCAGCGCATCGGCCGCCAGGTAGATGTCGCCCCCGAGCTCGTTGTCGAGACGGACGCGGTCGGGGAAACAGAGCAGCGGACTCCGCGACATCTTCGCCCGGGCCCGTTCGTGCAGCCGGAGGACCGCGAACGGTATCCCCTCCACGGTCCGCACGTCGAACTCGGCGATGTCCTCCCACCGCAGGTCGGCCCGGGCGGAGGGGACGCGGAACCGCACCAGGTCGGGCGTCAGCGCCACCCGCTGCGCCCACCGCAGCCGCCACGCCGTCGCCGACGTCAGCACACCGAAGACCACGATGAGCACCGCTCCGATGAGCGTCGAGAGCGTGCTCGGGGCGGTCAGGCCGCGCGCCACGTGCCAGACCCCCGTCAGGACGAGCAGCGCCGACGCCGCCGTGCCCCAGGCCAGTGGGCGCCGACGGAGCAGGAAGATCACCGCCGGGACCTCCGTCCCGTCCACCGATTCGGTGCCGTGCACCGGATCGCGGTCGAAACGCCACGGCAGCGCCGCCGCCATGAACGCGACGAAGGCCGGCCCGAGCGTGATGGAGGCCAGGGCGTCCCACGGATCGCCGTCGATGGCGAGATCCCGCACCACGCCGGAGACGAGGCAGAACGCCCCGACGGCTCCGAGCCCCGCCGGCAGTCCGTATCCGCGCCGCCGGCTCATCGGGGACCTCCGAGGGGATCCCCGCCTTCGGGCGGGGGAGGGGAGGAGGGAGGAAGGCGGCGCACCGCCTCGGCGCCGGGGTGCGCGACGGACGGTCCACCGCCGCATCGGCCCCCGGGACCTCTCATCGGATTCATCGGGAACCTCCGAGGGGGTCCCCGCCTTCCGGCGGGGGAGGACATCGACTCGGCGTCTTGCGAACGCGTCGGGGAGGGACCACGGCCGCGATGCGACCGCGTGCGGTCAGGCGGCCCGGAGGGCGGCCGCGCCGAAGGAGACGTGGAAGCGCTTGCACCAGATGGTGACGCTGGTGAGCCGGCTCAGGTCGGCGTCGGCGGGGATCCGGTAGTTCTGGCTGCCCTTGTTGCCCTTGAGCCTGCCCAGCTCCACGTACGCGCCGTCGTCGAACACGAACCACCCGCCGGGCCCCTCCTTGACCGGCTGGTCCGACAGCCGCACCCACAGGTCCGGACCGTTGGAGGTGTCCAGATCCTCGATCCGCAGGATCCGTGCGCCGTCCGCCAGCCGGAGCACCTTCACGGTGCCGGAGGTGCGGTGCTCGTGGGAGATGAACGACCCGCCGGCCAGCACCTGCGGCCCCTGCGGCGACCGCCCTCCGTCCCCGGGGGTCGCCGGCGCCGCCGCGGCCGGGTCGCCGTCGTTCACCGTCTCGTCCACGAAGAGCAGCCAGGGCTGGAACACCGCCAGGGCCACGGCCGCGACGACCGCGAGCCCCGCCAGTCCGGCCCACACCACGGGCCTCCGCAGCAGCGCGACCATGACATCTCCCGTCCTGGTTCCCGTCCCGGGCGACCGTGCCCCTATCGGGTTGGATGCCGTCCACGCACCGGAAGATGTCGCCGAAGACCTGACCGAACGGTGACATTCGTGCTCGCGTTCGTGCTCGCGCCGGGCGGCGGAGGGGAGGCGCGGCGCCGGCCACGGCGTGCTCAACGTCCATGCCGCGTCCCATGTCACGGGCGTCCGAGCGGCGGGCGGCGACGGCGCCGCCGGCCCATGTCCGGGGCATCGCGGAATCCGCCCGGAGGCCGTGCCGGACACCGAATGCCGATCATGGTCTCCCGGGATCGGTCCGCCGCCTCGGGTCCGGACGGCGCTCGTCCACCGGACGCGGGCCGACGGTTCCGGCCGTCCGCCCGCCGGTCGGCCGAGCCGGGACGGAAGCGGTGGCCGCCCGTGCCTCGGCCCGGTAGGGTGGGCGGTGGCGAAGGGGAGTAGTCCCGATGCGCTGAGTGGTCGACATGCTGGCGGTCTCGCCCGAGGCGGGACGGCCCGGCCCTCAGGCCGCGGCCCGTGTCGCGGTGGACGAGACCTTCGGCCTGGTCACAGGCGCCCTCGATGAGGGCGCGCACGTCCGACCGGGCCGAGTCGGTCTCCCCGCGCCCGCCCCCGGCGCGTTCGCAGGCCGGAGCGGTCCGGTCCCGAGGGGAAAGGCCGCCGCTGCGAATGACCGCCACCCTGGTCACGTTCTGCACGACGTTCGCCGTCATCTTCCTGGCCGAGCTGCCGGACAAGAGCATGTTCGCCTCCCTGGCCATGGGCACCCGGATGCGCCCGCTGTGGGTGTGGCTCGGCACGACCAGCGCGTTCGCGATCCATGTGGG
Source organism: Thermomonospora catenispora (assembly GCF_006363815.1). Classification (GTDB taxonomy): domain Bacteria; phylum Actinomycetota; class Actinomycetes; order Streptosporangiales; family Streptosporangiaceae; genus Thermomonospora; species Thermomonospora catenispora. The sequence goes on from NZ_RRYT01000004.1 coordinate 41,049, forward strand.
CATCGCCGTCGCCGCCGGCAGCGCGCTGTCGCTGCTGCCCCGCCCGCTGGTCGGGACGGTGGCCGCGGCGCTGTTCGCGTTCGGCGGCTATGCGCTGCTGCGCGGCGGCGAGGAGGACGACGACGATGTGGCCGTCCGCGCGCCCGTGCTGGGCGCATGGGCGACCTACGCCACGGCGTTCACCGTGGTGTTCGTCGGCGAGTGGGGCGACCTGACACAGATCGCCACCGCGAATCTGGCGGCCACCCGGGAGCCGCTGCCGGTGGCGGCGGGCGCGCTGCTGGCGCTGATGACCGTCTCGGCGCTCGCGCTGCGGGCCGGCCGGTTCCTCGCCGACCGGGTTCCGCTCCGGGTCGTGCGACGGATCGGCGGCCTCGTCATGCTCGTCCTGGCCGTCTGGACGCTGGCCGAGGCGGTGCTGGGATGACCGGCCGCTCCGGGGCGCCGGGCCCCGGACTCCCCCCAGTGGACCGAGGAGGTGCTCGTGGGCGCTGACCACTCCCACTCCCATCACCACCGGACGGCGCCGGCCCCGCCGGGCGCGGTGCGGGCCATGCTGGCGGTCATCGTTCCGCTGGCGGTGGCGACGCTGGCCGCGTTGATCTGGATGTGGCCGGACGGGAACGCCCCCGCCTCCGCCGAACAGGCCCCGGAGCCGGTGAAGATGACCCGGGTCACCGGCACGGTCACCGCGATCGCCTACAAGGACTGCGCGCAGGCCGGGGAGTTCGAGGGCGACTGGCTGACCCCGACCCCCGCGCCCGGCCGCCGCTGCGGGGACGCCACCGTGCGGCTGACCTCCGGCCCCCAGGAGGGCGGCACGGTGAAGGTCGCGCTGCCCACCGGCCCCGGCTCGCTGGAGTACTCCGTCGGCGACAAGGTGGTGCTGCTGCACATGCCCTCCGGAGCCGACGGCGGCGGCGGGCAGTACCAGCTCACCGACCACGACCGGACGAACGGGATGTGGCTGGTCGGGGCGGCGTTCGCGCTGGCGGTGATCGCGTTCGGCCGCTGGCGCGGGGTGACCGCCCTGGTGGGGCTGACGATCACGTTCGTGCTGCTGGTGAAATTCCTGATCCCGGCGATCCTGGAGGGGCGGCCGCCGCTGCTGGTCGCCATCGTCGGCTCCGCGGCGATCATGCTGGCGGTGCTGTACCTGACCCACGGCGTGACGATGGCGACGTCGATCGCGGTGGTCGGGACGCTGGCCAGCCTGGCGCTCACCGGGGTGCTGGCGTCGGCGGCGATCGGGTTGACGCATCTGTCCGGCCTGGCCGACGAGAGCTCCCTGAACCTGGGCCTCAGCTACGACCTCAACCTGCAGGGCCTGCTGCTGGCCGGGATCATCATCGGGTCGCTGGGCGTCCTGGACGACATCACCATCACCCAGGCCGCCACGGTCGGAGAGCTGGCGCGCGCCAACCCCGCCTACGGGTTCGGGCGGCTGTACCGGGCGGCCGCCCGGGTCGGCCGGGCGCACATCGCCTCGGTGATCAACACGATCATCCTGGCGTACGCGGGCTCCTCGCTCCCGCTGCTGATCCTGATCAGCGTCGGTGAGCAGCCGCTGGGGCAGGTGCTGACCGGTCAGGTGCTCGCCGAGGAGATCGTCCGCAGCGTGGCCGGCACCCTGGGCCTGATCGCCGCCGTCCCCGTCACCACCGCCCTGGCGGCCGTGATCAGCTCCCGCAGCGTCCCCGCCTCCCACGAAGAACACGAGGGGCCGCACGAGGAGACGTCCACCGGGCCGCACGACCGGACGGCCGGCGGACCGCAGGGGGACCGGCGCGATCGGCCGCACGACGGGCCGCCTGAGGAGCCGCCCAGAGGACGGCACGCCCGACGGCACGGCGAAGAGCACGACGGGCGACACGAGGGGCCCTACGACGTGCCCTATGAGAGGCCGGGCCGGTACGACCGGCGGGACGACGGGCGGCACGAGAGGCATGAGAGGAACGAGAGGTACGCACCCTTCCCGCCCCGTCCCCGTCCGCCGGTCGAGGACGCGGAGCTGCCGCCGCCCGGCTGGCCGTACACCGACCGGCGCGAGTGAGCCGAGTACGGGCGAGCCCGCGGATCGTCCGTGCGGCGCGCCTATGCGGTGGACCGCTCCCGGCGGCGGGCGGACCCGCTCCGCCGCCACAGCAGCGCGTCCAGGCCGAACCGCCCGCTGCCGGTGGCGGCCAGCAGCAGGGCGGTCGCCCCGATGAGGAGGACCAGCTCGAAGCCCCCTTCGTTGACGAAGACCCCGTTGTCGCGGTGCACGAACCAGTACGCCCCCGCCATGTCGAGGACGATCAGCACCCCGAAGACCGGGACCAACAGCCCGAGGATCAGGGCGAGACCGCCCAGGATCTCCACCCAGGTGGAGTAGTGGGCGGCCAGGGAGGGGAACGGGATGCCCATGTCCGCGAACCCCCGGGTCACGCTGTCGAGTCCGATGTCGGTGAGTTTCTGCAGCCCGTGGGCGAGGAGGATCGTCCCGAGGGCCAGTCGGCCCAGCAGGAGTCCGAAGTCGCGCAGCACGGGGAAGCGATCGGCGAAGTTCATCGAGAGTCCTCTCCGGCGAGGCGAGCGGCCGTGAAGCGGGGAGGGCCGGCCGGCGACGGCCGGGGTCCCCTCCGGGCGGCGGAGGAGGCCGGGGCGCAACGGCGACGGACACGGTCGGGCGGGCGCCGTGGTCGATCGCCGACGGTCCGGGCCGGCCTGACGGCAAGGACGGTCCCTACCCGGATCGTCCCTGCTCACGCACCGGGGACGAGGGCAGGTCGGCGGGGGTGCGCGGATCGGGGGCCCCGGGCGGCAGGACGCCGTGGCGGCGCAGCACCCGCCCGACCGCCGGTCCCCAGGCCGGGCGGAGCCGGGCCGAGCGCAGCAGGGCCTCGTCGGCGAGCAGGTCGGCGGCCCTCCCGGCGTGCAGGCGGCCGTCGGCGAGGACCGCGACCTCATCGGCCCAGCGGTGCGCCAGGTCCACGTCGTGGGTGGACGCCACGATCGTGGTGCCCGCCGCCCGCAGCTCCTCCAGCGTCGTCAGCAGCGCCTCCACCCCGGCCGGATCCAGCCCCGCGGTCGGCTCGTCCAGCACCAGCACCGCCGGGCGCAGCGCCAGCGCCCCCGCGATCGCCACGCGTTTGCGCTGGCCGAACGACAGCAGATGGGCGGGCCGGTCGGCCAGCTCGGTGATCTGCATGGCCGCCAGCGCCTGGGCGACCCGCGCCCGCACCTGCTCGACCGGCAGCCCCAGGTTCAGCGGACCGAACGACACGTCCTGCCGGACGCTCGCCGAGAACAGCTGGTCGTCGGGGTCCTGCAGCACCAGCTGGACGCGGGTCCGCAGCTCGGTGAGCCCGCGCCGGGTGTAGGACACCGGCGACCCCCGCCACAGGATCCGTCCGCGGGCGGGGCGCAGCCCTCCGGTCAGCAGCCGCAGCAGCGTCGTCTTGCCCGCGCCGTTCGGCCCCAGCAGCGCCAGCGTCCGCTCCGCCGGCACGTCCAGCGACAGCCCGGTGAAGACCGGCCGTTCGCCCTCGTAGGCGAACGAGACCTCCCGGGCGCTGAGGATCGGCGCGGTCACGGGCTCCTCCGGGCGGGGCGCGTCACGGCAGACGCTCCACGGCCAGCGCGAGACCGGCCGCCAGCGCGGCCGGCATCGGCGCGGCCAGCAGGAACGGCGTGCGCAGCGGGATCGGCTCGACCAGGACCGTCAGCGCGCCGGCGTGGCCGCGTCCGGCCAGGCCGGCCTCCAGCCGGCGGGCGCGGTCGAACGAGCGCACGAACACCGCCGAGCCCAGGCCGCCCAGGGAGCGCCAGGTCGCCCGGAGCGACCGGGTGCCCAACCGTCCGGCCTGGGCGTCGCGGATCCGCCGGGCGGTGTCCAGCACCACGAACAGCATCCGGTAGATCAGCGCCGCCACCTCCACCAGCGCCGGAGGCACCCCGATCCGCACCAGCCGCGGCAGCGTGTCGGCCAGCGGGGTCGTCCCGGCGAACAGCAGCTGGCACAGCACCGCGGCCGTGCACCGGGCCAGCACCTCCCCGGCCCGGCGCGGCCCGTCGTCGGCCCAGGCGATCCCGTCCGCGCCCACCGTGATCAGGAACGCTGGCGATCCGGTCAGCGCGAACCCCAGCGGCGTCCGGGCGGCCCGCACCAGCGTGCGCACCGGGATCCGCGCCCAGCACACCGCCACCGCCGCGGTGACCAGCGCCGTCACCACGGCGCCCGGCCAGGGCGGCAGCGTCAGCGCGCACCCCAGCAGCCCGCCGGCCAGCAGCGCCTTGGCGGCGGGGTGGTGCCGCCGCCACGGGCTGCGGTAGGCGGCGGCGTCGATGGCGAGCACTCAGCCGTCGCCCCGGGGGGCGGCCGCCCGCCCGCGCCGGGTGCGGACCACCCCCAGGCAGTAGCCGAGCACTCCCGCGCCCAGCGCCGCCTGCAGCGCGAACAGCCCCGACTCGACCTCCCCCGACGGGGGCTCGTACAGCGGGCCGAACCAGGGCTCATAGCCGGGATCGTTCTCGGCGATCGCCGCCTCCGCCCGCCCGTCGGCCCCGGCGAACGGCTCTTCCCCGCCGTCTCCCGCGCCGATCGCCAGCGGCGTCACCGCGAGCGCCGCCACCGCCAGCATGAGCAGCGCAGTGACCATACGGCCCTTCATTCCGTCGCCTCCTCGCGATCGCGCGATGCGTCCGGTCCGATCACGGCGGCCGATCCCCGCGGCGCGCTCCTCACACGCCCGGTCACGCCGCCGCCTCCGTGCGGGCGGGGCGCAGCACGCCCAGTCGGATCAGGTCGGCGGCGGCGGAGGTGCGCAGGAGCCGGACGAGGAGGACGGTCAGCAGACCTTCGCTGACCGCCAGCGGGATCTGGGTGACCGCGAAGATCCCGCCGAACTTGGCCAGCGCCCCCGCCACGCCGGACTCGGCGTCGGGAAAGGCCAGCGCGAGCTGGACCGAGGTGACGCAGTAGGTGGTCAGGTCGGCGACGAACGCCCCGGCGAACACCGCCGGCAGCAGGCCGAACCGCCGCATCGACAGGTAGGCCGCGAAACCCGCCCACGGGCCGGCGATCGCCATGGAGAACACGTTGGCGCCCAGCGTGGTCAGCCCGCCGTGCGCCAGCAGCAGTGCCTGGAACAGCAACGTGACGGTGCCCAGCACCGCCATCGCCGGCGGGCGGAACAGGACCGCGCCGAGCCCGGTGCCGGTGGGATGCGAGCTGCTTCCGGTGACCGACGGGATCTTCAGCGCGGACAGCACGAAGCAGAACGCCCCGGACGCGCCCAGCAGCAGCCGATCCTCGGGGGAGTCCTTGAGCCGGCGGTTGAGCGTCACCGCGCCGTGGACGAGGAACGGGGCCGCGGCCACGGACCAGGCGACGGCATGGGAGAGGGGGAGATGGCCCTCGGCGATGTGCACGGGCGGACACCAGACCTTTCCAGCACCTCGTGGACGGTGGTCGAGCGCCGTGGCCGGTCTCCTGGCTGACGGGTTCGCCCCGCCGCTCCACCTTCCCAGGCGTGATCGCCCAGTGGCCTCCGTGCGGAGCGAGCGACGGGAAATCCCGATCACAGTGGCGAGGGCCGCTCCGGTCTTGCACCGGATTCCCGAACACCACGGCCCGACCAGCTTAGCCATACCTGCACAGATGTACAGATATGGGGATACGGATCTCTGGCACGGCGGACAGATGCCCTCCGGCCCTCGCCCGCATCGATCGTCCGCCCGACGAGAACGCCCTGTCGCTCATTTCATGAACTAATCGGCACGTCGTGGCATCTCCCCCATAGGGTGATCATGACCGTCGTTCACTCTCATGCGGCGTCGGGCGCCGAGGAGGAAGATGACCACCGAGCACGGTCCCCAGAGGATCGGCCGGTACCGGCTGATCGAACGGCTGGGTGAGGGCGGACAGGGCGTGGTCCACCTGGCCGAGGCGCCGGACGGAACCCGGGTGGCGGTCAAGGTGCTGCACCGCCACGCCGACGCCAGGGCCCGCGAACGCTTCCGCAAGGAGGTCGCCACCGCCCGGCGGGTGGCGCCCTTCTGCACCGCCCGCATCCTGGACGTGGGGGAGGACGACGGCGTCCCGTTCGTCGTCACCGAGTACGTCGACGGCCCCTCGCTGCGGGACCTGGTGCAGCGGGAAGGCCCCCGGTCCGGGCCGGAGCTGTACCGGCTGGCGGTCGGCACCGCCACCGCGCTGGCGGCCATCCACCAGGCGGGCGTGGTGCACCGGGACTTCAAACCCGGCAACGTGCTGCTGGGCCCGGACGGCCCCCGCGTCATCGACTTCGGGATCGCCCGTTCCCTGGATCTGACCGCCACCGCCACCGGATCGATCGTCGGCACCCCCGCCTACATGGCGCCCGAGCAGTTCTCCGGACGGGACGTCGGGCCGGCTGCCGACGTGTTCGCCTGGGGCGCCACCATCGCCTACGCCGCCAACGGCCGGCCGCCGCACGGCCAGGACTCGGTGCCGGCCGTGATGGCCCGCCTCAGCCGGGGCGAGTCCGACCTGGGGCGCCTGGACGGCCCGCTGTACCGGCTGGTGCGGGACTGCCTGCACCGCGACCCGGCCCGCCGTCCCACCAGCGGCCAGGTGCTGATGCGGCTGCTGGAGCGCGACACCCCCATCGCCGCCGACCAGGCCCTCGCCCAGGGCAGGGAGCTGGCGGCCTCCGCGCCGGCCGACGACCGCACCGCCCGCTGGACGGCGCTGCGCGCCACCGACCGCCCGGTCCGTGCGCACGGGCGCCTGCGCGGCACGGTCGTGCCCGTCGCGGCGGTGGCCGTCGCGGTGGCGGCGATCATCACCGCGATCGTGATCGTCGTCGACTCCGGCAACCGGGGCCGGGCCGGCACCGGCACCGCGGCCCCCACGGCCGCCCCGCAGCCCACCGCCCCCGCCCAGGTCGCCGCGGCGCTCCAGCAGGCCGCCGCCGCCCGCAAGACCGTCGCCTTCACCGTCAAGGGCGACTTCGATCAGGGGGTGGGCGGGACGGACGCCGACGGCAGGTGCCAGGTCGACGCCGAGCTGAACACCGACTGCGACATGAACGTCGCCGACGTGGAGAGCCAGGGGGAGAAGACCAGGGTCGTGCTGATCGGGGACTCCGGATACTTCGGCGACGGCACCGTCGCCACGGTGTTCCGAGTGGGCCAGGAGACCGAGGTCACCAACGCGCACATGTACCTGGGGCGGAGCATGCGATGGCTGGTGAGCCCCCGGCACCCGGTCGAGCTGGTCCGGCGCGCCGGGCGGCTGGACATCAGCCGGGACAGCGCCTCCATCACCTACGGCGGCAGGCTCTCGGTGGGCGCCATGCAGAAGGCCCCGGTCGTCGGCGCCTTCTACCGGGACTACACCGAGGAGGCCGAGCTCAGTTTCCTGCTGACCACCTCCACGGACCATCTGCCGCAACGGCTGGAGGTGAACATGGTGCTGAGGGACGAGTCGGGCGACGGCATCCGCGCCAACTACGTCATCGACTACCGGGACTGGGGCCGGGCGGGCACCGTCCGCAAGCCGTTCTGAGCGCGCGCCCGGCAGGTGTTCGACGCGTCCGACGGGTGTCCGACGGGTGATCGACGGGTGATCGACGGGTGATCGCGCGGCCCGGTGAGGACCGCGGGCGAGGGGACGCCCCGGCGGTCCTCGCCGCCGTCCGCGGCCCGACGGTCAGGAGGCGCGGGCGTCGTAGCGTTCGCGGTTGGCGAGCACCTCGCCCATGTGCTCCTCGGCCCACTCCTTGATGCCGCGCACCACCCGGTAGAGAGAAAGGCCCAGGTCGGTCAGCTCATAGGTGACGGTGACCGGCACGGTCGCCGTCACGGTGCGGGTGACCAGGCCGTCGCGTTCGAGAGAGCGCAGCGTCTGGGTGAGCATCTTCTGGCTGACACCGGCCAGAGTGCGGGACAGTTCGGAATACCGCATCGGCCGCGGTTCGTCGGGGCAGTCGACCCCGGAAGGGTGCGGGCCGCCGCCGCCGAGCGCGGCCAGGATCAGCGCGACCCACTTGTTGGAGATCCGCTCGAGCAGCTGCCGGCTGGGGCATGCGGCCAGGAACGCGTCGTAGTCCGCCTTGGCCTGTGCCCGCCGCTGGGCCGCCGTCTTCGTCGCCATCGACCGCTTCTTCTTACCTCAGGGCACCTTACGCACTTTGAGGTGCCTACTTCCTATGAGAGAGCAGCTCATCCAGTGTGGTGCGGGACAGTTGCAGGACACAACCCTGGAGAGCCGACAGATGAGCACCTCCACCTTCCGCGCCGCCGTCGTCCGCACCCCGGGCGGGCCCGACTCGATCGAGATCATCGACGTCCCCCTCGCCGAGCCCGGACCGGGCGAGGTCCGCATCGAGATCGCCGCCGCCTCCGTCAATCCCGTCGATCTCGCGGTCGCCGACGGTTTCTTCCACGCCCTGGGGGTGATCGATCAGCCGGAGCGCACCGGCCTGGGCTGGGACTTCGCCGGCACCGTCGTGGCGCGCGGCCACGGCGTCGACCTGCCCGTCGGCACCCGGGTCGCCGGTCTGGTGCCCGGCTTCGACCGCGACTTCGGCACCTACGCCGAGCAGCTCCTCGTGCCGGCCGCCGACCTGGCGGTCGTTCCCGACGGGCTGGATCTGATCGCGGCGTCGACGGTGCCGCTCAACGGGCTGACCGCCGCCCAGATCGTCGATCTGCTCGGCGACGCGCCCGCCGGCGGCGACCGGTTGCTGGTGACCGGAGCGGCCGGTGCGGTCGGGGGCTACGTCGTCTCGCTGGCGCAGGACCGCGGCTGGCGGGTGACCGGCCTGGCCCGTGCCGCGGACGAGGAGTTCGTCCGCGGCCTCGGCGCCGACTTCACCACGGGGGCCGAGCCGGGCTGGGACGCGGTCGTCGACGCCGCGGTGCTGCAGGAGCAGGCCCTCGGCCTGGTCCGCGACGGCGGGAGGTTCGTCGGCGTGCGGCCGAACGCCGCACCGGCCGCCGAACGGGGGATCTCCGTGGCCGTCGTGGAGGTCCGGCCCGACGGCCGGCGGTTGAGCGACCTGCTCGCCCGCACCGCCTCCGGCGGGCTTCCGGCCCGAGTGCATGCGGTCATGCCGCTGGAGCGGGCCGCCGACGCCCACCGGGCCATGGCCAAGGGCGGAGTGCGCGGCCGCTATGTGCTCCGGCCCTGACGGCGAGGACCGCCGCCGGGGCGCGTTCGACAGGTGATCGTTCCGAGCGCCGGATGCGCGTTCCCGAGGCGGCGGGAACGCCGGGCGGGGCGGTGGCGGGTCCGGCCGTGATGCGCACCACCGTGCGGGCCGGCCGGCCCGCCCTCCTGCCGGTCGTCGACTCCGCCGGCCCGATCGGCGTGACCGACCCGGCCACCGCCTCGGGCGTGCCCGACACCGGCGTCTCCCGCGCCCTGCGGCCGCTGCGCACCGCCGGTCCGGCAGAACCCGAACGCGACGGCCGGATCGGCCGCCGCCGAGGACCGTCTCCTCCTGCTCCGTCCGTCCCGCCTCCCGGCCGGGTCAGCCGCGCGGCGCGTACATGATCACGGCCACGCCGAGCAGGCAGATCGCCGCGCCCACCAGATCCCACCGATCCGGCCGGAACCCGTCCACGGCCATGCCCCACGCCAGCGACCCGGCCACGAACACGCCCCCGTACGCCGCCAGGATCCGCCCGAAGTGCGGGTCGGGCTGGAAGGTCGCCACGAACCCGTACGCCCCCAGCGCCAGCACCCCGGCCGCGATCCACGGCAGGCCGCGGTGCTCCCGCCATCCCTGCCAGACCAGCCACGCCCCGCCGATCTCGGCCAGTGCGGCCAATCCGAACAGCACCAGTGAACGCAGCACGGTCATGGCCGCACCCTAGCCGCCCCTGCGGTCGGCCCCGCCCGCCGCGATCACAGCGGGACGAAGGTCAGGCCGCGCCGCTTGAGCCGGGGCAGGACCTGGCGGAGGGCGGCGACGGTCTGGGAGCGGTTCCCGCCGCCGTCGTGGCAGAGCATGATCGCGCCCTCCTGGGACTCCAGCAGGGCGCGCTTGATCCGGCCGACCCCCGGGCGCCGCCAGTCCTGCGGGTCGACCTCCCAGCCGATCGGGATCATCCCGAACTCGGCGGTCGTCTCGAACACCTGCTTGGACCAGGCTCCTCCCGGCGCCCGGAAGAATTTGGGGACGACCCCGGTGGCCTGGGCGATCCGCTCGTGCGCCTCGACGATCTCGCGGCGGATCCGCCGGGAGCCGATCCGGTCGAACGGCGAGGGGTGGTGCATGGTGTGGTTGCAGATCTGGTGACCCGCCTCCACGATCCGCCGGGTGAGCAGCGGGTACTCCTTGACCATCTCGCCCACCACGAAGAAGGTCGCCGTGATCTGGTGCTCGGCCAGCAGGTCGAGGATCTGCGGCGTGTACTTGGGGTGGGGGCCGTCGTCGATGGTCAGCGAGATCGCCCCCGTCGCCCGTTGCGGGTCGAGGTCCTTGAGGTTGTTCACCGCCGCGGTGCGACGCTGCACCGGGGTCGGCTTCCAGGCCGGATGACCGGGCAGGATCGGGGTGGGCGTCGGGCGCGGCCTCGAGGGAGCCGGAGTGGGCGTCGGCCGGGCGGCGGATTCGCGTCCGCCCGTCCCGCTGGTGCCGCGCACGCTGTCGGACGAGGTCGCCACGGCGAAACCGATCGCCCCCAACGTCCACAACAACCGGCGCCGCGTCGGCTCCTTCATGTCCATGGTCAACAAAGGTATAGGGCGTTTTACCGTGACACCGGGGTGTTTCACACAGAACGGGCGGCGGCGTCAGGCAACAGTCACCGATGTCCCGACGGTCGGGTGAGGGAGGGTGATGGCGACGCCTGCGGTGGGGGCGCCGCTGGCGGTCGTGCTGCTGGCGTTGACCGCTGCGGCCGCTCTGCTGGTCCGCCTCGGCGGGGTCGGCAGGGCCCGGGAGGTGGTGGCGGCGGCCGGACGCGCCGCCGGGCAGCTGGCGGCGGTGTCGTTGTTGATCGCCGCGGTGCTGCGGAGCGCGGGCGCCACGGCCGCGTTCGTGGCGTTGATGCTGGCGATCGCCGCGGTCACCGCCGCCGGCCGGATCGTCGGGCGGCGTTCGGCGCGGGCGGCCGGCTGGTGCGGGCTGGCCATCGCCGCCGGGGTGGGGCCGGTGCTGGCGTTGACGGTGCTGTCGGGGGCGGTGCCGGCCCGGCCGGTGGCGGTGCTGCCGATCGCCGGGATCCTGATCGGCGGGGCGATGACGGTGACCGCGTTGACCGGCCGGCGCACCCTGGAGGAGCTGCGCACCCGGCACGGCGAGTACGAGGCGGCGCTGGCGCTGGGGCTGTCGTCCCGGGACGCGGCCTTGGAGGTGTGCCGCCCGGCCGCGGCGCTGGCGCTCGTTCCGGTGCTGGATCAAACCCGCACGGTGGGGCTGGTGACGCTGCCGGGGGCGTTCGTGGGGGTGCTGCTGGGCGGGGCGAGTCCGTCGGCGGCGGGCGCGACCCAGCTGCTGGTGCTGCTCGGGCTGCTGGCGGCGGAGGCGGTCTGCATGCTGGTGATCCTCGAGCTGGTCGCCGTCGGCCGGCTGCGCGCGTCCGAGGGCGCGCAGGATCGGAGGGGTCCATGAGCGGGCGGTCGGAGGTGCGAGTGTCGCCGGCGCGTGGGGTGAGGAACGGGAGAACGCCTGCTCCGGCCGCCCGCCGTCGGGAGCCCCTTGCCGTCCCGGTGTCCGGGGGCGAGTCGGTCGCGGGCCGGCAAGGGGTTTGACGATAACTCGCGGTATGAGACGCGTGAAGTGACACGCCCTCTACGGTTGTTCACAACTTCTGTCAGCGTCGGGTGGTCGGTTGTTGACGCATTCTCCCGATGCTCCGCCCGGATATTTCTCCGCCGTGCCGCACTCGTCGACCGTGCGTCGATCACGTCTCGGTCATGCCGTGCGACGGTGCGGCGCTGTGCCGGGCGAACGTTTCGGGACGGGAAGACGCCGCCCCGTCCCCCTCCGCCGGAGCATGGGCGCGGTGATCGCGAGGCGGTCTTTCCCGCCGACTTTCCCCGCCGGCTTTCCCTGCCGTGCGGTGCGCTTTCCGCACGCCGCACGGCGCCGTTCGCCCGCCGCACCGGATGCGCCGGTCATGTCCCTCGAACGAACGGGTAGAGGCCGGGGAGCGCATTCGCCGAATTCCCGGGAGAGGACACCATGGCGTCGATCGTCACGAAGATCAGGCGGCTGCTGCACACCCCGCAGGGCCGCCGGGTCCGCGCCCGCGCCGAACGGCTGGCCCGTGACCCGCGCACCCGCGCCGGACTGCGCGGTCTGATGAGCGGGCGCGGCAAACGCCCCTGAACCGTCGATGGGCGGCCGCCGTGCGGCGCACGGGCCGCGCGACGGATCGGCGGCGGATCGGCGAAGCGTCTCGACCCGGCTCCCGCAGGGTGGCCTGCACCTCCGATCCCTGATAGGGAACTCTCCATCCCCACACGGGGTCAAAATGGTGCAGGGCGCCGGTATGGTCCGAGGACCCGGGGAAAGGCGGGGCTGTGGAGCCTGGAGCGGTACTGGACGGCAAATACCGGTTGGTGCGTCGGCTGGGCCAGGGCGGCATGGGCGAGGTGTGGGCCGCCGATGACCTGGCGCTCGGCCGGCAGGTCGCGGTCAAGATCGTGCTGTCCAACCTGGGCACCAACCAGGACGTGATCGCGCGGCTGCGGCGTGAGGCGCAGGCGGCGGCCTCCCTGCAGCATCCGGGGATCACCGTGGTGCACGCGATGGGCGACCACGAGGGGCACCCGTTCTTCGTGATGGAGCTGCTGGAGGGCCGCGACTTCGGGGCGGTCCTGGAGGCGCACCCCAACGGGCTGCCGGTGCCGCGCGCGGTGGCGATGGTCAGGCAGGTCGCCGAGGCGTTGTCGTACGCGCACCGCAAGGGCGTGGTGCACCGCGACATCAAGCCCGCCAACCTGATGGAGCTCACCGAGGGCGGCGTCAAGATCTGCGACTTCGGCATCGCCCGGTTCGCCGACGCCGCCTCCGACCTGACCCCGATGGGCAGCGTCGTGGGCACGCCCCCCTACACCGCCCCCGAGCAGTGGCGGGGCGAGCGGGGGGACGAGCGCTCGGACCTGTACTCGCTGGGCTGCACCTTCTATGCGCTGCTGGCCGGACGTCCGCCGTTCACCGGGCCGTCGCTGGCGGCGTACATGAACCAGCATCTGAGCGAGCTCCCGCCGCGGATCACCGAGCTCCGGCCGGACGTTCCCCCCGAGATCGAGGCGCTGGTCATGCGGATGCTGGCCAAGGACCCCGCCGACCGGCCCACCATGGCCGAGGTGGTGGACCGGCTGAGCGCGCCGGCCGCCGCGACGGCGCCGGGTTCGCCCGCCCCCACGCGCCCGTTCGCCGCGCCGCCCGGCCCCCCGCCGGGCCCGCCGCCCGGTCCTCCGCCCGGCCCTCCGCCGGGTCCGCCGTTCGGTCCGCAGCCGGGCCCGCCGCCCGGTCCCCCGGCCGGCCCGGGGGCCGAGGCGCCTCCGCCGGCGGTGCAGGCGATCAACGAGGCCGTCGCCCGCCTGCAGGGCCGTCCGGCCCGCACCGTGACCCGGGCGTGGAACGCCGTCGCGTCGGCCCTGGGCTGGCTGGTGCGGGCGCCCGGCGGCGCCGCCCGGGACGTCGACCCCGCGCAGCGCCGCGACGGCGTCGGCCTGACCCTGGTCATCGCCGCGGTCACGCTGGGCGGTCTGCTGTGGGCGCAGACGGAGACCGAGTTCACCACGGCGGTGGCGGAGCTGCTGCGCGGCGCGTTCGGGCTGTGCGCCTATCTGCTGCCCATCGCGGTCGCGCTCTTGGCCGTACGGGTCTTCCGGCACCCTGAGCGCCGCACCGGGACCGTCCGCATCCTGGCCGGCTCCGCCATCATCGGGATCGGGCTGCTCGGCGTCGTCCACGCCGCCGCCAACAGCCCCGACCCGTTCACCGACATGGGTCAGGTGCGCGGCGCGGGCGGCGTCCTGGGATGGCTCGTCGGCGCCCCGCTGGAGTCGGCCCTGACCGCGTGGGGGGCGATCCCCCTGCTGCTGGCGGTCGGCGTGCTGGGCCTGCTGGTCGCCACCGCCACGCCGCTGCAGAGCGTCCCCGACCACCTCGGCCGCGTGCTCGGGTTCCTCCTCGGGGACGGCGGCCGCGAGGGGGAGGAGCAGAACGCGCAGCAGCCCTCCGAACGCTCCTGAGGGCGGCGTCCGTCCCGGCCTCCGGGGCCGGTCGAGGGAACCGGCCGCCGCGCGCCGGCCGGGCGTTCACGCGCGTTCCCCGGCCGTCTCTTCGCCCGCCCCCGCGGCGGTCCGGCGGCCTGCGCCGCGGATGCCGGGCCGCCGCCGGATCACCGCGGGATCACAGCGACGTGTAGCAGGGCGCGGTGAAGACGTGCGAGGAGGCGGTGGGGCCCGCGGAGAACTCCTTGACGACCGTGATGCCGGTGTAGGCGTCGGGGTCCGGACGGCCCAGCACCGTCTGTCGGAAGGCGTTGGTGTTGGGGTCGCCGGAGAAGTTGCCGGCCTCGGCGGGCAGGATGCCCTCGTAGTCGATCCTGGTGGTCTGCTTGAGCGCCCTGAACACGCCCTCCCGGGTCAGATCGCCGTTCTCGGCGGCCTTCTGCAGCACCGCCTTGAGCGGGTAGGACAGCACCCAGCCCGCGGTCATCGCGTCGCTGGGGGCGACCCGGCCGACCGCCTGCCGCATCGCGGCGTGGCCGGGGGAGTCGACGGCGAACGGCTTCCAGGGGGAGGACTGCAGGTAGCGCTGCCGCAGCGCCGGGCCGGTCGGGCCGTTCAGCATGTCCCGCTGCCAGGTGGGGAGGGAGCCGATGAACCGGCCCGGGTAGCCGCGCCGGACCGTCTCCCCGACGATGGCGGAGGTCTCCTGCGGGCCGACCGCCAGCACGACCAGATCCGGGGACTGCTTGACGATGGCGTCGATCACCGGTTTCTGCGCCTGCCGGCCCTGCCCGGTCCTCCGGTGGGTGAAGCCGATCTTGTGCCGGGCCGCCGCGATCTTCGCGCCTGCGGCGACGTCGTCGCCGTAGTCCCCCGGGAAGTGCACGACCATGACGCTCTTGGCGGAGTACTCCTCGACCGCGTAGTCGACGGAGTTCATCGCCTCCGCGCAGTAGCTGGCCCCCGACTCCAGGATCACGTCCTCGAACTCCCAGGCCGAGGTCCAGGAGATCGGGACGGCCACGATCTTGTTCTTGCGCAGGTCCGGCAGGATGGCCGCGGTGGTGGACGAGCCCAGGGTGTGGGCCAGCGCCAGCACCTTGCCCTTCATCCGCTCGTACATGGCCTTGTGGGCGGCCGGGTCGTAGGCGGAGTCGCGGGTGTAGGTGGTGACGTCGATGTCGTAGCCGCCGATGCCGCCCTGCCGGTTGACCCGGTCCCAGAACGCCTTCTGCGCGTGCGTGACCGGCTTGCCCAGGTCGCGGAACGGGCCTTTGCTCAGGTCGGAGATGATCCCCAGGTAGATGCAGCCGTTGTCGGGGTTCACCGCCTTCGGGCACGGCTTGCTCGTCACGCCGGGGCCGTGGCGGATCGCGTCCGAGCCCGCGCCGCCCCCGCAGGCCGTCGCCCCCAGGAGCAGCGCCGCCAGTGCACTGACGATTCCGTACCCGCGTCGCTTCACCGACCCTCCATCCGCCCGTCCGACCGACGTTCAACCCCGAGCGAGCACCGGGCACGGAACGCGGCACCGGCGAACCGAAAGTGTGGCCCGGTGTGCAACGGATCACAACGTCTATGCCGCACTTTATGATCATGTGCGACATAAATCCTTTTTGTCCGCGGTTCGCCCCGCATCGGCGCCGCGACGCCCGACCCGATGAAGACCGGCGGCCTGGAGCCGCTCCGCACCGCCGAGGGCCGGCCGGGCGGCGGACGTCCCCCGGGGGTCCCACCTGAGGCGCGGTCCCCTGCCGCCGGTGCTCGACGCCTCGGCCCGCCGATCGCCGTCGCCCCCTCGGCGAGCGTCCCGAGCGCGCCGGCCGCCGGGACCTCACAGGTCGTTGCCGGCATACGAGAGGTTGAAGCTCTTGTTGACCAGGGGGAAGTCCGGGACGATCGCGCCGCTGAGGGCCACGGGCAGGGCCGGCCAGTTGAAGAAGGACGGGTCGACCACCTTGACCCGGGCCAAGGCGCCCTCGGCGTCCAGCTGCACGCGGTGGACGATGGTGCCGCGCCATCCCTCGGCGATGCCCACCCCCGCCGCCGGGCCGAAGGCGCCGGACGGCGACGGGGTCACGTGGTCGAGGTCGCCCGCGTCCAGGTCGCCGACCAGACCGGCGATGATCTCGATGGAGGCGGCGATCTCCTCGGCGCGGACCTGGAAGCGGGCCAGCACGTCCCCGCCGGTGCGGACGACGGGCGCAAAACCCTCGAGGGTGTCGCGCCGGGCGTCCACGTCCAGCCCGCTGGCGCGCGCCACATAGCCGAGGGTGCCCAGGTCGCGGGCGGCCTGGGCGGACAGCACGGCGGTGCCGGCGAAGCGGTCCAGCACCACGCTGTGCCCCAGGGCCAGCGCGACGATCTCGGCCACGTCCTCCCCGATGGCGCGCAGGGCGTCCACATCCGGCAGGGCGCGCAGCCGAGCGCCGCCCACGACGACCCCGCCGCGCAGCAGGCGATGGCCGGTGACCCGGTCGTTGATGCGCAGCAGCGACTCGCGGACGCGCCCGGCGTGGGCGTTGAGGATGCCGTGCGCCACGTCGTTGCACAGTGCGCCCAGGTCGGTGACGTGGTTGTAGATCCGTTCCAGCTCCAGCAGCAGCGCCCGGATCCGCACGGCCTGCGGCGGCACGGCCACCTTCAACGCCGACTCCACCGCCTGGCAGTAGGCCAGCGCATGCCCCACGGAGGTGTCACCGCTGATCCGCTCGGCCAGCTCCAGCCCGGCCTCGGGAGGACGCCCCTCGAACAGCTTCTCGATCCCCTTGTGGACGAACCACAGCCGGGCCTTGAGCTTGAGGATGCTCTCCCCGACCACCGAGAACCGGAAGTGACCGGGCTCGATCAACCCGGCGTGCACCGGCCCGACCGGGATCTCATAGACCCCCGGCCCCTCCACGGTGACGAACGGGAAGGGCCCCTCCGGGTCGCCGAAGGCGGGCGGCGGCCCGGCGTCGTCCCGCATCGGGTACCAGCCGCGCGGCCAGTGGTGGTGCCGCACCAGCCGGCGGGGCAGCGGATGGTTCTCCGGGACGATCCCGTACAGGTCGCGCATCTCCCGTTCGAACCGCCCGGCCGGGAACGACAGCGAGGCGATCGACGGCAGGCGGGGATCGTCCCCGGGCACCGGCAGGTGCAGTTCCACCAGGTCGGCGCCGTGGCTGAACAGGTACACCACATCGAAGCCGGACGGGGCGGGGACCGCGGCCACCAGCGCCAGCCGGTGCCCGCTCCCCAGCAGCTCGGCGACGTGGGCGGCCAGCGACTCAGAGGTCACATCGATGATCTTCACGGGGCGACCACCTGCGCGGCGTTGTCAAGGATCGACTGCAGAGGGCCGGCGGTGACGCCGAGCAGCCCGCAGGCCGCCAGCCCGGCGACCATCGCGACGGCGACCCCGGCCGGCACGCCCGCCGGCTCCGCACCGCCACCCGCCTCCGCGGACGCGCCGACCTCCGCCGCTTCGCCGGGCCCGTCGTCGGGCGCCTGCGCGAGCGCCGCTTCGGCGGCCTGACCCTCGCCCGCTCCCGTGCCGGTTGCGACGGAGCGCGCGGCGGTGGCGGCCACGGCGGCGAGCGCCGGCTCCGCCGGGGCGGCCTTCGATGCTCCGCTCGCCTCGGCGGCTCGGCCGTCGCCTGATCCTCCGGCGGCTTCGACGGGCTGTGCGGCTCCGGCGGCCACGGCGGCGAGCGCCGGCTCTGCGGTACCGGCCGCGGTCTCGGCGTCCGGCGGCTGGGCGGAGGGCGGGGAGCCGAGGATCATGTGGCCGCCGATGCGGCTCACGGCGGCGACGATGATGAGCATCAGCGCCAGGGCGACGACGACCGCCCATCCGATGCCCTCCTGGAAACCGGCGCGGACGATGCCCAGCTCGGAGGCGAACAGGCTGAACGGGGGCAGGCCCAGCAGGGCCAGCAGGGCCAGGCCGAACGCGCCGCCCAGCAGCGGAGAGCGGGCCAGCAGGCCGCGCACCGCGGCGACCCGGCTGCTGCCGGTGGCGCGCAGGACGGCGCCGGACCCGATGAACAGCACCGACTTGCCCAGGCCGTGGCCGAGGACGTGCAGCAGCACGGCGGTCAGCGCCAACCGACCGCCGGCCGCCGCGCCCAGGGCCAGCAGGCCCATGTGCTCGATGCTGGAGTAGGCCAGCATCCGCTTGTAGTCCCGCTGGGCGATCAGCAGCAATGCCGCCACCAGCAGCGACAGCAGTGCCAGGACCAGCAGCAGGTTCCGGGTGAAGGCCGGGCCCAGCGCCGGGTCGGCGATCACCTTGACTCGCAGCATCGCGTAGAAGGCCACCGACAGCAGCACGCCCGACATCAGCGCCGACACCGGGGCGGGGGCCTGGCTGTGGGCGTCCGGCAGCCAGGCGTGCATGGGCGCCAGCCCCGCCTTGGTGCCGAAGCCCAGCAGCAGCAGCGCGACGGCGATCCGGGCCACCCCCGGGTCGAGCTCGGCGGCGCGGGCGGCCAGCACGTCCAGCTCCAGCGACTCCACCCCCGCCCGGGCGGCGGCGAAGTGCAGCAGTACCGCCCCGAGCAGGGCCAGCGCGATCCCGGCCGAGCAGACCACCACGTACTTCCAGGCGGCCTCGACGGCGGCCCGGGTGCGCCGGTGTCCGACCAGGAACGCGGTCACGATCGTGGTGGCCTCGACCGCCGCCCACAGCACGCCCAGGTTCGCCGCCAGCACCGCCAGCGCCATGGCCGCGATGAACCCCTGCGTCAGCACCCCGTACCGCCGCGCCGCCCGTGCATCGGCCTCGGCGGCCAGGTAGGACGGACCGGCGAGCATGGCGAGCGTGGCGACCGCGCCGATGACGATGAGCATGAACGAGCTCAGCGCGTCCGCCCGCAGCCCCGGCGCGCTCGGCGGGGCCTGTTGCAGCGACAGCGCGATCCCGCAGGCCAGCACCCCGGCCGACGACAGCGCGCCCAGCCACCGCACCGGCCCGCGCCAGCCGGCCAGCGCATAGAGCGCCGCCGCCAGGCACGGCAGCAGGATCGGAAGAACGACCAGCAGCATCAGTCCCGCAGCTCCCGCAGCTCATCGAGGTCGGTGCCGCCGAACGCGGCGCGCATCCGCGTGGTGAGCACCTGCAGCACCAGCACGGCCAGCAGCACGTCCAGCGAGACGCCGATCTCCACCACCGGCGACAGCCCGCCGGCGGTCAGGAAGGCCATCGCGGTGATCCCGTTGTCGATCAACAGGAACCCCACCACCTGCGACAGCGCCCGCCGCCGGGTGGCCAGCACGAAGAAGCCCAGGAAGATCACGGTCATGGCCGCCGGCGCCGCCTGGGTGGCCGGAGTGGGAGCCAGGCGGATCACCGGCTGGCACACCGCATAGGCCAGCAGCGCCAGCACCGCCGCCGCCACCAGCGAGGCGGCCACGTTCACGATCGGCTTGGTCTCCCGCCGCTCCCCGGAGGCCGCCAGCGCCCGCCGCAGCAGGGACGGCAGCACCCCGGCGCGCAGCGCCCCGATGCCCGCCGCCACCGCCAGCAGTTCGGCCGAGCCCTCGTGCGCGCCGAGCACCGCGATCAGCGCGGCCAGCGCCACCCCCTGCAGGGCGAACAGCGTGACGATCTTCGCCAGCTCGCTGCGCCACAGGATCAGCACGCCGGTCAGCAGGAACGCCCCGCAGGCCAGGTCGAGCAGCTGCACGTGGACGTCGCTCATGCCCGCTCCAGGAAGAAGGACGCCGCCACGGCCAGCAGCGCCAGCAGGAACGATCCGGCCAGCAGCTCGGGCACCCGGAACAGCCGCAGCTTGGCCATGAACACCTCGGCGGCGGCCAGCAGCGCGCCGAGCACGGCGACCTTGACCGCGAACACCGCCAGCGCCAGCGGCAGCGCCAGCGTGATCCCCCACGGGGTGAACAATCCGGCGAACAGCCCCAGCAGGACGGTCAGCCGCATCGCCGAGGCCCACTCGATGAGGGCCAGGTCGGGCCCGGCGTACTCCAGCACCATCGCCTCGTGGATCATCGTCAGCTCAAGGTGCGTGGAGGGGTTGTCCACCGGGATCCGCCCGGTCTCGGCCATCGTCACGATGATCAGCGCCACCGCGGCCAGCAGGCTCACCGGCGAGATCACCGACAGCGGATCCTCGGCCACCGAGGCGGCGATCTGCCCCAGGTTGGTGGAGCCCACCCGGATCGACAGGGCGAACGCCGCCAGCAGGATGGTCGGCTCCACCAGCGCCATCACCGTCATCTCGCGGCTGGCGCCCATGCCGCCGAACGCGGTGCCGGTGTCCAGCCCGCCCAGCGCCAGCGCCACCGTGCCGAGGGCCAGCAGCGCGGTGACCGCGAACAGGTCGGCGGCCGGGTCCAGCGGGGAGTCGGTGGTGGCGAACGGCCCCACCGCCGCCACCACCAGCGCGGTGGCGGCCAGCACCAGCGGCGCCGCCCGGAACGGCCATCCGGTCCCGTGCGGGGCGATCGGCTCCTTGCGCAGCAGCTTGCGCAGGTCCCGCATCGGCTGGGCGATCCCGGCCCCGGCGCGTCCCTCCAGGCGGGCCCGCACCTGCCGCATCAGCCCCACCAGGAACGGGGAGCCGACCCCGATGAGCACGACTTGCGCGGCGGCCCCGATCACCGCCTCACCCCTCCCTCACCGCCGGGGCGGTGCGCGCAGCGCCGGGCGCTCACCCGGTCACCGCCAACACGATCAAGGTGACGGCGAACGCGGCGAAGCCGTAGCCCACATAGCGGTGCACGCTGCCGTTCGCCAGGCCGCGGGAGGCGCGGCCGAGCCGGTCGGCCAGGGCGATGGCGGGGGCGTACAGCCGGTGCTCGATGCGGTCGGGCACGGCGGCCTGGAAGCGCACCCGGTCCACCAGGTACGCCGACTCCTTCACGTGTGTCACCTCCACGTCGCTCTCCGGGGCGAGCACGTCGTCGAAGACCCGCTGCAGCGGCTCGGCGAAGGAGGTGGCGGTGTACTCCATCCGCGCCGTCATCGGGCCGGCCCCGCAGTCCCACAGGCGGGCCGCGCGCCGGGCCCGCCGCATCGCCAAGGCCCGCAGCACGGCCAGCAGCGCCGCCGCCGTCACCGCCAGCGCGGCGGCGATCAGCACCGGCGACAGGGAGCTGGCGGCGGCGCGCAGGTACGCCCCGTCCGTCGCCGGGCCGCGGCCGGGCAGCACCTGGCCGGTCACGTCGGCGACGCCGGGCAGCACCAGCGTCGGCCCGAGCGCCAGCGCCGCGCAGGCCGCGCCCGCCAGCGCCATCCCGGCCAGCATCGACGGCGGCGCCTCGTGCGCCCTCTCGGCCTCGGCGCTGCGCGGACGGGCCAGGAACCCGGTCCCCAGCGCCTTGACGAAGGTGGCCGCCGACAGCCCCGCGGTCAGCGCGACGGCCGCCACCGCCAGCGGCATCACCACCGCCGCCGAGACCCCGCCGTCCGGCAGGGAGCGGATCAGGCTCTGCAGCATCAGCCATTCGCTGACGAAGGCGTTGCCCGGCGGCAGGGCCGAGGCGCACAGCGCGCCGAGGGCGAAGACGGCCGTGGTCACCGGCATCCGTTCGCGCAGCCCGCCCAGGGCGTCCAGGTCGCGGGTGCCGGTGCCGTGCAGCACCGACCCGGCCGCCAGGAACAGCAGCGTCTTGAACGCCGAGTGATTGATCACGTGCAGCAGCGCGGCGGCCAGCGCCAGGGCGGCCAGGGCGCGCTCGCCGGAGGCCTCGAAGAACCCGGCGGCGCCCACGCCGATCAGCACCAGCCCCATGTTCTCGGTGGTGGAGTGGCCCAGCAGCCGCTTGAGGTCACTGGCCACGGCCGCCTGCAGGATGCCGTGCAGCGCCGAGAGCGCCCCGGCCGCCAGCACCACCAGCCACCACCAGCGCGGCCCGCCGCCCAGCAGGTCCAGCCCGACCCGGACGATGCCGTAGATCCCCATGTTGACCATGGCGGCGCTCATCAGCGCCGACACATGGCTGGGGGCCTCGGGGTGGGCCCGCGGCAGCCACACGTGCAGCGGGACGATCCCGGCCTTGGAGGCGAACCCGGCGAAGGTGGCCAGGAAGACGCCGATGGCCGTCGCCTCGTTCACGTCGGCCCGCCGCAGCTCGGCGAAGCTCTCCCCGCCGGCCGCGGCCGCGAACGCCGCCAGCCCGCCCAGGATCGCCACCAGCCCCAGGTGGGTCAGCACCGCGTACCACACGCCCGCCGACCGCACCGCCGGGCGGGCCCGATGGTCGGCCAGCACCAGCAGCAGCGAGGCGATCGCCATCAGCTCCCACAGCAGCAGGAACGTGCTCACGCTCGCCGCCGCGGGCACCAGCAGCAGCGCCGCCGCGAACAGCGGGACGAGGATCTGCGCGGTGCGGGGGGCGTGCCGGGCGTAACCGATCGAGTAGATCGCGGCGGCCGCGGTGACCCCGCCGGTCACCGCGGTGAACAGCCCGCCCAGGGCGTCCAGTTCCAGCCGCACGCCCGCCAGCGGCAGCAGGTCCGGCAGCCAGGCGCTCCAGGTGCGGCCGGTCATGGCGGCGACTCCGGCGGCCAGCGCCGTCGCGCCCGCCCCGGCCAGCACCGTCCCGGCCAGGGCCGACCGCATCCGGGCCGGCGGGAGCGCGGCGAGCAGCGATGCGAGCGCGCACAACGCCAGCGCGCCGGGGAACAGCAGGTTCATCGTCCGGTCAGACCCCGCAACGCCTTGGTGATGTCCTCGGGCCGGGGCGGGCAGCCGGGCACCTCCACGTCCACCGGGACCACGTCGCCGACCGCGCCGGCCACGCCGTAGGCATCGGCGAACACCCCGCAGTTGCGGGCGCAGTCGCCCAGCGCGATCACCACTTTGGGCTCGGGGACGGCCTCGTAGGTGCGGCGCAGCGCACTCTCCATGTTCCGCGTCACCGGCCCGGTCACCAGCAGCGCGTCGGCGTGCCGGGGGGAGGCCACCAGACGCGCCCCGTAGCGCTCGGCGTCGTGGACGGGCCCGAACACCGAGGCGATCTCCAGCTCGCACCCGTTGCAGGACCCGGCGTCCACGTGCCGGATCTGCACCGATCCGGCCAGCCGCGGCTCGGGCGGCTCGCCCTCGGGTCGCGGGGGCGCCGGCTCGGCGACCCGCCCGGTCTTGCGGATCTTCTTCCAGAGGTTCACCGCTCCTCCTCCGCGCCCGTTCCCCGGGTGGGACGTCGCGGGACGTCGCCGGCCCGGAACGTTCCGGCGTGCTCGCCCGCGAGGGTCACCGGTCCTCCTCCTCGGCGGCCTTCAGCTCGGCCAGCAGGCCCTCCCGGCTGGTGATCATCTCGGTGAGGATGCGCCGGGCCGCCCGCATCAGGTCGGCGATGTCGCTGGTGGACAGCTCGTAGACCACGGTGGAGCCCTCGCGGGTGGCGGAGACGATCCCCGCCCGACGCAGCACCGCCAGCTGCTGGGACAGGCTGGAGGGTTCCACGTCGATCTCGGCGAGCAGATCCCGTACCGGCATGGGACCGCCTTGCAGCAGCTCCAGCACCCGGATGCGCACCGGATGGCCGAGGATGCGGAAGAACTCGGCCTTGGCCTGATACAGCGGCACCGGCACGCGGGTCAGCCCCTCTCGGTGGATGCACGAAGTGGTGGAACCTTCACTCGACCAATTGAAGAATTCTTCAAGTCATCTTCTCGTGGTCCGGCGTCCGCTTCGTACGTTTCGAGCCGTGATGTACATCACCGGCGGACGGTCCGGGCCGTCCGCCGTCGGCGGAGTTCACGGGCCCGCGGCGGCCGCCCCGGGCCCGTTGCGCGTCCCGCGGCGGGCCGGGGCGGCGCCGTCGCCCCCGCCCGCGACCGCCGCTCGCGGGCCGGCGTCCCCGGACGACGCCGCGTCCGCGACGGGCACCGGCCCGGGCGAGGAGGTCAGGGGCGGCGGTGCCCGCCCTCGGCGGCGGTCAGGCCGCCGCCGGCCCGGTCGATGGCCCGTTCGATGTCGGCGATCCGGTCGGCCAGCAGGCCCAGCGCGCCGATGGCCCGGCTCACCGCGTCGTCGTCACCGCCGCCCAGGGCCTTGGCGCGCAGGAAGGACCGCTTGACCTCCTCCCAGCGGGCCGCCTGCTCGGGGGTGAGGGTGCCGCGCAGCTCGGCGAGCTTGAGCAGATTGGCCTCGGCCCCGGAGGCCAGGGTCTGGGACTCGCCCAGGTAGTGGTCGTCGACGAGGGCCTCCAGCTCCTCGTCGTTCATCACCGGCACGATGCGTTCGGCCAGCTTGTTCATGTTGCGGTAGGAGCCCTGGAGCTGGAACGGCGGCTCGGTGCGGGAGTCGTCGGACTGGGCGGCCGAGGCGATGTAGGCCTGGTTGACGGCCAGCACGATCTGCTGCACCCGCAGCAGCTTGCGCAGCACGGAGACGATCTGGTCCAGCTCGACCTGCGAGTAGGGGTGGGAGAGCCGGTCGGGCCGGACCGAGTCGTCGCCGCCGGCCAGCCGGATCAGCAGCTCCAGGTCGCCGCGGTCCCGGGTGGACAGCGGCGCCAGGATCGGGTTGGAGGTCAGCGCGTTCTCGATGTAGCTGAGGGCGAACAGGTCCTCCTTGCCCGACAGCACATCGCCCAGGTTCCACACGTCGGCGCGGTTGGCCAGCATGTCGGGGATGCGGAACCGCTTGCCCGCCTCGGTGTAGGGGTTGCCGGCCATGCACACGGCGAACCGCTTGCCGCGCAGGTCATAGGTGCGGGTCCGGCCGTTCCACACCCCCTCCATGCGGCGCTGGGCGTCGCACAGGGAGATGAACTTCTGCAGCAGCTCGGGGTTGGTGTGCTGGATGTCGTCCAGGTACAGCAGCGTGTTGTTGCCGCACTCCAGGGCGAAGGAGATCTTCTCGATCTCCTGCCGGGCGGTGGCGCTGGGGGCCTCGGCGGGGTCCAGCGAGGTCACCGAATGCCCCAGTGCGGGACCGTTCACCTTGACGAACAACAGGCCCAGCCGGCTGGCCACGTACTCCATCAGGGTCGTCTTGCCGTAACCGGGCGGGGAGATGAGCAGCAGCAACCCCATCTGGTCGGTGCGCTTGGCGTCGCCGGCCGCCCCCAGCTGCTTGGCCAGGTTGTCGCCGATCAGCGGCAGATACACCTCGTCCAGCAGCCGGTTGCGGACGAACGCGCTCATCACCTTGGGCCGGTACTCCTCCAGCCGCAGCCGCTCCCGCTCCCGCGCCACCAGCTCGGCGCGCCTCTTCTGATAGGCGCGGTAGGCCGGGACGCGCTCCAGGCGGAACTCGCGGGTGCGGGCCAGCGTCTCGTCCAGCCGCAGCTCCAGCCGCCGGTCCCGGATCCGGGGATGCGCGCCGAGCAGGCCCTCGACGGTGGCGGTCAGCGAGGCGGAGGAGTCATGCCGCGAGATCGCGCCGTCGGTCAGCTCGATCGCCACGGCCTCCGGCAGATCCATCCGCAGCGCGTCGTCGTCCTGGGCGTCCAGGAACGACGTCAGCCACGACTCCACCAGCTGGTGCCGGGCGGCCAGATCGTCGCTCAGCGCCTGCTGGTCGGCGGCGAACTCGGCCAGCGTCCGCGAGCCCGGGCCGCCCAGCGCCCGCCGGAACCGCTCCAGCAGGGTCCGCGCGCCCGCCCCGGTGACGAACCCGGCGGGCGCGGCGGCCAGCTCCTCGAACAGGTACTCGCCCGCCAGCGCCCCGGCCCGGCGCGTCGCCTCCGCCGAGTCCTGCGCCGACGGCCGCTCCCCGCCCGGCGCGAGCGGCAGATCGTGCCGGGCGGCGAACGCGGTGATCGCCTCCGACAGCTCGGCGCACAGCTCGGCGATGGCGGGGGAGGCCCCGAAGGCGGCGCGGGCACGGGCCAGCGACGTCGTCCGGCGGCTCCACCGGGCGCGGCCCGCCTCGTCCGTCCCGTACGCCCACCACAGCTGGGCGGCGGCGCGGACGGCCGGCGGATAGCGCAGCAGCCCGGCGGCCGAGTGCAGCCGCAGCAGCGTCCGCAGGATCGCGGCGGCGTCCTGGTCGTGGACGCCGCGCTCATACCCCTCGTCGTAGCGGGACTCGGCGACGCGGCGCACCACGGCCAGCAGCTCCTCGTCGGAGACCGCCGCCTCGTGCAGCCCCTCCAGCGTCAGCCCCTGCGCGCCCTGCTCCGCGAGCGCCAGGATCGACGTCGCCAGATACTCGGCCCGGTAGACCTGCGGCGACTCCGACACCAGCGGCTGGTCCCACAGCTCCCGGGTCCGGGCGAACTGCGGATCCTGCACCGGGGCGCGATAGTCGGTCCCGGTGATCGCGTACGCCAGGCCGCCCTCGTGCGGGACCAGGGTCAGGTCGATCGGCTGGGTGTTGACCGCGAACCGGTGCCGCCCCAGCCGGATCGTCTCCCCGCCGTCGGCGAACAGGTCCTGACGGTCGCGCAGGGCGCGCCCGGCCTCCTGGCGGGCCGCCTTGATCCGGCCCTCCAGCTCCTCGGCCCGCACCGCGTCGCCCAGCTCCCGCAGCTCGGCGACCACCTGGCGGAGCTTGGCCACCATCGCGTCGGCGGCGAAGTAGGTGTTGATCTCCTCCAGGGAGGACAGGTTCGCCACCCGGCGGCGGACCCCGGCGAGGGTGCGCTCGGCGGAGGCGGCCAGCCGGTCGGCGCGGCGGGCCCGCTCGTCCAGCAGCGCCTGCTTGCGGGAGGAGAACGCCTCGTACACGTCCTCCCGTTTGGCGGCCAGCTCGGCGGCGAAGTCGTCGAAGTCCCCGAACCGGGTCTCCAGGTCCTCCAGCCGCAGCATCAGCCGGCCGAGCTGCTCATCGCACCGGTCCGGGCTGTCGGCGACCGCCAACGCTCCGGTGATCTCCTGGTTGAGCAGCGCGAACTCGGCGGCGAACGCGGCCCGCCCCTCGGCGGCCGCCAGCTCCCGGCGGCGGCCCTCCAACGTGGCGCGGGCCCGGTTGAGACCGCCGAGGACCTCGCTGATCCGCTCCAGGATCTGGGTCCGCACGGTGGCGTCGGCGATCTCCAGCGAGCCGACCACGTCGGTCACCGTCTCCAGCGCCGCCGACTGCTCGGCCAGCCGCTGCTCCAACGGTTCGGCGGCGGCCGTCGAGGTGATCCGGGACGCCTCGGCCACCAGCCGCTCCACGTCCTCGTGGTAGCCGGCGAACGCGTCATCGCCCTGCAGGAACGCCACCGCCCGCTGCCCGAACGACGCCAGCTCGGCGTCCAGATCCGCGGTCAGCCGGTCGATCCGCTCGACGTCGACGTAGCGCATCTCGCGCAGCGTCATCAGCCGGCCCTGCTCGCGGCGGAGGGCGGCGAGCCGGCTCACCCAGGCGTCGGCGGTCTTGGGGGCGTCGCCGCGGGCCAGCCGGATCAGCGAGGTGATCTCGGCCGCGGCCTCGTCCACCGCTTCGGCCGCCTGCGCGGTGAGCTGCTGGACCTTCTCGAACTCCTCCAGCACCTGCTCGGCCGCCGACCGCACCGCCAGCAGCGGCTCCCGCAGGTCGCCCAGCTCCTCCTCGCCCAGCCACAGGTAGTTGTCCAGCACCCGGGTGCAGGCGGCGATCAGCCCCTCGTACACGGCGGTCGACGGGGCCATCTCCCCGACCATCCGGGCCACCGACAGGCAGTCGGAGATGCCGCGCACCAGCTCGGCGTTGCCCACCCGCTCCAGCGGGCCGGTGCCGACCGGCTGCGCGGCGGCGTAGGCGTCCGACAGGTACGGGGTCTGCCACACCTGCATGGGGTGGACCCGGGTCGGCTCGTCCGAGGTCGCCCGGAAGATCACCAGCGTGCCGTCGTCGAACAGCGAGTAGCCGTGGCACACCAGCGGCGCCGCGACCTCCTTGCGGATCACGTTGTAGGGCAGCAGCAGGGTGCGGCCCTCGGCGCGGGCGTGGAAGACGTACAGCACGTCCTCGCCGTTGGTGGACTTGATGATCCGCTCGAACTCCAGGCCCGTCACATCGGTGTCGAACGTCCGCGCCACCCCGGTCGTCAGGTAGTAGCCGCCCGGGAAGATCAGCCCGTGGTCCTCGGGCAGCCGCTGGCAGGCCTGCCCGATCCCGTCCAGCCGCATCACGTCCTTGGTGCGGGTGTTGAAGACCAGGTGCCGCCAGGCCTCCTCGTTGTAGGGGCGGATGCGCAGCAGGATCAGCGACCCGACCCGGGCGTAGTACACGTCCGCGTCGGCCAGGCTCTGCAGCGGCTCCTCCACCGGCTCGCTGTAGACGCCCTCGCCGGTCTCGGTGTTGTTCTCGATCTTGACGGTGAGGTCGCCGCCGACCGTCTCCACGAACACCTCGTCCTCGATGGAGATGTGCGGATGACGGCCCATCACGTGCTGCTCGCGGGTGGTCTCCACCCACTCGAAGTCGTGCGAGGGGGGGAAGACGTGGTCGCGGTCCCCCCGGTCGTCGATGTACTCGACGGACCCGTCGGCGCCGATCTGCCAGCGCAGCACCCGGATGTCGCTGGTCCGCGCCCCGGTCTGGAACACCGCCAGCAGCGTGGAGTCCAGCCGCCGCAGCTGCAGCAGCCGGGTGTCGCGGTAGTAGCGGTACAGGTCCGCGAAGTCCTTGCGGAACCGGGGGTCCTGCAACAGCCCCGGCACCTCGTCCGGCGAGGCGTCCTCGAACCGGAACTCCTCCCCCTCCCGGGTGAACCGGTGCAGGGAGAACACGTCCTCGACCGAGGTCTCCGTCCGCAGGCCGATGAACACGTTGTAGCCGAACAGCATCAGCCCCGAGTGGTGCCCCGGCTCACCGCCCAGCGGCACCGCCGAGCCCGTCACCGGCACGATGTCCCGGGGCACGCAGTTGTTCTCGGTCCGGATCCGCTCCGTGCCCAGCAGGCGCAGCTCGGTGCTGCCGAAGACCTCGATCCGCCGCCCGTTCAGCTCCTCGGCGCGTCGGGACAGCTCCGCCGCCTGCTGCTCCAGCCGAGCCCGCAGCACCTCGTAGGTGCCCATGTCCATGCCCGACTGCACGTCGGCGTTCTCGGTCACGGCCTCGGCGGTCTCCGTCACGGGCGTCTCCTCGTGCCTCGTCCATGCGGCTGGTCGGTTCGGACCCGCCCGGGCGGACCCGGGCGGCCGGTGTCGTCGATGGGGCCTGGGCCCGCTCGGCGGGGCGGTGGCGTCGGGGACGCCGGGCGTCTCCGACGCCACCGCCCGGAGCGCGGCCGTGGGCTACCGCGCCCCCCTCAGCGGTCGCCGCCGGCCGCGTCGGCCGCGGTGACCGCCGGGGTCTTCCCGGGCCGAGAGGGGTTGATCGGAAGGTCGGCCACGCCCAACGCGGTGGCGGTGTTGAGCAGGTCGGTCAGCTTCTCGGTGTCGGGACCGCCCGCCTTGATCAGACGGAGCAGCAGCGTGGACAGGGTGAGGTCGCGGATCCCCGCGGTGTCCAGGCCCGACAGCACCCGGGTGAGGTCCTCGGCGAAGCGACCGCCCTCCTCCAGCCAGGGGCCGGCCAGGTTCTGGGCGACCTTGGAGTTGTCGACGAACTGGTCGATGCCCTTGCCGAGGGCGACGGAGCCGACCAGCTTGTCGAAGAACACGCTGTCGCCGCCGACGATGCTGATGTCGGCCTTGCTCAGCCCGGCCGCCAGCACGTTGGCCTGCTGCTCGGCGATCTGACGCTGGACGTCGATGCCGGCCAGGCGGATGTCCTTCTCGGCCTCCAGCCGCAGGCGGTACTCCTCGTGCTCGCGGGTGGCGTCGGTCAGCTTGGCCATCGCCTCGGCCTTCTCGTTGAGGCCCTCGGCCTCGGCCTTGAGCTTCTCGGCGATGCCCTCGGCCTGCGCCAGCGCCTTCTCCTTCTCGCCCTCGGCCTCGGCCTGCATCTGGTCGCGCAGCATGGCGACCTCCACGGCGCGCTTCTCGCGCAGCGCGGCGGCCTCGGCGCGGCCCTCCTTCTCGATGATCTCGGCGTGGCGCTCGCGCACCTGCGCCTCGGCCAGGCCCTCGGCGGCCCGCTCGGCCTGGATCCCCTCGGCGAGCCGGATCTTGGCGCGGGCGTCCAGGTCGGCGGCCTGCTGCCGGGCCTCGGCGAGCGTCAGCTCCTCGCGGGCCTTGAACTTGGCGGCCGCCTCCGCGGCCTCGGCCGCCTTGATGTCCTTGACCAGCGCCTCCTGCGCCTCGGCCTCGGCGGCGATGACCAGGGTCTGCCGCTCGCGCTCGGCCTCCTCGACCGCGCGCAGCCGCTTGATGGCCTCCTCCTGCTCGGCCACCGTCTTCTCCACCGCGATCCGCTCGCGGACCACCTCGGCGATCTCCCGCTTCTCCGCCTCGATCTCCTTGTCGGCGGCGATGCGGCTCAGCTCGGTCTCCCGCTCGCGGGCGATGACCTCGAGCAGGCGGTCCTTCTCGATCCGCTCGTTCTCGATCGCGATGACCCGCTCGCGGTTCTTCTCGGCGACCGCGATCTCCCGGGCCTTGTTCTCCTGCTGGATGCCCAGCTGCTCGTCGGTGCGGATGTGCGCGCTCTGCGCCCGCAGCCGCTCCTCGGCCTGCACCCGCGCGATCTCGGCCTCTTCGCGGGCCTTCATGGTCTCGATCTCACGCCGCTGCTTGATCTCCGCGTCGGCCTTGCGGCGCTCCAGCTCCAGGATCGCCTCCGCCGCGTCCACGTTCTGGCGGGTGATCTCCTTTTCCTCGTTGCGCCGGTACTCGTTGGTGCGGACGTGCTCGAGCGCGGTCAGCTCGGTGATCTTGCGGATGCCCTGGGCGTCGAGGATGTTGTCGGGGTTGAGGTCGCTGAGCGGGGTCTGCTCCAGGTAGTCGATGGCCGCGTCCTCGAGGCTGTAGCCGTTCAGGTCGGTGCCGATGACGCGGATGATGTGGTCGCGGAACTCCTCGCGCCGGGTGTAGAGGTCGACGAAGTCCAGCTGCTTGCCGACGGTCTTGAGCGCCTCGGAGAACTTGGCGCTGAACAGCTCCTGCAGGGTCTCCTGGTTGCTGGCCCGTTCGGTGCCGATGGCCTGCGCCACCTTGATCACGTCCTCGACGGTCTTGTTGACCCGCACGAAGAACGTGATGCGGATGTCGGCGCGGATGTTGTCCCGGCAGATCAGGCCCTCACGGCCGGTGCGGGCGATCTCGATGGTCTTCACCGAGATGTCCATCAGCTCGGCCTTGTGCAGCACCGGCAGCACCACCGCGCCGGTGAACGTGACGTCGACCTTGCGGACCTTGGAGATGATCAGCGCCTTGCCCTGTTCCACCTTGCGGAACAGCCGGCTGATGATGATCGCCACGCCGAGCGCTATCAGGAGGACGACGGCGAAGAGCACGCCGAGCCCCATGGTTATGGATTGCATCTGCTATGTCCCTTCGAAGGGGTCGGTCGGCCTGCCCGGCGCACCGTCAACGGCGGCGGCGGCCGTCGGAGTCCACAGGGATCACCAGGGGTTGTGGGGCATGACCCGGAAGAATTCGCCCGCCTCGTCGTAGTCGAAGATCAAAGCGGTGCTTCCGGCGGTGAGCGGTTCGGCCAGCGGGTCCTCGACGTCCTGACGGACCTGCACGATGACGGTGGAGCCGTCCTCGGTGGTCACCTCGGCCTGGCCGAACGTGGCGTCGACCCGGGAAGTGCGGATCACGCAGGGCCGTCCGATGAGGTCGCGCCGGGAGGACTCCTTGGTGCGCGGCAGCGCCCGCCGCAGCGGCATCACCACCAGGCAGGTCACCAGCCACGCGAGCACCACCGCCACCGCCAGCGCCACCAGGCCGAGCGCGATCTCCAGCGGCGAGGACAGATCGAACGAATCCAGCACGACGGCACCGACCAGTGAGAAGAACCAGGAGAACGCGATGAGCAGGGAGAGCGCGACGGTCACCGGCACGTCGCCGAGCCGCAGCGCGCCCAGGACTCCGCTCAGCCCTTCGGCGGCCTCGCCGCCGGTGTCCGCGTCCAGCAATTCCAGATCGGCCGCGCCCAGTGCGACGAACGCCCAGTACCCGATGACGACCAGCAGGGCGAAGGTGAACAGCACCGTGGGGAAGGAGAAGACCAGTCCGATGAACTCGCCCACGGTCTGAATACCCTCCCCATGCTGCGATCCGCCACACGAACGACCCGCGCCGCGAGAATCCGGCGAGCAGTCGGTCCATCAATCATGGGGACAGCCGAAAAAGCGCAGTCGCACCGGATGCGAGCCCGCCCGGCCGCCCTCGCCGACCAGACTTCCCGGCACACCGTCCCGGGGATTTTAACCGATTGCCAGGTGTATGACCAGGTGTTTTTTCGCGTGCGGTCACCAGGCGGAGCGCGACGGACACCGGATCGCGAGTCCGGCGCACCGCATGAGACCGCTCTTTCCGTGGCTGCACGGTCCATATGACGCACCGATTCGACCGCCGGTTCGGCGTCGAATTGGCCGGATGCGGTCATGCGTCGCCGTGCGGCGCGGGCGGCGGTTTTTTCCGCGGCGGCGATCGGCGGGCGGCGTCGATTTTCGGCGACGGTCGCTCGAGGACGCGCCGGATGGTCGCCGCCGCGGATGATCAACGGTGAACGGCCCGACGGCGAACGGCGGCGATCAGCTCTCCCACACCGGGCGGATCTGCTCGACCGCGGCGGCGGCCTGATTCAGCCCGGCCTGAAAACCGGGGCCGTACAGGGCGGGGTTGAGGATGTCGGTGCCGAAGGTCTCGATGGCGGCCTGGTCGGGACCGATCACCGCGGTGCGGGCGTCGCCCAGCTCGGCCAGTTCGCGCCGCAGCGTCTCGCGCGGCGTCAGATGCCCCATCGGCTCCAGGACGACCACCGCCGAGGCGCCCTTGGCCAGGTCGGCGTTGGTCACCGAACGGGTGCCGCCGTCCATGTACCGGCGACCGCCGATCTCCACCGGCGGGAACACGCACGGCACCGAGCAGCTCGCCCGCACCGCCGCCGCCAGCGGCACCCCCGAATCGGCGTCCCACGGCGCGAACGAGCCGTCCTCGGCGTCCACCCCCGTGACGATCAGCCGCCGCTGCGGCCACTCCTGCCGGGGCAGCATGCGCCCCAGTTCCTCCAGCACCGCGCCGCGCTCGCCGACCGGCGCCTCCAGCGCCATCGCCCCGAGCCGGGCGCGCGCCTCCTGAGGGTCGAGCGAGGTGTCGAAGAGGATCGCGAACGCCGACAGCACCGTCTCGGGGTCGACCCCGCCGGAACCGGCGGCGTCCGCGGTCGCACCGCGCGTCCGGCCCTGCATGGCCTCGACCGCCGCCGCCAGATCCGCCCCGTGGGCGGCGAACGCGCCGACCACCGAGCCCGCCGAGGTCCCCACGATCAGGTCGGCCTCGGTCAGGTCCACTCCCCGCTCGGCCAGCCCGGTCAACAGCCCGGCCTCCCAGGCGATCCCGGCGACACCGCCGCCGCCCAGCACCAGGGCGCGTCCGCCGTCCATGGTCATCGCGCGTTACCTCTTCTCGTCCGGGGCCTCTTGTGAGGCCCGATCCGGGGTCCCGTCCGGGGCCGTCCCGGTCATCAGCCTCCGCATCGCCGAGCGCATCGGCTCGGCGATCGGGACGGGCCGGCGCGAGTCGCGGTCGACGAACACGTGCACGAACCGCCCCTCGGCCAGGAGCGTCGTGCCGTCCTCGCGGAACAGCCCCACCTCGTAGTGGACGCTGGACCGGCCCAGATGCCCGATCCGCAGCCCGACCCGGAACGCCTCGGGGTAGGAGATCGATCCCTTGTAGACGCACCGGGACTCCACGCACAGCCCGATCGATCGGCCCCGGTGGATGTCCAGCCCCGCCTCCCGGATCAACCAGTTGTTGATCACGGTGTCCATCACCGAGTAGTGCACGGCGTTGTTGACGTGGCCGTAGACGTCGTTGTCCTTCCAGCGGGTGGGGACGGTCTCCCAGTAACCGAACTCGGCGTTCACGGCGAGCAGTTTATGTTTTCATGTCCCACCGTGACCGTTCAGCCCCCTTCGTCGCAGGGAAACCCCGCGCATCCCGCCCTCGGCGGCTTCGGCCGATCGACGGCGCCCGGCCCCGCGCCGCTCGCCGGTCGTCCCCCGCACGGCGGCCCCGGCGGCGGACGGCCGGTGGTGGCCGACACCGGACGGCGGATCCTCGCCCGTCTGGTCGACGCGTGGATCGTCTGGCAGTTCGTGCAGCTCGCGTTCGGCGCCCCGTTGGCCCTGGTGCTGCTGCGGCCCGCCCACGGCGAGGGCGCGCACACCATGTCCCTGTTCATCGCGGCGCTGACCGTGGGCGGCGTGCTGGCGGCGGCGGCGTGGGCGTTCCTGCGCATCGTCCGGGTGGCCCGGTGGGGCGCGACCGTGGGCCACCGCATCGCCGGGATCGCGGTGGTGCGGCAGCAGGACGGCGGCCGGCCGGGCATGCGGCGCTCGTGGGATCGGGGCTTCCCGCCGCTGCTGTACCGCCTGTCCGATGAGCTCCTCGCCCACACCAGGGACGAGCTGGGCCGCTGCCTCCACGACCGCAGGGCGGGGACGCTGGTCGTCCGCGCCGACGTCTCGCCCGGGCAACGGCTTGCGGCGGTCGCGGTCCTGCTGTTCACGCTGGTGTCGCCGATCATCCTGCTCTGGTGGGGCGAAGCGGCCGGCTGAGCCCCGCCGGATCCTCCGGCGGGAGGAGGGAGGCCTCGCCGTCCGCCGCCGCGGCCTGTGACGACCGATCGCGGCCAAAGAAGCAGGGGCGCGGTTCGACCGGCCCGCCGCCGCGCCCACCCGGCGGGATCCGGCCCGCCGCTCCGACGGCCGGCCGCCGGAGCGGATTCGCGTGATCATCGCGGGCACGGGTGAGGAGAAGGCGGTGACGCCGTTCCGCGTTCGCGTGAACGTCGGCCTTCTCCGGTGATCCGATCCGTGATGAAAGAGAAAGAGACATGGCGGGCGTTTCGTGTTTCGATGAAAGGCCGTGACCGATCGACTCCGTCCGCATTACGTCCGCCCCTCGAAGGCCCTTTCCCCCGGCGACGGGCGTCCGGTGCTGGTGCTGGCGACCGCCTGGTCCCGGGTGTGGGCCCGGCTGATCGACCTGCTGATCGCGTTCCTGGTCGCCGTCGGCCTGCTGACGGTGCCGATGGTGTTGACGGTGACCTCGGACGACCTGGTCGCGTCCGAGACGCTGCTGGCGGTGGAGATCGCGATGCTCGCGCTGGTCCCCGTCGCGTGGATGCTGCTGCGGGTGGCGCTCACGGTCTGGACGGGCGCCACCATCGGCCAGCGGATCATGGGGATCCGCCCGGTGCTGGAGGAGGACGGCGGGCGCCCGGGCTGGCGTGCGGCGTTCCGCCGATGGTTCTCCCTGAGCGGGCATCCCACCGGTGACACCGAGCTGGTGCCGTTCCTGCACGACTTCCTGGCCCATCGGCGCGACGGGGAGCTGGGCCGCTGCCGGCACGACCGGCAGGCCGGGACCGTCGTCGTGCGGGCCCGATACTCCGCATGGCAGCGCGCGGTGCTCGCCGGGGCGGTGGGGGCGGTCGTGCTGGGGACGATCGGCGTGTTCACCTATTCCGCCGTGCGGGCGGCGCTGGGGCCGTCCTTCTCCGTCGAGACCTACTACGGCGAGGACCGCGTCTTCCGAGGGCACGGCGTGACGTTCGAACGCACGTCGGCCGAGAAGCACGGGGGCGAGGACGGCTGCCGGTCGGGCGCGGCGGACGATCTGATCCGAAGCCGGCTGAAGGGCCTGGACTGCCGAGGACGGCTGTCGGCCTCGTTCGTGACCGCCGACGGGCGCACCCGGGTCAGCAGCCACATTCTGCGGTTCGACGAGAAGGCGGACGCGCAGGCGGCGGAGCGGTCGCTGAAGTGGGACGACCTGGTGTTCGTCTCGGCCCCCGGCGCCGGACGCCTGGGAATGGTCGGCAGCGAGGACAGATTCGTCGTGATCACCGCGGTGGAGGGTGACGACGAACGGGCGCTGCGCGCATTCCACACCACCCTGCTCGGGGTGATCATCATCAAGCACCTCTAGCCGCGCGTAAGTGGCGTATTCGCGTTCGGTAATGTCTGAGGGCATGAGCGCCTCCGACAGCTCCAGCCGGGCGCGGCGCACGAGCCCTCGCTCGCCGCTGACCACTCCGCCGCCCGATGCGGTCGAACCGAACGTGGATCCCCGGGCCGAGCTCGATCTCTCCGAGATCGGAGACGTGCTGGGCACCGCCTGCTTCGGCTGCGGACCGGAGGTCCCGCACGGCCTGCGGATCACCCGCACCGGCCATGACGGCTCCACCTCCTACGGGGAGTTCACGGTGATCCCCGAGCACCAGGGGGCTCCGGGACTGGCGCACGGCGGGATCCTCGCCGCCGCGATGGACGAGATCTTGGGGACCTCGGCCTGGCTGCTGGGCAAGCGCTATGTGACGGGACGCCTGGAGACCGACTTCGTGAGGCCGGTGCCGGTCGGCTCGCGGGTCCATCTGACCGCCCGGTGCACCGGGGTGCACGGCCGCAAGGCCTACATGGAGGGCGAGGGCCGCATCGGCGGCCCGGACGGCCCGGTCGCGGTGCGGGCCGCCGCGGTGTTCATCGAGGTCCCGCTGGAGCACTTCACCAAGGAGCGCTGAGTGAGCGGCGTCCGCGTCGAACGCTCCGGGCCGGTGACCACCGTGATCCTGGCGCGGCCCGAGGTGCGGAACGCGATCGACGGACCGACCGCAGCCGCGCTGGCCGAGGCGTTCCGGGCGTTCGACGCCGATCCGGACGCGGCCGTGGCGGTGCTGTGGGGCGAGGGCGGCACGTTCTGCGCGGGCGCGGACCTGAAGGCCATCGGCACCGAACGCGGCAATCGGGTCGACCCGCCCCCCGCCGACGCCCCGCTGGGCTGCACCCGGATGCGGCTGAGCAAACCGGTGATCGCGGCGATCAGCGGGCATGCGGTCGCCGGCGGGCTGGAACTGGCGCTGTGGGCGGACCTGCGGGTGGCCGAGCCCGACGCGGTGTTCGGGGTGTTCTGCCGCCGCTGGGGCGTGCCGCTGGTGGACGGGGGGACGGTCCGGCTGCCCCGGCTGATCGGGATGAGCCGGGCGATGGACATGATCTTGACCGGCCGTCCGGTGGACGCCCGGGAGGCCTACGACATCGGGCTGGTCAACCGGCTGGTCGAACCCGGACGGGCGCGGGCCGCCGCCGAGGAGCTCGCCGCCGACCTGGCCCGGTTCCCCCAGACCTGCCTGCGCGGGGACCGCCTGTCCCTGCTGGAGCAGGACGGCATGACCGAGGACGAGGCGCTGGCGAACGAATACCGCCGCGGGGTGAACGCGCTGGGCGAGGCGATCGAGGGCGCCGCCCGGTTCGCCGCTGGCGCGGGCCGCCACGGCGACTTCACCGACATCTGACCGCCCTCCCCGCCGCCCGGTGGACCGCCGACGTCCGCCCCTTCCCCGGCGTCCGGCCCGCTCCTCTCCGACGCCCGCCCGCGTCGGCGGGAACGCGCCGCGGACCACATCCGGCCAGGCTCGCACAAACGAGCGATCGGGAAGATCGTCGCCGGATAGAGTGCGGCGGTGCTTCATCGCAGAGATCGTCTCGCCGTCCTGGGGGCGGGTCTGCTGCTCGCCCTGACGACGGCCTGCACCGGCTCCGACGACGGCGACCGGCCCGCCGCCGAGGAGTCCGGCACCGCCGCCGCGCACAGCCCCGCGCCGGGATCGACGGAGGCCCCGGCGGGCTGGCGGCGGCACCAGGGACGGGGATACACCCTCGCCCTGCCGCCGGGCTGGCAGATCGTCGACCCGACCGCGCACGGCGCCCCGTCGGTGCGGCGGGCGTTCGGCCTGGAGGGCGGGGAGTTCCCCGAGCTGGTCGAGGAGGCGCTGAAGGAGCTCGCCGGGGACGGCGCGGTGTTCGCCATCGAGACCGCCACCGTGCAGACCGACTACGCCAACCACCTCCAGGCCGGGTGCGCCCCCGGCGGCCTGATCGGCAACGACCTGGAGACGCTGCGGCGCAAGGCCCGCACGATCAACAAAGGCAGCGAGAACCTTCAGATCACCGACGTCACCGTGGGCGACAAGCCGGGGATCCGGATCTCCCACGTCCGCACCGCCTCCAACGGCGCCGCCCACGACACCGTCGAGATCCAGGTCCCCGGACCCGGCGACCAGGTGTGCGAGATCGAGATCAACACGGCCTCCGGCAGGCCCGCCGCGGACAGGGAACAGATCCTCGCCACGTTCCGGCTGACCTGACCGGACACGCCGCGGGCCGAGCGACGTCCGCGGCCGCGCCCGCCGGGGGGCGAGCGCGGCCGGGTGGATCAGCGGGAGGGAGACCCGCCGCCGGTCAGCAGCATCGTCAGCTCCACCCGGGAGCGGATGTCCAGCCGGGCGAAGATGTTGCGCAGATGATGCTCGATCGTGCGCGGGCTCAACGTGAGCTGGGCGGCGATCTCACGGTTGGTGGCGCCCTCGGCGACCAGCCGGGCGATCTGGAGCTGCTGGGGGGTCAGCCGCTCCAGGCCCGCGGGGGCGGGCTCGACGGTCTCGCCGGCGGCGCGCAGCTCGGCGCGGGCGCGTTCGGCCCAGCGTTCGGCGCCGTACTCGGTGAAGGTCTGCAGGGCGCTGCGCAGATGGTCGCGGGCGGCGCGGGGCTGGCGGCTGCGGCGCAGCCGGTGCCCGTACAACAGGGCGGTGCGGGCCTGCTCGAACGCCGAGTCGGCCGAGGCGTGCAGACGCAGGGCCTCCTCGAAGTGCCCGATCGCGGTCTCGTCGTCGGCGGCCAGCAGCGCCCGGCACCGGTGGGCCAACGCCAGCCGGTTGGGGCTGCGGGTGCCCTCCGCCCACGCCTCATAGGCGGCCAGCGCCCGGGACGCCTGCCGCCGCTGGTCGCAGCGCACCGCCGCCTCCACATAGTGCGGGATCGCCAGCGTCCGCATCACCCGATGCTGAGCCCCGGTGGCGGTGCGCAGCCGCAGCCGGGCGGCGGCGTCGGCGGGCCGGTCGTCGGCCAGGTCCAGGCAGGCCAGCGCCCACACCGCGACGGTGGCGGGCCGGCTGAGCCCGCGCACGCCGACCTGCTCGGTGATCTGCGCCAGATGCGCCGTCGCGGTGTCCCGATCCCCCAGCTGCGCGCTGACCAGCGCCATCAGCGCCAGATGGTCGATCGCGCAGTTCTCCTGCCCGGACGCCCGGGCCAGCCGCAGCCCTTCGGCCGAGTCGGCCAGCGCCGCATGGAACCGGCCCAGCAGGCACTCGGCCATCGACAGGATCACCAGCGACCACGGCAGCAGCGAGCTGGACCGCGGCCGGCGGGCCCGATGCACCGCCTGCGCCGCCAGCTCATAGGCCCGCTGGTCCTCGCCGAGCGCGATGGCGGCGCTGCCCGCCCAGGTCTTGGCCACCGGGTCGGAGCCGGCCTCGCCCAGCTCCACCACCCGCCGCAGGGCCGCCCGGGCCTCCACGTGCCGGCCGTCGACGACCACCGCCGCCATGCCGGAGAAGTGCGCCAACATCAGCTCGGTCACCGGAGGCTCGGCCGGGTGCCGCAGCCGGGCGGCGCGCTGCGCGGCCTGCCGGGTGGCCCGCATGTCCCCGGTCAGGTCGGCGGCCTCCGCGGCCCGCATCAGCGCGGTCAACGCCAGGTTGCGGCGCGGTGCGGCCAGCCGTTCGGCGGCCTCCATCAGCAGCCGGCGGGCGGTGACCGGATGCCCGTTGCGCAGCTCGATCTCGCCTTGCAGCAGATCCGCCCGGCCGATCAGCTCGGACGAGCGGGCCAGCGGGCGGACCTGACGCAGCAGCGCCCGGGCGGTGTGCGGGCGGCCGGCCCGCCAGAAGTCCTCGGCGGCGGCCAGCAGCCGGTCCGCCTTGATCTGCGGGTCGCGGGTGAGCGCCGCGGCCCGCTGCCAGGCGCGGGCGGCGTCGGCGTGGTGGCCCGCCGCCACGGCCAGCGCGGC
The DNA here is from genome assembly GCF_006363815.1 of Thermomonospora catenispora. Taxonomy (GTDB): domain Bacteria; phylum Actinomycetota; class Actinomycetes; order Streptosporangiales; family Streptosporangiaceae; genus Thermomonospora; species Thermomonospora catenispora. Next base: position 80,993 of record NZ_RRYT01000004.1, read on the forward strand.
GCCCGCGCACAGCTCGTCGGCCAGCCGCGCATCGGGGTCCTGCACGGTGGCGGCCCGGTGCCAGGCCCGGCGCAGCCGATGCCACGGCCGGTCCAGCACCCGGGCCAGCAGGTCGTGCACGGCCTGCCGTTCGGCCAGCGCGGCGTCGGCGTACAGGCAGCTGCGGGCCAGCGGATCGGGCACCCGCACCGCTTCGCCGTCCACCCGGACCAGCCCGGAACGCTGGGCGCGTTCCCATTCGGCCAGGTCGATCCCGGCCTCGGCGGCGGCCCGGGTCAACGTGTCCAGCTCCAGCCGCTCGTCGGCCACCGCCAGCAGCACCAGGGTGCGCGCCCCGGGGCCCAGCGCCTCCAGCCGACGCCGGTAGTGGGTGCGTATCCGGCTGTCGCGGGGCAGCGCGGCGGGCGGCGGGGCCTGCCCGGCGAGCTGCTCGGGGGTCAGCTCGGCGGCCAGCTCGACCAGCGCCAGCGGGTTGCCGGCGGCCAGCTCCACCAGCTCGGCGGCCGGTTCGCCGCACACCTCCGGGACGCGGTCGCGCACCACCTTCAGCGCCGCGTCCGGATCCAGCGGGTGCAGCCGCATGAGGGGGATGTCGGCCAGGCAGTCCAGCCGGTCCTCGCCGCGGTCGTCGCCGGCGAACAGCAGCACCACCGGCTCGTCGGCCAGCCGGCGCGCCGCGAACGTCAGCGCGTCCAGCGACGGGCCGTCCAGATGATGGGTGTCGTCGACCCAGCACAGCACCGGGCCGGAGCGGCCCAGCTCGGCCAGCAGCCCGAGCACCGCCCGGCACAGCGCGAACGGGTCGGCCGGGCCGGGCGCGCCCGTCCCGGTCAGGAACGCCAGCGCGGCCGCCTCCTCGGCGGGCAGCCCGGCGGTCGCCGAGAACACCGGCCGCAGCAGCCGATGCAGCCCGGCCAGCGCGAAGTGGGACTCGCCGCGGATGCCGCGGGTGCCGATGCTCTGGAAGTCGGGCGCCTCCCGGACGGCGGCGTCCAGCAGCGCGGTCTTGCCCATGCCCGCGCCGCCCACCACGGCGAGCGCGCCGCCGCGGCCCGATCGGGCCCGGGCGAGCAGGGAGCGGAGGGCGCTCAGCTCCTCGTCCCGCCCGTGCAGCGCATGGCCGGGGGTGACGACGGGGCCGGCGGCAGGGGGGGTGGAAGCCGGTGTGGGGGGTGCGAACAGCGAGTCGGGTGGCATGTCGTTCCTTCCCGCTCAGAACCGAGCCGCTTCCGGCATGCCCGGGGATCTCGGGGTGGCGGGCATCGACGCCCCGGTGTGCCGGGGCGCCGCGGAAGGGCTCGCTTGCTCAGCTGGGTGGGGTGTACTTCTCTGCCAGCGGGGATGTGACGGGCTGGCGATGTATCTTCAGCCCGCCGAGCTTGTCGCGGTCGGGCTTGAGCACATAGGCGGAACGGGTCGACGGGACGGTCCACCGGGAGTAGTCCATCGCGGGACCGCCCAGCCCGGCGTTGAACTGGGGGTTGGAGCGGTGCGCGGCCACGATGCCCTCACGGCTGAAGTCGCGCATGGAGCAGGCCTTCTTGAGCGCCTCCCCGACGGTGACCGCCGCGCCGTACCCCGCGATCACCGAGAGGTCGACCGGCTGACCCCGGTAGGTCTTCCGGTAGTCCCGGGCGACCTGCCGGATGCCCTCGATCGACGCGGACGGCGGGGCCACCGCGCTGAGGATGTAGAAGTCCTTCTCCAGGTACGGGCCGACCGGGGTGTCCAGCAGCTGCTCGGCGAAGGCGGAGTTGCTGGCCACGAACGGCACGTTCAGTCCCTTGGCGGCGGAGACCCCGACCAGTGAGGACGCCTGCAGCGGGCCGACGCTCACCAGCACCGCCTTGACGCCGGCCCGGCGGAACGCGGTGACCGCCGGGGTCATGTCGTTGTCGGTGGGGCGGATCTCGTGCTCGACCAGTTTCATCCCCAGCTCCCGGGCGGCCCACCGGGAGCCGGTGACGGCGCTGTCGCCGTAGTCGCCCTGCAGGTACAGGTGCCCGATCTTGTCGCCGGCGCCCAGACCGTGCTCCTTGGCCAGGAACTCCACCCCGTTGATCATGTCGACGTCGTAGGTGGTGCCGATGATCTGCACGTATTTGCTGCCCAGCAGGGTGTGCGCCCAGGCCTGGGGGACGGTCAGCACCCGGTCGGACTCGATCCGGGATCGCAGCGCGGTGGTGATGGAGGAGCCGATGAGCTGGGGGATCGCCGCCGCATGCGGGGCGACCTCGGCATAGGCGGTCACCGCCTTGCGCACGTCGTACCCGTGGTCGCGGACGACCAGCTCCACCGTGCGTCCGCAGGCCCCGCCGGATTCGTTGAACCGTTTGAAGTACAGCTGCTGGGCCTGGGTCACTCCCCGGCCCAACGGGGCGTAGGGACCGGTCAGGTCGGTCAGCGCGGCAACCGTGATCTTGTCAGCGGTCACACCCGGCCCGGTCCGCATGGAGTCGGACGACTGCACCGTCGGCTTGTCGGCGCAGCCGGTGAGCCCGGTCACCGCGAGTGTGAGGGCCGCCAAACGGACCAGACCACCGCGGAAGCACGGGGGGTGGGAACGTGGAGCGAGCACGCTGCCTCCTTGGGGGGTCGGTCGCACACCAGCATGGACGACGATTCTGGTCCAGTGTCACGAATGAATTAAGGGAGCGGGCTCAACGGGTCGTGCTCATGGTTGTGAGCACTCACAATCGTCCGGTTTTGTTGGATTGCCGGTATAGCGCGGCTCTTGACGCGGTGGCAGCATGGCCGCACTCACCGAGGGAGGTGGCGCATGGGCGTACTCACAACCTCGCCCGCCAAGACCGACCGCGAGATCATCAGACGTGCGGTCCGCAAGCTGTCGGACCAGCTTCCGCAGCTGGCGGATCGGCTGGTCAATGAGATCCTCGCCGGTGAGGGCGCGGATCGTCCAGCCGAACTGCGGGCCGATTTGTGGGAGGTGTCTCACATCGGCCTCGGACACGGGATCGAGGCGATCTTGGACCCCGGTCGCGGCCGCCCCGACCTGCGCTGGGCCGAGGAGCTGGGCCGCCGCCGCGCCGAACAGGGCCTTCCGCTGGACCAGCTGCTGCGCTCCTACCGGCTGGCCGGCTGCGTGTTCTGGGAGGGCCTGGTCGAGGTCGTCAGCCAGGAGGACCCGGCCTATGTGCCGATGCTGGTCCGCCACGCCACCCAGACCTGGCACACCATCGACCAGCAGTCCACCACCGCCGCCGAGGCCTATCACCGCACCGAGTACGAGCTGCTGCGGCGCAGCGAGGAGCGGGTCGCGGCGATCGTCGACGCCCTGCTGGAGGGGCGCGGCACCGACCCGGGGATGCTGCCGCGGGCGACGCGGGCGCTCGGGCTGCCCGCCCAGGGCCGGTACGCCGTCGTGGTGATCGACCAGCACGACGTGCTGGAGGGACAGCGCTTCGTGCGGCCGGTCGACGGCGGCGGCCTGCGGTTCATCTGGCGGATGCGCGCCGACACCCAGATCGCGGTGGTCTCCCTGGGCAACGCCGACCTGTCGGACCTGGTGGAGGTGCTGCGCCCGCGGGTGCACAGCCACGCCGGGATCAGCCCGGTGGTGGACGGCCTGGCCGATCTGGGCAAGGCCCGCTGGCTGGCCGAGCTTGCGCTGCGCACCTGCCGGGAGCCCGGTGCGGAGATCGCCCGGCTGGACCGCAGGCTCCCCGACGCCCTGGTGGTCTCGCAGCCGGAGCTGGCCGAGCGGCTCGGCCGGGGAGTGCTGGGGGCGCTCTCGGAGATCAACCCGGCGTTCCGGGACGTGCTGCTGTCCACCCTGACGACCTGGCTGGAGTGCGACGGCTCGGCGTCGCGGGCGGCGAGCCGGCTGTATTGCCACCACAACACGGTGCTCAACCGGCTGCGCCGGATCGAGCAGCTCACCGGCCGGTCCCTGAACCGGCCCCGGGAGCTGGTCGAGGTCGTGCTCGCGCTGAGCGCGCTCAAGCTGGTGGGCAACAAGGAGTCGGGCTCTCGCGCGTGAGGACGCCGGGCCGGTCCCGGCGGGGTGCCGGGCCGTGGCCCGGCCTCAGCACTTGGGCGAGCAGATCCGGCGGGACGTGCCGGCCAGGAAGATCCGTTCCATGTCCTGGGCGGTGCGGGCCAGGTGCACGCTGCCCCCGGTGGCTTTGGCGATCTTGTTCAGCTCGTCCTTGTCGACCTCGTCGCCGAAGCCGATGATCACCACCTGGACTGGCCGGGCCGGGTCGTGGCCCCGCCGCAGCCGGCGCAGCGTCTGCTCCAGGGTGGGCCCGTCGGCGTCGTCGTTGCGCCCGTCGGTCATCAGCAGCACGGTGTTGACCATGTCGGGCTTGTAGGTGCGGCGCATGTACTCGACCGCGGCGAGCACCGAGTCGTACAGGCCGGTGTCGCCGTCGGGCTTGGGCTGCAGCGCCGACAGCGAGGACAGGATCCGCTGCCTGCGGGTGACCGAGCCGGTGCGCTCGCCCAGCGGCCCCATCTCCACCGTCTGCCGCCAGTCCCTGCGGCCGTCGAGGTTGGTGGAGAACACCCACTGGCCCAGCTCGGTGTCGTCGGGCTGGTAGGACAGGCCCAGCTGGGCGGCCTGGGCGAGCACCTGCATGCGGGTCTTGCCGCCGGAGCCGGGCACCGTGGCCGCCATCGACCCGGAGATGTCCAGCACCGACAGCATCCTGCTGGTCAGCGACAGCTTCGCCCAGGCCTGCAGGGCGGCGCGGACCTCGGACGGCTCGGGGTCGGGCAGCAGCCGGACGCCCTCCAGGTCCGGGCGGGTGGTGCGGAACCCCAGATCGCGCAGCGCCCGGCGGGTCCGCTCGGTGCGGATCCGATGCTCCAGCAACCGGGCGGCCTCGGCGCGGTCCTGCTCGTCGGAGACCACGGTGTAGGGGTAGTCCAGCGCCAGCGTGCCCTCTGCGGGCCGGATCACCTGCAGCGGTGCGGACGGCCGCTCCCGGTCGCGGCCGTGCATCGCCTGCTCGGAGGCGATCACCATCTGACCGCGCGGCCCGGAGAACAGCGTCGTGGGGTCGTGGACGACGCCTTGACGGGCGTTGCGCACGATGCCGGTGAACTTCTCGGTGCCGGCGGGGTCGTCGGCCAGCAGAGACCGGATGATCATCAGCAGGCTCATGCCGGCTCCGCTGCGGCCGGGGTCGGTGATCCGTGCCGTGGCGGATCTGCTCCCCAGCAACTCCAGCCACCTCGTCCGGTCGCCGGCGGCGGGGCCGCGGCCGGTGGGGCTCGGGACGCCCACCACGATCGGGGACCAGGCGATGGGGAACCCCGGTCGCGGCGGCCGTGCGCCGCCTTCGGCGGCGGCGGCCGACCACAGCGACGAGTCGGGGATCCACACGTCCGGCTTGCGGGCGATGGTCTGGGAGCTGCCGGTGCCCGACAGCAGCGCGGCCACCGCGGCGGGATCCGCGGCGGTGACCACGGCCCGCACGCACGAGCCGCCGACGACCCGTCGTTCCTCGGTGAGGTCGGCGGCCGCCTGCCGGATCGCGGGCGCGATCTCCGGCGCCGCCGCGACGTGCAGGTCGAGGGTGCCGTGAGCGGTGCAGCCGAACGTGCCGGCGAACGCGTAGCATCCCGCGACGATCAGCGCCGTCGCCACCGCGGCCGCGGCGAAGGCGATCAGATTGCGGCGGCCGGGGCGGCCCGGCCGGGCGCTGTGGCGTCCGCTCACGCGCATGCCCCCTTGTCGACCCGGTCCCTTGGCCCCCGAGAAGTGCCAGAAGACTCGTGCGTGAGGGTTGGCCGGTCAATCCGATCTCCTCAACTCTGTCGCCGCGCACCAGCGCGATGAGCCGCCGGATGTGCGCGCTCCCAATCTCTGCGCCGCCCCCTGGGCAAACGCGGGCGACTGGTGATTTCACCGATGCCGAGGGCGCGTGTGGCGTTCGACACTCCTGTCTGCCCGGCATCCCCCCCGTGCTCGGGTCTGTCCACGAAAGGACGCAGATGAAGAAGAACCTGGTGCGCAAGCTCAAGATGCTGCCGGCGATCGTGGCCCTGGCGGGCGGCGGTGCGCTGGTGGCCCCCGGCACCGCGGCCGCGGCCGACAACCCCTACGAGCGCGGCCCGGACCCGACGGAGCAGCTGATCGAGTCCGCGCGCGGCCCGTTCGCCACCGCGCAGACCAGGGTGTCCTCGCTGAGCGTGACGGGCTTCGGCGGCGGCGTGATCTACTACCCGACCGACACCAGCCAGGGCACCTTCGGCGCGGTCGCCATCTCACCCGGCTTCACCGCCGACTGGACCAGCCTCGACTGGCTGGGCCCGCGGCTGGCCTCGCACGGCTTCGTGGTCATCGGCATCGACACCATCACCCGCCTGGACCAGCCCGACAGCCGGGGCCGCCAGCTGCTGGCCGCACTGGACTACCTGACCCAGCGCAGCTCGGTGCGCAGCCGGGTGGACGCGAGCCGCCTGGCGGTGGCCGGTCACTCGATGGGCGGCGGCGGCTCGCTGGAGGCCGCCAAGAGCCGCACCTCGCTGAAGGCCGCGATCCCGCTGGCGCCGTGGAACCTGGACAAGACCTGGCCTGAGGTCGTCACCCCGACCATGATCTTCGGTGGCGAGCTCGACACCGTCGCGCCGGTGAGCACGCACGCCATCCCGTTCTACAACAGCCTGACCAACGCCCGGGAGAAGGCCTACCTGGAGATCGACAACGGCAGCCACTTCTTCCCGAACGTCAGCAACACCCTCGTGGCCAAGTACATGATCAGCTGGCTGAAGCGGTACGTCGACAACGACACCCGCTACGAGCAGTTCCTGTGCCCGGTGCCCGACGACCGTGGTCTGTCGGACTCCCGCGGCACCTGCCCGGGCAGCTGACGCCCCCCTCTCGGGGACCGATGAGGACGGCGGCCGTGCCGAGCACGGCCGCCGTTCCCGTTCTCTCCGTTCCCCGGTCGCCTGATGTCCCGCTCCATGGCCCGCCCCGTGCATCTCGTGCGGCGTCCCGTGCGGCCGGGCGGCATGGAGGGCCGCCCGGCCGCACGTTCATCGAACGCCTCCGCGGAGATCCCCGCCTTCAGCGGGGGAGGAGGCCACGACCGGCCGTGACCCGTGACCGGCGGCGCCTGCACGGAAGGGCGCGCACCGTCGATCCCCATGACGGCCGGCTCCCCCGTGACGCCCCGCGGGCGATGGCGGAGCGCACTGTGCGGGGAGAGCAGGAGAGGACCGCCCGCGACGGCCGGCGCGCCGAAAACCTGCACTTAAGTGATAAAGACCAAAGATGTGCACTGAGTGTGTGCAATAGCAACAAGGCAGGCGCAGTGCCTAGTCTTTGGCGTGCGTTGTCGGTGGAACAGGAGCGCACGGTGTCGGAGGCGGTGGGGATCGGGGAGCGGGCCGCGACGATGTGGCGGGTCGCGGTCATGTTCGGGCGGACCGGGCTATGGCGGCCGGGGCCGCCGGTACGGGTCGCCCGTCAGCTCGACGCCCTGCGGCGATGGGGCACCACGCTGGGCGGGTCGTGGATCTCGGCGGCGGCGCGCGACCCGGAGCGGACGGCGATCATCGACGAGTACGGGGCGCTGACCTACGGCGAGGTCGACGCCCGCACCGACCGGCTCGCCGCCGCGCTGGGCGCGGGCGGTGAGCGGCCCCGGGTCGCGGTGCTGTGCCGCAATCACCGCGGCATGGTGGAGGCCCTGGTGGCGTGCAGCAAGCTCGGCTCGGACGTGGTGCTGCTCAACACCGGCATGGGCGCCGAGCAGTCGATCAAGGTGCTGCACGAGCAGGAGGCCGAGGTCCTCATCGCCGACTCGGAGTTCGAGGAGATCCTCTCCGGCGCGCCCGCCGGGGTCCGCACGCTGACCGCCGACGGACCCGAGTGCGATCTGGCCGCTCTCGTCGACAAGCCCGCGGAGGCCGCCCTCGCCCCGCCTCCGCGCAACGGCCGCCTCATCATCCTCAGCTCCGGGACGACCGGTCAGCCCAAGGGGGCGCGGCGCAACCCCCGTCCCGGATTGGGCGCGCTGGCGTCGGTGCTGTCGAAGATCCCCCTGCGGGTCCACGAGACGATGCAGCTGGAGGCCCCGCTGTTCCACACCTGGGGGTTCGCGGGGCTGCAGATCGCCATCGGGCTGCGGGCGACGATGGTGCTGCGCCGCCGGTTCGAGCCCGAGGGCTGCCTGCGCGCCGCCGCCGAGCACCGGGTCACCGCGATGTTCGCCGTTCCCGTGATGCTGCAGCGGATGCTGGAGTGGCGGGACGGCGCCGACGAGCGCATCGATCCGTCGTCGCTGCGGGTCGTGGCGGTGAGCGGGTCGGCGCTGCCCGGCGGCTTCGCCACCCGGTTCATGGACGCCTTCGGCGACGTTCTGTACAACCTGTACGGGTCCACCGAGGCGTCCTGGGTGACGATCGCGACCCCTGAGGATCTGCGCGCCCACCCCGACACGGCGGGCAGGCCGCCGAGCGGTACTCGTCTGGCGATCCTGGACGAGGAGGGGCGTCCCGTCCCGCCGGGCACGGTCGGTCGCATCTTCGCCGCGAACGAGCTGCTGTTCGCCGGCTACACCAGCGGCGCGACCAAGGAGACGGTCGACGGCATGATCGGTCTGGGGGACCTGGGCCGACTGGACGAGCACGGTCGGCTGTTCATCTGCGGGCGCGCCGACGACATGATCGTTTCCGGTGGGGAGAACGTCTTCCCCGGCGAGGTCGAGGACGTGATCGTCGAGCTGCCGCAGGTCCGTGAGGTGGCGGTGGTCGGCGTCCCCGATCCCGAATGGGGCCAGCGGCTGGCCGCCCATGTGGTGCTCCACCCCGGTCAGAGCCTGACCGCCGATGAGATCCGCGATCTGGTCCGCAGCCGGGTCGCCCGCTTCGCGGTCCCCCGCGACGTCCATTTCGTCGACGAGCTGCCGCGCAACGCCACCGGGAAGGTCCTCCGCAACCGGCTGCGGTGAGCGACCGCCGGCCGCGCGGGGTCTGAGCGCGTACAAAGGGGCCGGCGCCCGGCGCCGGCCCCTCTGACGGATCCGAACGTCACTCGATCTCGGTGTTGCCGATGAGGCAGTTCTGGTCGGCCGAGCCGAGGATGCCGCCCGCGACGTTGAGGCAGTTCAGCAGAGCGACGCTCTCGTTGTCGACGTCGAGGTCCTTCTCGAAGGACTTGAAGTCCAGGTGGAACTTCTTGTCGTTGTCGTACTTGTAGTACCTGTCGTGGCCGCCGGCCATGGCGGGCGTGGCGCTCATCAGCACGCCGCCCACGGCGACGGTCAGGATGCCGGCCGTTGCCAGTCGCTTGAGCACGATGTCTCCTTCTCGGTGAGTGTGGAATGCCGACGTGCGGCGTAACGCAGCCTCGCCGGTCACGAGTAATTGCTAACACCCGACAAGCCTCGACGTCGATGCGGAACCGGATGCTGTGACTCATTGTTTCCAAAGTCATTGTCGTGGCGCCGGGTGTTGTGTCGGGAAATGGGAGATTGTCCTCCCGGGATGATTTGAGCGGCCTGCCGGGAATATCCGGAGCAGGGTTATTGCAGGAAATGGAGAAGGGCCGGCGTTTTCGCGCCGGCCCTTCTGCTGGACTCTGCCGGACCGAATGTCAGTCGGCGTCGGTGTTTCCGATGAGGCAGTTCTGGTCGACCGAGCCGGCGATGCCGCCGAGGATGTTCACGCAGTTCAGCAGCGCCAGGGTCTCGTTGTCGACGTCGATGTCCTTGTCGTGCGACGTGAAGTCCAGGTGGAACTTCTTGTCGTTGTCGTAGTGGTGGTAGTGCTTGCCCTTGGCGTAGTGCTTGTGGTGCTTGTGGTGCTTGTGGTGGTCGCCGGCCATGGCGGGCGTGGCGTTCATCAGCACGCCGCCCACAGCGAGGGTCAGCACGCTAGCGGTTGCCAGTCGCTTGAGCACGATGTCTCCTTCTCGGTGAGTGTGGAATGCCGACGCGCGGCATGAGGCAGCCTCGCCGGCCACGTGCTCATTGGTAACACCTTCAAGGTCCGGCGTCGATGCGGGATGGGACGTCGCGACCTCTTTTTCCAAAGATATTGGAATGACGCCGGGGGTTGTGTCGGGAAATTCGAAGAATATCTTTTTCAGGTCGTCTGGGGTGGGCTGTCGGAGATGCCGGGAATCGGCATTCGATGGGCGCCGGAGAGGGAGGGCGTGCGGGCGGGCGCCGGAGAGGGGCGCACGGTGGCGCGTGGTGGACGCCGAGGGGCACGGCGACGGGCGGCGGAGGGGAGCGTGCGACGGACGTCGAAGAGGGGCCGGTGCCGGGCACCGACCCCTCCGTCGTCTTCTCGGCCGGGGGCCGAGCCTCAGTCGACCAGGGTGTTGCCGGTGAAGCAGTTCTGGTCGACCGTGCCCAGAATGCCGCCGATGAGGTTGACGCAGTTCAGGAGCGAGACGCTGCTGTTGCGGACGTGGATGTCCTTCTTGAAGTGGTGGAAGTCCAGGTCGAACTTGTCGTGGTACTTGTGGAAGTGGTGCTTGTGGAAGTGGTGGTGGCCGTAGTGGTGGTCGCCGGCCATGGCGGGCGAGGCGCCCATCAGCACACCGCCCATCGCGAAGGCCAGGATGCCGGCCGTTGCCAGTCGCTTGAGCACGATGTCTCCTTCTCGGTGAGTGTGGATGCCGATATGCGGCGTAAGGCAACCTCACCGGCTATGGGTAATTGGTAACACTCGCCGTAGTCGGCTGTCGGCATAAAACAGTCAATCTGGCTTATCGATTCCCACGGGTGTCGCCATCGGATCGCTCGGTGTGTTGCGAGATTCCGGAAGTGGGCGTCATGTGTGTTTATGGTGAGCTGTCTGGAATGCTCGAAATGTCCGAACAGGCACAAAAAGGGGGGCCGGCGCGGAGGCGCCGGCCCCTGCTGGCCGTCGAGGTCAGCTGCTCTTGGTGTTGCCGATGAAGCAGTTCTGGTCGACCGTGCCCAGGACACCGCCGATGAGGTTGACGCAGTTGAGGATGGCGATGGTCTCGTTGTCGATGTCCGTGTCCTTCTCGAAGGACTTGAAGTCCAGCGAGAAGTGGCGGTCGTTGTCGTACTTGTAGTACCTGTCGTGTCCGCCGGCCATAGCGGGCGTGGCGCTCATCAGCACGCCACCCACGGCGACGGTCAGCACACCAGCCGTTGCCAGTCGCTTGAGCACGATGTCTCCTTCTTCTGATTTGCGGAATGCCGATCTCGACGCGCGGCGTGATGCAGCCCGCCGGTCAAGAGTTATAGGTAGCACCGCTCATGCCCGCGTGTCGACGCCGATCAAGGAAGACGTGAAATTTTTCCTTAAGCATTACCTTCGGGGATGTCGTGGACGACGGTAATTGCGGGAAGGGTGCATGGTTGCGTGAACTGTCCGGAAAACCGGATTGCCGGGTGTATGGAATGCCCGATTCGATCGGTTTTGCCGAGAGTAGGCGTCAATAAATGGTCAAAGCGAGATCGACCCGAGGTCAAGGTCCGGGTCGTCGCCCGCGTGCTGTGCGACGCTCAGATGGCCTGTCGGTGACCGTCCGACCTGCGCTGAGCCGGGGCTTGGGGTCGCTCCCCCCGAACGACAGGCGACCGCCGACCGACACCGTGCCGCGCCGGCCGGTTCGTGGTCGCAGGGCCGTGCGCCCCACCGATGACCTGCACCGGACGCCGCGGCCGCGCGGACGACAAGGAGTGACCCGCAGGTGTTTCAGCGATCGGCGCGCACGCCGTTGATCCTCGTGTACCGGGCGGTGGACCGCATCACCCGCAACGCCGCTCGCGACGCCGACCGTGACGCCGTCCCCGACGCCGCCCGCGATCTGCTCCGGCAGACGGTCGGCCCCGCCTTGTTCGAACGGCAGATGGACTGGCTGCACCGCAACGGGCTGCGCGGGGTGTCGGTGAGCGAGCTGCGACAGGCGCACCGGGCGGGCCGGGCGCGCGGCCTGGTCGGCCTGACGTTCGACTGCGGATACGCGACGTTCGCGACCCGTGCGGCGCCGGTACTGCTGCGCCGGGGGTTCACCGCGACCGTCTTCGTGCCCGCCGCCCGGATCGGCGGGCACGAAGACCGGGATGCGGGCGGAGGCCGGCCGCTGCTGACCGAACGGCAGATCCGCTGTGTGGCCGGCAAGGGGATGGAGATCGGCTCGCACGGGCTGCACCACGTCCCCCTCTCGGACCTGGAGGAAGAGGAACTGGTCGACGAGCTGAGCCGGGCCCGCGCCCTCTTGGAGGAGATCACCGGGCGGTCGGTCACCGGCTTCGCCTACCCCTGGGGCCAGGTGTCCTCCCGGGAGGTGACCGCCGTGCGCAAGGCCGGGTACGAGTACGCCTGCACCATCGGCCGCACCCCCTTCGACGGCGACCACGCGTTGCCGCGGACGCGCATCGGCCCCCGCGACGGCCGGGTCGGCCTGCGGGTCAAGGTCCTCCGTCATCAGCTGCGGCTCTGAGCCCGCCGGCGGGCGGCCCGCCCGGCGCGGGAGCGGGCCCCCGGGCGGGTAAGCGGTGCGTCATGTCTTGGTCAGACCGAGGGGAAGGCCGGGGCGCGACGCCCGGGACGGCCAATAGTGTGCCGAGCCGCATGCCGACCCCTACCACCGACCATCATCGAGAGGCATCCATGGCGAACTGGACCAGACACACCGCCCGCGCCGTCGTGTGCGCCGCCCTGGTGCCGGCGTTCACGGTGGTCGGCGGCGCGCTCGCGCACGCCGACGCCGGCGCGCCGTCCCGTGCCCCGCTCGAGGTCTGCGGCTTCGCCCGCTCCTTCGACGGGCTCGTCGGCCTGATCTGCAAGGGCCGCATCGACGGGCCGGACGCGCTCCAGGTGGATCTGCGGCCGCTGACGGAGGCGCCGCGCAGCGCGCTCGGCGCGCAGCGGGCCCGGCGGGGCGATCGCGACTGGCACGAGGTGGTGCGGACGCCGCTGACCGACCCCGTGCGGGGAGTGCAGGACACCATCATGGGGCTCGGCGCGATGCTGTCCGACCTCGGTCGTCAGGCCGGGGGAGCGCGTCCGGCCCAGTCCGCCGGATCGCAGGCCGGGAAGAGCAGTGGCCGGGCGCGGCCGGAGAAGGCGAGCGGCACGCCCCGACCGAGGGCCGGGCACGGCGGCGGCCAGGCCCGTCCGGGAACGGGACAGACCGGCGGCACGAAGGCCCGTTCGGGAAAGGGGACCGTGGGCGGCGGTAAGAAGGCCCGCTCCGGAAAGGGAAAGATCGGCGGCGTGAAGGCCCGTTCGGGAAAGGGGACCGTGGGCGGTGAGGCGCGGCCGGCGGCGTGACACGGCCGGCTGCCGCCCGTCGACGGCGGGCCGCCTCTTCCCGGGTAATGGGATAATTCGCGAGCGGGGCTCCGGAAGAAGGCCGGCGCCCCGTTTCTTTATGTTCAGGAAATCGTGCTGTCCATGGCGCTTGTGACATATCGGGCAAAAGGTGCATCTCGCGTGGTGTGTGCGGTGACCAGCGTGAACATCACTCATCAACGCCGCTTGGATCGAACTTGACCCACCGCCGAGTGTCCTTCTCCGAGGTGCGGGTATTTTCCCGGTAATCGATTGTCGCCGCATTTTGGCAATCCCAATTCTGGCGGCCGGGCAATCGATAATGCTCTCGGCGAGGTGCGGTACCCCATGGCCTCGTCGGATTTTCAGTCCATTCGGCTCGCATCCCCTGGGAAGGGTCTTGAGGGCTCATGAGAAACCAGCGCCAGCGTCAGCCACGATCCGCACGCACGTGTGATCCCGTACGCCGGCCCGCCCTGCGGGCCCGCGTGCACCGGACCGGCAGCGATCTGCTGGTCCAGCTCGTCGGGGAGATGAGCGCGCGCACCATCGAAGCGGTGCGCGCGCCGTTGGCCACCGCGCTGCGTTCGGTACAGGCTCCGCGGCTGCTGCTGGACATGTCCCGGGTCCGGATGAGCGACCGGTTCGGCCTGGGCCTGCTGGTGTCGCTGCGGAACGCGACGATCCAGGCGGGCGGCAAGCTCATCCTGGTGCAGCCCACCGCCGAACTGCGGGAGATGCTGGCCGACGCCGGCCTGGACCGCCACCTGCACACCTGCGCCTCGCTGGAGCTGGCCGGGACCCACGTGCCCATCAGCACCCGGCCCGGCCGGCTGCTGCCGATGCGCACCCCTGAAGAACCCGAGACGCTGCCGGTCGCCGCTCCCCAGGAGGCGACCCCGAAAGCCACCGAGGCCTGAGACCGCACCCCTCCTCGCCGCGACCCGCCGGACCGCTCCGGCGGGTCGCGGCTTTCCGCGCCCTCCCCTCGGCCGCTCTCCGCCGGTGCCCTTCCGGCGCCCTCCAGCCGCGGCGCCCCCGCGGCTGCGCCCTTCAGCGGGAGCCCGCCCGGAAGGGCCGGCGTTCCGCCCTCGGCGGGAGGTCAGGCCTCGGGCGACCCGGACCGGCCGTCCCCCGGCCCGCCCGCGGGGAGGCCGCCCCATCCGCCTCCCGACCTCCTCCCCGCCCCGGCGGGCCGCCCTCTGCGCTCCGGGGGCGCCGGCCCGCCCCGATCGCCGCCCGGACGGTGCCGGCCGCTTGGGCGGCGGCCAGGGCCAGGGACAAGACGATGATCGCCACCAGCAGATGGCCGCCGTCCGGGACGAACAACAGGACCATCCGCAGATCGCCGTCGAACCACCGGGGAACGACGGCATGGGCGGTGTGGGCGAGCAGCAGGCAGACGGCCACCGACGCGGCCCCGCCGCCCACCGCCCGGATCCGGGAGCGCCCGGGACGGGCGGGCCGGAAGACCCGCACCAGGGACCGGATCAGGGCCGCCGTCAGCAGGGCCGCGAGGACGGCCAGGGCGACCAGCAGCCGGCCGATCAGCGGATCGGCCTCCACCGGCCGAGGGGAATCGCCCAGCAGGATCCGGACCGCGCCGAACCCCGCCGCGTTGAACAGCGCGTCCTCGGCGATGGAGAAGGCGTTCTGCAGCACGACCACGGCGAGGTCCCGGTCCGGGACGAGGATCATGATGGCGTGGTATCCGGCCGCGGCCGACCCGCTGTGCCAGACCATGCGGACCCCGAGCCCGTCCACCACGTCGTCCCGCCAGCCGAACCCGTACCGATGGGAGCCGTGGACGTCGGCGGTCCCGGTGTGCAGCTGCCGGACACCGGCCTCCGACAGCACGTTCCGCCCCCCGCCGAGCTGGGCGATCGCGTATGCGGCCAGATCGTCCAGGCTGGCGGCGAGGTACCCGTAGGGGAGTCCGGAGGCGTCGTACGGCGGGTCGAAGGCGCGCCACTCGCCGAAGTAGGACCGGTGCCCGGGCGGTATCCGCTCCGCCCGCTCCGCATCGGCGATCGCATCGCGCATGCCCAGCGGCTCGAGGATCGAGGCGCGCAGCCGCTCCCCGAAGGGCCGCCCGGTCACCTGCTCGACCAGCGCCCCCAGCAGCATGTAGTTGGCGTCGCTGTAGGCGTGCCGCGTCCCCGGCGGGGACTCCAGCCGGACCCGGGCCAGCTCGCGGGCTCGCCGCCGCACCCCGCCGGGCGCGTTGTCGAACCGGTCGGAGCGGATGTAGCCGTCCCTGGTCGACAGCCCGCTGGTGTGGGTGAGCAGGTGCCGCACGGTGACCCTCTCGGCACCCGGGCCGCGCAGCCGCAGCCACGGCAGATGGGCGCGGATCGGCTGGTCCAGCCCGATCCTCCCGGCCTCCACCAGCTGCATGACGGCCAGCGCGGTGAACGACTTGCTCAGCGAGCCGATCAGGAACGGCGTCCGCGTGGTGATCGGTGCGCCGGTGCCGTCGCGTCCCCAGGTCCGCCGGTGCACCACCCGGCCGCCGCTGATCACCGCGTACGCCGCGCCGGGCGTTCCGGTCCGGCGCAGCGACTCCTGGACGTGGGCGTCGGCCCGGGCGAACGCCGCAGGAGCGTCGGCCGCGGCCGCCGTCCCCGGCATCGCGCACGCCATGACCACCGCCAGCACCAGAGCTCGGAGTCGTCGCATCGCCCCGCCTCAATAACCGTATGGTCGTACGGTTTTCCTATCATGACCCACCATGCCCCGGGTAGCCGATCACGATCAGCGCCGTCGGCAGGTCGCCGACGCGGTCCGCCGGCTGATCGCCGTGGGCGGCCTGGAGGCGGTCACCGTCGCCCGCACCGCCGCCGAGGCGGGGATCTCCGTCGGCCTGGTGCAGCACTACTTCCGCACCAAGGACGACATGCTGCTGTTCACCTACCGGCAGGTCATGGCGGACATCGACGCCCGGCTGGCGGACCTGATCGAACGCCGGGAGCAGGCCGGCACCCGGATCGAGCACGTCGTCCTGGACGGCATCGCCGAGACGATGCCCCTGGACCCCCGGCGCCGCGAGGAATGGCGGGTGGCGCTGGCCTTCGCCGGCCGTGCGGTGGACGAGCCCCGGCTGGCCGCCGCCCGGGCGCAGCGCCTGGAGGACCTCCGCGGTCGTCTCGCCGAGGCCATCGACAACGGCAAGGAGTGCGGCGAGGTGCCCCCCGGCCTGGACGCCCGCGCCGCGGCCGTCCGCCTGGCCGCCTACGCCGAGGGCCTGACCCACCACATGTTCGCCGACCCCGAGCACGTGCCCCCTTCGGCCGCCCTGGCGGCGCTGGCCGACCATCTCGCGACGATCTTCACCGGCCACTGCCGGCTGCACGACCGGGCCCCGGGGGAACGCCCGCCTCCCGACGCCGGCGACGACGCCGATTGAAGGCACAGATTGAACTGATCGAAAAGACAGGCCGACGAGGCCAGCCCCTCGACGACCCGCCGAAACGACCTGTCGGAACACCCGCCGCGGCGGCGCACCCAAGCAACGGGCGCCGGGCCGCGGAACCTCGATCAGGTCCCGCCGGCCCGGCGCCCGATGCGATCGGTGTCAGTGCGGGTTGGCCGCCAGCAGCTGGCCGAGAAGGTCGTCGAGGGTCACGATCCCCCGGATCTCCCCGTCCGGCCCGGTGACCACGCCCAGCTGGGCGCGTTCCCGGCGCAGCCGGGTGGCCGCGTCCAGCACCGAGGCGGTCTCCGGCAGCGACGGGATGGGATAGGCCATGTCGGCGGCCCGGCGGCCGTTCTCGGCGGTGATCGCGTCCCGGACGTGGGTGACGCCCAGCACCCGGCCGTCGTCGGCGCGGACCAGCAGCCGGGTGTGCCCGCTCGTGCGGGCGGTGCGGCGGATCTCCATCGGGTCCGCGGTCGCCGGAACGGTGGTGACCCGGGCGACGGGCACCGTCAGGTCGGCGATCGGGGCCTCCCGGACGGCGATGACCCGCCCCAGCAGGTCGTGGTCGCGCCGGTCGATCAGGCCCAGCCGGCGGGATTCGCCCAGCAGGTGGCCCAGCCGCTGCGGGTCGGTGTGGTTGTCCGGCTCGTTGCGGGGCGGCACCCGGATCAGCCGCAGGAACCCGTTGCTCATCCCGTTCATCAGCGCGAGCACCGGGCGCGACAGCCGGGCGAAGGCGCGGAACGGCATCGCCAAGATCAGCGCCGAACGCTCCGGGTGCGAGATCGCCCACGACTTGGGGGCCATCTCGCCCACCACCATGTGCAGGAACGTCACCACCGTCAGCGCCACCGTGAGCGCCACCACGTGCGAGGCGCCCTCCGGCAGCCCCAGTCCGTGCAGCGGCCCGGACAGCACCTTCTCGAACGCCGGCTCGGTCACCACGCCCAAGCCCAGCGTGCACATGGTGATGCCGAGCTGGGCCCCGGCCAGCATCAGCGACAGCTCCTTGATGCCGGCCACCGCCGAGGCGGCCGGGCGGCTGCCGGCCCGGGCGGCCCGCTCCAGCCGCGGACGCTTGGCGGCCACCAGCGCGAACTCCGAGGCCACGAAGAAGCCGTTCCCGATCAGCAGCAGCACCGTCAGGGCGAGGGCGGTCAACGGATCCATCAGCCCTCACCCCCCGCGGCCGCCAGCAGCCGGATGCGGACCTTGTGCGGCACCCGCCGGGCCACGCTGAGGACCTCCAGCTCGACCTCGCCGGCCTGCTCCCGGTCCTCGTCCAGCTTCACGATCACCCGGTCGCCGCGCCGCGGCAGCCGGCCCAGCCGGGCGATGACCAGCCCGCCCAGGGTGTCGTAGGCCTCGTCCTCCGGCAGCTCCAGCCGGGTCAGGCCGGCGACCTCGTCGATCCGCAGCGCCGCGTCCACCGTCCAGGCGCCGTCCTGGGCGGGGACCGGCGTGGGGTCCACCAGCCGGTCGTTCTCGTCGGTGATCTCGCCGACCAGCTCCTCGGCGATGTCCTCGAACGTGAGGATCCCGGCGAGCCCGCCGTACTCGTCCACCACGCAGGCGAACTCCTCGCCGGTGTCCCGCATCCGCTCGATCACCCCGTACAGCGGCTGTGACCCGGGGACCAGCAGCGGGGGACGGGCGATGCGCCGCACCGGCGTGTCCGGCGTGAGGGCGTCGTCGGCCAGTTCGCCCACGCCGACCACGCCCACGATGTCGTCCACATCGGCGCCGTACACCGGGTAGTTGGTGTGCCCGGAGGTGCGGATCCGCTCGGTCAGCTCGGCCACCGTGGCGTCGGCGGCGACGGCCACCACGTTCGGCCGCGGCACCATCGCCTCGTCGGCGGTCCGCTCGCCGAACGTCAGCGCCCGTTCCAGCACCGCCGACAGGTCCGCCGGCAGGTGCCCGGACTTGTAGGACTCGCCGATGATGTCGCTCAGCTCCTCCAGCGTGGCCCCGTGGTGCAGCTCCTCGGCGGGTTCGATGCCGACCGCCCGCAGCAGCCGGTTGGCCGCCGCATCGAACAGCTTGATCGCCGGTCCGGCCACCGCCAGGTACATCAGCGTGGAGGAGGCCAGCGCCCGGGCGATGCCCTCGGCGCGGGCCAGCGCCCAGTTCTTGGGGATCAGCTCGCCCATGACCATCTGCACGACGGTGGCGAGCGCGAACCCGGCCGACAGGGCGACCGCCCCGACCGCGCCCTGCGGGACGCCCGCCCAGGTCAGCGGGGGTTCCAGCAGCTCGGCCAGCGCGGGCTTGGACAGCAGACCCACGATCAGCCCGGTGACGGTGATCCCCAGTTGCGCGCCCGACAGCATGAACGACAGTCGGCCCATGACCTGCAGCGCCCGGCGGGCCTTGACATCGCCCTGCTCGGCGGCGGCGGTCAGTGCGGCCCGGTCGGCCGCGACGTAGGCGAATTCCTGCGCGACGAAGTATCCCGTCGCCGCGGTCAGCACGAACAGGGCGACGACGCCCAGCGCGATGCTCAGCACGACCCACCCGCAAGGGTGTTGGGTCTATGACTGGAAGGGTCCGACATCGCGGACGCTCAGCTCCTTTCGATTACGCCTGTAATACCCGCAACGTACCACCCGACCTGCGCGTTCCCTAGACCCTGATCAGTGTGAGAACGAAAACGGCGCCCTATGCCCGTGGTCTTGTCACGGGCGCCGGCCGAGAAACCGATCATGGGAATCGACGGCGGTTATCTTCCGGCCAAGGACGTGGAGCGGGAGGAACCGCCCGGTCGGCCGGGCGCCGTGACGGACGATCGGGGAGGCGTCCCTCGGGGGCCTCGAGGCGTCCGGGTCCGACGGTGCCGGGCCGGACGATCGGCGGCGAGTGAGCCCCGCGCGAGCCGTGGGCGGGCGTCGCGTGAGCCGCGGACGGCCCCGCCGGGGACCGCCGCCGGGCCTCCGGAGATCACCGAGGGCCCCCGGAACGAGAGCGCGGCCGATCCCGGTGCGGGACCGGCCGCGGTGGGCGGAGGGGGAAGGGTCAGGTGCCGATCACGCCGCCGTCCTCCTTGCGGATGACGACGGTGGCCGAACGGGGACGGCCGGCCGGATCGTGATCGGGCCAGGAGCTGACCGCGTTGGGGTTCTCGGGAGTGGGTTCGGCGCCCCAGAACGCGGTGGCCTCGCCGGGGTGCTGGATGTTGACGAACATCGTCCGTCGATCCGGGGTCATGGCGAAGCCGGTCACCTCGCACCCGCGGGGACCCACCAGGAAGCGGCGGACCTCCCCGGTCGCCGGGTCGGCGGCCAGCATCTGGTTGTTGCCGATGTTGTCGTGCCCCCGGTCGGGGCGGTTCTGGGTGGAGTTGGACACGTCGGTCTGGATCCACAGCCGGCCGTCGCGGTCGAAACCCAGACCGTCCGGCGAGCCGAACGCGTCCTCGGGATCCAGCTCGACCTGCGGGTCGTAGGCGGGGTCGCCGGCCAGCAGGAAGATGTCCCACTCGAAGGTCAGCGCGGTGTTGTCGCCGCCCCGCTCCCGCCAGCGCACGATGTGGCCGTAGGGGTTGGGCTTGCGGGGGTTGACCCCGCCCTCCCAGCCGGACCCGTTGGTCAAGGTGAGGTAGACGTCCTTGGTGCGGGGGTGGACGGCCACCCACTCGGGACGGTCCAGCTTGGTGGCGCCCACGGCGTCGGCGGCCTCCCGGGTGCGCAGCAGCACGTCCGCCTGGTCGGCCCACCCGCCCGCCTTGGTCAGCGGGCCGGTGCCGTGCTTGAGCGGCAGCCACCGCCCGGTGCCGTCGTCGTTGAACTTGGCCACGTACAGCGTCCCGTGGTCCAGCGGGCTCTTGCGCAGGGCGCGCAGCAGCCGCCAGGGGGCGCTGCCGACGAACTTGTAGACGTACTCGCCGTCCTGGTCGTCCCCGGTGTAGACGACGACCCGCCCGCGCGACTCGGTGACGGTGGCGCCCTCGTGCTTGATGCGGCCCAGCGCGGTGCGCTTGACGGGGGTGGACCTCGGGTCGAACGGGTCGATCTCCACCACCCAGCCGAACCGGTTGAGCTCGTTGGGGTTGACCGCCACGTCGAAGCGCGGGTCGGCCTCGTGCCAGCGGTAGGAGCCGTCGGCCGAGACGCCGTAGCGGGCCTGCCGGGGGGTCGGCTTCCAGGAGGGGTCGGTGGTGCCGAAGTAGCTGTTCCAGTTCTCCTCGCAGGCCAGGTAGGTGCCCCAGGGGGTCTGCCCGTTGGAGCAGTTGTTGAGGGTGCCCATGGGGGCGTTCCGGGCCTTGAGCGCCGGGTGCCTCGGCCCGACCGGCCCGGAGAAGGTCACCGGGGTGGAGCCGGTGATGCGGCGGTTGTAGCGGGAGTCGACCTGCCTCCAGCGGCCCTTGTCCTGGACGATCTCCACCACGCTGACGCCGTGCGCGGCCAGGGCCTTGTCGACCTTGGCCTTGGTCATCTCGGCGTCCCCGTCGGGGAACAGCAGCGCCTGGTCGACGTACTCGTGGTTGAGCACGAGCAGTCCCCGGCGGCTGCCCAGCGGCCCGGCGCCCAGCGGGAAGAAGGCCATCCCGTCGTGGTGCATGCCGATCTGCCGGGCCTGGTCGGCGGCGCTGTCGGAGGCGTCCTTGCGCCACGCGGGGCCGCGGGAGCTCAGCGGGGTGCCCCAGGGGATCAGCACCTGGGCGGTGTAACCGGGGGGCACCTTGATCTCGTCGTCGGTGCTCGGCGGGACGGGCCGGAAGCCCAGCAGCCCCTTGGGCTTGCCGGGCTTGTTCCCTTTGTTCTTCCCTTCGCCGGGCTCGGCGGCGGCGGCCGCGGCGGTGCCGGTGCCGGCGGCCGCGCCGATGAAGCCCGCGGCGGCGACCACGGTGCCGCCGCGGATCACCGATCGCCGCGACAGCCGGGCCTGGGCGACCTCGCGCAGCGTCGCATTGCCCGACGGGTTGGAACTGACGTCGTCAGGGTCTGTGGTCGGACGGACGTCTTCGGCGGTCATGAGCACCTCGTCGCTTGATTTACCGGTGAAAAGGGGGGAGAAACCGGCAGGTTGCGCAGTCACCGGCAACGTAGAGCGCGGCCATGACCGGCCGGCGGACTCGAGGTGAACAATCGCCCCCTTTCCCGCGCCTCCTCGTCCGCTTTCCGGGCCCGCCGCCCCGCACCGGTCCCGGAAAGGGTCCTCGTGGGTCTTCGGAAAAGGGGCGCCCGCCGAGCGGATGAGGGCTCTCCTGGGGGAGGGGCGGCTCGCCGTTCTCGCGTCCTGACGCCGCCCGGCACGGCGGAACGCAGCGGGCCACGGCGGAACGCAGCGGGGCACGGCGCAACGGGCGGGACACGGCCCGCGCCCGCCGGTGGAGGCGGGCCGCTCGGCGGGCGCGGGCCGTGGGACCGCGCGGTCGGGGCGCGATCAGGAGGGGAACGCCGTGGGCTCGGCCGTGTCCCGGGGGAGCAGGTCCCGGCACCTGCGCAGAGCCCTGACGATCTTCGGGTCGTCGCTGTTCTCCAGGTCGGCCGGCCGGACGTTCTCAGGGACCTGGACACCGTTCTCGGCCATGCAGTGCTGGAGGGGACTCATGAGCCTCAGGCCGGGGGATGAGCCGCCGCTCCCGCCGCAGGCGGTGAGGGCGAGCGTCGCGGTCAGCGTGACGGCGCACAGAGTGAGCCGGGAAGTCTCCATGATCGGAATTGTCCTCGGCGGCCCGGCCCGGGCGGCCGCTTCGCCAGGCCCCGCGGCGGCGGCGATCACCCGGCCGGAGCCGCCGCATCCGCGCCACGGCCCGCGCCGCCCGGAGCAGGGTCGCAGGCCGCCGGCGCCCGGGTCTTCGGCCGGATGCCGCAGAACGCCTCCCGGCGGGATCCTCAGACCGACGTGGACATGGGGCCGCCGTTGAAGGTCACCGCGTCCAGGGCGGCCTGCGCCAGGTCGAACGGCTCACCGGTGGTGTCGGCGTAGGCGCGGTGGACGTTGAACACCAGGCGTTCGGCGTCCGCCCAGGACGCGAACTCCCCCAGGTCGGCGCGCCGGGCGGCCTCCAGCGGCGACAGGCCCGCCTCCATGCCCTCGGTGGCCACCGCCAGCACGAACCGGTAGTAGCGCTCGTGGGCGTCCAGCACCTCCGGCAGCGCGGCGGCGTCGCAGATCGGCCCGTGCCCGGGGACGACCTGGGCGGGCTCGAAGGAGTCGATCCAGTCCAGCGCCCGCAGCGCCCCGGTGACCGAGCCCATCCCCAGCAGCGGGGTCAGCCCGTTGAACAGCAGGTCCCCGGTGAACAGCACCCGTTCCTCCGGCAGCCACACCGCCACGTCCCCGGGGGTGTGCGCGGTGTAGCCGGGGTGGCGCAGCTCGATCCGGCGCCCGCCCAGGGTCACCGCCAGCTCGGAGGTCAGCGTCACCTCCGGCGGGCGGCGGGTGACCGCGCCCCAGTCCGGCAGCGGCTCCCACAGCGGCGGGCACCCGTCGATGATGAAGTCCTCCAGGATGCCCTTGCGGGTCTCCTCATGCCCGATCAGCACGGTGGAGGCGGGCAGCAGCGAGTTGCCGTGGGTGTGGTCGCCGTGCAGGTGCGTGTTGACCGCGTACCGCAGCGGGACGTCCCCGGTGGCCGCCCGCACCGCCTCCAGGAACCGGCGGGTGCGGGCCTCGGTGGCGCAGGTGTCGACGATCAGGGTCCCCTCCGGGACCGACACCGCCCCGGCGTTGTTGACCCACCATGTGCCGTCCGGCTGCACCCAGCCGAAGATCCCCTCGCCCAGCTCGTGCAGGACCGGCTCCTGCGCGGCGCCTGGACCCGGTGCCGATGTCGTCATGTCGTCGAGCCTACTTCCGGGCCTCCGCCGAGGTCACCGGCGGTCGCCGGCGGTCACCGGGAGGGGCGGCTGCGCAGGTAGGCCAACACGGCCAGGACCCGGCGGTGGGTGTCCTCGGCCGGCGGCAGGTCGAGCTTGGTGAAGATGGAGCCGATGTGCTTGCCCACGGTCGCCTCGGAGACGACCAGGCGGCGGGCGATGGCGCCGTTGGAATGCCCTTCTGCGATCAGGGCCAGCACCTCCAGTTCCCGGGGGGTCAGGGCCTGCAGCGGGTCGCGGCGGCGGCGCAGCAGCCGGCGGATCACCTCCGGGTCCACCACCGTGCCGCCCGCCAGGATGCGCCGCAGCGCGGCGGCGAACTCGGCCACGTCGGTGACCCGGTCCTTGAGCAGGTAGCCCACCCGCCGGCCGTCCCCCGAATCCAGCAGATCGGCCGCGTAGCTCAGCTCCACGTACTGGCTGAGCGCCACGACGGCCAGGGACGGGTCGGCGCGGCGGAGCTCGACGGCGGCCCGCAGACCCTCGTCGGTGTGCCCCGGCGGCATCCGGATGTCGGTGATCACCAGGTCGGGCGAGTGCTCGGCGACGGCGTCGAGCAGGGCCGGGGCGTCGCCCACGGCGGCGACCACCTCGAAACCGAACCGCTCCAGCAGACCGGCGAGCCCCTCGCGCAGCAGCACGCCGTCCTCGGCGAGCACTACCCGCTCAGGTCGCATGGCAGCTCCACACGCACCACGGTCGGCCCGCCCACCGGGCTCGACAACAGCATTCTGCCGCCGACCGCCGCCACCCGGTCCGCCAGTCCGATCAGGCCGGTCCCGGCGTCCGGGTCGGCCCCGCCGGCGCCGTCGTCGGCGACCTCGACGGTCAGCAGACCGTCCCGCCAGGAGACGGTCACGAAGGCCTGCTCCGCGCCCCGTGCCGGGCGGCGTTGGTGAGCGCCTCCGACACCACGAAGTAGGCGGTGCTCTCCACCGGCGGGGGCGGCCTGCCGGGCAGCTCGGCGTGCACGGTCACCGGCAGCGCGGCCCGGTCGGCCAGCTCCTCCAGCGCCGCCGCCAGCCCCCGGTCGGTCAGCACCCGGGGATGGATGCCGCGGATCAGCTCCCGCAGCTCCCGCATCAGCTCCTGGGCCTGCCGGTGGGCGTCCTGCACCCGCTCGGCGGCCGGCGAGTCCGGCGGCAGGTCCAGCAGCGCCATGCCGAGCTGCAGGGTCAGCCCCAGCAGCCGCTGCTGGGCGCCGTCGTGCAGGTCGCGTTCGATCCGGCGGCGCTCGGCCTCGAAGGCGTCCACCAGCCGGGCCCGCGACCGGGACACCTCCATCAGCTCGGCCCGCAGCCGCTGGTCGGGCCGCCCCTCCAGCAGCCGCCGCGCCAGCGCGCCGTGCGCCGCGGCCAGCAGCACCAGCAGATACCCCATGAGGGGCACCGCCGCCAGCCCCGCCAGCGCGTACGGCAGCGCCTCCCGCACCGTGTCGACCGTGGCGACGCCGACGGCGACCGGACCCCCGACCCCCAGCACCAGCAGCGGCCCGGCCAGCAACGAGACCACCAGCAGCAGCGCCAGCCCGACCGCGCCGTACACCGGCGGCACCGAGACGGCCAGCAGGCAGGCGTATCCGAACTCCCGCCAGGTGGCCGCCTCGGCGTAGCGGGTGCGCAGCCACGCCGCGAGCCCCGGTGCCGGCGGAGCGGCGTGCGCCGACCGCACGGGACGGACGTCGACCAGGTGCAGCCGCCGCCGCTCCAGCTCGGCCAGCGGCATCGCCACCAGCGGCCCGAACGCCGCCAGCGCCGCGCCCCCGCAGACGACCAGCGGCCCCGCCACGGTGAGCGGCCGGCCCACGGCCAGCGCCCACGGGGAGGCCAGCACCGCCAGCGGCACCGCCGCCAGCAGGGCCACCGGCACGCCGCTCGCCAGGAAGGCCGCCGAACGCCACGGCCACGGGCCGAGCAGCAGCCGCCACCCGACCGCCTCCCATGCCGTCCTCGGCTCCTCGCCCGCCACACCGGCACGGTAGTCCGGCCCGCCCGTCCGCGCGGTAGGGCTGGCCATACCTCGGAATCGGTGGACCGGCATGATGTGCGCCGCCCCTCCCCGCCGGTGCAATTCCAGACATGACCAACGGCACCGCTTCGACCGCGCCCGCCGCCGGCGCCGGGCGGCCTCGGCCCGGCTCCGCCCGCGGCGCGGGGGCACGCATCACCGGGGGGAGGTCGTGATGGGCGCGGTGGCGCTGTACGGGGTGATCAAGGAGTACGGGACGGGCGGCGCCCGGGTGCGGGCGCTGAACGAGGTGTCCCTGGAGTGCCCGCAGGGCTCGTGGACCGCCGTCATGGGGCCGTCCGGCTCGGGCAAGTCCACGCTGCTGCACTGCGCGGCGGGGCTGGACAGGGTGACGGCGGGACGGGTCCACTTGGCCGGACGGGACATCACCCACGCCGCGGACGGCGCGCTGACCGCGCTGCGCCGCCGCACCGTCGGCTTCGTCTTCCAGAACTTCAACCTGATCGGCTCGCTGACCGCCGAGCAGAACGTGGCGCTGCCGCTCAAGCTGGCCGGCGTCCGGGTGCCCAAGCGGGAGGTGCGGGCCGTGCTCGCCCGGGTGGGCCTGGAGGACCGGCTGCGGCACCGCCCCCGGGAGCTGTCCGGCGGCCAGCAGCAGCGGGTGGCGATCGCCCGCGCCATGGTCACCCGCCCGGCGGTGCTGTTCGCCGACGAGCCGACCGGGGCGCTGGACTCCGCCTCGGCCCGCACGGTGCTCGACCTGCTGCGCGCCATGGTGGACGAGACCGGCCAGACCATCGTCATGGTCACCCACGACCCGCTGGCGGCGGCCCGCGCCGACGCGGTGGTGTTCCTGCGGGACGGCCGGATCGTCGACCGGCTGATCCGCCCGTCGGCCCGCCAGGTGGCCGACCGGCTCGCCCTGCTGGAGGGCGAGCCGTGCTGAGCCTGTCGTGGGGGACGCTGCGGGACCGCCGGTGGCTGTTCGCCGGGGCGCTCGCGGCGGTGACGCTGGGGGTGGCGCTCGTCCAGTCGTCCCTGCTGACGCTGGTCGCCACCGGGGAGCCGCAGATCCCGCCCGGGGCGTCCGGACGGGAGGCCGAGCAGATCAGCGAAGGGTACGTCGGGGCGGCGACGCTGCTGGGGATGACGGTGCTGCTGGCGGCGTTCCTGGCCGTCTTCATCGTCGGCTCCACGTTCGCCTTCACCGTGGCGCAGCGGCGCCGGGACCTGGCGCTGCTGCGGCTGGTCGGCGGCAGCCGCCTGCAGCTGATCCGCCTGCTGCTGACGGAGGCGCTGCTGCTGGGGCTGGCCGGCACGGTGCTGGGCGTGCTGCTGGGGCTGCCGGCGATGTGGGCGCAGGCCTGGCTGCTGGTGCGGCTGGACTTCCTGCCCGAGAGCTTCACCGTCGGCTGGTCGGTCAAGGTGCTGCCGGTGTCGGCGGCGGTCGGGCTCGGCGTGTCGGTCTGCGGGGTGCTGGCCGCCTCGCTGCGAGCGGCCCGGCTGCGTCCGCTGGACGCGGTGCGCGACATCGGGCCCGCCGCGCGGGTGATGACGGCGGGACGCTGGCTGGTGGGGATCTCGTTCCTGGCCCTGGCGGTGCCGTTGGTGGTGGCGGGGCAGTCGGCGGACTTCCTGGGCGCCCTGCTGATCGCCATGGCGGTCTCGATGCTGGGGGCGGTGGCGTTCAGCATGCTCAGCCCGCTGCTGGTGCCGCCCGCCGGCTGGGTGCTGGGGCTGGCGCTGCGCAGGGTCGGCGTGCTGGGCGAGCTGGCCGAGGCGAACCTGCGGGAGGGGACCCGGCGCAGCGCCTCCATGGCGGCGCCGCTGATCGTGCTGGTCGCCCTGACCGCCGGCTTCTCCGGCACGCTGGACTCGCTGGCCGAGGCCACCGGCGTGGAGGTCCGGCGGCTGACGGCCGGTGACCTGGTGGTGGAGTCCACGGGCGCCCAGGCCGCCCGGCTGTCGGAGATCCCCGGCGTGGCGGTCGCCTCCACCAGGCTGTCGGTGGAGATCTCCATACGCGCCGAGCACCGCGAGGAGGGCCGGACCTGGCGGCACACCTACTATTCGGGGATCGTCGCGATCGACCCCGACGCCTACCGGCGGACCCAGCGGCTGCGCCCGGCCTCCGGCTCCCTGGACCGGCTGCGCGGCGCCACGATCGCCATCGGCCCCGGACTGTCCGATGAGCCGATCCGCCGCAAGCCCCCGGTGGTCGCCCGCATCGGCGACCGGCGGGTGCGGCTGCGGATCGTCGCGGTGATGCCGGCGGTGCTGGAGAACGGCGCCGACACCTTCCTGGTGCCGCGCGAGCTGATCCCCGACGAGCTGGCCGCCCGTTCCCCGGCCGAGACGATCGTCCAGGTGGCCCCGGGCGCGTCCGTGCGGGAGGTGGCCGACCGCATCCGCGCCGCGGGCCTGGGCACGGTGCGCACCGTCTCCGAATGGGCCGACGCCCGGGTGGCCGCCCAGACCCGCGGCAACCGGGACATCATGCTGGTGCTGCTGGGGATGTCCGGCCTGTACGCCGCGATCGCCGTGGTCAACGCCCTGGTGATGGCCGGCGCCGAACGCCGCGTCGAGTTCGCCGTGGCCCGGCTGACCGGCCTGAGCCGCGGCCAGGTGATCCGGGCGGCCCTGGTGGAGTCGTGCGCGGTCGTCGCCATCGGGCTGCTGCTCGGCGGGCTGGTGGCCGCCGCCGCCCTCAGCGGCCTGCAGGTCATCGCCGTCCCCTGGACCCTGCTGCTCCTGCTGGCTCTCGGAGCGTTCCTGGTCGGCGGGGCGACGACCGTGCTGACCGCCTGGTGGGCGACCCGGCCGGCGCCGGTCGCGCTGGCCAGCGCCCGCGAGTGAGCCCTGCGGCGCTCCCGCGCCGCGGGGCTCAGTCCTGGGGGAAGGAGTAGTACAGGTAGTCGGCGTAGAACGAGCCGAAGTGGTCGGGCCACTTCCGCCGCAGCGACTCCACCCACTCCTGCTCGCCGCCGTTCAACGCCGCCTCCGCCCGCTTCACCGAGAGCTCGATGTCGCCGGGGAGGCGGGCGACCCCCTGGGCGGGATCGTCCTCGTGAAGCGCGAAGATCTCGCCGGGCTCCAGCAGGAAGTAGCGGGCCTTCTGCTTCTCCAGGTGCTCGACGGTGCGGGTCACCATCTCCTCGAACGCCGGACGGTCGGGGACCTCGCCCTCGCCCACCACGCGCAACAGGCCGGTGAGCAGATCCGCGCCGGGGCGGTAGTCGCCGGCCACGCAGAGCGGGCCGTTCCAGATCATCGAGGGGACGACGGTCGTCCCGTACCCCACCAGCAGCTCGTGAGCCAGCGGGATGTCCCAGTTGTGCTCGGAGATGCACCGGATCGACTGGGGGTTGTCCTTCTCCGTCGGCAGGGAGTCTGCGGAGTACAGATAGGAGCGGTTCGCCATGCGGCCGACCCTAGGGACGCGGACCGACAAAATCGTCCCGCCGGAATCGCCGCATCCGGCTCACCCCCTCGGGCCGGCCCCGGCGGATGCGCCGGGGCCGCCGTTCGCGCCCTCGGAGGAGCCGCCGAGGACGCCTGCTGAGGAGCCGTCGAGGAGCGGGACGGCGGGGCACGGCCGCGACGGGCGGCGCCCGCCCGGGCGTCACGGTCCCGGGCGTCAGGGCGTCCGCGCCCCGGGACGTCAGGGCGTGTGCACGCCGGGGCGGGGCGTCCCCTCCGGCCCGGCGTGCCGAGGCGGGCGGCCCCACGGCGGGGCGGGGGCGTGCGGAGGGGCGTCCACGGGCACGTTGAACACGTCGAAGAGGGCGTTCTCGATCAGCTCGACCACGGCCGCGACGCCGGCCAGGTAACCCGGGCGCGCGCGGTCGCCGGCGCCGTGCCCGGCGATGCGCTCGTCGGCGTGCTCGTCGAGGCGCCGGCGCAGATCGGTGATCTCCCGTTCGATGCGCCGCAGCGTCAGGACGCAGGTGCCGTGCTCGCGGTGGGCGCGACGCAGGATCTCCCGCAGCGCCTCCTCACGGGTCATGACGTCACCGCCACGAGCCCCAGCCGGGCCAGCCCGCGCCGGAACCAGCCGCCCTGGGGCGCCGGGCGCCGGGCGTCCCGCCTGCCGGGCGGCCGGGAGGCCGACGACGCGGAACGGGCGGGCGTCGGCCGCCGCGTCGCCTCGGGCCGGGCCGTCGGGCGGGAGGGCGCGGGCTCGCGGGGCGCCGTGAGGCGGAGGACCGCCGGTTCCGTCGAGCCGTGGAGACGGGGCGGCGTGGCGGGCGGTGTGGAGGGCGCGGTGGCACGCGGCATCGGGGGTTGCACAGCGGTCCGCCGTGCCACCGCGCCAAAGGCCCCGCCCGGCCGACAGGGCTGCTCCGTCCCGGCCGGGCGGGGAGCATGGGGGATCATGCGCCGGTAGTGGTCGGCCAGCATCTCCGACAGCGCCGCCGCGGTGGGCGCCTGGAACAGGCCGGACGCGCCCGAGGGAGCGGCCAGCCACCGGCCGGAGTGGACGCCGTACCAGGGTGCGGCGTCCGGGTACAGGGCGCGGAGTGCGGCCTCTTCGCGTTCCCGTCGCCGCTCGGACGCGGGATCGGTGTGCCGAACGGGCAGAGGCCACGGCGGTGGGGTCGTTAGGCTGGTGCGCAAGTCAGGAAACCTCGCTTCCTGGCGAGGCACCGGGGCCCGACGCTGCACCGTCGGCCGGGGCCGCTTTTTGTTTTCGGCTGCGGACACCTGTCGGCTCCCACCGTAGAGCCATGACGTCGATACGTCTAGACGTAGCAATATAATTGCGTCCGGACGTGGGTACGTAGCGTCGCGACCGTGGCCGACTACACACCCGCCTACGTCAAGGTCGCCGCGGCGATCCGCGAGGCCATCCTCTCCGGGGAGCTGGAGCCTGGGCAGGCCATCCCGTCCGAGGCCCAGCTCATCCAGCAGTACGGCGTGGCTCGCGAGACGGTGCGCCGGGCGATGGCGATGCTGCGTGGTGAAGGTCTGATCATCACCGAGCACGCTCGTGGCTCCTACGTTCGGAACGTGCCCGAGAAGCGTGAAGTGGTGATCCGCTCGACTGCTGTGGTGACGTCGAGGATGCCGACCGTCGACGAACGGGAGCGGTGGGATCTGCCGGAGGGGGTGCCGGTGCTGGTGGTTGAGCAGGATGAGCGGACCGAGATGTATCCAGCGGATCGCGTCCGGCTACGGGTCCTTGGCCGGGAACAGGAGTAGACCCGCTTCCAGGTGCTCACCTGAAACGGGCTTCCCGACACCTTCGGAACGATCTGTCGCTGTCCTGATACATAGCGTACTGTTGGGTCAGTGCCCCCGGATGAGGGTAGCGGCATGGAGCGTCGTGCGCTGTCACAGCTACTGACCGTATTTGGGGCTGGGACTGCGATCTCGTCTGCAGCCCGTGAAGGGATCTTCGCCGGGGGCAAGAACACGCTGGGTGACCTGCTCGATCTGGACGAGTGGGAACGCACGGTCCACGAGTACGGGCAGCTGCTCACAGTTCGCCCCGCCGGTGCTTTGACCAAGGACCTGGCCGCGGACCTGCTCGCCGTCGGTGAGCTGCTCAAACGGAAGATGGCCGAGTCCGAGCGGCGGCGGATGCTGCGGGTGAGCGCCAGACTGTCGGCGTGCTTGGCGATCGACCTGGAGGCGCCGGTGACATCCGTGCCGTGCGTACCACCTGGGCCACCGCCAAGCATGCCGCCGACGTCTCCGGGGACGCCGCCCTGCGCGTGTGGGTGCGCGGCCGGGTGGCCCAAGAGGCAGCTGGACCGGACGCCCGGCGAGCGCCATCACCGTTTTGGCCGACGAGGGCATCGTCATCGCAAGCGGGGCGCCGTCGGCGGGGTTGGCCCGCGCTCACGCTGTACGCGCCTATGCCGCGGCCGTCCAGGGCGACGTTGTTGGAGTCCGCGCCTGCCTTGCGGAGGTCGAGCGGATTTTCGAGCGGTTTCCTGGCGCTGGTGGGGAACGAACGGTCTTCGCCTTCCAGGAGACCCATTTGCGCTGGTCAAAGTCCTACGCCAGGTCCTGGTCGGCGACGGTCGAGCACGGGAGACGGTGGCGCGCGCCCTTTCCCTGTATCCAGCCGAGGCGCAGAGCGCTCGCTCGAACCTGACACTCATGGACGCGGCTGCCCTGATTCGGGCGCGGGAAGTGGAAGCGGGACTACAGCAGGCCCTCACCGTTGTGGAGAAGCACCCGGACGCCGCGACCGCCGCCAGGAAGGTCCTGGTAGGGCAGATCCTACGGACATTGCCAGAACAGGCCCGCCAGATGCCCGCCGCTCGTGAGCTGCGTGCGTTGGCATCTCCAGATGAATCGTTTTAGCCGTAGGAGGCTTTGTACCGAGTCACTCCAGCATAGCCCAGCAACGATAGGTGTCTCGATCTGAGTGAAAAGAGCCCTTTTTTCGTGGAGAGGCAGGTCTAGGTGGGTGAGCTATTCCGAACCGCAGGGGCCATTGCGATCCCCTCCTCGGATCGAGGAAGACTCATCTATAGAGGAATAAATAAGCGGCCCTTTGGTGGCGTTCAGGATTCAGTGTTGATAGTGATGGGACTGGGTTGAGCATGGGTCTTCCTATAGGGTCTAGTATCCGTAGCGGGTGTCTTTGGTTAAATTAGTGACTGCCAAATATTCCGACCTGGGATGCCTGTAACGGTGGAGCTTGAGATTGTACAAATTAGACTGTGATGCCGATCCTCTTTCATCTGTCGCTCGTGGATGATAAGTTGTACTCGTTCAGTACCGTGCGCCGGAGGTGCAAGAGGGCGGTCGGTCGACATCAAAGGTGCGGTCTCCGGGAGGCAGCAAATAGTGGTGAAGCGTACAACCATCGAGTGGACTGAAGTGACCTGGAACCCCACAACCGGCTGCGACCGCATCTCGGCAGGATGTGACAACTGCTATGCCTTGACGCTGGCTAAACGCCTTAAGGCAATGGGGTCGGATAAGTACAAAAATGATGGTGATCCCAGGACGTCGGGGCCGGGTTTTGGGCTGACTATTCATGCCGATGTTTTGGGTCAGCCTTACAGTTGGCGCACGCCTCGGCTGGTGTTCGTCAACTCGATGAGTGACCTGTTCCATGCTCGCGTGCCGCTAGACTTCATCCGCCAGGTATTTGAAGTCATTGCCGACACTCCACAACACACCTACCAGATACTCACCAAGCGGTCCACGCGGTTGCGGAAGATTGCTGATCGACTCACTTGGCCGGAGAACCTATGGATGGGAGTTTCAGTAGAGAATGCCCAAGCATTGTTCCGTGTCGATGATCTGCGGGAAGTTCCCGCTCGTGTTCGATTCCTCTCATGTGAGCCACTGCTAGGTCCGTTGGGCGACCTTGATTTGACAGGAATAGGATGGGTCATAGCCGGAGGTGAATCTGGTCCAGGCCATCGCCCACTAGACCCTCAGTGGGTTCTCGATATCCGAGACAAATGTGTACGCTCTGGCGTGCCGTTCTTCTTCAAGCAGTGGGGTGGGCGTACTCCTAAGGAAGGCGGCCGAGAGCTAGAAGGCAAGCTCTGGAGCCAGATGCCGGAAGTGATCGAGGTCCGCTAGCTAATAAGGGAGCCCGATTACTTGCTCCCGGAGTCGAGGGGCATCCTTTATTACGGCAAGCTCGTTGTTCTTCTTAAGTTCTCGCAGGACGCGATAAACAGTCGACTCAGTCGCTGTGCCGTAGGCGTCACCGAAGATCTCGGCGGTCTTCGTTACAACTTTGAACGAGCCGAGTTCTTGAAGTAGGCGCTTTATGTTCTCTGTGACGATCTTCTGTGCTTGGCGTTCCTGGTTCCTAATGATCGACTTAAAAGCTTCTTCCAGTGGAAACAAGACGTTGTCAGTCACGGGATCGTCTTCCAGGCGCCCCAGATGTTGTAGCCACTTCACCTTCGCCTTTCCGATTGCATCTCCGAAAACCCAAAGTCCGTAAGGGCTGCGAGTGAAGAAGACCATGTGGTAAATCGGCTGATGGTGCAAACGCTTACGTACAGGCGCCAAGGCGCTGTACATACCCGTTGCTTCTGCCAGCCGACGGGCATACTCAGTGACGATGGCATCGGCGACCTCTTGGAAGCTCTGAGTGGTTGAGGAGCGTCTCACCTCGATTGCTAGGTCCCGCCACCAGGTGCCACCGCAGGTCTGGTCCATCACCCTTTGTCCCGTGTGGCCTTTCTCCAAGGCTCCAGCGACACGGCGCGACAGATCGGCGCTGAAATTCAGCAGTAGCTCGGTCTGCGGTCGTTCATGCCTGCGAGGTCCGCTAAGTACGGCTACCAGCTGTTCGAAGGGTAGAACTGCGCCACATGGATCCAAGAATAGAAATAGCGGAATCTGATCAGCGGCTCTGACCACCATATTCAGGTGATCTTGGACTGAGCCGTGCAGGGCATGGGCATCCAATCCTCGCGCAGTGTACTCCCTTACTACCCTTTGAAGGGATCGGAAGTGCTCAGGGTTTTTCTCTACAAAGAATGAGGTAACTCGCCGCGTTGCAGCCAGATCGAACGCTGCCTTCAGGATGAATTCCGCTGACCCTTCTCGGCCGTCCGGATAGCGACCACGTCCGGCAAAACCATCGAGGATGGCCACCTGATTTCCCTTTGACGTCTTGCCGAGCATCGATATGAATCGCTTGATGTACTGTCGCAAGATTTCATGTTTGAACACTGACTGCGCATGCTGATCATGATTGTCCAGTAGCCCTCCCGACGTACCTGTCGACATCCGCACCTCCACAAGTCCCAGACCCCCATTGGGATTTACGACGCACTGTTGCCGACAGTCAACCATCTCAGAATACGGTCAAGCCAGTATTGGTATATTTGACTGTCGGTTCTGGTAATAGCTGACTTGCTGAGCGGGAAGGTCGTCTAGATCTGGCGGCTCAGCTGTCCTAGCGGAGGTGAGACGGTGTCTCTTAATTGAAAGAGTGGTCAGAGTGTCGCTTGTGTTTGCATGCGAGCCGTTCAAGATTTGATCGTGTAGGTCGCAGGCTGGCTAACAGTCAGGTAGCTCAATCGTGAAACAGCAAAACTTTTGCTTGTTGCACGGCGCTCAGGAGTCATGATTTGTAGGGCCGAGGATCTGAGAGTGGTCGCTGCTGGATGGGCAGCATCTCTTCGGTCTGTGCGGCTAGAGCTAAGTACTGGCCAGCCGATCACGCTAGCTGACGCTCGGACCTGTGCGTTCGAGGCCTATGTCAAGCAGTGGGAGTCAGGTAAGGAAAATGTGTCCGGTCCGCGATATCGGGCTGCCTATGCCGAGGTATTCGGCGTTTCCGAAGATGAGCTGTTCAATGGCGGGATGTTGCCGAGTACCGTGAAGGACGGCGTCGATCCCGAGGATGCGGGGGACGACATGAGACGGCGTGCCGCTTTGCACCTGCTGGCCGCGCTCGGAGCCGGGGCCGCGATCCCGCCCGGCGTCCTCGAGGAAGTCCTCGGCGGGGTCGAAGACGCATTGGGCAATCCCCTGGATGTGGACGAGTGGGACCGCACCGTTCATGAGTACGGCCAGTTGCTCATGGTTCGTCCCGCCGGTGCTCTGATCAAGGACCTGACCGCCGATCTCGTGTCCGTCGGTGAGCTGCTCAAACGGAAGATGGCCGAGTCCGAGCGGCGGCGGATGCTGCGGGTGAGCGCCGGTCTGTCGGCGTGCCTGGCGATCGATCTGGGCGATGTGGGTGAGGTGCGTGCCGCACGTACCACCTGGGCCACCGCCAAGCGCGCGGCCGACGCCTCCGGGGACACAGCCCTGCGTGCGTGGGTACGCGGTCGGGCCGCCGAGGATGCGTGCTGGATAGGCCGTCCGGCGAGTGTCATTGACAGCCTGACGTCCGAAGCCGTCGCGATCGCGGGCGGAGCACCGTCCGCCGGTCTGGCCCGCGCGTATGCCGCACGTACCTATGCTGCGGTCGCTCGAGGTGACGTCGCCCAGGCTCGCAGCTCTCTGGCTGAGACTGAACGCGTGTTCGAAGCACTTCTCGGTCAGGATGGGCAGTCGGTGTTCGCCTTCCGGGAGACCCAGATGCGCTGGGCCGAGTCTTACGTGCACACCCTCGTAGGAGACAACCGCTCCCGGGAGACAGTGGCACGGGCCTTGGACCTCTATCCGCCTGCAGCGCACGGTCCTCGCTCGAACCTGGCGCTCATGGACGCGATCGCGCTCATCCGGGAACGGGAGATCGACGCCGGCCTGCAACGTGCCCTCACCACCCTGGAAGATCACCGGGACGCCACGACTGCCGGCAGAGCGGTACTGGTGGGGCACATCCTGCAGGCATTGCCACCCACGGCCCGCCAGCTGCCCGCCGCTCGCGAGCTGCGGGCGTTGACGTCCGCATGACCGTTGGACGGCGACGGGCAAGTGGGCAGGCGACGGGTACGTGGGCAAGAAGACGAGTCGGGCCGACCACTGGAAGGACCCGCACGCTCCGGAACCGACCCCGTGAACCGTCCGCGAGCGCGCTGGTGCGTGAGCGGCCGGGCGGGTGCTGTTGCTTCAGCGCGCCGACAACGGGCTGTGGACCATCCCCACGGGCGGGCTGAAGAAGGACGAGACCATCCGCGGGTGCGCCGTCCGCGAGTGCCGGGAGGAAACCGGCATCGAGATCACGGACCTGGGCGGAGTGTTCACCACCCCCGACCATGTGATCGAGTGCATCAAGGGCGGCAAGGTCACCGAGGTCCGCCGGCCGGTGAGCATCTCCTGCACGCCCGCTCGAACGGCGGGCGGCTCACCGTCACCGACGAGGCCGCCGCCGTGCGCTGGGTCGCTCCGGAAGACCTTGCCGAATACGACACCCATCCGGCGTTGCGCCGCCGCATCGACCACGGCCTGACCAGCACCGTTCCGCACGTCGGCTGATCGCCTGGATGGGAACGGCGGGGTCTGCCGGAGGAGATGTCGGCGCCGGTGGTCGAGTAGGAAGGCGGATTGAGAGGCGGCCGGCGGGCCGCATGGCGCCCGCTGCGAAGATCCAGATGGTGCCGGCCGTTCCGGCGGATGGATGAGACTGCGAGTCCCTCAGTGCTTGAGCATCATTCGGCGGATCAGGAGCTTCACCGCTCCAGGGTCAGGAGCGACCGTGCCGCAGGCAGCCGATGATCGGCACGGTCGGGTCTGCGCAGCTCGGCGGCGTCTATGCCAGGCTTTCGCTGCCGCTCACAAAGGACAGGGCGATTTCGATTGCGTTGCGAAGATGGTGGCGCGCATCCCCTGCGTCAGCTTTTTCGATCAGGATTGAGAGGAAGTCGGAGTCTGGATAGCCTCTGACGTTTTCGTCGTTCACCGCCCACACCTGAGACCAGATGGCGATCATCATCTCGTTGCAGGCCCGAGCCTCTCGCTGCCCATTCAGGGGATCGCCGGTGAACGTGTCACGTGCAGAGATTCCAAGGTGATGCCCCAGGGCTATCAGGAACGTCTCTTTGGAGTCCGAATTCAGGGCCTCTAGAAACTTGGTTCGGATGTTCATTGTCCCTATTCGTCAAGCTCGGGTCTTGCGGAAGGGGCGGCCTCGGTGATGCGGTCGGCACGGTAGGAGCGGCAGCCCGGCCGTCGCAGGTCGGCACTTCGTTTCAGGAGCCGCTCGAATCTCAGACGGGGCACCGATACGACCAGGGCTCACGGTGATGCGCTGCAGGGAGCACCGCCGAGGCCGAAAATGGCTCGTGGCGTCGGCGTTCCTGGGGCCACGGCAGGTCACAAGGGCAGCGGGGCGCAGGCGACCGCCCCGGCCCGGCGGAGCGATGTCACCGGAGCCGCGTCACAGTCGCCACAATTGTACGGCTCCGTGCCGGTCGCCGGCGGCCAAGGTCTCGCCGTCCTGACTGAACGCCACCGATATGACGCTGGCGTCATGTCTGACAAAGAGTATGCCGATCGGCTTGCGGGTGGCCATCTCCCAGAGCTGTATCGTGCCACTCTTATCGGCAGTGGCCAGGATTTTGCCGTCTCGGCTGAACGCCAGCATACAGACGTCATCGATGAGTTCGGCGAGGGGCGTGCCGCTCTGCTTGTGGGAGGTCACATCCCACAACCGCACGGTATTGTCCGCGCTGCCGGTGGCCAGGATCTCGCCGTCCGGGCTGAAGGACATCGCCATGAAGATTTCGGAGTGATCCGACCTTTCGGAGGGAGGCGGCGTGAAGGGATGACCGATCGGTCCATGGGCGGCCGTATCCCACAATTGCAGGGTGCCGTCCCAACTGCTGGAGGCCAAGATCCTGACGTCCGGGCTGAACGCCACCGCACTGACGGCTCCGGTGTGCGTGACGAAAGATGGGCCGAGAGGAGTGGGGTGGACTGTTGTGGTCCCGAGCCTGGCATCGGACGCGGGAAGGGCATAGCAGGAGAGCGGGAGGACGAGGGCGAGACCGGTGGCGCCCGCTCCCATCAGCACCCGCCGGCGGGTCAGGCGGCGCTGCAGCGCGGTGCCGGTGAGGGCGGATGTTCCAGGTGCTGGTTGTCGCCTCTCGTGTCCATGAGCGCCGGATGCAGGGGCGATCAGGCCGGTTTCGATGGCCTGCCGCATCGCCGCCACGCTCGGGGGACGCCGCCGAGGGTCCTTGGCCAGCGCGGTCGTCACGACCTCGTCCCAAAAGACGCCGCCTGCGGGTTCACCCGGGAGGGAGGGAGCGGGGTCTCGTGCAGGTGCCGAGAGGGCACCTCGGCGGGCGAGTCCCCGGTGAACGGCGGGCGGCCGGTGAGCATCTCATACAGCACGCACCCGAGCGAGTACAGGTCGAAGCGGGCGTCGGCGGGTCTGCCGTCGGCCTGCTCGGGCGACATGTAGGCCGGGGCGCCGAGCTGCGTTCCGGAGGCGGCGAGGCGGCCGGCGCTCTCCGAGACCAGCGCGGCGATCCCGAAGTCCATCACCTTCACCCGCACCTGCTCGCCGCTGCGGTGGAGCATGATGTCGGCGGGCTTGATGACACCGTGCGCCACCCCTGTCGGTGGCCGTGGGCCAAGGCGTCCAAGACCGCCACCGCGACCTGCCCTGTCTCGTCCTGGGTGAGCAGCCCCTGCCGCCACCACACCGCCGGCCCGGCCGACCGATCCTCGAGCAGGTGAAGAGCTCTGTGCAGCCCTTCGAGGACCCTTATCGGGCCTGCGGAGCGCGCAGTGGAGCGCGCTGCTCGCCGGAGGCGGGTGTGCCGGGCGGGGGCGCAGGGGCCGGTCTCCTCCGAGCGTCCCCGGGCCGTGAAGGTGAGCCCGCTCTTGATTCGGATTACGGCTTCCTGAGCAGGCCGCCGTACTCGAAGCGGTCCTTGCGGAGCTTGGAGGCCCCCTCGTAGGGCTTCAGCTCCTCGGGGACGGGCGCCAGCGGCGGCTGGTCGGGGTCGGGACGCCAGTTGTTGATGTCGACCAGGCCCGGCTCGACCGGCTCCAGCCCGTGCCCCAGCAGCAGAGCGTCGACCTCCTCGGGGCTGCGGGTCTGCCAGGGCACGCCGCCGGCGTTGGCGATCGCGTCCAGCTCGGCGCGCCGCTCGGGGGAATCGGTGCTCACCACCTGGGTGAAGGCCAGATAGCTGCCGGAGACCGCCCGGTCGATGTAGGTGTACAGGACGCGGTGGGGGTCGTCCTCGTCCTTGATGTGGTGGCCCACCGACAGGTACAGCACGGCCAGCGGCTCATCGAAGTCGATCAGGCGCTTGGTGTCGGGGTGCTCCAGGACGGCCTCGGGATCCCGCATGTCGGCGGTGATGACCACGGTGGAGCCGTCGCCGGCCAGCAGGGCGCGGGCATGGGCCAGCACGATCGGGTCGATGTCCACGTACAGCACCCGGGCGTCGGGGGCGAACTTCTGGGCGACCTGGTGGACGTTGTTCTCGGTGGGCAGGCCGCAGCCCAGGTCGATGAACTGGCGGATGCCGGCCTCGGCCGCCAGGTAGCGCACCACCCGGTACAAAAACAGCCGGTTCTCCCGCGCGGCGTCGACGATCTCGGGGCTGTAGTGGATGTTCTGCAGCGCGAACTGCCGGTCCACCTCGAAGTTGTCCTTGCCGCCCAGAGCCCAGTTGTACATCCGGGCCGAGGTCGGCTTGTCCGTGGGGATCTCGGTCGGGACGGTGCGCTCAGCGTCCAAGGTCTGCTCCCATGCTCCACGGGGATCCTGCACCGGGATCTCGGAATGATCAGACTATCGACACGAACCGGCACCGTGGGTGGTTTTCTTTCGCGTTTCGGACACCATCGGTGGGCAAGTCACCCCGTCCCGAAGGACGAAGGGGCGGCCTCCACGCCGCGGGACGCTCCGAGGCCGGCCCGGGCGGCACGAGAGCGGCGGCGGCCGTGGGCGGCTTGTTCGGAGGCGCCGATCCGATCGTCCGGGACTGCGGCAGGGGCGTCGCCGGCCGGTCCCCCCGGCCTGCCGCGGGGAATCGCCGGTGTCTCGTCGCCTCCGGACCCCTGGGCCGAGTTCAGGCTTCCGTCTGCCACAGCTTCACGGCCTTGTCCCGGCTCACGGTGGCGAGGGCGGTGCC
Source organism: Thermomonospora catenispora (assembly GCF_006363815.1). GTDB lineage: Bacteria > Actinomycetota > Actinomycetes > Streptosporangiales > Streptosporangiaceae > Thermomonospora > Thermomonospora catenispora. Next base: position 120,925 of record NZ_RRYT01000004.1, read on the forward strand.
GTCCGGACTGAATGCCGCCGAGATCACCCGGTGCCGGTGTCCCTCGAGGCGGAGCGGAGCAGGAGCGAGCCGTAGTCGACGCCGCCGGCGCGGCGGAGTGCCTCGGACGGGAGCGGAAGGGCGGGGGAGGACCCGTGGGAACCACCCGTGCCGGACGCGGTTGAAGGAGCCGGCGATGGGGCCGACGGGTTGGTCGTCGAGCCGCCGCGGTGGTCACCGCGGCGGCTCCTCCAGGACGCCCCGGGCGCGCAGGTGGTCGATGAGCAGGCGGCCGACGTGGCGGATGTGGGCGGACATGGCGGCGCGGGCGGCCTCGGCGTCGCGGGCGCGCAGGGCGGCCAGGACGGGCGCGTGGTCGCGGGCCGAGGCCTCGGTCCAGCCCTCGACGGTGCCGAAGAACCGCAGCGGCACATAGTGGACGGTCGACGTCAGCAGCGCGGTCAGCCGGTGCGAGCCGGAGGAGCGGTTGATCGTCCGGTGGATCTCGTGGTTGAGCCGGTCGACCAGTTCGGTGTCGCCGTCGCGGGCGGCCCGCTCCAGGCGGGCCTGGAGGTCCTCCAGCCGGTCGAGGTCCTCCTCCCGCAGCGCGGCGGCGGCGCGGGCGGCCAGCTCGCCGGCGAGGTGGGCCTGCACGTCGAACAGGTCGGCGACGTCGCGTTCGGTCAGCGGCAGCACCCGGAAGCCGCGGCGGGGCTCCCAGCGCACCGCGCCCTCGCTGTGCAGGATCATCAGCGCCTCCCGCACCGGGGTGGCGCTGACGCCCAGCTCGGCGGCCAGATGCTCGGTGCGGATGTAGGCGGGGGCGCGCAGCTCGCCGATCATGATGGCCTCGCGCACGTGCCCGGCGACCTGCTCGCTGAGCTGCCGGCCGTCCACGGCGGGGCGGCGCCGCGTCCCCACCGTCCCGGCGGCGGCCCGGGCGCCGTGCGGTCGCGGAGCGGCCTGCTCTCGGCCCGCCCTCGGCCCGGTCGGGCCGGACGGGGGAGGGGGTCCGCCGGAGTCTGTTGGCCTTGTGCCGGGCACCGTCCGTCCTCTCACCGACGCTTCGTCGATTCTGGACCGGCCGAGTCGCCGGTGAGCCCTGGAAAACGTGTGAATATTCTATAGAATCCAGAATTCTTCGAGGCGGTCCCACGCCTCGGAACCGCTCCGGACCTGGGGAGGGACGCCAGTGGCCGGTGAAGTGGCCGGTGAAGCGGTCGGTGAGACGAGCACGCCGGAGGGGCCGAGCGGGCTTCCGCTGGAGGGGATGCGGGTGATCGAGCTGTCCAGCTTCGTCGCCTCCCCGCTGGGCGGGATGACGCTGGCGCAGCTCGGGGCGGACGTGATCCGGGTCGACCAGATCGGCGGCGGTCCCGACATCGACCGCTGGCCGCTGGCCCCGTCCGGGCGCAGCCTGTACTGGGCCGGGCTCAACAAGGGCAAACGCTCGGTCACCGTGGACCTGCGGTCGGCTGAAGGACGCGGGCTCGTCGCCGACCTGATCGCCGCGAGCGGCATCGTCCTCACCAACGCGCCCCGCCGCGACGGGCTGACCTATGAGGAGCTGCGCGAGCGGCGGCCCGACCTGATCCACGTGCAGCTCATCGGCCGGCGCGGCGGCGGCAACGCCGTGGACTACACGGTGAACGCCGCCCTGGGCTTCCCGCTGGTCACCGGCCCAGAGGACCACGACGGCCCGGTCAACCACGTGCTGCCCGCCTGGGACGTGGCCTGCGGGCTGTACCTGGCGGTGGGGCTGCTGGCCGCCGAACGGCACCGGCTGCGCACCGGCGCCGGCCGGCGCCTCGAGGTCGCCCTCAGCGACGTGGCGCTGGCCACCGCCGGCAACCTCGGCTACCTGGCCGAGGCCCAGTTCGGCGAGCCCCGCCGGCGCATCGGCAACGACCTCTTCGGCGACTTCGGACGGGACTTCGCCACCGGCGACGGACGGCGCGTCCTGGTGGTGACGCTGACCGCCCGGCACTGGCGCGACCTGCTCGCCGCCACCGGCCTGGGCGAGGTCGCCGAGGCGCTGGAACGCGCCCTGGGCGCCGACTTCACCAAGGCCGCCGACCGCTACGCCTACCGGGAGGCCCTGTGCGGCGTCCTCGCCCCCTGGTTCGCCGCCCGCACCTGCGACCAGATCGCGAAGGCGTTCGAGGGCACCTCCGTGCTGTGGTCCCGCTACCGCGACTTCGCCGAGCTGGCGGCCGACGACGGCGCCGCGCTGCGCGCCGAGCCGCTGATGGGCGAGCTGGACCAGCCCGGCATCGGCCGCCACCTGGCGCCCGGCTCGCCCCTGGTGTTCGACGGCGTCCAGCGGCCCCCCGGCCCGGCGCCCCTGCTGGGCCAGCACACCGACGAGGTGCTGGGCGAGGTGCTGTCGCTGCCCGAGGACGCCCTGGCCGACCTGCGCGCCCGCCGCGTGATCGGGGAGCGGGAATGACCGGGGGACTCGCCGCGCACGTGGCCGGGTGGCACCCGGAGCCGCAGACGACGACCGACGAGCTGCCGCCCGGGCCGGCCGCGGCGCTGGCCGCGATGCTCGACCGCCCCGGCGACGCCCCCGCCGCCGGGGAGCCGCTGCCGCCGCTGTGGCACTGGCTGTACTTCCTGGAGTGGACGCCGCAGGCGGAGCTGGGGGCCGACGGGCATCCGGCGCACGGGCGCTTCCTGCCGCCGATCCCCGACCGCACCCGGATGTTCGCCGGCGGCAGGCTGCGGCTGCACGCCCCGCTGCGGGTGGGCCGCCCGGCCGAGCGCACCTCGACCCTCGCCGGGGTGAACGTCAAACAGGGCAGGTCGGGAGAACTGGTGTTCGTGACCGTCCGGCACGAGATCCGCCAGGACGGCGAGCCGCGGATCACCGACGAGCAGGACCTGGTGTACCGGGCGGGCGCGGCGCCCGCCCGGCACCAGGTGCAGGACGGGCCGGTCCCCTCCTCGCCGGCCCCCTGGCGGCTGCCGCTCGTGGCCGACCCGCCGCTGCTGTTCCGGTTCAGCGCGCTGACCGCCAACGCCCACCGCATCCACTACGACCTGCCGTACGCCCGGGACGTGGAGGGGTTCCCCGCGCTGGTGGTGCACGGCCCGCTGCTGGCCGTCCTGATGGCGGAGCTGCCGCGCCGCCACGCCCCCGACCGGCGGGTGACGGCCCTGACCTACCGGTTCCGCCGCCCGGTGTTCGCCGGGGAAGGGGTGCTGGTGACCGGCTCCCCGGACGGGAGGCTGGCCGTGATCGACGCCGCCGGGCTGGCCCGGGCGCAGGCGGAGGTGGAACTGTCGTGATCGACTACGAGCTGATCCCCGAGGAACGCGCGATCGTCGAGACCGTCCGGGAGTTCGTCGACCGCGAGGTCCGCCCGGTCGCCCGCGACCTGGAGCACGCCGACGCCTACCCCGAGGACCTCATCGAGCAGATGAAACGGCTGGGGATCTTCGGGCTGGCCGTCCCCGAGCCGTACGGGGAGACCAAGGTCTCCACCCCCTGCTTCGCCCTGGTCACCGAGGAGCTGGCCCGCGGCTGGATGAGCCTGGCCGGGGCGATGGGCGGCCACACCGTCGTCTCCGCGCTGATCCGCGACTTCGGCACCGAGGAGCAGAAAGAGCGCTATCTGCCGCGCATGGCCACCGGCGAGCTGCGCGCCGCGATGGCGCTGACCGAGCCCGGCGGCGGCTCCGACCTGCAGGCGATGCGGACGACGGCGCGGCCGGAGGGCGACCACTACGTCGTCAACGGCGCCAAGACCTGGATCACCAACGCCCGCCGCGCCGGGCTGATCGCCCTGCTGTGCAAGACCGACCCCTCCGCCCGGCCCGCCCACAAGGGCGTCAGCATCCTGCTGGTGGAGAAGGTCCCCGGCCTGACCGTCTCCCGCGACCTGCCCAAGCTCGGCTACAAGGGCGTCGAGAGCTGCGAGCTGACCTTCGACGACTGCCGCGTCCCCCGCGCCGCCCTGCTCGGCGGCGAAGAGGGGCGGGGGTTCGCGCAGATGATGAAGGGTCTGGAGATCGGCCGCATCCAGGTCGCCGCCCGCGCCACCGGGGTCGGCCGCGCCGCCTTCGACGACGCCTTCCGCTACGCCCGGCAGCGGGAGAGCTTCGGCAAGCCGATCTGGCAGCACCAGGCGATCGGCGGCTACCTGGCGGACATGGCCACCAAGCTGACCGCCGCCCGCCGTCTGCTGCTGCACGCCGCCGAACGCTACGACTCCGGCGCCCGCTGCGACATGGAGGCGGGGATGGCCAAGCTGTTCGCCTCCGAGACCGCCATGGAGATCGCCCTCAACGCCGTCCGCATCCACGGCGGCTACGGCTACTCCACCGAGTTCGACGTGGAACGCTACTTCCGCGACGCCCCGCTGATGATCATCGGTGAGGGCACCAACGAGATCCAGCGCAACGTCATCGTCAAACAGCTGATCAGCCGGGGCGGCCTGGTCTGACGCCGCCCGAGGCGGCCGGCGCTCCCTCCGCGGGAGAGCGCCGTCCCGCCCGAGGCGCCGGAGCGGATGACGGCGGGCGCCGGTGCAGGGGGACGCGGTCCTGACGAAGAGCCCGCCCCGCGCACGGGGAGGGGAGGACGATCCTGTCGGTGCGGGATGCCACGATGTCGGCGTGGTCGACGAGGACATCCCGGTATTCCCCGATTCCTGGCTGACGTCGTTGCATCCGCGGCGGGGCGGGGTGAGCGCGCCCCCCGTCACACTGGACGAGGACGCCGTCGCATGGGCCCGAGCGGTCTGCATCGAGCTCCAGGCCGACGTCGAGGAGGCGTTGAGGCACCCCGACAGTGACCCGGTCCTGACGGCCGCCCTGCGCCGGCGGCTGGACGGCGCGGCGGACCCGCTCGGGGCGGCCGTGCAGGCCCTGTTCCTGACCCGCAGGGGCCGGTGGTACGCCGCCTCGCGGGAGTGGACGCGGGTCGTGGACTGGTGGGTCGCCGAGCACGGCCTGCCGTTCGCCGCGCACGCCTGCGCGGAGACCTTCCGGCTCCAGGGCTCCGATCGCGGTGAGCCGATCCAGTGCCTGAAGTTCATCGCACCGGGCGAGGAGTTCCCCGCGCATCTGGGCCTGGAGTACGGCGCGGCCCGGGTGCGGAGGCTGCTCGCCGCGGCCGGAGAGGAGGAGCACCGGCGGGCGGTGGAGCGGCTGGCGGGGTGCCGGGAGCATCCCGCCCAGCGGATCGCCGTGTCGTTCCTGGTCCCGGACCAGCGGGCCTGGGTGGACGAGTGCTGCCAGGACCCTCCTGTGCACGAGCCGCTGGTGAAGATGCTGTGGTGCTCGCTGAGCTCGCCCGACCAGCTCGCCGACTTCCGGACCCGGGACCGGCTGGCGTGGTGGCGATACGACCTGGATCTGCTGATCACGGTCGCCGACGGGCTCAGGGCCGCCGCCGTCCCCCTCCTGACCGCCGCCGCGGAGGGGCACCTGGGGCCGGAGGCCTTCCAGAGGATCTTCGCGCTGCTCGCCGCGCTGCCCTGTGACGAGGCGATGGAGGCCCTGGTGGAGCGCCTGGGCCGCCCGTACGCCCACACCGCGCTCCGGCAGGCGGCGCTCAACCACCCGGTCCGGGCGATGCGGCTGCTGGCGCCCCGGCTGGCCCGGGCGCAGGCGTACCCGACGGGCGAGATGACGCCCGACGCCCATACGGTCGTCGCGGTACGGGACGTCCTGCTCACCTGCCTGCGGGAGCGGCCCGGGCTGGCGGGCGCCCTGCCCGAGCTGCCGGCCGCCGCCCGCGCGGTCGTGCGGACACTGGCCGCCGAGGCGGAACGGGCGCCCACGGCGCCGGTGGAGGAGCTGCCGCCGGTGCTGGCGGACCCGCCGTGGCGGTCGGCCGACCGGGGCGGGAGGCGCGCCGGGCGGAAGGCCGGCAGGGTCGCGAAGGTCGCCGGGTTGGAGCCGCCGGCGGAACGGCGGGTGGTGTGGGGGCCCGGCGAGCGCGAGGCATGGCATCTCACCGCGGGCACCAACCTCGACCTGGAGCCGGGGCTGCGCGCCGCCTCCGACGGGCCGCCGGCGGGCGCCCCGGAGCCGCCGTTCACCCCCGTCCGGCTGCTGCTGTGCCCGGCCGAGCAGGCCGGCCCGGCGCTGCGCGACTGGACGCCGGGCATGGAGGAGACCTGGGCGTTCTCGGACTGGGCCAAGTCGATGGTGGCGCGTTTCGAGGCCGATGCGCTGCCGATCGCGCTCAGCGCCGCGGAGCTGGGCCCGGACTTCCTGGAGGCCCTGCTGCCGCTGCGGAGCGCGGAGACGGCGCGGCTGATGGCCTCCCGGCTCACCAACGGCGTGCAAAAGAGCCGGCGCGTCGTGCTCGACTGGTTCGCCCGGCACGGGACCGAGGCGGTGCCGCTGCTGGTGCCGGACGCGGTCGGCGACGCCGAACCCAAGCTCCGCCGTCCCGCCCAGGCCGCGCTCCGGCTGCTGGCCTCCCGGCACGGGGACGAGGAGGTCGCCGCGGCGGCGCGGGTGCACGGCGAGGAGGCCGCGGAGGCGGTGCGGGCGCTGCTGGCGGCCGACCCGCTGGCACGCGGCAGGCAGCCGAAGATCCCGGAGTGGGCGGATCCGGCGTCGCTGCCGGACCTGCTGCTGCGCGATCGCCGCCGCGCCCTGCCCGAGCAGGCGGTGCGGGATCTGCTCATGATGTTGGCGAAGAGCCGCCCCGGCACCCTCCACCCCGGCCTCGCCCAGGTCGCGGAGGCGTGCGACCCGCGGTCGCTGGCCGAGTTCGGGTGGGCGCTGTTCCGCCGCTGGGAGGCCTCCGCGGCCCAGCCCACACACCGCTGGCCGGCGCCGCAGACGGGCCGGTGGGCGCTGCACCAGCTGGCGTGGAGCGGTGATGCGGAGATCGCCCGCCGCCTGGCCCTGGTGATCCACCGGTGGTCCCTGGAGGGGGAACAGGCGCTGGTGCTGAACGGGCTGGAGGTGTTGGCCGAGTTCGACACCGCCGAGGCCCTCACCCGGCTTCAGGTGCTGGGGCGCCGGCTGCGGAAGAAGACGTTCGTCCGGGCCGCCGAGAAGCACGCGGCGAAGGCCGCCGAACGGCTGGGCCTCGCCCCCGGGCAGGTCCCGGACGCACCGCCGCCCGATTTCGGTCTGGACGCCGACGGCACCCTGACCCTGGACTACGGCCCCCGCCGGTTCACGGTGGTGTTCGACTCCCGGCTCATCGCGCATGTGGTCGACCAGTCCGGGCGTCGTCGCAAGACGCTGCCCAAGCCCGCCGCCGGCGACGATCCCGAGCTGGCGGCCGAGGCCAGAGGTCGGCTGACGAAGCTGCGCAAGGAGACCGCCGCGTTCGCCGCCGAGCAGACCGGCCGGCTGGAGCGGGCGATGCGGGAGGGCCGCCGCTGGTCGGCGGAGGAGTTCGAGGCGTTCGTGCGGCACCCCCTGCTGTGGCACATCGCCGCCCGCCTGGTGTGGATCGTCGAGCCCCCGGCGGGGGAGACGGCCGGAGAGCCGGTGGCGTTCCGCCTGGCCGAGGACCGCACCCTCGCCGACGTGCACGACGAGCTGTACGAGCTGCCGCCGGACGCCCGGGTGGGGGTGTGCCACCCGGTGGAGCTGGGGCCGTCGCTGAAGGCGTGGCAGGAGGTGTTCGACGACTACCAGATCATCCAGCCGTTCCCCCAGCTGCACCGCACCGTCCACGCCCTCACCGACACCGAGCGCCGCACCGGGGTGCTCGACCGCTCCCGGTTCGGTCCCGACGTGCGGATCAGCGAGCCCAAGCTGTACGCCCGGGGCTGGACCAAGAACCACGGCACCGAGGACAACGCCCTGCGGCACCTGCCCGGCGGCCTGGTCCTCCTGCTCCACCTGACGGACCTGACCGTCCACCACGTGGACCTGAGGCCCCACCCCATCGAGGGGATCAAGCCCGGTTTCGGCCCCCTCGATCCCCTCACCGAGACCCTCCTCCTGGAGGACCTCCTCGAGGCGACCGCCGCCGACTGACCCCGGGCGGGCCTCGCTCCGCCGTCGCCGCCGGGCCCCGGCGGGGCGGCCGGAGGAGGCGGTGCGGCCCTGCGGGGCACGGGGCCGCACCGGGCCGGGCTCAGCGGCGTCTTCCGGCGCGGGCTGTGACGCGGGCGCCGCGGAGCCCGGCCCAGCGGCGGCGGTGGAAGATCGGGTCGCAGCCGTAGATGTCGAACTCGATCCCCTGCGGGGCCGCCCCGCCGCCGGTCAGGAGCGGGGTGAGGGTGCCGAGGATCGCCTCGCCGTGCCGGTGGACGGCGCGGTCGCCGGGGATCTGCTCGCCCGCCCAGGTCAGCTCGTCCCCCGCCAGATGCAGCGCCCTGGCGGAGCCGGACAGCACCAGCGCGGTGCCGTGGGCGCGCAGGGAGATCAGCGCGTCCTTCTCCCACGGCCGGGGGGAGCGCGGAGAGCGGGCGGCGGGCGCCTGCGCGGTCAGCGGGCGGCCCCGCGCCGGCCCCTTGTGGATCCGTCGCCGCACCCTCGGCCACGCCGAAGGCCGCAACCGCACGTCGTCGCGGACGATGAGCAGGTCCATCGGCGTCTCCCCGAGGTGCAGCCAGTGCGCCACGAACGCGGGAGGCTCGCCCGCCGGGGCCGGCACGTGCACGGCGCTGTGCCCGCTCACCGCCGCCAGCCGGACCAGCGCCCCGAGCCGCAGCAGGTCCGCCCGCGACCCGACCACCATCCCGTAGCCGCTTTGGTGCGGGGACCGCAGCCACAGGTTCCGCAGCGGCCGGCGCGGCTCGAGCACCCGCCGCAGCTCTCCCGGCCCCGGCGTCCGATAGGAGGTCAGCGGTAGTCGCATGCTCGTCGGCCGGTGCGGCGGGTCAGACGATCAGGCCTTGGGCGCGGGCCTGTGCCAGCGCCCGATGGGCGTCGGGGGTGTCGAGCATCTCCAGGCCCCGCACGGCCCAGAACTGCAGCGGGTCGTCGCAGTCGTCCAGGTGCCGGGTGAACACGGGCAGGGCCTTGGGGTCGCGGGCCTCGGCGATGAGCTCCAGGAGCAGGCGGCGGAAATCGGGGTCCTCCTCCCCGGTGAAGGCGGCGATGAGGTCCTCGACGTAGGAGTCGGCGTGTTCGCGCAGGAAGTCGAAGCCCTTCTCGCGTTCGGCGGGGTCCTGGCTGCGCATGCGTTCCAGGGCGCGCGCGACATGGGGCTCGGGCACCTGCTCCTCCCGGCGTTCGGCGACGTGGGGAATTGTCGCAGAAGGTCGCAGAAGACGCGGTGTTCGCGCGATGCCGGAGAAGTGTCGCGGTCGGGGAGACGCCAGGTCGAGGAGACATCGGGCCGGAGAGGCGCCGGACCGGGGAGACGTCGGGTCGGGGAGGCGGCGTTCGACGCTCGGATCCGGCGGGGGAGGGAACGGCGGGGCGATGTGGGGGAGGCGGGGCGAGGAAGGCCCCGGTGGGTGGGGCGACACGGTCCCGGGGCCAAACCGGGTACTCACGTTTCCCCGGCGAACAAGATCATAGACGTTTCGGGTGGCTTTTGGGGATGTCCCTAAAACAAACATCGGTATGAACCGAACAGGGCATCGGTTCCCGTGTGAAGGGCCCTGCCCGACCGTTGGGTCGGCAGGCCGGGGCGGGCGGTGAAGAACGGACCGAAGGACGGCGACCGCGCCCCGGCGACGGGGGAGATCCGCCGTCGCGGGGACGGCGGACGGAGCGGCCGGTCGCGCGCCGGACGAGGGGGGATGCGGTGAAGGGCCTGCGGCCATGGTGACGCTCGTGGTCTTCCACGCGGTCGTCGCGGTGGCGGTGCCGTGGGCGCTGCGGTGGGACCGGCGGCTGATGGCGCTGGTGGCGGCGCTGGCCCCGGCGGTGACGGTGCTGTGGACGCTCCGCCAGGCCGGCACGGTGGCCGGCGGCGGGCAGCCCGCCGAGATGATCGAGTGGGTCCCCGAGCTGGGGCTGGTCCCGCAGTTCCGCCTCGACGGCCTGGCCTGGGTGCTGCTGCTCCTCATCGGTGCGGTCGGAGCGCTGGTCCTGATCTACTCGGCCTGGTACTTCCCCGCACCGCCCACCCTGGGCGTCGGCGTGCTGGTGGCGTTCGCCGGGGCCATGACCGGCCTGGTGCTGGCCGACAACCTGCTCATCCTGTACGTGTTCTGGGAGCTGACCACATTGTGCTCCTACCTGCTGATCGGCGGGTTCGCGCCCCAGGACGCCCAGGCCCGGCGGGCGGCCAACCAGGCGCTGATCACCACCACCGGGTTCGGGCTGGTGATGCTGGCCGGGCTGATCGTGCTGGGCCAGCAGGCGGGCACCTTCACCCTCTCGGCGCTGCTGGCGGACCCGCCCCGCGGCCCCGCCACGGAGCTGGCGCTGGTGCTGATCCTGCTGGGGGCGTTCGTCAAATCGGCGCAGATGCCGCTGCACGCTTGGCTGCCCTCGGCGATGGTCGCGCCCACCCCGGTGAGCGCCTACCTGCACGCGGCGGCGATGGTGCAGGCGGGGGTGTACCTGGTGGCGCGGCTGGCCCCGGCGTTCGCCGACACGACGGTGTGGCGCCCCCTGGTGATCGTCGTCGGCCTGGTGAGCCTGATCGCGGCGGGCTGGCACGCCCTGTGGCAGGACGACCTCAAGCTCCTGCTGGCGTACGGGACGATCAGTCAGCTCGGCCTGCTCATGGTGCTGTGCGGGGCCGGGACGCGCACGGCCGCGCTGGCCGGACCGGCGCTGCTGCTGGCCCACGGGCTGTTCAAGGCCCCGATGTTCCTGGCGGTGGGCGTGGTGGACCGCACCTATGGGACGCGCCTGGGCAGCGCGCTCCACGGGGTGGGACGGCGCATGCCCTGCCTGGGGCTGGCCATGGCCGCCGCCGTGGCGTCGATGGCGGGCCTCCCCCCGTTCCTCGGCTTCACGGCCAAGGAGGCGGCGCTGGAGGCGTTCGCCCACCCGGGCCCGGACCTGGCGGTGTTCACGGGCGTCGCCGCCGGCTCGGTCCTCACCGTGGCGTACGGGATCCGCTTCCTGCAAGGCGCCTTCGGCGGGGACGTCGGCGGAACCGGCGACAAGCCCCCCTCGCGGAGGGCGTTCTCCCCCGCCCACCTGAGAGGAGTCCTGACCGCCGGACCGCGGGACCCCGTCCCCGGCCTCGCCTGGTGGCCCATCGCCGTCTTATCGGCCGCGGGCCTCCTCGCGGGGCTGATCCCCGGGGCGTGGCAGGACCTCATCGGGCCGTACGCCGACCGGTTCACCGCCGCCGCCCCCTATAAGCTCGCCCTCTGGCACGGGATCGGCCCGCCGCTGGCGGCCTCCGCGGCGATCCTGGCGCTGGGGGTCGGCGTCTACTTCACGGCCCCCCGCGCCCTGCACGAGGCCACCGGCCGCCTCCCCACCGCACAGGGCGGCTACCGCGCCGCCCTCAAGACGCTGTTCGCGGCGGCCCACCGGCTGACCCGGCGCACCCAGGTCGGCTCCCTCCCCGCCTACCTGGCGGTCATCGTCGCGACCGTCCTCGCCCTCCCCGGCACGGCCCTGGTGGCGGGCCTCGCCGGGGAGACCGTCCCGCCCCTGCGGAGCGGAGGGCTGACCCTGTGGGACGACCCCGTCCAGGCCGTGCTCGGCCTCATCGCCGTCACCGGGGCCCTCGCCGCGATGCGGATGCACCGCAGGCTGTCGGCCGTGCTCCTGCTCGGCGCGGTCGGCTACGCCATGGTCGGGCTGTTCATCCTGCACGGCGCCCCCGACGTGGCGCTGACCCTGCTGGTCGTGGAGACCCTCACCCTGATCGTGCTGGTGTTCGTGCTGCGCCGGCTGCCCGAGGACTTCCCGCGGCGTCGCCGCTCACGCCGGCTGCAGTTCCTCTCGGGGCTGCTGGGGGCCGCCGCCGGCGCGTTCATCGCGTCGCTGCTGGCCGTGATGACGCTCAGCCGGCGCGACCCGCCGGTCGGCCCCGGCTACGTCGCCCAGGCCCGCGCCGAGAAGGCGGGGAACGTCGTCGACGCCATCCTGGTCGACCTGCGCTCCCTGGACACCACCGGCGAGATCGGCGTGCTCGCCGTCGCCGCGGTCGGCGTGACGGCGCTGATGCTCGCCGGCATGCACCAAGGCCGCTTCGAACGCCCGCCGCAGGACCCCGGCGGGGGCCGCTGGCTCGCCGCCCCCGGCCCTCCACCGCTCGGCCCGCCCTCGGTGCTGCTGGCGATCACGGCCCGGCTGCTGATCCCGACGATCCTGGTGTTCTCGATCTACCTGCTGGTGGCGGGGCATGTGCAGCCCGGCGGCGGATTCGTCGGCGGGCTCGTCGCCGGATCGGCGTTCGTGCTCCGCTACCTCGCCGGGGGCATGCGGGAACTGGCCGCCGCCCTCCCTTGGCACCCGAACGTCCTCATCGGCGGCGGTCTGGGGCTCGCGCTGCTCACCGGGGCGGTCCCCTGGGCCGTGGGCGGGGCGTTCCTGGAGTCGGCCGCGGCGGAGTGGACCTGGCCGCTGCTGGGGCACGTCGAGGCGCCGAGCGGCCTGGTGTTCGACCTGGGCGTGTACCTGCTGGTGCTGGGGCTGGTGCTGAGCCTGCTGCGGTCCCTGGGCACCAGCCTGGAGGAGGAGCCCGACGTCCCGGACGCGTCCCGAGGCGAGGCGCGATGAGCCTGGTGCTGCTGATCGTGATCGGGGTGCTGTTCGCCGTCGGGTTCCACCTGCTGCTGCAGCGCTCGCTGATCCGGATCGTGGCGGGGTTCGTGCTGCTCGGGCACGGCTCCACCCTCGCGCTGCTGGTGGCGGGAGGCCCCGCCGGGGACCCGCCGCTGCTGGGGCGCGTCCGCCGGGGCCCGATGACCGACCCGCTGCCGCAGGCGATGGCGCTGACCGCGATCGTCATCACCTTCGGGGTGACCGCGTTCCTGCTGGCCCTGGCCTACCGGAGCCGGGTGTTCCTCGGGGAGGACGAGGTGCCCGACGACGTGGAGGACCGCCGGATCGCCGCCGAGGCCCGCCGCGGGGACTACGACGAGGAGGGCGGCGGATGAGCGACGTCCTGCTCCCCCTCCCGTACGCGATGCCGCTGGCCGGCGCGGCGCTCGGGCTGCTGCTGTGGCGGTGGCAGAACGCGTTGCGCCTGCTGGGCCTGGGGATCCTCGCCGCCACCGTCGCCGCCGCGATCGGGGTGCTCATGGCCGTCGCCGACCGCGGCGTGATCGCCGTCCAGATCGGCGGCTGGCCCGCGCCGCTCGGCATCACCCTCGTCGCCGACCGGCTGTCGGCGCTGATGCTGCTGGTGTCGAGCACGGTGCTGCTGGCGATCCTGCTGTACGCGGTGGGGCAGGGCGTCGTGGGGCACTCGGAGGCCGAGCCGAACTTCTTCTACCCCGCGTACCTGACGCTGGCGGCGGGCGTGTGCCTGGTGTTCCTGGCCGGGGACCTGTTCAACCTGTTCGTGGCCTTCGAGGTCATGCTGGCCGCCAGTTACGTGCTGCTCACCCTGGGGCCCAACCCGGCCCGCATGCACGCCGGCATGACCTACGCGGTGGTCAGCCTGACCTCCTCGATCCTGTTCCTCACCTCGGTCGCCGTCACCTACGCGGCCACCGGCACGGTCAACCTGGCGGACCTGTCCGTGCGGACGGCGAACCTGCCGGAAGGGCTGCGGACCGTCCTGGCGCTGATGTTCCTGGTGGTGTTCGGCATCAAGGGGGCGGTGGCGCCGCTGCACCTGTGGCTGCCCGACAGCTACCCGGCCGCCATCACCAAGATCACCGCGGTGTTCGCGGCGCTGCTCACCAAGACCGCCGTCTATGCGCTGATCCGCACCCAGACGCTGCTGTTCCCCGACGGGCGGATCGGCACGGTGCTGCTGGTGCTGGCGGCGGCGACCATGCTGATCGGGCTGCTGGGGGCGCTGACCCAGCAGGACATCCACCGGGTGCTGTCGTTCGCGCTGGTCGGCCACATCGGGTACCTGGTGTTCGGGCTGGGGCTGCTGTCGGTGGCGGGCCTGACCGGCGCGATCGTGTACCTGGTCCACCACATCGTGGTGCAGGCGACGTTGTTTCTGGTCAGCGACATCATGCAGGACGAGACCGGGGAGACGTCGCTGGAACGGCTCGGCGGGCTGGCCGGGTCCTCGGCGTTCCTCGCCGCGCTGTTCTTCGTGCCCGCGATGAGCCTGTCGGGCGTGCCGCCGCTGTCGGGCTTCGTGGCCAAGCTCGCGCTGCTGGAGGCCGGATTCGGCTCGGACCGGACGCTGGGGCGCGCGGTCGCCGCCGTCGCGGTGCTGACCGGGCTGCTGACCCTGATCGCGATGAGCCGGGTGTGGACGCTGGCGTTCTGGCGCCCCCACACCCCCTCCGGCGAGCCCGGCCCCGCCCCGGAACCCGGCGAACGGCCCGACCCGAATCCCGGCGGGCGGCCCGACCCGGATGCCGGCGGGCGGCCCGACCCGCCCCTCGGCCCGGAGCCCGGCGAACGGCCCGGCCTGTCCCGCCCCCAGCGCTACAGCCGCGGCCTCGTCCGCGCGGTGACCGCCGGGATGGTCGCCCTCGGCCTGGCGATCGCGGTGTTCGCCGGCCCGCTGACCTCCTGGAGCCTGCAGGCCGCCGCCGACCTGGTCGACCGGACGGCTTACCGGCAGGCGGTGGGGGAAGGAAGGAACCCGTGAGGAGGGCATCGGACGACCGCGACGGACCGTCGGCGGGACGAGGCTCGCCCGGCGCCCCCTCCCCGGGCGCCCGCGGATCCGCCGCCTCCACGGCGTTCTCCCGCCTGGCCATGGCGGCCTGGCTGCTGCTGGTGTGGACGGCGCTGTGGGGACGCGTCGGCCCGGCGGTGGTCGCGGGCGGGATCGCGGCGGTCGCCGTGACGCACGCGGCGACCCGCCTGCCCGCGCTGCCGGTGGCCGCGGGGCGGGTGCACGCGGGGGCGCTGGCGCGGGCGCTGTGGGCGTTCCTCGCCGACCTGGCGGTCTCCAGCGTCGTCGTCGGCTGGTACGCGCTGCGCGGCGCGCACGCCGTGCGCGGCGGGATCGTCCGGGTCCGTTTCCGCACCCCCTCGGAGGTGATGCTGGTCATGGTCGTCAACAGCATCTCGCTGCGGCCGGGCTCGCTGGTGCTGGACGTCCGCCGGGACGAGTCGTCGCTGTACATCCACGCCATGCCGGTGCACGACCGGGCCGGGGCCGAACGGGTGCGCGAAGGGGTGCTGGACACCGAACGCCGGCTGATGCGCGCGTTCGGCCACCCGCTGGAGCCGGAGGACTCCCGATGAGCGCCGTCTCCGCCCTCGCCCTGGCGCTGCTGTCGGCGGCGGGCCTGCTGACCATGGCCCGGCTGGTGCGCGGACCCACCGCGCTGGACCGCATCCTGGCGCTGGACGTGCTGTCGGTGCTGCTGGTCAGCGGGGTCGCCGTGGACGCGGCGAGACAGGGCGGCACCGCCTACGCCGACTCCCTGGTGGTGATCGCGCTGCTCGGCTTCGTCGGCACGGTCGCCGCCGCCCGGCTGGCCGGGGAACGGGGGCGGCGCCGATGATCCTCGCCGACCTCCTCACCGCCGTGCTGCTGCCCGCCGGGGCGGGGTTCTCCCTGCTGGGCGCGGTGGGACTGGTGCGGTTCCCCGACATCCTGACCCGGCTGCACGCGGCCACCAAGCCGCAGACCATCGGGCTGCTGCTGGTCCTGATCGGGGCCGCCGTGCAGATGGAGTCGATCGCCGACGTCACCCCGCTGCTGCTGGTGGCGATCTTCCAGCTGACGACCTCCCCGGTGGTCGCCCAGACGGTGGGCGCGACCGCCTACCGGTCCGGCGCCGAGCACCCGGCGTTCTTGGTCGTCGACGAGTCGGGCGAACGGGGGTGAGTGCCGCTCCATGCCGTTCCGCAAACATCCCAAGGACGCCCCGCCGCAGCCCGCGCCGAAGCGGCCCCACACGACCGGCCTGGCCGGGGAGGCCGCCCGCGTGCAGCACGACGGGGCCGGGGTGCCCGCCGGGCTGCGGGTCGCCGCCGTCACCGGCGCCTACCTGCTGATCATCGCGCTCGCCGTCTACCTGGTCGTCACCGTGCTGGTGCGGCTGGCGCCGCTGACGCTGGCGATCGTGGCGGCCTTGCTGACGACCGCGCTGATGCAGCCGGTCGCCGGCGGGCTGCGGCGGCTGCGGGCCCCGGCCTGGGCGGCCGCGCTGGGCGGGGTGCTGACCCTCCTGCTGGCGATCGCGCTGCCGTTCACCCTGATCACCAACCGGGTGGTGGGGCAGTGGGGCCGCCTGCGGGAGCAGACCGAGCAGGGCCTGCTGAGGATCCGCCAATGGCTGGTCGAGGGCCCGCTGCCGGTCTCCCAACGCCAGCTGGACGCCGCCCTCGACGGGATCATCGCCGGGGCGCGCAACGCCGCCCCCGACCCGGTCGGCGGGGCCACCGCCGCGGCCGAGGTGCTGACCGCCGTCGTGCTGGCCCTGGTGCTGATGTTCTTCCTGCTCAAAGACGGCGAGCAGATGGCCCGGTGGACGCTCGACCTGGTGCCCGACCGGCACCGCTCCCGGGTGGCCGCCGCCGCGGCCGCGGGCTGGCGCACCCTGGTCTCCTACATCCGCGGGACGTTCATGGTCGCCGCCGTCGACGGCATCGGCATCGGCGTCGGATTGGCGATCATCGGCGTCCCGCTGGCCCTGCCGCTGGGTCTGCTGACGTTCGTGTCCGCGTTCATCCCGATCGTCGGGGCCACCCTCGCCGGGGCGGTCGCGGTGCTGGTCGCCCTGGTCAGCAACGGCGTCACCGACGCCCTGCTGGCGCTGGGCGTGGTGCTGGCCGTCCAGCAGGCCGAGGGCAACCTGCTGCAACCGCTGATCATGGGCCGGGCGCTGCGTCTCCACCCGGCCGTCATCCTGGTCGTCGTCACCGCCGGGACCCTCCTGGCCGGGGTGGCCGGGGCGGTCGTCGCCGTCCCGATCGTCGCCATCGCCTACCGCGTCGCCCGCAGCCTCCGCGAGACCAGGGAGGCCCCTGCTCAGGAGCCCGCCGAGCCCGTCCCGGACGCTCCCGGGTGACCGCCATGGGCGGGCGCCGCGCCGGGGCGGGGCGGGCGCCGTGGTCGGGACGATCGTCGCACCGGCCGGCCTCGGCGGCGGTCGCGGACGATCACGGGTGGTCGCGGTGCCGGGCCGATCTCACGGATCGCTCACGAACCGGCGCGGCCGCCGTCGAGCGACCGCGGGCGATCGCGGACGGCCGCGTTGCCGGGGGAGCGTCGGACGCCTAGCGTGCTCGGCATGTCCACGCTTCCCGAGCTCTACATCGCCACCGACGTGGAGGCCGACGGGCCGATCCCCGGGCCCTACAGCATGCTCTCGCTGGGCATGGCGGTCGTCGGACGTCCCGACCTGGAGTTCTACACCGAGCTGAAGCCGATCTGTGAGGACTACGTTCCCCAGGCGCTGGCGGTGTCCGGCCTGGACCGCGACCGGCTGATGCGGGAGGCGCCCCCCGCCGAGGAGGCGATGGCCGCCGCGGCGGCCTGGATCAACGGGCTGCGCACGATCGGCCGTCCCGTCTTCCTGGCCGGCCCCGCCGTCTTCGACGGGATGTTCGTGCACTGGTACTTCATGCGCTTCCTCGGCAAGAGCCCGTTCAGCGCCAGCGGCGCGGGCATCGACCTGCGCAGCTACTGGATGGGCCTGACCGGCTCCGAGTGGCGGGACACCCGCAAGAGCTCCATCAAACGGCAGCTGGAGATCACCGGCGTGCCGCACACCCACCACGCCCTGCAGGACGCCCACGAGCTGGCCCAGGTCTTCGAGGCCGTGCTGAAGGCGGGGGAGCGGATGCGCGCACCCGACCCGTCGCGCACCGACGCCCCGTCGCGGTGACGCGCGGCGGGGCGCGACGGCGTCAGGGGCGGCGGGCGGCGACGCCGGGCGGGCCGCCTACTCGTGGCACCGCCACTGGTCGTTCTCTTGGCGTGCCTTCAAGTCCGCCTTGTTGTACTGCCAGGTCGTACTGCAAGCTGCAGGCGAGATCCTTGTTGATCCCCAACAGGCACATCCGGTCCCTGCCGTTGGGAACGTCTGCGGTGACGCCGTTGACCTTGCCGAAACGCTGTCGGCAGCAGCCGGTCATGTCGTCTATGCCGCCGTGGTTCCCGCCACGGCGGTCGACGCATTCTCCGCTGTAGGGGCGGCCCTTCTCGATCTCGATGTGCAGGTCCCTCCTGCCCTTCTCCCAGTTGCAGACCTCGCTCAGGGAGGGGACTTTCCAGGAGCAGCGCTCGGTGTCGTTGGAGGGAAGGCCGTAGGACCGGCAGCACCGCGTCAGGTCCATTCCGCCGACCGGGTGGTATCTGACGAGCTTCCCCGGCTCGGCGAGGAACCGCACCGCCGACGCGACCACCCCGAAGAAGAGGGCCGCGGCCATGGTCCTGGACGGCCCTCTCCACCGGATCGCCGCCATGCACTCCCGCAGCGAGCGCTGAGCGATCGAACCCGCGATCCCGTCGATGAACACGGCGACGACGGTCGTCAGTGCGAAGGTGAATGAGAAAGCGCCATCGCGCCCGGGAGCGCCAGCCGGCCCGCGGTGCCTCGGGGCGGCGGGGAGCGCGGTACGAGGGCTTCGCCGACGACGGTGCACAGTCCGATGAAGATCGCAACCAGCGCGATGACCAGGATGTAATGACGAACCCCGACCTCGCGCCTCTCCTCGGTCATCGTTGCGTCTTTCCGCGACTGGCGATCCGGTGAAAAGCCTGCCGTCAGTACGCCTCGGTGGAATAAGTCGACACAATGTGTCACGTTCGGCTGTGATGGAAGTGCGGCTCCGCGTCGTCGACGTCGAGGAACAACAACGGCGGGCGCCGCGAGCCGGTCACGCCCGCACGATAACACGTACGATCACGGGCATCCGCGGTTTCATCAGGAGGCTCCAGCCCTTTCCCGCCGCATCAGGAAAAACGCTTTCCGGCGGGGCGTCGGCCGTGACATCGTCCCCCGGAAAAGGCGCGATGGAGGTCGCGTTCTTCGAGGGCGTCCACGGTGCGCGCCGCACGCACCGGGTGCCGCTCGGGAAGGGACGGGAATCGGCTCGACGCGTCGATCCGGGCGGGGGATCCGGGCGCGTCCCTCGCCTGAACGACGACATGAGGCCGGCCGGCGGTTCGAGGCGGACGACCCCACCCGGCACGGCCCGCCCGGGCCCGGGCGCCCCCCGGATTCAGAACAGGCCGAGGCGGTGGGCGAGGGCGGCGGCCTCGCCCCGGCTGCCGACGCCGAGCTTGGCGAGGATGTTGGAGACGTGCACGCTGACGGTCTTGGTGGAGATGAACAGCTCCTCGCCGATCTGGCGGTTGCTCTTCCCCGCCGCCACCAGGCGGAGGACCTCGGCCTCGCGTTCGGTGAGGCCCAGCCGTTCGAGGGCGGGGGCCTCGTCGGGGACCTCCTCGGCGAGGGACAGGCCGGAGCTGCGCGCCAACAGGCGGACCTCCTCGGCGAGAGCGTCGGCCCCCAGCCGTTCGGCCTGCTCGGCGGCGGTGCGGAGCAGATCGCGGGCGGCGGAGCGGGCGCGTTCGGCCAAGGCGGCCTCGGCGGCGCGCAGCCGGGCGTGGGCGGCGGGGAACGGACGCCCCAGCGCGTCCCAGGCGGCGACCACCTCCGTCCAGGGGCGCTCCCCCCGGGCGGCGGCGAGCTGGGCGGCATAGGCCGACCAGACGGGGGTGCTGGTCGGCAGACGGGACGCGGCCTCGGCCGCCTCGGCGGCCAGCTCGGGCATCCGAGCCGCCGCCGCCAGCAGCGGCCAGTCCTGCACGGTCCCCGTCAGGGCCTCGCCCAGCGCGGGGGCGGTGTTCTCCGCCAGCGCCAGCAACGCCGCCTGGCGGAGCACCGGTGCGGCGGACTCCTGCAGCGAACGGGCGGCCGCCAGATGCTCCCGGGCCATCTCGATGCGGCCGCGGGCCAGCGCCAGCCCCGACAGCAGGGCGTGCAGCTCGGCGCCCTGGACCCCCGGCGGATCCAGGTTCAGCGCCTCGCGGCCGACCCGCTCCGCCTCCGCCCAGCGTCCGGCGTCCGTCAGCACCGCCACCAGCCGGGCCGTCGCCCGGATGCCCAGCGAGCGTTCCACCCCGGCGTTGCGGCACGCCTCCACGCAGATGCGCGCCACCTGCTCGGCCTCGGCGTCCCGGCCGAGGTCGTGCAGGGCCCCGGCCAGGTTGAGGGCGGCGCGCGCCACCGCCTGGTCGTCGCCGTCGCCGCGGGCCAGCTCCAGCGCCCGCTGCAGCGACTCGACCGCTGGCTCGTACTCCCCCAGCTCCCACAGCGCCCACCCGTGGGTGATCCGGGCGTTGGCCTCCAGCGGGGTGCCGGCGGCCAGCTCGGCGGCCTCCCGGGCGGCCTCCCGCCCCCGCACCGGCTCCCCCGACAGGGTCAGCACCGCCGCCGCCAGATCCAGCAGCTGCGCCCGTTCGGCGTCGGGCACCGGCAGCGCCAGGGCCTCGTCCACGGCGGTCACCGCGCCGGGCCGGCCCAGCCCGGCCAGCGTCAGCCCGCGCTGGGCCAGCAGGATCGCGGTCCGGCCGGGCTCGCGCGACCGGTCGGCCTCGGCCAGCGCCCGGTCGATCAGCTCCAGCGCGTGCAGGCCCTCGCCGGCCCAGCTCGCCGCCATGATCGCCGTCTCGAACAGCCCCAGCCGGTCCACCTCCGCGGGCGGCTCGGGCACCTCCTCCCACAGGTCCAGGGCGCGTTCCAGCAGCTGCGCCCGCTCGGCGAGGGCGTGCAGCCGGCCGGCGACGTCCGCGGCCCGCAGCGTCGCCTCCAACGCCCGGTCGGCCGCCCCCGCGCCGTGCCAGTGGTAGGCCAGCTCGGCGGCGTGCCGGTCCGGATCCACCAGCCCCGGGTCGGCGGTCAGCGCGTCGGCGTAGGCGCGGTGCAGCCGGGCGCGTTCGGCGGGCAACAGCTCGGTGCGGATCGCCTCCCGCAGCAGCCCGTGCTGGAACACATAGCCGTCCCCCTCGGGGATCAGCACCCGGGCGTCGGCGGCGGCGCGCACCCCCGCCAGCAGCGCCGGCTCCGCCAGCCCGGCCGTGGCGGCGAGCAGCCCGTGCGGCACCCGCCCGCCTCCGACCGCCGCCACCCGCACCAGGCGGCGGGCGTCCTCCGGCAGCCGCTGCACCCGCCCCAGCAGCAGGTCCCGCAGCGTGTCGGGCATCTCCTCGCCGCCCGCCCGGGCCAGCTCCTCGGTGAAGTAGGGGTTGCCGCCCGCGCGCCGGAACACCCGCTCCACGAACCGTTCGTCCGCCCCCGGCTGCAGCCGCCGCACCAGCTCCGCGGTCTCCGCCCGCGACAGCGGCTCCAGCTCGGTGCGGTGCACGTTCGGCAGCCGCCCCCACTGGGCCAGGAACGGCCGCAGCGGATGGGCGCGGTCCAGGTCGTCGGACCGGTGGGCCGCCACCAGCAGCACCCGCGCCGCCGGACCCAGCGTCCGCACCAGCACGTCCAGCAGGTCCCGCGTCGAGGGGTCCGCCCACTGCAGGTCGTCGATCAGCAGCAGCACCGGCCGCCGCTCGGAGAGCCTGCGCAGCAGCGCGGCGAACAGGTCGAACGTCCGCGCCCTGGGCTCGGGCCCCCGCCCTCCGGCGTCGAACTCCGGCAGCAGCCGCAGCAGCCCGTCCACCCCCGGCAGCATCCGGGACAGCTCCTCGGGGCCGGGTGAGGCCGTCAGCTGGCGCAGCATCGCCGTCACCGGGGCCATCGGCAGCCCTTCGGCGCCCAGCTCCACGCACGCCCCGCGCAGCACGAGCCGGTCGGAGGCGCGCGCCGCCACGTGCTCCAGCAGCCGGGTCTTGCCGATCCCCGCGGGCCCGCCGACCACGACGATACGGAAGTCCCCGCGCGCGGCGTCCTCCTCGATCCGCGCGACCAGCTCCCGGCGTCCCACGAACAACATCGGCCTAAGCGTAGGGGCCCGGCATATCTGAGGTAGCGGATAAGCCACCTTACCGAGGCGCGACCCGGCGTCTCAGCACGACCGTGGTCATCGTCAGAAAGGAGTGGCGATGACGACAGTTCAGCGGGCGGCGGGTCCGCCGCAGACGGCGGACCCCAGACGCTGGGCGGCGCTGGCGATCGTGCTGCTCGGCGTGTTCATGGACCTGGTCGACATCACGATCGTGCTGGTCGCCGCGCCGGCGATCCAGACGGATCTGGGCGCCGGGCACTCGTCGATCCAGTGGGTGGTGGCCGCCTACGCCCTCGGGCTCGGGCTGCTGCTGATCACCGGGGGTCGGCTGGGAGACCTGTTCGGCCGCAAGCGGATGTTCCTGACCGGCGTCGCCGGCTTCACCGCCGCATCGATGGCCTGCGGGCTCGCCCAGGGGATCGGGATGCTGATCGCGGCGCGCGCGGTGCAGGGCGCGGCGGCGGCCATGATGGTGCCGCAGGCGCTGGCCACCATCCAGGTCGCCTTCTCGGTGGAGGAGCGGCCCAAGGCGTTCGGCATCTACGGGGCGGTCAACGGCGTGGCCGCCGCGGCGGCGCCGATCATCGGCGGGCTGCTGGTCGGCGACGACCCGACCGCCTGGCGCTGGGTGTTCTGGGTGAACGTGCCGATCGGGGTCATCGCGTTCATCGGCGCGGCCGCCCTGATGCGCGAGTCGCGGGCCGAGCGACGGCCCCGGCTGGACGTGCTGGGCGTGCTGATCGTGACCCTGGGCCTGCTGCTGGCGCTGTACCCGCTGGTGCAGGGGTCGGAGCTGGGCTGGCCCTGGTGGGGCTGGGCCATGATGGCCGGTTCCCTGCCGGTGCTCGCGGTGTTCGCCTACACGCAGGCGCGGCGGGAGCGGGCCGGGGGCATGCCGCTGGTGCCGACCTCGCTGTTCCGGCTCCGGTCGTTCGTGGCCGGGCTGGTGATCATCGTGGCGGTGTTCTCCTCGATCTCCGCCCTGTTCCTGGTGCTGACCTGGCAGCTGCAGCAGGGGCACCACTTCACCGCGCTGCGCACCGGACTGACCTTCCTGGCCTGGCCGGTGGGGCTGGCGGCCACCTCCGGCATGGCGGTGCAGCACGCCGCCAAGGCCGGGCGGCGGCTGGTGGCCATCGGGACGGTGCTGCTGGTCCTGTCGATGTCGACGCTGGTCGCCACGATCGGGCTGGCGGACGACCTGACGTCCTGGCACCTGGTGCCGGGTCTGCTGCTCGGCGGCATCGGATTCGGGATGGTCGCCCCGATCCTGGTGCACATCGGGCTGTCGGGGGTGCCGGAGGAGAACGCCGGTGCGGCCTCCGGGGTCGCCAACACGGTCGTGCAGGTGTCCGGGGCCGCCGGGATCGCTGTGGTCGGCTCGCTGTTCACCACCTTCCTGGACCACGGCACGGACCGGGCGGCGCAGCTTTCGTTGGGATTCGTCGCGGTGGCGTTCCTGGTCGGCCTGGTGCTGTGCCGGGCGCTGCCCAAGACCGCACGGAGCATGTCATGACCGTCAAGAACACGCCGGACGGCGTCATCATCGCGATGCCCGAGGACCAGGAGCAGCAGGGACGGTCGGTGGCCCGGCTGAGCTTCGACAACGGGCTGCAGCACGTCACCCTGCGCGCCGACGCGGACATGACCGACCTGGTGCAGGCCGACTTCACCGGACCGCGGCCGGACGTGTGGGCCGACGGGCGCAACGTCCACATCGAGTACCCCCACCGGTTCCCGCTGCCCCACCGCACCCGGCGCGCCACCGTCCGGATCAACGCGAACGTCCCGTGGGCGCTGGACGTGCACGGCGGCGCCTCCCACCTGGACGCCGACCTGACCGGGGCGGCGGTGCGGTCCGTGGCGATCCACTCCGGCGCCGCCCAGGTGCGGCTGGCGCTGGGCCGCCCGGACGCCTCCCGCACCATCCGGCTGGCGTCGGTGCGGGACCTGGTGATCGAGCGGCCCGCCGGGGTGCCGGTGCGGCTGGAGATCACCGGCGGGGCCACGAAGGTCGCCCTGGACGACCGCTGGTTCGGAGCGGTGGGCGGCGGGCTGACCGACTGGACGCCCGGTGACCGGAACGCGCCGTCGTACTCGGTGGTCATCGCCGGCAGCGCCGCCGGCGTCGCCATCAAGGAGAGCACCTGATGAACCGCCACGTGCAGCGGTCGGCCCCGGCGGAGCCCGGGGCCGACCCCCGTCCCGCCCCGGCGGCCTCCGCCGGGGGCGGCGGGACCCCTGAGTCCGCAGAAGCCGCCGGGTCCGCCGAGGGCGCCCGGCCCGCCGAGTCCGCCGGAGCCGGGCGGAAGGGGCGGGTCACCCGGCGCACCCTGCTGAAGGCCGGGCTCATCGGGGTCCCGTCCGCCCTGGCCGCCGGGGCGGGCTGGGCCGGATGGCAGTGGGCCTCCGCCGACATCGACACCGCCGGGAAGGTGGCGTTCACCGACCGGCTGCACGTGCCGCCGCTGGCGCGTTCGGTCCGGGGCCCGGACGGACGGCGGGTGTTCGACCTGCGGGCCATGCCCGGTCGGCGGCGGCTCCGGCCGGGCCGCCCCACCGCGACGTGGGGGCTGAACGGGCCGATGCTGGGGCCGACCCTGCGCGCCGCCCGCGGCGAGACCGTCCAGATCAACGTGCGGAACGACCTGCCGGAGACCACCACGATCCACTGGCACGGGATGCACCTGCCCGCCCGCATGGACGGCGGTCCCCACCAGCCGATCGCGCCGGGCGCCACCTGGTCGCCGCACTGGACGATCGACCAGCCCGCCGCGACGCTGTGGTACCACCCGCACCCGCACGGGCGGACCGCCCGGCACGTGTACCGGGGACTGGCCGGGATGTTCATCCTCGACGACCCCGAGGCCCGGGAGGCCGGGCTGCCGTCCCGGTACGGGGTGGACGACATCCCGCTGATCGTGCAGGACGTGCTGCTGGACGAGGCCAACCGGCTGGTCGAACGCCGCGGCCCGATGAACGGCGTCGGCGTCCTCGGCGACCGGGTCCTGGTCAACGGGGTGCTGCACCCCTACCACGAGGTGACGACGGAGCGGGTCCGGCTGCGGCTGCTCAACGGGTCGGGGGCGCGGACCTACCGGTTCGGGTTCACCGACGGGCGGTCGTTCGCGGTGGTCGGCAGCGACGGCGGGCTGCTGCCCGCCCCGTATGAGACCGACCGCATCCAGCTGTCACCGGGGGAGCGCGCCGAGATCGTCGTGACGTTCCGCCCCGGGCAGCGGGCCGTGCTGCGCAGCTACCCGCCGGACCTGGGGGTGGACGTGTGGAACGCCCGGTTCTCCGGGGGCGACGACACCCTCGACATCATGGAGTTCCGCCCGGCCGCGCGGCTGGAGCCGGTCCCCGCCCCGCCCGCCCGGCTGGCCGCCGCGCCCGCCCTGGCCTCGCCGTCCGCCCCGGTCACCCGGACGTTCGAGCTGGCCGGGTTCAGCATCAACGGGCGGCGCATGGACATGAACCGCATCGACTTCGGGGTGGTGCGGAACACCACCGAGGTGTGGGAGATCGTCACGATCGACAACAAGCCCCACAACTTCCACGTCCACGACGTGCAGTTCCAGGTGCTGTCGATCGACGGCGCGCCGCCCCCGCCGCAGCTGCGCGGCTGGAAGGACACCGTCTACGTCCCCAACCAGAAGCCGGTGCGGATCGCGCTGCGCTTCGGCGAGCACACCGACCCGCGCACCCCGTACATGTTCCACTGCCACCTGCTCTACCACGAGGACCAGGGGCTGATGGGGCAGTTCGTCGTCACCGAGCCCGGCCAGGCCCCGCAGGCCCCGCCGAGCGGGCATCACCACCACTGAGCGCGCCCGCCTCGGAGGGACCCCGCGGGCGGGACCGGAGCGCGCCCGCGGACGGCGTCGGGGCGTCACCCGCGGACGCCCGCCGATCCGTCCCCGCCGGGCCGTCGCCGGCGGCATCCCGTCCGAGGCGCCGCTGACGGCTCTCCTCCGGGCCGGCCGGCGGCGGGGATCCGCGGCTCACCGGACGGGGCGGGGGTCCGGCCAGGTGAAGATGAGGCTCTCCCCGACCTTCAGGGAGTTCCACAGCGGGGCGATCTCCTCCAGCCGGGCCACGATCCGCTCGACCGCCGGACGGTCCTCCTCGGGGATCTCCGGCGGCGTCACCCACGGGGGACGTCCGCCCTCGAGCGCCGGGGCGTGGCGCATGCGCCACACCGCGTCGCACAGGGCCGTCAGGCGTTCGGACCGGTGCATGTCGGCCGGGCCCGCGTGATCCCGCCGGCGCAGGTGGGCCTCGCGGCGGGCGGCCTTGCGGTGGAGACGGCGCCGCTGGCGCCGCCCCGGCAGCTCGCCCCGCGGCAGGAAGCTCCCGCCGCCCTGCGCGGCCCGGCCGTACAGCCCGCCCGACAGCCTCAGCTCCGCCTCCACGATGTAGTGGACCAGGTCGTGGGGGATGTGGTCGTCATAGCCGGGGGCCGGGTCCATCCCCCTGGGCATCGACTGCGGGCCGGTGACGGTCACGCCGTAGCGGCGCTCGCCCGTGCGGGTGAAGACGACGTCCATGGCCCCACGGTAGGCCGGGGCGCATGCCGTGAGCAGGTCATTTTCCGCCCAGGCGGGCCAGGACGGCCTCGGCCTCGGCGATGATGCGCTCGATCAGCTCGGCGACCGTGGGCAGGTCGTCGACGACCCCGGCGACCTGGCCGGTGGGCAGGACGCCCGCATCAGGACGGCCCTCCACCAGCGCGGCCCTGATCAGCAGCGGCACGTTGGCGGCGGCGGCGACCTGGAACGGCGTCCGGCCCCGGCGGCGCATCACCAGCCCCTCCCGCAGGGCCTGCATCGGGGTCAGTCCGGTCAGCTCGCGCAGCCGGGCGCTCGCCCGCAGGATGCCCAGGCCGCGCCGCCAGGGCGCCCGCCCGGCCAGCCGGTCGACGAAGTCCGTGGCGATCACCCGCTGAGGGAGGCCGTCGACGGCCGTGGTGACGACCGTGGAGGTCACGTCGGCCTTCAGGTACTCCCGCTTGACCCGGTCGGGGACGCGGCTGTCGGCGGTCAGCAGGAAACGGGTCCCCATGGCGATCCCGTCCGCCCCGTACGCCAGCGCCGACACCAGCCCGCGGCCGTCGTGGAAGCCGCCCGCCGCCAGCACCGGGACGTCCGCGCCGACCGCGTCCACGACCTGGGGGAGCAGCAGCGAGGTGGGCACCGGGCCGGTGTGCCCGCCGCCCTCCCCGCCCTGGGCGATCACCGCGTCCACCCCGAGCGCGGCGACCTTCTCGGCGTGCCGCCGCAGGCCGACGGTGACCATGCACAGCACCCCGGCGTCGTGCAGCATCGCCACGGTGTCCCGGGCGGGGGCGCCGGCGAACGACACCACCCGCACGCCCTCGGCGGCCAGCGCCTCGACCCGTTCGGCGAGGTCGGGCTGGTCGGGCCGCAGATTCACCCCGAACGGGGCGTCGGTGCGCTCCCGCAGCTCGCGGACGGCCGTGATCATCCGCTCGGGCGACATCGTGACGGCGGCCAGGATCCCCAGCCCGCCGGCCCGGGCGGTCGCCGAGGTCAGATGCACGCCCGACACCCAGCCCATCCCGGTCTGCACGATCGGATACCGGATGCCGAACAGCTCGCACGCCCGGGTCCGCAGCGCCGGATGCGTCGGGCGCTCCGCCTCCGGGCCGGCGCCGGCGCCCATCAGGACGGCACCTCGCGATGGCGCAGGCCCTCGGGGTCCAGGCGGTCCAGGACGGCCAGCTCCTCGGGGGTGGGCAGGCGCGTCTGCGGGACCTCCCCGTCGATCGCCAGCTCGAAGCCCGTCGCCGCCTGCACCTCCTCCACCGTCACCCCGGGGTGCACCGAGCGCAGCCGCATCCGGCGGTCGGGGGTCTCGAAGTCCAGCACCGCCAGGTTCGTCACCACCCGGCGCAGCTCGTGGAACCGCGCCGCCGCGCCCACCTGCGCGGCCCGGTCGTAGCCGATCCCGCACACCACGTCGACCTTCTCCACGAACACGCGGGTGCTGTGGCGGGGGATCCAGTAGCTGGTCGGGTTGTTGATCGTGTTGCCCGGGGCGCCCCGGAAGCCCAGCAGCTGCCGCATGGGCCGATCCGGGTCGGCGCCGATCGACGCGATGTTCTGGTTGCCGTACCGGTCGATCTGGGCGGCGCCCATCATCACGTGCCGACGGCCGCCCCACACCACGTCGAACATGCGCCGGTAGGGGTTCCAGCCCGCGATCACCGCGGGCGCCTCGCCGAGCGGGGGAGTGTCGCCGATCAGGCACGCCTCCCCGTCGGTCATCACCAGCCGCGGCTCATGCAGCTCGCGCGCCAGCCGCCCGCCCAGCGTCGGCAGGGTCCCGATCGGGTTGGCGAGGATCTCCCCGTCGCCGCGGAAGCAGTCGGCGATGGCCACCGCGCACACGTCGGCCCGCGCCACGTCCGTCATCGCTTCACCTTCTCCTGGTAGGCGCGCTCGTCCAGGCCGTCGATCCACTCCTTGCGGAAGGCGTCCCACCCGCCGGGCTCCGCGGCCGAGGCCGCATAGTCCCGCTGGAACGCCTCATCGCGCGGATAGTCCGGGACGCAGGAGGTGGGGTGCGCGCCGCCGGGGGCCTCCACCACGCCGTCCACCATCAGCGGCGTCACCCTGATCGACTGCACCGGCCCGGACGCGGTCAGCTCGGCGGTCGGCACGATCCGCTCGCAGGTGAGGAACCGCTGCGCGGCCGCCTCCAGGAACAGGTCGTCGAAGTAGGGGTCCGGTCCGAGGATCTGCCCGCAACCGTTCTCGTCGGCCCGGTTGACGTGCACGATCGCCGCGTCCAGATGCAGCGCGGGCACCGCCACCAGCTCCTCGTGCACGCCGCCCGGCCCCGGGTAGGGGGAGGTCACCGTGCGCAGCTCGGGGTCGATGCGCAGCAGGTCCGAGCCCAGCCCCGCCCGGGTCGGCAGGAACGGCACCCGCCACGCCGCCGCCTGCAGGCCGAGCAGCATCATGCCCTCGTCCATCTGCCGGGCGGCCACCGCGCCGGACTCGCGGGCCCGCCGGAAGTACGGCTCCAGCGGGATGGTGTCCAGCGACACGAACGCGAACACCACCCGCCGCACCTTGCCCGCCGCGCACAGCATCCCCACGTCCGGGCCGCCGCAGGAGACCACCGTCAGGTCCCGCAGCGACGACCGGCAGATCTCCCGCACCACCGACATGGGCTTGCGGCGGCTGCCCCACCCGCCGATCCCGACGGTCATCCCGTCCGCCAGCCGGGCGACGACGTCCGCCTCCGACATCCGCTTCCCGCTCACCGGGCACCCCTTCACCGATCGGACCGGGCCGCACGGCCCTCCACGAACGCGGCGCGGGCCTCGTCGGAGACGCCGGAGAGGTTGAGCTCGAAGGTGAAGCCCTGCTCGTAGCGGTAGCTGCGGCGCACGTCCCACAGGTCGATGCCGTTCAGCGCCTCCTTGGCCGCCCGGATCACCCGCCCGTGCTTGGTCGCGATCCGGCGCGCCACCGCGAACGCCTCCTCCCGCAGCCGCTCCGCCGGCACCACCGACAGCACCGATCCCCAGGCGTGCAGTTCCCGCGCGGTGACGGGCTCGGCCGTGTAGACCATCGCCCGCATCCGGTGCTGCGGCACCAGCCGCGCCAGATGGGTCGCCGCCCCCAGCGCCCCCCGGTCCACCTCCGGCAGCCCGAACGTGGCGTCCTCGGCCGCCACCACGATGTCGGCGTTGCCCACCAGGCCGATCCCGCCGCCCAGACAGTGGCCGTGCACCGCCGCGATCACCGGCACCGCGCACTCGTACACCGCCGCGAACGCCGCGAAACAGCCCCGGTTGGCCCCGATCAGCGCCTCATGGCCCGGATCCGCCTGGATCTCCTTCAGGTCCACGCCGGCGTTGAACCCGCGTCCCTCGGCCCGCAGCACCACGACCCGCACCGCCTCGTCGGCGCCGAGCCGCCGCACCGTCTCCGCCAGCTCGAACCATCCGGCCACGGGAAGCGCGTTGACCGGCGGCCGGTCCATCACGACCTCGGCGATCCCGTCCTCGTGGACCTTCCAGGCAACGGCCTTGCCGCCCGTTCGCTGCACACCGCCTCCTCACTCAGGCAGTGGCCAGCATCGACCCTTCCCGCCGGGCCCGTCCGCCCCCGTCCCACTCAGTGGATCACCCCGGGGCGCCGGGGAGGGCCGCGCGTCCGCGGAGCGGAGAGGCCGGCGGTCCCGTTCCGCGCAGGCGGGGAGGGCCGCGCACCGCGGGCCGGCGAGGGGGCCGCCTTCTCGACCGGGCGCGACCGAAGGCGGCCCCCTCGCCGGCCCGTCGTCCACGGCCCGTCCGGGGCGCGGGCCGTCGTCGGGTCCCGGGCGTCGCGGTGCCCGGCCGGTCCACGGCGGCCCGGCCGCACCCGGCCGCGGGCCGGACACCGTCCCGGCGGACGCTCCTACTGGATGGGACGGGCGCGGGACCGGCCGCCGGCGGCGTGCGACAGTTGCCCGGCCACGGTGGTCGCGCGACGTCGCCGGTCGCCGTCGCGGCCGCGGCCGTGGACGCGGCCGTGACCGCGGCGGGATGTCGCCGGGATGCAGGGGTGAGGCAGTGGGCGGCTTGCTCGACGGCAGGGTCGTGCTGGTCACGGCGTCGGCCGGGGCCGGGCTCGGCTGGGCGACGGCCCGACGGTGCGCCGAGGAGGGGGCGCGCGTGGTGCTCAGCGACGTGCACCGGCGCCGCCTCGCCGAGGCGGCGGACCGGCTGGCCGAGGTGACGGGGGAGAAGCCGACGGCCATCCCCTGCGACGTCGCCGACACCGGGCAGGTGGACGCGCTGATCGAGCAGACCGTCGAGGCGGAGGGGCGGATCGACGTCCTGGTCAACAACGCCGGGCTCGGCGGGGACCGCCGCGTGACGGAGATGACCGACCGGGAGTGGGAGCGGGTCCTGGACATCAGCCTCACCAGCGTGTTCCGCGCCACCCGGGCGGCGCTGCGGCACATGCTGCCGCGCCGCAGCGGAGTGATCGTCAACATGGCGTCGGTGACGGGCTGGCGGGCGCAGGCCGGACAGGCGCACTACGCGGCGGCCAAGGCGGGCGTCATGGCGTTCACCCGATGCGTCGCGATGGAGGCCGCCGAGGCGGGGGTGCGGGTCAACGCCGTCGCGCCCAGCCTGGCCATGCATCCGTTCCTGGAGAAGACGGTCAGCCGTGCACTGCTGGAGGAGCTGACCCGCCGGGAGGCGTTCGGCCGCGCGGCCGACCCGGCGGAGGTCGCGAACGTGGTCGTCTTCCTCGCCAGCGACCTGTCCTCGTACATGACCGGCGAGGTCGTCTCGGTCAGCAGCCAGCACCCGTGACCGGCGGAAAGGGACAGTCGATGACCGAGAGAGCGAACCCGGCCCCCCGGGCCGGGGCCGAGGCGGGCCGGCGGTCGGCCCCGCCGCCCGGGAGGCCGGGCGGGGACGAGGCCGGCCCGGTGGTGCGCTATGAGCGGCGCGGCCGGGTCGCCGTCGTCACCATGAACCGGCCGAAGTACCGCAACGCCCAGAACTCGGCGATGACCTACGCCCTGGACGAGGCGTTCTACCGGGCCGTGGACGACGACGAGGTGGCGGTGATCGTGCTGGCGGGCGCCGGGCCGCACTTCTCGGCCGGGCACGACATCGGCACCCCGGGCCGCGACGCCGACCGGACCTTCGACCGCAAGGCCACGCTGTGGTGGGACCACGTCGGCAAGGCCGGCGGGGAGAGCCGCTACGCCCGCGAGTCCGAGGTGTACGTGGGGATGTGCCGGCGGTGGCGGGAGATCCCCAAGCCGACGATCGCGATGGTGCAGGGGGCGTGCATCGCGGGCGGGCTGATGCTGGCCTGGGTGTGCGACCTGATCGTCGCCTCCGACGACGCGTTCTTCGCCGACCCGGTGGTGCGGATGGGCATCCCCGGCGTGGAGTACTTCGCCCACCCGTGGGTCATGGGGCCCCGGCAGGCCAAGGAGTTCCTGTTCACCGGCGAGCGCATCGGCGCCGCCCGCGCCCTGGAGCTCGGCATGATCAACCGGGTCGTGCCGCGGGACCGCCTGGAGGAAGAGGTCATGGCGCTGGCCGAGAAGATCGCCGCCATGCCGCGGTTCGGGCTCGCGCTCACCAAGAAGGCGATCAACCAGGCCGAGGACCTGATGGGCCTGCACGCCGGGATGGACTCGGTGTTCGGGCTGCACCACTTCGCCCACGCCCACAACGCCGAGGTGGGCGGCGGCGACTCCCTCGGCGGGCAGGACGCCCGCTCCATGGCGGCCCGCAACAAGGCGGAGGGCGCCTGATGGACCTGGCCTACACGCCCGAGCAGGAGGCGTTCCGCGCCGAGGTCCGCGCCTGGCTGGAGGCCAACGTGCCGGCCGAGCCGCTGCCGTCGCTGGACACCCCTGAGGGCTTCGCCGCCCACCGGGAGTGGGAGCGCAGGCTGCACCAGGCGCGCCTGTCGGTGGTGACCTGGCCGGAGGAGTACGGCGGGCGCGGCGCCTCCCTGGAGGAGTGGCTGATCTTCGAGGAGGAGTACTATCGGGCCGGCGCGCCCGCCCGGGTGGGGCAGAACGGGATCTACCTGCTGGCGCCCGCGCTGCTGGAGCACGGCACGCCCGAGCAGCGGCGGCGTTTCCTGCCGCCGATGGCCTCCGGGGAGGAGGTGTGGGCGCAGGGCTGGTCGGAGCCCGAGGCCGGGAGCGACCTGGCGGCGGTGCGGTCCCGCGCGGTGCGCACCGATGGGGGCTGGCTGCTGTCGGGGCAGAAGACCTGGAGCTCCCGGGCGACCTACGCGCACTGGCTGTTCGGGCTGTTCCGCACCGACCCGGACTCCAGGCGGCACCACGGGCTGACGTACTTCCTGGTGCCGTTGGACGCCCCGGGCGTCACCGTGCGGGGGATCCGGCAGCTGGACGGGGAGCCGGGGTTCGCCGAGGTGTTCTTCGACGAGGTGTTCGTGCCCGACGACCAGGTGCTCGGCGGGGTCGGGGAGGGCTGGCGGATCGCCATGTCCACCACCGAGTCCGAGCGCGGCCTCCTCCTGCGCTCGCCGGGCCGCTTCATGGCCGCCGCCGACCGGCTGGTCGCGCTGGCCCGCGAGACCGAGGGCCTGGGCGAGGCCGAACGGCTGGAGGTCGCGCGCGCCTGGATGAACGCCGACGCCTACCGACTGTTCACCTTCCAGACCCTCGCCCGGGCGCGGGAGGGCGCCGGCATCGGTCCCCGGTCCAGCATCAACAAGATCTTCTGGTCGGAGATGGACCTGCACCTGCACGAGACCGCGCTGCGGCTGCTCGGCCCGCGCGCCGAGCTGACCGGCGCCGCGCCGGACGCCGCGGCGGGCGGACGCTGGCTGGACGGCTTCCTGTTCGCGCTGGCCGGCCCCATCTACGGCGGCACGAACGAGATCCAGCGCACCATCATCGCCGAACGCGTCCTCGGCCTGCCCCGCGAACCCCGCCCCGCCGAGGAGGCCCGATGAGGTTCGGCCTGACCGAGCAGCAGCGGCAGTTCGGCGCCGTGGCCGCCGAACTGCTCGCCGACCCCGACGTCGACCACTGGGCCGCCCTGGCCGGGCTGGGCGTCCCCGCCGTCCTCGTCCCCGAACGGCACGGCGGGCTCGGCGGGGACGAGGTCGACCTGCTGGCCGTGCTGGAGGAGGCCGGCCGCGCCGCGCTGGCCGGCCCGCTGGTGGAATCGCTCGTGGCCGCCCGGCTGCTGGCCGGCCTGGGCGGGGAGTGGGCCGAGAAGTGGCTGCCCGGGATCGCCTCCGGCGAGGCCCTGGTGGTGTTCGCCGACGGCCCCTACGTCCCCCACGGCGAGCGCGCCGACCTGATCCTGATCGAACGGGACGGCGCGATCTGCACCGCCGGGCCCGGCCGGGCCCAGCCGTCCGTCGACCCGGCCCGCGCGCTGACCTCCGCCGTCGACCCCGCCCCCGTGGCCGAGGGCGCGCGGGCCCGCGCCCTGCTGGCCGAGGCCCGCGACCGGGGCGCCGCCCTCACCGCCGTCTACCTGGTGGGGGCGGCCCGCCGCATGATCGACATGTCGGTGGAGCACACCGGGGAACGCACCCAGTTCGGCCGTCCCGTCGGCTCCTTCCAGGCCGTCAAGCACCGTCTGGCCGACGCGCTGGTGGCCGTGGAGTTCGCCCGCCCGCCCGCCCACCGGGCCGTCTGCTCCCTGGCCGCGTCCGCCCCCACCGCCTCCCGGGACTGCTCGATGGCCAAGGCCATGGCCTCCGAGGCGGCCCTGCTGGCCGCCCGCACGGCTCTCCAACTCCACGGCGCCATCGGCTACACCCTCGAATACGACCTGCATCGCTGGCTCCGCCGGGCCTGGACGCTCGGTGCCGCCTGGGGCGACGCCGCCCACCATCGGCGCCGGGTGGCGTCGCTGCTGCTGGAGGGGGAGGGGACGCCCGAGCGGTTTCCCTGACGCCCGGGCGCGGGACGCCCGGCGGACGCCCCGCCGACTGTCTCATAACTGTCTCGAAATGTGTCGCACAATCGTGTGCGAAATTCGGCGCCGCCTCAGTCCGCCGACTCCGCCAGATGCCGGTAGACGGTGGCCCGCGACACCCCCAGCGCCTCGGCGATCTCGGTGACGGTGTGGGTTCCGGCCGCGTACAGCCGGCGGGCCTCGGCGGCCCGGGCGGCGTCCAGCGCCGGAGGACGGCCGGCGCGCCGGCGCCGCGCGGCCCGCCCCGCCGACGCGGACGGCGGGCCCTGCAACAGGGTGCGCACCCCGGACAGGATCTCGGCGCGGAGCCGGTCGTCGGGGACGTCGGAGAGGAACACCACCGGGTCCCCGAGCATCGAGATGGCCTGCACGGCGCGCACCCGCCCGGACAGGTCGGCGTCGGGGCCGGCGACGATCTGATGGATCCGCTCGGCCAGGTCCACGAACCGCTGAAAGGCGTGGTCATGGGCCAGCACGGTCAGATCGTGCGTCAGGATCCGCAGCAGCCTGCGATGCCGCAGATAGGTGTCCAGCAGCGACTCGATCAGCAGCCAGCGGGCGCGGTCGGGGTCGCCGGCGGTCTCCGCCGCGTACAGGGCGTCCTTGATGGCGACCTCCATGTCCTCGATCAGCGGCTCGCCGAGCGAGGCCAGCAGCTGGGCCTTGGCGGGGAAGTGGTAGAAGACCGCGGCCTTGGTGATGCCCAGCCGATCGGCGATCTCCCGCATCGACGTGCGCTGATAGCCCTGCTCGGCGAACAGGTCCAGCGCGGTCTCCAGGATGCGCGCGCGGGTGTCGGGATTCGTGGCGCCGTCCACGTCCCCACCATAGGGGCCGGTGGCGGAGAGGACGCGGATGCGCTTAAGCTGGGCACTGACCGACGGTCAGTGCGGAGGGGTCATCCCCCGCCCGCACGCCCGCACCTACGGCGACGAGGACGACCGCGATGACGGATGCGATCCAGGTGGTCAACCTGACCAAGACCTTCGGCGACGTGCGCGCCCTGGACCGGCTCGACCTCACCGTGCGAACCGGCGAGGTCCACGGGTTCCTCGGCCCCAACGGCGCCGGCAAATCCACCACCATCCGGATCCTGTTGGGACTGCTGCGCAAGGACTCCGGCGAGGTCAGCGTGCTCGGCGGCGACCCGTGGCGGGACGCGGTCGCCCTGCACCGCCGCCTGGCCTACGTGCCCGGCGACGTCAATCTGTGGCCCAACCTGACCGGCGGTGAGGCCATCGACCTGTTCGGCGCCCTGCGCGGCGGGCTGAACCGGCGCCGCCGCGACGAGCTCATCGAACAGTTCGCCCTCGACCCCACCCGCCGCTGCCGCACCTACTCCAAGGGCAACCGGCAGAAGGTCGCGCTGATCGCCGCGTTCGCCTCCGACGTGGAGCTGTACATCCTCGACGAGCCCACCTCCGGCCTGGACCCGCTGATGGACGCGGTGTTCCGCGAATGCGTCCAGGAGGCCAAGCGCGCCGGCCGCACCGTGCTGCTGTCCAGCCACATCCTCGCCGAGGTCGAGGCCCTCGCCGACCGGATCAGCATCATCCGCGAGGGCCGCATCGCCGAGTCCGGCACGATGGACCAGCTGCGCCACCTGACCCGCCTCACCGTCACCGTGGAGACCGCCCGCCCCCTCACCGGCCTGGACGCCCTGCCCGGCGTCCACGACCTGCACCTGGACGGCACCCGCGCCCGGTTCGAGGTCGACCCCGAGCACCTCGGCCGCGTCCACCGGCACCTGGCCGACCTGGACGTGCGCAGCCTCACCAGCACGCCGCCCACGCTGGAGGAGCTGTTCATGCGCCACTACGGCGAGGTGCCCGCGCAGAACGGCGAGCAGGCCTCCCGGCCCGCGGCCGCATCGGGGGAGCGGCGATGAACTCCTTCACCGGCACCCTGCGGCTGGCCCGGCTGGCGGCCCGCCGCGACCGCGTGCAGCTCCCGGTCTGGGTGCTGGCGCTCACCGGAGTGGTCGCCGCCAGCGCCTCCAGCATCCAGAGCCTGTACCAGACCGAGCAGGAACGCCTCTCTTATGCGATGTCCAACGCGGGCAGCGCGGTCGCCCGGGTGTTCAACGGCCCCGTCGCCGACCCCACCGCCGGGTCCATCACCATGACCGAGACGTTCAGCTTCACCGCCGTGCTGGTCGCGCTGATGAGCTCGATGGCGGTGGTCCGGCACACCCGGCAGAACGAGGAGACCGGCCGGGCCGAGCTGATCGGCGCGGCGGTCGTCGGCCGCCACGCCATGCTCACCGCCGCGCTGCTGGTCGTCGTCGCCGCCAACGCGGTGCTGGCGCTGCTGATCGGCGGCGTGTTCCTCGCCCTGGGACTGCCGGCGGCCGGATCGCTGGGCGCCGGAGCGGCGTTCGGCGCGGTCGGGGCGGCGTTCGCCGCCGTCGCCGCCGTCACCGCGCAGATCGCCCAGACCGCCCGAGGGGCCAACGGCCTGGCCGGGGCGGTCCTCGGCGCCGCGTTCCTGCTGCGCGCCCTCGGCGACGGGCTCGCCCGGCCCGCCGGCGACGGCGTCACGGTGGAGAGCCGATGGCCGAGCTGGCTGTCCCCGCTCGGCTGGGGCCAGCAGCTCCAGCCGTTCGCCGGCGGCCGCTGGTGGGTGTTCGGCCTGTTCGCGGCGCTGCTGGCGGCCGGGGTGTGGACGGCCTACCGGCTCACCGACCACCGCGACGTCGGCACCGGCATGCTGCCGGTCCGCCGCGGCCCCGCCACCGCCGCCCGCACCCTGCTCAGCCCGCTCGGCCTGGCCTGGCGGCTGCAGCGCGGCGTGCTGCTCGGCTGGGCCGTGGGCGTGCTGCTGATGGCCGTCTCCATGGGGCCGCTGGGCGAGGAGGCCGAGGAGCTGCTGGCCACCAGTGAGGAGCTCAAGCAGTACTTCGCCCAGCTCGGCGGGGGCGGCGCGGCCCTGCTGGATGCGTTCTTCGCCGCCGTGATGGGCATGTTCGGCATCGCCGTCGCCGGCTACACCGTGCAGGCCCTGCTGCGGATCCGCACCGAGGAGACCGGCCCGCTGGAGGCGGTGCTGGCCACCGCGGTCAGCCGCCCCCGCTGGATCCTCGGCCACATCCTCTGCGCCGTCGCCGGCACCGCCGCGCTGCTGCTGCTCACCGGCGCGGGCGTCGGCGTCTCCTACGGGCTGGCCTCCGGGGAGACGGGCCGGACGGGCGAGCTGATCGTCGCCGCGCTGGCCCAGCTCCCCGCCACGCTGGCGGTGGCGGGCGCGGTGGTGGCGATCCTGGGGGTGCTGCCGCGCCGGGCGATCGCCCTGTCCTGGTCGATCCTCATCGCCTGCCTGCTGATCTCCCAGCTCGGCCCCGTCCTGGAGCTGCCGCAGGCGGTGATGAACGTCTCCCCGTTCACCCACGTGCCGTTCCTGCCGGTGGCCGACCTTGCGGTGACGCCGCTGGCGGCGCTGCTGGCGGTCGGGGCCGCCCTCACCGCCGGCGGGATCGCCGCGTTCCGCCGCCGCGACCTGGCCCTGTGACCCCGCCTCTTCGCCGCCGGCCGCCCCGCCCCTCCTGACGCGGGGCCGGGAGACCCCGGCCGTTCGCCCCGGTGCGCCGGGCCGCTCCCTGTCACCATGGGAGCGGTCCGGTGCACGTGAGATGTGGCGATTGGCGGGGTCATGTACGAAGGGCTGCCGGAACGATCACGGGCCGAGGTCAAGGAGATCGTCCGGGAGGCCGAGAAGCTGCTGACGGCCGCCCGGGCGGTGCGCGAAGACCACGCACGGGCCTGCGCCCAGGTGCGGGAGGCGATCGAGCCGCTGCGGCAGGAGGCCGCCCGCCGGGAGCTGGAGCGGATACCGGCGGCGCGGCTGAAGGACGTCACCGAGGGACGGCTGCGGCTGGGCGCCCTGGAACAGGCCGGCTACCGCACCGTCCGGCAGGTCCTCGACGCCGGGCCGTACGGGCTCCAGCAGGTCCCGGGGATCGGGCCGCAGACCGCGCTGCAGGCGCACGCCGCCGCCGAGCAGATCGCCCGGGCGGTGCGCGAGACGGTGGCGGTGCGGATCGACATCGACCGGCAGGACGACCCGGCGATGACGGCGCTGGTGGTGGCGCTGCACCGGCTGGTGACGGCCGGGCCGCGGCTGCCGCGGGCGGTGCGGGCCGCCGCCTCGGCGGAGGAGACCCTGGCCCACTCGCTGCCCGCCGCCCGGACGCTGGCCGGCAGGCTGCGCAGGCTGTTGGCCGGCCGCGCCCGCCGGGAGGAGGCGCGCCGCGCGCTCGCCGCGATCGAAGGGGTCCTCGCCTGGGCGCGCGGCGAGGACGCGGCGACCTGGTTCGCGCAGACCTCGGTGGACCTGCTGCGGCCGCCGGTGCCGGGGATCGAGGCGTGGACCGGCTACGAGCACGACGCGCCCGCCTACCACGGACTGCTCGTCGAGATCGCCGGCATGGAGCCCGACCGGGCCTCCAGCGAGGGCTTCCTGCCCGACGAGATCGCCGAACGGGTCAAGGCCCAGCCCCTCGACGAGACCCACCTGAAGGTGTCGCTGCGCGGCTACCAGGCGTTCGGGGCGAGGTTCGCGCTGGCGCAGCGGCGGGCGATCCTCGGCGACGAGATGGGGCTGGGCAAGACCGTGCAGGCCATCGCCGCCCTGGCCCATCTGCGCGCCGAAGGGCGCACCCACTTCATGGTGGCCTGCCCCGCCAGCGTGCTGGTCAACTGGCTGCGGGAGATCGAGCAGCGCAGCACCCTGCGGCCGGTGCGCGTGCACGGGCCCGACCGCGCCGACGCGTTGGAGGACTGGACCGCCCGCGGCGGGGTCGCGGTGACCACCATCGACGGCCTGCACGCCCTGCCCGTCCCCGAGCGGGCGCCGCTGGGGATGCTGGTGGTGGACGAGGCCCACTACGTCAAGAACCCTCAGGCCCGCCGGTCGCGCGCGGTCGCGGCCTGGGCGCGGCGCACCGACCGGGTGCTGTTCCTCACCGGGACGCCGATGGAGAACCGGGTGGGGGAGTTCCGCGCCCTGGTCGCCCACCTGCAGCCCGACCTGGTCGAACGGATCGACGACAGCGCCGGGGCGGCCGGGCCGCAGGCGTTCCGCCGCGCCGTCGGCCCCGCCTACCTGCGGCGCAACCAGGAGGACGTGCTCACCGAGCTGCCCGACCTGACCTGGATCGACGAGTGGGAGGACTTCACCGCCCAGGACCGGGCCGCCTACCGGGAGGCCGTCGCGTCGGGCAACTTCATGGCGATGCGCCGCGCCGCCTTCTGCCACCCCGGCCGCTCCGCCAAGCTGGAGCGCCTGCGCGAGCTGGTCGGAGAGGCCGCCGACAACGGCGCCAAGGTCGTGGTGTTCTCCTACTTCCGCGAGGTCCTCGACATCGTGCAGCGGACGCTCGGACCCGACGCGCTCGGCCCGCTCACCGGCTCGCTGCCCGCCGCCCGCCGCCAGCGGCTCGTGGACGACTTCGCCGCCCGGGACGGGCACGCGGTGCTGCTCAGCCAGATCCAGGCGGGCGGGGTGGGGCTCAACCTGCAGGCCGCATCCGTGGTGATCATCTGCGAGCCGCAGGTCAAACCCGGCACGGAGCAGCAGGCCGTGGCCCGCGCCCACCGGATGGGCCAGGTCCGCAAGGTCCAGGTGCACCGGCTGCTGTCCACCGAGGGCGTGGACGTGCGGATGCTGGAGATCCTGCGGCGCAAGAGCGACCTGTTCGACGCCTACGCCCGCCGCAGCCACGTCGCCGAATCCACCCCCGAGGCCGTCGACGTCTCCGAAGCCTCCCTGGCCCGGCGGATCGTGGAGGACGAGCAGCGCCGCCTGGCCGGCGACGCGGCCTGAACGCGGGTCATCGAAGCGCCCAGGGCGGACAAAACCCCCTTGGCGCCCCCTTGACGCTCCTCCCGCGGGCCCGCGCGGCGCACCGCCGCCGACCCCGCGCCCACGCGGCCTTCCGGCCTCCCCGCCGCCGGGACAGGCCGGCGAGGGGACGCCGGGCACCTAGGGGGCGGCAGCACTTACCGAGGCGGGGGAGGGCTGGTTATACCGGGGACGGTCGCCGTTCAGCAGGGTTCAGCAGGAAGGTCCGTCCATGGAGACGCAGACGCCGGTCGCCGCCGAAGGGCTCGACGCCGTGCGGGCGGTGGCGGACGCCATCCTGTACGAGGGGTACCTGCTGTACCCGTACCGGCGGTCGTCCGGCAAGAACAAGGTCCGCTGGCAGTTCGGGGTGCTGCTGCCGCCGGCGTGGGCGCGGGCGCACGGGCTGACCGACGAGGGCGTCGCCGGGGCCGCGGAGTCCTGGTGGCAGCGGACCGAATGCCTGGTGCAGGCGCCGCCGGACGCCGTGATCGAGGCCCGGGTGCGGTTCCTGCAGGTGCAGTGGCGCTCGCCGGAACGGCTGCGACCGGACGGCTCGCACCGGCCGGTCGACCGGCTCGACGCCGGCGGGCGGCTGGAGCTGGAGTTCGACGAGGCCGTCCCGCAGGAGTTCGAGGTCCGGGCGCGCGTCGCCGACCTGCTGGCGGGCGAGCACCGCCGGCGGCTGCTCGCGCCCGGCGGGGAGTTCGCCGAGCCGATCACCGACGAGGAGGGCCGCCCGCTGGGCCGCGTGGTGCGCCGCCGCCGGCCGGTGGAGGCCGCGGTGACCATGTCGATGCACGCCCTGCCCGCCGCGCACCCGCTGCACCGGTTACGGATCCGGGTGGAGAACGCCGGGGAGGCCACCCCGGCCGACGCGCCCCGGGACGAGGCGCTGCGCAGCGCGCTGATCGCGACGCACACCCTGCTGACGGTCGAGCCGGGGACGTTCCTGTCGCTGCTGGACCCGCCGGCCTGGGCCGAGGAGGCGGCCCGCGAGTGCGTCAACGTGCACACCTTCCCGGTACTGGCGGGCGAGGCGGTGCTCTCCTCGCCGATCCTGCTGCAGGACCACCCGAAGATCGCCCCGGAGAGC
Organism: Thermomonospora catenispora; assembly: GCF_006363815.1. GTDB lineage: Bacteria > Actinomycetota > Actinomycetes > Streptosporangiales > Streptosporangiaceae > Thermomonospora > Thermomonospora catenispora. Next base: position 162,162 of record NZ_RRYT01000004.1, read on the forward strand.
CCCGGCGACCTGCACGACGCCACCGAGATCGACGAACTGCTGGCGCTGCGCACCCGCACCCTGACCGACGCGGAGAAACGCGAGGCGCGCGCCACCGACCCGCGGGCCGCCGAGATCCTCGACCGGGTCGAGACGATGCCGCCGGAGGTCATGGCCCGCCTGCACGGCACCATCCGCGAGCGGACCTGGAACCCGGCCGGCGACCCCGGCGTCTCGCCCGAGACCGACGCCGTCACCGTGCGGGGCGTCCCCGTCGCCAAGGGCAGCCGGGTGCGCCTGCGCCCCCGGACCCGCGGCACCGACCCCCAGGACCGCTTCCTGGACGGCCGGACCGCGCTGGTGGAGGCGGTGCTCCGCGACGTGGAGGGCGCGGTGCACCTGGCCGTGACGGTGGAGGACGACCCGGCCGCCGACCTCCACCAGTGGCACGGCCGGTTCCGCTACTTCGCCCCCGGCGAGGTCGAGCCGCTGGAGGACCCGTCATGACGGACCGGGTCCTGGTCGCGGGGATCGGCAACGTCTTCCTCGGGGACGACGCGTTCGGCGTCGAGGTCGTCCGGCGGATCGACCCGGCGACCCTGCCGCCCGGGGCCGAGGTCGCCGACTACGGCATCCGCGGCGTCCACCTGGCCTATGAGCTGCTGGACCGCCGGCACGAGACGCTGATCCTGGTCGACGCGATGCCGCTGGACGGGCCGCCGGGCACCCTCGCCGTGCTGGAGGCCGACCCGTCGGGCGAGACCGGGCCGCCCTCCCTCGACGGCCACGGCATGCACCCCCAGGCCGTGCTGCACCTGCTGCGCACGCTCGGCGGCGCCGTGGACCGGGTGCTGATCGTCGGGTGCAGGCCCGCCGACGTCACCGAGCGGATGGGGCTGTCGGAGCCGGTCGCCGCCGCCGTGGACGAGGCCGTCGGCCTGGTCACCGAACTCGTTCACCAGGTCCTGTCAGATCGAGGAGCGGAGTACGCCAGTGCATGAGATGGGGCTGTGCGAGGCCATCGTCGACGCCGTGCTGCAGCGGGCGGAGGGCCGCCGGGTGCGCTCGGTCCGGGTCCGGGTCGCCGGTCACCCGGTCGTCCGGGAAGTGGTGGACCAGGGCTTCGCGATGGCGGCGGCCGGGACCGTCGCCGAAGGGGCCGAGCTGGAGCTGGTGGTGGAGCCGCCCGGGGTGGTGTGCCGGGCCTGCGCCGAGTGGTCCCCGGTGACCTCCGCGCGGGCGCTGGTGGCCTGCCCGCGCTGCGGGAGCCTCGATGTGGCCTCCGCCGAAGACGAACGGCTGGTCGTGGAGGAGATCGCCTTCTCCGCCGAGACCGCCGCACAACCCGCTGCCGAGACCGCCGGAGGACGCCGATGACCACGCAGACGGCGGGAACCGCCGAACGCCGGGCCGGATTCGACGAGATCAGCATCCTGTGGATCTCCGAGGGCATGAGCTGCGACGGGGACACCGTGTCGGTGACCGCCTCCGGGCAGCCGGCCATCGAGGACGTGGTGAACGGGGTGATCCCGGGCCTGCCCAAGGTCAACCTCTACAACAAGGTGCTGTCGCCGACGCTGGGCGGGGAGGAGTTCTTAGCCCCCTTCCGCGCCGCCGTCCGCGGCGACCTCAGCCCCTACATCCTGGTGGTGGAGGGCTCGATCCCCAACGAGAAGGTCAACGGGGACGGGTACTGGACCTCCTTCGGCAACGACCCCGACACCGGCGAGCCGGTCACCTTGAACTGGTGGATCGACGCGCTCGCCCCCGGCGCCTGGGCGGTCGTGGCGATCGGCACCTGCGCCACCTACGGCGGCATCCACGCCATGGCCGGGAACCCGACCGGCTGCATGGGACTGGCCGACTACCTGGGCTGGGACTTCCGCTCGGCGGGGCGGCTGCCGATCGTGAACGTCCCCGGCTGCCCGGTGCAGCCGGAGAACTTCATGGAGACGCTGACCTGGCTGCTGTACCACGCCGCCGGGGCCGCGCCCCCGCCGCCGCTGGACGACAAGCTCCGCCCCACCTGGCTGTTCGGCAAGACCGTGCACGAGGGCTGCGACCGCGGCTCGTACTACGAGCAGGGCGACTTCGCCAAGGACTACAACTCGCCCAAGTGCCAGGTGAAGATCGGCTGCTGGGGCCCGGTGGTCAACTGCAACGTGCCCAAGCGCGGCTGGATGGGCGGCCTGGGCGGCTGCCCGAACGTCGGCGGCATCTGCATCGCCTGCACCATGCCGGGCTTCCCGGACAAGTTCATGCCGTTCATGGACCAGCCGCCGGGCGCCAGCCTGTCGAGCCTGATGATCAAGCCGTACGGGGCGTTCATCCGGCGGATGCGCGGCATCACCAACCGGACGGTCAACAAGGAACCACGCTGGCACCACAACCGCGAGGAACTCACCACCGGCTTCGACCCGCGGTACCGCCCATAGCACCCGGACAAGCACCCGGAAAGGCGAACTCAGATGGCGATCACCGAACAGCAGTCCGCCGCGGCGCGGCCCGAGCAGCTGGTGGAGATGTCCTGGGACCCGATCACCAGGATCATCGGCAACCTGGGCATCTACACCAAGATCGACTTTGCCAACCGCAGGGTCGTCGAGTGCCACAGCACCTCGTCGCTGTTCCGCGGCTACTCGGTGTTCATGAAGGGCAAGGACCCGCGCGACGCCGGGTTCATCACCAGCCGGATCTGCGGGATCTGCGGCGACAACCACACCACCTGCTCGGTGTACGCGCAGAACATGGCCTACGGGATCAAGACGCCGGTGCTGGGCGAGCTGATCCTCAACCTCGGCGAGGCCGCCGAGTACATGTTCGACCACACGATCTTCCAGGACAACCTGGTCTTCGTGGACTTCTGCGAGGCCATGGTCAAGGACACCAACCCGAGCGTGCTGCGCCGGGCCGAGTCCACCGAGGCCCCGCGGGGCCACATCCACGGCTACCGCACCATCGCCGACATCATGCGGGGCTACAACCCCTTCGAAGGCGAGGTCTACAAGGCGGCGCTGCGGATGAGCCGGCTCACCCGGGAGATGTTCTGCCTGATGGAGGGCCGGCACGTGCACCCGTCCACGGTGTACCCGGGCGGAGTGGGCACCCAGCCGACCCCGACGCTGTTCACCGACTACCTGACCCGGCTGATGCAGGTGGTCGACTTCGTGAAGAAGGCCGTCGCGATGAACGACGACGTGTTCGACTTCTTCTACGAGGCGCTGCCGGGCTATGAGGAGGTCGGACGGCGACGGATCCTGCTGGGCTGCTGGGGGGCGTTCCAGAACCCCGACGTCGTCGACTACCGCTACGAGACCATGAACGAGTGGGGCAAGGCGATGTACGTCACCCCCGGCATCGTGGTCGACGGCGAACTGGTCACCAACGACCTGGTCGACATCAACCTCGGCATCCGCATCCTGCTCGGCTCCTCCTACTACGAGGACTGGGTGAACGAGGAGCCGTTCGTCACCCACGACCCGCTCGGCAACCCGGTCGACATCCGGCACCCGTGGAACCAGACCACCCTGCCGGCGCCGCAGAAGCGCGACTTCAACGACAAGTACAGCTGGGTGATGAGCCCCCGCTGGTACGACCGGCGCACCGGGGAGCACCTGGCGCTGGACACCGGCGGCGGCGCGTTCGCCCGCCTGTACGTGACCGCGCTGTCGAACCTGGTGGACACCCCGTACGTGCGCGCCACCGGCTCCGGCGTGCAGATCCACCTGCCCAAGGGGGAGTCGCTGCCGGAGACCACGCTGGAGTGGCGGATCCCCAAGTGGTCCAACGCCATCGAGCGCAACCGGGCGCGGGTGTACTTCGTCGCCTACGCCGCCGCGATGGCGTTCCACTTCATCGAGCAGGCCCTGGAGCGGGTGCGGGCCGGCGACCAGAAGGTCTTCCAGGACTTCGACGTCCCCGACGAGGCCATCGGGGTGGGCTTCCACGAGGCGGTCCGCGGAGTGCTCTCGCACCACCTGGTGATCCGCGACGGCAAGATCGCCAACTATCACCCGTACCCGCCGACCCCGTGGAACGCCAGCCCGCGCGACCACTTCGGCACCCCCGGCCCGTACGAGGACGCCGTGCAGGACATGCCGATCTTCGAGGAGAACGGGCCGGAGGACTTCCGCGGCGTGGACATCATGCGGGCGGTCCGCAGCTTCGACCCCTGCCTGCCCTGCGGCGTCCACATGTACCTCGGCAAGGGCCGGGAGCTGCGCAGGATCCACTCCCCGATGTTCGGCGCCGACCATGGCTGAGGGGCCGCCGCGCCTGGACGCCGCGGCGGTCGCCGAACGCCTGACCGCGCTGGAGGACCTGCTCGCTTACCTGGAGCGGGTCCCCGGCGCGACCGCCGAGAAGGCCCTGGACGCCGTCGCCCTGATGACCGAGCTGTACGGCGAGGCCCTGGCCCGCGTCCTGGACCGCCTGCCGCAGGAGACGGCCCGGCCGCTGATGGAGGACGAGCTGGTGGGCCATCTGCTGGTGCTGCACGGCCTGCACCCGCTGCCTGCGGAAGAACGCGCCGCCCGCGCCCTGGAGCGCCTGCGCCCGGCCCTGCGGGAACACGGCGCCGACGCCGAACTGATCGGCATCGAGGACGGCGTGGCCCGCGTCCGCCTGAGCGTCCGCGGCTGCGGCTCGGCCCTCGGCCCCGCCCGGGAGGCCGTGGAGGCCGCGCTGACCGCCGCCGCGCCCGAGCTGAGGGGGGTCGAACCGGTCCGGCCGGCCGCCCCGGCCGCGTTCGTCCCGGCCGACTCCCTGCTCCGCCGCCCCGCCGCGAGCGCCGCGGAAGGCCCGGCATGACCGCGGCCCGCCACCGCGCTCCCGGCGCCCCGCCCGCCCGGGCGGACGCGCCGCCGCGGGAGGGGGCCGCCGGGCCGGCCGCCGGGTCGACGGCGTTGGGACGGGCGATCGCCCGGGCGCGGTCGCGGGAGGAAGGGGAGCGGTGCGACCTGTGCGGGCTGGGCATCGGGGACCGGCACGCGCACCTGCTGGACGAGGAGCGTCAGGAGCTGCTGTGCGCATGCCGGGCGTGCGCGCTGCTGTTTGAGCGGGACGCGGCGGTGCAGGGGGCCTACCGGCCGGTGCCCCGGCGGCGGGTGCGGCTGACCGGGGTGTCGTCGGCGGAACTGGGCGTCCCGGTGGGGCTGGCGTTCTTCGTGCCCCGGCCGGACGGCACGGTGACGGCGCACTGCCCCAGCCCGCTGGGGGCGACCCGGTTCGCCGTGGACCCCCGGGTGTGGGAGCGCGTGATCGCGGAATGCGACGTGTTGCAGACGATGCGGCCCTCGGTCGAGGCGCTGCTGGTCAACACGGCCCGGGGGGCCGACGAGCGATGGCTGGTCCCCATCGACGACTGCTACCGGCTGGTGGCGCTGGTCCGCGACCACTGGCAGGGGCTGTCGGGAGGGACCCGGGTGTGGAAGGAGGTCGCCGAGTTCTTCGCCCGACTGGCCGAGTGACGGCCGACCGACGCATGTGAAGGAGCAGATCATGGCGCAGATCCGAGTGGGCAGGCCGGACACCGCCCCCGACGCGCCCGCGCACACGCCGGGCGTGCGGGAGGGCAACGCCAAGGGCGCCTACCGCCACCAGGCGGGACACCGCAAGGACGACACCGTGGACGCCCGCAAGTCGACCGGCATCCGGCCCAAGGACCGCAACCCGATCCTGCCCTCGATGCCCAACCTGCCGCCGGGATGACCGATGACCCGACGCACGAGAAACCTTGAGGAAGGAGGCGCACGGATGCGCCTGACGAAGAAGACGCTGACGCTGACGCTCCTCGCCGGACTCGCCGTGGTGTTCTGGCGGGAGCTGCCGGCGATGAAGCGGTACATCAAGATCTCGAGGATGTGAGCGCCTGATGTGCCTGGGCATTCCCGGGGAGATCGTGGCGCTGGTCCCGGACCGCGCCGACCTGGCCATGGTGGAGATCGCGGGCGTCCGGCGGGCCGTCAACATCGGCCTGCTGGGCGGCCCCGCCGGCGGCGTCGGGGTCGGCGACTGGGTGCTGGTCCACGTCGGCTTCGCCATGTCCAAGATCGACGAGGCGGAGGCGGCGGCGACGCTGGCGCTGCTGCGGGGACTGGGCGAGGCCTACACCGACGAGCTGAACGCGCTGGCGGGCTCGGACATCACCTAGAGAGGACCCGAATGCGGTTCGTCGAGGAATACCGCGACGCGAACCGGGCTCGCGCACTGGCGGAACAGATCGCCGCCCTGTGCGAGCCCGGTCGCCAGTACAAGTTCATGGAGGTGTGCGGCGGCCACACGCACACCATTTACAAACACGGACTGCTCGACCACCTGCCCGAATCGGTGACCTTAGTGCACGGGCCCGGCTGCCCGGTGTGCGTGATCCCGATGGGCCGGGTGGACGACGCGATCGCCATCGCCCGGCAGCCGGACGTGATCATGACCTCGTTCGGCGACATGATGCGGGTGCCCGGCGGGAGCGGATCGTTCCTGGACGCCAAGGCCGCCGGCGCCGACATCCGGATGGTGTACTCGCCGCTGGACGCCCTCAAGATCGCCCGGCAGAACCCCGACCGCCGGGTGGTCTTCATGGGCATCGGTTTCGAGACCACCGCCCCCTCCACCGCGATGACGGTGCTGCGCGCCGCCGCCGAAGGGGTGCGCAACTTCTCGGTGTTCTGCAACCACGTCACGATCCTCCCGGCGATCAAGGCCATCCTGGACTCGCCCGACCTGCGGCTGGACGGCTTCCTCGGCCCCGGCCACGTCTCCACGGTGATCGGCTGCCGCCCCTACGGCTTCATCGCCCGCGACTACCACAGGCCGGTGGTGGTGTCGGGCTTCGAACCGCTGGACGTCCTCCAGTCGGTGCACATGCTGCTCACCCAGCTCGCCCAGGGCCGCTGCGAGGTGGAGAACCAGTACACCCGCGTCGTGCCGTGGAACGGCAACCCCCGCGCCCTGGAGGCGATCAACCGGACGATGGAGCTGCGCCCCTACTTCGAATGGCGGGGCCTGGGCTTCATCTCCCACTCGGCGTTGCGGCTGCGCGAGGAGTACGCCGCCTTCGACGCCGAACGCATCTTCCAGATCCCCGGCGTGCGAGTGGCCGACCCCAAGGCCTGCCAGTGCGGCGAGGTGCTCAAAGGCGTGCTCAAACCCTGGGAGTGCAAGGTCTTCGGCACCGCCTGCACCCCCGAGACCCCGATCGGCACCTGCATGGTCTCGTCCGAGGGCGCCTGTGCCGCGTACTACAACTTCGGCCGCTTCACCCGGCGGCGCACCGAGGAGGTCACCCGCGCATGATCACCGAGGAGCAGGTCCTCGAACGCATCCGCCGCGCCCGCGAACGCCGACCCAGGCTCCGCGACGAACGCATCACCCTCGCCCACGGCGCCGGCGGCAAGGCCACCCAGTCCCTCATCGAGTCCACGTTCCTGGAGGCCTTCCGCAACCCCGCCCTGGAGCGGCTGGCGGACGGGGCCGTGCTGGAGGCGGACGAGGCGCGCCTGGTGCTGACCACCGACGGCTATGTGGTCTCGCCCCTGTTCTTCCCCGGCGGGGACATCGGCGACCTGGCCGTGAACGGCACCGTCAACGACCTGGCCGTCATGGGGGCCCGCCCGCTGTACCTGTCGGCCGCCTTCATCCTCGAAGAAGGCTTCCCCACCGACGACCTGCGCCGCATCGTGACCTCCATGGCCGAGGCCGCCGCGGCCGCCGGAGTCGACATCGTCACCGGCGACACCAAGGTCGTCGGGCGGGGGAAGGCCGACGGCTGCTACATCACCACCACCGGCGTGGGCGTCGTGCGGCACGCCCTGTCGGTCGACCGCGTCGAGCCCGGCGACGCCGTCCTCGTCTCCGGCCCCATCGCCGAACACGGCGTCACCGTCATGCTCGCCCGCGGCGAACTCGACATCGAGGCCGACCTCACCTCCGACACCGCCCCGCTGCACGACATCGTCGCCGCCCTGCTGGAGGCCGTCCCGCAGACCCGCATGCTCCGCGACGCCACCCGAGGCGGCGTGGCCACCGTCCTCAACGAGATCGCCAAGGCCTCCGGCACCGCCGTCGTCGTGGACGAGTCCGCCGTCCCCGTCCGCCCCCAGGTGGGCGGAGCCTGCGAACTCCTCGGCATCGACCCGCTCTATGTGGCCTGCGAAGGCCGCTTCCTGGCCGTGGTCCCCGCCGAATGCGCCGAGGCGGCCCTGGACGTTCTGCGCTCCCACCCCCTGGGCGCCGGCGCCGCCCGGATCGCCACCGTCCAGGACGACCCCCCGGGCCTGGTCCTGGGCCGCACCGCCTTCGGCGGCACCCGGGTCATCGACACCCTGGTGGGCGACCCGCTGCCCAGGATCTGCTGAGTCGGGGAGGCCGCACCCGCCGGAAGCACGGTCATCGGCGGCGCGGGGTGACCAGGCCGGACTCGTAGGCCAGCACCACGAGCTGGGCGCGGTCCCGCGCGCCCAGCTTGGTCATCGCCCTGCTGACATGCGTCTTGGCGGTGGTCGGGCTGATCACCAGGTGGGCGGCGATCTCGTCGTTGGACAGGCCGCGGGCCACCAGCGCGGTGACCTCGCGCTCGCGGTCGGTCAGCACCTCCAGCGCCGGAGGCGCGGTCTCGGGACGGCGGGCCACGTACTCGCCGATCAGCCGGCGGGTGATGGCGGGGGACAGCAGCGCGTCGCCGCGGGCGGCGACCCGGACCCCCTGCACCAGATCGGCGGGCTCGGTGTCCTTGACCAGGAAACCGCAGGCGCCGGCGCGCAGCGCATGGAAGACGTACTCGTCCAGGCCGTAGTTGGTGAGGATCACGACGTGGACGCCGCTCAGCCGCTCGTCGGCGGCGATCAGCCGGGTCGCCTCGATGCCGTCCAGCACCGGCATCTGAATGTCGAGCAGGACGACGTCGGGCCGGTGCTCGCGGGCGAGCGCGACGCCCTGCTCGCCGTCGGCGGCCTCGGCCACCACCTCGATGTCGTCCTCGTTCTCCAGCAGCGCCCGGAAGCCGCCGCGGATGAGCGCCTGGTCGTCCACCAGCAGCACCCGGATCATGACGTCCCGCCCAGCGGAAGCTCGGCGCGCACGGTGAAGCCGCCCTCGGGGCGGGGCGCGGCCCGCAGCCGGCCGCCCAGCGCCGCGACGCGCTCGCGCATGCCGAGCAGACCCGTGCCGGGCACGGGCGGGGCGTCGGGGCGGGCCGTGCCGTCGTCGTCGACCTGCACGATGAGCTCCTCGTCGGTGTAGTCGATGCGCACCGTCGCGGCCGCCCCGCCGGCGTGCCTGGAGACGTTGGTGAGCGCCTCCTGGACGATCCGGTACGCGGCCCGGTCCACCTCGGCGGGCAGCCTCCGCCGCGCGCCGGAGATCGTCACCGTCGCCGGCAGCCCGGCCGAGCGCGCCCTCCGCACCAGATCGTCGAGCCGGTCGAGCCCGCTGGCCCGGGCCTCGCCGCCGGAGCCGTCGGGATCGTCGTCGGAGCCGTCGGGGGCGCGCAGCACCTCCAGGGTGGCGCGCAGTTCGCGCATGGCGTCGCCGCTGGCCTCCTGGATGGCCAGCAGCGCGGGAGGCACCTCCTCGCCGCGGCTGCGCGCCAGATGGACGGCCACCCCGGCCTGGACCTTGATGACCGAGATGCTGTGGGTGAGCGAGTCGTGCAGCTCCCTGGCGATGCGCAGCCGCTCCTCGCCCGCGCGGCGCAGGGCCGCCTCCTCGCGGGTGCGCTCGGCCTCGGCGGCCCGCCGCTCGGCCTCCTCCAGGTACGCCTGCCGGTGCCGGGACACCGTCGCCGCCACCCCGGCCGCCACGAACCAGCCGAGCAGCAGCGAGGCGTACTGGAGATCCTCCAGATCCTGCGGGACGCCGTCGCCGGGCGGGCTCACCGCCAGCTCGACCCCCAGGTAGACCGCGCCCGCCAGCGCCGCGGCCGCCCGGTGACCGGCCCTGACCGCGGCGAACACCGACACCAGCACGGGAAAGGACGCCGGCGGGCCCGGCTGGACGCGCACCGCGACGACGAGCATGCAGGCCGTGCCGACCACCAGCGACACCAGGGGCGCCCGCCGCCAGGCGACGAGCGCGAGCGAGCCGGCGAGGGCGGCCGCGAGATCCACCGCGCCCGCATGCGGGACGACGGCCACGACGACCGACAGCCCGAGGGCCATCGTCACGGCGAGCAGGCCGTCCTGGACGAGCGGCCGTTCCCGGAGCATTGACCTCACCCGCGTAGGTTAAGCGGCTTTTCCGGCGGGATCCTCGGCACCGAGGCGGAGAAGCGCACTACTCCCCGCGTAGTAGCCGGACCGTTCCTACTCCGCGGGTGCCGGGCGAAGGTGTCTTCCCCTGCACGACGACCGCAGGCCGGAGAGGACCCCACGATGTCCGGCATGCGCACGATGCGAATCGGAAACGGGCCCCGCCGCACGGGCCCGGGAAGCCGCCGCCCGTCGCCCGCCGCACACGGGCCCGCGACGAGCGGAGAGACGTCGGCCGCCGACCCGGCCGCCGTCCGGCCGGGCCTCACCCTCGCCGCGGTGGCCGTCGTCCAGTTCATGGTGTCGCTGGACCTGTCGGTGGTGAACGTGGGGCTGCCGCAGATCGCCACCGGTCTCGGCTTCGGCGCGGTGGGGCTGACCTGGGTGATCCACGCCTACGCCCTCACCTTCGGCGGGCTGCTGCTCCTGGGCGGCAAGGCCGCCGACCGGTACGGCCGCAGGCGGGTCCTGCTGCTGGGGCTCGGGCTGTTCGGCCTGGCGTCCCTGGCCGGGGGATTCGCCCGGGAACCCGGACACCTGGTCGCCGCCCGGGCCGCGCAGGGCGTCGGGGCCGCCGCGCTGGCCCCCGCCGCACTGGCGCTGCTGACCGCGACGTTCCCCGCGGGCCGGGCCCGGATCCGGGCCTTCGGCGTCTGGAGCGCGACGAACGCCGCCGGGGGCGCCCTCGGCGTCCTGATCGGCGGCCTGCTCACCGAGTACGCCGGCTGGCGCTGGGTGATGTGGGTGAACGTGCCGATGGCCGCCTGTGCGCTGGCCCTGGCCCGGCGAGGCGTCGCCGCCGACCCGCCTCCGGCCCGCACCGGCCGCCCGGACGTGCTCGGCGCCGTGCTGGCCACGGCGGGCATGACCCTGCTGGTGTTCGGCATCGTCCGCACCGACCGGTATCCGTGGGGTTCGGCGGTCACCCTGACGACCCTGGCGGTCGCCGCCGCACTGCTGGCCGCCTTCGTCCAGGTCGAACGGACCACCGCGCGCGAACCGCTGGTCCGGCTCGGCCTGTTCGCCAACCGCTCCGTCGCCGGCGCCAACGCCTACAACCTCCTGGTCGGCGCCGCCATGGCCTCGGCCTTCTACTTCATGTCCCTCTACCTGCAACGGGTCCTCGGGAACGGGGCGGCGCTGACCGGGCTCATGTTCGTGCCGTTCGCCCTCGCCGTGGTCGCCGGCTCCGTGCTCGCCGTCAAGCTCGGACACCGCCTCGCTCCCCGGACGCTCCTGGTCATCGGCGGTCTGCTGACCGCGGGCGGGTTCGCCTGGTTCGGGCTGATCAGCCCCGACGGCGCCTTCACCACCGACGTCCTGGGGCCCTCGATCATCGCCGGCACCGGCTTCGGGCTCTGCCTCGGGCCGGTCGCCTCCGCCGCCACCATCGGCGTCGCGGACCAGGAGACCGGCACCGCCTCCGGACTGCTCAACAGCGCACGCCAGATCGGCGCCGCCCTCGGACTGGCCGCCCTCGGCACCGCGGCCGACGACCGCACCGGCCCGACCGTCACGCCCGAGAGCCTCACCGACGGATACGCCTTCGGCCTGACCCTCGGCGCCGCGCTGCTGGCCGCCGCCGCCCTCATCGCCCTCACCGTCCTGCCCCGGACGCGCCCGGCACCGGTCGCCCGAGCCGACGACCGCGATCGGCTCCCCGCCCGGGACTGACCGGCGAGGACCCTCATGGCCCGAGAAACACCACCGAAAGGACGACCCGCCATGCCCGTCGGCCCGATCGACCTCCAGACGTCCTCGTTCCGCCTCCACCGGGGCGGCGAGGTGCACGTCGAGAGGAGGACCGCCGGATCCGGCCGGGACGGCTGGCGGCTGGCGGCCTTCCACGCGAAGACCGACGCCGACGTCGGAGCCGACCACTGGGAGGTCCATCCCGAGGCCGAGACCGTCGTGTCCTGCCTCATCGGGAAGATGCGCCTCTACCTGCGCCCGGAGCGGCCGGGACGGCCCGAGGAGGAGATCGGCCTGACGGCCGGGACCGCCGTCGTCGTCCCGCGCGGCCGGTGGCACCGCATCGAACTGGACACCCCCAGCAGCATCCTGACCGTGACCTGGCCGCAGGGCGGCCGCCGGGAAAGACGCACCGGACTCCGGGAAGGCCCGCGGTCTCCGTCCCCGCCCGCCGCCGGCCCGGAAACGACCAGGACCCCGAAGGCGGGAGCGCGATGAGCACCACCGGCCTCACCCGGACGAAGGAGCGGTCCGCCCCGTCACCGGCTGACGGCTCCGCGGCGGAACCGGGCCCGGCGGGACTGCTGCGCCCCCATGTCGGGAGCTTCACCGCCGTGGTGACCCTGCAGATCATCGGCGCCGTCGCGGGCCTGGTGCCGCTGCTGGCGGTCGTCGAGCTGGGACGGACCCTGCTGACGCCCGGCCCGATCGATCACGGCCGGGTGCGGCTGATCGTGATCGTGGGCGCGGCCGGCCTGCTGGCCCGGTTGGCGCTCACGGCCGCCTCGTCCGGCATCGGGCACCTCCTCGACGACCGGGTGCAGCTGTCGTTCCGCCGGCGACTGGCCGCACGGCTGGGGCGGGTGCCCCTCGGCTGGCTCTCCCGCCGTGGGACGGGCGAGCTCGTCAAGGTCGTGGGCGAGGACGTCGGCGCCGTGCACCCGTTCATCGCGCACACGCCCGGCGAGCTGGTCGCGGCGTTCGTGGTGCCGCTGGTGTCGCTGATCTACCTGTGCACCGTCGACTGGCGGCTCACGCTGATCACGCTGATCCCGGTGGCGCTGGCCCTGACGCTGGTGCCCCTGATGATGACCCCGGCCCGGCTGCGCGAACAGCGGGAGTTCGACACGGCCATGGAACGGATCGCGAACTCGGTCGTGGAGTTCGTCCAGGGCATCGCGGTGGTCAAGACGTTCGGCGGCTCCGAGCGCGCCCACCGCAGGTTCCACGCGGCCGTGGACGAGTTCGTCGGCTCCTTCTCCCGGATGGTGCGCGGCCTCGCCGGGATCGGCGCGGGGATGCAGGTGGTGCTGTCGCCGCCGTTCGTGCTGCTGGTCGTGCTGACCGGCGGCGCCGTCCTGATCACCTCCGGCGGCCTGCCCCCGGCCGACCTGCTGCCCTTCCTGCTGCTGGGACTGGGACTGACCGCCCCGGTGGAGGCCCTCGGCCACGGGTTCGACGACATGCAGGCCGCCCGGCGCGCGGTCGGCCGGATCCGGGAGGTGCTCGCGGTGCCGCCGCTGCCGGCGCCCGCGCACCCGATCACGCCCCGGGGCCATCGGGTGGAGCTGCGCGGCGTCCGGTTCGGCTACGACGCCGAACACGAGGTGCTGCGCGGGATCGACCTGGTGCTGGAGCCGGGAACGGTCACCGCGATCGTCGGGCCGTCGGGAAGCGGGAAGTCCACGCTGGTGCGACTGCTGCCGCGGTTCTTCGACCCCGCTCACGGCACGATCACCCTGGGCGGTGTCGACCTGCGCCGGATCGACGACCGGGAGCTGTACCGGAGGGTCTCCTTCGTCTTCCAGGACGTCCGCCTGCTGCGCGCGTCGGTCGCCGACAACATCGCGCTGGCGGTGCCGCACGCCGACCGCGACGAGGTGATCCGCGCCGCCCGGCGGGCGAACATCCACGACCGGATCCTGCGACTGCCGCGCGGCTACGACACGGTGATCGGCCAGGAGGCCGAACTGTCGGGCGGCGAGGCGCAGCGGATCGCGCTCGCCCGCGCGCTGCTGGCCGACACGCCCGTTCTCGTGCTGGACGAGGCGACCGCCTTCGCCGACCCGCAGACCGAACAGGCGGTGCGCCGGACCCTCACGAGGCCGACGGGCGACCGGACGGTCCTGGTCATCGCCCACCGTCTGGAGACGATCGCCGACGCCGACACCGTCGTGATGCTGGAGAACGGGACGATCGTCGAGCGCGGCGGGCTCACCGAACTGCTGGCGCGCAACGGCAGATTCGCCGAGTTCTGGCGTTCCCACCGGCCGGCGACGGCCGACGAGACCGGAGGACGCGGCCCGCACGGGGAGGGACTTCGATGATCCGCATGCTGCTGCGCGTGCTCGGGAACGAGCACGCCCGGCCGGTGCGCCGCACCGTGGCCCTGATGACGATGACCGCGGTGGCCGAGGGACTGTCCTACGCGCTGCTGGTCCCCGTGCTGCGGGCGCTGCTGGGGAACGCCCCCGAGGACGCCCGCCCCTGGCTGGTCGCGTTCGGGGCCGCGGTCGCGGGCTACGGGGTGCTGCGTTACGTCAGCGACCTGTCGGGGTTCCGCGTCGGGACCACGCTGCTGCACGGCATGTACCACCGCATCGGCGACCACCTGGCCCGCCTGCCCGTCGGCTGGTACGGCCCGAGCCGCATCGGCGAGGTGTCGGTGCTGGCGAGCCGCGGGGTCCTGCAGGCGATGAGCGTGATCGCGCATCTGCTGGCGCCGTTCATCTCCGCCTGCGCGACCCCCCTGACGATCGTCGTGGTGATGGTCGCCTTCGACTGGCGGATGGGGCTGGCCGCGCTGGCCGCCGCACCCGCCGTGGCGGCGATCCAGATCTGGACGGGCCGCCTGCTGGCCGCCGCCGACGCCGAGCGCGCCGCACGCGACCACGAGGCCACCGCGCGTGTCATCGAGTACCTGCAGGCCCAGCCGGTGCTGCGCGTCGGCGGCCGGACCCGCGAACGCTTCCGGCTGCTGGACGACTCGCTGCGCGAACTCCGGCGCGCCTCCCGCCGCACCGTGCTGTCGACGCTGCCCGGCGTCGTGGGCCTGACGCTCACGGTGCAGGCGGGATTCACCGTGCTGCTGGCCCTGGGCGCCCACCTCGCCCTGGACGGGGAGATCGGCGCGGCAGAGGTCCTGGCGATCCTGGTGCTGGCCGCCCGCTGCGCCGACCCGCTGCTGTCGCTGTCCGACCTCGGCGGCAAGCTCCGCATCGCCCGGTCCGAACTGGCCAGGCTCGAGACGCTGCTGAACACCGAACCGCTGCCGGAGCCCCCGGCGCCGATCCGGCCGCACCGCCACGACCTGGAGCTGGAGTCCGTCACCTTCCGGCACGGCGACCGCACGGTGATCGACGGCGTGTCGCTGTCGGTGCCGCAGGGACGGCGGCTCGCCGTCGTCGGGCCGTCGGGCGCCGGCAAGAGCACCCTGCTGCAGCTGCTCGCCCGGTTCCACGACGTGGACGCGGGCGCGGTGCGCATCGGCGGCGTGGACGTGCGCGACATCGACACCGAGACGCTGATGTCCCAGATCGCCATCGTCTTCCAGGACGTCTACCTCTTCGAGGGCACGATCGAGGAGAACGTGCGGCTGGGCCGCCCCGACGCCGACGAGTCCGAGGTGCGGGCGGCGGCCGCCGCCGCCCGGCTGGACGAGGTGATCGAACGGCTGCCCAAGGGCTGGGCGACCGACGTCGGCGAGGGCGGAGCCCTGCTGTCGGGCGGCGAACGCCAGCGCGTCTCGATCGCACGGGCGCTGCTGAAGAACGCCCCCATCGTCCTGTTGGACGAGGTGACCTCCGCGCTCGACCCGGTCAACGATGCCGCCGTCCACGACGGCATCGAACGCCTGATGGCGGGCCGGACCGTGGTGATGGTGACGCACCGGATGCGCACCGCGCGACGCGCCGACCGCGTCGTCTTCCTCGACGGCGGTCGCATCGTCGAAGAAGGCGACCACGACGAACTGCTGCGCCGAGGCGGCCGCTACGCCGACTTCTGGAACCTCGCCATGACCCCGGCGGGCGAATGACCGGGCCGTTCGCCGGCTGTCACATCTGCCGCCGGCGGCCTGGTGAATCTCATCCGTGTCGCATCGGACCCCTGTGCCGTATTGGGCCGAATGACGCTCGAGGCCACAGCGCCGTGTCCACGAGCACGTCTACATTCGGCTGCTGCGGGAGAACGCGGGTGCGGAAACCTCCTCCCTTCCGCTCTTCGCACGGCCTGTGCCTCGCAATGCCGCCTGCCCCGAGCACGGTATGTGGCCTGATGCGGCCCATCTGGGCACGGCTGAGTTTGGTATGTCTCTTACCGGCATGCCCTCCCACGCGACAGGAGTTTTCGATGGCGTTTGAACCCAGATTCCGTCGAGTCGCGGCGCTGGAGCGGCGGTTCGTCGATCGTGAAGGTCCATTGGCGGCGGTGGCCGAGGAGCTGACACGGATCGGCGACGGCCCTCGGGTGCTCAACCTGACGGGAATCGGGGGGATCGGCAAGTCTCGACTGCTGCGAGAGATCCGGGAACGCGTCGAACGGGGCGGGTATCGCACGGCTGTGCTGGACCTTCAGGTACCGGCACTGCGTCAACAGGCGGATGCTCTGGCGGTGCTTCGGGTGCGGCTGGGCGAACAGGGTGTCCGTTTTGACCGCTATGACATCGCCTATGCGGTTCTGTGGCAACGCCTCCATCCCCACCTGCGGATCAATGAGCGTGATCTGCCGTTCGCCCAGGACAGTGAGGTGCTCTCCAGCGTGCTGGACGCCGCCTCGGGCGTTCCCGTCTTCGGGACCGCCATCGGGCTCGTTCGCCTGCTCGAGCGGGCGCGTTCGGGCCAGCGGCGACGACGGGCGCTGAAGATCGACACGACGCTCAAGCAGTTGGACGAGCTGCCCAACGCGGAGCTGGTCGATGCCGTGACGTACTACTTCGCGGAAGACCTGCGCGACGATTCCACCGAACGCCCGTACACGATCTTCATCGATGCCTACGAAGCGATGCGCGGCCAGGACGACGCCTGGTTGCAGGACCTGGTGGCACAACTCGACCGCGGACTGACCGTGATCGCCAGCAGGGAACCCGTGCCCTGGGACGGCGAATGGGAGCAGGTCATACGGACGGAGCCGATCGACGGCCTACCCTTGGAAGCCCGACTGGAACTGCTGGCGGACGGCGGGATCGACGATCCGCAAGAACGGTGGGCGATCGCGACCGCCAGTGAAGGGGTGCCGTTCTACCTGCATCTCGCAGTGGACACCCGGTCGCGGGGCGTGGGAGGGGTCGTGTCCGGAGCAGAGATCTTGCGGCGATTCCTCCAGCATGTGGATCCCGCGGAGATCCGTTTCCTGGAACTGCTGTCGGTGGCGCGGCTGTTCGACTTCGAGGTCTTCCGCAGGCTCGCGGCGGCTTTCGACCTTCCCGGTCACCGAATGGCATGGGAGTCGCTGACCTCCTATTCCTTTGTCTATTCGGCAGGGGCGGATCACCTTCAGCTGCATCAGCTCATGGCCGGAGCGCTACGGGAACGTCTGTCACCGGAAGTACAGCGAGACGTTCACCGGGTGCTGCGCACGATCTGGGACGAGCGCGGGAATCTGCACGAGGCCGCTTATCACGGTCTGGCCTCCGGTGATCTCACTGAGGCCGAACTGCTGGAGTACGCGGACGAGATCAAGACCAGGGGCGGCGCGCGAGGGATCGGGGGGCTGCTCGCCGAGCTGGGCGATCGGCCTGACATGGCCAACGCCGCCCGCTGCCTCAAGGCCGAGCAAGCGATCCTGCTCGGCAACATCGAGCAGGCGGGAGCGCTCACTGAGGGGGTGCCCCTCTCCTTCGGGACGCCAGCCGCCGAGCGGCTGGCCGTGGCGGCAGGGCACGCTCGGCGGATAGCCGGCGACACCGCGGCCGCATTGGACATCTACACCCGTACTCTCCAGCACGCATCCGGCGGGTGCCGGCTCGACGCGGGGCTGTGGGCCGCGGACCTGCACATGGCGCAGGGCCGATTCGACCAGGCCCGGCAGATCGTCGCCGAGATCCAAAGCGATTGCGGCGACCAAGACGCCGAGCTGCGCGGGGACCTGGCCCGGTTGCTCCACCTGGCCGACCGGTTCTGTTACGACTTCGACGGGGCACGCCGTCATCTGGATGAGGCGACCCGGTGGTATGTGGAGGCCCAATCGGTTTTCGGGCAGAGCGCCGTCAAGACCAATGAAGCAGAACTGCTCGCGTGGACGGACCCTCGGGCGGCCGTGCCCGTCGCGGCCGAAGCCGTCGAGGTGCACAGGGAACTGGGGGCACTGCACGAGCTGGGGAAGGCGTACACGGCGCTGGCCCAGGCCCAACTTCTGCTGGGGCGGCTACAGGAGGCGGCAACGTCGCTGGAGCAGGCGTGCGACGCGCTGGAACGGGCGCGCTATCGCTCCGGTCGGGCCCGTGCGGAGCTGTTGCGGGCGTTTCTGCTGGCGCGACGCGGACTGCCGCTGAAGGCGGCGGACTCGGCTCGGCAGGCGGTGGCCGAGCTGCAGGCGGTCGAGGTCTACCCCACCTTGATCCTGCTCGCGGCACGGCTGCTGGAGGAGCTGGGGTTGCCCGACCCCGAGGTGGAGAGGGCCGCGGGACAAGCACGTGCGGTGTTGGGCGAGGCGTTCGACAACGTCACAGCCGAGCGGGTCGACCAGCTGCTCGGGCTGCAACCGACCGCTTTGTACGAGGCGGCGGTGCGATCACCGGAGGCCGCGGCCGGGTTCTACAACCAGAACGTGCGGGTCGGAGACCTGCTCGTCCGGGTGCCCATCGCCGGGGCGGACGGAATGGATCTGAAGATCTGGCCGGAGAACGAGG
Organism: Thermomonospora catenispora; assembly: GCF_006363815.1. Lineage (GTDB taxonomy): Bacteria > Actinomycetota > Actinomycetes > Streptosporangiales > Streptosporangiaceae > Thermomonospora > Thermomonospora catenispora. Next base: position 180,921 of record NZ_RRYT01000004.1, read on the forward strand.
TGCTGGCGGCGATCGGACCGCACCTCAACGAGGAGACGTGCGAGCGTGTTCCGCGGCTGAGGTTCGCTTCGGCGAACCCGATGTACCAGATCCATGAGTTTGTCGTCGGCGAGGTCCTGGACCAGACCGCCCCGCGCGGGGTTCGGGTGCCTGCGCATGTCCTGGGAGATGTGGCCGAGCTGTTCCGCCTCTTGGCGGAGGTGCCGTTGCGGGAGCTGCCGGCACTGCCGGAGGGCTGGCCTGAGGACGGGGACACCGTCGCGTTCGCGCGGCGGCTGTCAACGGTGACCGGGCAGGTGTACGAGACGTTCCGGCACGACTACGCCATCGAGTTCCGGGAATTGGGCATCCCCGTGGCTCTCCCCGGTGCGGTGGGACACGCTGACTCGTCGTCCGTTCTGCCTGCTGCACTCCGATGTGCACCGGAAGAACATGATCATCACCGAAGGGCGGACTGTCTTTTTGGACTGGGAACTGGCCCTGTGGGGCGATCCGGTGTACGAGCTGGCCGTCCACCTGCACAAGATGACCTACTTCGACGACGAGCGTGACGTGCTGTTGGACCGCTGGCAGCGCACCATGCCGCTGGACATGACCCAGGGGTGGCGTAGAGACCTGCAGACCTACCTGGCCCATGAGCGCGTCAAGTCCGCCGTCGTCGACACCGTCCGATACACCCAGCTGGTCCGTTCGGGGGATCAGACTCAGGAGCAGGAACGCCACCTGCTCGACAAGCTCACCGCAAAACTCAACGCCGCCGGTGCCTACTGGGGTTGGAGCCGTCCCATCGACCGCGACCGGGTGGAACGGGTCGTGCGCGCCGATCACTGACGGGCATCGGGTCACGGGCGTTCCGGAGCATGGGCTGCCGTAGACGAGGTCGGAAGGGCGTGGACGCCGATGACGACCTCGATGTGCAGTGGCGAGAGAGCGGAAAACCGGGCCGCGACGACGGGCAGCGGCGTGGACCATGCCGTTCATGCCCGTGTCGTACGGCCCTGGAGCCCTCCTGCGAACGCACGAACACGCCGTCTATCGTTCGCGGTATTGAGCCTCCTCACCGAGGAGGGTCAGTTCCAGCGGCGGGCCCGGGCGGCGGCCACCGCGGCCTGGCCCAGGGAGATGCCGCCGTCGTTGGGCGGGACCCGGTGGTGGGTCAGCACATGGAAGTTCTCCCGCTCCAGCCCGGTGACCAGACGCTCCAGCAGGGTGATGTTCTGGAAGACGCCGCCGGACAGCGCGACGGTGCGCAGCCCGACGCGGTCGCGGAGCAGGCAGGCGGCGCGGACGGCCGCCGAGGCCAGCCCGTTGTGGAAGCGGGCGGCGACGCGGGCGACGCCGACCCCGGAGGCCAGGTCGCCGATGACCCCGCGGACCAGGTCGGCGGCGTTGACGACGACCGGCGGACCCTTGGTGATGGTGGCGGCGTACCCGCCGCTCTCATTGAGGTCGATGCGCTGTTCGAGCTCGATGGCGGCCTGGCCCTCGTAGCAGATCTCGTCCCGGACGCCGAGGATCGCGGCGACCGCGTCGAAGAGCCGGCCCGCGCTGGAGGTGAGCGGGGAGTTGGTGCCGGTGCGGGCCATCGTCACGACCGCCTGCCAGCGGTCCCGGTGGCGGTGCAGCACGGGCAGGTCCGGCACGCCGTCGCCGTAGAGCGCGTCCAGATAGGCGGCGGCCATCCGCCACGGCTCCCGCACGGCCGCGGTGCCGCCGGGCATGGGCACGGGGGCCAGATGCCCGGCGCGTTCATAGTCGACCAGGTCGGCGATGAGGAACTCACCGCCCCACAGGGTGCCGTCGGGGCCGTAGCCCAGGCCGTCGAACGCGATGCCGATCACCGGCCCGGACACCCCGTTGTCGGCCAGGCAGGAGGCGATGTGGGCGTGGTGGTGCTGGACCCCCACCAGCTCCACGTCGGTGCGCTCCAGCGCGTACTTGGTCGACAGGTACTCCGGGTGCAGGTCGTGCGCCACCGTCTGCGGCCGGATCCCCAGCAGCCGGCAGAAATGCTCGATGCCCTCGGTGTAGGCGCGCAGCGTCGTGTAGTTCTCCAGGTCGCCGATGTGATGGGACACGAACGCGTGATGCTCGCGGCCCAGGCAGAAGGTGTTCTTCAGCTCCGCCCCGCACGCCAGCACCGGATGCGGGAACGGCCACTTCATCGGCACCGGCGAGGGCACATATCCCCGCGAGCGTCGGATCGGCAGCTCACGCCCCCGGAACACGCGCACCACCGAGTCGTCCACCCGCACATGGATCGGCCGGTCGTGGGTGAGGAAGCCGTCCGCGACCTGTGCCAGGCGTTCCCGCGCGTCCTCGTCCCGGTAGGCGATCGGCTCGTCCGACAGGTTCCCGCTGGTCAGCACGAACGGACGGCCCAGCTCCTCGGCGAGCAGATGGTGCAGCGGCGTGTACGGCAGCATCACCCCCAGCTCCCGGCACCCCGGCGCGACCGCGTCGGCCACCCGGGCGATCGGCAGCCGCGGCGCCAGCACGATCGGACGCCGCGGCCCGGTCAGCACCCGTTCCGCCGCCGCGTCCAACCGGACCAGCGAACGGGCCGACGCCAGATCGGGGGCCATCACCGCGAACGGCTTGGCCTCCCGGTGCTTGCGCGCCCGCAGTTCCGCCACCGCCTGCGGGTGGTCGGCCAGCGCGGCCAGGTGGTAGCCGCCCAGCCCTTTGACCGCCAGGATCCGGCCCTCCCGCAGCCACCGCACCGCCTGCTCCAGCGGGTCCCCGGGGACCTCCTGCCATGCGGCGTCCAGCAGCCGCAGCGTCGGCCCGCACGTCGGGCAGCACACCGGCTGGGCGTGGAACCGCCGGTCGTCCGGGTCGCCGTACTCCGCCGCGCAGTCCGCGCACATGGCGAAGTCCGCCATGGTCGTCCGGCACCGGTCATAGGGGACGTCCCGCACGATGGTGAAGCGCGGACCGCACGCCGTGCAGTTGGTGAACGCGTACCGGTGCCGCCGCGCCGCGGGGTCGGCGATCTCGCTCAGGCACTCGGCGCAGGTGGCGGTGTCCGGGGCCACCAGCGCGTCCTGGTCCCCCGAGTCCCGGTCGCTGGGCACGATCCGGAAGCCGCGTTCGCCGATCGGCGTCGTGTGCTCGGTCGTGATCCGCTCCACCACCGCCAGCGGCGGCGACGTGCGGGCCAGGTCGGCGGTGAACTTGGCCACCATCTGCGGCGAGCCCTCCGCCTCCACGAACACGCCTCGCGAGTCGTTGCCCACGAACCCCGCCAGGCCGTACCGATCCGCCAGCCCGTACACGAACGGGCGGAACCCCACCCCCTGAACGATCCCTTCCACACGCAGGCGCACCCGCGTTGCGCTCCGCGAACCGGTCACCGGATCACAGCCCCCCGTCCAGCGCGTGCTGCGTCAGCTCCCACAGCACGTGATAGAGCGTCATCTGAGCCTCTTGAATGCGGTGCACGGACGAGGACGGCACGACGAACAGGTGCTCGACCGTCCCGGCCGTGCTCAGCGCCCCGCCGTCGTAGCCGGCGAACCCGACCGTCACCAGGCCGCGGCGGGCCGCCTCGGCGAACGCGGCCACCACGTTGGCCGATCCGCCGCTCGTCGACAGGCCCACCGCGATGTCGCCGGCCCGCCCGAGCGCGGCGATCTGGCGGGCGAACACCACCTCGAAACCCACGTCGTTGGACAACGCCGTCACCGCGGCCACGTCCTGGGGCAGGCACGTCGCCGGCAGCGGCCGCGCCGGGGCCGGCGGGCGCACGAACAGCGCGGTCAGGGCCTGGGCGTCGGTGCTGCTGCCGCCGTTCCCGAACGCCAGCAGCCGCCCGCCGGCCCGGAACGCCTCGGCCATCCGGCGGGCGCAGGCCGTCAGCCGTTCGCCGTGCGCGGCGGCCAGCGACCGGCGCAACGCGGCGATCTCGCGGGCCTTGTCCTCGGTGGAACGCCGCACCTCGGCGAGCACCTCGTCCAGATCGGCGGGATCCGCCGGGTGCAGGAACGGATACAGCGTCTCGGTCATGACGGCACCACCGCGATCGCCTCCCCGGCGTGCACGAGCACCACGTCGCCCACGTCGGCGTCGACCAGCGCGACGCTGACCCGTTCGGGGCCGGCCTCGGTGTCCACCAGCGCCAGCCCGTCGTCCAGCACCGCGGTGATCCGGGCGCGCACCGCGGTGTCCGAGCAGGTGACGCACACCTCGCCGGTGCAGTGGTCGCTCATCGGATCCGCTCCAGGAAGACGTGCACCAGCTCCCACAGCACGTGGTAGATCGTCACGTGGATCTCCTTGGCCACGGTCGGGTCGGCGCAGCGGGCGACCAGGCGATGGTCGGCTTCGAGGTCGTCGCCGTCGGCGCCGGTCAGCGCCACCGTCAGGGCGCCTCGTTCCCGCGCCGCCGCCAGCCCGTTGCGGACGGCGGGGCAGCTGCCCGTGCAGACGCCCATGACGATGTCGTCCGGCGCCGCCAGCAGCCGGAGCTGGGCGGCGAACATCTCCTCGGGGCCGTCCTCGGAGGTGATCGCGGTGAGCGCGGCCGGGTCGGCGCTCAGCGACATCGCGGGCAGCGCCCGGGTGCCGACGACCACCGGATGCACGAACTCCACCGCGATGTGCTGGGCGTCCGTCGCCGAGGCCCCGCTGCCGAACACCAGCAGCCGGCCGCCCCGGTGGAACCGCCGCGCCATGTCGCGGCACGCCCGCGCCACCGCCTCGGCGTCGTCGATAAGCGCCCGCCCCGGGGCCTCGCGGCGCTGGAACGCCGCCTCCACCAGCGCCGTGCCGCTCATGGCCGCACGGTGACGCGGTCCGGTGCGGGCGCGGTCGCCGGCACGGCCTTCCGCCATCTGCTCAGGCAGGACTCCACGATGTGCCCCAGCCTGGCCAGGCGGGCCATCCATGCCTCCAGCCGCGTCCGGCCCTCGGAGGTCAGCTCATAGCGGCGGCGGGCCGGTCCGGAGGCGGACGGGACCCAGGTCGACACCACCAGCCGTTCCCGTTCCAGGGCGCGCAGCACCCGGTACACCTGCGCGGGCTCCACCCCGCCCACGCCCATCCGCTCCAGGCGCTCGATCAGCTCATAGCCGTGCCCCGGACGCTCGAAGATGAGCAGAAGCAGAAAGGGATGCAGCAGCCCGCGAACCTCGCCGCCCTCCATGAACCCCCCCGTCTGCAGCACTCCGAGACGGGAGGGTCCCTTCCCTCCGCCCTGGCCCCCGACACCCGGCGACCCGATCCCTTACAGCCCTCTGGATCGCTCTTTTCTCACCTCGGCGTGTCGTCCCGCTCCGGTCGTTGTGCGCCGAACGCCCGCGAGTCTCCGCTGTGTGTCGAACACCCGCGAGTTTCCGCAGCCGTTCGGCGAACCGGAGCATCGCACGCCGCTTCCGGCATGCCGGATCCGCCCGCCGTCCGGGGAGCCGCTCGGCGTCCGGCGAGAGGTCCACCGTCACGCCCGACGGACGGCAGGGCATGGTCCCGCCCGGCGGCGTCGGCCGCCCGGGCGGACGACGGGCGAGGGCATGCCCGTGCACACCCGGAAGCCCGGAGAACGGATGCGGGTTCCGGGAGTCAGGGCATTTTTGTTAAGAGGACTTCACTGGACTGTGTCACATGACACAGTCCAGTGAAGAAGGCGTGCTAACGGTGTGCTAACACGGGCCGATGAAGGACGGGCTGGGCACGGGCGGGCCGGGCATCGGCGAGATCCTGCGATGAAGTCATGACGCCCGGTCAGCGACGGAGGTCCAGATCACCGCGCCGGATGCGGAGCATCAGCTCCGCCCACCCGGCCAGCGAAAACGCAAGGCGGGGCCCGCCTGGATCCTTGGAGTCCCTGACCAGGAGAAACGACGGCAGGCGCGCGATTTCGACGCAGCCGCCCACATCACTGGTGCTGCTCTTGCGCCACGTGACAGCAGCGTGCTCCTTGAACTGGTCACCCATCCAGCAACCTCCCGTTCGCCGCAGCTCCCGGTACTTGCGCGGCGAACCAGACAAGGTCGTCCGACCGGCGAGGCGGCGAGAGCGTAAACCACGACCTTGTGGACGATTCCCGTCAAAGAGTGTAAGCGGTCAGGCTTTACTCGCCTATACGGGCGACGTGGGAACCGTGTGCACAAGGCCGCTGGACGGGTGCGGCCGGACGGGTGACCTCAGCTCATTTCTTCGATGACAGTGCGGATCAGCTCCAACGACTCTTCTGCGGACAGGGCTTCTTCCAGCAGCGACTCGAACGAGGCCGCGTAGTCGGTGACCCGCTCGTCGGGCCCCTGAATCAAGGCCTGGGTTCCCTCCGGCCCCCACTCCAGGTAGAGGACGTCGGACAGATCGCCTTCGAACTCCAGCAGGGTGAAAGGACCGAACATGCCGGCGTGGGCACCCGCCTGGAACGGGATGATCCGCACGGTGACCAGCTCGCGCTCCTCCTCGATCACGTTGGCGATGTGCTCGAGCTGGCGCGGCATGATTCCAGGGTCCTTCTTGATCCCTACATGCCGGCGGATGACCGCCTCGTCCATGACGAAGTACCGCCGCGGCGGCTTGGCCCGCTGGGCGAGCTCCCTCTGTCGCTGTGTCCGGAGGTTGATCAGCGGTGACAGCTCGGCGGGATCCACGGCCTGGGAGGTGAGGACCTCGGAGTACTCCCTGGTCTGGAGCAGACCCGGCACCACCGTGCTCTGGAAGGCCCGAATGAAGGAGGCGCCCGCCTCGTAACCGATGAAGTTGAGGTAGCCGCTGGCCACCTGTCCTCGGTAGGCGCTCCACCAGCCGGCGCTGCGCGCACCTCGGTTGAGGGCGTGCAGGCGGTCCCGCTGACTTTCTGAGCTGATCCCGTACTCGTTGAGCAGGGCGTCCAGGTCGGTCTTGGTGATCGAACTTCGACCGCCTTCGAGCCGGATCAACTTGGAGGGGGACCACTCCAGGGACTTGGCCACCTGTTCTTGGGTCAGCCCTTTGGCCTTACGGAGCTTGACCAGTTCGCTGCGGAGCAACGCGCTCTGGACGACTGGTCCCTGGTCCGAGGCCATCTGATCCTCCGTGGCTAGATGACGGTCTCAAGTTGGAAGGTTCTGTTCTGCAAGCTTGCAAAGGGCGCGGACTCATCTTAGAGCAACCTGAGGCGCCAGGTGCCAAAGAGTGGCGAAGTGATCGTCATGAAGTGGTATGCGGGCTCGTCATGGGCCTCCTGGTGGGCTCACTCGGCTGTTCTTCTGGGCTGACAAGGTGGGAAGCGTCTCCAGGGAGAGGAGGGTGAACCGGTCGATGCGTCACATCCTACTCCGTCTGGTCCTACTCGGCTCGGTCTTACTCTGATCGGTCTTGCTGTGGTCGGTATCGGTCAGCTCGGTCCTGCTCTGATGGGTCTCGCTCGGCAGCGTGACGCTTGGCTGGGTACCGGTTGGCTCGCTGCCTCTTGGCTCGGTTCCGTACGGACCGGTGTCGCACAGCATGATGGCTGATGGTCCGATAGCTCATGGAACTATGGCGCAAGGCTCGGTCGTGATCTGATCGGTCTCGCTCAGCTCGGTCCTACTGTGACCGGTCTCGCTCGGCTGGGTTACGCTCAGCCGGGTTCCGCTAAGGACGGAGGCCATACACGACGGCGCAGAATGCAACATTGCAGTCTGACTACTGGTGCATCGGCTTACGCCAAGTTACACTGGGGCTCAATCGGAGGTAGATCGCCCAAAGCGATCGCCAGGCGCGGAACGTCCCTCCGGGGCGAGGTCCACCAGAAGGGGACAGGCCGCCGGGCGGGGCCGAACGCGGAACGTCCGACGGGGATGGTTGAAGGAGGATGCTAGACGAGGCGCGCGCAACGCTAGGGCCGTCGCCAGATTTCCGATCTCATGGCTGGCAACCGGACGAATCGGATAACTGGCAACGGCCCTGACCTGGCCACTAGTGCACGTTCACCTGGTCGGCCGTGTGGGCCGACCTGGTCAATTGCCTCCAGCGGCTCCCTCCAGTCTAGCTGCGAAGCAGTTGCAGACCAAGAGGGCGTCCGCTGGGTGGACACTCCACCGCCGTCACCTGCGTTTTCGCTGGTGGATCGGCTGGTGCCGCGTTCATCGGACAGTTGCAAGGGATGCGGGCGATGTCCTCGCGCAACGCTAACGCAGCGGACCAAGATCCGAACATTGAATTCTTCCACCGGGTGCCCGGAGCCCTCGCCGTCCGGCGGGACACCGCTCCGGCGATCCGGCGGACGGCGGCCCTCTCCGGGAGGGTCGTCGGACTCTCGGCCGGTCATCTGATCGCTCGGGACGTCGGCAGATCCCAGACCATTCTTGGCGGTCTGTTCATCGTCGGAGTGGTGCTGGTCGCCTCGGTCGTGGCCGCCGGTGTCACCGGAGTCGCCGTCGCCGGAGGGGCGATGGTGCTTCTGACGGCGACGTTCGGTCTCATGGCGGTGCTGTTGGCGCTGATTTGCCGGCAGGGGACCGTCATCGGACCTCCGCCGATGACGGCGGCCAGAGGAGCGGACCCGATCTGGCGGAGGTCCCGGCTCGACGGAGAAGGCGCCGCCCACGGTCGCCGGTGGTCCCCTTCCTTCTGGGAGTCCCTGACCGAGGAGGAACGCCGGATCCTCGACCGGCGCGGCGTGCTCCGGACGTTCCCGCGAGGAGCGGTGCTGTTCCGTGAGGGCGACGACGCCGACCACGTCATCGTCATCCGCAGAGGCCGGGCCAAGGTGTTCGTCTACGAGGACGGCCGGGAGCGGGTCCTCGCGACTCGGGCGGCTGGTGATCTTGTCGGGGAGCGGGCGGCGCTGCGGTACAGCGTCCGCTCGGCGAACGTGGTCGCGCTGGAGACGGTGCAGGCGCTGGTGCTGAGCACCGAAGACTTCACGCGGTTCATCGAGGAGCGCCCCCATGTGCTGCACATCCTCGAGGACCAAGTCTACGACCGCCTCATCGAACGGGACGATCCCCCGCACCGGATCCCCGACATGTCCCGGCGGGCGGCTCCCGCGCAAAGCGGCCGCGGCGAGCCGGAGACGCGCGAGACGACCCGGCCGCGGTTCGACGAGGACCACTGCACCGTGGTGCTGCTGGACGTGGCGGAGTTCGGGGCGCATGAGCGGACCGACGGGGACCGCGCGATCGTGCGGCGCGAACTGCAGCGCATGGTGTGGAAGGCGTTCGCGGAGGCGCCGTTCGACGGGCTGGACCGCTGCCACTGGGAGGAACGCGGTGACGGCTTCCTGATCGTCGTGCCGCCTCAGATCAGGACCCGGTGGGTGGTGGAGCGCCTGCCCGACCGGCTGGCGGCGGCCGTGCGGCAGCACAATCGGCGCTCCACCGAGCCGGTGCGCATCCGGCTCCGGCTCAGCGTGCACGTCGGGCCGGTGACCTCCGACGACACCGGGGTCAACGGCAGCGCGATCATCCACGCGGCCCGGCTCGTGGACGCCGCCGAGTTCAAGGAGCGGATGAAGGCGGCGGACGCGGCGCTGGGCGTCATCGCCTCCCCGTACGTCTACGAATACGTGGTCCGCCACGGCGAGCGATTCGAAAGCGGGTCTTATGAGCGGATCCAGGGGCAGGTGAAGGAGAGCGCGATCGACGCCTGGGTGCGGCTGATCGGGCCCGCCTCGTACTGAGGCCCGCCTCTCGATGAGAGGGCCTTATCTCAAGGACCGGACCCGGAGCCGGCCACGGCTCCGGTCCGGTCCGCGCCGCATGACCGGTCATCGCCGACCGGTTCCGGCCGGCGCGGCGACCCCGGAGATCGTCATTCCTCGGTCGAAGCGCCCTGCACGGTGATGCAGGTCGGCGCATCCGTCGGATCGTCGCCCCAGCGTGGCCCCGTGAACCATGTCGTCGCGGACGAGAAATGCCACGGGTGAGGAGCGCTCCGGCTCAGGCCGCCGCGGGACGAGGAAGGTTTCCGGCCATGCCGTCGTGAGCGAGGGACGCCGCCGAGAAGGCGCGGGCGAGGGGCGCCGCATGCGAGGAGCTAGCTGGAGTCGCGGACGATCAGTTCGGTCGGCAGGATGACCGGCTCCGGCCGCTGTCCCGGCTCCAGCGCCAGCAGCATCCGCACGATCGCCTGGGCGACCTCCGCGATCGGCTGGCGGACGGTGGTCAGCGGCGGGTCGGTGTACTGGGCGGCCTCGATGTCGTCGAACCCCACCACCGCCACGTCGTCCGGCACCCGCCGTCCGGCCTTGCGCAGCGTGTGCATCGCCCCGATCGCCATCAGGTCCGAGGCCGCGAACACCGCGTCCAGGTCGGGGTCGTCCTCCAGCAGCTGCCGCATCGCCGCCGCCCCCGACTCGCGGGTGAAGTCGCCCATGGCCACCAGCGAACGCCGGTCGGCCCTGGACACCACCTCCCGGTAGCCGGCCAGCCGGTCCAGCCCGGCCGTCATGTCCGGCGGTCCCGCGATCGTCGCGATGCGCCGGCGTCCCCGTTCGACCAGGTGCTCCACGGCCGCGCGGGCGCCGCCCACGTTGTCGCAGTCGCAGTAGGGCGGCCGGACCGTGGAGATCGGACGCCCGTGCGAGACCACCGGCACCCCGGTGCGGGACAGCGCGGCGGGCAGCGGGTCGGAGCCGTGCAGGGACAGCAGGATCACCCCGTCCACGTGCCCGCCGGCCACATAGCGCTCCACCCGGGCGTGCCCGGCCGGGGAGGAGGCCAGCATCAGCACGAGCTGCTTGCCGGCGCTCTCCAGCTCCTGGCTGACCGCCCGCACCACGATGGAGAAGAACGGGTCGTCGGAGAACACCCGGGACGCGGGCTCGGACACCACCAGCCCGATGGAGTCGGTGCGCTGGGTGACCAGGCTGCGGGCCGCCGAGTTGGGCACGTACCCCAGTTCCTCGATCGCCTTCAGCACGGCGGCGCGGATCTCCGGCTTGACGGTGTCCGACCCGTTCACCACCCGCGACACCGTGGCCCGGGAGACCCCCGCCCGGGCCGCGACCGCCTCCAGAGTCGGCCGTTTCAAGAAGCCTCCAGTCCGTTGCGCGCGATGACCCCCGCATACCATCGTGCGCTGTCCTTGGGCAGACGACGCTGGTCGGTGTAGTCGACGTAGACGATGCCGAACCGCTTGGCGTAGCCCTCGGCCCACTCGAAGTTGTCCAGCAGCGACCACACCAGGTAGCCGCGCAGGTCCACGCCCGCCGCCAGCGCCGCGTGCGCCGCCCGCAGGTGCCCCTCCAGGTAGCCGATCCGCTCCGGGTCGGCCACCCGGCCGTCCGGTCCGACGACGTCGTCGAACGCCGCCCCGTTCTCGGTGACGATCAGCGGCGTCCCCGGGTGGTCGCGGTGCAGCCGCAGCAGCAGCTCGGTCAGCCCGTCCGGGACGATCGGCCAGCCCATCGCGGTCGTCGGCAGGTCCACCGAGGGGAACGCCACGCCCGCCGAGCCGGGGAACGCCGGGTTCTCCGGCGCCCCGGGCGAGGCCTGCACGTAGGTGGGGTTGTAGTAGTTGACGCCCAGCAGGTCGATCGGCTGGGCGATGGTCGCCAGGTCCCCGTCGCGGACGTGCCCGAGCCGCTGCGCGCGCTCCAGCACCGCCTCCGGGTACGAGCCGCGCAGCGCGGCGTCGAGGAACTGCCGGTTGAGCAGCGCGTCCACCAGGTCGATCGCCGCCAGGTCCGCCTCGCCGGGGGTCGGCGCGGGGCACAGCACGGGCGCGAGGTTGAGGGTCAGCGAGATGCGCTCCGCCCCCGCCTCGCGCAGCCGCCGCGTCGCCAGCCCGTGCGCCAGCAGCAGATGGTGCGCCGCCCGGAACGCCGCGTCCGCGTCGGTCCGTCCGGGCGCGTGCACGCCGGCTCCGTAGCCGAGGAACGACGCCACCCAGGGTTCGTTGATCGTCGTCCAGGTGTCGACCCGGTCGGCCAGGCGGTCGTGCACCAGGCCAGCGTATTCGGCGAACCGGTGGGCCGTGTCGCGCGCCGTCCAGCCGCCCGCGTCCTCCAGGGCCTGGGGGAGGTCCCAGTGGTAGAGGGTGACGTAGGGGGTGATCCCCGCCTCCAGCAGCCCGTCCACCAGGCGGTCGTAGAAGTCCAGCCCGCGCGGGTTGGCCGGGCCGGTGCCGTCCGGCTGGATCCGCGGCCAGGACACCGAGAACCGGTAGACGCCCAGCCCCAGGGAGGCCATCAGCGCGATGTCCTCCCGCCAGCGGTGGTAGTGGTCGCAGGCCACCTCTCCGGTGTCCCCGCCGGCGATCGCGCCGGGCCGGCGGGTGAAGGCGTCCCAGATCGACGGTCCCCGGCCGTCCTCGCGCGTGGCGCCCTCGATCTGGTAGGCCGCCGTCGCCGCGCCCCACAGGAAGCCGGGCGGGAAGGTCAGGGCGTCGGTCCGGGCGGTGGTGGCGGTCGAGCCGACCGTGGTCATGCGTGCAGTCCCTCCGATGCGGCGTGCCGGGTCCCGGCCGCCGGAAAGTGATCGTTGCCGATGAGCGGGCCGATGAGCGGGCGGGCCGGTCACGCCTTGAGGGCGCCGTCCATGATGCCGCTGATCAGCTGGCGTCCGCAGAGCAGGAAGATCACCAGCAGCGGGAGCGTGGCGACCGCCGTGCCGGTGAACATCAGCGAGTAGTCGGTGTAGTAGGCGCCGTTCAGCAGGTTCAGCGAGTACTGCACGGTGGGGTTGTCGGGGTCGAGCACCGCCAGCGGCCACAGGAACTCGTTCCAGGTCTGCATGAACGTGAACAACCCGAGCACCGCCATCGCCGGCCGCAGCACCGGCAGCACCACGCTCCAGTAGATCCGCCAGGTGGAGCAGCCGTCGATCCGGGCCGCCTCGATCAGCTCGTCCGGCAGCGCCTGCAGCGTGTACTGGCGCATCATGAACACGCCGAACCCGGTGACCAGGAAGGGCACGATGACGGCCTGCAGCCGGCCGGTCCAGCCGATCTCGGCCATCAGCATGTAGAGGGGGATGATCCCCATCTGCACCGGCACCATCATCGTCGCCAGCATCACCAGCAGCAGCGCGTTGCGGCCGCGGAAGCGCAGCTTGGCGAACGCGAACCCGGCCAGCGAGGCGAACAGCAGCGTCGACACCGTGACGGTGGAGGCCGCGATGGCCGAGTTGATCAGGCCGAGCCCGAAGTGGGCCTGCTCGTTGCCGAACAGCCGGGCCAGGTTGCGGCCCAGCTCGCCGCCGGGGACGACGGGCGGCGGCACCGAGCCGACCACGTCGTTGGTGCGGGTGGCGACCACCAGCATCCAGTACAGCGGGAAGACCGACAGCACGATGGTGGCGGCCAGCATGATCCGGGTGAGCGGGCCCGCGCCCCACAACGTCGCCAGGGGGCCGCCGCCCCGCCGCCGGGAACCGATGGGGATCATCGGGCGCCTCCGCCGACCCGACGCAGCCACAGGAAGTTGAGCAGGGAACCGACCAGGATGATCAGGAAGAGCATCCAGGAGACCGCCGAGGCGTAGCCGTAGTCGAAGCGGCCGAAGGCGTTCTCGAACATGTACATGGTCACCGTCTGGAACTGGCGCAGTGAGCCGCCCGCCATGTCCCCGTTGCCGAACAGCAGCGGCTCGGTGAACAGCTGGAAGCCGCCGATGGTGGAGATGATCGCGGTGAAGATGATGGTGGGCCGCAGCATCGGCAGCGTGATCGTCCAGAACTGCCGGCGCCGCGAGGCCCCGTCGATGGCCGCGGCCTCGTACAGGTCCTTGGGGATGGACTGCATCGCGGCCAGATAGATCAGCGCGTTGTAGCCGGTCCACCGCCAGTCGACCATCACGCTGATCGCCAGCCAGGAGGACCAGCGCTCGGCCGTCCAGTCGATCGGATCCGCCCCGAACCAGCCGAGCACGTAGTTGATCAGCCCGAAGTCCCGGCTGAACAGCTGGCTGAACACGATCGCCACCGCGGCCACCGAGGTCACCATCGGGGCGAGCACGCCCATTCGCAGCAGCGTCTGACCCCGCATCCGCCGGTTGAGCGCGTTGGCCAGCATCAGCGCCAGCAGCAGCTGCGGGACGGTGGCGACCACGAACATCCCGGCGGTGTTCCACACCGCGTTCCAAAACTGCGGGTCGCTCAGCACCATCCGGAAGTTGGCCGGCCCCACGAAGTCCCGCGAGCCCACCAGATCCCAGTCGTGCAGCGCTACCCACAGCGTGTAGAGCATCGGGAACGCCCCGAACGCCGCGAACAGCAGGAAGTAGGGGGACACGAACAGGTAGGGGGAGAACTTCATGTCCCAGCGGGCCAGCCGCCCGGCCGACCGCTTCGCGAGAAGGCGGCCGGCCAGGGCGGGCTTGACGCGGCGGAGGCGGGTCGAGGCGGTCATCGGGCCTCGCGCTCGGCGTCGCCGAGCGCCTTGCTCCAGGCGGCGTCCGGGGTGAGCTTGCCCTGCTCGACCGCCAGCAGCGCGTCCTCGAACCGCTGGTTGACCGGGTTGGTGTTCTCACCCAGGTACAGCGGCTTGAGGGCCTTGGCGCCGCTGGCGTAGATCTCGCCGACCGGCGCGTTGTTGAAGTACTCGTTGCGGAACGACTTCACCGCCGGGTCGTCCAGGGCCTGCGGGGAGGACGGCAGGTTGTTGCGGGCCTTGAACGCCGCGATCTGGCTCTGCGGGCTGGTCAGGAACTTCACCAGCTCGACGGCCTCCTTGGGGTGCTCGGTGCCCTTGGGCACCGCCAGGAACGATCCGCCCCGGCTGCCGGAGCCGCCCGGGATGGCCGCCACGTCCCACTTGCCGGCCGCCGCCGCGCCGGCGTTCTCCTTGATCACGCCGAGCATCCACGACGGGCAGGCGATGGTGGCGAACTTGGCCTCCTTCAGTCCCGTCCCCCAGCTCGGCTCGAACGACTTCAGTCCGGCCGACAGCCCGGCCTGCTGGATCTTGAGGGTGGTGTCCCAGGCGGTCCGCACCGCCGGGTTGCTGGAGGCGACGAGCTTGCCGGAGGGGTCGAAGTAGGTGTGGCCGACGGTCTGGCTCGCCTGCTGGGCGAGCATCGAGTTGTAGAGGTTGACCGCGCCGTCGACGAACTTGGCGTCGGTGACCTTGGCCGCGAACCTCCGGCCGGTGGCGATGTAGTCGTCCCAGGTGGGCCACAGCTTGCCGACCTGCTCCCGGTCGGTGGGCAGTCCGGCCTTGGCGAACAGGTCGGTGCGGTAGCACATGGCCAGGCCGCCGACGTCGGTGCCGAGCCCGACCAGGTACCTGCCGTCCGGGGTGAGGGCCTGCTTCCACTTCCAGTCCAGGAAGTTGCCCTGCAGTGAGCCGGCCCCGTGGTCCAGGAGGTTCACGAACCGGTCGGGCCGGGCCATGAACTTGGTGAGGATGCCCTCCTCGATGGCGACCACGTCGCCGGCTCCGCGGCCGGCGGCGATCCACTTCTCCAGCCGGGGCAGGTAGTCGTCGAGCTGCACCACGTTGCGGTGCCGGATCCGGATGTTCGGGTGCTGCGCCTCGTACTGCTTGAACAGCTCCTCGTACCCGAACGTGCTGAAGGTGTCGACGGTCAGCGTGATCTTGCCGTCGTCGGCGCCTCCGCCGCCGCATCCGGCGACGAGCATGAGCGCGGCGATCCCGGCGCCGAGCCGGACGCGCCGGCGGGCGCGTCCGCGGGGCCCGGAGCGGCGGGCGCCGCGGGGCGGGGCGGGCTCGTCGTGGGATGCGTCGAAGCGCCGCAAGTGGGGTGCGGGCATGGTCCGTCCTCGGGGTGGGTCAGTGGACTGCGTTGAGAGAGCGCTCTCACGAGAGAGTGGTGTCTGGGCCATCGACCTGTCAATACCCGCCCTGAAAAGGGCTCTGCTCGAGCCGGTGCTTTGAAAGAGCGCTCTCACAAATGGGACCGGAAGGGTTGACAGCCCCCCGGCGGCGCGGCGACAGTGACCGGCACGCGGACGTTCGCACGGTCCCCCGCCCCTGCGAGTGGAAGGCTCAGCCATGCCCGACACGGCACGACCTTCGGCGCCCGCGCCGACGCCTCCGGGCGCGTCCCCGTTCCGCGCCCGGATCCGTCGCTGGCGCAAGGCCGCGTTCGCGGCCGTCACCGCACTGGCGCTCCCCGCCGCCGCGCTCGTCGCGGCGCCCGCCCCCGCCGCCGCGTCGATCCCGCCTCCGCCCTCGGGGTGGAGCCTGGTGTGGGGCGACGACTTCGACGGCCCCGCCGGAGCGCTCCCCTCCGCCGAGAATTGGATCATCGATCTCGGCCACGGCTATCCCGGCGGTCCCGCGAACTGGGGCACCGGGGAGATCCAGCGGTACACCGACGACCCGGCCAACGTGAGCCTGGACGGCCAGGGCAACCTGCGGATCACCCCGCTCAGGACGGCCTCGGGGGAGTGGACCTCGGCGCGGATCGAGACCCGGCGCGCCGACTTCAAGCCCGCCGAAGGCCGCATCCTGCGGATCGAGGGCCGGATCCAGATGCCGAACGTCACCGGTGACGCGGCGCTGGGCTACTGGCCGGCGTTCTGGGCGCTCGGCTCGCCGTACCGGGGCCACTACCACAACTGGCCGGCCATCGGCGAGTTCGACATCATGGAGAACGTCAACGGGCTCGACACGGTGTGGGGCGTGCTGCACTGCGGGGTCAACCCGGGCGGCCCCTGCGACGAGAGCAACGGGATCGGCGCCGGCCGCGCCTGCCCCGGCTCCGCCTGCCAGTCGGCGATGCACACCTACCGGTTCGAGTGGGACCGCAGCGTCACGCCCAACCAGCTGCGCTGGTACGTCGACGGCCGGCTCTACCACACCGTCAGCCAGAGCCGGTTCGACGCCGGCACCTGGGAGGCCATGACCGGCCACGGCGGCTACTTCCTGCTGCTGAACGTGGCGATGGGCGGGGCGTTCCCCGACGGGGTCGCCGGGTTCGGCACCCCGACCGCCGCGACCGTCCCCGGCCACCCGATGATCGTGGACTATGTGGCGGTCTGGCAGAGCGGCGACGGCGGCACCGCGCCGACCGACCCGCCGCCGGGCGGCTTCGACGCCCGCTCCGTCATCCAGGCAGAGGACCACTCGGCCCAGAGCGGCGTGCAGGTGGAGGCCACCACCGACGTCGGCGGAGGGTACAACGTCTCCCACATCGCCGACGGCGACTGGATCCGGTTCGACGACGTCGACTTCGGGGCCGAACCGGTGCGGCGGTTCCAGGCCCGGGTCGCCTCCGGCGCCGCGGCCGGGATCAGCGGCCTGGTGCGGGTCCGGCTCGACAGTCCCACCGGTCCGGTGCTCGGCGACTTCGCGATCGCCGACACCGGAGGGTGGCAGAACTGGCGGACCGTGCCGGCCGACATCACCCCCACGACCGGCAGGCACACCCTCTACCTGACGTTCGAGAGCGGCCAGCCCGCCGACTTCGTGAACCTCAACTGGTTCACCTTCACGAGCTGATCCGCCGAACGCCGGGGCGGCGCCTTTCGACCGAAAGGCGCCGCCTCCGCGTTCGGCGGACTTCTCAGCCCTGCTGCTGCGGAGCGGTCCGGCTGGGCGGGGACGGCGCCCGGCCGGACGGCTGCAGCTCGGGCAGCAGACCGGTCATCGCCTCCTCGGCCTCGCGGCACGCCTGCATGCAGATGCGGCAGTGCTCGTGCGCCTCGGCGTGCTCGGCGCAGGAGTCGCCGCACGTCGTGGTCGCCTGGACGGCGGCCTGGACCTGGGCGTGGGTGAGCGAGGCGTCATAGCCGGTGTGCCGCGACAGCACCGCCGCGGTGGCGTGGCAGATGTCGGCGCAGTCCATGGTGTCGCGGATGCACCGGGCCAGCCGCGGCAGCTCCTCGGCGGGCTCGGACAGACAGGCGTCCGCACAGGCCGCGCACGCCTGGGCGCACGCGGTCAGGCGGTCGATCACGGACGCCAGCCGCCGATGGTCCAGATGGACGTCGGCCGGATAGGTCTCCAGCATCTGAGCCGTGTACGTCATGACGGGACTCCCTCCCTGACGGAGTGCTCGGTCCCGAACCGGCGTACCCGGTGCCGGCCGGCCATGCATGCCGGGCGCGACGTCGTGCGGGAAAAGAGAGGAAGAAGTGCGGAGCGGGCGGCACGCCGCGAATGTGCAGACCCGCTCCGCGGGGAGACACTGTACTCTCCCGCTACCGGAGGCTCACCCGGGGTGGCCGGTCGCTAGCCGGCCAGCTCCTCGGTCAGGTCGGAGTCGGCGGACGGCGCCGCCACGGTCAGCGGACGGGTGACGGCCGCCAGGTGCACCGCCTCGGTGAGGTCGGCGACCGGCTGCCCGTCGCGGACGATGACATAGGTGCCCGCCGAGGGACGGATCGCGACCTGCCCGGCGGTCTCGGTGGACTGCTCGTCGGCCACGGTGCAGCGCAGCCGGTCGGTGCCCTCCTCCAGCGACAGCACCACGGTGGTCCCGGCCGCGGGCTCGACGGCGCGGCCGTCCAGCCGGATCTGCAGCCGGGCGTCGTCGCCGAGCGGACGCAGCGCCACGGCGGTCAGCGCGGCGTCGACCAGCTCCTCGCGCTCGGTCATGCCGATCACGGCGCGGATCGGCTCGACGTCGTCCTCCCGGTCGATCAGCAGCGGGCAGTCCAGCAGCGCCGCCAGGCGATAACCGTCGCCGTCACGGCGCGTGACGTCGATGAGCAGCTCCACGTCCTTGGCGAACCGACGCAGATCGGCAAGGGCGTTGCGGCGACGCAGCACGGGCGGTATATCCACGGTGGACAGGCCGCGGGCCGCCAGCACCCGGCGGAGCTGGTCTCCGCGCGTGCGACCGGCGCGCCCGTAACCGCGGACGATGCCGACCTTGCCGACGGGCGACAGCAAGGCGGCGGCCTGGTCGCCGAGACGTACGAGCTTGCTGGTCGGCAAGGTGCCGAGGGTCATGGGACCTCCTGGGGGTTCGGTGGTCTGCGTGACGGGGCCGATACGTGGGGCGGCGCTCAGAGCGGCCCGGCCGACAGGGGCCCGGTCAGATGATCGAGTGCGGGCAGGCGGCCGGGACCGGACGTGATCCGGTGCGGTCGGTTCGGCACGCCCTCACTCCTGTCGGAACGTCCTGACAAGCTGGGAGGTAGGGCATTCTAACGTCACGTTAGATTAGGGTCACAGGCGGGGTCCCTGTTACGGCCGTGCTCCCGGTGCCCTCCCGGGACGCCGCGGCCGGGCCGGCGTCCGGGCCGGTGGTCGCGCCGGCGTTCGGGCCGGTGGGGAGGTCCGGCCCCGCGGACGGGGAGGGGTCCCGCGGGGCGAGGGCGGGCGCCCGGGCGGGCGTTCGGGCCGGTTTCCCAGACGGGCGGCCGCGCCGGCGTTCAGGCCGGTGCGGCGCCGGGCGGGGCGGTGCTCTCCCGCACCACCAGCTCGGTGGCCAGCTCGACCCGCTGGGTCTCCAGCGTCTCGCCGTGGGCCAGCCGGAACAGGATGCGGACGGCCAGCGAGCCCATCTCGGCCAGCGGCTGGCGGACCGTGGTCAGCGGCGGGGAGAACCAGCGGGACACCGGCAGGTCGTCGAAACCGACGATGCTCAGATCCTGGGGGATGCGCAGACCGCGCTCCCGGGCCGCCTCACAGGCCCCGAACGCCTGCTGGTCGGAGCCGGCGAAGATCGCGGTGGGCGGGTCGGGCAGTTCCAGCAGCTGGGCGGCCTGCACATAGCCGCTCTCCAGGTGGAAGTCGCCGTGCCTGATCAGGCGCGAGTCGACCGGCAGCCCGGCGGTCTCCAGCGCGCCCCGGTAGCCGTCCAGCCGGGCGCGGCTGCACAAGACGTCGGCCGGCCCGCTGATGATGCCGATCCGGCGGTGCCCCAGCTCGACCAGGTGCCGGGTGGCGGCCAGCCCGCCGGCCCAGTTGGCGGCGCCGATCGAGGGGACCTGCGGGTCCGGTTCGCCGCGCGGGTCGATGATCACGCAGGGCACCCGCAGCGCCTCCAGCCGGGCCCGCCGGGCCTCGTCCAGCTCCTCCAGCACCAGGATGACGCCCTCGGAGCCGCGTCGTTCCAGGTTGTCCAGCCATTGGCGGGCGGGCTCGGAGCCGGCGTGGATGGCCGACACCACGGTGCCGACGCCCTGGGCGTGCGCGACCTCCTCGGCGCCGCGGATGATCTCCACCGCCCACGGGCTGTCCAGCTCGTCGAAGACCAGGTCGATCAGTCCGGTCCGCTCGGCGTGCGCGCCGCGGCGGCGGTTCCGCGGATAGGCGTGCTTGGTCAGCAGCTCCTCGATCCGGGAGCGGGTACTCTCCGCGACATCGGCACGCCCGTTGAGCACCTTGGACACCGTGGAGACCGAGACCCCGGCCTCCCGGGCGATGTCGGTGATCGTGACGCGCCCGCGGCTCCGATTCGACAAAGCAGACCTCGCCTTCTCCGCTCCCGGGACATGCTACATCGAAAAGTTTCGAAACGAGAACCTCTGTGAATCAGGACACTTTTGGGTATTGACAGGGCCTTCTGCGTCCTCCTAGTTTCCGAAACATATCGGCAAAGTTTCGAGTGCGGCGGTCCGGGGGTGTCGCCGTGGGAGGTGCAAGAGGTGCTCAGGGTTCGTCGCGGAGCCAGGTACCTGGCCCTGGTCGCCGCGTCAGCGTTGGCGCTCAGCGCGTGCGGGAGCTCGGGTCCCGCCGGAGGCGGTTCCGGCGAGCTGCGGGTCTGGTCGCTCCAGGACGGGGTCAACAGGGCCGAGCGGCAGGCGGTGGAGGCCTACAACAAGACCGCCACCCCCAAGGTGAAGATGGAGACCTTCCTCAATGACCCCTACAAGCAGAAGCTGCAGGTCGCCATGGGGTCGCCGCAGGCGCCCGACGTGTTCATGAACTGGGGCGGCGGCAACCTCAAGCAGTACGTGGACGCTCGGCAGGTCTACGACCTGACCGACGACCTCAACGCCGACCCCGCCTGGCGCGACAAGTTCCTGCCGGTGGTGATGAAGACCGCCCAGATAGGCGGCAGGTACTACGGGGTGCCCGAGCGCGGCATGCAGCCCATCGTGCTCTTCTACAACAAGGACGTGTTCGAGAAGGCCGGGCAGCAGCCCCCGAAGACCTGGGACGACCTGCTGCGGCTGGTCGACGTCTTCAAGTCCCGCGGCGTCACCCCGTTCGCGCTGGCCGGCTCCCAGGCCTGGACCGAGCTGATGTGGCTGGAGTACCTGCTGGACCGCATCGGCGGTCCCGAGCCGTTCCGGGCCATCGTCGAGCGCAAGCCGGGCGCCTGGAAGGACCCGGCGGTGCTGCGCGCGCTGACGATGATCCGCGAGCTGGTGGACCGCGGGGCGTTCGGCACCAACTACGCCTCCGTCGACTACGACGTGGGCGGCGCCTCCACGATCTTCGCCCAGGGCAAGGCCGCCATGCACCTGATGGGCTCGTGGGAGTACGCCACGCAGCTGGAGCAGAACCCCGACTTCGTCAAGAACGAGCGGATGGGCTGGGTGGCGTTCCCCACCGTGCCGGACGGCAAGGGCGACCCGAAGAACATCGTCGGCAACCCCTCCAACTACATGTCCATCAGCTCCAACGCCAAGGACAAGCAGGCCGCGGTGCGGTTCCTGAAGGAGGCGCTGACCTCCGACGCCTACATCCGCGGAATGATCTCCGTCGGTGAGGTGCCGGCCATCAAGGGCGTGGAGCCCCAGCTGCGCAGCGGACCCGCCCCCGACTACGGCGCCTTCATCTACCAGCTGGTCTCCCAGGCGCCCGAGTTCACCCAGTCGTGGGACCAGGCGCTGCCCCCCAACGTCGCCGAGGCGCTGCTGACCAACCTCTCGAAGCTGTTCCTCAAGGAGATCACGCCGCAGCAGTTCGCCGACGCGATGGACAAGGTCAACTGACGCCCTCCCCTCCCTGCCCCCGCAGGGAGGGGAGGAGCCCGCGGACCCGGGCCTCCTCGCGCCGTCGCCGGCCGTCCCGGAAGGACGCCGCTTCGGGAGCGGCGACGGAGACGACGCTCGACCGGCGTCGCGCCCCACCGGGCGCACGCCCCGGGCGCAGGGCTCGGACCGCCCTCGGGTCCGAGCCCGCCCGGCGCCCGTCGCCGCCCCTGTCAGATCACGCCGACGGAAAGAGAGCACATGAGCAACGACACCGGGCAGCACAGCCTCGTGCCCCCGCACCGCCCTGCAAGGCAGGGCCCGCACGCTGCGAGTCCGCGATGAAAGTCCGTGCAGCGCAGGGAGCCGGCCCGGCGCGGGCCGGCCGGACCCGTGACCGGAGCTCGGTGCACCAGCGCCCCGGGGTGATCTGGGCCCTGCCCGCGTTCGCCTACTTCCTGGTGTTCGCGGTGGTGCCGCTGATCTTGGTCGTCGGCCTCAGCTTCACCCACTGGAGCGGGCTCGGCACGCCCCGCTGGGCCGGCGCCGCCAACTGGTCCCGCCTCACCGAGGACGCCACGCTGGGCTCCTCGATCAAGCTCTCGCTGATCCTGACCACGGTCGCCTGGCTGGTGCAGACCCCCCTCAGCCTGCTGCTGGGGGTCTGGGCGGCCGCCCCCGGCCGCGGCCGGGCGGTGCTGAGCGCGGTGTTCTTCGTGCCGCTGCTGATGTCCAACGCCGCGGTGGCGCTGCTGTGGCAGTCGCTGCTGGACCCCAACTTCGGGCTGGCCGAGCTGATCGGCCCGCTGTTGGGCGCCTCGGACGGCAACATCCTCGGTGATCCGGACCGGGCCCTGGCCGCGATGGCGCTGGTGGTGTCCTGGCAGTTCATCCCGTTCCACATGCTGCTGTACCAGGCGGCGACCCGGCAGATCCCGCAGTCGCTGTACGAGGCGGCGGCCATCGACGGGGCCGGGCGGGTGCGCCAGTTCTTCGCGATCACGCTGCCGCAGCTGCGGCACACGATCGTCTCCTCCAGCGTGCTGATCGTGGTCGGCTCGCTGACCTACTTCGAGACCATCCTGCTGATCACCGAGGGCGGCCCGGGCACCGCGACCCGCGTGCTGCCGCTGCACATGTACATCACCGGTTTCCAGGCCTTCGAGATGGGCTACGCCAGCGCGCTGGCGGTGCTGCTGGTCGTGGCGGGCACCGCGCTGTCGATCGGCATCGTCCGGATGACCGGTTACTGGCGGATGGACAGCAGCCGGGAGGGGATGTGACGACCCGACAGCAGATCCGCGGGACCCGCACCGGCTCGACCGGCGCGCACGCCCGCCCCGGAGCGCACGAGCGGCCGGAGCCGGACCGGATCGTCCCCCCGTCGGGGACGTCGCTGCGCCGGCTGCTGCGGCGGACCAACCCGCTGGCCGCCCTGGGCGCCCTGGCGTGGCTCGTGGTCGTCGGCATGCCGCTGTACTACCTGGTCACGGTGAGCCTGCGGACCCGCGCCGACTACCTGACCGCCGGTCCGCTGGCCCCGCCGACCTCGCCGACGCTGGACAACTACCGGATGGTGCTGACCGGGGAGTTCGGCCGGTACTTCGTCAACACCGCGATCGTCACCGTGGTGTCGATCGTGGCGGTGCTGGCCCTGGCGCTGCCCGCGGCGTACGCCATCGTGCGCGGACGGCATCCGCTGATCCGGATCGGCTTCTCGATGATGCTGCTCGGGCTGGCCATCCCGTCCCAAGCGGTGATCGTCCCGATCTACCTGCTGATCACCCGGATGCACATGTACGACTCGCTGGCCGGGATCATCCTGCCCACGGTGGCGTTCCTGCTGCCGGTGGCGGTGCTGGTGCTGACCAGCACGCTGCGGGAGATCCCGGGCGAGCTGTACGAGGCGCTGGCGATCGACGGCGGCGGCCCGATGGAGGCGCTGCGCACGCTGGTGCTGCCGCTCAGCCGGCCGGGCCTGATCACCGTCGCCGTCTATGTGGCGGTGAACGCCTGGAACGGCTTCCTGTTCCCGCTGGTGCTCACCCAGTCGCAGGACCAGCGGGTGCTGACGATGGGGCTGTGGAGCCTCCAGGGCCAGTACACCTCCAACGTCCCGGCGCTGATGGCGGCCATGACGCTGTCGGTGCTGCCCGTCCTGCTGTTCTACGCGATCGGCCGCCGCCGTCTGGTGAGCGGGCTGACCGCCGGATTCGGCAAGTGACGCCTCTTGCCGGAGAACCAGTTCGAGAAACGGAGTGCTCATGACCGATGATCAGCGTTTCCTCCGGGTGGACGGCTCCCGGCTCGTCGACGGCTCCGGAACCCCGGTACGGCTGCGCGGCGTCGGGCTCGGCGGCTGGCTCAACATGGAGAACTTCATCACCGGCTATCCGGCCAACGAGACGCTGATGCGCCGGGCGGTGCGGGAGGTGCTGGGAGAGGAGCGCTATCACCGCTTCTTCGACCGGCTGCTGACGGTGTTCTTCGGCGAGGAGGACGCGGCGTACCTGGCCTCGCTGGGGCTGAACTGCGTGCGGATCCCGCTGAACTACCGGCATTTCGAGGACGACCAGACGCCGTTCGAGATCATCGAGGAGGGGTTCGCGCACCTGGACCGGGTGGTCGACGTCTGCGCCCGGCACGGCCTCTACACGGTGCTGGACCTGCACGCCGCGCCCGGCTGCCAGAACCACCACTGGCACAGCGACAACCCCACCCACCTGCCGGCGTTCTGGGAGCACCGGCACTTCCAGGACCGGCTGGTCAACCTGTGGCGGGTGATGGCCGAGCGGTACGCCGACAACCCCTGGGTGGCCGGGTACAACCTGCTGAACGAGCCCGCCGACCCGACCGGGGAGATCATCGGACCGTTCTACGCCCGGCTGGTGCAGGCCGTCCGCGAGGTGGACCCCCGCCACATCCTCTTCCTGGACGGCAACACCTACTCCACCCGGTTCGACATGTTCGGGGAGCCGTGGGAGAACACCGTCTACACCTGCCATGACTATGCGCTGGCGGGGTTCGTGTACGGGGGGCCGTACCCGGGTTACACCGAGGGCGTGTGGGTGGACCGCGACCAGTTGGAGCGCAAGTTCTTGGAGCGGTCCGAATACCAGCGCCGTACCGGGACGCCGATCTGGGTGGGGGAGTTCGGTCCCGTCTACACCGGCGATCCCGAGCGGGACGAGCAGCGGTACCAGATCCTGCGCGACCAGCTCGACATCTACGACGCCCACGAGGCGGGCTGGTCGCTGTGGACCTACAAGGACGTGGGGCTGCAGGGCCTGGTGCACCTCGCGCCGGACAGCCCCTACGCCCGGCGGTTCGGCGACTTCATGGCCAAGAAGGCGCGGCTGGGCGCCGACCACTGGGGGTCCACCGACGAGGGCATCAAGCACATCATGGACCCGCTGCACGCCTTCATGGACGAGCAGTTCCCCGATTACGACCCCTATCCGTTCGGGCGCCGCAAGTACACCGAGGACCTGGTGCGGCACATCCTGTTCTCGCAGCCGCTGACGGTGGAGTACGCCGAGCTGTTCCGCGGCCTGGGCGAGGAGGAGCTGGACGAGCTGGCCGACTCGTTCGCGTTCGCCTCGTGCGTGCGCCGGGAGCGGCTGGCGGAGATCCTGGCCGAGCGGTGCAGGCCGCAGCAGGAGGCCGATTCGTCCGGCGCGCGGCGCGCCGGCTGAGACGCACGGGGACGGCCGGACCGGTGGTGCACCGGTCCGGCCGTTTCGCTTACCCGGAGCGATGTGATCGATGCGCTGAGTGATTTTACCTTGTGAACCCTTTGATCACGGTTGTCCACTTTTTAAACGGTCTGTACCTTTCCGTGGTACCGGTCCGTCGGTAACCGCCATCCGGGGCGGTGCGGACCGGACGCCGAATCCCGGCGGCGCGGAACCCCTCACCTGCGCGCCGCGGGAGCCGGGGACCCACGTTTCCGGGGTGAATCCGCCGTGCGCGGTAGGGCGACTCCTGGCCCGAACCCGTCAGCTAACCCGGTAGGCGGTCTCGAAGGAGAGCGCATGGATCCCATCGGGGAAAAGCTGCTCGACGTCGCCAAGGCCGAACTCGGTTACAAAGAGAAGCCGGGAGGATACACAAAGTACGGCGACTGGTACGGAAAGAACGTCGACAACAGCCCGTATTTCGCCACCGCGCCCTGGTGCGACATGTTCCTGGCCTGGGCCGCCGACAAGGCCGGCGTGACCGACTGGGTGGGCCAGTTCGCCTACACGGTGGCCCACGCCCGCTGGTTCGCCCGCCGCGACGCCTGGGGCGCCGAGCCGGAGCCCGGCGCGATCGTCTTCTTCGACTGGTCGGGCACCAAGAGCATCGACAACATCGACCACGTGGGGATCGTCGAGAAGGTCGCCGGCGATCGGATCCACACCATCGAGGGCAACGCCGACGGCGTCCACCTCAAGCGGAAGGTGCGTCACGCCTCGACCGTCGTGGGCTACGGCTATCCGGCCAAGGTGCAGGTCCCCGGACGCTCCCTGGAGGAGGCCCTCGGCGGCTCCGACGGCGCCGCCGCGGACCGGCCCCGCCAGGCCGCCTCCGGGCGGACCGACGGCCACGCCGGCATGACGGCCGTGCACGGCGTCCCGGTCCGGGACGGCGGTCCCATCCCCCTCCCGGAGGCGCCGGGATTCGCCGACCTCCTGACCGTCGCCCTCGTCGGCGGCCTGGCGCTGGTCGTGGGCAAGAGGGCGCTCGGCGGCCTTCGGCTGCCGGCCCTGCTAACCGCGGGCGTTCCGGTGCGGCTCCCCGCGATCTCCGTGCCGAGGCTTCCGGCGAAGTCCCCGGTGCGGATCCGCAAGCGCGGCCGCCATCACCGCACCCCGGTGGCGCTGCCCGCCGACGTCACCCCCGCCGACCTCGCCGCCGCCTCCGCCGAGACCGTGGCCATGCCGCAGGTCAGCGCGGCCGTGGCGGCCGAGGCCGAGGACCGCGAGTTCTGGGGGCAGGTCTCCCGGCTGGACGCCGCGGACCTGGAGTACTGGAACGAGATCATCGAGGAGACCGAGCACGGCGTGCCCGCCCACTGACCGGTCGGCCCGGCCGGGCCCCCTTCCCCGTCAGGTCCGGCCGGGCCGGCCTTCGGGCGACGTCCGTCCCCGGGGGCCGCGGCGGCGCGCCCGTGCTGTGCCGGCGCACAACGCGCCGGCCGCCCTCGTTGCGAGGTCGTCCACATCCGGCCCGCGCCCCGGTGCGCGGCACGGCCCGCCCCCTCCCGCCATGCCAGACTGAACGACGTTCGGCGGAATGTGAGGAGGGCGTCATGGCGATCCACCCCAGGGGCGAGGACCTCAAGCGGCTGCTGGAGGAGGACCCCGGCGGCCCGGTGGTCATGCTCAACCTGCTGCGCTTCGCCCCCGGCGGCGAGAAGCACTACCGGGAGTACACCCGCCGCACCGCTCCCTTCCTGAAGAAGTACGGCGGCGAGCTGCTGTACGCCGGGCAGGGCTCCACCGCCCTGGTGGCCGAGGAGGGGCAGGCGTGGGACGCGGTGCTGGTGGTCCGCTACCCCAGCCGCGAGGCGTTCAGCCGCATGGTCGCCGACCCCGAGTACCGGGAGGTCGCCGAGCTGCGCACCAAGGCGCTCACCGAGGCCGTGCTCCAGGCCACCGTGCCCTGGGGCCGCTCCTGAGGGCCGCGCACCGCCGGACGGCGCCGTCCGCGGCGCGGGCGGCCGGAGGTTTTTTCGGGAACGTCGCGGAATCCCCGCGTGAGCTGCGGAGACGGCACCGCGGGCGTTCTCTGTGAAACGCGCCCCGCGAAGGGCGGCGGCGCCGTCGGCGGTCCGGACACAAGGGCCCGCCCGCATATCCGGCCATGACGATCCCGCATTGCGGTCGGCTCGCATCGGGCCCGAAAGCCGGATGACGGCGCCGTTCGCCTCCGGCGCCGGTGAATCGGCGGCACAGCGTGTGTGTAAATTTCCGCATTCACAGTTTCTGATTTTCCCTGGACGTTATGCGGATCCGGCTGCGAGGATGGAGCCGGTACACAGGGTCACCGGACGCGGGGAGTGCCGCCGGGTATGCAGCTGGGGCGTGTTCGAGCCGGCATCGGCGCGGCATTCCGGCAATGGCGACAGCCCCGAGAATTTCGGATCGCCCCCGCCGCCTGGCCGCAGGACGCGCTGACCGCGCTGGAGAAATGGGCTTTCGCGCTCGCCCGGGCGGCATCGCCGCCCGCCGACGCCGCCCGAGGGGACACCGCGCCCGCCGAGCCGGCCGAAGCCGGATCCGACGCGCCGCGGACCGCCGAGCCCGAGACCGCCGAAGAGGTCCCCGAGACGCTGCCGGACCGGGCGGTGGCCGAGGTGGCGACCAATGTCTGGCGGCTGCACCAGCGGCTCGGCCGGGACGAGGACACCCCTCGGATCGTCATGCGGCATCTGGAGGGCGCGCTGGACGCGCTGACCGAGGCGGGCGTGGAGATCCGCGATCACCTGGGCGAACCGTACGACCCGGGACTCACCCTCCAGGTGCTGGCCCTGCAACCGACCCCCGGCCTCACCCGGGAAGAGGTGATCGAGACCCTGCGCCCCAGCGTTTATGTGCGCGATCGAGCGATTCAGCGCGCCGAGGTGATCGTGGGGATCCCGCCGAAATCCGACCAGCCCGACCGGCCCGACGAGCCCGGCCTGCCGCAACCCACGGGGGAGTCACGCCCATGACGCAGCACACCATCGATTTCGGTATCGACCTCGGCACCACCAACAGCGCCATCGCCCGGTTCGCCGGAGTCGACGCCGAGGTCATCAAGAACAATCAGGGGCACGAGACCACGCCGTCGGCGGTATGGGTGGACCGCCGCAACCGCATCCACGTCGGTCAGGCCGCCAAGATGCGCTCCGAGGCGGACCCGGACAACACCTGCACCGAATTCAAACTGCGGATGGGCACCTCCGGCATGGCCAAGCACTTCACCGCGGCCGGCCGGTCGATGGAGCCGGAGGAGATGTCGGCAGAAGTCCTCAAATCACTGCGGCGGGACGTCGCCCAGCGGCTGGAGGAGGACATCACCGCCGCCGTCATCACCGTGCCCGCCGCGTTCGAGCTGAGCGCCTGCGACGCCACCAAACGAGCCGCCGAACTGGCCGGGCTGACCCAGGCCCCGCTGCTGCAAGAGCCGATCGCCGCCGCGCTGGCATCCGGGTTCCAAAGCGCCGCCGACAACGCCTTCTGGCTGGTGTACGACCTGGGCGGCGGCACCTTCGACGCCGCGGTGATCAACCTGCGGGACGGCGAGTTCAACGTGGTCACCCACCGAGGCGACAACTTCCTCGGCGGCAAGCTGATCGACTGGCAGATCGTCGAGCGGCTGCTGATCCCGGCGATCACCGAACAGCACCCGATGAGCGGGCTGGGCCGCGGCAACCCCCGCTGGTTCGCCACCATCGCCAAGCTCAAACAGGCCGCCGAACAGGCCAAGATCCAGCTGTCCCAGCTCCAGGTCGCCGAGGTGGCGCTGGAGCTCACCGACGAGCACGGCCGGCCGTTGGACTTCTACCACGACGTGCACCGCGCTGATGTGGAGCGATTGTTCGAACCGTTCATCGTGCGGTCGATCAACCTGTGCCGCACCGCACTGAGCGAAAGCGGACTCGGCCCCGGCGACATCGAGAAGGTGCTGCTGGTCGGCGGCCCCACGCTCTCGCCCTACCTGCGGCAGCGGCTGGCCGACCCGCGCGAGGGGCTGGGCATCCCGCTGGACCACACCCAAGACCCGATCACCGTGGTCGCCCGGGGCGCGGCCATCTTCGCCGCGACCCAGCGGCTGGAGACGCCGGCGGCACCACCGCCGCCCGCCACCGGCCAGTACACCGTGCAGCTGGAGTATGAGCCGATCGGGCCGGACCAGCAGCCGTTCGTCGGCGGCCGGGTGTCCGGGCCCGACCTGGCCGGCTACTCGGTGGAGCTGATCCGAGACGACGCCCGCGACCCCTGGCGCAGCGGCCGGATCACACTGGCCCCCAACGGCACGTTCGGCGTCACGCTGCTGGCCGAACGCGGCCGCCCCAACACCTACCGGATCGAGCTGACCGACCCGACCGGCACCCCGCACGACATCACCCCGTCCACGCTGACCTACACCGTCGGCGTGGTCGACACCCGGCCCCCGCTGACCCACTCGATCGGGGTGGGCCTGGCCGACAACGAGGTCGAGTGGCTGCTGCGGCGCGGCACCCCGCTGCCGGCCAAGCGCAGGGTGAACCTGCGCACCACCATCCCGGTCCGGGCGGGCGGAGGCGAAGGCGTGATCCGCATCCCGCTGCTGGAGGGGGAGCACGAGCGGGCCGACCGCAACCGGCGGATCGGACGGCTGGAGGTCTCCCCCACCCAGGTGCGCCGGGACGTGCCCGAAGGCAGCGAGGTCGAGGTCACCTTGCGGATCGACGAGTCCCGGCTGGTGGTGGCGCGGGCCTATGTGCCGATCCTGGACGAGGAGTTCGAGCAGGTGGTCAACCTGCAGACCGAGACCGTGCCGGAGCATGCCGAGCTGGCCCGCGAGGCCGTCGCCGAGAAACGCCGCCTGGCCGCGGCCCGGCGGGAGGCCGAGGAGCTCAACGACCGGCCCGCGCTGGCGGTGCTGGCCCGGATCGACGCCGAGCGGATCGTCGCCGACATCGACGAGATGGTAGAGGCCGCCAAGGTCGACCCCGACGCGGCCACCATGTGCGGCAAGCGGCTGCTGGATCTCAAGGCCGCCGTCGACGAGGTCGAGGACGCGCTGGAGTGGCCCCGGCTCACCCTGCAGGCCCACGAGCTGCTCCGGGTGACCCGTGAGGTCGTCGCGGCCAAGGGCACCCCGCGGCACCACCAGACGCTGCAATCGATGGAGACCGCCGTGCAGGAGGCGATCACCGCGCACAATCCGCGCCTGCTCCAGCAGCGTCTCGACGAGCTGCGCTCGCTCGCCGTACAAGTGCTGGACGAATCCGGCGACCTGCAGTTCATGGCGTTCGAGGAGCTGCGCGCCATGCGACCGCAGATGCGCGACCAGGCCGAGGCGGGCCGGCTGATCGAGGCCGGGCGACAGGCGATGAACCGAGGCGACGCCGACACCCTCCGGCACATCAACATGCAGCTGCGGGAGATGCTGCCCAGCCCGCCACCGCCCCCCGACCCGTTCTCGACGGTGCGGCGATGACGACACCGCTCACGGCGCAGGCCGCCGTCCGCGAGATCGTCGTGGCGCAGGCCCGCACCCTGGCCCGCCACGGCCGCTACCTGGAGGCCGAAGGGCTGCTGCGCGGACTGACCCGCGACGGCGGCGAGCCCGATGCGGGCGTGCTGGACCTGCTCGCCCGCGTGTACGCCCAGCAGGGCCGGCTGGAGGAGGCCGACCGCTGCTGGGCCGAGGCCGAGCGGCTGGCCCCGGGAGCCCCGCAGATCGCCGCGGGCCGCCGCCGCATCGCCGCGCTGCGCGACTCCCCGCCCCGCCGGATGGCCCCGGGGCTGTTCGGCCGGGCGGGCGCGCCGCCGGTCGCGGTGCCGGTCGCGGTGCTGATCGTGGTGCTGCTGGTGGACATCCGCGGTGCGGTCCGCGAACGGCCGGCGGTCACCGCGCCGCCCGCACCGCGCCCGACCGCGACCGTCGACCCGCTGTCCGAGCTGGCCGTCCGGCTCGGCGACCTGCGGGGCGTGCGGGTGGAACGGCTGCCCGGCGAGCTGGTCGTCACGTTCTCCCGGGGACTGTTCCGCAGCGGCGCGACCCCGACCGGGAACGGCCGGGCGGTGCTGGAGGACGTGGGCGGGCGGCTGCGGGCCTACGCCGATCAGATCACCGTCACCGTGGTCGGCCACACCGACCCCCGGCCGATGCCGCCGGGTGGGGAGTTCGCCGGCAACGCCGAGCTGGGCCTGGCGCGCGCCACCGTCGTCCGGGAACTGCTGCGCCCGGTGACGGGCCTGCCCACGGCGGCGCTGCCGGTGTCCTCGATGGGCGATCTCTCGCCCCCGTTCCCCGATGGTGACCGGTCCCGGAACCGGACGGTGAGCCTGCGGATCTCCGCAGCGCGCGGGGGGTGAACGATGACGGGCACGGCGGCGGAGTCGGTGTTCGGCGAGACGGGGCCGGACCTGTACCGGGGCAACCCGTTCCGGATCACCGGGCTGCCGGTGCGGGCGACGGCCCGCGACGTCCGGCGGCGGGCGGACCGGCTGCGGGTGATGGAACGGCTGGGCATGGACGCCGGAGCAGAACCGCAGCTGCTACCGCTGGACCCGCCGCCCGATGAGACGGCGGTCGAGGAGGCGATGCAGCGGCTGCGGGATCCGCGGCGCAGGCTGGTGGATGAGTTCTTCTGGTTCTGGCCCGCGCCCGGCGGCGGCTCCGACGAGGCGCTGGAGGCGCTGCGCCGCGGCGACCCCGATGCCGCGGCCGGGATATGGCGCCGGCTGCGGGAGGCCTCCTACGGGGATGCGGCGGCGGTCGCCCTGCACAACCTGGCGGTGCTGGCGCACGCCCGCGCTCTGGACGCCGAGCACCGCGGCGACGGCGAGCAGGCCGAGGAGCTGTGGCCGCAGGCGTTCGAGCACTGGCGGACGGTGGCGCTCGACGACGATGTGTGGGACCTGCTCGACGATCGGGTCCGGGAGCTCGCCGATCCCCGGGTCACCCTGGGCGTCGCCCGCCGGATGCGCGCCGAGCTGCCCGCCATGCTGATGTCCGTCAACGCTCACCTGGCGGTCCGCGCCGCCCGGGACGGCGCCCGGGAACGGGTCGCCGCACAGCTGTCGCTGATGGGCCGTTCGCTGTTCGGCGGCCCGGTGATCGACAAGGCGGTGGCCGATGCGGTCGAACCCGAGGCGGCCCGCATCCGCGCGCTGTGCCAGACCGCCGAACGCACCACCGAGGCCGACCCCGAGCGCGGCGCCGAGGCCGCCCAGGAGCTGCTGGAGCGCAGCAGGGCCCCGCTCGAGGTGCTGGAGCTGATGCTGCCCGTCGACGACGCCCTGCGGCAGGGCGCCTCCGACGACGTGGCCACCTGGACGATGCGCTGCACCGTCGCCTACGGCAACAAGACCGGGGATTGGCCCGCCGCCGAGCGGCTGCTCCGCGCCGCCCGGCCGCTGGCCGCCACCGACACCGTCCGCTCCCGCATCGACGCCAACCTGATGACCGTCGAGCAGAACGTCGTCCACTCCCGCTGCCACTTCTGCAAGCAGAACCCCGCCGATGCCGCCAGCGTCTTCTCCTTCCCGATGCACGGCGACGTCCGACGCACCAACTTCCAGGTCACCTGGCGCACCCTCACCGTCGAGGTCCCCCGCTGCGCCTCCTGCAAACAGCGGCACGGCCGGCGCGGCCTCGCCCTGCAGACTCTCGGCTGTGCGGGCAACCTCATCGTCCTCGCCTGGGCGGTCGCCCTTTGGGCCACCGGGTCCATCGGCTGGGGCATCGTCTTGCTGATCGTCGATGTCCTCGCCTTCTTCTTCGTCCTCGGCCTCAGCATGTGGGGGATGCCCTCCACCCAGTTCGCCACCGTCCGGGAGTTCGACACCGTCCGCCGGCTGCTCGACGCCGGATGGCGGTTCGGCGAGCGACCGCCCAACGTCAACTGACCCGGGCGTCGACCGACCCGCCGCCCGGGACGGCGTTCGCGGGTGGCGGCGGGCGCGCGCCCGGGCGCCGGTGCGGCACGGGGATCACGAAGATCGCGGGGGCCGCGGGGAGAGGCAGGGGCGGGAGGTGCGAGGGCGGCCGCGCCGGAGGCGGACGGGTCAGCCGGCGGCCTGCTTCGCCGCGGCCGGCCGCACGTTGAGGCGGCCCGCCAGCCCGGTACGGGTCAGCAGACACAAAGGCTGGCCGTGCAGACCCGTCAGGACCAGGCGGCCGCCGCCGGCGTCCAGCCGGCGGTGCATGGCCACCAGGACGCCCAGTCCGCTGGAGTCGCAGAACTGCAGGTCGGCCATCTCCAGGATCAGCCGGCGCACGGGGTGGGCCAGCAGCAGAGTGGTGATGTGCTTCTCCAGCCGAGGAGCGGTCGCCAGGTCCAGTTCACCTGCGACGCGGACGATCGTCCAGCCGTCCCTTTCGGCCTGTGTGCTGATGTCCAGCTGCGCCCACTCGCT
The DNA here is from genome assembly GCF_006363815.1 of Thermomonospora catenispora. Lineage (GTDB taxonomy): Bacteria > Actinomycetota > Actinomycetes > Streptosporangiales > Streptosporangiaceae > Thermomonospora > Thermomonospora catenispora. The sequence goes on from NZ_RRYT01000004.1 coordinate 214,719, forward strand.
CAGCACCGTCCTCACATCCCGTCCGCCTTGGTGAAGGTCACGGAGTGTACCTACCCCTCACTCCCGGAACATGCCTGCGACGGGTGCCCGATTCCGGCCGTGGGAGACGGCCTCGGACGGCGTCGAGGTGAGCTCGTGCCAGCGCAGCGTCTGGTCGCAGCAGGCGTCCAGCAGGTCGGCGTCATGGCTGACCATGAGGACTCCCAGATCCCGCCGGGTGCGGATCAGATGGACCAGCGCGGCGGCGCTGGAGGCGTCCAGCATCGCCGTCATCTCGTCGCACAACAGGTAGCGGGGACCGGAGCCGAGAGCGCGGGCGAGGCAGGCGCGTTGCAGCTGGCCGTCGCTGACCTCGTGCGGGCGGCGGCGCAGCAGGTCCGGGGTCAGCCCGACCTGCTCGGCCAGCCGGTCGGTCTCCTCGGGCGCGGCCCCGGCGGGCAGATGGGCCGCCACGATCCGCCGCAGCGTGTGCCGGGGGTCGACGGACGCCCGCGGATGTTGGAACACCACCCCGATCCGCCGGCGCAGCTCGGCCGGCGCCGCATACCGGAACCGCCGCACCGGCTCCCCGTCCAGATGGATCTGCCCGGCGTCGGGTTTGTGCAGCAACGCCAGCACGCGGATCAGCGTGGACTTGCCGCAGCCGCTCGGCCCCAGCACCCCGATCGTGCGGCCGGGCTCCAACGTCAGCGACACCCCGTTCAGGACGGGGCGATCCTTGCCGTATCCGGCGACCAGGCCGGTGGCGCTCAGCACGAGACCTCCTCGGTGGCGGGATGTGCGCAGGCCAGCATGCGTCCCGCCACCCGGCGGGGGGCGGGATCGTCGGTGCAGGTGTCGCGTCGCGGGCAGCGGGGCCGGAACGCACAGCCCTCCGGCAGCGCCGACAGGTCCGGCGGGTGGCCGGGCAGCGGCCGGAAGCCCCGGGCGGGGGTCGCCTCCAGCAGGCCGCGGGTGTAGGGGTGCCACGGGTCGGTGAACACCTCTTCGGCCGGGCCGTGCTCGACGATCCGGGAGGCGTACATGACCGCGACGTCGGTGGCGACCCGTTCGGCGGCGGCCAGGTCGTGGGTGATGAGCAGCACCGCCCGCCCGTCGTCGGCGAGTTCGCGCAGCGCGTCGACGGTCCGATCGACCAACGGCCGGTCCAGCCCGGTGGTGGGCTCGTCGGCCAGCACCACCTGTGGGTCACCGGCCAGGGCGAGGGCCAGCACGACCCGCTGCGCCATCCCCCCGGACAGCTCGTGCGGATACCGGTCCAGGTCGGCGGGCGGCAGCCCGACCCGCTCGGCCAGCCGGTCCGCCTCGGCGTCCAGGTCGCGAACGTCCGGGCGGAGCGTCTTGAGGGTCTCCACAAGCTGGCTGCGGGCGGTGCGCACCGGGGTCAGCGCGGTGGCGGCGGACTGCGGCACCAGCGCCACCCGGCGGCCCCGCACCCGCCGGGCCAGGGTCCGTTCATCCGCCGCCGACAGGTCCTCCTCGCCCAGCAGCACCCGCCCGCGGACCTCGGCATTGCCCGGCAGCAACCCCAGCAGCGCGGCGGCCAGCACGCTCTTACCGCAGCCGCTCTCCCCGACCAGCGCCAGCAGCCGTCCCGGCGCCAGCTCGAACGACACGTCGGTGACCGCCTGCACGATCGCGTCCCGCAGCCGGAACCGCACCGACAGGTTCTGCACGCTCAGCACCGCGGTCACAGCACCAACTCCGAACGTCGCCGGGGGACCAGCCGGTCCCGCCACCAGCCCGCCAGGCCCGCCACCGCCAGCGTCACCGCCACCAGTACTCCGGCCGGCGCGGCGATCGTCCACCAGGCGCCCAGCAGCACGTCGTCCCGGCTGTCGGAGACCATCGTGCCCAGGCTCGGCAGATGCGGCGGCATGCCCAGCCCCAGGAAGCTCAACGCCGTCTCGTGCCACACCGCGTGCGGCAGCAGCAGCGTCGCGGCCAATGCCGACTGCGGCAGCACGGCGGGCAGCAGGTGCCGGGTCAGTACCGTCCACCGGGACGCCCCGCCGGAGATCGCCGCGTCCACATAGGGGCGGGTCCGCAGCGACAGCACCTGCGCCCGGGCGATCCGGGCCACCGTGGTCCAGTGGGTCAGCGCGATCGAGGCGATCACCGCAAGCAGCGACCCCCGGTACAGCGCCACGATCAAAATGCCCAGCAGCAGGTGCGGCACCGCGTTGACGCCGTCCACCAGCCGCATCGCCACGGCGTCCACCAGCCCTCCGGCGGCGCCCGCGACCGCGCCGACCAGGGTGCCGAGCACGGTCGCCACCAGCGCGCAGACCACCGCCACCACCAGCGAGACCCGGGCGCCGAGCGCGACCCGTATCAACACGTCCCGGCCCCCGTCGTCGGTGCCGAACAGATGGCCCGGCCCCGGAGGCAACAGCACCGTGTCGTAGTCGACCGCACCCGGGTCGGTGTCCGCGGCGACCATCGGCAGCACGATGACCGCGGCGACCACCGTCACCAAGACGCCCATCGCCGCGCCCAGCCGGACCTTGGCGGGCACCATGGCGCCGGTTCCGCCCGCGCCGCCGGGCCGCCGCCCGGCGGCCCGCCATGCGTCGGTCGTCATCTCCGCACCGTCCTCGGGTCGAGCAGCACCACCGCCATGTCGGCGAGCAGGTTTCCGGCCAGGACCGCGGCGGTCGCCAGCAGGGTGAGGGCGACCAGCAGCGGATAGTCGACGCTCAACCCGGCCTTCACCATCGCCTCGGCGACCCCCGGCCAGGAGAACACCTCCTCCACCAGGACCACCCCGGTGACCAGCTCCGGCAGGCGGGTGCCCACGGTCGTCACGAACGGCAGCAGCGCCACCGGCAGGCCGTGTCGCAGCACCACCGTGCGTTCGGGCAGGCCACGGGCGCGCGCCGCGGTCACATGGTCGTCGGCGAGGGAGACCAGCAGCTGCTGCCGCAGGGTGAGGATCAGCCACGGCAGCTGGGCGACCGCCAGCACGAGCGCGGGCAACGCCAGATGCCGCAGCGTGGCGGCGACACCGCCCTGGCCGGTGCCGTCGGACACTCCGCCGGCGGGCAGCAGCGGCAGCGCCACCGCGAACGCCGCGATCGCCCCCAGCCCCAGCAGGAACGTCGGCAGACCCTCCAGCGAGTGCGCCACGGCGACGACGGCGCGGTCCACCCAGCCGCCCGGCCGCCATGCTGTGATGATCCCCAGGGCGAGGGCGATGAGGACGGCCAGCGCAAGGCCGGCGCCGGCCAGCAGCAGCGTCCACGGCAGCCGCTGCGCCACCACCTCCGCGACCGGCTGGCCGAAGGTGCGGCTGATGCCCCAGTCCCCGGTGATCGCGCCGTGCAGCCAGTCCAGGTACTGTCGCCAGACCGGCTCATCCAGCCCCAGCGCCTCCCGGGTGCGGGCGACGTCGGCCTCGGCGGCGGTGAAGATCCGGGTGCCGTAGTACTGGTAGATCGGGTCGAACGGGGACGCCGCCCCCAGCAGGAACACCACCGCCGACACCGCCAGCAGCAGCGGCACCGCCACCGCCAGCCGGACCAGCGCCATCCGCCGCAGCGCCCGGAGCCTCATCGGCGCCACTTCTCCAGGTTCCACCAGGGACCCCAGGTGAGGACCCCGTGGACGTGCGGGTCCACCACCGGCTGGTAGCCGGACCATCCGTCACGCATGACGTAGGTGTGTTCCAGGAAGACCAGGAACACCCACGGCGGATTCTCGATCAGGCGGCGCTGCATCGTCCGGTAGGCGTCGGCGCGTTCGGACGGGTCCAGGCTGGCGCGGCCCCGTTCCAGAGCCTTATCGACGACCTCGTCGCGGTAGGAGCCGGGGTTGTTGAACCCGTCCTCCGCCCGGGAGGAGTGCAGCAGGCCGTGGGCCACCAGGTCCGGGTCGAGGGGGGTGCCGCCGCCCATCAGCACCGCGTCCCGGTCCATCCGGGGCTCGATCGCGTCCCAGCCGAGCCCGGCAAGGTCGACCTTGATCCCGACTCGGCCGGCGTCGCTGGCGAAGGCGTCGGCCAGCATCTTGCGCACCGAGTCGCCGGCCGGGTACATCAGGGTGAACCGCGCCTGGCGCCCGTCCTTGACGCGGATCCCGTCGGGTCCGGTCCGCCAGCCGCCGGCGTCCAGGATCCGTGCGGCCTCATCGGGGTCGAACCGGAAGACGGCGCCGGGGTCGGCGTACTCGCGCAGCGCCGGCGGGACGGGCGTGTAGGCGGGAGTGCCGCGCCCGGCCAGCAGTGCCTTGATCATCCCTTCGCGGTTGACGGCGAAGTTGAGCGCGCGTCGGATCGCCAGGTCGCCGGTGACCGGGTGTTTCTGCGGCAGCATCACGCCCCGGTAGTCGGCGCTGTCATGACCGTGGACGGTCATCCCGTCGCGTCGGGCGAAGGTCCCGGCGAGCGCGGGCGGCAGCACCGTCCCGTCGAAGTCGCCGCGCCGCATCCGCTGCGCCCGGGTGTTGTCGTCGGGGACGAACAGCACCGTGACGCGCTTGATCGCCGGGGCGCCGCCCCAATAGCGCTCGTTCGCGGTGAGCACCAGGCGTTCTCCGCGCCGCCACTCCGCCAGCCGGTACGGCCCGGTCCCCACCGGTCGGGTGTTCAGCGGCGAGGACTCCAGCGGCCCGCCGGTCAGCTTCTCCGAGGGCACGATCCCCAGCACGAGTTTGTGCGGGAACGGTGCGTACTGGTGCCGCAGCCGGAACTCCACCGTGTCCGGTCCGGTCTGCCGCACTTCCTTGAGCATCTGGTACGACGACGCCAGCGGCGAGGCGGCGGCCGGGTCCAGCAGCGTCCGGTAGGTGGCCACCACGTCTTCCGGGCCGAATGTCGATCCGTCGTGGAAGACCACCCCGCTGCGCAGCCGCACCGTCCAGGTCAGCCCGTCTTGCGACGGCTTTGGTGCCTCGGCCGCCAGCGCGGGCACCACTTTGCGCTGTGCGTCGTGCGTCACCAGGCCGTCGAAGATCTTGCTCATCCCGTCCTCGGCGAACCCCATCAGCGGGTTGAGCGTGTCGTCTTCGTAGGGGTCCGCCAACACCAGTGAGTCACCGGCCGGCTCATCCGACGCCGAGCACGCCGTCAGCGCCCCCAGCCCCACCGCCAGTGCCACCAGAGAACGCGACAAACTTCGCAAAGGGCTGCGCATGGTCTAGGACAGTAAGAGATCACCAGATGTTGTTGCAAGTGAGTTGCAGGTAATAGTTATGTGCGAAGCGCTGCCCCAAGGAGCCGCGAGGGACACGACGCCCGCTCGGGACCGAGGTCGGCGACGGATCGGTCCGGCATCATCGGCGCTCTTCGGTGAGTAGGCTGTCAGGCGTCTCCGACCGGTGTTTCCCCGCGACAAGCTGCGGAGCGAACTACATTCGGCCGGGCGGAGAAGAAGGCCGCGCGACCCGACCGTCGCGCGGCCTCCTCGTCAGGCCGTCGTGCCGGAACGGCGATCGGCATGGGCGGCTTCTTGTGCGCCGCCGGCGTCCGTCCGGCGGCTAGGGCGGTTCCTCCTCACCGGTGAGCCGCGTTCCGCCCGGCGCAGCGGGATGCGGGGGTTTCGCCCTGGATGGTGCAGGGTGGAGGCCGCAGGGCGGTGCTTGTGCCGCCCACCGGTCGGCGCGGATCGGGCGGCCCTGCACACCCAGATCGTGACCGTCACGGTTTCAGGGATCTGCGGAGAACGTCTCGCCGCAAGCGGGCACAAGGAAACGGTGGGGCGCTCGCCCCACCGTTCCCCCCGGTGCGCCGGGACCTTGGGGTGTCAGGACGGGTTCTTTTGCATGACGTCCCACTCGGTGGAGCACAGACCGCAGTTCGGCCCGACGAACAGCTGCTCGGCGGTGGTATCGCCCTTGAGCCGCCCCCTCAGCCATGCGGAGCCGACCCGGCCGAACTCGCCGCCGTTCGGCTCGCTGAACGTCCCGAAGTGGCCGACGTCCAGGTTGCCCATGAAGGCGGGCAGTCCGGCGGGCGGCCGGCGCCAGTCGTCCATCGCGTTCGGGTAGGCGATGTCCGAAGGACCGCCGATGAAGTAGGCGATCGGGGCGTGCAGCCTGGACAGCCGCCAGTTCTCCGCGTCGCTCCGCAGGCCGCTGTTGTAGAGGACGGTGGTGGTCACCCGCCGGCCGGCGGACGCCTCGTAGGCTTCCAGACCACCGCAGGACTGGCCCATCATCGCGATCTTGGTGGTGTCGATCTTGCCGCGGTACTTGCCGTCGATCCGGCTGTTCTCCCTGATGGCCCAGTCGATGGCCTCGGTCAGCATCGAGGCGTCGGTCCGTCCGCTCCCGCCCGGCCGACCGTTGGCGATCACCAGGAAGCCGTGCGAGGCGAACTCTTTGAGGATGTTCTCGAACCACGTCCCATCGGCCCGGCATGCGCCGTTGCCCCAGGTCACGATCGGCAGCCGGATGCCCGAGGGCAGGACCTGCGGTCGGTAGGCGGTGTGGTTCCGCAGGCGGACGGTGGTCTCATGGTCGGCCGGACAGGGGCCGGAGCCGCCGGGGGCGGCGTGCGCCGCCGGTGTGTGCAGCAGCGTGCCGAGCGGCGTGAAGGCGGCGGCCCTGGTCGAGCTGCTCGGCGAGCTCGGCATCCGCGCCCACACCGTCATGACCGCCCAAGCGGTGCCGAACGTCCCCCAGGGGATCGACCCGATCGACGCCTGGGACCCCTGGGGGAGCTGAGGAGCCGCTACGACGCCTTCATAGCCGCCTGGGAGCCGGTCCTCCGTCAGGTCCGGGACGGCGCCGTCCCCGCCGCCGCGTTGCGCGTCCGCACCGAGCTCATGTACGCCTGGCCGCCCTTCCCCGGCCTCGACCCCGAGCTCCCCGCCGAGCTCCTTCCCGCCGATTGGCCCCGTGGCCGCGCCCATCAGGTCTTCGCCGAGCTGTACGACTCGCTGGGGCCGCCGACCGAGCGGCGGGTCCGGGACATCGTGGCCGCGCACGCTCCCGACTTGGCCCTTTGGTCCGCCACCACACCCATCGCCGCCCCTGCTGACCGGTCGCGAAGCCGTCGGGCCGAAGCGAGGGCGCCTCGGGTGGTCGACGAACGCGCTGTGGCGTGGGCGGCGCCCACCATGTTCCGCATGCCCTGAGGAAGACCCGGTCTTGGGGCTCTTCAGGGGTCGAAGTCCCAACCGGCATCTCCGAAATGCGGAGCCGCCGGAAACAGGCCTAGAAGAATATTCTAGAATTTTGTTCGACGAGGTCGGTGTCCCGCCGGCCACACCTGCACCCAGCCATAGGAAGGGAGCGCGCCGTGCGCCGGACGCTGTTCAACGAGGACCACGAGGCCTTCCGGCAGACCATCAGGGACTTCATCGAGGCCGAGGTCGCCCCCGTCTACCACGAGTGGGAGGCCGCCGGTCATCCGCCGCGCGACTTCTACTACAAGCTCGGTGAGCTGGGCGTCTTCGGTATTCAGGTGCCCGAGGAGTACGGCGGCGCCGGCGAGACCAGCTTCAAGTACCAGGCGATCATCTCCGAGGAGTGCGCCCGCGCCGCGGTGAGCTTCGGCGGCTACGGCGTGCACGTCAACCTGGTGCTCCCCTACCTGCTCAAGTACGCCAACGAGGAGCAGAAGAAGCGCTGGCTGCCGCCGTTCGTCACCGGCGAGACGATGTTCGCCATCGCGATGACCGAGCCCGGCACCGGCTCGGACCTGGCGGGCATCCAGACCACCGCCGAGCGAGACGGCGACCACTACATCCTCAACGGCGCCAAGACCTTCATCACCGGTGGCGTGCTCGCCGACCGGGTGCTGGTGGTGGCGCGCACCTCCCCGCCGAGCCCGGAGAACCGCCGCGCGGGCCTGTCGATCCTGGTGGTGGACACCAAGAGCGAGGGCTACTCGGTGGGCCGCAAGCTGGAGAAGATCGGGCTGCGCAGCTCCGACACCGCCGAGCTGTCGTTCAACGACGTGCGCGTCCCGGTGGAGGACCTGCTCGGCGAGGAGGGCCGCGGGTTCGAATACCTCACCCACAACCTGGCCGAGGAACGGCTGGGCATCGCGGTCTCCGCCTACGCCTCGGCCGCGGCCGCCGTCGAGTTCGCCAAGAAGTACGTCCAGGAGCGCACCGTCTTCGGCAAGCCGGTCTCCTCGTTCCAGAACACCAAGTTCGTGCTCGCCGAGTGCGCGACCGAGGTCGAGGCCGCCCGTTCGATGGTGGACCGGGCGATCGAGGCCCTGGACGCCGGTGAGCTCACCCCCGCCGACGCCGCCATGACCAAGCTGTTCTGCACCGAGGTGCAGGCCCGGGTCGTCGACAAGTGCCTGCAGCTGCACGGCGGCTACGGCTACATGCTCGAGTATCCGATCGCCCGCCTGTACACCGACGCCCGCGTCACCCGGATCTACGGCGGCACCAGCGAGGTCCTCAAGACCATCATCTCCAAGTCGATCGGCGTCTGAGCACGGCCGACCTCCACCGCCCCCGCCGCCGGGCACGCGCCCTCAGCGGCGGGGGCCGTTCTCCAGCGCCGCACGATCCCAGCCGCCCAGATCGGCGGCCGCGGCATAGGTGGCGTCCAGAAAACGCGCGACCGTCTGCTCAGGATCCGCTGCGTCGGCCACCGCCTCGTACGGCAGCAGGAACTGGCGGTACTGCGGGCTGTAGAACGCTGCCGCCGGACCGGCGGGCCGGGCGGCGTAGCCGTCCGGCTCAGGGTAGGCGTAGGCGTAGAACGCGCCCTCCTCCCCGCCTCCGGGCCAAAAACCGCAGCTGGCCACCTCGTGGGAGTAGCTCTCGGTCATCACCCAGTCCGGGCAGTTGGGGAAGCCGCCGGGATGCGGCGGGGCCGGCCGCCCGGAGAACCGGGTGCAGGCCAGGTCGAACGAACCCCAGAAGAAGTGCACCGGGCTGACCTTGCCGACGAAGCCCGAGCGGAAGCGGCCGAGGACCCGATGGGCCTGCACCAGCTGCCGCCAGAACGCCTGCGCCGCCTCCGGGTCGTAGGCGGCGTGCAGACGATCCTCGGCGAAGGGAATGGCCCGTTCCACCTCGTTGGGCCTGGCCCGGATGCGGGTGGGGATCCCCAGCTCCCGCAACGCGGCCATGACCTCGGCGTAGAACCGCGCGACCGGCATCGGCTCCAACGCCAGCCGGCGGACCTCCCCGTCGCTGACGCGGATGAGCAGCCGGTGGTCGAGGAAGTCGAACTCGATCTCAAAGAGCCCGCGCTCGCACGGGATCGCCGACGTGGTCAGCCCGCGCGGGCCGACGTACAGGGTGACGTGCCACCAGTGGTTGAGCGGCGGCGTGCGGACCATCCGGATCTTGCCGACGATCTGGGTCCACATGTGCAGCGTGTCGCGGGTCTCGGTCCACTCCGCCGTCCGCAGCCGCGGCCACGCCGACGCTCCGGTCCCGTTCCGGGACGCCGTCCGCTCGCTCTTCGTCTCGCTCATCGTCCCTCCCCCCGGCCGGGGGCGGCCCTCGCGTCGCCGTCGTCTTCCATGCCCCGCACCAGGAGACGAACCCTCGACCCGACCACGCCCTCGGCCGCGTCGGCGTCCCGGACCGCGAAGGGGGCGGTCAGCCCGCCGGGATGACGAGGCGGCTGGCGTCGCCGCCGCGCCATTCGACCAGCAGCAGCGTCGCGTCGTCGGTGGTGACCCCGCCGCGTTCCCGCATGAGGGTGTGGGAGAACGTCCGCACCGCCTCCCGCACGTTCGCGCCGCCGGGCGAGACCCGTTCGATGACCTCGATGAGGCGGTCCTCGCCGAACTGCTCCCCCTCGGCCCACCGCTCCTCGACGAGCCCGTCGGTGAAGAACAGCAACCGGTCGCCCGGCTGCAGGTCCAGCTCGCTGATCTGCGGCTGGGCGCCGCCGAAACCGACCGGCAGCGTCCCGGGACCCTCCAGCCGCCGGATCACCTTTCCGCCGCGCAGCAGAAGCGGCGGGGGATGACCGGCGTTGACCCACTCCAGCCGACCCGTGGCGATGTCCAGCCGCGACATCTGTGCGGTGACGAACTGCTCGGGACCGAACTGCTGGTCGATGGCCTTGTCCATGTAGGCGTACAGCTCGGCCAGCCCGATGTCGGTCCGCCGGGCGTGCCGGTAGGCGCCGATGGCGACGGTGGCCAGCACGGCGGCGTTCAGCCCGTGCCCCATCGCGTCGATGACGGCCAGGTGCAGGATGTTCTCGTTGAGGACGTAGTCGAAGCTGTCCCCGGCGATGTCGTAGGCGGGTTCGAGGATCCCGGCGACGGCCACCCGGGCGGCGGTCATGGACAGCGGAGGCAGCAGCGACCACTGGATCTCGGCGGCCACGGTCATCGCCTCCCGGCGCCGCACCCGGGAGAACAGGTCGGTGTAGCCGTTCTTGGCCGCCATCAGAGCGCCGACCAGACCGGCCAGCCGCCGCAGCAGCCGCCGGTCGTCGTCGGAGGGGGAGTCGAGGGTCAACGCCAGCACCCCGACGTGGTCGCCGCTGTTGAGCAGCGGCAGATACACCCGGACGCCGTCGTCCATCGGGCTCTCGACGGACTCCCCCCGCAGAAAGGCCCGGCCCGCCGGGGAGCCGTCGATGTCCTGGGGCTCCCCGAGCACCAGCCTGCTGCCCGGCAGCGGCGTCAACGTCAGCTGGTCGTAGTCCTGCAGGAGAATGGAGACGTCCCGGCCCCCGATCTTGGCGATCTCCTCGGCGACCAGCGGCGCGAGCAGCCGCGGCGGCAGGTCGTGCGCCTGGTCCAGCAGCGCGCCCGACAGCTGCTCGCCGAAACCCTCCGGATGATCCCCCGACTCCTCAGGCGACCGTCGTTCGCCATCCGCCATGACCACGTGATTCCCCCTTGCCGGCCGTTCTACGATCCCCCGACCGCGAAGGTGCGAAGATCATCGGTCTCGACCATCGGCACAGCACCTCATCGTCAGGCGATCAAGGACCGGATGTCCGAATCGACGGTCGGCGAGCGCATCCGCCCCTAGGCTGCAGTCATGGCGAAGTACTTCGACGTTCACCCCGACGACCCCCAGCCCCGGGCGCTCCGTCAGGTGGTCGACCTGCTGCGCGCGGACGGGCTGATCGTGTACCCGACGGACTCGTGTTTCGCGCTCGGATGCCGGCTGGGCAACAAGAAGGGCATCGACCGGATCAGGGAGATCCGCGACCTGGGCAGCGGCCACCACTTCACCCTGGTGTGCAAGGACTTCGCCCAGCTCGGACAGTTCGTCCAGATCGGCAACGCGCTGTTCCGCTCGATCAAGGCGGCGACCCCCGGCGGCTACACGTTCATCCTGCCGGCGACCAAGGAGGTGCCGCGCCGGCTGCTGCACCCCAAGAAGAAGACCGTCGGGGTGCGCATCCCCGACCACACCGTCGCGCAGGCGCTGCTGGCCGAGCTCGGAGAGCCGCTGCTGTCGAGCACCCTGATCCTGCCCGGCGAGGAGGAGCCCATGACCCAGGGCTGGGAGATCAAGGAGAGGCTCGACCACGCGGTGGACGCCGTGGTCGACTCCGGCGAGTGCGGCTCCGTGCCGACCACGGTCGTCGACTTCTCCCGCGGCGAGGCCGAGATCGTCCGCACGGGCACCGGAGACCCGTCGCTCTTCCTGTAAGGCGGATCGCACGCGCCGCCGCCCCTCACAGCGGCTCGGTCACCCACCGCCAGCCGGCGTCGTCGCACACCATCCGGATGAGCCGGGCGCCGCCGACATCGTCCAGCTCGGACACCGCCCGGACCAGCCGGCGGTGGAAGTCGGAAGGCGGACGCCTGCCGGCCGTCCCGTCGATCAGCGTCACGCTCTGTCTCGCCTCGTCGCGGAGCTGGGCCGTCAGCCTGTCGCCGTCCAGCCGCACGATGACGATCGCATCCGCTCTGACCATGTCACGGCCGTCGGCCGTCGCGATCCACACCCCGGCACCGGTGCCGCTCATGGGGACCACCTCCAACCTGGGAATTCGGGGTCCCGATCCCCAGGATCGCACGCCGGGCGGCCGCTCTCACCCGCCGGGACGCCGCGGCGCCCTCGGCGACGCCCCGCGGGACCCGGCCGGTCGCCCAGGCGGAACGATCTTTCGGTGCAGGGAAGGGGAACCGGCTTTTCCGGAGCGAGCACGACTGCGCGGCCGTGAAGAACCTCTCTATGCATTGCGGGGTGTCCCGGCCTTGCCCCGCTCGGGATGTTGGTTTCAGGAGCCTTCGCTCTGCTTCTTCCCTGCTCGCAGGATCGACCGATCCTCAAGACGCGCTCCTGAACGGTTCGAGTCCGTCCATGTCGGCACGGTTGCGCGCCGCACAAGAGTTCGCCGAGGCCCCGAGGAGTGGCGGATGAGGCGCGGCATGGCGAGTACAGGAGGGTCTCCACAGAGGTGCGGATGTCCAGGATCCCTCGGCTCTTCCCACGGCGACGGTCATGGCGGTGACGGCGGCCGTCACGGTGTTCGCCGCGGGGGCACCGGCTCAAGCCGACCAGGCCGCGTGCATGAAATGCCTGGTGTACGAGGGCTGCATCATCGGGCCTGGTGTGACGAAGGCGTGTGCTCGAGGCCACGATCCCGGGAGGTGCGAGAGCGAGTTGAGGGCCCTGGGGGTCCGCTCGGATCACGCCAGGACCGCGTGCCGGTCGGCCGGCAATTAGAGCGTTCCCCGAGGGGGGACGGAGGCGTTCGCCGAGGCGCACAGCCGGACGGGCGAGCGAGGCCGGCGGTCGTCAAGGGCGCTGACGCCGGCGGTGAGGAACCGAGGGCGGCGGCCTTCTCATTCACCGCCTTCAGCGCAGCCGAGGCCCTGGAGCGCTGTCAGTGGGACGGGCCGTCGTCGGCGACCGATCGATGACCTGGTGATCTCCGGACCGGAGGGGCACGGGGCGGCCGGCGGGCGTGAAAGCGGTCGCCGGTCCCGCGGGGGCGCCCGCACGGCGAGGGGTCTTGTGCCGGTCGTGTCGGTTGCGAGGACTGCTGGGAGTGGGAACGGGGCCTGTGACACCGCCGCGGCCGGCGAACGTGGCCGAGGCATCCCCGGAGCTGGCCGGTATGGCCACGCGGCTGCACCCTCGTCCGGGGACGCCGACGGTGCACGACGGCTCGGTGGGCGGGCCGTTGCTGTGGCCGGCCGATGAGCTCGCCGAACGCGTCCGCCTGTGGGCGAAGCGGGAGGGTCTGAACTACGAAGGGGACGTGGCGACGGCGCCCGGCTGGAAGGTCGGCGGATGGCCCGCGCCATGGACTTTCTGCGGCCCTCCCGAGCCGGGAGAGCTGCACTGCGGCTGCGGTGCTCCGCTGGGGCCGCTGCTCACCATCGACAGCAGCTAATGGGACGGCGGCACCAGGAGCTGGCGGCCGATCGAGGAGGACGGCAGCCCGTCTCGGCATGGGAGACCGACCGAGGCGGTCATCGGCCGCGGCTACCGGCTGCAGATCTACCGGTGCGCAGTCTCCTCCGAGCACCCGCCGGTCGCCGAGATGCAATGAGGCCCCTCGGCGGGAGGGGAGCGCGGTCCACGGGCCGATCCTCAGGGCCCGCCATGGCCGCACACCGCGCTATGCCCGGAGCGGCCGACGGCGGGCCCGGCGAGGGCTCTGCGGACGGGAGCGCCGAGGGCGTCCGTTGCCGGGACCTTCCAGGTCCCGGCAGCGCCCCTGATCGCGACGCCCCCGTCCCCACCCGTGGACACGGCGTGTCGGCAAGGTTCAAGGCCGGAGCCCGCCGAAGAAGGCGCGGATGTCGGCGACCATGAGGTCGGGGGCCTCCAGCGCCGCGAAATGCCCGCCGCGCCGGTACTCGGCCCAGTGCACCACGTTGTGCACCCGCTCGGCCAGCGGTCGCACCGAGTGGTCGGTGGGGAAGACCGCGACACCGGTCGGCACCGTGCCGCGCTCGCGCGGCGCCCACATGGCGGGGTCGTTGAAACGCTCGTAGTAGGTGTGGGCGGCGGAGCCGGCCGTGCCGGTGAACCAGTAGATGCTCACGTCGGTGAGGATGCGGTCGCGGTCCACCGCGTCCTCGGGGAGCTCGGCGGACGGATCGGTCCAGTCCTTGAACTTCTCCACGATCCAGGCGAGCTGGCCGACGGGGCTGTCGTGCAGCGCGGCCGCGATGGTCTGCGGGCGGGTGCCCTGCAGCTGCATGTAGGCGCCCAGCTCCCGCTGCCACCGCTGCATCCCCTCCAGCCGCGCGCGCTCGGCGTCGGTCAGCGCCGCCATGGTCTCCGCGTCGCCGTCGGGGAAGGTGAGCAGCCCGTTGACGTGCACCCCGATCACATGGTCCGGCGCGGCGCGGCCCATCAGCGGCGCGATGAACGCGCCGACGTCACCGCCCTGCACGCCGTAGCGGTCATACCCCAGACGGGCCATCAGGCGCGTCAGCGCCGTCGCGGTGCGGGTGTCGTTCCAGCCGGTGCCGGGCGGCGGACCGGAGAAACCGTAGCCGGGCAGGGACGGGATCACCAGGTGGAAGGCGTCACGGGCGGAGCCGCCGTGCGCGACCGGGTCGGTGAGCGGACCGATCAGATCCCAGAACTCCACGATCGATCCGGGCCAGCCGTGCAGCAGCATCAGCGGCACGGCGTCGGGCTCGGGCGAGCGCACATGCACGAAGTGCACGTTCGCGCCGTCGAGCACGGTGGTGTAGTGCGAGAAGCGGTTGAGCGACGCCTCCTAGGCCCGCCAGTCGAAACCGTCGGCCCAGTACCCGGCGAGGTCGCGCAGGTAGTCGGCGGGGACGCCGCGTTCCCAGCCGGTGCCGGGCGGCTGCGGGGCCCAGCGGGTGCGGTGCAGCCGGTCGCGCAGGTCGTCCAGGTCGGCCTGCGGGACGTGGACGCGGTACGGCTCGATCGGCGCGGCAGAGTGCGGGTTCGTCATGTCCGCGACGCTACGAGCAATCGGTGACAGGTTCTGGCACCGATTGCGACCACAATGCAGAACCATGGTGGAGACCTCGGCGCGGCTGTTGCGCCTGCTGTCGCTGCTGCAGTCACGGGCCGACTGGACCGGCGCCGAACTGGCCGAGCGCCTGCAGGTCGGACTGCGCACCGTGCGCCGCGACATCGACCGGCTGCGTGAGCTCGGCTACCCCGTGGAGTCCACGCCGGGGGTGGCCGGGGGATACCGGCTGGGCGTCGGGGCGGCCCTGCCGCCGCTGCTGCTGGACGACGAGGAGGCGGTGGCCGTGGCGATCGGCCTGCGCACCGCCGCGACCGGCAGCGTCACCGGACTGGAGGAGGCCGCGCTGCGGGCGCTGACCAAGGTCCAGCAGATGCTGCCGTCCCGGCTGCGTCACCGGGTGGCCGCCTTCCACGCGGCCGTTCCGCTGACCGGCGCGGCGGCCGAGGGCGTGGACGCCGACCGGCTGACCGCGCTCGCCACGGCCTGCCGCGATCGCCGCCGCATCCGCCTGCGCTACCGCTCCCGCACCGCCTCCACCACCCGCGAGGTCGAGCCCTACCGGCTGGTCCACACCCCGCGCCGCTGGTACCTGCTCGCCTACGACCTGGACCGGCGGGACTGGCGCACCTTCCGGGTGGACCGCATCGAAGAGCTCCTCGGCCCTCCCGGCGCCCGTTTCACCCCGCGCCCCCTGCCCCGGGAGGACACCGCCGCCTACGTCTCCCACTCCATCAGCACCGCCCCCTACGCCTATCGGGCCCGCATCCTCTTCCACGCCCCCATGGAAGAGGTCGCCCCCCGCACCTCGCCGGCCGCCGGCCGCCTGGAGGCGGTGGACGCCGACCGTTGCCTGTTCCACGTCGGCTCCGATTCGCTGCAGGAACTCGCCGTCCACGTCGCCGCCAAGGGCTTGGACTTCGAGGTGCTCGACCCCCCGGAACTGATCCCCGTCCTGCGCGACCTGAGCGACCGCCTGCGCAAGGCCGCGCAGGCCGCCTCCACATCCCGTGAGCCCTGAGTCCGCCCGGCACGAGGAGGGGAGGCCGGGCGTCGGACGCCCCCGGGAGGGGCGGAGGCCCGGGAACCGCGTCCGTCCTTCCCCGCGCGGGACGGGGCCGCTCACGGCGACGCCGACGAGGAACGACCGACGCCGGCCGGACGCCGGCCGATCGGTGGAGCGCGGCGGACGCCTCCGCCGCGTCGTTCGCCGAGGCCCGGCGAACGACGCCCCCGGGCCGGAGGCGTCGACGGGGCGTCACGGAACCCCTGATGGCTCGGACGCGAAAACGCCCCGAGCCTGTGATCTGTGAAGGCTCAGGGCGTCTGCAGTGTCCGAGGGGGGACTTGAACCCCCATGCCCCGTGAAGGGCACTAGCACCTCAAGCTAGCGCGTCTGCCTATTCCGCCACCCGGACAAGTCGCACTGCACGGTATGCAGCGGCGTGCCAACGATACCAAAGGTCCGGAGTCGCGGCGAAGTCGATCGAGCGGGCACGATGGGCTGGGTAGACGGTCACGGCGGTGAAGATGGGAGCACGGTGTCCGACGGGATTGAAGCGCTTAGTGCACAGGAGGAGGTCGTCCGGTTCTGCCAGGAGCTGATCCGGATCGACACCAGCAATCCGGGGGACCACTCCGGGCCGGGGGAGCGGGCCGCGGCCGAGTACGTGGCGGAGAAGCTGAGCGAGGTGGGGCTGGAGCCCGTCCTGCTGGAGTCGCACCCGAAGCGGGCCAGCGTGATCGCGCGGATCGAGGGGACCGATCCGTCCCGGGACGCGCTGCTGCTGCACGGTCACCTGGACGTGGTCCCGGCGCGGGCCGAGGACTGGACGCGGGACCCGTTCGGCGGGGAGATCGCCGACGGGTGCGTGTGGGGGCGCGGCGCCGTCGACATGAAGGACATGGACGCCATGATCCTGGCGGTCGTCCGGGAACGGCTGCGGCAGGGGCGGCGTCCGCCGCGAGACGTGGTGGTGGCGTTCCTGGCCGACGAGGAGGCCGGGGGCGTCTGGGGCGCCCAATGGCTGGTGCGCGAGCATCCGGAGCTGTTCGAAGGGTGCACCGAGGCGATCGGAGAGGTCGGCGGGTTCAGCCTGACCGTGCCGGGCGACCGGCGGATGTACCTGATCGAGGCCGCGGAGAAGGGCATCGCCTGGATGCGGCTGACCGCCCGCGGGACCGCCGGGCACGGGTCGATGGTGCACCCGGACAACGCGGTGACCGCGGTGGCGGCGGCGGTGGCGCGGCTGGGGACGCACGAGTTCCCGGTCCGGCTGACCCCGACGGTGCGGGCCTTCCTGGAGCGGGCCTGCCAGGTGTACGGGGTGGAGTTCGACCCCGACGACCCGGAGAAGTGCCTGACGGAGCTCGGACCGCTGGCGCGGATGATCGGGGCGACGCTGCGCAACACCCTCAACCCGACCCGGCTGGACGCCGGTTACAAGGTGAACGTCATCCCGCAGGAGGCCACCGCGCAGGTCGACGGGCGGTTCCTGCCGGGGCACGAGGAGGAGTTCTTCGCCGTCGTGGACGAGCTGCTCGGGCCGGAGGTGACCCGGGAGTTCGTCTACCACGACCGCGCCATCGAGACCGAGTACGAAGGCGCCCTGGTGGCGGCGATGGAGGAGGCGCTGCGGGCCGAGGACCCGGGAGCGCTGCCGGTGCCGTACTGCCTGTCGGGCGGGACGGACGCCAAGGCGTTCTCCCGGCTGGGGATGCGCTGTTTCGGGTTCGCTCCGCTGCGGCTGCCGCCGGATCTGGACTTTTCCGGAATGTTCCACGGAGTGGACGAGAGGGTGCCCGTGGACGGATTGCAGTTCGGTGTCCGGGTGCTGGATCGCTTCCTGGACCTCGCCTGAACGATTCGCCCCACGAATTGCGGCGAACTCCGAGAGATGAGGCGGTCCGTGGTGCTACGGTCACCATGCGTAGAGAACGGGGTGCCTCGTTCCTTATCGGGGAGAGCATGCCGAGGGGGCTTCGGTGGCGCGTGGTCTGGCGTCGGCACGGACGGTGCCCGTCCGGTCGCTGTGCGTTCGGGCTGCGCGCCACCGTGCCCTCCGGCTGCTGGCCCTCGGCGGACTGGTGATCGGCGGCTGGCTGCTCGGCGCCCTGTCCGGCACCGCCCACGCCGAGACCGGGCCCCACCCGGTGGACGGCGCATCCCTGTCGCCTCCGCCGGGCATGGTCGCCGTGCAGGAGCCGCCGGCCCCCGTTCCGTCCCGGACGCCGATCGGCCTGCGGATTCCCGAACGCCTTCTCGAACGTCTCACCGGACCGCCGGCCGGCCCGGACACCGGCTCAAGCACCGGCCCGGACGCCGATCCGGATCCGGTCGGCCCCGACGACCCGGGAGACGCCGCCCCACCCGCGGCGGAGACGGCCCGGCCGGTGCCGTCTGAGTCCGCATCCGCATCCGAGCCTCGGCCCTCCGCCGCTCCGCCGCGGGTCGGCCCTCCCGCGCCGTCGCGGCTCGCCGTCTCCACACCCGGGCCCGCGGCCGGAGGGACCCCCGGCGAGGTCTCCGGCGCCGTCCGGGACGACGATCGGGAGACTCGCCGTCCGGTCTCCTTCACCGGAGCCGCCGAGCCCCGCCTGAAACGACCGGCCCCGCCTCCGGCGCAGACGGACGCACCCTCGCCGCGGCCTCGGGCCGAGGCGTTCGTCCTCGCCTCCGCGCCGTCCGTCGGCGCGCCCGGCGACGTCCTCGGCGGGGACCTGCATCAGACGCCGGGCCCGCACGTCCTCCGGGCGGTGCCGTGGCCGTCCTCGGGCGCCGACGCGCCACCGGCACAGGCGGACGTGGACGAGCCGCCCATGGCGCCCGACTGATCACCGCCCCTCCGGCGGCCGGACGCATCCCGCCGCATTCCCGGCGGGAGCGCGTGGCTCCCCTCCCGAGTCCTTCTCCGGGAGCAGCCGTCGGCGGGTGTGCGCGCCGCCCTCCGGCGCCGACGCTCACGTGACGCGGGGCCGCCCGCCCGCGGCCGGGTGGACGCCGCCGATCGACGTCCGAGCGCGGAGGGAGTCTTTCGATGAATTCCCCCTCTTCGTGGATGGAGCATGCCCATGCGCGACCGGGCCGAGCGCACCGCTCGCGTCCTGCCGTTCCCCCTGGGCGCCGTGGCCCCCGGCGTCGGCCTGCCCCGCCTCGGCCCGGCGGGCGCCCGCGGGACCGACGGGACGCCCCTGGTCTACCGGATGGTTTTGGACATGCCGGTTGAGATCCCCGCCCCGTCCGTCCCGGCCGACGACGCCGACGGGTGCCGGCGACGACCGTGAGGCGATGGTGAGCCGGCCGTGAGCCGAGGACGCCCACCGGCCGTCGAGCCGCCGGTGAGCCGCTGACCGGGCCCGCCGCCTCGGCGGCACGGCGGCGGATGAGACCGCTTTGCCCGCCCTGGAGCGCGGACCGGGGCGGGCAAAGCCCGTCCGGGCCCATCCGGCCCGGATGCGCCACCAAACGCGCCACGAGACGCCGACGGATCGCGGCGACGGGTCAGGGCGACTGATCGCGGACGGATCGCGGCGGCGACGGGCGCGCCGCCGGCGGGGGACCATGGTCCTCGGAAGCCGTCAGAAGGTGCGGACCTGGCGGATGACCTTGCGGCGGAGCTGGATGCGGCGGCTGCCGTCGGGATACAGGCGCAACCGGTGCAGCTCCCACCCTCCGTACTCGGCGTGCTCGGTCATCAGCTGCCGGGCGGCGTCCCGAGATGTGCCCCGCGGCAGCCGGAGGACGAGGTAGGAGTACTCCGCCATCGCCGTCCATTATGACCGGGGGAACGCCAGGTGAGGAGGGGGAGCGCCCGGGTTCTCGCCCATTCCGGACGTGCCCGGTCTGCAGCGCCGGTTGCGACGTGTCATCCTGTCTGGGGTTCGCGGCGCAGGGAACTCGCGGGGATGCCGGGCCGCTGGAAAGGTTGCGATGCCTTCCACGTTGTCCTCCTCAGGACAATGGGCGCTCCGAGGGGACGCCTGGCCGCCAGGGGGGAAGCATTCGGAACGTCCTCGCACATGACGGACGAAGACAGTGAGGGTGGAGCGATCGTGCCAGCCAAGAACGGCACAGCACAGCGTGGCCGGGGCCGCGCCAGGGGGTCCGGCGGCACCGGCACGCGTCTGGTGATCGTCGAGTCGCCTGCCAAGGCGAAGACGATCGCCGGTTACCTGGGCAGCGGATACGTGGTGGAGTCCAGCATCGGCCACATTCGCGACATCCCGCGGCCCGCCGACCTGCCCGAGGAGGCCAAGCATCAGCCCTGGGCCAAGCTCGGCGTGAACGTCGAGAAGGACTTCGAGCCGTACTACGAGGTCACCCCCGACAAGAAGGCCCAGGTCGCCAAGCTCCGCAAGGCGCTGCAGGAGGCCGACGAGCTCTACCTCGCCACCGACGAGGACCGGGAGGGCGAGGCCATCGCCTGGCATCTGCGCGAGGTGCTCCAGCCCAAGGTCCCGGTGCACCGGATGGTGTTCAACGAGATCACCCCGGAGGCGATCCGCCACGCCGCCGCCAACCCCCGCGATCTGGACCTCAAGCTGGTCGACGCGCAGGAGACCCGGCGCATCCTGGACCGGCTGTACGGGTTCGAGGTCAGCCCCGTGCTGTGGCGCAAGATCATGCAGGGGCTGTCGGCCGGCCGGGTGCAGTCGGTGGCCACCCGCCTGGTCGTCGAGCGGGAACGGGAGCGGATCGCGTTCGTCCCCGCCCACTACTGGGACATCGAGGCCGACTTCGCCGTCCAGGGCGCCGTCGAGGACGGGCCGCGGACGTTCACCGCGCATCTGGTCGGCGTGGACGGCAAGCGCGTCGCCCAGGGCCGCGACTTCTCCGCGCGGGGCGAGCTGAAGTCCGCCGACCTGCTGCACCTGGACGAGGAGGCGGCGAGCGGCCTGGCGCGGCGGCTGGAGGGGCGGCCGTTCACGGTCGCCTCCGTGGAGCGCAAGCCCTACACCCGCAAGCCGTACGCGCCGTTCCGCACCACCACCCTGCAGCAGGAGGCCAGCCGCAAGCTGGGCTTCTCCGCCAAGTACACGATGCAGGTGGCGCAGCGGCTGTATGAGAACGGCTTCATCACCTACATGCGGACCGACAGCACCAACCTGTCGGAGACCGCCATCGCCGCCGCCCGCGCCCAGGCCACCGCGCTGTACGGGGCCGAGTACGTGGCCGACAAGCCGCGCACCTACGCCACGAAGGTCAAGAACGCCCAGGAGGCGCACGAGGCGATCCGGCCCGCCGGCGACACCTTCCGCACCCCGGCCGAGACCGGGCTGACCGGTGACCAGTTCCGGCTGTATGAGCTGATCTGGAAGCGGACCATCGCCTCCCAGATGAAGGACGCCGTCGGCCAGTCGGTGTCGGTGCGGGTGGTCGGCGCCTCCACCGCCGGGGAGCGGGCCGAGTTCGCCGCCAGCGGCAAGACCATCACCTTCTACGGCTTCCTCAAGGCGTACGTCGAGGGCGCCGACGATCCCGAGAGCGACGCCGACGACAGCGAACGGCGGCTGCCGAACCTGTCGGTGGACGACCCGCTGACCGCCGACCGGCTCCAGGCGCAGGGCCACAGCACCCGCCCGCCCGCCCGCTACACCGAGGCCACCCTGGTCAAGGAGCTGGAGGAGCGGGAGATCGGCCGGCCCTCCACCTACGCCTCGATCATGGGCACGATCCTGGACCGCGGCTATGTGTTCAAAAAGGGCACGGCGCTGGTCCCGTCGTTCCTGGCGTTCGCGGTGGTCAACCTGCTGGAGAAGCACTTCGGGCATCTGGTCGACTACGACTTCACCGCCAAGATGGAGGACATCCTCGACCTGATCGCCCGGGGCGAGGCCGAGCGGGTGCCGTGGCTGCGCCGGTTCTACTTCGGGGAGACCAACGGCGACGGCGAGCGCCATGTCGGCCTCAAGGAGCTGGTGACCGACCTCGGCGAGATCGACGCCATCGGGATCAGCTCGTTCCCGGTCCCCGGCAGCGACATCGTCGCGCGGGTCGGCCGGTACGGGCCGTACCTGGTGCGCACCAAGCCGGACGGCACCGAGGAGCGCGTCAACATCCCCGCCGACCTGGCTCCGGACGAGCTGACCGCCGAGAAGGCCGAGGAGCTGTTCGCCCAGCCCAGCGGCGACCGGGAGCTGGGCCGCGACCCGGAGACCGGGCATGTGATCGTGGCGCGCTCCGGCCGGTTCGGCCCGTACGTGACCGAGGTCCTGCCGGAGGAGCTGACCACCACCGCCTCCGGGCGCCGCAAGAAGGACGCCCCCAAGCCGCGCACCGCGTCGCTGCTCAAGGGGATGAGCCTGGACACCGTCACGCTGGAGGACGCGCTCAAGCTGCTGTCGCTGCCCCGGGTGCTGGGCGAGCTGGACGGTGAGCAGGTCACGGTGCAGAACGGCCGGTACGGCCCGTACGTCAAGAAGGGCTCCGACAGCCGGTCGCTGGCCTCGGAGGAGGAGCTGTTCACCCTCACCCTGGAGCAGGCCAAGGAGCTGTTCGCGCAGCCCAAGCAGCGCGGACGGGGCCGGACCGCGGCGGCGCCGCTGCGTGAGCTGGGCGAGGACCCCGCCACCGGCAAGCCGGTGGTGGTGAAGGAGGGCCGGTTCGGGCCGTACGTCACCGACGGGGAGACCAACGCCAGCCTGCGCAAGGGCGACACCGTCGAGGCGATCACCCTCCAGCGGGCGGTCGAGCTGCTGGCCGAACGGCGGGAGAAGATCGCCGCGGGCGGCGGCAAGAAGACCGCAGCCCGGCGCGCCACGACGAGGAAGGCGTCCGCCGGCGGCACGTCGGCAGGCAAGTCGGCGGGCAAGTCGGCGGGCAAGAAGTCCTCCGCCAAGACCGGTACCTGACCGCAACATCGAGTCCGCCCCCTGGGGACGTCCGCGTCGATACGCTGACCGACATGACCAGATCGGGCGCGGCTCACCAGCCGGGTGTGCTGTCGATCCCGCCGCTGCGGCGGCTGTGGATCGCCTTGTCCTTCTCCGGCCTCGGCGACTGGCTCGGCCTGCTGGCGCTCACCGCGTCGGCGGTCGCGGTGAGCGCCGACGACGGTTTCGCGATGCAGGCGTACGCGATCGCCGGGACGCTGCTGGCGTGGACGTTGCCGCAGGCGCTGCCGGCCTCCGCGATGGCGACGCCGGTCCACGGTCTGGACCGGCGCGTGACACTGGCGGCGCTCGGCGCGCTGCGGGCCGTGCTCACCGCGTCGGCGGCGCTGCTGGGACAGCCGGTGTGGCTGATCGCGGCGGCGCTGCTGATCTCGCTGGCGGGAGCGGTCGCGCAGGCGGCGGTCGACGCCACCGCGCCGGGACTGGTGCCCGAGGACCGGGCGGAGGACGCCCGGCGCCTGGTCCGGCGGACCGGCCACGGGGCCGCGCCGGCGGCCGCCGTGCTGTTCGCGCTGCTGGCCCTGGCGGCAGGCGCCCTGACGTCCGGGGATGCGCGCAGCGACCTGCCGCTGTATGCGACGGCGGTGGTCTTCGTGCTGTCGGCGGTCGCGGCCTTCGGGACGCCGCCGGGGCCGGTCGCCGCGGCGCGGCCCGCCGCGCCGCGGCAGGGGGAGCGTCCGGGGAAGGCGACCCGTGCCGTGCCCGGGCTGCGCGGCCTGCTGGTCGGCCTGATCGGGGCGTTCGCCGCGGGCGGCGCGGTGCTCGGCGTCGCCCGGATCCAGGTGGCGACCCTGCACGGCGGGGACGCCGGGTTCGGGGCGATGGTCGGCGCGGCGTTCCTGGGCATGGCGTTCGGGGTCTTCCAGGGGCCGCGGATGCTGGGCCCGTTCAGCCGGCGGCGGCTGCTGGGGCTGTCGGTGGTCGCGGCGAGCCTGGTGCTGGCCGCCATCGCGCTGATCCACGACCTGGTGGTGGTCGTGGTGCTCACCGGGGTGCTGGGGTGGACCGTGGGGGTGGCCTGGTCCACCGCCCGTGCCGTGGTGCAGGAGACGGCCGAGGAGCCGCTGCGCGGGCCCGCGCGGGCGTTCCTGCGCTCTGTGCTGCGAGCGGTGCTGGTGGTGGTGACGGCCGCCGCGCCCGCCTGCGCCGGGGCGATCGGGCGGCACCGGCTGGAGCTGGGCTCCGATGCGGTGTACCGCTTCGACGGCCCCAACGCGGTGCTGCTGGCGGTCGCGCTGCTGACGCTGGTCGTCGGCCTGGTGACGTACCGGCGGCTGGACGACCGGCGCGGCATCCCGCTGGTGCCCGACGTGCGGGCGGCGCTGCGCGGCGAGGTCTACGTCCCGCCCGCCGCCGAGCCGCAGCCCGCGCGCGACCGCGGGGTGTTCATCGCGTTCGAGGGCGGTGAGGGCGCCGGCAAGACCACCCAGGCCCGGCTGACCGCGATCTGGCTGCGCGATCACGGGTACGACGTCGTCACCACCAGCGAACCCGGCGCCACCAAGATCGGCATGCGGCTGCGCGCCATCCTGCTGGACAAGGAGACCAAGGACCTGTCGGCGCGCGCGGAGACCCTGCTGTACGCCGCCGACCGCGCCAACCACGTCGCCAACGTCATCGAGCCCGCCCTGGCCCGCGGCGCCATCGTGGTCTCCGACCGCTACCTCGACTCCTCCCTGGCCTACCAGGGCTTCGGCCGCGGCCAGTCCGTCGAGGAGATCGCCGAGGTCAACCGGTGGGCCACCGGCGGCCTGCTGCCCGACCTGACCGTGCTGCTGGACGTTCCCCCGGAGACCGGGTTCGGCCGCTTCGCCTCCCCGGCCGACCGGATGGAGTCCGAGCCCATGGAGTTCCACGAGCGGGTCCGCCAGGGCTTCCGCCGCCTCGCCGAGGCCGACCCCGACCGCTACCTGGTGATCGACGCCTCGCTGCCGCAGGAGGAGATCACCCGCCTGATCCGCGACCGTCTCCACGACATCCTCCCCGATCCCGTCCCGGCCGGGACCGAGGAGATCACCAGCACCTTCCCCGCGATCTCCGACTGATCCCCGTCGTCCTCGCCGGCCGGGGCGGGGCCCGGCGGGCGGCGGGGACGCCGCACCGGGTCCCGCAGGCGCCGGCGGGTCCGCGCCGGGCCCGCGGACTCCGAGGGTGCGGCGGCGCCGGGATATCACCGGGCGCCGAGGCGGCCTAGCCTTGGCTTGTGAGCGTTTGGGATGACCTGGTGGGCCAAGAGGCGGCCGTCGAGCAGCTGCGGTCGGCGGCCCGGGCCGGGGCGGCGCTGCTGGCGGGCGACCGGCGGGCCGCCGCGGGGATGACGCACGCCTGGTTGTTCACCGGCCCGCCGGGGGCCGGACGGTCCGCGGCGGCGCGGGCGTTCGCGGCCGCGCTGCAGTGCCGGGAGGATCCGCCGGGGTGCGGGCACTGCGCCTCCTGCCATCAGGTGCTGCAGGGGACGCACGCCGACGTGGAGGTGGTGCGGCCCGCCGGGTTGTCGTACGGGGTCAAGGAGACCCGGGAGCTGGTGCTGCGGGCGGCGTCCTCGCCGAGCGGGGGACGCTGGCAGATCGTGCTGTTCGAGGACGCCGAGCGGGCCACCGAGGCGGCGGCGAACGCGCTGCTGAAGGCGATCGAGGAGCCGCCGCCGCGGACGGTGTGGCTGCTGTGCGCGCCGTCGCCGGACGATCTGGTGGTGACGATCCGGTCGCGGTGCCGGCTGGTGACGTTGCGGACCCCGCCCGCGCAGGCGGTGGCGGACGCCCTGGTGCAGCGGGACGGGATCGAGCCGGACGTGGCGTTGGAGGCGGCGCGGGCCGCGCAGGGCGACCTCGAACGGGCGCGGCGGCTGGCCGCCGACCCCGAGGCCCGGCGCCGGCGGGGAGAGGTGCTGTCGCTGCCGACCCGGCTGACCGGCGTCGCGCCCGCGGTGCAGGCGGCGGCGGCGCTGGTGGCCGCGGCGGACGCGGACGCCAAGGCCACCGCCGAGGAGCTGAACGAGGCCGAGGTCGCACAGCTGCGGCGGGCGCTGGGGGAGAGCGAGAAGGGCCGGATGCCGCGCGGCACCGCCGGGGCGCTCAAGGAGCTGGAGGAGCGCCAGAAGTCGCGGGCCACCCGCATCAAGCGGGATTCGCTGGACCGGGCGCTGCTGGACCTGGCCTCCTACTACCGGGACGTGCTGATGCTGCAGCTCGGCGCCCCGGTGGAGCCGGTCAACGGCGACAAGGCCGCCGAGCTGCGGGCGGCGGCGGCCGAGAGCGCACCGGAGACGACCCTGCGCAGACTGGAAGCGATCATGGAATGCCGACGGCGGCTGGACGCCAACGTCAACCCGCTGCTGGCGGTGGAGGCCATGACGCTGTCGCTGCGTACCGGTTGACCGTCCACAACGGGCAGGATGGGGGCCATGCCGTATCGAGTCACGTTCGTCTGCACGGGCAACATCTGCCGCTCTCCGATGGCCGAGGCGATCCTGCGCCACCACGCGGCCGAGGAAGGGCTGGACGTCGAGGTGGACAGCTCGGGCCTCGGCGGCTGGCACGTCGGAGAGGGCGCCGACCACCGTGCGGTGCGCACGCTCGCCCGCCACGGTTACCGGTCGGCCCACCGGGCACGGCAGTTCGAACGGACCTGGTTCGACCGCTACGACCTGATCGTCGCGCTGGACCGGGGGCACCTGCGGGAGCTGCGGGCGATGGCCCCCGACGAGGAGGCGCGCGACAAGATCCGGCTGCTGCGGGAGTTCGACCCCGATGCCGGCGGACGGCTGGACGTGCCCGACCCCTACGGTGGCTCCATGGCCGACTTCGAGCACGTCCGGGAGCTGGTCGAGGCCGCCGTCCCGGGGCTGCTGGAGGAGATCCGCACCGCGCTCAAGGACCGCTGAGCGGTGGAGCGGCTGGCGGAACTGCTGGGCGCACCGGTCGAGCGGGTCACGCCGCTCGGCGGCGGCCACGCCTGG
This sequence comes from Thermomonospora catenispora, assembly GCF_006363815.1. Lineage (GTDB taxonomy): Bacteria > Actinomycetota > Actinomycetes > Streptosporangiales > Streptosporangiaceae > Thermomonospora > Thermomonospora catenispora. The sequence goes on from NZ_RRYT01000004.1 coordinate 241,378, forward strand.
ACGCTGTCGCGGGTGAGGCTCGCGGACGGGCGCGAGGTGTTCGTCAAGGCCGCCGACGACCAGGCCGGGGTGTTCGCCGCCGAGGCCGCGGGACTGCGCTGGCTGCGGCAGGGCGACGACCCGCCCGTCCCGCCGGTGCTGGCGGCCGACGAACGGCTGCTGGTGCTGCCGTGGCTGCCCGCCGAGCCCCCGACGCGGGCCGCGGCGGAACGGTTCGGCCGGGAGCTGGCGGCGCTGCACGCCACGGGGGCGCCCTCGTTCGGCGCCTCCTGGCAGGGCTACATCGCGCACCTGCCGATGGACAACGCCCCCGCCGACCGGTGGCCCCGCTGGTACGCCGAACGCCGCATCGCCCCGTTCCTCCGCTCGGCCGCCCGCCACCTGGACACTGCCGAGATCCGGCTGATCGAACAGGTGATGGACCGGATCGAGACGCTGGCGGGTCCGCACGAGCCGCCTGCCCGAATCCATGGCGACCTTTGGTCGGGCAATGTCTTGTGGTCCGGCGGCCGGGGCTGGATGATCGACCCTGCGGCGCACGGCGGCCATCGGGAGACCGACCTGGCGATGCTGGCCCTGTTCGGGGCGCCGCACCTGGATCGGATCATCGCGGCCTACCAGGAGGTCAGGCCGCTGGCCGACGGCTGGCGGGCGCGGGTCTCCCTGCACCAGCTGCATCCGCTGCTGGTGCATGTGACCCTGTACGGGGCGGCCTACCGGGACGCCGCGGTGCGGGCCGCCCGGTCGGCGCTGCGCGCGTCCGGATGAGGCGCGGCCACCACACGCTTGTCGCTTACACGAAGGGGCGGTGCGGCGATCACCGTGCACGATGGAGACGGGACCGGGCGCCTGCTGCGGACCGTCGTCGCCGCGGCGGCGGTCGCCGCGGCGGGGGCGGTGGCGGCGGTCGCCCTGCTCGCGTTACTGGACGATCGGCGGGAAGCGCGGCTTCCGGCCGAGGTCGATCCGGTGGACGAGACACGAGAAACGGCGGAGCACATGGAAGCCGAAGAACGGCAGAACCCCCCTTCCGAGGAACGACCGCAGACCCCCGCCGGCGAGCGGCAACGGCCCCCGGGCGGCGGTGAGCGGCCCGGCGGGCTGATCCGGGAGCATGCCGGACCGGTCGTCGTGGCGGTCCTGGCGGTGCTGCTGGTGGCCGCCGCCATGGACTTCATCCACGGGCGCGCCGATGGGAAGGACGACAAGCCCGCCGCTGCCGAGGCGTCCGCCGAGACCGCCGCGAAGGACGCCGCGCCGCGTTTCGTGGTGGGCGTCCGGCGCTCCGGTGACGCGCTGGTGGTGCGGGACGCCCGGACGGGGGCCCAGGTGGGGGTGGACATAGCCGCGCCCGTGGGCCGGCGGTTCCACCAGATCGCCTCCGCCGGCGAGGGGACGTTCGTGGTGTCCTCCTATGCGTCGGGCCAGGTGACGTTCCACCGGCTCGCCCTGACCCCCGACGGGCTGCCCCGCTCCCTGACGCCGCTGGAGGGACTGCAGGTGCGGGGGGTGTCCACCGGCCGTTCCGACATGGCCGTGAGCCCCGACGGGCGGCGGATCGCCTACCTCGTCTACGGCCAGGGGGTCAGCCGCATCGAGGTCGTCTCCGCCGACGCCGCGGCGCAGCGCCGATGGACCAGCCGCTCCACCGGCCGGATCACCAACCTGGCGTGGAGCGGCGACGCCCTGTCGTTCGTGTGGTCCACCGGCGGCGGCTCGACGGTGCGCCGCCAGGTGCGCACCCTCGACGTGAACGCCCCGTCCGGCGACCTGCGCGTCAGCAAGGCCCTGCTGCCCCTGCCCGCCGACGCCACCACCGTCGCCCTGGTGCGGGGGGACGCCGTCGTCGCGGGGATCCAGCGGGGGGCGACGCTGTCGCTGCAGGAGTTCTCCGTGCAGACGCGGCAGCCCACCAGGGAGTGGTGGACCGTCGGGACCGCCCGGTCCCCCGTCGCCCTGGTGCGCGCCTCCGTCGGCGAGGAGGTCCTGCTGCTGAGCGCGGACGGCCTGGCCCATGGCGCGCCCGGTGGGAAGGCGCACGCGATCCCCGTGGAGGACTGCGTCGACGTCGCCTGGTGACGCCCGGCGCCCCGACGTCACCGGGTGGCGTCCGGCGCCCTGCCGTCCGGTGCCGTCCGGTGACGCGCGTCACATCGCCGTCCGCGGAACCCGCATAGGGTGAGCAAGGCGCGAGAGGCCGCAAGGGGGTGTGGAGCATGGGCATGGTGATGGCCGTCAGCTTCACCCGATACGGACGGCTGTACTACCTCGACCCCGGCCCTCACTCGCCGCGGGTCGGCGACAAGGTCCTGGTGCCCACCAGCGCCGGCCCCGAGGTCGCCGAATGCGTGTGGGCCCCGCAGTGGGTGTCGGAGGACATCGAGGGCCTTCCCGTCTGCGCCGGCCTGGCCACCGAGGAGCACCTGGCCCGGGACGAGCGCAACCGCCGGCGCCGTGCGGAGGGCCGCTCCATCGCCAAACGGCTGATCCGCAAGCACGACCTGCCGATGAAGGTCGTCGGGATCGACTACCTGGACGGCGACAACGTCTTCACCATCTACTTCAGCGCGCCCCACCGGGTGGACTTCCGCGCGCTGGTGCGCGACCTGGCCCGCTCCCTGCGGGCGCGCGTGGAGCTCCGGCAGGTCGGCCCCCGCGACGAGGCCCGCCTCCAGGGCGGCATCGGCCCCTGCGGACGGGACCTGTGCTGCGCCACCTTCCTCAAGGACTTCGAGCCGGTCTCGGTCCGCATGGCCAAGGAACAGGACATGCCCATCAACCCGCTGCGCATCGCGGGGGCCTGCGGACGCCTGATGTGCTGCCTCAAGTACGAGCACCCCCTGTACGTCGAGGCGCACCGGCGCATGCCCAAACCGGGGCAGCGGGTCCGGACCCCCCAGGGCACCGGCCAGGTGGTGGCGCGGAACGTCCCCGCCGACGAGGTCACCGTCAAGCTGGACGGCGGCGGACGCTGCTCCTGCCCCGTCGCCGAGGTCTGCGTCCCTCGCCGGCAGCACGAGGAGGCCTACGGCCGCGCCGCCGAGGACGGCCGCGGCTCCGGCTGAGCTTCCGGGCGGGCGCCGCGCTCAGCCGAACGGGGACGCGGGCCGCTCCTGCCGGACCCCGTCCACGTGCACGTCGACCTTCTCGTCGTAGAACGCGATCAGCCCGGCGATCTTCTGGCTCTCGGGGAGGGGCTGCGGATAGGACCAGGCCAGGTCCTTGTGGAGCGTCTCTCCGATGCGGACCGACCAGTACTCGGCCCGCCCCTTGTACGGGCAGGCCGTGGTGGTGTCGCTGGGTTCCAGCAGGTCCATGCGCACATGCGGTTTGGGCAGGTAGTACCGCACCGGCAGGCCCGTCTCGAACAGCAGCCGGGGCTGCGAGGACTCCGCCACCGTCACCCCGTCCACCTCGATCCGCACATGCCGGGAACTGGCCAGGACGTCGACCCGGTGGTACGGGTCGCGGGGGTGCGCCAGCATCTCCTCGTCCTCTTCGAACCAGGCCTGCATCGCCTCCAGGTCGAACCGCACCAGGCCGCGCAGCTCCTCCACCGGCGAGCGAGGGTGACGCAGCGCCGCCCCGCGCGCCTCCGCCCCGTTCACCCGGACCGTGTAGGACTCCCCCTTTCCCAGACCGGGCGACCGCTCGACCTCGCCGTCGGGGAACAGGCACTCCCTCCGCACGTCCTCGACGGGGAAGTAATAGGTCGGATAGTGGGGCGTCTCCCACACCAGCATCGGCCGGACGGTGTCGACCACGGCCTCCCCGCCCAGATACACGCGCACCCGCTTGCGCGACGGCTCGATCCGGATTCCGCGCTCACGATCCCTGTCCGTCATGTCCACCTCGTACCCCCGCGGCGCCCCCGTCGTGCTCCCGCCGTGCGCCGGAGGTCCGGAGGAAGCGACGAAGCGGCGGCGCAGGAGACCGCCTCGACGGTTCGGACGTTCGTCCACAAGTCGCGTTTCCGCTGGTGTCGGCGCTGCAGAGGAACGAGGATGGAGGCGCCGCGACCGCGGCGCCGAGGCCGGCCCGCCGCGCGCTCCGCCGCCCTCGCCGGCCGGCGGGGGAGACCGCGGGGCCGTGAGAGCCGAGGCGGGGAGGGACGGGGGAGTCGACGGGCATGAGGGGTGTACGCCGGAGAGCCGGGCTGCTGGCCGCGGCGCTGCTGCTGGCCGGATGCAGCGACGGACGCCCCGCGCGCGTCCAGTCCCCGCCCCCGGGCTCCCCGCCCGGGCTGGAGCGGTACTACGCGCAGGAGCCGTCCTGGCGGGACTGCCACCGGGACTTCGAATGCACCACCGTCAAGGTTCCGCTGGATTACGCACGGCCCACCGGCGAGCAACTGTCCCTGGCGGTGATCCGCCTACCCGCCCGGGACCGCTCCGAACGCATCGGCTCGCTGGTGACCAACCCCGGCGGCCCCGGCGGGTCGGGCGTCGACTTCGTCCGGGAGGCCGGGCGGCTGCTGGGACCCGACCTGCGCGACCGCTTCGACATCATCGGCTTCGACCCGCGCGGGGTCGGCCGGAGCAGACCCGTGCGCTGCCTCGACGGCTCGACGCTGGACCGGTTCTTCACCACCGACGCCTCCCCCGACTCCGCCGCCGAGCTCGCCGAGCTGCAGACTCAAAGCCGGGCGTTCGCCGACGGCTGCCGCACCCGTTCGGCCGCCCTGCTGCCCCATGTCGGCACCGTCAACGCCGCCCGCGACATGGACGTCCTCCGCGCCGCGCTGGGCGACGCCAAGCTCACCTACCTGGGCTTCTCCTACGGCACCTATCTGGGGGCCGTCTACGCCGAGCACTTCCCCCGCAACGTCCGCGCCCTCGTCCTGGACGGCGCGATCGACCCCTCCCTCTCGGCCACCGACCTCCTGCTGGAGCAGGCCAAGGGCTTCGAGGCCGCCCTCCGCGCGTTCGCCGAGGACTGCGCCGCCGCCCCGGACTGTCCGCTGGGCGCCGACCCCGAGGCCGCGCTGGACCGGATCGCCGAGCTGCAGCGCCGCGCCGACCGCGCTCCGCTCCGCAGCGTCCGGGGCGACGACCGGGTCATCACCGAGACCTGGGTGACGACCGGCATCGCGTCCGCGCTCTACGCCAGGAGCCAGTGGCCCGCCCTCCGCACCGCCCTGGACCGCGCCATCCGGCACGGCGAGGGAGACCTCCTGCTGGAGCTCGCGGACCAGCTGCTGGGACGGCGCCCCGACGGCTCCTACACCAACCAGATGGAGGCCAACATGGCCGTCAACTGCGTCGACAAGCCCAACCCGGCCGATGCCTCCGCCTACGCCCGGGCCGTGGACGAGGCCGAGAAGGCCGCTCCCCGTTTCGGCCCCTTCGTCATGTGGGGCGGTCTTCCCTGCGTCTACTGGCCCGCCGAGGCCGCCGGCTCGCCCGCACCCGTGACCGCCAAGGGAGCCGCCCCCATCCTCGTCATCGGCACCACCCGGGACCCCGCCACCCCCTACCGGTGGTCCAAGGCCCTGGCCGGTCAGTTGGCCTCCGGCACCCTCCTCACCTTCGACGGCGACGGCCACACCGCCTACCTGGGCGGCTCCTCCTGCGTCGCCGAGGCCGTCGAGCGGTATCTGATCACCGCCGCCCCTCCGCCCGACGGCACCGTCTGCAATTGATACGCACCATCCGCCCGGACCCGGTAGACTCTTCCCCGGCCACTTCGTGGCGTGCCGCCTTAGCTCAGTCGGTAGAGCGATTCACTCGTAATGAATAGGTCGTCGGTTCGATTCCGACAGGCGGCTCCCAGCTCAGAGGCCCCTTGCGATCTTCGCAAGGGGCCTCTTGCTAACAGGTTTGCTAACAGCGGCCCGCTAAACGGCCCCGCTCATCACCTTCGCGAACACGTCCGCCGCGGCCACCTCGGCGGAACGGATCACATGCGCGTAGACCCGCAGCGTGATCGCCGGGTCGGCGTGGCCGAGCCGAGCCGCCACCACATGGACGGGGACGCCCGCCAACAGCAGCGTCGTCGCGTGGATGTGCCGCAAGTCGTGCACGCGGGCATGGGGCAGCGGCTCGGCCGGCTTAGGCCCTTGCGGCGGGTTGTTGTAGGCCCGGATGGTCTTGGTCATCAACCAGCCCACCGAGTCCGGATGGATCGGCTCTCCCCGCTCGGTTGTGAACACGTAACCGTCTTCCGCACCGCGCCAGGCTTCACCGGCCTGGAACTGCTCAGCGAGCTGGGCCTTACGGTGCTCCCTGAGAACGGCCACGGTCTCATCGTCGATGGTGACGACGCGGGACCGGCCGCTCTTGGTCGTCCCTTCGATGCGCCGGCCCTTGACCACACCGGCAGAACCCCCGATGGTGATCCGCTTGCCGTCCAGATCGACGTTCGACCAGCGCAGCGCCAGCAGCTCACCCCGCCGGGCACCGGTGTAGGCGGCCAGGTGGTAGAAGGCGAACAGCCGGTGCTCGCGGACGGCCTGGAGGAACACCCGAAGCTGCGCGGGCGTCCAGATGCCATCTGCTTCCCTGACCAGCCCTTTGGGACGCTTGGCCCGCTCGGCGGGGTTGGACGGGATCAGCTCATCGACGAGAACGGCGTCCGCGAACGCCTTGTGCAAGATGGCATGCACCCGCATCACGGTCGAGACGCTCAGCGGCTTGCCGCCCTCGCCGCCGCTTGCCAGGAGATCCCTGTAAAGCTTGGTGATCTGGGCCGGACGGACGGCCTGGAGCCGCAGGTCACCGATGTGAGGCTTGATGTAAAGCCGGACCATGGTGTGGTAACCGGCCAGCGTCCGGGGCTTGATCTCGACTGCGTGTGCTTCGAGCCACTCATCCAGGTATTGAGCGACGGTGATGGTGGTGCGGTCGATGTACTCACCGCGCCGGGCCTTGACGCGGGCTTCGTCACGGGCGGCTTTGGCCTCTTCCTCGGTGACGAAGCCGCCGACCCATTTGGGTTTGGAGACGCCGGTTTCGGGGTCGCGGACGCGGATGACATACGACCAGGTGCTTCCGCGTTTCATGACCCCGTCCCGCAGCCGGGGCCGGGCCTTGCGGGAGGATGCGGGCTTGCCGGTCTTGCGGGGCATCAGGCGGCGTCCTCCTGGGCGAGCAGGCGGTCTATGTAGTCTTCGAGGGCTTTGCGGGGGATGCGGCGGGAGCCGTGGACGCGGACCGAGCGCAGGGCGCCGGAGGCGATGAGTTCATAAAGCTTGCTGCGGGAGATCGCCAGGGCGCGGGCGGCTTGGGGGACGGTGAGCATCAATGGCTCCATAGGCGGCTCCTTTCAGCGGCGGTCAACGGGTTGAGAGGCGGCAGGGGTGTGCCGGTCAGCGCGGCGGTCAGCAGTGCTTCACCGGGGGTCAGGCCGCGGCCGGCGTAGCGCCAGTGGGCGATGACGAGCACCCGGTCTTCCTCGGTCAAGGGCAGCCGCCCGGTGGTGATCTGCTGGTGTTGCTGGTTGTGCCGGATGCGGGCGGCGCGCAGCCGTGCGAGGGTGGTGGAGTAGTGGCGGGATTTGGTGGTGAAGTGGCCGCGGAAGCCGAGCATGTGCGCCCACTCCGCCAGCCGCAGCCCGGCCATCTCGGGCAGAGCGCCTAGGTGCAGGCAGGCGGCGATAAGACGCCGGGNAGCGCCTAGGTGCAGGCAGGCGGCGATAAGACGCCGGGCGTGGTCGCTGACCGGCAGGGCGTCTAGGTCGTCGGTGGGGCGGATGCGCCGGTCGAGGGTGCCGGTGCATTCGGCGGCTTTGGTGGCGTATTTGGCGATGTAGCCGGCCACCGCGGTATCGGTCAGCTCACCCGTGGTGGTGATGGGGCGGATATCGAGCTGATCACCCCAGGCCAGCACCCGCGCGGGGATGCTTTCGGTTGCGGGTGTGGTGACGGTGACCGCCCGCACCGCCTGTTCCACCGCTTCGGCGAGGGCTTCGTAGGTGGCCCAGCCGGGCGGGGTGGTGGCTGGGCCACCGGGTCCGTCCAGGCGGATGATGGCGTGGAAGTGGACCGTGCCGCGCCGCTGGTATTCGGCCACCTTGGCGAACGACACCGTGAGCACCTCGCCCAGCGCCGCGACGGTCGTTCCTGCGGTTTTGGCCAGGCGCCGCCGGAGAGCGAGGGTGAAGCGCCGCCACAGCTCAGGGGCGAGGGCGTTGAACAGGACGGTGCCGTGGTGGTCGTAGCAGTCCGGGCACAACGGCTCCCCCAAGCGCGGATCGTCGGGAGCGTGCCGGGCGGTGCAGGACAAGGACCGCCCGTGCGGGCACGTCGTGGTGTTGCGGCGAGGGCGGCAGGGCCGCACGTTGCCGCCGGGGGTTGTGCGGCGGGCATGGACGGGGCCGAAGGAAGGTGCGGTGAGGGTGACGAAGGCGGCCGGGTGCGCCGCCACCGTGGCAGGGACGCCTTTGCCGCCGACCAGTCCGGCTTTGACGAGGTGGTAGGTGTCGGCCCGATAGACCTCGGCGCAGGCCGGGCAGCGGGAGGCCCGGCGGGTCTTGCAGGCCACCCGCAGGGTTCCGCCGGGTTCGCTGGTGGTGGTGGTGTAGCGGTGGAGCAGTTCACCGGTTGCCGGGTCGAGGTAATCCACCCGGCCCTTGAGATGAATCGGCTGCAGGCACCCGCCCAGCGCACGGGTCCGAGCCGCCCACCTGTGGAAGTCCGGGCGGGCCATCTTGGCCGCCATGTCCCGGGCGGCCAGCGGAGTCACCAGTGACGAGGCAGGGCGAGGCACGAAGGCGGGACCTTTCCTTTGTCCGGTTTGCAGCAGGCGAAGGGGAACGGCCCCGGCGCGGCCATCCGCGCCGGGAGCAGCCGGTTCGACGGGCGGGGTTAGAGGGCGGAGGCGAAGGCCGCAAGCGCGTCGGCCAGGGCGGCCAGGCCGCCGCCGAGCGCGGTCACGGTCTCGGCAGCGGCGGAGGGGTGACGCAGCACGTAGAGGGCCAGCACCAGCCAGAAGGTCCAAAAGAGGCAGCGACGGACGAACACGGGACGGCTCCCTTCAGACGAGGAGAAGGAGGGCAGGAGGGTGGGGTTAGGCGGGGTGGTTGCGGATGTGGCGCAGCAGGTCAGAGGCCAGCCGGTTCGACACCCCCAGCCGGGCCCGCAGCGCATCACGGGTGATGGGGCGGCCGTGCTTGGCCTGATGCTCGGCGGCCACCTGGCGGGCGAACTCCACCAACGGCTCTGCCAGACCAGGCCGACCATCCCCGTCCGACCGGGGCGGGGAGGCCGAGCCGGAACGACCGGCCCCGCCCTGGGACGAGCAGGCCGATGCGGAGATCGGGAGCGGGATGGTGGTCTGCCCGTCCTGCACCGAGGACGGGGACGGGTCAGGGGCGGGCAGCTCAGGACGAGCCCCGTCCCCCGCACTCGCCACCTTTGCGGGTGAGGAGGACGGAGAGGACGACCGGACCACCGGGGACGGGGACGAGGAGGCCAGGTCGGGACGGCCGAAGGACGGCGGGACGGCCGGTTCCGTCGAGGACGAACCGGATTCCTCACCGCTGCCGGGCCGGGTGGTGGCGCGGCGTTCGAGCATGGAGACCGCGACCAGGAAGGCGGCGGCGGGGGTTCCGGCGGTCACCCACCCCCACACGGTCGGCTCTGCTTGGGCGAGGTTGGCGGCGAGGGACAGGAGGATGCCGCCGGCCAGCACGCAGGTTGGCCACGACAGCCGTGCCGTGGGCCGCTGGGTGCGTTTGTCACGCTGCCGTTCCCGGGCCGCCATCACACACGTCAGATCGATGCACACGGCGACGGCCCAGGCCATCCACCCGTCTTGGCCGTGCTCGCGGGCGGTGTCGTGGATGTGAGTGAACGACCCGGCCGCGGCGATCACCGCGAGGATCACCACCGGGCCGGTATCGGCCAGGGCGAGCAGGAGGCGCCGCATCACGCCGCCCTCTCCCCGCACACCTTGGCCAGCAGCGCGGCCAGCTCCCGATCGCACTCGTGGGCGTCGGCCCAGCCGTAGGCCTGTGTGGCCGAGGTGGTGGTGAAGGTCTCGGCGCACCGGCGGCACGAGGCCAGGTGCAGGCCGCGGATGCCGTCCCACTCCACCACCGGCCCCACCAGGACGAGGACGGACCGCCGGGACGAGCAGGACGAGGACGGACGGAACGAGGGAGAAGAGACGGGGGCGGGACGGGGACGAGCGGCCGGACGGGCCGGATGTCCGGGGTGCAGGGTGGTCACTTCACCGGTTGGAGACATGGGCAGGCTCCACACGTTGGTTTCGGGCATGGGTGGGCTAGGGACCTGGCGTGAGGGAGGGCTCACGCCAACCCGCGGGGAGAAAAGAGCGAGGAGGAAGGGGGAGGCGGCCGGGGTTATGCGACGGCCGGGCGGACGGCTGGGAGGCTGCTGGTCAGGTCGGCCCACGATGGGGTGAGGTGGGCGTAGGTGTGGGCGGCGTGTTCGGCCTCGTGCTCGGGCACGTACACCGATCGGGCGCGATGCCAGGTGCCGTCCTGGCCGGCGACGATGCACACCCCCGGCATCTGGGCGGGGATGGTCCGGGCGGCGTCCAGGGCGGCGGGGTCGAGGTCGCCGAGGGTCATGGTGGCGGTTTCCGGGTCGTTGACCCGGTGACAGATGCGCCCGGAGAGCTGGGAGCGCAGCGCGGTGACTCCCGGGCCGAGGTCGGAGCCGATGCGCTGACCACAGATCACCAGGTGGACGGCGAAGGCCCGCCCGAGCTGGGCCAGGCGCAGCAGGGCTGTGCCGGTCTTGGCCACCTGGTCTTTCTCGGCCCGGTCGGCCATGAGGAACAGCTCGGCCACCTCATCCACCAAGACAACCACCGGCACCGGCCGCAGGTGGTCGGGCAGGTGCCAGACGTTGCGCACCCCGTGCACCCGGCACAACGCCATGCGGGCTTCCACCTCGCCGACCAGGTCGCCGAGCAGGGCCAGACACTCAGGCCGGGTAGTGGCCAGTGCGGAGAGGCGCGGGGCATACGGGGTGAACTCCACGCCGCCTTTGAGGTCGAAGCCGACCAGGGCGACCGGCTGAGGTGCCAGGCCCTTGATGATCGCGTTCGCTAGGTTGGACTTGCCCGACTGCGTAGCACCGGCGTTCAGCCAGTGCGGCACGGTGCGGAAGTCGATGATCCAATCGGATCCGTTGTCCAGCTTGCCCGGCCGCACGGTCAGCAGCCGCCCGGTGTCCGGGTTCACCCGCACCTCGGTCAGCGGGTCACGCATGGTCGCCCACAAGGTGATCTGACCGGGGCGGACGTCGGCCACGCGGACCGAGTGGACCCGCCAGGCGTGCGCGATGCCTTCCGCGGCGCGTTCGTAGTCGGCGGGGACCTGGCCGTCGTGCAACCGGACGCGCACCCGCCACCCCAACCGGGTGGGGCGCAACCAGCCCAGCCGCGGGGCGCGTTCGACGTCCACACGCCGCCACCGCCGCTTACAGGTGGCCACCGTGACGGGTCGGGCCGCCGAACCGGCGACCGGAACCGCATCGAGAGTCCACCGCCAGCGGCGGCGTGTGCGGGACAGGCCACACCCTGCGGCCACATGTGCCCAGGTCAGGTACACCAGGGCGAGGCGGAAGGGGTAGCCGGCCCCGTACCAGAACGAGGCCGGATGCCAGTGCCGCCACACCCACGACCCGACCGCCACGAGAGCGGCCAGAGCCGGGATCAGCAGGGCGAGGTTGTTCATCGCAGCCCCCGCCTTAGGCCATCTCCGCCGGAACCGACACCCCCGGCACACCCACCGGCGAGGAGGGAACGGCCGGTGCGGCCGGGTGGGCGGGGGTGATGTGGTCGGCGCGGTAGGCGATGCCCCAGCGGGTCCGCCCACCGGTGTGCTGCTCCCAGGGGAAGGCCACCAGGCCGGAGACGGTGACCACCTGCCCCACCGAGATCTGCGGGTCACCGCCCACCGCCACGGTGATCAAATCCACGTTCCCGTTCTCGTCGGCCGCGGTGAGCTTGACCGTGTAGACGGTGCGGCCGTGGCGGTCCACCTTCACCTCACCGGTGTTCTGATCCACCAGCTTGGGACGCGGCGCCGCCACGCACACGAACGTCAACGCCGATGTGTCCACAGGAATGCTGCGCATGAGACCTCCACTTGTCGAGTCCCCTAGACAGCGCCTTCGGTTCAACGATGAGACTGTCTAGGGGGGTATGCAATGAAGGTAAGCGATGGAGCCGCCTACTGTCTAGGGGGGTATGCAGAATCTCAGTCGTGGAGCGCCCAGTAGACGGCGGTGGCGTCATCGCTGGCTTTGCCGCGCGGCCAGCGTGTGCCGTCCGGGTCGCTGTGCTCGGCGTCTCGGGTTTGGGTGAGGAGTTCGGCCGGACCGTTCTTGTCGAGGAGAGCCAGCAGGTCGGGCCAGGTCAGCAGGCCGAACCGGTCGGCCGGCCGGCTTGCCCCGTCGCTGAGCAGTGCCACGGCCCGCACCCGGTCCAGTGGCGTGGAGCCGGTCAGCGCTTGTTCGGCCGCTTCGGGACGGGTGCTGGCCACCCAGAACCCGCCGGGCCGGTTGCGGTGGTCGTTGAGCTTGCGCACCCGGGCGAGCTGGAAGGCCGCATGCTCGGCGCTCCCCAGCGGCGGCCGCTCATCCGGGCCGTCGAGCCGGGCGAGGACTCCGGCCAACCGGTCGTCACTGATCACCAGCGGGTCGGCGTCCGTCCGATCCAGGACGAGGACCGAATCCGCCAGCACCAAGTGTTCGAGCCGGTCACCGGCCACCCGCACGGCCACCACGGTGGCCGAGGGCGAACCCGGATGCTGGAGATCGCACGTGTGGGAGTGCAGCGCGTTGACCCGCTCAATGCTCGCGGCCAAGGCGTCGGCAAGACTGGTGCGAGGGTCGAGGGCTTCGGCCAGGAGCAGCCCGCCGAGGGTCCGGGCGTACCAGGCCACCGAGTGCGAGCACCCCGATTCCAGCCCGGCCGGGATGCCGGCCCCGTCCAGGAGGACGGCGAGGCCGGGTGCCGCCGCCGCGAAGTCTTCGTTGTCCCGTCCGGGGGTGGCCGGTTCGCTGGCGATCAGCACCCGCATCCCGTCTCCTCAGGCTTCGTCGTGCCGGTAGATGGGCGTCAGCAGCTCGGTCCGGACCGGTTCATGGGTGGCCGGGTCGTACTCGGTCCCCACCACCACCGAGAAGCACTCGGTGCCGACCTGCCCCCACAGGGAGCCGATGTCGGTGGTCAGCAGGTGCACCACCCCAAGCGACCCTTCCGGATGGATGCCCGCGATGGCCAACAGCGACCCGTTGCCGTCCGGCCGGGGCAGCCGCCCCAGATAGCCCACGTCATAAGGCCGAGGCGGGTCCTCTTCCTGCCCGCTGCGGAACTCCCGCCCGGTCCGCCTGTCGCGCAGCAGCCACCCGGCTTCGTCCCGGTCCCACTCCAAGACCGGATCTTTGGCGTAGACCTCCCGCATGGCCGCCGACATCCGAGGCCCGCAGATCACCAGCAGCCCGGGCCGGTTCAGATCGAACTCACCCGACAGCGGCACATGGTCATAGCCGACCGACAGATCAAAGGTGCGCGCCAGTTCTTCCAGCCGCTTGCCCGTGGTCAGGTCATCCAGCGCCACATACGTCCGGTCACTGGCCGGGTCGGGCCGCAGCGGCGTGACCACCGTGACCTCACCCGACCCCAGGAACGCCCCCTCGGGCGCCGGGCCGGTGTGCCGGATCTGGTGAATCCGCCCTCGGCTCAGCCCCGCCGCCTGGGCGATCTGCGCATACGACAACCCTTGCGCGTGCAGTTCTTGAATCACCCGCCGCCGCAACCGCGCCAGCTCCGTGACCTCCTGCTGAGCCTCGGCCAGACGTTCCGTGGCCGCCCGCAGCAGCTCGTACGGGTCTTCTATCTGCGCGATGCGCTCAACCTCGCCGGGCATGACACCTTCTCTCGCTTCCCGCAGCGAGTCTAGGACTCTAGACATCAAGCGGGAAACCTCCATGCCCGTCGCCGCGCTCACCGCCCGCAGCCGCCGCCGACGCCGAGGAATCGGCGGACCGCTCACAGACCGCCGCCTTCCCCCTCGGACCCGTCCCCGAGGCCCTCACGGCGAAGCTCCTCCAGATACAGCGTCCGCAACAGCCCCGCATGAAGCTGCGCCAGCCGAGCCATCGCCCGCACCGCGGCCCGATTACGCGCGAACTCTTCCGCCGTCCACACCCGCACATCCGCGGCCCGGCAGACCTCGCACGGCTTCTCACTGGAACAGCGGTGCGCCCGCCTGCGCCCCCGGGAGTGCCGCCCCATCACGCCTCACCCACGACGTCGGCCCACACCCGCAGCCCGACTCGTACCGGCTCACAGCCCCACTCCTTCGACAGCGCCCGCACGATGTGCAACCCGCGCCCGCTGAGCGCCGCCTCATCCGCTGGATCGTCCCCCACCAGCACGGGACGACTGTCTGAGCCCATGTCGATCACGGCCACCTCGACGTGATCGGCGAAGACCTCCAGCTCCACCACGAACAGCCCGCCCGGCTGCCCGCTTTCGGTGTGCTCGATGGCGTTCGTGGCCAACTCACTGACCACCAGTTCGACCGCATCGGCCAGCACGTGATCCGCCAGCACCAGCCGGGCGAACTTCCGCGCCAACCCCACGGCCTCAGGCGTGCCGTCGAACAGCCGGCACCAGCGCGTCATACGCATCACCACCCATGCGTCTAGGGGGCTACACACCCCTGGAGAAGCGCAGCGTATGACAGATCTAGGGGGCTATTCAATACGTTCAGTGAATAGATCCTAGGATCTTTCCAAGATCCCGAGCGGCCCGTTCCACCAGCGCCACCGCCTCATCCCCGAACACCGCCGACCGGGCGAACCCTTCGAAGACCTCCACATACGCCCGAACGTCGGCCTCTGCGGTCAGTGTCAGCTCACGGGTGAACGTCTCCACCGTCACCGCCGAGTCGTCATAGATCGTGAACCCATGCAGCGGCACCCCGCACCGCTCCGAGCCCACGACGGTCCCGGCAGGCACCACCCCTAGGCGCACGTTCGCCCGTCCAGCGACTTCCACCAGGTGAGCGAGCTGCTCCGGCATGCACGCCCCCGACCCCGGCCACGTCCGCAACACCCCTTCACAGATCACGAACGTGAAGTGCCGTCCCTGATCACCGAGCACCGCGGCCCGATCCACCCCGCCCTCACCCAGCACGACCGTCCCGGCCGCCCGGTCATAGCTGGCCGTCCGCAGCAGGTAAGGCACCGCCACCGACTCAAACGAGCGCACCACCGAGGCCGACCGCGCTTGCTCCACCGCCGTCCCCCGCCGGAACGACACCCCCGCATCCACCCGAGGAGCCGCCGACTCCACATACGCCGCCCGCGCCTCAGTCGCCAGCCGCTCAAACTCGCCGGCACCCAGCCCCAAGGCTTCCAGCAGCCGGACCACCACCTCAGCGTCCGAGACCCGCCGCCCCGTCTCCACCCGAGACACCGTCGTCTGAGGCACCCCCGCCCGCCGAGCCAACTCAGCCCCCGACATCCCCGCGGCCACCCGCAACCGCCGTAGCTCCCGCCCAAGTTCCACAAGCCGGTCCGCGCCCATAACCGAGCGTTCTACCACCCCCACACCCCGCACCCAGCCGACTCACACCAATCCACACGGACCCGCGCACCGCACAGACCGTTCAACTGAGCCCTGACCTGCGGTTCCGTGAAACCAAGGGGCGGCCGATGAGAACTTTCTCTACGTCTTCAAGGCGGCCCGCTCCGCGGCCCCGCCGGCTCGGCCGGGCCGGGCTGCGGCCTGTCCCGTCCGGTCCCGGCCCGCCCGACCGGCCAAACCAATTAAAACCATGATGCCTGATAGGCGTCATAATGTCTGTTTCGTCGCAAGTTCATGCAGGATCTTGATTGAATCACTATCATGGTCTAGCCCGCACGACGCAGTTTTGGCGGCTTTATAACAGGTCTTTGCATCTTGGGAGAGCCGTGAAGTTTCGCCGCAGGAACCTAGAAGCACTAGGCGATCTTGTCTGCGGGAACCTAGGATCAGATGAGCCAGGGGGAACCCCGAGGTACTTCCCATATCGGTCAAGCATGTATATCACTGAGTTCTTTGAAGATCTCGACACTCAGTGGGTACACGATGGCTCTACGCGCCACCGTTGGGTCGCCGATGTTTTGGAGTCCATGCTGGCTGAACCGCATGACGGGCCGACGCACCCACCAGAGACCTTCTGCCGCCTAATAGACCAACTCATGTCCCCTTCAGACGCGATAAACGAAGGCCCATCCCGCCCCAATGCTTTGAGGATCCTAAACGATGTCCTCGCCAGGGAAGGATTCGAAGAATTTTACTCGGATGATCAGCATGCATCCGGCACATCGGCACGGGCGCCATATCAACGCTTGCAGCTAATCCTCACAGGCCACTCAGCCCTGCGGAGATCGAACGTCGAGAGAAGCTATCTGCATATCTAGATAAATGCAGCGAGGACGAGCTCATAGAGGAGATCTTGCTGCCGCTCTTCAGGTAGCTCGGATATCATCGCATAACCGCAGCAGGACATAGAGATAAAGCACTTGAGTATGGCAAAGGCATCTGGATGCGCTACACGCTTCCAACTCGGCACTTTCTTTACTTCGGAATCCAGGCCAAACGCGGAAAGATCGACGCAGCTGGTGTCACGCATACAGGGAACAGAAATATAGCAGAAATCCACAATCAGGCTCTCATGATGCTCGCCCATGAGATTTTTGATCCAGAGACCAATAGAAGAGTCCTGGTAGATCACGCATTTATTGTAGCTGGTGGAGAGATCACGAAAGCAGCAAGAAACTGGATTGGCAACGCCCTTGACGCCTCCTGGCGCAGCCAGATCATGTTTATTGATAGGAATGGCATCCTAGATCTCTATATGGTCAACAACCTCCCCCTGCCCCCTGGGGCCATACCGACTCCTCCCCCACAGGGGAGTTTCAGCGACGAGCCTCCGTTTTAGTAGCGCGGATAAGGCAGCGCACCTAGCAGGGTTAAGGAAAAATTATGCTTTTTGCTTATGTGGACGAGTCCGGCGATCCTTCCGGAGACCCATCTTTTCGAGGGTCGCCGACCTACACTCTTGGTGTAGTCCTGGTTAGGGCAAGCCAGTGGGCAGACGCTTTTGACGGAGCCATCAAACTTAGGCGCGAACTAAATAAGTCATTTGGTCTTCCCGCTAGGGCCGAGGTAAAAGCATCCTATTTGATCAGGAATGAGGGAGTTTTCCGTTCACTCAAACTCAGCGGGAAGCAGCGAAGGTATATCTACCAGCGCCACATGCGACGCATAAATGAGATTAACGCGCGAGCCTTTGCGATTGTAGTTGACAAGCGAGAGCGCGCATCGAAGGGTGTCCTAGATCAAACGCGAGACACGGCATGGGAAACTCTCTTTCAGAGGCTTGCGATCACACATGATCGTGACAATCCTAGTGAGAAAACACCAATCCTTCTCGTTCATGACGAGGGCGAAGATCTGACCGTCCGCAAGCTTGCTCGAAAGGCGCGCCGATACCTTACCGCAGGAAGCGCTTACGGTACTGGCAAACTAAGACTTAGCGATAAATGGCTGCTGGATGATCCGGTTTCCCGGCAATCACACCATTCGCTATTTGTCCAGTACGCCGATTTGGTTGCTTACTCAGCTACCAAGAAAATTATTCCAGGTGGAGCACGCGCAAGCCGAGTCTGTCCTCCACGTATGTGGGATGAGCTCGGCGAAGCACGTCACGACGCCGTGAATTCTCTGGCGAGGAAGGATGATCCCAGCCTTCCACCCGCCATCGTGATCAGATAAAAGCCCCCAGCCCTACTGGCTGGGGGCGGGCTGGCACCTGACCGAGCTAAGGCTCGGGGCAGCGCCACCCCCAGGGTAACACGGGAGAGCCGCTTGCCTCCTTAAAGATGGCAAAGTAACTCCGTACCTCCGGATGGGATCTTCTTCCCATCTCAATATGAGGACTGAGCGAGCCCGAAGCGGGGGTCTCGCGACCCCCAGCCCCCCGCGGGCCGGAGCACTCGCCCGCGCGCATCCCTCTGCCACACCGTCCCGCCGTTCACGCGGACAAGCGCCCCGGGACGAGCGCGCCGGGTGCCCAGTCAGCGCTGGTTGCTAACGCCGATGCTAACGACGGTCCTGGGCAGCGGTGGACTGGCCTGGACGTCGCGGAGACTCAGCAGCAGGTCGGAGGACAGGAGTGGACGCTCCTGGACGCCGCTCGGTTGGCTCGTAATGAATAGGTCGTCGGTTCGATTCCGACAGGCGGCTCTGCAGGTCAAGGGCCCCTTGCGATCTTGTCGCGAGGGGCCCTTGCCAACGGATCTGCTAACAGTGGGCCGCTAGGCGGCCTCGCGCATCACCCTCGCGAACACGTCCGCTGCGGCGATCTCCGCGGAGCGGATCACGTGCGCGTAGACCCGCAGCGTGATCGCCGGATCGGCGTGACCGAGCCGAGCCGCGACCACATGGTTGTCTTCCGCGCCGTGCCGGGCCCCGCCGGCCCGGGCTCGTCGGCGAGCTGGGCGTTGCGGTGCTCTCTGAGAACGGCCGCGGTTCGTCGTCGATGGTGACGACACGGGATCGGCCGCTGATGTGCGGCGTGATGCGGAGCCGGATCGTGGGCTGGCGGCCGGCCGGCGTTCGAGGCTTCGACCGCATGCCCCTCAAGCCGCTCGTCCGGGTACCGGGCGACGAGTGACGACGCCGGGGCGCCGGAGGAGAGCCTTCCCTACGCGGTGTCGAGCCGCCCCCTCTGCGGGCGGAGCCTGCCCGGCCGAGCCGGGACCGGCCCGGGGAGGCCGCACGCCCGGCCCGGCCGGCCGGCGCAATGCCGAGTCCTATTGAAGCCGCGGTGGAGGCTCTTGACCTGTGGCCTGCCTCCATGCGGAGGTGAAAGCGTCGGCATCGTGCGCACGAGCCTGCTGAAGCAGGGTGATGCAGACGCGCCTCAAATCGGCCATTTCACGCTCTGTGGCAATGGTGAGCCCTTCAACGAG
>NZ_RRYT01000040.1 GCF_006363815.1 Thermomonospora catenispora
CGGCGCCGCGGTGCGCGCGCTGGCCGGCGCCGCACGGCGGGCGGCGCTGGCGCTGCCGGCGACGTCGGCCGAGGAGGCCGGCGCGGTGGCGCTGGGCGCCCTGCTGGGCGGATACGCCTTCGACCGGTACCGCACCGGCGACCGCAAGGAGCCGGTCGCCGAGGTGATCGTGCTGACCGAGGCCGCGGGCGCCGACGCCGTGCTGGAGCGGACGCGGATCCTGGCCGACTCGGTGGCGCTGGTGCGCGACCTGGTCAACACCCCCCCGATGGACCTCGGCCCGGACGACATGGCGCGGATCGCCGCCGAGGTCGCCGACGAGGCCGGGTTGCAGGCGCAGATCCTGGACGAGAAGGCGCTGGCCGACGGCGGGTACGGCGGCATCCTGGGCGTCGGGCGGGGCTCGGCCCGCCCGCCCCGTCTGGTGCGGCTGGCCTACGCGCACCCCGAGGCCGACAAGACGGTGGTGTTCGTCGGCAAGGGCATCACGTTCGACACCGGCGGCCTGTCGCTCAAGCCGACCGAATCGATGGACTGGATGAAGTCCGACATGGGCGGCGCGGGCGCGGTGCTCGGCGCGCTGCGCGCGATCGGGCTGCTCAAGCCGAAGGTCAACGTGGTGGGCTACCTGCCGCTGGCCGAGAACATGCCCGGCGGGACCGCGCAGCGCCCCTCCGACGTGCTGACCATCTACGGCGGCAAGACCGTGGAGGTGCTCAACACCGACGCCGAGGGCCGGCTGGTGCTGGCCGACGCGATCGTCCGCGCCGGCGAGGACTCCCCGCACCTGCTGGTGGACGTGGCCACGCTGACCGGCGCACAGCTGGTCGCGCTGGGCACCCGCACCACCGGGGTGATGGCCAACGACGACGAGGTGCGGACCAAGGTGGTGGAGGCGGCGAACCGCGTCGGCGAGCCGAGCTGGCCGATGCCGCTGCCGGCGGAGCTGCGCAAGGGCCTGGACTCGGCGGTGGCCGACATCGCCAACATCAGCAACGAGCGCTGGGGCGGCATGCTGGTCGCCGGGGTGTTCCTCAAGGAGTTCGTGCCCGACGGGGTGCGGTGGGCGCACCTGGACATCGCCGGCCCGGCGTTCAACAAGGGGGAGCCCTACGGGGAGGTCCCCAAGGGAGGCACCGGCGCCGCGACGCGCACCCTGGTGCAGATCGCCGAGGACGTCGCCGCCGGGGAGCTGTGAGCCCCGGCGCGCCGGAACCGGGCGCGCCGGAACTCGGCAAGTGAAAGGATTCTCTCCACGGCAACGGTGCCGTGCAGAGAACCGGATCCATGATTTAAGGAGCGTTCAGTTGGCAGGCAGCGGCCCCTTCGACATCGTCGTCCTAGGTGGTGGCAGCGGCGGATACGCCTGCGCTCTCCGGGCCGCGGAGCTCGGCATGCGCGTGGCCCTGATCGAGCGCGACACCCTCGGCGGCACCTGCCTCAACCGCGGTTGCATTCCGACCAAGGCGCTGCTGCACGCGGCCGAGGTCGCCGACACGGCGCGGGAGGCCGCGGCGTTCGGGGTGAAGGCCGCCTATGAGGGCGTCGACATGCCCGCGGTGCAGGCGTACAAGAACAAGGTGGTCTCCACCACCGTCAAGGGCCTGACCGGGCTGATCAAGTCCAAGGGCATCACGATCGTCGAGGGAGAGGGCCGGCTGGCCGGGCCCACCGCGGTGCGGGTCGGCGAGGAGGTCTACGAGGGTCGCCACATCGTGCTGGCCACCGGCTCGCGTCCGCGTTCCCTGCCCGGGCTGGACATCGACGGCGAGCGGGTGATCACCAGCGACCACGCGCTGACGCTGGACCGGGTCCCGTCCTCGGCGGTGGTGCTCGGCGGCGGCGTGATCGGGGTGGAGTTCGCCAGCGTCTGGCGTTCCTTCGGCGCCGAGGTCACCATCGTGGAGGCCCTGCCGCACCTGCTGCCGCTGGAGGAGGAGTCCAGCTCCAAGCGGCTGGAACGGGCGTTCCGCAAGCGCGGCATCAAGTACGAGCTCGGCGTCCGCTTCGAGAGCGTGCAGACCACCGACTCCGGGGTGCGGGTGACCCTGGAGGGCGGCAAGGTCCTGGACGCCGAGCTGCTGCTGGTCGCGGTCGGCCGCGGACCGGTCTCCGAGGGGCTGGGCTTCGAGGAGGCCGGGGTCGAGCTGGAGCGCGGATTCGTCAAGGTGGACGAGTACTGCCGCACCGCCGTCCCCACGATCAGCGCGGTCGGCGACCTCATCGCCACCCCGCAGCTGGCGCACGTCGGTTTCGCCGAGGGCATCCTGGTGGCCGAACGGCTCGGCGGGCTGTCCCCGGCGCCGATCGACTACGACGGCATCCCGCGCATCACCTACAGCGACCCGGAGGTCGCCTCGGTGGGGCTGACCTCCGCCGCCGCCGTTCAGCGCGGCTATGAGATCACGCAGGCCACCTATGATCTGGCCGGCAACCCCAAGAGCAAGATCCTGGGCACCCAGGGCGAGGTGAAGGTGATCGCGGAGAAGAACGGCCGGGTGCTCGGCATCCACATGGTGGGCGCCCGCGTCGGCGAGCTCATCACCGAGGGCCAGCTCATCTACAACTGGGAGGCCCTGCCCTCCGACGTCGCCCAGCTCATCCACCCCCACCCCACCCAGTCCGAAGCCGTCGGCGAGGCACACCTGGCCCTCGCCGGCAAGCCCCTGCACGTGCACGGCTGATCCGCCCGCACATAGACGAAGGAGTCGCTGAGAGCCATGCCGGTCTCCGTCACCATGCCCCAGCTCGGCGAGAGCGTCACCGAGGGCACCGTCACCCGCTGGCTGAAGAAGGAGGGTGATCACGTCGCGGCGGACGAGCCGCTTCTGGAGGTGTCGACCGACAAGGTCGACACCGAGATTCCCTCGCCGGCGTCGGGCATCCTGACCAGCATCACCGTGTCCGAGGACGAGACCGTGGAGGTCGGCGCCGAGCTGGCGATCATCTCCTCCGAGGAGGAGGCGGCCGCCGGCGGAGGCGCTCCCGCGGCCCCGCCGGCCGAGGAGCCCAAGCCCGAGCCGCAGCAGCAGGCCGCGCCGCCGCAGTCCGCGCCGCCGGCCTCCTGGCCGCCGCCCGCTCCGACCGCCGCTCCGCAGCAGCCGGCCCCGGCCCCCGCTCCGGCTCCCCAGCCCCAGCCGCAGCCGGCCCCGCAGCCCGAGCCGCGGCNGGCCCCCGCTCCGGCTCCCCAGCCCCAGCCGCAGCCGGCCCCGCAGCCCGAGCCGCGGCCGCAGCAGCCGGCGGCGCCCGCCGCCGAGGCCCCCTCGGGCGAGGTCCCCTCGGGCGAGGTCCCGTACGTCACGCCGCTGGTGCGCAAGCTCGCCGCCGAGCACGGCATCGACCTGTCGGAGATCAAGGGCACCGGCGTCGGCGGCCGGATCCGCAAGCAGGACGTGCTGGAGGCCGCCCGGGCCAAGGAGGCCGCGGCCAAGCAGGCGGCCCCGGCCCCCGCGCCGGCCGCGCCGCAGGCTCCGGCCCGTCCGGCCCCGGCGCACGCCGCGCCCGCCCCCGAGGCGCTGCAGCTGCGCGGCAAGACCGAGAAGATGAGCCGCATCCGGCAGACCATCGCCCGCCGGATGGTCGAGTCGCTGCAGGTCTCCGCCCAGCTCACCACCGTGGTCGAGGTGGACGTCACCAAGATCGCCCGGCTGCGCGAGCGGGCCAAGGACGACTTCCTGGCCCGGCAGGGCGTCAAGCTGTCGTTCCTGCCGTTCTTCGCGCTGGCGGCGGTCGAGGCCCTCAAGGTCCACCCCAAGCTCAACGCGGTCATCAACAGCGAGACCAACGAGGTCACCTATTACGACGTGGAGAACCTCGGGATCGCGGTGGACGTGCCCGAGCGGGGCCTGATGGTCCCGGTGATCCACAACGCCGGCCAGCTCAACCTGAGCGGCCTGGCGCAGCGGATCGCCGACCTGGCCGAGCGCACCCGCTCCAACAAGGTCAGCCCGGACGAGCTGGCCGGCGGCACGTTCACCATCACCAACACCGGCAGCCGGGGCGCGCTGTTCGACACCCCGATCCTCAACCAGCCGCAGGTCGCCATGCTCGGCACCGGCGCGGTCGTCAAGCGCCCGGCCGTCATCGACGACCCCGAGCTGGGCGAGGTCATCGCCGTCCGGTCGATGGTCCACCTGGCCCTGACCTACGACCACCGGCTGATCGACGGCGCCGACGCCGCCCGGTTCCTCGGCACCGTCAAGCACCGTCTGGAGGAGGGCAACTTCGAGGCCGAGCTCGGCCTCTGAGCCTCCGCCGCACCCTTTCGCGCACGCCCCGGACCCCGCCGCGCGTCCCGCCGCGGCGGGGTCCGGGGCTTCCGGCGTCCCCTCGCATACAGTGGCGTGATGAGGATCGCGATCACCGGTGCGTCCGGATTCATCGGCAGTGCGTTGACGCGCAGCCTGGAGGCCGACGGGCACCAGGTGCTGCGCCTGGTCCGGCGGGAGCCGACGGGCCCGGCGGAGGCGAGGTGGCGGCCGGGCGGCGAGGTGGACACGGCGGCGCTGGAGGGCGTGCACGCGGTGGTCCACCTGGCCGGGGCCGGGATCGGCGACCGGCGCTGGACCGAGGAGTACAAGCGGCGGATCCGCGACAGCCGGGTCGAGGGCACCGCCACCCTCGCCGCCGCGCTGGCCGGGCTGACGGACCGGCCCGCCGTGCTGGTCTCCGGGTCGGCGATCGGCTACTACGGCGACACCGGCGACCGGGAGGCCGATGAGGACTCCCCCCGGGGGGAGGGCTTCCTGGCGGAGGTGACCGCCGCCTGGGAGGCCGCCGCCCGGCCGGCCGCCGACGCCGGGATCCGGGTCGTGCTGGCGCGCACGGGCATGGTGCTGGGCCGCGGCGGCGGAGCGCTCGGGCAGAGGCTGCTGCCGCTGTTCCGGCTGGGCCTGGGCGGGCGGCTGGGCTCGGGCCGACAGTACATGAGCTGGATCTCGCTGACCGACCAGATCGCGGCGCTGCGCTTCCTCATCGACTCCGATCTGTCGGGTCCGGTGAACCTGACCGCTCCCCGCCCGGTGACCAACGCCGAGTTCACCGGGGCGCTCGGCCGGGCGGTGCGGCGGCCCGCCCCGTGGGCGGTGCCCGCGTTCGCGCTGCGGACGGTGCTCGGCGGCTTCGCCGAGGAAGGGGTCCTGATCAGCCAGCGGGTGATCCCCCGGCGGCTGAGCGAGGCCGGGTTCCGGTTCGTGCACGAGGAGCTGACCGAGGCACTGACCGCCGAGCTCGCCGCCTGAGACGTCCGGCCCCGAGGAGTTCAACATTGCCCAAAGTCACCCTCCGCGCCCCCGTCGGGCCGTACCGTGATCGGCGAGATCACCGTGTGGCGGAGGGGACGAGATGAGCACCGACGGACAACCGCACATCCTCGCAATCGGCGGCGGCACCTTCGTGCCGAACGACCGGTACGGGCTGTCCCCCAGCCCGCTGCTGCGCTATGCGCTCGACCTCACCGGGCAGGACCGGCCCCGGGTGTGCTTCCTGCCCACCGCGCTGGGCGACGGCGCCGAGCACATCGCCCGGGGCTACGCGGCGCTGTCGACGCTGGACGCCGAGGTCAGCCATCTGGCGCTGTTCCCGATGCCCAACATCGCCGACATGCGCTCGCACCTGCTCTCCCAGGACCTGATCTACGTGTTCGGCGGCAGCGTCGCCAATCTGCTGGCGCTGTGGCGGCTGCACGGGCTGGACCGGATCCTGCGCGAGGCCTGGGAGCAGGGCGTGGTGCTGGCCGGGCAGAGCGCCGGGGCGCTGTGCTGGCACGTGGGCGGCAACACCGACTCCTTCGGTCCCGAGCTGCGTCCGCTGACCGACGGGCTGGGGTTCCTGCCGTACTCGTGCGGGGTGCACTACGACAGCGAGCCGCAGCGGCGACCGCTGCTGCAGCGGTCGGTGGCCGAGGGGACGCTGCCCGCCGGGTACGCCGCCGACGAGGGCGTCGGCCTGCACTACGTGGGCACCGAACTGGTCCAGGCGATCTCGTACCGGGCCGAGGGCCGGGCCTACCGCGTCCGGCCGGACGGCGAGGGGGCGGTCGAGGAGACCGTGATCGAGCCGCGGATGCTGGCGGGGGCGTGAGATCCCCGGACGCCCTGCGCCGTGAGATGCCCGGGAGGCCCTGCGTCCGGTCCGCGGGCGGACGTAGGCTGGTCGGGTGACTGACGTACTTGAGACCGGGACCGCCGCCGACACCGGTGAACTGGTCCTCGTGCACGTGGGTTTCGGTGAGCGCGCGGTCCCCTACCTGACCGGTTGGGAGCTGCAGCGCCGCACCCAGGAGCGCCGGATCGCGGGGGAGATCCCCGACACCGTGCTGCTGCTGGAGCACGAACCCGTCTACACCGCGGGCAAGCGCACCACTCCGCTGGACCGCCCGGTGACCGACCCGGGCGCCCCGGTGATCGATGTGGACCGGGGCGGCAGCATCACCTGGCACGGCCCGGGCCAGCTCACCGGCTACCCCATCATCCGGCTTCCGGACCCGGTGGACGTGATCGCCTACGTCCACAAGCTGGAGGTCATGATGATGCGGGTGTGCGCCGACCTGGGCCTGGAGACCATCACCGTGGAGGGGCGGCGAGGACTGTGGGTGCCCGGCCGCCCGGACCGCAAGATCGGCTCGATCGGGGTGCGGGTCTCCCGCGGCGTGACGATGCACGGCTTCATGCTGAACTGCGACTGCGACATGTCCTGGTTCGACCGCATCGTGCCGTGCGGGATCCGGGACGTCGGCAGCACCTCGCTGAGCGAGGAGCTGGGCCGTCGCGTCTCCGTCCAGGAAGTGCTGCCCCTGGTGGAGCGTCATCTGGCCGAGGTGCTGGGCGCCCGGGAGATCTGCCGCCGGACCGTCGCCCAGATCGGCGGCTGAGCGCTCGTCAGTCCTCGGCGGGGGCCAGCACCTTGTAGACGGCCTGGCCGTCGGCCGCCGCCGAGGAGAACAGCCGGGTCAGCCCTTCATAGGCGGGCCGCAGAACCCGTTCGCAGGCGTCGGCGTCCATCCGCTCGGCGTCCTGCACGTCGGCGGCCGCCATGGCCGCCGGATCGAACCGTTCGGCCAGCGCGTCGAACGGGGTCTCGGTGAGCATCCGGGCGGCCGCCTCCACCCGCTCGGGGGTGAGGTAGATGACATCGACGTCGAGCATGCCCTCTTCCTCGGTGAGCAGCCGTCCGCCGCACACCACGTCCGACTCCGGCGGCCGGCCGTCCCACGGGTCGCCGGTGATCAGGTAGTGCAGCGCCTGCCAGGCGCCGCCCACGTCCAGCACCCGGTCGGCCGGATGGCGTCGCCGCCAGTCCCGTGCGCCGAACACCAGCCGAGCGATCCGGGCGGGGTTCTGCTCGCCCTCCAGCGACGGGGGCAGCCTGAGGTACGACATCGTCATGCCCACGATGTGGCTCCTTCGCATGCGACGTGACACGGCACCAGGCCGATAGGGCAACAGGGAGCCACCTTAGAGAGATCGACGGCCGTGGAGGTCCGAAACGGGCGAACAGACATCGGCGAGGGCGAGGCGGCTGCCGAATCGTTATCGACACCGTGGCCGACGGCGCCGCGGCGACGGCCGTCGCCCGCCCTGCTCGACCCGTCCGGACGCCGCGTACATTAGAGAGGTGACCGCGGTGACCCCTGAGGGGCGCAAGCTCCTACGCATAGAAGTTCGCAACAGCCAGACCCCCATCGAGCGCAAGCCGCCCTGGATCAAGACGCGGCTGAAGACGGGCCCGCAGTACCGCGAGCTCACCAAGCTGGTCAAGGACGAGGGCCTGCACACGGTGTGCCAGGAGGCCGGCTGTCCCAACATCTACGAGTGCTGGGAGGACCGGGAGGCCACCTTCCTCATCGGCGGCGACCAGTGCACCCGTCGCTGCGACTTCTGCCAGATCGACACCGGCAAGCCCGCCGAGTTCGACCGCGACGAGCCGCGCCGGGTGGCCGAGTCGGTGGCCGCGATGGGGCTGCGGTACGCCACGGTGACCGGGGTGGCCCGCGACGACCTGCCCGACCAGGGCGCCTGGCTGTACGCCGAGACGGTGCGGCAGATCCACCGGGCGGTGCCCGGCTGCGGGGTGGAGCTGCTGATCCCCGACTTCAACGCGGTGCCGGAGCTGCTGGAGGAGGTGTTCGGGTCCCGTCCGGAGGTGCTGGCGCACAACGTGGAGACGGTGCCGCGGATCTTCAAGCGGATCCGTCCGGCGTTCCGCTACGAGCGGTCCCTGGAGGTGATCACCCGGGCCCGGGAGGCCGGGCTGGTCACCAAGTCCAACCTGATCCTGGGTCTGGGCGAGACCCGCGAGGAGGTCTCCCAGGCGCTGCGCGACCTGCACGCGGCGGGCTGCGAGCTGATCACCATCACCCAGTACCTGCGGCCGTCCCCGCGCCACCACCCGGTGGAGCGCTGGGTCAAGCCGGAGGAGTTCATCGAGCTCAAGGCCGAGGCCGAGGAGATCGGCTTCGCCGGGGTGATGTCCGGCCCGCTGGTCCGCTCCAGCTACCGCGCGGGCCGGCTGTACCAGCAGGCCGTCGAGGCCCGGCGGTGACCGTCCCGCCGCTCCGCTCCGGGGCCCGGCTCCGGGGCGGCCCCCGCGGGGGCCGCCGGCGGCGTGGGCCGACCGGCCACGGCTCGCCACTATCCTGAGGGCATGTCGAACAACGCCTCCGATGCCGGGAAGACCCCCGGACGGTTCCAGCAGTTCCGCATGATCGTCAAGATCCTGCGGCAGGCGGATCCGAAGGCACTCCCGATCACCGTCGCGTCCATGCTCGGCACGCTGGCGCTGCTCGTGGTGATCGGGTTGATCTTCGGCGGGCTGTGGTTCTTCATCCCGCTCGGCCTGATGCTGGCGGTGCTGGTGGGCATGGTGGTGTTCGGCCAGCTGGCCCAGCGCGCCCAGTTCAAGATGATCGCCGGACAGCCGGGGGCGGCCGCGGCGGTGTTGAAGTCGATGCGCGGCAACTGGACCGTCACCGAGGCGGTGAACGGCAACCGCAACCTGGACATGGTGCACCGGGTGGTGGGCCGGCCCGGAGTGATCTTGGTCTCCGAGGGCCCGTCGAGCCGGGTGCGGTCGCTGCTCGGCGCGGAGAAGAAGCGCATCGCGCGAGCCGCCCAGCAGGTGCCGATCTACGACGTGCAGACCGGCACGGAGGAGGGGCAGATCCCGATCGACAAGCTCCAGCGGCATCTGATGAAGCTGCCCCGCAACCTCACCAAGGCCCAGGTCGCGGAGCTGAACGACCGGCTGCGCGCCCTGCCGCAGAAGATGCAGATGCCCAAGGGCCCGGTCCCGCGCGGAGTCCGGATGCCCAAGGCCCCCAGGCCCAAGACGCGCTGATCGCCGACGACGCGCGCGGGCGGCCGGAGATACCGGCCGCCCGCGCGCGTTTCCGTCCCCAGGCGGATCAGAGGTTGATCACGACGGTGTCGGCGGCCCGGTCGTGCAGGCCCCGATGGTCGCGGTCCCACAGCAGCGCCGGGATCACCGCCAGGATCAGCACGGTGCGGACCAGCGCCCACACCGGCCCGATCGGCCGGCCGTCCAGCCGCACCGCCCGGATGCCGCACAGCCGCTTGCCCAGCGTCATGCCGATCGTGGCGGTCAGCACCACCGCCTGCAGCGCGAACAGCCCCAGCGTGAGCAGGCTGCGGTACTGCTCGGGCAGCTCCAGGACCCGGACCGCGAACGACGAGATCACCATGCACAGGCCCCAGTCGACGAACAGGGCGACCAGCCTCCGTCCGTAGCCGGCGACCGCCCGCGGTCCCTGCTCCGGCAGCCCCAGCCGTTCCCCCGGATATCCCAGATCCGCCCCGGCCGAGCGCGCCCCGCCCAGCCAGGTCTGCGTCCACCGCGGCCCGCCCGCCGCCTGCCTGCCACTGCTCATGCCCCAACGGTATCCGCCGCCGCGGCCGGTCCCGTGCCCGGTCCGCGCCGCCCGCGGGCGCGTTTCCGCAGGAAACGCGGGGTAGGACGCGGCGAGCGGGGCAGATGTCCCCCGTGTCACACGGCCGCATGAGGCGTAACACACGCGAAACATTTGGGACACGGCGGGGAAACGGCCGGCTCCTAGCTTTTCAACAGCACGGAAGCGCCCCAGGGAGGTTGGATGTTCAGCAGCGCAGGCGAGGTCCTGAGCTATATAAAGGCCGAGGGCATCGAGTTCGTCGACTGTCGGTTCGTCGATCTGCCCGGCACCGTACAGCACTTCACGTTCCCGGCGGACAACTTCGGTGAGAGCGTCTTCACCGAGGGACTGATGTTCGACGGGTCCTCCATCCGTGGGTTCCAGGAGATCCACGAGTCCGACATGCTGCTGCTGCCGGACCCCTCCACCGCGGTCGTCGACCCGTTCCGCCAGCACAAGACGCTGAACATCACGTTCTTCGTGCACGACCCGCTGACCGGGGAGCCCTACAGCCGCGACCCGCGCAACGTGGCCAAGAAGGCGCAGGACTACCTCAAGAGCACCGGGATCGCCGACACCGCCTACTTCGGTCCGGAGGCGGAGTTCTACATCTTCGACGACGTCCGGTTCGAGACCAAGCAGAACGCCGGCTACTACTACCTCGACTCGATCGAGGGCGCCTGGAACACCGGCCGCGAGGAGGACGGCGGCAACCTGGGCGCCAAGCCTCCCTACAAGGGCGGCTACTTCCCGGTCCCGCCGATGGACCACTACACCGACCTGCGCTCGGAGATGGTGGTCAACCTGCGCAAGGTCGGCATCGAGGTCGAGATGCAGCACCACGAGGTCGGCACCGCCGGCCAGGCGGAGATCGACTTCCGGTTCGGCGAGATGCTGCGCACCGCCGACAACCTGATGCTCTACAAGTACGTCGTCAAGAACACGGCGCGGGCGGCCGGCAAGACCGTGACCTTCATGCCCAAGCCGATCTTCGGCGACAACGGCTCGGGCATGCACTGCCACCAGTCGCTGTGGAAGGACGGCTCGCCGCTGTTCTACGACGAGGTCGGCTACGCCGGGCTGTCGGACGTCGCCCGCTGGTACATCGGCGGCCTGCTCAAGCACGCCCCGGCGCTGCTGGCGTTCACCAACCCGACCGTGAACTCCTACCACCGGCTGGTGCCGGGCTATGAGGCCCCGGTCAACCTGGTGTACTCGCAGCGCAACCGCTCGGCCTGCATCCGGATCCCGATCACCGGTTCCAACCCGAAGGCCAAGCGGATCGAGTTCCGGGTGCCGGACCCGTCCTGCAACCCGTACCTGGCGTTCTCGGCGATGCTGATGGCCGGCGTCGACGGCATCAAGAACAAGATCGAGCCGCCGGAGCCGATCGACAAGGACCTCTACGAGCTGCCGCCGGAGGAGGCCCGCGCCATCCCGCAGGTGCCCGGCTCGCTGGAGGCGGTGCTGAACGCGCTGGAGGCCGACCACGAGTTCCTGCTCGAGGGCGGGGTCTTCACCGAGGACCTGATCCAGACCTGGATCTCCTACAAGCGCGAGAACGAGCTGGACCCGCTGCGCCTGCGTCCGCACCCGCACGAGTTCGAGCTCTACTACGACTGCTGATCGGCGACCGCCGACGGGCGAAGGCCCGCCGACCCGGCTCGGGTCGGCGGGCCTTCGCCTTCCGTCTCCGTCCCGCCCGGGCCGTCCCTTCCGGGCGGGGCGCCGCCGCTTCGAGGCGGGCATGATGCAGGCCATGGACGCAACCGATCCGCTGGCGCGCTGGCGGGAGGCCGTGCACGGGTGGCGCCTCCCCGAACGGTTCCGCTCCTCCGACGAGGCGGTGCGGCGGCCGCCGACCGTCGTCCGGTCGATCTCCGAGGCCCAGGCGCCCTCCGGCAGCCGCTCGTTCGCGCGGGAGATCGAGGCGCTGCCCGCTCACGGGACGGTCCTGGACGTGGGCTGCGGCGCCGGAGGCTCCTCACTGCCGCTGGCGCGGCGGGCGGGGCGCATCGTGGGCGTGGACCCGGAGGGGCGGCTGCTGGAGGCGCTGCGGACCAGCGGGGGCCGTCTGGGGGTCGCCGTGGAGACGGTGGAGGGCCGCTGGCCGGACGCGGCGGACCGGGTCGGCCCGGCGGACGTGGTGGTCTGCCATCACGTGCTGTACGGGGTGGCCGAGCTGGGCCCGTTCGTGACGGCGCTCACCGCGCACGCCCGCCGACGGGTGGTGGTGGAGATCCCCGAGCGGCACCCGCTGCACGCCCTCAATCCGCTGTGGGCGAGGTTCCACGGCCTGCCCCGTCCGGACGGCCCCACCGCCGACGACGCGGTGGGGGCCCTGAAACGTCTCGGGGTCGACCCCGAGGTCGAACGGTGGACGGACGTCGACGGTTGGGGGTCCTACCCCGATCTGACGGCGCTGGCCGACCGGGTGCGGCGCCGGCTCCGTCTCCCGCCGGAGGAGACGCCCCGGGTGGCCGACGCCCTCCTCGACCTGGGCGTCGACCCGGACGAGCCGCGGTTCCCCGGCACCGAGGGGCGGACGTTGTGCACGATCTGGTGGGAGGGGTGAGCGTCCCCACGCGGCCGGACGCTCCCCGAGGTCGACTTCGCCGGCCGGTGACTCCCCCATAGGTCCCGGATGAACGGCGGGGGGCCTACTACTCAAGGCTGAGGCCAAGACCGTTCGGCGCGGTGATCACAAACGCGGTCCCGCTGAGCACGATGAGGGACATGGTCCACACCGCCCCTCCCGTGAGTCGCGGACCGCGCGCCGAGCCGACCGCGGGTCCGGCGCGCCGGCCCGCGGCGAGGCGGACGGCCCGCCCGATCACCGTCCCGCCCGTCTGGCGGGAGCTGACGCTCATCGCCCTGTTCTACACCGCCTACACGCTGATCAGACTGGTGCTGAACGACGGCGGCACCGCGGCGGCGTACGGCAACGCCGACCGGATCCTGGCGCTGGAGCGGGCGCTGGGCGTGGACGTGGAGCTGGGCCTGAACCGGTGGCTGCTGGGAGAGCCGTGGCTGGCCCGGGCGGCGAACTACTACTACGGCATCGCGCATTTCGCGGTGACGCTGGCGATCGTGATCTGGCTGTACCGACGCCGGCCGGAGCACTATCGCCGGCTGCGCACGGCGCTGATGGCGGCGACGGCCGTGGCACTGCTCGGCTACTGGCTCTACCCGTTGGCGCCGCCGCGCTTCCTGCCCGAGGAGGGGTTCGTGGATCCGGTGCAGGCACTCGGATCGTGGGGGTTGTACTCGGGACAGAGCGCGGGGGCGCTGGCCAACCAGTACGCGGCGATGCCGTCGATGCACGCGGGGTGGGCGGTCTGGTGCGGTCTCGTGCTGGCCCGGCTGGGGCCCCGGCCGGCGATCAGGGTGATCGGCGCACTGTATCCGCTGGTCACGGTGCTGGTGATCCTGGCGACCGCCAACCACTATCTCCTCGATGCGATCGTGGGGACCGCCTTGGTCCTCGGTGCGCTGGCGCTGTCGCGGGCACGGCCCGTACGGCGGAGCCGTCCGCGCGACGCCGTACGGGCCGTGCCCGCCGCGGCGGAGGGGCGGAGCCGCCCGGTGCCGCGTCCCCGGCCGGCTCCGTCGGTCGAGGGAACGCCGTGTGCGGCGGGTGTGAGACCCGGAACCGCCGTTGCCGATGATGCCGTCGTGACCTCTATCTGAGAATCTTCTCCCATGGCCAGGACGATCGCGACCGCCTCAGAAGCCGACGCCCCCCGATCGGGCCGGGGTCCGGTGAGAGCCGCCGCGCGGATCGGCGCGCACGTGTCCGGACGGCCGCGGTGGTGGGCCGAGGCGGCGCTGATCGCGATCTGCTACCTGGCGTACTCGATGGTGCGCAACCTGGTGCCGGCCGACCACGCCGCGGCGGTGAGCCGCGCCCACGAGATCCTCAAGATCGAACAGATGCTGCGGCTGGACGTGGAGTACGAGCTGAACCGGCTGTTCGTCGACCACGTCTGGCTGGGCGTCACGGCGAACTACTACTACGCCACCTTGCACTTCGCGGTGACGATCGGGGTGCTGGTCTGGCTGTACGCATGGCATCCGGGCCGCTACGTCGCCTACCGATGGGTGCTGTTCGGCACCACGCTCACCGCGCTGATCGGGTTCTACTCCTACCCGCTGGCGCCGCCCCGGATGCTGCCGGGCTATGTGGACACGGTGATCGAGTTCAACACCTGGGGACTGTACGACTCCTCGCCGGTGGCGGCGATCTCCAACCAGTACGCGGCGATGCCCTCGTTGCACACCGCCTGGTCCCTGTGGTGCGGGATCGCGATCTTCACCGTGGCGGAGCGGCGCTGGGTGCGGGCGCTGGCCCTGGCCTACCCGACCGTCACCGTGCTGGTGATCATGGGCACGGCCAACCACTTCATCCTGGACGCGGTCGGCGGGGCGGCGGTGCTCGCGATCGGGTACGCGGTCAGCCCCGGGACGCTCCGGACGATGGCCGTGGTCTTCCAGATGCGGCGCAGCACCGCCTGAGCGCCGCCGAGGTCGTCCGCGGTGCCCCGCCGCCTCCGGGCCGGGACCGCGTCACTGCTCGCCGTAGAAGACCCGTTCCACCACCCGACGGGCGCGGCGGGTGTGCCGGCGGTAGTCCTCCAGCAGCTCTCCGGTGCCGGCGTAGCCGAGGATGGCGGTGACGGCGGACCGTTCCCGATGGTGGTCGGTGGGCAGCAGATCGGAGGCCCGGCCGCGCACCAGCATCATCGTGTTGCGGATCCGGGTGGCCAGCTGCCAGGCCTCCGACAGCACCCGCCCGTCGGCCTCCTCCAGCAGGCCCGCCTCCACCGCCGCGTCGAGGGCGGCCAGGGTG
This sequence comes from Thermomonospora catenispora, assembly GCF_006363815.1. GTDB lineage: Bacteria > Actinomycetota > Actinomycetes > Streptosporangiales > Streptosporangiaceae > Thermomonospora > Thermomonospora catenispora. The sequence goes on from NZ_RRYT01000040.1 coordinate 14,757, forward strand.
CGGGTGGTGCGCAGCCCGGCGATCTCGTGGGCGTGCCGGAGCTGCAGCAGCTGGGCGACCCACTCCACGTCCGACAGGCCGCCGGGGCCCAGCTTGGTGTGCAGCCGGCGGTCCACCCCGCGGGGCAGCCGCTCGGACTCCATCCGCGCCTTGAGGCGGCGGATCTGGCGCAGCGCCGCCTCGTCGATGCCGTCGCGGGGCCAGCGGATCGGGTCGATCAGCGCGCGGAACCGGTGGCACAGCTCCGGATCGCCGATGATCGGGTCGGCGCGCAGCAGCGCCTGGCTCTCCCAGGGCGCCGACCAGCGCGCGTAGTAGGCGGCGTAGGAGGCCAGGGTGCGCACCAGCGGCCCCTGCCTGCCCTCGGGGCGCAGGTTGGGGTCGATCTGCAGCGGCGGGTCGGGGGCGGGCCGGGCCAGCAGGCGACGCAGCTCCTCGGCGACGGCGTGCGCGGCGCCCTGCGCGTCCTGCTCGTCGGCGCCGGGCAGCGGGTCGTGCACGAACATCACGTCGGCGTCGCTGCCGTAGCCGAGTTCGCGACCGCCCATCCGCCCCATGGCGATCACGGCGATGCGGGTGGGCAGCGGGCCGCGGCGCTCCATCTCGATCTTGTTGACGGCGGCCTGCAGGGCGGCCTCGATGGTGACCGAGGCGATGTCGGTGAGCGCCTCTCCCACGGTCCGCACGTCGGTCATGCCGAGCAGGTCGCCGACGCTGAGCCGGAATAGCTCGCGGCGGCGCAGCCCGCGGACCGCGGCGACGGCGTCCTCGGCGGACTCCTCGGCGCCCAGTCCGGCGTCCTCGCGGCGGCGCACCGCGGCCAGCGCCTCCGACAGCAGCGTCTGTCGGGGGCGGGGCGTCAGGTCCGCGTCGGCGGCCAGCATCGCGACCGCTTCGGGGGCGCGCAGCAGCAGGTCGGTGGCGTACCGGCTGGCCGACAGCACCCGGGCCATCCGTTCGGCCACGATGACCTCGTCGCGCAGCAGCCGCAGATACCAGGGGGTGGTGCCGAGCGCGTCGCTGACCTGCCGGAAGCCCAGCAGCCCGGCGTCGGGATCGGGGCCGTCGGCGAACCAGCCGAGCATCACCGGCAGCAGGGTGCGCTGGATCGCCGCCCGCCGGGACACCCCGGAGGTGAGGGCCTGGATGTGCCGCAGCGCTCCGGCGGGGTCCTGGAAGCCGAGCGCGACGAGCCGGGCGCGGGCGGCCTCGGGGGTGAGGCGGGCCTCCTCTTCGGGCAGCCGCGCGACCGCGCGCAGCAGCGGCCGGTAGAACAGCTTCTCGTGGATGGTGCGCACGGTGCGGGCGTGCCGCCGCCACGCCGTGGTGAACTCCCCCTCGGGGTCGGTGCGCAGCCCCAGCGCCCGGCCGAGCCGCCGCAGGGCGCGGGGGTCGTCGGGGACGGTGTGGGTGCGGCGCAGCCGGTGCAGCTGCAGCAGATGCTCCGTGCGGCGCAGGAAGCGGTACGCCGAGGCCAGGTTCGCCGCGTCCTCCCGGCCGACGTAGCCGCCCCGGGACAGCGCGGCCAGCGCCTCCATGGTGTTGGGGCTGCGCAGGGTCTCGTCGGCGCGGCCGTGCACCAGCTGCAGGAGCTGGACGGCGAACTCCACGTCCCGCAGCCCGCCGGGGCCGAGCTTGAGCTGCCGGTCGGCCTCCGCGGTCTGCCGGTGCAGGTGGCTCTCCATGCGCTGCCGCATGGCCTGCACGTCCTCGACGAAGGTCTCCCCCGCCGCGGCCCTCCACACCATCGGGCCGATGACGTTCAGGTACTCCTCGCCGAGGGCGAGGTCCCCGGCGACCGGGCGGGCCTTCAGCAGGGCCTGGAACTCCCAGGTCTTGGCCCAGCGCTCGTAGTAGGCGCGATGGCTGGCCAGGGTCCGCGCCAGCGGGCCGGCCTTGCCCTCGGGGCGCAGGGCTGCGTCGACCTCCCACAGCGCGCCCTCGGGGGTGCTGGCCGAGCAGGCGCGGATGAGGGCGGAGGCCAGGCGGGTCGCGGCGCGCAGCCCCTCGGTCTCGGGCGTCCCCGGCCTGGGCTCGGCCACGAAGATCACGTCGACGTCGCTGACGTAGTTGAGCTCGCGTGCGCCGCACTTGCCCATGCCGATGACCGCCAGCCGGCACAGGTCGGCCTCGGGGACCTCGGTGCGGGCCACGGCCAGTCCCGCCTCCAGCGCGGCGGCGGCCAGGTCGGCCAGCTCGGCGGAGACCTCGTCGACGTCGACGCCCCCGGTCAGGTCGCGTCCGGCCAGGTGCAGCAGGTGCCGGCGGTAGGCGACGCGCAGCGCCACCAGGGTGTCGGTGGAGGCGTCGCGGGCGCGCGGCTCGGGATCGTCCGGATCGGCGCCGACCGCCCGCAGCAGGTCCTCGCGGAGCCGCCGCGGGTCGGGACGTCGGTCCGCCCCCTCCCCGCCGAGCATCCGCCAGTCGTCGGGGTGCCGGGCCAGATGGTCGGCGAACGCGGAGGAGACGCCGAGCACCGCGGGCAGCCGCCGCCGCGCTCCCTTGTCGGCGGCCAGCTCGGCCCGGGCGGGCCCGTCCAGCCGCCCCAGCAGGGTGAGCAGCCCGTGCAGCGCCAGATCGGGGTCGGCGGCGGCGCCGAGCGATTCCAGCATGGCGTCGTCGATCGATATCCCGTCGGCGGCGCCGTCGGCCAGCAGACGCTCGGCCCGGCTCGCGTCGGTGAAACCGAGCCGGGCCAGCCGGCCGGTGAAGGAGGGGCGGCGGTCAGAGATCCACGACTCGCTCACGGGTCAACCGTAACCGGGCGACGCGCCGGCGGTGAGAAAACCGGACCACGGTGGAATTTCTCTTCCGTCAAGGCCGCCCGGTCTCGGCCTTTTCCCCCTTCATCGTCACCGGCCGTCCGTTCTCACGGTGCCTTTTCCCCTCGGCGTCGCGTCTCACAGCACCGCGATGTAGCGCTTGCGTTCGAACGCGGTGACGTGGCGCCGGTACTCCTCCCACTCGGCGCGCTTGTTGCGCAGGAAGAAGTCGAACACGTGCTCGCCGAGCACCTCGGCCATCAGCTCGCTCTGCTCCATCGCCGCGATGGCCTCGTCCAGGCTCTGCGGCAGCGGCTTGATGCCCAGCGCCCGCCGCTCGGCCGGGGTCAGCGCCCACACGTCGTCCTCGGCGCCCGGAGGCAGCTCGTACCCCTCCTCGATGCCCTTGAGGCCGGCGCCGAGGATGGCCGCGAACGCCAGGTAGGGGTTGCAGGCCGAGTCCACGGCCCGGAACTCGATCCGGGTGGAGTGGCCCTTCTGGGGCTTGTACATCGGAACCCGCACCAGCGCCGAGCGGTTGTTGTGGCCCCAGCAGATGTAGGAGGGGGCCTCGCCGCCGGCGCCCGCGGAGGCGCCCACGCCGCCCCACAGCCGCTTGTAGGAGTTGACGAACTGGTTGGTGACGGCGGTGATCTCGGCGGCGTGCCGCAGCAGGCCGGCGATGAAGGCCCGCGCCACCTTCGACAGCTGGTATTCGGCGCCCGGCTCATAGAAGGCGTTGCGGTCGCCCTCGAACAGCGACATGTGGGTGTGCATGCCCGAGCCGGGATGGTCGGTGAACGGCTTGGGCATGAAGGAGGCCCACACCCCCTGTTCGAGGGCGACCTCCTTCATCACCAGCCGGAACGTCATGATGTTGTCGGCGGTGGTCAGCGCGTCGGCGTACCGCAGGTCGATCTCCTGCTGCCCCGGGGCGCCCTCGTGGTGGCTGAACTCCACCGAGATGCCCATCGCCTCCAGCATCATGATCGCGTTGCGCCGGAAGTCGTGGGCGGTGCTGTGCGGGGTGTGGTCGAAATAGCCGCCGGCGTCCACCGGCTCGGGCTCGCTGCCGTCCTCGGGGATGTTCTTCAGCAGGAAGAACTCGATCTCCGGGTGGGTGTAGAAGGTGAAGCCCAGGTCGGCGGCCTTGCTCAGGGCGCGCTTGAGCACGTACCGGGGGTCGGCGAAGCTGGGCGTGCCGTCCGGCATCAGGATGTCGCAGAACATCCGGGCGGTGCCCGGGGACTCCGAGCGCCAGGGCAGCACCTGGAAGGTCGCCGGATCCGGCTTGGCGATCATGTCCGCCTCGTGGACCCGGGCGAAGCCCTCGATGGCCGAGCCGTCGAACCCGATGCCCTCGGTGAAGGCGCCCTCGAGCTCGGCGGGCGCCACCGCGACCGACTTGAGGAAACCGAGCACATCGGTGAACCACAGCCGGATGAAGCGGATGTCGCGCTCCTCCAGCGTGCGGAGCACGAACTCCTGCTGACGGTCCAAGGTCTTCTCCCTCGATCGCCTCTGGTACCCGACTGTCGTGACTATCGGCCGGCCGGCCGCTCTGCGAGGGAGCGCACCCCGGTACCCTCGTATCGGAATGGTCCCCGGTGCTCCAGCGCGCCGACACCTCACCGTCTAGCCAGTATGCCCTGCGGGCATTACTGCGGCGTTACAGACCCGCTGGAAGCGGTCTGCCCTCAGCAAACTTCCCGACACCTCCGAAACCAGAGGAAACGGGGTCGCGGCCGGGCCCGGTCGGCCGGCGTTGCCGAACTCTTGACGTGGCGATGGGGGACGGTCGAGAGGCGTGATCTTTAGCCTGGTCGTGCCGTGGACGCCGCACTTGTACTCTCGCTCGCCGACCGGGTGGCCGCGCTCGCCACCCGCTCGAGCATGCACCCCGACGCCCGCGCGATCGGCGCGCGGGCCGACGAGTGGGCCCGCCTCCGGGGGCTGGTGACCGGCGACCCGGGCTCCTCCCCCCTGGGACGGGCGCGGCTCGACCGGCTGGCGGGCCGGATCTTCCCGCAGGCGCCCGCCGACCGGGTGGAGCTGTTCGCCCGCTGGCTGATCTGGACCTACGCCCTCGACGACGCGATCGACGACACCTCGGTGGGCAACTCGGCCACCGCCGTGCACGGCCTGTACGCCGACCTGCTGGGGACGCTGCGCCGCGGGCACGCCAAGCCGGAGGCGCGCCCGCTGGAGATCGCGCTGGCCGAGCTGTGGCGCCAGACGGTTCCGGGCACCGATCCGCAGTGGCGGCGGCGCTTCCTGCGGCACATGGAGGAGCACCGGGCGGGTTGCGCCGAGGAGGCCGTGGACCGCCGCACCGGCCGGATGCCGACCCTGGAGGAGTTCCCCGGGCTGCGCCGCCGGACCGCCGCGCCGTTCCTGTTCGACCTGGTGGAACCGGTGCTGGGGGTGACGCTGGACGCCGGGCTGGCGGCCACGCCGTCCTGGAAGGCGCTGATCGAGAGCACCGCCGACATGATCACCTGGGTGAACGACGTGATCTCCTACCCCAAGGAGAGCCGGCCCGGCGCCCCGCTCCCGGTGGGCAACTACGTGGCGGTGATCGGCGAGGTCCACCGGCTGGAGCCGGCGGAGGCCGCCCGGCGGGTGGTGGACCTGATCGCGCAACGCGCCCCGCAGGTCCGCAAGTCGGCCCGCGCCCTGGCCGCGGAGCTGGATCGGCTGCGGATCGGCCAGGAGGGCCGGCGGGACGCCGCCGCGGTCGTCCGCACCCTGCTGGCCGCGCCTCGCGCGCATCTGGACTGGCTCACCGAGACCGGTCGTTACACGCTGCCGGCCGCCGGCTCCCCCGTCGTCCCGCCGAGCCGCCCGGCCACCGGCCTCGGCTCCCGCCTCGACGACCCCATCACCGGGCCGCGCTGACACCCGCGCCGTCGGCGGACGTCGCGCCGGCGGGGTCGGTCCCGAGGCCGTCCGCAAAGGAGCGGCTACGACGTGGCGGCCTCCGACCGGCCCGCGAGCGCGTCCCCCAGCGGGGTGCGGACGTAGAGGACGTGGCGGCCCATCCGGCGGCCGGCGACCAGGCCGCAGTCGCGCAGCACGGCCAGGTGCTGGCTGACCGCGCCGGGGGTGACGCCGAGCCGCCGGGCCAGCTCGGTGGTCGAGGACGGGGACCGCAGACCGGTCAGCACGGCGGCCCGGCCCCGGCCGAGCAGGGCCGCCAGCGCGTCGGGAGGGGCGGCGGAGGCCGTCTCCCACAGGGTGGCCACCGCGTACGGCGGATAGACCAGCTGCGGCTGGTAGGGCGGGAGCATCGCCAGGACGTCCGGCCAGGCGAACGCGCTGGGCACCAGCAGCATCCCCTGGCCGCCCAGCACGGCCCGTTCGGTGTAGGCGACGTTCACCCGGAGCCGTTCACCGTCCCAGCGCACCCGCTGGTGCAGGTCGGCGAACAGGCCCTCGGTGCCGCGCTCGGCCAGCGCCCGCGTCCGGCGCAGCACGTCGGCCTCCAGCAGGTCGCGCACCCGCGGCCAGTGCGGCTCCAGCGCGGCCTCCCAGTAGGCGGCCAGCAGATCGGTCAGCAGGGCGAGCGTCCGCCGCGGATCGGCGGCCAGTTCGCGCCGCAGCGGGGCGGTCCGCTCACGCTCGTGCCGCGACGCCCTCGGGTCGGCCTCCAGCCAGGCGATCTCCTCGGCGACCCGCTCGGGGGCGGTGGCCCGGAGAGCGGCCAGCTCATCGGCCAGATCCGGCAGCGGGGTCCGCGGCGGCGGCGTGAGGAAGTCGGGGATGTACCCCGTCGGGCCCACCAGCGCCCGCAGCGGATCCAGCCGCAGGCCCCGCAGACGCGGCCGGACGCGGCGCACCCACGGCAGGTGCAGCGCGTGCCGGGCCGGGTCGGCCAGCACCCGCAGGCTCGCCACCATCTCCCCCAGCGGGGAGAAGGCGAACCGCACCCGGGCCACATCGTCCGGGGTGAGAACGTACTCGATCATTTAGCCACTGCTAAAAGGATCGCACACGCCCCGGGCGCTTCCCAGACTCACCGCATGACCACGACGACCGAGGTGGCCAAGCCCACCCGACTGCCGACGTTCCTGCACAAGCGGATCGGCGGGATGCCCCGCCCCTTCTGGGTGCTGTGGGCGGGCACGCTGATCAACCGGCTCGGCACCATGGTGGAGCCGTTCCTGGGGCTGTACCTGACCGAGATGCGCGGGCTCACCCTCGGGCAGGCCGGGACGGTGATGGCGCTGCTCGGGCTGGGATCGGTGTTCGCGCAGATCATCGGGGGCGCACTGGCCGACCGGATCGGACGGCGGGCCACCCTGGTGCTGGCGATGACGCTGAACGCGACGGGCCTGCTGGCGCTCGGCTACGCGCAGGGGCTGCCCGCGATCATGGCGTCGGCGCTGCTGCTCGGGCTGGTGCTGGACATGTTCCGGCCGGCGTCCTCGGCGATGGTCGCCGACCTGATCTCACCGGACGAGCGGCCCCGGGCGTTCGGGCTGCTGTTCTGGGCGGTCAACCTGGGGTTCGCGGTGGCGATGGTGCTGGGCGGCACGCTGGCCCGGGCCGGCTATCTGTGGCTGTTCTGGGTGGACGCGGCCACCTGCCTGGTGTTCGGGCTGCTGATCTGGCGGGCGGTGCCGGAGACGCGGGCGCGCCGGGCCAAGGGCGAACGCGAGCCGGGCGGATTCGGGGACGTGCTGCGCGACCTCGTCATGGTCGGGTACACGCTGGTGGCGTTGGCGCTCACGTTCGTGCAGATGCAGGCGTTCACCACGCTGCCGTTGGCGATGCGGGAGGGCGGGCTGTCGCCGCAGGCGTACGGGCTGGCGATGGCGGTCAACGGCGTGCTGATCGTCCTGGTGCAGCCGGTGGTGAACAACTGGCTGACGCGCCGCGATCACAGCCGGGTCGTCATCGTCGGGCTGGCGCTGACGGGGACGGGCGTCGCGCTCCACGCCGTCGCCGCCACGCTGTGGGCGCACGCGACGGCGGTGGCGGTATGGACGCTGGGCGAGATCGCCGTCGCGTCGGTGGGCCAGGCGGTGGTCGCCGACCTGGCGCCCGAGCACCTGCGCGGCCGCTACAGCGCGCTGTGGGGGGTGGCCTGGTCGGGCGGGTTCCTGCTGGCCCCGCTGGGCGGCACCCGGCTGCTGGAGATCGGCGCGCCGGTGCTGTGGCTGACCTGCACAGCGATCTGCGCCGCGGCGACGGCCGGCATGCTGGCGCTGGCGCCCGCCGTCCGCCGGGCCCACGCGCGGGCGCTGCAGAGGGCGTGACCCGACGGCCCGGCCGGTGATCTCCGCCGCCTACCCTGGGGACGTGGCACAGCTCCGATTGGCTCTCGCTCAGGTGAACCCCACGGTCGGCGACCTGGAGGGGAACGCGGACCTGATCGTGCAATGGTCGCGGCGCGCCGCCGAGGCCGGCGCGCACCTGGTCGCCTTCCCCGAGATGATGCTCACCGGCTACCCGGTGGAGGACCTGGCGCTGCGCGCGTCGTTCGTCGAGGCCTCCCGGCGGACGCTGGAGCGCACGGCGCGCCGGCTGGCCGACGAGGGCCTGGGGGCGCTGCCGGTGGTGACCGGCTACCTGGACCGGCTGGGCGTCTCCCGGCCCGGGCAGCCGGCGGGCGCGCCGCTCAACGCGCTGGCCTGGCTGCACGCCGGCCGGGTCGCGGCCCGCTCGGCCAAGCACCACCTGCCCAACTACGGGGTGTTCGACGAGTTCCGCTACTTCGTGCGCGGCGACCGGCTGCCGGTGGTGCGGGTGGCCGGCGTCGACGTCGCCACGGCGATCTGCGAGGACCTGTGGCAGGACGGCGGCCCGGTCGGCGTGACCCGCACGGCCGGAGCCGGGCTGCTGCTGGTGATCAACGGATCGCCGTACGAGCGCAGCAAGGACGACGTGCGGCTGGAGCTGGTCGCCCGGCGGGCCCGGGAGGCGGGCTGCACGCTGGCCTACGTGAACATGATCGGCGGGCAGGACGAGCTGGTCTTCGACGGCGACTCGATGATCGTGGGGCCGGACGGCGGGCTGCTGGCGCGCGCCGAGCCGTTCGCCGAGCGGTTGCTGGTGGCGGACCTGACGCTGCCCGCCGCCACGACGCCGCCCCGCTCCCGGCGGGTGGACGCGGCGGACGGGACCGCGATCACGATCGAGCACACGGTGATCTCCGCCGACCCGGTGCCCGCCTACGAGCCCGCCCCGCCGCCGATCGCCGAACCGCTGGACGACCTGGCCGAGGTGTACCGGGCGCTGGTGCTGGGGGTGCGCGACTACGTCCGCAAGAACGGGTTCCGCTCGGTGATCTGCGGATTGTCCGGCGGCATCGACTCGGCGCTGGTCGCCACCATCGCCGCCGACGCCATCGGCCCGGAGAACGTGCACGTGGTGCTGCTGCCCAGCCGGTACTCCTCCGACCACTCGGTCGCCGACGCCGAGGAGCTGGTCAGGAGACAGGGCCTGCAGGCCCGCACCGTGCCGATCAACGACATGGTGGAGGCCTTCGAGCGGCAGTTGAAGCCGACCGGGCTGGCCGAGGAGAACCTCCAGGCCCGGGTGCGGGCGGTGGTGTGGATGGCGCTGTCCAACCAGGAGGACCACCTGGTTCTGACCACCGGCAACAAAAGCGAGCTGGCCACCGGCTACTCCACCCTGTACGGCGACTCCGCCGGCGGGTTCGGCCCGATCAAGGACGTGATGAAGACGATGGTCTGGGCGCTGGCGCGGTGGCGCAACGCCCAGGCCGAGGCCGCCGGGCGGACCCCGCCGATCCCGCAGCGGATCATCGACAAGCCGCCGTCGGCCGAGCTGCGTCCCGGGCAGCTCGACACCGACTCGCTGCCCGACTACGAGGTGCTGGACGCCCTGCTGCACGACTACGTCGAACGCGATCTGGGCCGCGACGCGCTGATCGCCGCCGGTCACGACGCCGCCCTGGTGGAACGCGTCATCCGGCTGGTCGACCGGGCCGAGTACAAGCGCCGCCAGTACCCGCCCGGCCCCAAGATCACCCCGAAGAACTTCGGCCGCGACCGCCGGCTGCCCATCACCAACCGCTGGCGCGAGCCCTCCACCGGTTGAGGACGGCCCGCGCCCGCGGGGCGATCCGATCGCATCGGGCGGGACGGGCGGTGTCAGGACGGCTCGTGCCGGGGCGGTCGGCGCCCGGCACGGATCACCCGGACGACCGTCGCCGGCGCGGTCCGTGTCCGACCGTCCCGGGTCGGGACGGTCGATGCCCGAGGCGCCGCGCCGCGCGGTCGGCGGCCGGGCCGGACCGCGCTAGCGCCGCCAGAAGCGGCGGCGCGGGCGGGGCTCGTCCACCGCGGCGCGGGTGGCCGGGTCCAGCCTCACCAGCGACCGGTCGGGGCCGTACCAGAACGCCTCCGGCGAGCACGGGTCGTCGGAGGCGGCGTGCATGTCCGCGACGACCTCGGCCAGCACGGGCAGCACCGCCCCGGCCCCGGGGGCTTGACCGGGTGCAGCAGGATCGTGCCGTGCGTGGGGATCGCCATCAGCGATCCCACCGTCCCGCGTCGGGCAGGAACCGCTCCAGCTCGGTGGAGAGCGCCGACACGTACCGGCAGCCCGGTTTGGTGACGACCCGGGCAGTGCGCAGACCCGCACGCCCCGTTCATCGGACGCCGCCGAGGAGACCCCCGCCTTCAGACGGGGGGGAGGCCGGCCTCCTCCCCCGCAGGAGCCCCGGGAGATCGAGGCCTCGTCGACGCTCCCCGGGCTGGGCGGAGCCGACGGCCGGCCGCCGACCGTCCTGCCGACGGTCGGGATGACGGCGTCGCCGACCGGCATGACGATGCCGCGCCCCGACGTCCATGCCTCTGGCGGCGGTGGTCGGCGGCGCGGCGCTGCCGCCGCCGCGGCGCGGCGGGCGTCGCGACCGCCGGCGGCCTCGGGCGGTCAGCCGCGGTGGTGGTTCTCACCCGGCCACGCCTGCGGGGGCTCCTCGGGCTCGGGGTCGACGCCGGGGACGATCTGCTCGCACCACACGACCTTGCCGGAGGCGGTGCGGCGGCTCCCCCACCGATGCGCGAGCTGGCTGACCACCAGCAGGCCCCGGCCGTTCTCGTCGTCGTCGTGGGCGTGCCGCAGCCTGGGCAGCGCCGCGGACCGGTCCAACACCTCCAGGACCAGGGTGCGCTCCAGCAGCATCCGAAGCTGGATCGGCCCCGGGGCGTACCGCAGCGCGTTGGTGATCAGCTCCGAGGCCAGCAGCTCGGTGGTGTAGGACAGCTCATCCAGCTCCCAGCGGTCCAGCTGGGTGCGCACCAGCCCGCGGGCGCGTTTGACCGCGGCCGGGTCGGCGGGCAGCGTCCAGCAGACCCGGCGGTCGTCCGGCAGCCGCCGCAGCCGGGCGATGAGGACGGCGATGTCGTCGCGGTGGTGGTCGGCGTAGACGCCGCCGAGGGTGGCCTTGGCCAGCTCCTCCATCGGCCGCACGGCGCTGTCGGGGCCGAACACCTCGCGCAGCCGCTCCAGGCCGTCGTCGATGTCCCGGCCGCGGTTCTCCACCAGGCCGTCGGTGTAGATGACGAAGACGCTGCCGTCCTCGACCTCGAAGACCCGGCTGGTGATCGCGCCGCCGGACACCCCCAGCGGCGGGGCTGGCGGCACCTCCAGGTACTCGTTGGTGCCGTCGGGCCGGACCAGCAACGGCGGCAGATGCCCGGCCGAGGCGATCTCCAGGGTGCCGGTGCCGGCGTCGTACACCGCGTACACGCAGGTGGCGAAGTGCGGCTCCTGCTCGCCGAGCTCGATCATCAGCTCGTGCAGCACGTGCAGCGCGTCGGCCGGCGGGTACTCCAGGTTGGCCAGCGTGTGCAGGGCGGTGCGCAGCCGGCCCATGGTGACCGCGGCGCGCACTCCATGCCCGGCCACGTCGCCGACGATCAGGGCGACCCGCGCGCCGGGCAGCGCGATCGACTCGTACCAGTCGCCGCCGACCTCCACCAGCTTGCTGCCGGGCAGGTAGCGATGCCGGACCTCCACCGACGAGGGCGCCGACAGCCGGTTGGGCAGCAGGCTGCGCTGCAGGGCGAGGGCGGTGGCGCGCTCCCGGCTGAACCGGCGGGCGTTGTCGATGACGATGGCGGCGCGGGAGGCGAACTCCATGCCGATCTCGACGTCGTAGCGGTCGAACCGGCGATAGCCCGGGACGCGGGTGCACACCAGCAGACCGAGCAGGGTGCCGTGGGCGATCAGCGGCAGCAGCACCATCGAGGTGCCGGTGAGCAGCTCGGCCACCGGGGGGCGCCGCCAGATCCGGGCGATCTCGGCCGCCTGCTCGGCGTCGACCTGCGGCAGATGCACCGGCCGAGCGGTGTCCAGGCATTCCCGGTACGGCGTGCCCTCCGGGTACACCAGCACCTCGCCCTGCGGGAAGGTCGCCGACCACATGGCGTTGCCGTCGTCGGAGGTGACGGCCAGCCGGCGCAGCACCGCGTCGCCGGACTCGGCGTGCACCTCGTCGGCGGCGACCAGGCTCTCCAGCACCAGCACCGTCGCGGTGGTGCAAAAGTGCGGGACGACCACGTCGACCAGTCCTTTGGCGGTCTGGTCCAGGTCCAGGGAGGCGCCGAACCGGGTGAGCGGGTCGTCCAGCAGCGCGCGGCGCATCCGCGCCGGGTCCTGGAACCGCTCGCCGGCGGGCAGCGCCACCCGGATGTGCAGCAGCGCGGCGGGGGCGGGCCCGGCCTCGGCGGACACCAGCGGCTGGGCGGTGACGACGGCGTCGGTCAGGGTCTCGTCGGCGCGGCGCACCGACAGCACGGCGGTGCGCTCCTGGCCTCCGGCGACCGCCTCCAGCAGCCCTTCCAGATCCCGCTCGGCGTCGTCGGCGACCAGCGAGCCGATGAACCGGCCGAGCAGCTCCTCGGGCCGGTGTCCGAGCACCGCGGGGGCGTTGCCGCCGCACTGCACCACCCGTCCGGACCGGTCGATGCCCAGCACCAGGGTCCGCGAATCGGAGTCGGCTGCCGGCACCGGTCCCGGCTGGGCGCTCCCTGTGCGGGGTGGCGGCACCTTAGTCACCTCTGCTCCTGCCCACCGATCGTGCAACGGCTTCCCAGCGCTCAGTATGGGGCATAGCCCGCCGCAGGGGGGAGAAGATCACACCGATGGTCTGACCCGAGGGTCAGGTCGTGTCAGACGCCTATGCCCCGCATCAGGACGTCCACCACCATGTCGGGCAGCCGTTCGGCGACGTCGTCGTCGAACGGCGCCGGGGCGCGGCCGGGCATGGTCATCGCGCCGACCAGCACGGTGACGACGGCCTCGACGTCCAGATCGGCGCGCAGCTCGCCGGCGGCGATGCCGCGGCGCAGCACCCGGCGCATCAGCTCGCGGCGCGGTTCGAGGACCTCTTCCCGGTAGCGGTTCATCAGCTCGGGGTGCTTGTCGGCTCCGCCCAGGGCGTTCCACACGCAGCGACCGCGCCGGCCGGAGTGCTCGGCGGCGATGGCCCGGGCCAGTACCAGCAGATCCTCGCGCGCCGAGCGGCCGGGCGGCTCGGGGAGCGGTCCCTTCAAGGCGGCCAGCGCGGCGACGATGAGGCGTTCCTTGTCCGGCCAGCGCCGGTAGACGGTGCTCTTGCCGACCCCGGCCCGGGCGGCGACCGCCTCCATGGAGATCCCCGCCACCCCGCCCTCCTCGGCGAGCAGGTCGAGGACGGCCTCCATGATGGCCTTGTCGGCCCGGGCGCTGCGCGGCCGTCCGGGGCGGGCGGCGGTCGGCTCCGCGGGGGCCATCGCCGTCACCTCCCCCTCACAAACGCTGCTCGGCGGGGGCGGCCTGCGACGCCGGCCCGGTCGGCTCGGGCGCGGACCTGCCCGGCATCCAGCGCAGCACCAGCAGGGCGCCGAGGAACGCCATGACCGCCGAGCCGACCGCGGCGACGTGCATGCCGTGCACGAAGGCCTCGCGCGCCGGGGCGATCAGCGCCTCCCCGGCCGGGCCGAGCCTGCCCGCCAGGCTCAGGGTGCCCTCGATGGACTCGCCGGCGACGTGCCGGACGTCCTCGGGGACGCCGGCGGGCAGCCGGTCCAACGGGCCGCGCATCTCGCCGCGGTAGACGGAGGCGAGCAGCGAGCCCAGCACGGCGACGCCCATGGCGACCGCGACCTGACGGGCGGTGTTGTTGAGCGCCGAGCCGGCCCCGGCCTTCTCGCGCGGCAGCGCCGACATCACCGACTCGGTGGCCGGCGGCATCACGTTGGCCATGCCGGAGCCCTGGACGAAGGCGACCGCGCCGAAGACCCACAGCGGGGTGTTCTCATCGCACAGCTGGTAGCCCAGCATCGCCGCGGTGACCAGCAGCATCCCGGTGGTGCACACGGCGCGGGCCCCGTACCGGCGGACCATGAGGGCGCTGCGCGGGGAGAAGATCAGCTGCGCCGCCGCGAACGGCAGCATCATCAGCCCCGCCTGCAGCGGGCTCAGCCCGCGCACCGACTGCAGGTAGAACGAGCCGAAGAAGAACACCCCGGAGGTGGCGAAGAAGCAGAAGGCGATGGAGCCGACGGCCACCGACAGCCGCGGGTCGCGGAACAGCCGCACGTCGAACGCCGGGTGGTCGGTGCGGGCCTCGTGCCAGGCGAACAGCGCGATCACCGCCAGCCCGACGGCGATCGGGCCGAGCACCGCCGGCTCCAGCCAGCGGCCGCGCTCTCCGCCCTCGATGATCCCGTATGACAGGGCGACCAGCCCGACGATGGACAGCAGCACGCCGAGCGGGTCGATCCGGCCGGGGTCGGGGTTGCGCGACTCGGGCACCAGCCACAGCATCCCGGCCAGGCCGACGGCGACGATCGGCACGTTGACCAGGAACACCGAGCCCCACCAGAAGTGGCTCAGCAGCAGCCCGCCGGTGACCGGGCCGATCGCCACGGCCAGCCCGACCGCGCCGGACCAGACGCCGATGGCGCGGCCGCGTTCGCGGGGGTCGAACACGTTGGTGATGATCGACAGGGTCTGCGGCATGATCGCCGCGCCGCCCAGGCCCATCAGCGCCCGCGCCGCGATGAGCTGTTCGGGGGTCTGGGCGTACGCCGAGGCCAGCGAGGACAGCCCGAAGACCGCCATTCCGGCGATCAGCACCCGTTTGCGGCCCAGCCGGTCGCCGATCACTCCGAAGGTGAACAGCAGTCCGGCGAACACCAGCGTGTAGGAGTTGATCGACCACTCCAGCTCGCTCTGGGTGGCGCCCAGTCCGCGCCGCGGATCGGCGATGGTGCGCAGGGCGACGTTGAGGATGGTGTTGTCCAGGACGACCACCAGCAGGCTGAAGACCAGGACGCCGAGAATCGCCCAGCGGCGCGGGTGGCCGGTGTGCTCGGTGGACGGGTGTGGCGGCACGATGCTCCTCGACGGGTTCCCGGAAGATCTCCCGGAGACTCCCGGGAAGGTTTGTCACGATCAAGCGAGATTCCTCACCAACGATACGCTACGGGAGCGTTTCGTTATTCCCGATGTTTCCACCACGGATCTCCAAGGAATGTCCTAGGTACCGAATCCGTTTTGATCGTGGGATCATCGGTTCCGTCCGGGTACGCCACCGTGGCGCCTCGAGACTGGAGGTTCACATCCATGTCTTCTGCTGCCCCCAGTACCGCCCCCCGCACCGACGCCCTGTACGGCGGCAGGGCCGGTGACCGCAGGGTGACCGTGCGCGACATCGCGGCCGCCAAGCAGCGCGGCGAGAAATGGCCCATGCTGACCGCCTACGACGCGATGACCGCCCGAGTGTTCGACGAGGCCGGCATCCCCGTCCTGCTGGTCGGCGACTCGGCCGCCATGGTCGTGTACGGCTACGACTCCACCATTCCGATCACCGTCGAGGATCTGATCCCGCTGACCGCCGCGGTCGTCCGCGGGTCCAAGCGGGCGATGGTGGTGGCCGACCTGCCGTTCGGCTCGTATCAGACCGGCGTCGCCGACGGGCTGGCCACCGCGATGCGCTTCCTGAAGGAGACCGGCGCGCACGCCGTCAAGCTGGAGGGCGGCCGCCGGGTGCTGCCCCAGGTCGAGGCGATGGTGGCGGCCGGCATCCCGGTGATGGGCCATCTCGGGCTCACTCCGCAGTCGGTGAACGTCCTGGGCGGTTACCGGGTGCAGGGGCGCGGCGAGGCCGGCGAGGAGCTGGTGGCCGACGCCAAGGCCCTGGAGGCGGCCGGGGCGTTCTCGGTGGTGCTGGAGTGCGTGCCCGCCGAGCTGGCCGCCCGCATCACCGCCTCGCTGTCCATCCCCACGATCGGCATCGGCGCCGGCGACGCCTGCGACGCGCAGGTGCTGGTCTGGCAGGACATGGCCGGGCTGACCCCGCGCACCGCCAAGTTCGTCAAGAAGTTCGCCGACGTGGCGACCGTGCTCGGCGACGCCGCCCGCGCCTTCGCCGAGGAGGTCGTCAACGGCGCCTTCCCCGGCCCCGAGCACTCCTACCGCTGAACCGGCCGGATCCGGCGCCGAATGTCGACGCCGGCGCCGGCGTCCGGCGCGGGGCGGGCGTCGTCCCGCCCCGCGCCGGGCGGGCGGCCCGGGAACCGGGGCCGCCCCTCCCGCACGTCCTTCTCACACGTCGGTGATGCGCAGCCCGGCGTGGGCCTTGTAACGGCGGTTGATGGAGATCAGGTTGGCGGTGAACGCCTCGACCTGGCGGGCGTTGCGCAACCGGCCGCCGTAGACGCCGCGCATCCCCCCGATCCGGCCCGCCAGCGCCTGCACCGTGTCGGTGGCCTCCCGGTCGTCGCCCAGCACGAGCACGTCCAGTTCCATCTCGTCCACGTCGGGATCCAGCAGCAGCTTGGCCGAGACGTGGTGGAACGCGGCGACCACCCGGCTCTCGGGGAGCACCGCCGCGGCCTGCTCGGCCGCGCTGCCCTCCTCGACCTCCAACGCGAACGCGCCCCGCTTGTCGAAGCCCAAGGGGTTCACGCAGTCGACCACGATCTTCCCGGCCAGCTCGGCGCGCAGCGACTCCAAGGTGGCCTTGTGCCCCTCCCACGGCACCGCCACGATCACCACGTCGGACTCCGCGGCGGCCACCGCGTTCTCCGCGCCGCGGATCGACAGGCCCAGCTCGGCCGCGGCCCGCTCGGCGCGTTCGGCGCTGCGGGAGCCGATGATCACCGGATGGCCGGCCATCGCGAAACGGCGGGCCAGTCCCTTCCCCTGATCGCCGGTGCCGCCCAGGATGCCCAGGGACAGACCGCTGACGTCCGGAAGGTCATGGGGCGTCTTCTGCTCGCTCATGGGTCGATCCTCCCAGTTCGCCCTCGGCGGCGAGCGGGCGGACCCTCCCGTTCGCCCCCTCCTCGCCGACGCGCTGCGGCACCATGGGGCCGTGGACGCCGATCAGGTCGCGATGCTGCGCGAAGTGCTGGCCGCCACCGGCTGGCTGGAACGGACCGGGGAGTTCGCCCGGGCGCTGCGCACCTCGACGCGCGCGCCCGGGAAGCTGCTGCTGGTGGGCACCCCCTCCGAGGACCCCTGGCACCTGGCGGCGCACCTGGACGACGAGAGCCGCCTCAACCGCATCCCCGAGCTCTCCCCCACCCTGGTGCGCTGGTCCCCGCCGCCGCAGGCCCCGCCGCACCTGCGGATCGGGCTGGAACGTCTGGAGCGGGCCGGACGCGGCGAGACGCTGTTCGTGGTCGCCGAGGACGCCGCCCCGGCGCCGCTGTTGGAGCGGGTCGACGACGCGCGGCGCGGCGGCGCGACGATCCTCGCCCTCGACGGCGGCGACCGCGACCTGGAGGGGCTGGCCCACGAGGCGCTGACCGTCCCGCCGCAGGACCGGCTGCTGTCCTTCGACGGCGCCCAGCACCTGGTCAGCGCCGCGGCGGGGGCGGCGCCGGAGCGGCGCCGCGGACTGCGCGAGCGGCTGGCGCGGGTGCTGGAGCGGATCAGCGGCCCGGTCGTCCCGGACTGACCGTCCGCCGAAGGCCCCGGCGACGGGCGGGCGGTCCCGCCGCGCCTCGCCGCCCGGCCGTCAGTCCTCCTCGTCCTGGGCGTCCCAGGCCTCGTTGCGGGCGCGGGCCCGGTCCAGGGCGCCAGCGGCCTCGGCCTCGGTGGCGTACGGGCCCATCCGGTCCTTGTCGGGGCAGCCCGCGCCGTGCTCCACCCGCAGGTGCTTGAGGCAGAACCACCACTCGTCGGCGGAGAGCTTCACCGAACACCTCCCGAACCTCGCCCGACGCCTTCAGTCGTGCCCGCATCGGGGCAACTACACTCCAGTGGCATGACGACCCCACTCCGGCCAGGCCGCGTCTCGCCGATGCGCAAGGTACCCCCGCACATCCCCCGCCCGGAGTACGTGGGAAAGAAACGTCCCAAGACCGGCGAGCCGGACGTCAAGTCCCCCGAGATCATCGAACGGATGCGGGTCGCCGGCAAGATCGCCGGGCAGGCGCTGCAGGAGGTCGGCAGGCACGTGCGGCCCGGCATCACCACCGACGAGCTGGACCGGATCGGTCACGAGTTCCTGCTGGACCACGGCGCCTACCCGTCCACCCTGGGCTACCGCGGCTTCCCCAAGTCGCTGTGCACCTCCATCAACGAGGTGATCTGCCACGGCATCCCCGACGACACGGTGCTGCGCGAGGGCGACATCGTCAACATCGACATCACCGCCTACATCGACGGGGTGCACGGCGACACCGACGCCACGTTCCTGGTGGGCGAGGTGGACGAGGAGTCGCGGCTGCTGGTGGAGCGCACCCACGAGGCGATGATGCGCGGCATCCGGGCGGTCGCCCCGGGCCGGGCCATCAACGTGATCGGTCGGGTCATCGAGTCGTACGCGCGCCGGTTCGGGTACGGGGTGGTGCGCGACTTCACCGGGCACGGCATCGGCACCACCTTCCACTCCGGCCTGATCGTGCCGCACTACGACGACCCCGCCGCCACCACGATCATGCAGCCGGGGATGACGTTCACCATCGAGCCGATGCTCACGCTGGGCACCATCGAGTACGACATCTGGCCGGACGGCTGGACGGTGGTGACCAAGGACCGCAAGCGGACCGCGCAGTTCGAGCACACGATCCTGGTGACCGAGGAGGGTCACGAAATCCTCACCCTCCCCTGACCGCTGCCCCGAACGCCGAGCGGGTAGGAGATCAGCGCCGGATCCCCTCGTCCCCGGGAGCGCGACGCATGACCTCTCCGGTGCCGCAGGAGCCGCGGGTCCCCTCCGACACCATGCCGCCGGGTCGTGCGGCGCTCAGCGTGACGTGGGCCCTGCTGCCGTTCCTGTCGCTGGGGTGGGCGACGCCGCTGGTGTTCGCGGGGGCGGCGATCTGGCGGCGCAGCGGCCATCTGATGATCGCCGCGGTGCTCTACCTGGGGCTGTTCACGGCCCAGGTCATGCTGCTGCCGGCGGCCGAGACCGATCCGCTCGCCGAACGGCTCTCCGGGGCGTGCCTGCTGACCCAGATGATCGGGGGCTGCTTCCACGCGTTCCTGGTGCGACGGCGGGTGTTCGACCCGGAGGGGACGGCCGGGCTGGCGGGCAACGAACGGGCGATCGCGCTGGCGCGTCGGCGGCGGCTGATGCGCGCCAAGGCCCGGGAGCTGGCGGAGCGGGATCCGGGACTGGCCAAGGAGCTGGGCATCGGGCGACCCGATCTGCCCCGCCGATACGACGACGGCGGGCTGATCGACCTCAACCACGCCCCGGCGCAGACGCTGACCCGGCTGCCGGGCGTCACCGAGGAGATGGCCCGGCGGATCGTCGAGGTCCGCGCGCAGACCGGCGGGTTCGTCTCCGCCGAGGAGCTGTCCGCGCTGGCGGGCCTGCCGCCCGCGCTGACCGCCGACCTGGCCGAGTACGGGGTCTTCCTGCCGTGACCCCCCGCCGTGACGGCCCCGGGGGAACCACGGCCGCCGCACCGCGTCGAACCAGGTGAACGGACCGGTTCCGGGCGCCGCCCCCGGCGGGGCGCCGCACCGGTTACAGTCCGGCCCATGGCGATCATGAGAGGGATGGGGGGAAGCACCCCATGATGGGGCGAACGCACGCGCTCAGCGGCGCGGTGGTGTGGCTGGCGGCGGCGCCGGCGCTGTCCCAGGAGCGCTGGCTCGGCGACTTCGCGGTGTCGCTGTCGCCCGCCCAGGTGGCGGCGGGGGCGGTGGTCTGCGCGGGCGCGGCGCTGCTGCCCGACATCGACCACCACAACGGGCGGATCGCCAACACGATCGGGCCGGTCACCAAGTCCCTGTGCAAGTGGGTCGGCAAGGTCTCCGGCGGGCACCGGCAGGCCACCCACTCGATCCTGTTCGCGCTGGCGGCGGGGCTGGTGATGGACCTGCTGGCCACCCATGTGGAGTACCTGTGGTGGGTGGCGCTGTTCATCACCGTCGGGTTCGGCCTGCGCGGGATCGGGCTGGACTTCGAAAAGCACGAGGTCTGGTCGTCGGTCGCCGACTGCGCGGTGGCGGCGCTGGCGGTCTGGTGGATGAGCACCCTGGACATGAGCTTCGCCGGATACGCGGTGACGTTGGGGTGCCTGGCGCACATCGCCGGCGACTGCCTGACGCCCCGGGGCTGCCCGATCTTCTGGCCCGTCAAGTGGCGTCTGGACATCCCGCTGGTGCCGCGCACCGACGGCAAGGTCGAACGCTGGGTGGTCGGCCCCGTCCTGACCCTCGCCGCGGCCATCCTCGCCGTGCGCTCGGTCCTGGGCGACGTGGCCGTCGAGTGGCTCGGCAGCGGCTGATCCCGCCCGTCTCGCCCGTCCGGCCGGGAGGCGAGGCGGGCGGCGGCGCTCAGTAGCGGACGACCAGGGCGATGCGGTCGTGGTCGACCAGGAAGCCGTCGGAGACCAAGGTGACCTCCCCGCCGTACTCCAGGACGGTCTCGATGACGCGGTCCACGGCGTCGTCGACGACGTCGCCGGGCGGCCGGCGCCCGTCCACCGGGATCAGGTCGCCTCGAGGGGACCGGACGGCGGGCGCGCAGTAGCCGCGTTCCACCACCAGGTGGGCGCCCCGGCCCTCCTCGGCGAGCCGGGCGACATCGGTCAGGCCGCAGGCGTAGCGGCGCAGGCTCCGGGCGGCCTCCAGCTCGGTGAGCACGGCGACCTCGCGCAGGTCCTCGTAGGCGGCCAGCACCGGACGGGCCAGCTCGGCCAGCTCGTCGGCGCCGGCGTCGGAGCGGTCGCCGTCGATGCGCCCGGCCAGGATGATCGACCCGTGGGCGGCGGCCTCGAAACGCGCCTGGTCGGGGGTGGTGCCCGCCACGACGACCGGACGCGGGTCGCGTCCGGTCACGGCGCCCAGCGCCGCGGCGACGGCCCGGTGGAAGCCCTCCCCCTCGCCCGGGGGGCGGGTCATGGGGAACGGCCCGTCGAGGACCTCGGTGAGCCCGTCGGCCCGGCCGTCCCACAGCCGGGCGCGGTCGGCCAGCGTCAGCAGCCAGTACCGGGTGGTGCGGGTGTGGGCGGCGATGAGGTCGCGGGTGGCGAAGGTGTGGTCGACGACGACGCGCTCCTCCGCCGGCGGCTGGTCGAGGACGAACGCGTGGCGCTCCCCGTCGGGGGCGGCGTACAGCGCCACGCCCTCGCGGGCGCGCTCGAGATCGACGCGGTCGGCGGCCTGCCGCAGCCCGCCCATCACCTCCTCCGCCAGGGCGGGCGGCACCCGCGGGTCCTCCTCGAGCCGACGACGGGCCTGAGCGAGCAGGTCGCGCAGCCGGTCGGGATCGGGGCGTCCGTCCGACCCCCCGCGGTGCACCGACAGCAGCACCGAGACGGCCGGGTACGGGCGCGGTTTACGCAGCTCCGAAAGTGTGACGGCGTCCATGATCCCCCGATCGGATCGATTCGGCCCTGCTGGAACTTTTCTAACAATTCGCAGGTAAACGACGTGTAACCCGCAGTCGAGGATCGTTGCCGCACGCCCGGGGACGCCGCCGGTTGAACCGCGCCCGACGGGGATGAGTCGGGACGAGCGGTCAGGAGGTGCGCGATGAGCAGAGGATTCCACGGCGCGCCGGCGGCGGTCCTGGCGCTGTCGCTGGGGCTCGGCGCGGCGGCCGGATGCACGCAGCACGAGGATCCGGGAGGACGGGCGGGCGCGTCCCGCGCCACGACCCTGTCCGTGGCGCAGGACGCGGCCCGGGTGCAGGAGCAGTACCAGCGGGTGATCCGGCAGGTGCTGCCGTCGGTGGTGCAGATCGGGACCGACGACGGCGAGGGGTCCGGGGTGGTGTACGACGCCGCCGGTCACATCGTCACCAACGCCCATGTGGTCGCAGGAAGCCGGCGGGTCGAGGTGACCCCGGCCGACGGCGGCCCGGCCCGCCCCGGCACGGTGGTGGGCGCCTTCGTCCCCGACGACCTGGCGGTGGTCAAGGTGGACGGCGGCGGCCTGCCCCCGGCCGCGTTCGGGGACTCCGCCAAGGTGCAGGTCGGGCAGATCGTGCTGGCCCTGGGCAACCCGCTGGGCCTCTCCGGAAGCGTGACCCAGGGCATCGTGTCGGCGACCGGCCGCAGCGTCACCACCGCCGCCGAGGGCGACTTCCCCGGTTCCACGATCGCCGACGCGCTGCAGACCAGCGCGGCGATCAATCCCGGCAACAGCGGCGGCGCGCTGGTCACGCTGGACGGCCGGGTGATCGGCATTCCGACCGCGGCCGCCCGCGGCCCGGAGGGCGGTGCGGCTCCGGGGATCGGGTTCGCCACGCCCAGCGACACCGTCAAGCGGATCGTGCCCCAGCTCATCCGGTCCGGCCGGGTCACCGACTCGGGCCGCGCCGCCCTCGGGGTCACCGTCCGCACCGTCGTGGATCTGCGCACCGGCGAGCCGGCCGGGGTGGGCGTGGTCTCCGTCGAGCGGGGCGGCGGCGCCGAGCGGGGAGGCGTCGGGCCCGGCGATGTGATCACGGCCGTCAACGGCGTCCCCACCCCGACCCAGGCCGCCCTGTCGCAGGTGCTGGCCGGTCTCAAGCCCGGGGACGTCGCCAAGGTCACCGTCCGCTCGGGCGGCGGCGAGGAACGGACCGTGGAGGTCGCCCTCGGCGAACTCCCCGGCGGCTGACCCCGCTCGCCGCGGCTCACCGATCCCGACCGCCCGCGGACGCCTCGTGCGCCGGTCCCGCGGCGGCGGGCGCCCGCGCGGGCCGCCGGCGGCGGGCACGCCCGGCCGGGC
>NZ_RRYT01000041.1 GCF_006363815.1 Thermomonospora catenispora
CTCGCCGTAACGGCGGGCGATCTCGGCACCGATCAGGGCGTGGCTGCCCTCCACCTCGTGGGTCAGGGCCTTCCCGATGTCGTGCAGGAGGGCGCAGCGCTTGGCCAGCTCGACCGGGAGACGGAGCTCGGCGGCCATGATCCCGGCGATGTGCGCGGACTCGATGAGGTGCTTGAGGACGTTCTGCCCGTAGGAGGTGCGGTAGCGCAACTGGCCGAGCAGGGCGATCAGCTCGGGATGCATGTCGGTGATGCCGAGCTCCACCAGCGCGTCCTCGCCGGCCCGGATGCACAGCCGCTCGACGTCGGCCTTGCTGCGCTCGTAGACCTCCTCGATGCGCTGGGGGTGGATGCGGCCGTCCATCACCAGCTTCTCCAGGGTGAGCCGGCCGACCTCCCGGCGCACCGGATCGAAACAGCTCAGCAGCACCGCCTCGGGGGTGTCGTCGATGATCAGGTTGACCCCGGTGGTGGTCTCGAACGCCCGGATGTTGCGGCCTTCGCGGCCGATGATCCGGCCCTTCATCTCGTCGTTGGGCAGGTGCAGCACCGAGACCACCGACTCGGCGGTCTGTTCGCTGGCCACCCGCTGGATCGCCAGGGTCACGATCTTGCGGGCGCGCTTCTCCCCCTCGGCCCGGGCGGCGCTTTCGATCTCCCGGGTGATCAGGGCGGCCTCGCGCTTGGCCTGGTTCTCGATCATGGCGACCAGTTCGCTACGGGCCTGCTCGGCGGTCAGCCCGGCGGCCTGCTCCAGCACCCGCCGCCGATCCTCGTCCAGGCGGTCCAGTTCGGCCTTCCGCTCCTCGAGCTCGCGTCGGGTCTCCGACAGCCGCCGCCCGCGCTCCTCCAGCCGGCGCGCCTCGGCGTCCAGTCGCCGTTCGCGTTCGGCCAGCCGGTTCTCGCGGCGCTCCAGGTCCTCCCGGAGGGTGCGCAGCTCCCGCTTGAGCGCCTTGGCCTCGTTCTCCAGGTCGGCGCGGGTGGTCTCAAGGAGCCGCTGCGCCTGGCCCTCCGCCTTGTGCAGCACCTCCTGGGCCTGGGCCCGGGCCTGCGCGCGGATCTGCTCGGCCTCCCGCCGCACCGCGGCGAGCTCGTCCTCGGTGGGAGCCGGCGGACCGGTGGGGCGGCGCAGCACGATGACCAGAGCGACCAGGGTCACCAGCAATGCGGCACCCAGCAGGACGCTCACCATGGCGCAGACCCTTCCAGGGGTGCCGGGGGCCTCCCCCCGGGCCGGCTCGTCTCGGTGCGGGCTCCACGCGATGTGGAGAGCCTGCGGTGCGAGGACTCACCCGCACCCCGAAGACCGCCGGACGCCCATGCGCCAGGCCGAACACGGGCCGTCACCACGCCCGGGCGGGAAAGCCCCGGCGCCGCCGCAAGCGACGGCCGACCCGCAACGCGCCCGTCCACCTCTCAGGTGTTCGACCCCGCAGGGTCGTATGGCAATCCGCAGTGCGCGGAGTAACTCCTCACTGCCGTAACGGTAAGCGGCTATCAGGTAATGAGCAAGCAAACCCAGGGCATTCCGGACTAACCGTACGCAGACGTGAGGACTTGCTTACCATCCACCCTCATCGAGAATCACGACTTCATCCCACTTCTTCGCACTCATCGATGAAGTCGACAAGAGGGAGAAATCCCAGTAATCCTCGGCGTGTCGCACACCGTCCGTGACCAGCGGGCGGACCGAGAACGCGGCCCGGGCGCCGCGCCCCGCCCGCACAGGGTCCGGGTCGCTCAGGGTCCGGGCCGGGGTCCCGGGGCACGAGCCCGGGCCGGTCGGAGACCCGGGCCGATCACGGGTCCGGGGACGTCAGTCGTCGAGGTCCGGCGGCTCCCAGCCGTCGAGCTCGTCGCCTTCCGCCTCGAGCGCCTCCTTGACCACCCGATAGCACAGGCCGGGGGAATAGCCCTTGCGGGCGAGCATGCCGATCAGCCGGCGCATGCGCTTGTCGAGAGGCAGCGCGCGGGTGCCGGGCAGCCTGCGGGCGACCAGCTCCCGGGCGGTGCGCTCCTCCTGCTCGGGATCCAGGGTCTCGACCGCCTCGTCGATCGTCTCGTCGGCGACGCCGCGCCGGCGCAGCTCGGTGGCCAACGCCCGCCGCGCCAGCCCGCGCCCGACATGGCGGGACTGCACCCAGGCCCGGGCGAACGCCTCGTCGTCGATCAGCCCGACCTCCGAGAGCCGCCCCAGCACCCGCTCCGCCGTCTCGTCGGGAACCCCTTTGCGCCGCAGCGCGTCCGCCAGTTGCGCCCGAGTCCGCGGCGCCGCCGCCAGCAGGCGCAGGCAGATCTCCCGCGCCGCCCCCTCCCCCGGGGCGGGGTCCTCGGCCGGGTCGCGGCGCGACCGGCGATCGTCCCGGGCGGGACGACGCCGACGGCGAGACCGGCCGCCGCCGGCGGTCGCGCCGACCGCGCCCGCCTCGTCGAGCGGGCCCCCGGCCGGAGGGGGCGTGCGTCCGGGCCGGGCGGGCCCCGTGGACTCCGCGGGCTCCGCGGCGACGTCCGGTGAGGGGCCCGGCGACGAACCCGCCGGCGCGGCGGCCTCCCGGAACGGAGCCGGAGCGCCTCCGGAGGCGGCCTCGGCGTCCGCCGAGACGGGACCGGAGGCGTCCGGGCGCTCCGGGCGGGCGTCCCGGTCGTCGGCGGTCCCCTCCGGGGAGGAGGGCGCGCGCTCCGGCCGCGTCCCGCCGTCGGCGGCCTCGGAGGCGGCCTCCCCTGCCGTCTCCGGGGCCGGGGAGGGTCCGTGCTCCGTCTCCTCGGGGACGTCCCAGCTGACGGTGACGTCCGAGGAGGGCGCCGCCCAGAACGGGACGGCCCGCTCACGGTCGGCGCCCCGCCGCGACGCCTCGTCCGCCCCGCCGCCGGCGAGGTCCCGGGAACCGGCGGGCCGGCGAGGGCGGACGTCCGCCCAGGCGGGGGCCTCCGAGGCGGGGGCCCGGGATGCGGCGGCGTCCGTAGCGTCGTCCCGGGCGTCCTCGGGAGGGTCCCACGGGACAGGGGCGTCCTGATCGTCCCGAGGCGCCGACGGGGCGGCGGGCGGCGGAGGCCAGGAGTCCGCCACGGGCCAGGACGGGTCGACGTGCCGGTCGTTCATGAGGACATCGGAAGGCGGGCGCGCTCACTCCGGAGCGCGGACGGGACCGCGGACGGCCCGACGGGGCGGAGGAACGCGAGCGGCGGCGTCATCGGGGAAGGGCCGCTACCGGCAGTCCGGTGCGGGATGGGACGCCGCCGCCCGTCATGAGAGATCATTCCCCACGGTTCGTCAACAGTCACCCTGATCGCCGGATTTCCGGTCAAGAACCTGCGGACTGGGTCGTCTTGGACCCGTTCTTGCGCCCGGCCGGGGCGGAGGGGTCGGCCGCGGCGGGGGCGGTGGCGTCGGCGTCGAGACGCGGGCCCACGCCGAGCTTCTCCTTGATCTTCTTCTCGATCTCGTCGGCGACGTCGGGGTTGTTCCTGAGGAAGTTGCGGGCGTTCTCCTTGCCCTGGCCGAGCTGGTCGCCCTCGTAGGTGTACCAGGCGCCGGCCTTGCGGATCAGGCCGTGCTCCACGCCGAGGTCGATCAGGCCGCCCTCGCGGCTGATGCCCTGCCCGTACAGCAGGTCGAAGTCGGCGGTCTTGAACGGCGGGGAGACCTTGTTCTTGACGACCTTGACCCGGACCCGGCTGCCGACGGGCTCGGTGCCGTCCTTGAGGGTCTCGATCCGCCGCACGTCCATCCGCACCGAGGCGTAGAACTTCAGCGCACGCCCGCCGGTCGTGGTCTCGGGGCTGCCGAACATCACGCCGATCTTCTCGCGGAGCTGGTTGATGAAGATGGCGGTGGTCTTGGTCTGGTTGATCGCGCCGGTCATCTTGCGCAGNGGCGGTGGTCTTGGTCTGGTTGATCGCGCCGGTCATCTTGCGCAGCGCCTGGGACATCAGGCGGGCCTGCAGGCCGACGTGGCTGTCGCCCATCTCGCCCTCGATCTCGGCGCGGGGCACCAGGGCGGCGACGGAGTCGATGACGATGATGTCGATGGCGCCGGAGCGCACCAGCATGTCGGCGATCTCCAGGGCCTGCTCCCCGGTGTCGGGCTGGGACACCAGCAGGGAGTCGGTGTCCACCCCGAGCTTCTTGGCGTACTCGGGGTCGAGGGCGTGCTCGGCGTCGATGAACGCGGCGATGCCGCCCTTCCGCTGCACGTTGGCGATGGCGTGCAGGGCGATGGAGGTCTTGCCGCTGCCCTCGGGACCGAAGACCTCGATCACCCGGCCGCGCGGCAGGCCGCCGATGCCCAGCGCGATGTCCAGCGCGATGGAGCCGGTGGGGATCACCTCGACGGGCGCCCGGGCCTCATCGCCCAGTCGCATCACCGAGCCCTTGCCGAACTGCCGCTCGATCTGGGCGAGCGCGGTCTCGAGTGCCTTGTCGCGGTCGCTAGCTGCCATGAGATGCCCCTGTCCCAATCCCAGGCCCGTACGACCGGCCCTGGAGACTTCGCTTTCGGTCGGAAGCGACGTTACGGCGGCCCACCGACAGTTTCGAGCGCCTGTCGCCGCTGTGGACGAACGTCGAACGGACGTCGCACGCACCCACTCTACCGAACATCCGTTCGATCATGCCCCGACTCGCCGCGGACGCCGCCGGGCCGGCACCCGAATTCTCCGTGCGCGCCGGCGAGCGGTGCCCGTACGCTGGCCGCGTCGGAGGGGGCCACCATGACGCTGACCGTCGTCTTCTGCGCCGATCCGCTCAACCCCCGGCGCGTCGAGCCGCATTTCGCGCGCGAGGCGGCCGCGGTGCGCGACCACTACGGCAACGTCGCGCTGATCGACCACGACGCGCTGCGGCGGGGAGAGGCGGCGGCCGCGGTCCGCCGGGTGCCCCGCGATCTGGGCCCGGCCTGGTACCGCGGATGGATGCTGACCGCGGCCGAGTACGCCGCACTGGCCGCCGCCCTCAAAGAGCGCGGCACCCCGCTGCTGGTCCATCCGGACGACTATCGGCGGGCGCACGAGCTGCCGGGCTGGCACGACACGTTCGCGGGGCTGACCCCGCCCAGCGTGTGGCGCCCGCTGCCGCCCCGCACCGTCCCCGAGGACCTGGCCGAGCTGGCCGAGCTGGTGCGGCCGCTGCCGCCGGGGCCCGCGGTGGTCAAGGACTACGTCAAGTCCCGCAAGCACGAGTGGGAGGAGGCCTGCTTCGTCCCGGACGTCAAGGACGTCACCCGCCTGCGCGATGTGGTGGCCGCGATGGTGGCGCTGCAGGAGGAGTTCCTGACCGGCGGGGTGGTGGTCCGCCAGTACGAGCGGTACGACACCGGCGAGGCGCGGGTGTGGTGGGTGGACGGTGAGCCGGCGCTGATCGGGCCGCATCCCGACGAGCCCGGCCGCCGCCCCGAGCCGGAGCTGGCGGAGGTGGCCGGCGCGGTGCGGGCGCTGGGCTGCCGGTTCATCACCACCGACCTGGCGCGCCGGATCGACGGCCGGTGGCGGGTGGTGGAGGTCGGCGACGGGCAGGTCAGCGATCTGCCGATCTCGGTGGACCCGATGGACCTGTACGCCCACCTGCCCGTTCCGGGGTAGCGCCCGGCTAGCGCAGATGCTGCGGGACGTCGAAGGCGGCGCAGACCGCCTCCCAGACCCTCCTGGTCTCCTCGCCGTCCGCCAGGGCCTGCTCGACGGTGCGGCCGCCGAGTTCGGCGATCACGTAGTCCTTGGCCACGCTCTGCGCGTAGACCTCGCCGAAATGCCGGTTCATCCGCTCCCAGAACACCGATAGCCGCACGCCGCCACCGTACCCGCCGCGGCGCCGCCGCACCGGCGCGGGCGCGCGAGAACCCGCCCCGAGCCCGCCCGGAGCACGATCGCAAGCCCGGTCGCAAGCCCGGTCGGACGCACGGGCGGCGCCGGTGTCACAGGCGCGGGGCAGTATGGAGAGCATGCCCGATGACGTGCTCGAACGCTTCTCCCCCGCGACCCGCGCCTGGTTCCGGGGGGCGTTCGCCGCGCCCACGCCCGCGCAGGCGGGGGCGTGGGGGTCGATCGCCCGCGGCGACCACACCCTGGTGGTCGCCCCGACCGGTTCGGGCAAGACGCTGGCGGCCTTCCTGTGGTCGCTGGACCGGCTCGCCGCCGAGCCTCCCTCGGAGGACCGCCGCCGCTGCCGGGTGCTGTACGTCTCCCCGTTGAAGGCCCTGGCCGTCGACGTGGAACGGAACCTGCGGGCCCCGCTGGCCGGCATCCGCCAGGCGGCGCGCCGGCTGGGCCTGCCGGAGCCGGACGTACGGGTGGGGGTGCGCTCCGGCGACACCCCCGCCGACGAGCGCCGCCGGCTGGTCGCCCGGCCCCCCGACATCCTGATCACCACTCCCGAGTCGCTGTTCTTGATGCTGACCTCGCAGGCGCGGCGGATGCTCCAGGGGGTGGAGACGGTGATCGTGGACGAGGTCCACGCGGTCGCCGGGTCCAAGCGCGGCGCGCATCTGGCGCTGTCCCTGGAGCGCCTGGACGTGCTGCTGGAACGGCCCGCCCAGCGGATCGGGCTGTCGGCCACGGTGCGGCCGGTGGAGGAGGTCGCCGCGTTCCTCGCCGGATCGCGCCGCGTGGAGGTCGTCCGGGCGGCGGCCGGGCCCGGCGGCGCACCGCGGCCGGACCTGCGGATCGTCGTCCCGGTGGAGGACATGGCCGAGCCGGCCGCGGCGCCCGACGGCCCGGCCGACGACCCGACGCGCCGGTCCATCTGGCCGCATGTGGAGGAGCGGGTGCTGGACCTGATCGAGTCCCACCGCTCGACGATCGTGTTCACCAACTCGCGGCGGCAGGCCGAGCGATTGTGCGGTCGGCTGAACGAGCTCGCCCATGCGCGCCGGCACGGCCCGGGCCGGCTCGAGGAGGCCGTGCCGGCCCAGATGATGGCGCAGGCCGGGGCCGCCTCGGGGGCCCCGGCCGAGGTGGCGCGCGCCCATCACGGGTCGGTGTCCAAGGCGGAGCGGGCCGGGATCGAGGACTCCCTCAAACGAGGGCTGCTGCCCGCGGTCGTGGCCACCTCCAGCCTCGAGCTGGGCATCGACATGGGCGCGGTGGACCTGGTCGTCCAGGTGGGGGCGCCGCCGTCGGCGGCGAGCGGTCTGCAGCGGGTGGGCCGGGCCGGGCACCGGGTCGGGGAGGTCTCCGCCGGCGTGTTCTTCCCCAAGTACCGCGGCGAGCTGCTGCAGACGGCGGTGGTGGCCGAGCGGATGCGCCGCGGGGAGATCGAGGAGCTGCGCTGTCCGCGCAACCCGCTGGACGTGCTGGCCCAGCAGATCGTCGCGATGACGGCGATGGACGAGTGGACGGTCGACGACCTGGAGGCCGTCGTCCGGCGGGCCGCCCCGTTCGCCTCGCTGCCCCGGTCGGCGCTGGAGGCGACGCTGGACATGCTGGCGGGCCGCTACCCGAGCGAGGAGTTCGGGGAGCTGCGACCCCGGCTGGTGTGGGACCGGGCGACCGGTGTGCTGCGCGGACGGCCGGGGGCGCAGCGGCTGGCGGTGACCGGCGGCGGCACGATCCCCGACCGCGGGCTGTTCGGGGTGTTCCTCGCCGGCGAACGGTCCTCGCGGGTGGGCGAGCTGGACGAGGAGATGGTGTACGAGTCGCGGGTCGGCGACGTGTTCGTGCTCGGCGCCTCCTCCTGGCGGATCGAGGACATCACCCCCGACCGGGTGCTGGTGTCGCCGGCGCCGGGCCGGCCGGGCAAGCTGCCGTTCTGGCACGGGGACGGCGCCGGGCGCCCCGCCGAGCTGGGACGGGCGCTGGGGGCGTTCACCCGGGAGCTGGCGCGGCTGCCG
Source organism: Thermomonospora catenispora (assembly GCF_006363815.1). Lineage (GTDB taxonomy): Bacteria > Actinomycetota > Actinomycetes > Streptosporangiales > Streptosporangiaceae > Thermomonospora > Thermomonospora catenispora. The sequence continues at coordinate 7,820 of NZ_RRYT01000041.1, forward strand.
CGCGAGCGGGCGGTGGCGCGGGCGCGGGCGGCGGGACTGGACGAGCGGGCGGCCGACAACCTGGTCTCCTATCTGGAGGAGCAGCGCGACTCCACCGGATGCGTGCCCGACGACCGGACGCTGGTGGTGGAGCGGTTCCGCGACGAGCTGGGCGACTGGCGGCTGGTGGTGCACTCGCCGTTCGGCGCGCGGGTGCACGCGCCGTGGGCGCTGGCCATCGCCGGCAGGCTGCGCGAACGGCACGGGGTGGACGCGCAGGCGATGCACGCCGACGACGGCATCGTGCTGCGGATCCCCGACGCCGACGAGCCGCCGCGGATGGACCTGGCGGTGTTCGATCCCGACGACGTCGAGCGGATCGTGCGGGACGAGCTGGGCTCCTCGGCGCTGTTCGCCGCCCGGTTCCGCGAGTGCGCGGCGCGTTCGCTGCTGCTGCCGCGGCGCCGCCCGGACCGGCGGACGCCGCTGTGGCAGCAGCGGCAGCGGGCGGCCCAGCTGCTGTCGGTGGCGAGCCGCTACCCCTCGTTCCCGATCGTGCTGGAGACGATGCGGGAGTGCCTGCAGGACGTGTTCGACGTCCCGGAGCTGGTACGGCTGATGCGGGACCTGGCCGGACGCCGCATCCGCATGGTCGAGGCGGAGACGGCCGCGCCGTCCCCGTTCGCCAAGTCGCTGCTGTTCCACTATGTGGGCGCGTTCATGTACGAGGGGGACGCCCCCTTGGCCGAACGCCGCGCCCAGGCCCTGGCCCTGGACTCCTCGCTGCTGGCCGAGCTGCTGGGCCAGGCGGACCTGCGGGAGCTGCTCGACCCGCAGGTCGTCGCCGAGACCGAGCGCGAGCTGCAACGCCTGGCCCCGGACCGGCGCGCCGGGGACGTCGAGGGCGTGGCCGATCTGCTGCGCGTCCTCGGCCCCCTGTCCACCGACGAGGTCGCCGCCCGCATCGTCCCGCCGGGGACGCCCGATGCGGAGCGGGGCCGCGGCGAGGGCCCGCGGGAGGCCGCCGCGTCCGGACGGGAGGGCGTGACGGAGCCGTCCGCCCCGGCGCGGCGGACGGCCGCACAGTGGCTGGCGGAGCTGGAGCGGGCGCGCCGGATCATCCGGGTGCGGATCGCGGGGGCCGAGAGGTGGGCCGCGGTGGAGGACGCCGGGCGGCTCCGGGACGCGCTGGGCGTGCCGCTGCCGGCGGGGGTGCCGGAGGCGTTCACCGAGAGCGTCGACGATCCGCTGGGCGATCTGGTGCTGCGGTATGCGCGCACGCACGGGCCGTTCCGGGCGGGCGAGGCGGCGGCGCGATTCGGGCTGGGGCCGGCGGTGGTGCTGGACGCGCTGCGCCGGCAGGCCGCGGCGGGCCGGGTGGCGGAGGGGGAGTTCCTGCCGGTGGAGACGCTGCCCGGCCCCGGCGCCGGCGGCGAATGGTGCGAGACCGGCGTGCTGCGGCTGCTGCGGCGCAGGTGCCTGGCGCGGCTGCGGGCGGAGGTGGAGCCGTCCCCGCCGCAGGCGCTGGGGCGGTTCCTGCCGGCCTGGCACGGCGTCACGACGGGGCGGCTGCGCGGGATGGACGCGCTGGTGCAGGCCGTCGAGCGGCTGCAGGGCGCGGCGGTGCCGGCCTCGGCCCTGGAGACGCTGGTGCTGCCCGCCCGGGTGCCGGACTACTCGCCGGCGCTGTTGGACGAGCTGACCTCGGCGGGCGAGGTGGTGTGGGCCGGGCAGGGCGGGCTGCCGGGCGGCGACGGCTGGGTGTCGCTGTACCCGGCCGACACCGCGCCGCTGCTGCTGCCCGAGCCGGCCGAGATCACCATGACCCCGGCGCACGAGGCGGTGCTGGAGGCGCTGTCGGACGGCGGCGCGTTGTTCTTCCGGAACCTGTCGGACCGGGTGAACGCCGCCGGCCTGCGGGCGGCCGACCAGGAGCTGGCGGCGGTCCTGTGGGATCTGGTGTGGGCGGGCCGCTTGACCAACGACACCCTCGCCCCGTTGCGCACCGTGCTCGGGACCGGCCGGCCGGCCCACCGCCTCCGGGCCCCGCGGCGCGGCCGTCCGGTGCTGCCGTCGCGGACCGGTCCGCCGACCGCGGCGGGACGCTGGTGGCTCCTGCCGGAGCGGGAGCGCGAGGCGACCCGGCGCCTGCACGCGCTGGCGGAGGTGCTGCTGGAGCGTCACGGCATCGTCATCCGCGGAGCGGTGGCCGCCGAACGCGCGCCCGGCGGGTTCGGCGCGGTGTACCCGGTCCTGCGCGGCCTGGAGGAGACCGGACGCTGCCGCCGGGGCTACTTCGTGGAGGGCCTGGGGGCGGCCCAGTTCGCCCTCCCCGGCGCCGTGGACCGGCTGCGCGACCTGCGGGGGTCCTCCCGCCCGCGGGGCGACGCCGGCGCCCCGTGGCCGCCGGGGGCCGCCTCGGAGCACGAGAACGCCGCGGGCCGCCCCTCCGCCGTGGTCCTCGCCGCCGCCGACCCCGCCAACCCCTACGGCGCGGCCCTCCCCTGGCCGGAGCGCGCGGGCGAGGCGATCAGCGGCCACAAGCCCGGCCGCAAGGCCGGCGCCCTGGTGGTCCTGGTCGACGGCGCCCTGGTGCTGTACGTCGAACGGGGCGGCCGCACCCTCCTGTCGTGGACCGAGGACCCCGATCTCCTGCGGCCCGCCGTGGACGCGCTGGCCCGCACCGTCCGCGAGGGCGCCCTGGGCAGGCTCACCGTGGAACGGGCCGACGGCGCGGCCGTCGCCTCCTCTCCCCTGGCCCAGGCCCTGCGGTCCGCCGGTTTCCACCCCACTCCCAAGGGTCTTCGGCTGCGTCCCTGAGCGCCCCGTCGCCGCCGGGCGGCGGAGGCGGCGCGCCGTCCGGGCCGCCCGGACGGGCGGCGGAGGGCCGGCGGGGATCCCGGCGGAGCACCGGCCGGCCGAAGGCGGCCGGGAACGCCCGGAGCCCTCCGGAGAACGCCCGTCGCGATGGTTCCTCAGGAGGGAACACAAATCCTCCTGTCGGTGGATATACAGCGGGGGCCGTTTTGGGAACATCGATTCACAACGGGGTCAGCGGCGACCGGGGGAATGGTCGCCGCAGAACGGGGAGCATCATGACACCGACAGCACGGTGGGCGTTCGCACAGCGACGCAAGCGTCAGGTCATCACCCGTACGGTCCGCGACCGGGCCATGCACGATCCGCGCCGACGGCGGTCCACGACCGACAAGCGGGTCACCGCCACGAAGTAACCGCGAAGCAGCCGCCGAAGCGGTCCGCATCAGGGTCCGCACCGCATCGCCCCGGGGTTCGCACGCGGCTCCGGGGCGTTCGACGTCCCGGACGTCCACCGGGATCCGGCGCCGTCCCCGGGGCCGTCTCGCGCCCGTCCCGCGGTCTCTCCGCGCCGAGCGCCGCGGGCCGCCTCCGAGAGGTCCGGCGCCGTCCCCGGGCGGCCGGGGAGGGCCGTGCGCGCGGCTCCGCGGCGGGGCGGCGCCGTCCCCGGAAGCGGTAACACGGCGTTCACCGCGATGTGACGGCCGTTCAACGCGCCGCGGTCACGATGAAGACACCGAGCGCGGGCGGGCGACCCGGCCGGTGGACGCCGGTGATCGGGCAGATCGTGGAAACCGCGATGGAGCGGCCACGTACCGCATCGGCGGAGGTGGACGACCGAAGGGGGGACGGTCGAGCCTTTCGCTCGCGCGCATGGCGCGCCGGGGTCCCGTGCCCTCGAGCGGGACCCCGGCGGCATGCCCGCTCTCCTCGACGCTCTCGCCCCCCGCCCGTGGCGGCGGACGCCCCGCGTCGCCGCCGCGGGCGCCCGGTGTCAGTCGGCCGTGGTGGAGAAGACCTCCTCCCGGGCCTGTTCCAGCGCCGCGTGCAGGGCGCCGCGCAGCACGGGGTTGCCGTCCACCCGGGTGATCGTGACGCGCGGGCTGGTGGGGCTGATGCGGGCCACGGCCCGCTCGACGCGTTCGGCCAGAGGGACGCCCCCGGCGGTGCCCAGGCGGCCGGACAGCACGATGAGACCGGGGTCCAGGACGATGTTGACCGCGGCGGCCCCGTAGGAGATCCGGGCGGCCAGGGCGTCCAGGAAGGGGCCGCCGCGCTCGAGGTCCGCCGCGGCGGCGCGGACGCAGTCCACGGCGGTGGGCTCGGTCAGGCCGTGCTCCCGGGCCAGGCTCAGCACGGCGTCCGCGCCGATCAGCGAGCCGAAGCCGCCGGCCAGGGCCGGCTGGCCCCAGGCGGCGGACTCGGTGACGCCTTCGGGGAGCGGCGCGCCGGGGACGGGGAGGTAGCCGATCTCGCCCGCCCCGCCGGAGACGCCGCGGTGCAGCCGGCCGCCGAGCACGGCCGACAGGCCCACGCCCCGGTCCAGCCACATGAGGGCGAAGTCGTCGGTGCCGCGCGCCGCGCCGTAGGCGCGTTCGGCGACGGCGGCCAGGTTCACGTCGTTCTCGATGACCACCGGGCGGCGCAGGTCGGTGCGCAGGCCCGCCAGCACGCCCTCGTGCCAGGCCGGGAGGTCGAAGGCGAACCGCACGTCCCCGGTGCGGGGGTCGACGACGCCGGGGCTGCCGATGACGAAGGCGTTCAGCCGGCGCAGCGCCACCCGCGCGGAGCGGCAGGCCTTGACGACCGCGCCGTGCACCAGCCGGACGGGGTCGTCGGCGCCGTCGGGGTCCACGGTGACCTGGGCGATCCGCCGTCCGGTGATGTCGACGATCCCGGCGGTGACGCCGTGCGGACCGACCTCCAGCCCGGCGGCGTAGGCGCTGGTGGGGACGACGGCGTACAGGGCGGCGTTGGGGCCGCGTCCGCCGGCCTGCTCCCCCACCACCTCGACCAGTCCGCGTTCCTCCAGCCGGGCCAGCAACTGGGAGGCGGTGACCCTGGACAGGCCGGTCAGCTCGCCGATCCGCGCCCGGGTCAGCGGCCCCTGCGCGATCAGCAGTTCCAGGGCCGCGCGGTCGTTGAGCTCACGCAGCAGCCGCGGCGTCCCCGGGCGGTTGGCCATCCCTCGCGCCTCCCTTGCGTCTCAATCCGCTAACGAACAGTATTTTTTAGGAAAGTTTCTTGTTAGTTTACCGCCGACCGACGCACCGGAGCGCGCCGGTGCGACGACGAGCAGGACACGGCCGCACCCTACGGGGTCCGGCTCAGGTCCGGCCCGTCCCGCCAACGACGCACCCAGGCGAGGGCTCGCCGGAAAGGAACGCAGGTGAGGTTCTTCAAGTTCGCGGCGACCGCCACTGCGATCGCCCTGGCCGTCACGGCCTGCGGCGGGGACGGCGGCGAGGACACGGCCGGCGGCGCGCCGGCCAGGCTCAACGTGTGGATGATGGGCGAGGGGACTCCGGAGCAGACCGCCTTCCTGGACGGAGTCGAGGCCGAGTTCCGCAAGAAGTACCCCGACACCGACGTGGTCATCAAGTACGTGCCGTGGCCGCAGGTCGCCACCACGTTCCAGAAGGCCGTGGCCAGCGGCGAGGGACCGGACGTCACCGAGATCGGCAACACCGACGTCCAGTCCCACATCGCCCAGGGCAACCTCGCCGACATCACCGACAAGGTCAAGGGCTGGAGCGAGGCCGCGACCCTCAACAAGACCGCGCTCGCCAACGACCAGGCCGACGGCAAGATCTACGCCGTGCCCTGGTACGGCGGCGTCCGCGGCGTCTGGTACCGCACCGACTGGTTCGCCGAGCTGGACATCGCCCCGCCCAAGACCTGGGCGGAGCTGGTCGCCGCCGCCAAGAAGATCCAGCAGGAGAAGGGCGTGCCCGGCATCGGCGCCCCCAGCGACCAGACCAACGCCATCCTCAGCTTCATCTGGGGCAACGGCGGCGAGGTCGCCGTCAAGGAGGGCGACCGGTGGGTCGGCAGGCTCGATCAGCCGCAGGCCAAGGAGGCGATCGACTTCTACACCGGCCTGGTCACCGTCGAGAAGGTCGCGCCCGAGAAGTACGTCGGCAAGAACGAGCTGCAAGGCCCCCAGCAGGACTTCGCGCTCGGCAAGCTCGGCATGTACATCGACGGCAGCTGGGCGCTGAAGGAGATGAAGAAGATCTCCGACAAGGACGCCGACAAGTGGGGCGTCTTCCCCATCCCGGCCAAGAACGGCGGCAACGCCCCCGTGATGGCCGGCGGCTCCGACCTGGCCGTGTGGGAGAACAGCAAGGCCAAGGACGCCGCGTTCGACTACATCACCGTGCTCAACAACAAGGTCAACGCCGCCAAGTGGGCCGACTACAGCGGTTTCTCGTCGATGTTCACCGACGTGAAGTTCACCGATCCCAAGCTGGCCCCGTTCACCGAGATCGCCGCCAACACCAAGATGGTCCCGCTCAGCGCCGGGTGGGGCGACTTCGAACAGAACAAGAAGGTCATCCCGAACGCCGTCAAGGCGATCATGCAGGGCGGCTCCAGCGCCGAGGAGCTCGCGAAGGCCAACAAGCAGGCCGACGAGCTGCTCAACCCCTGAGCGGACGGATCCTCGATGCTGGACACCGCTCCCGCCGTGCGGGCCGCGGAGGGCCGCCCGGGCCGGAGGGATCCCGGCCCGGCGCGGCCCCGCCGCCACCGTCCCTGGCCCTATCTGCTGATCGCGCCGACCCTGGCGGTCATCGCGCTGCTGATGTTCTGGCCGATGGCCCAGATCGCGCTCATGTCGTTCCAGAAGGTCGGCAACCGGCAGCTGGCCGGCGCGCCCGCCGAATCGGTCGGGCTGGAGAACTACCGCTCCATCCTGTCCGATGAGCTGTTCTGGCAGAGCCTGCGCAGCACCGTGCTGTTCGCGGTCGCGGCGGTCACCCTGACGCTGGTGCTGGGCACGCTGGTCGGCCTGCTGCTGAACCGGCTGAGCCGGCGCATGGCGGCGCTGGTGTCGGCCGGGGTGATGGTCGCCTGGGCCACCCCGCCGATTACCGCCGCGATCATCTTCACCTGGCTGTTCGGCACCACCGGCGGCGTCGTCAACTGGCTGCTGGACCTGTTGCCCGACGCGCTGGTCGGCGGCGGCTGGACGGACTACAACTGGTTCGCCACCCCGCTGCGCACCTACACCGTGCTGACCGTGTGCGTGGTGTGGCAGTCGTTCCCGTTCGTGGCGGTCAGCGTGCTGGCCGGGCTCAAGAGCCTGCCGGCCGAGCTGCTGGAGGCGGCCCGGGTGGACGGCGCCGGCGCCTGGCGGGCGTTCTGGGCGATCACCTTCCCCATGCTGCGGCCGATCTTCCTGGTGCTGCTGGTGCTCAGCGTGATCTGGGACTTCAAGGTGTTCACCCAGCTGTTCGTGATGTCCGGGATGGCCAACCGGGACGCCTTCAACCTGTCGCTGTACGCCTACTCGGAGGCGTTCGGCGGGATGAACGCCAAGCTCGGCCTCGGCTCGGCGATCGCCGCGGTGCTCACCCTGCTGCTGCTGGCGGTCACCGCCGTGTACGTGCGGATCATGGTCCGGCAGGGGGAGGTCTCATGAACGTGCGGCGGTCCACGGCCGCGCCCCGCGGCACCGCGCGGAGAGGCGAGCAGAGAGGCGGACGGAGGGGACGGCGCGGCGGGCGGCTGCGCGCCGTCGGCCTCAACGCGCTGGGGCTGGCGGTGTTCGCGGTGGCGGTCTTCCCCGTGGCGTGGATGGTCTCCACGGCGTTCAAGCCGAACGAGGAGATCTTCAGCACCACGCCGCGACCGCTGCCGGGCAGCCCCACCCTGGAGCACTTCGACTACGTGCTGGGCGGCGGGATCGCCGAGGTGTCGTTCTGGACGTACCTGCGCAACAGCGCGCTGCTGGCGCTGACCACCGTGCTGGTGTCCGGGGTGCTGGCGGTGCTGGCGGCGATCGCGGTGGCGCGTTTTGCGTTCCGGTTCCGCACCGTCTTCCTGGTCATGCTGCTGGTGGTGCAGATGGTGCCGGCCGAGGCGCTGGTGCTGCCGTTGTTCCTGGACCTCAGGCGGCTCGGCATGATCGACAGCCTGGCCGGCCTGGTGGTGGTCTACATCGGCTTCGCGCTGCCGTTCTCGATCTGGATGCTGCGCGGCTTCGTGGCCGCGGTGCCGCGCGAGCTGGAGGAGGCCGCCGCCATCGATGGGGCCGGCCCGATCCGCACGTTCTGGACGGTGCTGCTCCCGCTGATCGCGCCGGGGCTGGTCGCCACCAGCATCTTCTCGTTCATCACCGCCTGGAACGAGTTCATCTTCGCCTTCACGTTCTTGGATGACCAGGACAAATACCCGCTTCCGGTAATGATGCAGTACTTCTTCGGCAACGCCAGCAACGAGTGGGGCCCGATCATGGCCAGCTCCACCCTGCTGACCCTGCCGGTGATCGTCTTCTTCCTCCTCGTCCAACGCCGGATGGTCTCCGGCCTGACCGCCGGAGCCGTCAAGGGATGACCGACGACGCCCTCTCCCGTCTCGCCCGGGCGGTGCTGCTGCCCGCCTTCACCGGAGACACCGTCCCGCGGTGGCTGCGGGAGGAACTGGACCGCGGGCTCGGCGGCGTCACCCTGTTCGCGCTGAACGGGAACGTCACCGGCCCCGCGGAGCTGGCCCGGCTGACCGCCGAGCTGCGCCGGGACGCCGACCCGATCGTGACCATCGACGAGGAGGGCGGCGACGTCACCCGGCTGGGCGGGCACCGCACCGCCAGCCCCTACCCGGGGAACGCCGCGCTGGGGGCCGTCGACGACGTGGAGCTGACCCGCCGGGTCTACCGGTCGTTGGCGGCGGAGCTGGCCGAGGCGGGCGTGAACCTCAACTTCGCGCCCGCGGTGGACGTGAACGCCGCCGACGACAACCCCATCATCGGGGTCCGGGCGTTCGGCTCGGATCCGCAGCTGGTGGCCCGGCACGCCGCCGCCGCGGTGACCGGAACCCAGGAGGCCGGGGTGGCCGCCTGCGCCAAGCACTTCCCCGGCCACGGGGCGACCGTCGAGGACTCGCACCTGAGCGTGCCGCTGGTGGACGCCGACCTCGACCTGCTGGAACGGCGGGAACTGGTGCCGTTCCGGGCGGCGCTCAAGGCCGACGTGCGGGCGGTCATGACGGGGCACCTGAACGTCCCGGCGCTCACCGGCGGGACGCCGGCCACGCTGTCGCGCGCGGTGATCACCGGGCTGCTGCGGGGGCGGCTCGGCTTCGAGGGCGTCGTGGTCACCGACGCCCTGGACATGAAGGGGGCCAGCGGGACCATCGGCATCCCCGAGGCCGCGGTCCGGGCGCTGGCGGCGGGAGCGGACCTGCTGTGCCTGGGACCGCGCGAGCAGGAGGAGACCACCCGGGCGACGGTCGCGGCGATCACGGCGGCCGTCCGGGAGGGGCGGCTGGACGTCGAACGCCTGGAGGAGGCGGCCGAGCGGGGCCGGGCGCTGCGGGCCTGGCTGGCCGGGGCGCCGTCGGCCGAACCGGATCGCCCGGCGGCCCTGCAGGCGGCGCGGCGGGCGCTGGCGCTCACCGGCGGGCTGCCCGAGCTGCCCGACCCGCTGGTGGTGGAGCTGGAGGCGCCCGGCAACATCGCCGTCGGGCCGACCCCCTGGGGCCTGCGGCCGTGGGCGTCGGACGTGGTCCGGGTGGACGGGCGGACCGCCGCGTCCGGCCCCCTCCTGGAACGGGCGGCGGGCCGCGGACTGATCATCGTGGTGCGCGACGCCCACCGGCACGCCGACCAGCGGAGGCTGGCCGGCGCCCTGCTGGCCGCCCGCCCGGACGCGGTGGTGGTGGAGATGGGGCTGCCGGTGTGGCGGCCGCGGGCCGGGGCGCATCTGGCCACGTTCGGCGCCAGCGGGGCCAACGCCCGCGCCGCCGCCGAACTGCTGGGCCTGACCCCGGCGGAGGGTTCCGGCGCAGGTCCCGGCGGGTGACCGGCGGTCAAACCAGTGTGATCGACAAGGGATACTGGAAACATGCGATTGTCCGCCCGGGTCGACTATGCACTGCGCGCCGCCGCGGAGCTGGCGGTGGCCGGAAACCGCCCGGTGACCGCGGTCCAGCTCGCCGAGGCCCAGCAGATCCCGCCCAAGTTCCTGGAGAACATCCTCGGCCAGCTCCGCCGCTCTGGACTGGTGCGCAGCCAGCGCGGCCCGGACGGTGGTTACTGGCTGGCCAGGCCTTCTGACGAGATCTCGCTGGCCGACATCATCCGCGCCATCGACGGGCCGTTGCTCGGCGTGCGCGGGGAACGCCCCGAGCACGTCGGCTACCACGGAGCGGCCCGTTCGCTGCAGGAGGTGTGGATCGCGCTGCGCGCCAGCGAACGGCACATCCTGGAGTCGGTCACCCTCAAGCACATAGCGGCCGGCGAGCTGCCGCCCGACGTGGCCGAGCTGACCAAGGACCCGGCCGCCTGGCAGAGCCCCTCCCTGATCTGACGGACGCGGCGATGCCGGAGGGCGACACCGTCTGGCTGACCGCTCACCGGCTCGACGAGGCGCTGGCCGGACGACCGCTGACCGTCAGCGACTTTCGGGTGCCCGCGCTGGCCACGACCGACCTGCGCGGCCGTGTCGTGCGCGAGGTCCGGGCGCGCGGCAAGCACCTGCTGATCAGGGTGGACGGGGCGCTGACCGTCCACACCCACCTGCGGATGGACGGCGTCTGGCGGATCCGTCGGGCCGGTCCGCCGCTCCGCGACCACCGGATCCGGTTGGCGTTGGGCAACGCCCGATGGCTGGCGCTGGGCTACGCGCTGGGCGTGGTGGAGCTGCTGCGCACCGAGGAGGAGGACAGCGCGGTCGGCCGCCTGGGGCCGGACCTGCTCGGGCCGGACTGGGATCCGGCCGAGGCGGTCCACCGGCTGCTGCGACGCCCCGAGCGCGCCATCGGCGAGGCCCTGCTGGACCAGAGCCTGCTGGCGGGCATCGGCAACGTCTACAAGAGCGAGCTGTGCTTCCTGCGCGGCGTGCATCCGTGGCGGCCGGTCGGGGAGACCGCGGACCTGCCGGGCCTGGTGGACCTGGCGCATCGGCTGCTGGAGGCCAACAAACGGCGGCACGGCCACATCACCACCGGCGACCTGCGGCCCGGGCGCCGGCATTGGGTGTACGGGCGCGCCGGGCGTCCCTGCCGCCGCTGCGGCGCCCTCATCGAACACGCCCTTCAGGGCCCCGAGACGGGCGAACGGCTCACCTTCTGGTGCCCGCGCTGCCAGCCCCGCCCGTGATCGCTCCCCTGGACGCCGGAGGCGGACGCGGAGGGCGGGGACGGGGACCGGGTGCGGGTCGGCGGACGGCCCCGGCGACCGGTGGGCGGGCACCGGGGGCGAACGCCGTGAGACCTCGGTCCGCCGCCGGATCGAGGTCTCACTCCCCTCCCGCATCGGCCGCTCAGGCCGGCGGCGGGGACGTCACTGCGTCTGGACCTCGAACATCCAGTGCTGCTTCTCCAGCCCGGCCGTGAGGTTGATGAACAGGTCCTGGGTGACCAGGTCGGTCTCCTCGGTGGCCTTGATCCGTTCGCGGAAGCGAGCGATCACCTGGGCCAGCGTGTCGGTCATCGAGGCGACGACCTTGTCGTCGGACTGGTAGCCGCCGTCCGGCTGGCGGATCTTGGTGTGGTCGGCCACCGTGCGCACCCGCCCGTCGGGATTGATGCCGAGCGCCACCGCGCGTTCGGCCACCAGGTCGCTGTACTGGCGGGCCAGCGACACGACCTCGTCGAGCTGCAGATGCACCGACCGGAAGCTGCGTCCGGTCAGGTTCCAGTGCGCCTGCTTGGCCACCAGGGAGAGGTCGATCAGGTCCACCAGCGCGCCCTGCAGCGCGTCGGCGGTGGTGCGTAGGGCGGTCTCGTCCTTGAGAGGGCTGTTGACCGTCGCCATTGTCGGCTCCTTCCGAGTCAGACGCCTTACCTGACCCGGCTTGCCCGCAATGGCGGACCCCAATCGCGACCCGGCTCACGTGACCGGTCCACCGGACCGGCTCACCGGCCGGCGGGGACGAACGCCTGCCGTCGCCTCAGGCGGCGACCATGTCGGCGCGGAACTCGCCGGTGATCTCCTCCGGGGTGGAGGGGATCTGGTCCGCGGAGATGGACTCGCGGTCCAGGCCCTCCTCGAGCCGCTCGTGCTCGGGCGGCGCTCCGGCCATCACCGGCTCCTGCTGCAGCTCGGCCAGCGCGAGCTGATCGGCGACCTCGCGCAGCACGTGCGACAGCGGCACTCCCAGCGCCTTGCAGATCGAGGCGAGGAGCTCCGAGGAGGCCTCCTTTTGCCCTCGCTCGACCTCCGACAGGTAACCCAAGGACACTCGCGCCGCCGCGGACACCTCGCGGAGGGTGCGACCCTGGCGCAGCCGCAGCCGCCGCAGTACGTCACCGAGCAGCTGGCGAAGCAGTACCATCGCTCGCTCCCTCCCCGAGTTTCGGCCCTCGAATGTCTCCACCGTACCTGTCTACCAGGCGACCATGGCAGATCGCAGATTTCGTGTTCGCTCCGAACGTAACGCTGTAATCAGCCCCGCTCTTCCCGATCGGCAGGTAGATCATCACATCCGAAGTCTTGGTCCACCCCCAGTAGGGTACGTCGCAGCAGGTCAAGGGCGTGCACCACGGTCATGCGGCGGATCGGGGCGCGGGCCGCGGCCGCGTCGGGCGGCACCGGCAGGTCCGGAGCTGTCACCTTCGGGTCACACCCGGGTCCGGCCACCGCGATGTACACCGTGCCCACCGGCCGCCCGTCCTGGGGCTCCGGACCGGCCACCCCCGTCGCCGCCAGCCCGTAGGTCGCCCCCAGCCGGTCCCGCACCCCGGCGGCCATGGCGGCGGCCACCCGGGGGTGCACCGCCCCCTCGGCGTCCAGCAGCTCCCGCGGAACGCCCAGCAGTTCGTGCTTGAGCCGGGTGGCGTAGGCCACGACGCCGCCGGCGTAGGTGGCCGACGACCCCGGCATGGCGGTCAGCTCGGCGCCGATCAGCCCACCGGTCAGCGACTCGGCGGTGGCCACGGTCGCCGACCGTTCCGCCAGCAGCCGATGCACCACCCGGTCGAGGGTGTCCTCGTCCTCCCCGTAGACGGCCGGGCCCAGCAGCTCGCGGGCCGTCCGCTCGGCGCGGTCGGCCAGCCGCGCCGCGTCCGGCCCGGTCGCGGTGATGCGCACCCTGACCTCGGCCGGCTCGGGCAGGTACGCCAGCCGCACCCCCTCCAGCGCCTCGACGGGGGCCAGCCGGTCGGCCAGCTCCGACTCCCACAGCCCGGCCGTGCGCAGGATCCGCCGCACCGCCGGCGGCCCGGAGACGGCCGCGCGCAGTTCCGGCAGCACCGCCCCGGTCGTGACCGCGCGCATCTCCCGAGGCACCCCGGGCAGCGCGTACACCGTCCCGCCGGGGAGCTCCATCCGCAGCCCGGGGGCGCTGCCCGCCGGGTTGGGCAGGAGACGGGCGCCCTGCGGCACCCGGGCCATCCGCAGCGCCGTCGGCGCGAGCGGGCGGCCGGCGGCGGCCGCCCGCTCGCGCAGCCGCCGCTCCAGGTCCCGATCCCGCACCAGCGGCACGCCCGCCGCCGCGGCCAGCGCGTCCCGGGTCAGATCGTCGTAGGTGGGGCCGAGCCCGCCGGTGGTGATCACGGCGTCGGCGCGGTCCAGCGCGCCGGTCACCGCCTCGACGATCTCCTCCATCCGGTCGCCGACCACCGCGCTGCGGACGACCTCGACGCCGATGTCGGCCAGCCGTCGCCCCAGCCAGGCCGCGTTCCCGTTCACGGTGTCGCCGAGCAGCACCTCGTCGCCCACCGTCACCAACTCGACGCGCATCCGCTCTCCCGTCACAGGTCCGACCGGCCGGCGATCGGCCCTCCCGACGCGTTTCCGACGTTCCCGGGGGCGCTCACGGCGCGGTCACGACGATGCGGCCCCGCGACGCAGCCGCCAGGCCTGCACCAGGTAGTCCACGCCGGTGACCACGGTGACCGCCAGCGCGCAGCCCATCACGGCCCAGCGCAGCGGATCCGGCGTGCCGGGCAGGATGAACAGCCCGATCGCCACGATCTGCAGCAGCGTCTTGAGCTTGCCGCCCTTGCTGGCCGGGATCACCCCGTGCCGGAGCACCGCGAACCGCAGCACCGTGATGCCGATCTCACGGATCAGGATCACCGCGGTGACCCACCACCACAGCTCGCCCGTCGCCGACAAGATGATCAGCGCCGCGCCGGTCAGCGCCTTGTCGGCGATCGGATCGGCGACCTTGCCGAAGTCGGTGACCAGGTCGTACTTGCGGGCCAGCTCTCCGTCGATCTTGTCGGTCACCGAGGCCAGCACGAACACCGCGAACGCCGCGATCCGCCAGCCGGTGCCGTCCGACAGCAGCAGCCAGGCGAACACCGGCACCAGCAGGATCCGGATCAGCGTCAGCAGATTGGCGACGTTGTAGACGCTGACGGAGGCGGAGCCGGGACCGCGCTCGGCCACCGGGTCCGGCGTCGCCGCGCTCACGGCGCCGTCTCCGCGATCAGGTCGACGCCCTCGCTGTCCACCGCGGTCGCCTTCACCAGATCGCCCACCGCCAGCCCCGCGCCGCGGACCAGCACGGTGCCGTCCACCTCGGGGGCCTGGTGGGCGGCGCGGCCCTCCCACTCCTCCGGCCCCACCCGCTCCTCGATCAGCACCGCCAGCTCGGTGCCGATCCGCTCCTCCGCGCGCTGCGCGGTCAGCTCCTCGGCCAGCTCGGACACCTCCGCCACCCGCCGCGCGATCTCCGCCTCGTCCAGCTTCCCGTCCAGCGAGGCGGCCTCGGTGCCCTCCTCGTCGGAGTAGCCGAACACGCCGATCGCGTCCAGCCGGGCCTCGGTCAGGAAGGCGATCAGCTCCTCCAGGTCCTCCTCGGTCTCCCCGGGGAAGCCCACGATGACGTTGGACCGCACCCCGGCCCGGGGGTCCCGGTCCCGGATCCGGGCCAGCAGCTCCAGGAACGACTCCCGATCCCCGAACCGCCGCATCCGGCGCAGCACCGGCCCGCTGGCGTGCTGGAACGACAGATCGAAGTACGGCGCCACTCCGGGCGTGGAGGTCAGCACGTCGATCAGACCCGGGCGCAGCTCGGCCGGTTGCAGATAGCTCACCCGGACCCGCTCGATCCCCTCCACCGCCGCCAGCTTCGGCAGCAGCGCCTCCAGGGCCCGCAGGTCCCCCAGGTCCTTGCCGTAGGAGGTGGAGTTCTCGCTGACCAGCACCAGCTCCCGGACCCCCTGACCGGCCAGCCAGGCGGCCTCCGCCAGCACCTCCTCCGGGTCCCGGGAGACGTAGGCGCCGCGGAAGGCCGGAATGGCGCAGAACGCGCACCGCCGGTCGCAGCCGGAGGCCAGCTTGAGCGGGGCGACCGGCCCGCCGTCCAGGCGCCGCCGCAGCACGCGCGGCCCGGACGCGGGCGCCACGCCCTCCGGCAGCTCCTCGCCGTGCCCCGGGACGACCACCCGCCGGGCCGACTCACGACGCCGCACCGGGGTGATCGGCAGCAGGGCGCGCCGGTCCCGGGGGGTGTGCGCCGGGCGGCGCACCCCGGCCAGCACCTCCTCGAGCCGATCGCCGATCCGGGGGTAGTCGTCGAATCCCAGCACGGCGTCCGCCTCGGGCAGCGACTCGGCCAGTTCGGCGCCGTAGCGCTCGGCCAGGCAGCCGGCCGCGACCACCTTGGCGCCGGAGTCGTGGGCGGCCAGCAGGACGTCGATGGAGTCCTTCTTGGCGGCGTCGATGAAGCCGCAGGTGTTGACCACCACCACACTGGCCTCGCCGGTGTCGTCGACCAGCGTCCAGCCGGCGTTCTCCAGGCGCGCGGCGAGCTCCTCGGAGTCGACCTCGTTGCGCGCGCATCCCAGCGTCACCAGGGAGACGGTGCGGTGTGTGGACATGCTCTAAAGGTAGTGGGATCCGCGCACCGTCCGGCACCCGGAGGGAGCGCTCAGGCGCCGTCGGGGTCGTTCGGGCCGAAGCTGAGCCGCAGCACCTGGCCGTCGGTGCCCGGGACGCCCAGGTCCTTGCCGTTGACGGTCAGCTCGACGCCGCCGCCGTTGCCGATCAGCACCTGGATCCGCTTGCGAGCGGTCCACTGCATGGTCTCGCCCTTGGCCAGCAGCCCGCTGAACAGCTGCTCGCCCTTGTCGTCGCGGACGTTCAGCCAGCTGGACCGCTTGGCGCGGGCCACCACCTCGACGGTGTCGTCGTCCTTGCGGGGCTTGTTGGGCACCGCCGCCACCGCGTCCCGGTCCGGCGGGCGGGGCGTCGCCGGGGCGCTCGCGGCGGGCCGCGCCTCGGTGGGCACGGCGGCCGGACGGGCCGCCTGCCGGTCCTGCGCCGCGCCGCCGATCACCCGGACCACGCCGTACAGCAGCACCAGCACCAGGGCGGCGGCCATCGCGGCGCTCCAGTTGGGCGACCGCCGCTCCCTGATCTTGACCGGGATCTCCGGTTCGAACGCGGTCGCCGCCGACACCGGCTGCGGGGAGCCGTGCGCGGCGTCGTACTCCTCGATCAGCGGTTCGGGATCGGCTCCGACCACCCTGGCGATGCTGCGGATGTGGCCGCGGGCGTAGAAGTCGCCTCCGCAGGGGGCGAAGTCGTCGTGCTCGATGGCTCGCACCACGGCGGCGCGGATCCGGGTTCGCTCGCTCACCTGATCGACGGTGAGACCGGCTTCTCGACGGGCCTTCGCCAGAATCTCACCAATGCTCACGCGAGCCTCCTGAATTTGTCAGATCGGCCGTATCTCCCGGCCGACCAGGGCGAACCTGAGAGCTTCTTCGCCTGAACCGCTCCCGCACGGTCCAGTCTAGGAAGGCACATGCCCGCTCGGCGATACGGAACGCGCCCGGGACAGGGCAAGATTTCGCATCATTCGGGGAACATCCCGGCGATCGCCCGGTAACCCCCGTCCCGTCCGGTACGGGCGCTACCCGCCGCTTCGCACGCGGGCCAGCACTTCGGGCAGCTCGTCCGGCTTGACCAGCACTTCTCTGGCCTTGGAGCCCTCGCTGGGCCCGACGATGTCGCGGCTTTCCATCAGGTCCATCAATCGGCCCGCCTTGGCGAACCCGACGCGCAGTTTGCGCTGCAACATCGAGGTGGATCCGAACTGCGTGGTGACGACGAGTTCGATGGCCTGCAACAGCAGATCCAGGTCGTCGCCGATGTCGGAGTCGATCTCCCGTTTGGGGGCCGCGGATTCGGTGACGTCCTCGCGGTAGACCGGCTGCATCTGCGCTTTGCAGTGCGCCACCACCACCTGGATCTCCTTTTCCGACACGTAGGCGTTCTGGAGCCGCATCGGCTTGCTGGCGCCCATCGGCAGGAACAGCGCGTCGCCCTGGCCGACCAGCTTCTCGGCGCCCGGCTGGTCCAGGATCACCCGGCTGTCGGACAGCGAGGAGGTGGCGAACGCCAGCCGGGACGGCACGTTGGCCTTGATCAGGCCGGTGACGACGTCGACGCTGGGCCGCTGGGTGGCCAGCACCAGGTGGATGCCGGCGGCCCGGGCCAGCTGGGTGATGCGGACGATGGAGTCCTCCACGTCCCGCGGCGCCACCATCATCAGGTCGGCCAGCTCGTCCACGATCACCAGCAGATACGGATACGGCTGGTAGACCCGCTCGCTGCCGGGCGGGGGCTTGAGGTGCCCGGCCCGCACCGCCTTGTTGAAGTCGTCGATGTGCCGGAACCCCGAGGCCGCCAGGTCGTCGTAGCGACGGTCCATCTCCCCCACGACCCACTGCAGCGCCTCGGCGGCCTTCTTGGGGTCGGTGATGATCGGGGTGATCAGATGGGGGATCCCCTGGTACATGGTCAGCTCGACCCGCTTGGGGTCGACCAGCACCATCCGCACCTCGTCGGGGGTGGCCCGCATCAGCACCGAGGTGATCAGGCCGTTGATGCAGGTCGACTTGCCCGCCCCGGTGGCGCCGGCGATCAGGATGTGCGGCATCTTGGCCAGGTTGGCCACCACGGTCCGGCCCTCGACGTCCTTGCCGAGCCCCACCACCATCGGGTGGTGCTCGTTCATGGCCACCGGGGAGCGCAGCACGTCGCCGAGGCTGACGATGTCCTTGTCGACGTTGGGGATCTCCACGCCGATCGCGGACTTGCCGGGGATCGGGGAGATGATCCGCACGTCCGGGCTCTTGACCGCGTAGGCGATGTTCTTGGTGAGGGCGGTGACCTTCTCCACCTTCACCGCCGGGCCCAGCTCGATCTCGTAGCGGGTGATCGTCGGGCCGCGGGTGAACCCGGTGACCTGGGCGTCGATGTCGAACTGCTCCAGCACCTCGGTGAGCGCCGCCACCACCATGTCGTTGGCCTTGGTGCGCGGCTTGGCGACGCTGCCGGGCCGCAGCAGCGACGGGTCGGGCAGCTGGTAGATCTCCCCGGAGGAGTTCAGCGGCAGCTGTTCGACCTTGCGCGGCGGCGGGGAGGGCTCGGGGGGCTCGGGCGCCGGAGCGGGCGGGTCGGGCTCGGGATCGGGCCCGGACTCCGGTTCGAAGAGGTCGTCGGCCAGGTCGCGCGGCGGCTGCGGACCGGTGTCGCCCCCCTCCAGCACCGGGGTGTCGTAGGGGCGGGAGTGCTCGCCGATCTCCAGCTCGCCGTCGGCGGGGCCGCCGGCCCCGTCGGCTCCCCCGGCGCCCTTGCGGGCCGCGGACGCGCGCCGCCGGGACCGGGCGGGCTTCTCGGCGGGCTTCCCGGCGGACTTGCGGGCGGGCCTCCCGTCGGAGGGCTCGGCGTCCTCCAGATAGTCCTCCACGGTCCCGCGCTCGCGGAGCAGGATCACATCCCGCAGGTCGCGGAGGCGTTCGGGCACCCGGTAGATCGGGGTCGCGGTGACCACCAGCAGCCCGAAGCCCGTCACCAGCAGCAGCAGCGGAACGGCCACCCATGCGCTGAGCGCGGCCTCCAGCGGGGCCGCCACCAGCCAGCCCACCAGGCCGCCGGCCTTGCGGACCGGGCCCATGCCGTCACCCGGATAGGGGGTGCCGGCGGCGATGTGCACGATGCCGAGGATCCCGACCACGAGGGCGCTGGCGCCGATGACCACCCGGCCGGTGTCGTCGCCGCGCTCGGGGTGGCGCAGCGTCCGCCAGGCCAGGGCGGCCACCATGACCGGCAGCGCCATCGCCAGCTTGCCGAGGGAGCCGCGGACGACCTGCTCCAGGGCCTTGGTGACGACGCCCTCGGGGCGGAACCAGGTGACCGAGGCCAGCACGATCGACGCGCCGAGCAGCGCCAGTCCCAGTCCGTCCCGCCGGTGCTCGGCGTCCAGGTCGCGGGCGCCCCGGCCGTACGCCCGGACGATCGACCCCACCGCGCCGGCCAGCAGCAGGTACAGCCGGAACAGCAGCCGAAGGCAGCCGCGGAGCAGCGCGCCGAGCGGATCGGGTCGGCGCTGCGGGGCCCTGCCCTTGGCCGGGCGGCGACCGGAGCCCTTCCTCGCCGGGGCGCCGCCGCGGGACCCCGATCCGCCGCCGGCCGGGCGCCTGCGCGGCTCGGCGCCCGCCTTGCCGGGGGGCCGCTTCGCCGCGCTCGCGCGCGTACGCGAGGAGCTTTGCGCTCCTTCAGACGCACGTGTGGCCATGATGACGAGAGTAACGAGAAGCTCAGCCGAAACCCCGGCAATGTCCGGTCCGCGTGTCGAGCCGCGGCGTCGGCCGCCCCGGGGGCTAGACCTCGACCACCACCGGGACGATCATCGGACGGCGGCGGTAGTTCTCGTTCACCCAGCGCCCCACGGTGCGGCGGATCAGCTGGCTGAGCTGGGTCAGGTCGCTGATGCCGTCGGCGGCCGCCTCCCGCAGCACCGCCTCGATCCGCTCGATGGCCTCGTCGAAGTCCTCGTCGGAGATGCCCGCGCCGCGCGCGTGGATCTCCGGGCCGGCCACCAGCTTGCCGGTGGAGGAGTCCACTCCGACCACGACCGAGACGAACCCCTCCTCGCCGAGGATCCGGCGGTCCTTCAGGGAGGTCTCGGTGATCTCGCCGACCGACAGGCCGTCGACGTAGACGTAGCCCGCCGGGACCGCGCCGACGATCTTCGCCTGCCCGTTGACCAGGTCCACCACCACGCCGTCCTCGGCGATGACGATGTTCTCCTTGGGGACGCCGGTCAGCTCGGCCAGCCGGGCGTTGGCCTTCAGGTGCCGCCACTCGCCGTGCACCGGCATGAAGTTGCTCGGCTTGGTCAGGTTGAGCACGTACAGCAGCTCGCCGGCCGAGGCGTGCCCGGACACGTGCACCAGGGCGTTGCCCTTGTGGATCACCCGGGCGCCCCAGCGGGTCAGGCCGTTGATGACCCGGTTGACGGCGGTCTCGTTGCCGGGGATCAGCGAGGAGGCCAGCATCACCGTGTCGCGCTCGGTGATGCGGATCTGGTGATCGCGGTTGGCCATCCGCGACAGCGCCGACATCGGCTCGCCCTGCGAGCCGGTGCACACCAGCACCAGCCGGTCCGGCGGGATGTCCTCGATCTGCCGCTGTTCGATCAGGATGCCCTCGGGCACCCGCAGATAGCCCAGCTCGCCGGCCACGCCCATGTTGCGGACCATCGAGCGGCCCACGAAGCAGACCTTGCGCCCGTTGGCGGCCGCCGCGTCCAGCACCTGCTGCACCCGGTGGACGTGCGAGGCGAAGCAGGCCACGATGATCCGTTCCTGGGCGGTGCGGAACACCTCGTCGATGACCGGGCCGATCTCCCGCTCGCTGGTGACGAACCCGGGCACCTCGGCGTTGGTGGAGTCGCACAGCAGCAGGTCGATGCCCTCGGCGCCGAGCCGGGCGAACGCGCCGAGGTCGGTCAGCCGGCCGTCCAGCGGCAGCTGGTCCATCTTGAAGTCGCCGGTGTGCAGCACCAGCCCGGCGGGCGTGCGGATCGCCACCGCCAGCGCGTCGGGGATGGAGTGGTTGACCGCCAGGAACTCGCAGTCGAACGGGCCGAACCGGTGTCGCTCGTTCTCGGCGACCCGGACCGTCACCGGCTTGATGCGGTGCTCGGTCAGCTTGGCCTCGATGAGCGCCAGCGTCAGCGTGGAGCCCACCAGCGGGATGTCGGCGCGCTCGCGCAGCAGGAACGGCACCCCGCCGATGTGGTCCTCGTGCCCGTGGGTGAGGACCACCGCCTCCACGTCGTCGAGCCGGTCCCTGATGTACTCGAAGTCCGGCAGGATCAGGTCGACCCCCGGCTGCTCCTCCTCGGGGAACAGCACCCCGCAGTCGACGATCAGCAGCCGGCCGCCGAACTCGAACACCGTCATGTTGCGGCCGATCTCGCCCAGGCCGCCGAGCGCGACGATGCGCATTCCCTCGGGGGGGAGGGCGGGCGGGGCGGACAGTTCCGGATGCGGATGGCTCACCTGCATCCCACCCGTCCGCGCGTCCGGTACGTGCCGTTCACGCATGCACCTCCGGCACCTTGACTCCACCTCGTGCGAGGTCTTCCCGCAGTCCTGCGATGAATTCCGACGTCGCCGGGACCAGCGGCGGCCGCACCGTGCCGCCGGGGCGGCCGAGCAGGTTCAGCGCCGCCTTGACGGCGATGGCGCCCTGGGTGCGGGTCATGATCGCGGTGACCACCGGCAGCAGCCGACGGTGGATCGCCAGCGCCCGGTCGACCTCACCGGCCCGATGCGCCTCGATCATCTCATGGAGGTCGGCGCCGACGACATGGCCGATGACGCTGACGAATCCGGCGGCCCCCACCGACAGCCAGGGCAGGTTGAGGTTGTCGTCGCCGGAGTAGAACACCAGGTCGGTGGCGGTCATCACCGTCGAGGCGGCGAACAGGTCGCCCTTGGCGTCCTTGACCGCCGTGATCCGCGGATGCTCGGCCAGCCTCAGCAGCGTCTCGGTGTGGATCGGCGTGCCGGTGCGGCCGGGGATGTCGTACAGCATGACGGGCAGGTCGGTGGCGTCGGCCACCGTCCGGAAGTGCGCCAGCAGCCCCTCCTGCGGCGGCTTGTTGTAGTAGGGGGTGACGACCAGCAGGCCGTGCGCACCCGCCCGCTCGGCGGCCCGGGCCAGCTCCACCGTGTGGGCGGTGTCGTTGGTGCCCACTCCGGCCACCACCACCGCGCGATCGCCGACCGCCTCGATCACCGCCCGCAGCAGGCGGTCCTTCTCCTCGTCGCTGGTGGTCGGGGACTCGCCGGTGGTCCCGCTGACGACCAGGCCGTCGTTGCGCTGCTCGTCGACCAGGTAAGCGGCCAGCCGGGCGGCGCCGTCGTAGTCCACGGAGCCGTCGGCGGCGAACGGTGTGACCATCGCGGTCAGCATCCGCCCGAACGGGGCGTCACTCGTAGTGCTGGGTGCCATGACCCGAACGGTACCGGTCTCACCGGCCGAGGCGCGCCCGCAGGGGCGATCCGCCGGCGCGGGACGACGCGCCCGGCGGGCGGGATCGGCGCTCGATGGGCGGGCTTCGACGCGGGTAGAGGCGGGCGGAGGTGGACGGACGCCGCGGCTGTGCGCTCGGGGGTACGTACAGCCGCGGCGTCCACCCCCGACATCGCCTCGGGGGAGAGAGTCGTTACAGCACGATGCGGGGAGGTCTTCCGCATTCGGGCGAGCGATGCGACGGCCGTGCGCCGCCGCGGGTCGGGCCGGGCCCAGCCGGAGCCGGCGGTGGTCGATGCGGGCGGGCGGGGCGGGAGGTCGGGACGCCCGCCGACGTCAGCGCGAGGCGTTGGCCGCTGCGGCGGACGACAGCTCGCGCAGGCGCGCGCGCAGCTCGTCGACGCTGAGCGTGCGCACCAGCTCGTTGCCGCGGACCGCCCACCAGTACCCCGAGCCGCCGCGACCGAAGCGCCACCCGGAGAACTCCGCCGCCAGCTCTCCGAGGCAGCGGGCCACCGTCGCGTTCTCCTTCATCTTCATCGACCTCACTCCCGGCAGTCGACGACTGCGCCCTCCTGTCGACCGGCCGCCGGCCCTCCGGCCGTCGGCCCGCACCGTCGTCCGCCCACGGGCGGACACCCCTATGACACTGCCTTTACCTGCGAAAACAACAGTCGAGGAACGTCATACAGAGGGTAACGGAGCGGCCAAGGTTTTATTCCCCGACGGTCAGCCAGTCCGCCCGGTAGCGGGCCCAGTCGCGGGCGTCGGTGGTCCACTCGGCGTAGACGCCGACGCCGAAAGGCCTGGCGGGCGGGCGTTCCAGGGCGTCCACGCCGCGCCGGACGCCGCGCAAAGCCGTGGGTAGATCTTCTGCCCAGTCCATCAGCGGGCGATAGGTGGGGACGCCCATGAACACCGTGGTGCGGTCGCCGATGAGCCGCAGCGTCCATTCGGTGTGCGCAGCGAAGTGCCAGCCGACCATGGCCTTCGTCGGCAGACTCACGTCATAGGTCATGATCGCCACCTGGTCGCACAGGTCCGCCACGCGGCGCAGGTAGTCCCGGGTGGGGCGGGGCGGATAGTGGACGCTCCGCCCCGCCTTGGGGAGGAGGGCCCGGTAGATCGGTTGCGTCCAGTCGGCGAGGGTGAGCTGCTCGACGGCGACCGACAGCACGGCGTTCCTGGACCGGGTCAGCTCGCGGGTGCGCTCGAGCAGCTCCAGGAACGCCTCGTCGTCGGGGTAGATCGGCTCGAAGTCGTAGTGGATCCCCGCGAAGCCCAGGTCCAGGAAGATCCGGTCGGTCTCCAGCACCCGGGCGCGGACGGCCGGGTCGTCCAGGTCCACCAGGCCGTATCCGTCCACCTTGCGGATCTGGCCGAGATACGCCTGCGGCCGGACGTCGGGGGCGTACGTGCGCATCGCCTCGATCAGCCTCCGGGCGTGGGCGTACTTGGCGGGCGGGACGCCGCCGTCGGGTTCGAACGGGCCGGCGTGGAAGAACACGTCGGTGATGCGGTTGCGGTGCAGCAGGTCCGCCAGCGCCCGATACTCCTGTTCGGTGTGCGGCTCGCCCACCCACTGGTGCCGCGCCCACAGGGCGTTGACCGCGGTGCCCCCGGAGCGCGGCTCGGTCTGCAGCCCGGCCCAGGTGTGCGCCATGAAGAGGCCGAGCAGCACCAGCGCGTAGCCGAGGGCCCAGACCGCCGCTCGCCCCGTCCGACGGACCCACCGCATCACGGCCCACCTCCGAAAGATCGACACCGATCATGAGATGTGCGGCGGCGCCCGAACGTTCACCGGCGCGCCCGCCGGTCGTCCGGCGCCGGAGGCGTGCGCGGCCCGCGGAACGCGAGGGGCGAGGGGAGCGCGCGGCCGCGGGGCGTCACGACGCGCGCCGGGCGGCGGGCGCCCG
>NZ_RRYT01000042.1 GCF_006363815.1 Thermomonospora catenispora
CCGGGTCGCGGGACGCGGCGCCGGTGCGGGCGGCGTTGGCGTCGGCCGGGGGGCGCGCCGGCCGGGTGGCCGGCGCGGCGGTCGAGCCGCTGCTGTGGGAGCTGATCCGCGAGCCGTTGCGGGCGGCGCTGAAGCGCGCCCTGCGGGAGACGCTGCGGGACGCGGCCCGTCAGGCGGCCGCCGACGCGCTCCGTCTCGCCGCCGAGGCCGCCCGTGCCCCCGCAGACCCTGCGGATCCCGGGGATCCCGGGGATCCGCCGCGGCGTCCCTGACCGGCGCCCGGCCGGTGCGCACGCGTCCTGCGCGAGGGGCGGTTCCGCGCCCGCCGGGGCGTCCCGGCCAGCGCGGCTGACCCGTCGGGACGCGGTTCCCATGGGCCCTGGCGGAGCGTGCGCGTGATCGACGCCTGGCGAGACGGGCCCTCCCTCGGCGCTTCCCTTGCCGCTCCGCGGGCGGGCGCCGGATCCCGCCCGCGGGGAGAGGCCCGGCGGGCGGGATCCGAGGGCGCTCAGGGCCGGGTGTCGTCGCCGCGATCCTCCGCGCGCTCCTCGTCGCGGCCGTCATCGTGGTCGCCGTCGTGCTCGTCGTCGTGGCGGCGGTCGCGCCAGATGACGACGGCGATGACGGCGACCACGATGAACGTCGGGACGAAGAACGGGACGGCGCTGATCAGCGGGTGGGAGGCCAGCAGCCCGTCCGTCCCGGCCGCAAGGACGGTCACCGGGCGGTCTCCGGCACCGGGCCGGCGGCGTCCGCCGCGGCGGGGGAGTCGGCGGGGGTGCGGCGGGAGATGCGGTGCACGCCCCAGCCGAGGGAGATGATCAGGGTGAGGGTGCAGGCGAGCACGACCGACGAGGCCGCCGCCCACCACCAGCCGGGCACGTCGTCTTTGAGCTCGCGCTGCAGGATGGACCGCTCCTCCTGCACCGGCCGGGTGAGGGGGTCGGTGGCGGGAACGGCGGGCGCGTCGATGATCGGGTCGGCCGGCAGGTAGATCGGGACGGCCGCCAGGGACCGGCCGTCGTGCAGGCGGATCATGGTCTTCCAGGAGCCGTCCAGCGGCATCGGCGCGGTGGTCCGGTACACCCCGTCCCCGATCCGCCGCAGGGGGCGGACGTGCAGGTCGCCGCCCTGCCAGCCGGTGATGGTGAGCCAGGCCGGGTCGTCGACGGCGTCGGCCGGGCGCAGGGTGACGGTGGCGTGGGCGGTGCGGCCCGTCCCGGGCACCGGCTCCAGGTCGACGGTGGCCTGCACCCCGGTGGGGACGGTGGTGATCAGGCCGTTGGCGACCGCCGCGGCGACGGCGGCCAGCGCGGCGGCGAACAGGGCGCGGGAGACGGCGGGGCGGGGCATGCGGCCCTGCAGCCCCAGGGCCAGCAGCGCCCCGCAGACGCCGCCGGCCAGGCCGCCGAGGACGGCCATGAGCACGCCTTCGACGAGGATGTCGCCGCTCCAGGGGAGCCGGAACGCCACCTGCGTCCAGGCGTACTGGGCGGCGAAGCCGGCCGTGCCGACCAGCAGGCCGCCGACGGCGCCGAGCAGCAGCGGCCGCCGCGCCAGCGCCAGCGCGGCCGCTTCGATGAGGATCGCCTCGGCCAGGTACATCGGCACGGCCGCCCACAGCTCGCCGATGACGGGGCCGACCAGCACCGCCACGCCGCCGCGGATCAGCAGGTAGAACAGGGCCGCGCCGACGGCGGCGCCGCGGCCGGCCCACAGCCGCACGGCGACCAGGGCGCAGGCGGCGGCCAGGGCGATCAGCAGCGGCTGGAACACCAGCCGGAACTGGGGGACGCCGAAGTCGTACTCGCCCTGGAACACCGACAGCCCGATGAGCAGGCCGCCGCCGGCCATGACGCGCCGCAGGTAGCGCAGGCGTCCGCGGGAGGGGGCGGCCGCGCCCGCGGCCAGGACGCCTTCGCGTTCCAGGACCATCATGGCGATCAGCGACAGGCCCGCGCCGCCGATGAGCATCAGGTGGGTGGGCCCCCACAGGGTGACGTCCTGACCGAAGATGCGGTGCCACACGTCGTCGAGGGGGAAGCCGAGCAGGGCGTAGAACCCGGCGCCGGCCAGCAGCACGCCCCCGGTGGGGGCGTGCCAGCGGCGGGTGATCCGCACCGATGCGGGTCCGGGCCGCTCGCCCTTGGGCAGGGTCATGGCCAGCACGCCCGCGGTGAAGATGCCGAACAGGCCGATGAGGATGGGGTAGTGGGCGAGGTTGGCCAGCGGCCCCTCGTCACGGCCCTGGGTGATGTGCAGGGAGATGTCCCAGTACATGCCCAGCAGGGCGGTCAGCAGCGACCAGAACGCCACCAGCATCGGCAGCGCCGTCCAGCCGGGCATGCCGCGGCTGGGACCGCGGGAGGCGACCGCGGCGGCGAGCCGGTCCAACAGGGCGATGCGGCCGGTGCGGTGCCCGATGCCCAGCACGAGCAGCGCGGTGGTCAGCGCGGCGGCGGCGCCGGTGGCGATGAGGATCTGGTCGAGCGCGGCCCCGCCGGCGGGCGGCGCCTCCTCGGCGATGACGTGCAGCGTGCGCTGCGCCTTGTCGTCCCACACGGCTCGGTTCTCCATTCGGTGCTACGCCCGGCGGGGCGACGCCCCGCACACCGCGAGTATGTCATCCTTTAATGTGTCATTGTCCAGTGTCACGTTGTGTGGTGTCACGCACTGAGCGAACCCCCGGCGAGAGAGGCACCGATGCGCGCACTCCACCCCTCCACGGTCCTCACCCCGGCCACGGCCCTGACCGCGATCCTGGCCGCGGCCCTGCTCACCGGCTGCGGCGAACCCGCCGCGTCCCCCGCCCCCGAACCCACCGCCGCCGCTCCCACCGCCACCGCGCCGCCGACGGCGCCGACGGCGACCACGATCGACATCACCGTCCGCGACGGACGCATCACCCCCCGCCCCGGCCGCATCACGGTCAAGCGCGGAGAACGCGTCCGCATCACCGTCACCTCCGACACCGCCGACGAATTCCACCTGCACGGCTACGACCGCACCCTGACGCTGCGGCCCGGAACGCCGGCGACGCTGGAGCTGACCTGCGACCTGCCGGGGGTGTTCGAAGCCGAGCTGCACCACTCCGGCGCCCGGATGTTCGAACTGCAGGTCGGCTGAGATGGACCCGCTGCTGCTGGCCCACGGCCTGGGCGGCCGCACCGACCTGCCGCTGGACCCCGTCGGCGCGATCATCGGCGGCGGCGTCGCGGTGGCCGCCTCGTTCTGGGCGCTGACCGCCGCATGGAGACGCCCCCGCCTCCGCCCCGACGCCGGCCGTCCCGTCCCGCCCGCCCTGGAGACGGTCGCGCGCTCCCCGGCGGTGACGGCGGCGGGCCGGGCGGCGGCGCTGGCGGCGCTGACCCTGGTGATCGCCGCGGCGTTCCTCGGCCCCGACGACGAACGCCGCAACCTGGCCCCCTGGGCCCTGTACGTGACGTTCTGGGTGGGACTGGTGCCCCTCAGCGCACTGGCCGGACCGGTGTGGCGGCGGATCAACCCGCTGCGGACCCTGCACGCCGCCTGCTGCCGCCTGGCCCGCCTGGACCCGGCCGGGCGACGCCCCGCCCCCGACGGCCTCTGGCCCGCGGCCGTGGGGCTGACGGCCTTCGTGTGGCTGGAACTGGTGGCCCCCCACCGCGCCGACCCCCGCCTGGTCGGCGCGCTGATCTGCGGCTATGCGGCCGTGCACGTGGCGGCCGCGCTGCACTTCGGGCGCGAGTGGTTCGCCCGCGCCGACGCCTTCGAGGTGTACGCCGCCGTGCTGGCCCGCATGGCGCCCATCGGCCGCCGCCCCGACGGACGCCTGGTGTGGCGCACACCCCTCACCGGCCTGACCTCCCGCCCCGACGACCCCCCGCAGCCGGGCCTGACGGCGGTGGCGTGCGTCCTGATCGGCTCGACCGCCTTCGACGGGATCACCCGCACCACCTACTGGCGCGACGCCGTCGACCCCGACGACATCATCGCCGGAACCCTCGGCCTGGCCGCCGCCATCGCCCTCGTCGCCGCCCTCTACCTGGGGGCGCTGCGCCTCACCGCCGCCCTCACCGGACTGCCCGCCGCCTCCCTGCCCGGCCGGTTCGCCCCCACCCTGCTGCCCATCGCCCTCGGCTACACCCTCGCCCACTACTTCTCGTTCCTGCTGCTGGAAGGGCAGATGACGGTGATCCTGGCGAGCGACCCGTTCGGCCTGGGCTGGGACCTGCTGGGCACCGCCGGGAACCGCATCGACTACGACCTGGCCTCGCCGACGCTGGTGGCGCAGGTCCAGGTGAACGCGATCGTGCTGGGCCACATCGCCGCCACCGTCGCCGCCCACGACCTGGCGCTGCGGCTCGGCCCGCCCGACCGCGCCGTCCGCGGCCAGCTGCCGGTGGCGGCGGTGATGGTGGCGCTGACCTGCGCCGGCCTGTTCGCCCTCCTCAGCGGCTGACCGGCCCGGGCGGGACCCGCTGCGCGGCGGCCACCAGCTCATCCAGCAGCGCCGCCACCGCCGGGGGCCGCCCGCCCGCCGCCACCAGCGCGCTCACCCGCCGCGACCCCAGCTCCGCGGCCTCCAGCACCGCCACCTGCGGATCGGTGTGCACCGTGAACGCCAGCCGCGGCAGCGCCGTCACCGCCAGCCCGCGCCCCACCAGCCGCTGCACCGCCACATGGTCGTCGGTGGCGAACGCGATGCGCGGCTCGAACCCCGCCCGCAGGCACGCCCGCGTCAGATGCCCCCGGCACCGCTCGCACCCCGCCGCCCACGCCTCATCGGCCAGCTCCGCCAGCCGCACCCGCCCCGCACCCGCCAGCCGATGCCCGGCCGGGACCGCCGCCAGCACCGGATCCTCCAACAGCGGCACCTCACGCCAGCCCGTCTCCGGCAGGGTCTCCGCATAGGAGAACACCACCGCCACGTCCACCTCGCCGGCCTTCAACGCCGCCACCGCCTCCGGCGGCTCGGCCTCCAGCAGCGACACCGTCACCTGCGGCGCCCGCTCCCGCAACGCCGCCAGCGCATCCGGCAGCAGCCCCGCCGCCGCCGTCGGGAACACCGCCGTCCGCACCCGCCCCGCCCGCAGCCCGGCGATCGCCGCGATCTGCTCCTCGGCGTCGGCCAACCGCGCCAGCACCGCCTCCACATGCTCCACCAGGATCCGGCCCGCCTCCGTCAACCGCACCCCGCGCCCGTGCCGCACCACCAGCGGCGTGCCCACCTCACGCTCCAGCCGCGCGATGTGATGCGACACCGCCGGCTGCGTGTACGACAGCGCCTGCGCGGCCGCGGTCATCGACCCCCGCCGCGCCACCTCCCGCAGGATCCGGGCCCGATGAAGATCCAGCACACCCCCAAAGTATCAACACCGCTTATGAATCCCCCAGAAAACACTCCTTTGCCTAATGCCTCGCCGGTCGGCCAGCATGCACCCATGTCCCACACCGTCACCCTCACCGCCGCCCAGGCCGAATTCACCACCGACGTCGCCTACCTCAACACCGCCACCTACGGCCTGCCGCCCCGCCGCGCCCACCAGGCCATGCTCGCCGCCGAGACCGACCGCTACACCGGGCGCCTCTCCCCGCTCGCCGCCGACGAGGCCGTCGCCCGCTGCCGCACCGCGTTCGCCCGCCTGGTCGGCACCGACCCCGCCCGCGTCGCCGTCGCCTCCCACGCCTCCTACTTCGCCGGCCTGGCCGCCGCCTCCCTGCCCGCCGGCGCCACCGTCCTGGTCGCCGACGGCGACTTCACCTCGCTGCTGTTCCCCTTCCTGGCCCGCCCCGACCTGACCGTCCGCTCCGCCCCGCTGGAACGCCTCCCCGACGCCGTCGCCCCCGGCACCGCCATGGTCGCCGTCTCGGCCGTGCAGTCCGCCGACGGCCGCATCGCCCCCCTCGAGGACCTCATCACCGCCGCCCGCGCCGCCGGCGCCCGCATCCTGCTGGACGCCACCCAGGCCGCCGGATGGCTCCCGCTGCCCACCGACCGCGTCGACCTCCTCTTCGCCTCCGGCTACAAATGGCTCCTCGGCCCCCGCGGCACCTGCTTCCTGACCGGCACCGCCGAGGCGCTGGCGGCCCTCCCGCCGATCGCCGCCAACTGGTACGCCGGCGAGGACCCCTGGGACTCCATCTACGGCGCCCCCCTGCGCCTGGCCCGCGACGCCCGCCGCCTGGACCTGTCCCCGGCCTGGCAGTGCTGGATGGGACACGCCCCCGCCCTGGAGCTCCTCGCCGACGTCGGCGTCCCCGCCATCTGCGACCACAACGTCGCCCTGGCCAACCGGTTCCGCGCCGCCCTGGACCTGCCGCCCGGCGACTCGGCCATCGTCTCCCTGCCCGTCCCCGACGGCACCGCCGAGGCCCTCCAGGCCCACGGCGTCATCACCAGCGTCCGCGCCGGCCGCCTCCGCTGCTCCTTCCACCTGTCCACCACCGTCGACGACGTCGACCGCGCCGTCGAGGTCCTCACCCGCCGCCTGCGCCGCCTCCCCGCCGCCGTCTGACCCGCCGCCGGATCACGGCGCGCCGGTGGGCCGGCGGAGCACCCGCTGAGACAATGACGACATGAGCGAACCCGACGCCATCGAGTGCTGGCTGACCGACATGGACGGCGTCCTGGTGCACGAAGGCCACCCCGTGCCCGGCGCCGCGGAGTTCATCGCCCGTCTGTCGGCCTCCGGCAAACGGTTCCTCGTGCTGACCAACAACTCCATCTACACGCCCCGCGACCTGGCCGCCCGCCTGGCCGCCGCAGGGCTGCGGGTGCCCGCCGCGGCCATCTGGACCTCCGCCCTGGCCACCGCCCAGTTCCTCACCGACCAGCGCCCCGGCGGCTCGGCCTACGTCATCGGCGAGGCCGGCCTCACCACCGCCCTGCACGAGGCCGGCTACGTCCTCACCGACCTGGACCCCGACTACGTCGTGCTGGGGGAGACCCGCACCTACAGCTTCTCCCAGATCACCAAGGCCATCCGGCTCATCGAACGCGGCGCCCGCTTCATCGCCACCAACCCCGACCCCGTCGGCCCCTCCCACGAGGGCTCCCTGCCGGCCTGCGGCGCCGTCGCCGCCATGATCAGCAAGGCCACCGGCGT
Source organism: Thermomonospora catenispora (assembly GCF_006363815.1). Lineage (GTDB taxonomy): Bacteria > Actinomycetota > Actinomycetes > Streptosporangiales > Streptosporangiaceae > Thermomonospora > Thermomonospora catenispora. The sequence continues at coordinate 7,089 of NZ_RRYT01000042.1, forward strand.
CGCCCCCTACTTCGTCGGCAAACCCAACCCGCTGATGATGCGCAGCGCCCTGAACGCCGTCGACGGCCACAGCGAGTCCACCGTCATGATCGGCGACCGCATGGACACCGACATCGTCGCCGGCATGGAGGCCGGGCTGCGCACCATCCTCGTGCTGACCGGCGTCACCCGCGCCGACGACATCGAGCGCTACCCCTACCGTCCCACCCGCGTGGTCGACTCCATCGCCGACGTCGTGCCCCTGGTCGACCGGTCGCACCTCGCCCCCGACGAGGACTGACCCCGCCCGGCGGGGGAGCGGACGAGGAGCGGGGGAGCCCCGCAACGGGCGCCCGTCCGGCATCGTCCCGGGCGGGGCCCGCTCCGCGGCGCGCCGCCGCGCCGACCGGAGGCGGTCGCGACCGGTCCGCCCGGGCCCATGACCCGCACCGCCCGCCCCGCACCCTGAGATCACCGAAAGCGACATTGTTGTCACTATGGGTGATAACTGTGGCGATGTGCGTCATGTCGTCCGCCGGTCGGGGGAGCGGCGCGCCGGCCGAGCGCGCCCCGTGGCCGGCGAGGCCCCGTCGACACGGCCGGCCGCCCGGAGAAGAGGTCCGGCGACGGCCGATCGCACGCAGGGGACATCCCGCCGGGGCGGGCCCGTCCGGCCGCGGACCGTGCACGGTCCGCCCGCGCCGCAGAGCCCGAGCCCGGGGGCCGGCGGCACCGACGCGCGCACGGGCGATGACGGCCGGTCCAAGCCGCACCGGATGGGGGCGGCGTCGAGGGCGCACGGAACGGGCCACGAGGGAACGGGCGGGAGCGGCCGCACCGTTCCCGGCCGGATGCCGCGGTCCGCAGAGCCCGCGCCGCCGCGGACGCCGGCGCGGGACGGGCGTCGACACGGGGCCGGAAGGCGCGTCGACTGCCCGACGGCGCGGCCGGGCGGACGAGACGGATTCGACGGTGGAGGAGCGGAAACGTATCCAGGATAATATGTATTATTCCGGATAGATGCGCGGGCGAGGAGCGGGACGGGCCCTCCGCGCATCGCCGCCGCGAGACGCGCACCGCACGGACCCACGGCCGCCCGCGACCGAACGCCCCGCCGCACCGCGACCCGCGAACAGCGCCGAAGAGACCGCGACGACGCCGCACGGGACCGCGAAACGCGAGATCATGCACGCCGAGCACACACCGACAAGGAGGACGCCGGTGGCGGATGCGACGCTGGGGGAACTCGCCGAGCGGTGGCTGGACCACAAACGCGCCTCCGGACGAGGCATGTCGGACAACACCGAGACCGCCTACCGCGCCGACCTCCACGCCTGGGGGCGGGCGCTGGCCGACCACCACGGCATCGACGTGCCCGAGGACCTGGAGCCGCTGCAGACGCTGAACCCCGCGCACCTGACCGCAGAGGCGCTGACCGCCGCGGCGGCCGCGTTCTTTCGGCAGGGCAAATCCCCCGCCACCCGCAGCCGCCGCATCTCGGCCATGCGCGGCTGGTGCGCCTGGCTGGTGCGCACCGGCCACCTGACCGCGGACCCCACCCTCGACCTGGAGACCCCCCGGCTGCCGCGACGGCTGCCGGTGGCGCTGACCGACGAGGAGCTCGGCCGGATCGTCCGAGCCGCCTCCACCCCGCACGAGCGCGCCCGCGGCCAGTGGATCCTGCTGGACCGCGCCCTGATCGCGTTGTTCGCCGGGGCCGGGCCGCGCACCTCCGAGGTCGTGGGCCTGCGCGTCCACGACCTGGTCCGCGACGCCGACGGGGCGCTGCTGCGGCTGCGCGGCAAAGGCGGCGCCCACCGCAACGTGCCGATCGCCCCGGCCGCGGTCGAACCGGTGGACGAGTACCTGGCCGACCGGCGAAGGCGCCTGGGGCCGTTCGAGGACGCCGATCCCCTGCTGGTGACCCTCGCCGGACGAGCGATCACCACCGGGATGATCGAGTACCGGGTCGACCAGTGGTTCCGCCGCGCCGGGGTGCGGCGGCCCGAGGGCGAGCTGGCGCACGTGTTCCGGCACACCTACGCGGTCGGCGTGCTGCGCGAGGGCGGGTCGCTGAACGAGCTGCAGGCGGCGCTGGGGCATCAGAACCTGGCCACCACCAGCATCTACACCAAGGTGGCCGCGGAGGGGCTGCGTGATCTGGCGCGCACCGCGCCGGTGCTGCGGCATCTGCGCGAGACCCGCCCGTCGCCCGCCGCCTCCGGCGGCTGACGAGCGACGCCTCACCGGGCGGCCGGGCCGGTGAGCCGGATCGATGTGCAGGTCCGGTTCACATCGCCCGAGGCGGGTTCGCGAGGGCGGTCGCCGGCCCCTGTCCCCCTCCGCCTCTCGACCAAGAGGGACATTCCGCGCTATACCCAACAGAAGTCAAATTCTGTTGGGTATCGGGTGCGGCGGCACCCCCTGCCGCACGGGCGGCGGGACCGCGACGGCCGGACCCTCCGGCGGCGGGTCGCCGACACGACCGCCCGCCGGGGACCGCCGACACGACGACACCCCCTCTTTCCCCGCCCTCCCCGCTCCCCTCCTCCAAGGACACGACCCGCCCCCCGCACCCGGCACGCCCACCGACCCGGGCAAGACCCTGCCGCCCCCTCCCCCGCGACCGGAGGGACCCCGGGGGCGAAGTACGACGGGTGGGGCGGGTTTGTCGCCGCAGCCGGCTAGGGTGCACGGATATGCGGCCTGCCGAGATCGAGCGCATATCCGTACGACAAGCCGTGGACCGATACGTGGAGCTGGTGCGGGCCAAGACGGTCACGGGCCAGTTCTCCCCGGCGACCGCCGAGGTGTACTGCCGGGACGTGCAGACGTTCGCGGAACTGGCGGGCCCTGAGCGGGTGCTGGACGATCTGGACGGGGCGGATCTGGACGCGGTGCTGCTGGCGTTCGCGCGCCGACCGGACGGCCGGCGGCGACGCGACGCGCGGGCCGAGGAGGCGGCGCGCCCGGGGCGGGCGTCGCAGAGCGCGGCGTCACAGGCGCGGTTCCGCCGGTCGCTGTCGGTGTTCTTCCGGCACGCGGTGACGGCGGGATGGGTGCAGCTGGATCCGATGCGGGCGGTGACGGTGTCGGCGCGGGACCGCGGCGGGCTGCGGGCGGAGCGGCGCGCGTTGACGGCGGAGCAGGCCGGAGGGCTGCTGGCGGCGGCGCAGCGTATGGCCGCCTCACCGTCGACGGCGCGGCGGCGCGATCAGCGCACCGAGCTGCGGGACGCCTTGGTGGTGGTGCTGCTGACGACGGTGGGGCCGCGGGTGTCGGAGCTGACCCGGGCGAACGTGGAGGACTTCTTCGTCAACGACGGGGAGCGGTACTGGCGGATCTTCGGCAAGGGCGGGCGGACACGGGATGTGCCGCTGCCGCGGCCGGTGGCGGCGCTGCTGGACGCCTACCTGGCCGAGGGGCGTCCGCTGCTGGACCGGGGCGTGGAGCCGAAGGCGCTGCTGCTGTCGTGGCGGGGGCGGCGGCTGGCGCGCGGGGATGTGCAGGCGGTGATCGACCGGGTGCTGGCGCGGGTGGAGCCGTCACGGCGGCGGGCGGTGACGCCGCACGGATTGCGGCACACGACGGCGACGCATCTGCTGGCGGCGGCGACGGACATGGACGCGGTGCGGCGGGTGCTGGGGCATTCGGACCTGTCGACGCTGTCCCGGTATCGCGATGAGCTGCCGGGCGAGCTGGAGGCGGCGATGCGGATCCATCCGCTGCTGCATGAGCGTCGCCGCTGACGCCGGCCCGCCCCGACGGCGCCCGGTGCGATCGGCTCGGGCCGGCCCCGGGCTCGGGTCGGACCCGAAGGATGCCGAACGTCGAGGGTCGGCGGTGACGACCGCCGGATGTGGAGGGCGGGGACGGCTCCCTACGGTCGTGCGGTGCGCGGGCGCGGCAGGACGCCTGTGTCGCCGAGGAGCGTGAGGGAGACGCCGGCGACGGATCAGGTGCTGATGTGGGCGAGGGAGGCGGTATCGTCGCCGTGGTTTTATGCGGTGCTGCCGGCGGCGGCGTGCGTGGACGCGTTCTTCCCGGTGGTGCCCAGTGAGAGCCTGGTGATCACGGCGGGGGTGTACGCGGCGACAGGCGGACCGAACCTGGCGGGGACCGTGGCGTGTGCGGCGGCGGGGGCGTTCGCGGGCGACCATGCGGCGTTCTGGATGGGGCGCACCTCCCGGGGGCGGCTGATGGAGCGGTTGCGGCCGGGGTCGCGGCGGGAACGGGCGTTCGGGCGGGCGTCGCGGGCGCTGCGGCGGCGTGGAGGGCTGGTGCTGGTGGTGGCGCGTGATGTGCCGGGCGGGCGCACGGCGGTGACGATGACGATGGGGGCGTCGGGGTGTCCGGGGCGGCGGTTCGCGGCGTTCGCCGCGGTGGCGGCGGTGAGCTGGGGTTCCTATGGGGCGCTGGTGGGGTATGCGGGGGGTCGGGCGTTCGAGGACGATCCGCTGCGAGGGCTCGCGGCGGGGCTGGGGCTGGCGGTGGGGATCACGGCGGTGGAGGGGTGCCGGTCCGCGCTGACGCGGAGGCGGACGCCGTCGGACCGCTGCCCCGCACGTCGCGACCATGATCGGGCGATTCACCGTAAAAGGGTGAACGGGATGTGAACCCCGCCCGTCTGGGAGACGATCTGTCGATGTACGGGCCTTCCGCGCATGGTCGAAGGCCGGGACTTCGAAGTCGAGGGAGAGCATGCAAGCGCCGGAATTCAGCGCCGAGTGGTACCGGGCGATCACCGAGTTCGCCTACGGCACCCCCGCCTGGCTGCACACGGTCGCGGAGATCGGCACCGATGCAGGACTGCTGCTGTTCGCCGTCCTGTTCGCGGTGAGGTGGTGGCTGGCCCGCACCGCCGATGCGCGCGCGATGGCGCTGGCGGTGGCCGGTCCGGTGGTCACCGTGGTCGCCTACCTGATCAGCGAGGTGTCCAAGACCCTGATCGAGGAGGAGCGGCCGTGCCGGGCGGTGGCCGGGGCGATGAACATCGTGGAGTGCCCGGCGGTGGGCGACTGGTCGTTCCCCAGCAACCACGCCACGATCGCCGCCGCGGCCGCGACGGCGCTGGCGGTGGCGTGGCGCGCGGTGACGCCGCTGGTGCTGCCGCTGGCGGCGCTGATGGCGTTCTCCCGGGTGTTCGTGGGGGTGCACTACCCGCATGATGTGGCGGCCGGGTTCCTGCTCGGGTCGGTGGTGGCCGGGGTGCTGGCGGTGGCGCTGGCATCGTGGACGGCGCGGCTGGTGACGAGGCTGCGGGCGCTTCCGGTGACCGGGCCGCTGCTGGCGGCGCGCCCTCCTCGCCCGGCGGGACCGGACGCGCCGGCGTCCGCGGCCCCGGTCCCGGCCGGTGCGGGCGGCGACGCCCACGGCGGCGCCGACACGTAGGAGGCGGATGAGATCCGCGCACTGGGGCCCGGCACCCTCTCTTCTTCGGGTGCCGGGCCCCAGTGCGTCCCGCCCGCAGCAGGGGTGCGGTCACCGGTCGGCGACGCCGACCAGGCCCGCCTCATACGCCACGATCGCCGCCTGGACGCGGTTGCGGACGCCCAGCCGCGTCAAGATGGCGCTCACATACGCCTTGACGGTGCCCTCCACCACGTTCAACCGGCGGGCGATTTCCGCGTTCGACAGCCCCTCCCCCACCAGTTCCAGCACCTGCCGTTCCCGCGCCGTCGACGCCTGGCCCCGGCGTGCCGCCTCCGCCGCCCGCGACAGCCGCGACCCGCCGCCCAGATGGGCGATGACCCGCTGCGCCACCCGCGGAGACGAGAACGCGGCACCCTCGGCGACCGCGTGCACGCCCGCCGGCAGCTCCCACGGGTCCCCGGACTTGAGCAGGAACCCGGCCGCCCCGCCGGTCAACGCGCGGGCGATGTAGTCGTCCTCACCGAACATCGTCAGCATGATCACCGCGGTGGCGGGGACGGCGCGGCGGATCTCGGCGGCGGCCGCCAGACCGTCCATCCGCGGCATCCGGATGTCCAGCAGCGCCACATCCGGCCGATGCCGACGGGCGGCCTCCACCGCCGCGCGCCCGTCGGCCGCCTCGGCGACCACCTCCAGACCGGGATCGGTCGCCGTGATCACGGCGACCCCGGCGCGGATCATCGCCTCATCGTCGGCCAGCAGCAGCCGGATCGTCACGGCGGTGAAGCCCCCTTCGGCATCGCATGAAAGACCTACGGTTCGGCGTCCTCGGCGGACCGGCGGATGATGACGTCCTTGGCGACCAGGCGGTCCCCCGCGAAGCACAGCCGGTACACCTCCCGCAGCCCCAACAGGTCGGCATCAGGCCGGTACAGGACGCAGTCGGTCCCGGGCGGGGCGGGCGGGTCGGTGGGGGCGGCGCCGCCCCACAGGGTGCGGTCGGGCAGCAGCGGGTCGATCTCGGCGCGGGTCTGCCCCACCGTGATCCGGGCGAACGTCGCCGGCGGCAGCACCGAGGCGGCGGTGGCGTGCGCATAGTAGGCCACCATCACCGCCCCCACCCCCGCCAGCAGGGCGGCCGGGGCGGCGACGGTGGCGACCAGGGCGCGGCGCAGCCGGCGGCGTCGCCGCGCCAGTTGCCGCGCCGACACCGTGCCCGCCTCGCCGTCCGGGCCGGCCCCCTCCGAGGCCTCGACGGAGACGGAGGCGGGGCGGGTGTGGGGCAGCGTGGCCTCCACCCGGAACCCTCCGTCCGGCAGCGGCCCGGCCCGCAGGACGCCGCCGACCAGACGGACCCGCTCCCGCAACCCCGCCAGCCTCAGCCCGCCGCCCGGCCCGACGGGCTGCTCGGCTCCCGGCGGGGCGGTATTGATCACCGCCACCCGGGTACGGTCCCGAGAGCGGTCCACCTCCACGGTCACCCGCGCGCCGGGGGCGTGCTTGGCGGCGTTGGTCAGCGCCTCCTGCACCACCCGGTACACCGCCGCCTCCACCGGCGCCGGCGCCCGCTCCTCGGCGGGGCCGCGCATCGTCAAGGCGACCGGCATCCCGGGCGGCGGCGCGCTCCACCAGCTCCCGCAGCGCCGCGGGCCCGCTCGCGGGGCGCAACGGCGCCGCCTCGGAAGGGTCCTGCAGCACCCCGGTGATCTCCTGGAGCCGCTGGGTGGCGGACGCCGCCGACTCCCGCAGCAGCGCCGCCGCCTCACGGTGCCGCTCGTCCAGGTCAGGGGCCAGCTCCAACGCGCCGGCCCGCAACGCGATCAGGCTCAGCTCATGCCCAGGGAGTCGTGCATGTCCTGGGCGATGCGGGCCCGTTCCCGCAGCCGCTCCCGCTCGGCGACGATCTGCTGTTCGCGTTCCAGCTGCTCGGCCCGCTGCCAGCCGGCGCGGACCAGCTCGGTGTACTGCCGCCACGTCCGGCCCGCCAGCCACGGCAGCACCCCCAGCAGCACCAGCCACATCGTCAGCGGGAACCACACCGTCACCGGCACCCCCCGCAGCGTGTTGAGCGTCGCGCCGCCGACGAAGACCAGCGTGAACGCCCACACCACCGGGCGAACATGCTCAGAACGCCGCCCCACCCGATAGGACACCAACGGCAGCGCGAAGGTGAAGTTCCCCCCGACGAGCGGCAGCGCGAACGCCACCGCTCACACTGCGCCCCCGTCCCGCACGACGCCGCGCAGCCCGCCGCGCCGCACCGCGACGAGAGCCGAGAACAGAGCCGAGAGGCGGGAAGGTCACCCCTGCGACGCTACCGCCGACCCGCCGAGGCCAGCGCTGCCGAAAGTCAACCCTCGCCCTCGCCGCAGGTCGGAATCTCCCTTCCGTCGTTGTCCCTGGCCTCGTCGTTACCCCAGCGGGTCAGATACAGCGCCGGCACCCAGGCGCGGGCGCCGTCGCCCTCGGCGTACACCTCGTCCAGGTCCGTCAGCAGCCACCAGTGGTTGTAGGCGCCGCGGCGTTCCCGGCGCGGCCCCCACGCCTTGCAGAACACATAGTGGGTGCCTCTGCGCAGCACGCCCACCGGCCGCCCGTCCCCCGGCTCGCGGTACCCCTCGGCGTCGGCGAAGGTGTCCACCCAGTGGCGGCGCCGCGGCGAGGCCTGCGGGGACTGCAAGGGCTGCGGGGACTGGGCCGCCGGGGCGGAGAGGGCCGGGGAAGGGCTCGAGGTCGCCGCGTCGGGGACCTTCCCGCCCCGCCCCGAGGGCCACAGGGCCGCGATCGCCGCGGCGCCGATCGTGATCACCACACCGGTCAGCGCCCACGGCAGATACGTCCCCGCCCAGACCCGCCATCTGCCGCGGGGCGGGGGCGGCGGGGCCGGCCACGGCAGCTTCCCTCCCGATGCGCCGCCCGGTGCGGCGGTCCGCGGCGCGTGCCGGGGGTCCACCACGGTCTCCGCCGCCCCGCCGCCCGGCGGCGTGCCGCAGCGAGGGCACCCGGCGCCGGCCGCCGCGGACGCCCCACAGGACGGGCACCTCATCGGCATCACCCCTCCCACCGGCCCCTCACCGGCCGTCGAAGGCCAGCCGGACTCCCAGCCCGATCAGCACCGCCCCCGACACCCGCTCCACGGCCCGCCGCACCCCGCCGCGGCGCAGCAGCCCGCGCACCGCCCCCACCGCGAACACCACGGCCAGGTACCACGTCAGATCGATCAGCACCCACAGCACCGCCAGCACCAGCAGCGCCCACGGAACCGGCGCCCCCTCGGGCACGAACTGCGGCAGGAACGACACCGCGAACACCCCCGCCTTCGGGTTCGCCGCGGCCGTCACCACCCCCGTCCGGAAGCTCCTGCGCAGACCGCCCGCCTTGACCGGGCCCGCCGCCGGGCGATCGGTCCCCTCCCCGCCCTCCTCACGGCCGCGTCGGGCCCCCCACAGCGCCTGCACCCCCATCCACAGCAGCACCCCCGCCCCCACCAGGCGCACCGCCTCATACGCCACCCGGGAGGCCACCAGCAGCGCCGACAACCCCAGCGCCGCCGCCACCCCCCACGCCAGCACCCCCGCCTCGTTGCCCGCCAGCGCCGCCAGCCCCGCACGCCGGCCCGACAGCGCGGCCTCCCGCACGATCACCACCGTGCTCGGTCCCGGCGCCATCGACAGCAGCACCGCCGCGCCGCAGAACGCCACCAACGTCTGGGTCATCCCCCCATCGTCACCGGCGTCCCCGACCCGCGCAATCGAATACTCACAGGTCGCCGCCGTCGCCGGGATCGCCCGGATCGCCGGGGGCGCCCGGTGAAGGAGACGACGGCGAGGGCGTCGGCGACGGTCCCGGAGACCGCCGAGACGGCGTCGGCGACGGCTGCTGCGAGGGGGACCGCTGGGACTGGGAGGGGGAATCCGACGGAGGATCGGGCGGCGGCGCCTCCACCCTCGGCCGGCAGGCGAACAGCAGCAGCATCAACACCGCCAGCACCAACAGCATCGCCGCCAGCGCCAGCACCGCCGCCGCCAGGCGACGCTCACCCGCCCCGCCCGGCCGCAGGCCGACCGCCGGCGCCGGAGCCTGCACCGCGGGACCGCCCCCGCCCGCCCAATACGGCAAAAACAGCGGACCGCGCCGCCGGCGCCGGCCCCCCGCCAGCGCCACCGGCTCCAAGAACCGCTCCGCCCCCACCGGGCGGCCGCCCTCGCCATCGGGTTCATAGGCCACCGCCACCCACGGCGCCGGGCCCTCCGGCTGGGCCGCCAGCACCCGCGGCCCCCCGCCCCCGGCCGCCTCACCGGCCTCGCCGTCGACGTCGCGGCGCGGCAACGCCGCCAAGATCGCCGCACGGAACCGCTCCCGCGCCGCCGGATCCGCCGCCGCCCCCTGACGCAGCACCGCCACCGTCGCCTGACGGCCCTGCTCGTCCTCCCCCCAGAACACGATCCCCGCGGGCGTCTCCGCCAGCCGCGCCGACAACCGGAACGGCCCCAACCGCGTAGGATCACCAGACGGCAACGGCCTCGACATGCCGCCACACTAACGCCGCCCGCCCGCGCCGGCACACCGATCACGGCCACGGCGGGTAGGAGAGATCACATAAGGTCATAATCACGATCGCCGGCACCACAGCCAGACAGCGAGGTCCACACGATCATGACCCTGGCCGCTCACGACATCGACCAAGCCGCAGCCCTGCTGCAGCGCACCGTCGCCGAGGTCAAGAAGGTCATCGTCGGCCAGGAGCACATGGTCGAACGGATGATCGTCGCGCTGCTGGCCCAAGGCCACTGCCTCCTGGAAGGCGTCCCCGGCGTCGCCAAGACCCTCGCCGTCGGCACGCTCGCCAAAGTCGTCGGCGGCACCTTCGCCCGCCTGCAGTTCACCCCCGACCTCGTCCCCTCCGACATCGTCGGCACCCGCATCTACCACCCCTCCACCGAACAGTTCGACGTCGAACTGGGCCCCGTCTTCGTCAACTTCGTCCTCGCCGACGAGATCAACCGCGCCCCCGCCAAGGTCCAGTCCGCCCTGCTGGAGGTCATGGCCGAACGGCAGGTCTCCCTGGCCGGCAAGACCTTCCCCCTGCCCAAGCCGTTCCTGGTCATCGCCACCCAGAACCCCATCGAATCCGAAGGCGTCTACCCCCTCCCCGAAGCCCAGCGCGACCGGTTCCTGATGAAGGTCGACGTCCGCTACCCCAACGCCCACGAGGAACTGCAGATCCTCCAACGCATGAGCGTCGACCCCCCCGAACCCGCCCAGATCCTCGACCCCCAGCAGCTCACCGCCCTGCAACGCGCCGCCGCCGAGGTGTCGGTGCACGAACTCGTCGCCGACTACATCGTCCGCCTCGTCATGGCCACCCGCGAACCCGCCCACTACCGGCTCCCCGACCTGCGCGGCGTCATCGAGATCGGCGCCAGCCCCCGCGCCACCCTCGGCCTGGTCGCCGCCGCCCGCGCCCTGGCCCTCCTGCACGGCCGCGACTTCGTCCTCCCCGACGACGTCCGCGCCGTCGCCCGCGACGTCATGGCCCACCGCATCGTGCTCACCTTCGACGCCCTGGCCGACGGAGTCCACACCGGCGAGATCATCGACCAGATCCTCGCCGTCGTCCCCCCGCCCCGCGTGGTGTGGAACCACGACCAGGCCGCCCACGCCTGACCAGCCGACCGCACGAGGGGCCCGACCGCCATGCCGCACCACGCGCACAGCAGCGACAAACTCACCCGGCTGGCCCCCGAACGCACCCTGCGCCGCCTGGAACTGTCGGTCACCCGCCGCCTGGACGGCCTGCTCAACGGCGAACACCTCGGGCTGCTGCCCGGCCCCGGCACCGAACTCGCCGAAGCCCGCGCCTACCAGCCCGGCGAAGACGACGTCCGCCACATGGACTGGGCCGTCACCGCCCGCACCACCCAACCCCACGTGCGCGACCTGATCGCCGACCACGAACTGGAGACCTGGGCCCTGGTCGACCTCACCGCCAGCATGGACTACGGCACCGCCAACCTCCCCAAACGCGACCTGGCCGTCGCCGCCCTGGCCGCCGTCGGCTTCCTGACCACCCGCCTCGGCGACCGCACCGGCGCCTACCTCATGCGCCCCGGCGGACTGCGCCGCTGGCCGGCCCGCACCGGCAGAGCCGCCATGTACGCGCTGCTGCACACCATCCTGCACGCCCCCGCCCAACCCCCCGCCGACCCCCACGCCCGGCCCGTCACCCTCGCCGAGGGCATCGCCTCCCTCGGCCGCGGCCAGACCCGCCGCGGACTGCGCGTCATCATCTCCGACTTCCTCGACCAGCCCGCCCCCGGCGCCCCCCTGGAATGGGAACGACCCCTGCGCCGCCTGGCCCGCCGCCACCAGGTCCTCGCCGTCGAGATCATCGACCCCCGCGAACTGGCGCTCCCCGACATCGGACTGGTCCACCTCGCCGACCCCGAGACCGGCCGCGTCCACGAGATCGCCCTCAACCGCAAAACCGCCGCCGCCTACCAAGCCGCCGCCGCGGCGCACCGCGCCGCCGTCCACGCCGCCCTGCGCCGCTGCGGCGCCCACCACCTGCAACTGCGCACCGACCGCGACTGGATCGCCGACATCGCCCGGTTCGCGCTGCGGCAACGCCGCACCGCCGGGCGCACCGCCGCCACGGGGGCACGCCCATGACCTTCCTCTCACCCGGCCGTCTGTGGGTCCTGGCCGTCGTTCCGCTGCTGGTCGCCGCCTACGTGCTGGTCCAGGCACGGCGCCGCCGCTACGTCGTCCGCTTCACCAACGTGGCGCTGCTCTCCCAGGTCGCGCCCAACAACCCGGGCTGGCGACGGCACGTGGCCGCCGGACTGTTCCTGATCATGATCACCCTCATGTGCCTGGGCTTCGCCCGCCCCGCCACCGCCGTCAAAGTCCCCCGCGACCGCGCCACCGTCATCGTCGCCATCGACGTGTCGCTGTCGATGATGGCCCGCGACGTCCCGCCCAACCGGCTCGAGGCCGCCAAGGCCGCCGCCAAACGCTTCATCGGCGACCTGCCCTCCCGCTTCAACGTCGGCGTCATCGCCTTCGCCGGCAACGCCAACGTCATCGCCTCCCCCACCAGCGACCGCGCCACCGCCATCGCCTCCATCGACACCCTCACCCTGGAGAAACGCACCGCCATCGGCGAAGCCGTCTTCACCGGACTGCAGGCCATCCGCGGCTTCGACGCCCAAGCCGGACAGGACCCGCCCCCCGCCCACATCGTGCTGCTCTCCGACGGCGACAACACCACCGGCCGATCGGTCCCCGAGGCCATCGACGCCGCCCGCGCCGCCAAGGTCCCCGTCTCCACCATCGCCTTCGGCACCCCCTACGGCACCGTCGAGATCGACGGGGAGACCACCTCCGTGGAGGTCAACAAGCTCACCCTCGCCGACCTGGCCGAAGGCACCGGCGGCAGGGCCTACGAGGCCGCCGACCGCGACCAGCTCTCCCAGGTGTACGCCAACATCGGCACCTCGCTGGGCTGGCGCATCGAGCACCGCGACATCGCCGCCCGCTTCATCGGCATCGCGCTGCTGTTCGCCCTCGCCGCCGCCGGCGCCTCCCTGACCTGGTTCTCCCGCCTGCCGTGACCGGCGCACCCGGCGAAGACTGGTACGGTCACCGGGCGTGGGGGATCACTACTTCACCGAACGACCCACGACGGCCAGTCGACCCGGCGCCGTCGACCTCGTCCTGCCCGACCTTCACCTGCGGCTGGCCACCGACCGGGGCGTGTTCTCCCCCGACCGCATCGATCCCGGCACCCGCATCCTGCTGGAGACGGTCCCCCCGCCCCCGCCCACCGGGAACCTGCTGGACCTGGGCTGCGGGTACGGGCCCATCGCCTGCGTCATGGCGGCCCGCTCCCCCCGCGCCACGGTCTACGGGGTGGACGTGAACGTCCGCGCCCTCCAGCTGGCCGAGCACAACGCCCGTACCGCCGGACTGGACAACGTCCGCTTCCTCCAGGCGGAGCGGATCGACCCGCGACTGCGGTTCGAGGCCCTGTGGTCCAACCCGCCCATCCGCATCGGCAAGACCGCCCTGCACGACCTGCTCGCCACCTGGCTGGACCGGCTCACCCCCACCGGCACCGCCCACCTGGTCGTCTCCCGACACCTGGGCGCCGACAGCCTGCACCGCTGGCTGGAGACCAGCGGCTGGCCCACCCGCCGCCTGACGTCCCGCTCCGCCTACCGGGTGCTGGCCGTCGCCGCCCGCACCACCGCCCCCACCGACGAGGACCGCCGATGACCGCCTCCCGCACCGACCGGCGCCGCCAGCTGCGGCCCACCGACGTCAAACGCCTCAACCGCGACTGGCGCCGCCGCACCCACGATCGCCTCGCGCTCATCGTCGAGTCGGTCACCCAGCCGTTCAACCTCGGCTCCATCATCCGCAGCGCCGCCGCGTTCGGCGTCGAACGGCTGTGGCTGGCCGGCAACACCGCCCTCCCCACCCACCGCAACGTCGGCAAGACCGCCCTGGGCACCGAACGCCTCGTCCCCTGGGAGCAGGTCCCGACCGCCGTCGACGCCGTCGACGCCGCCCGCGCGGAAGGGTTCCGCGTCGTGGCCGTGGAGCTGGCCACCGACGCCGTCCCGCTGCACGATGCGCCGTTGGACGGCGATGTGTGCCTGGTCGTCGGCGGCGAGGACCACGGATGCTCCCCCGCCCTGCTGGGCGCGGTCGACGCCGTCGCCTACATTCCTCAGGTGGGCCGGGTCGGTTCGTTGAACGTCGCGGTCGCCGCCGCTGTGGTGATGGCGGAGGCGAGGCGGCGGGAGTGGAGCCAAAACCCGACGCCTTGACATAGTAAGGTCACGGGCGGGGGCGTGGCGGACCGCGCCCGTCGCCGGGCCAGGGGCGATACTCGCCTACATGCCGCATGAGTTCCTCGACCATCCCGGGCCGATTCCCTTCGCCCACCGCGGCGGCGCCCGCCACGGCCTGGAGAACTCCATGCCCGCCTTCCAGTACGCGATCGACCTGGGCTACCGCTACCTGGAGACCGACGTGCACGCCACCGCCGACGGCGTGCTGGTGGCCTTCCACGACCGCACCCTCGACCGCGTCACCGACCGGCGCGGCGCCATCGCCCGCATGCCCTACAGCGAGGTCGCCAAGGCCCGCATCGCCGGCGTCGAGCCCATCCCCCTGCTGGAGGACATCCTCGGCACCTGGCCCGACGTCCGCGTCAACATCGACATCAAAGACGCCCCCGCCATCGGCCCCCTCGCCCGCGCCCTGCACCGCACCCAGGCGTGGCGGCGGGTGTGCATCACCTCCTTCTCCACCCGCCGCCTGGCCGCCCTGCGCGCCCGCCTGCCGCTGTACACCGACGAGGAGGTGTGCATGGCGCTCGGCCCCCGCGGCGTCATGGCGCTGCGCGCCCGCTCCGCGGGCGGCCCCGCCGCCAAGCTCATCCGCCTGGCCGCCACCGGCGTCGCCTGCGCCCAGGTCCCCCACGCCCTCGGCCCCGTCCCCTTCGTCACCGAGTCCTTCGTCGCACAGGCCCACGAACTGGGACTTCAGGTCCACGCCTGGACCGTCAACCGCCGCGCCGACATGGAACGCCTGCTGGACCTGGGCGTGGACGGCATCATGACCGACGACCTGATCACCCTCCGCGACGTCATGGTCCGCCGCGGCCTGTGGACCCCCCACCACGCCCTGCGCTGATCCGCCGAAGGGCCGCGCGGCGCCCCTCCCGTGTCCTCGCCGAAGGGCCGGCCGCGCCCGGGCCTTCCCCGTCGTCGCCGACGATCCCGGGGCGCGGATCCGGGAACGTCCCGTGCCCGAGGCGCCGGCGCGGCGGACGCAAGAAACCGGTAAGCGAACCGTAAACGGGTCCCGCCACGCTGAAGGCACCACACGGCACCGACCCGGCGGGGCTCCCGCCCGGCTCTCGAAAGGACACGCCATGCGCAAGCTCAAGCTCCAGGTCCAGATCACCGCCGACGGCTACATGGGCGGCCCCGACGGCGAGATGGACTGGGTGACGGTCCCGTGGACCCAGGACCTGAACGACTACGTCGATGAGATCTGGAAGACGGTCGACTGCATCGTGCTGGGACGCAGGCTCGCCGAGGGATTCATCCCCACCTGGGAGGCCGGACCGGAGGGCGAGACCCAGGAGAGCATCGACCAGATGAACAACACCCCCAAGGTCGTGATCTCCAACTCCCTCACCGAATCGCCCTGGCGGAACACCGTCGTCGCCGGCGGCGACCTCACCGAGATCATCACCGGCCTCAAGCGAGAGCCGGGCGGCGACCTGATCGTCTGCGGCGGCAGCACCCTGGTGCGAAGCCTGATCGCCGAAGACCTGATCGACGAGTTCCACCTGTTCGTCAACCCCGTCGCGATCGGCTCGGGGCTGCCGGTCTTCCCCGCCGGCGCCCACCGGCGGCTGCGGCTCGTGGGCGCCCGCTCCTTCGACTGCCAGATCACCGCGCTGCACTTCGAACCGCGGCGCTCGTGACCGCCGCCCCCCGCGGTCCGCCGAGCGGGCACGACGGGCCGCGCGGTTCGGCGGGCGGGCGTCGGGCACGCCCGCCCGCCGAACCGTCCGCTCCGGCGTCGCGCCGTCTCGACCCGCGTCCTTCCGCAGCCGGAGCCGGCTCCCCTGCGGTCCGCCCGGCGTCGCAGGCGCAGACCGCCCGCCCATGGGCGTCCTCGGCCGGGCGGTCGGGGCGGCGGCGAGGGAGCCGGGCGCGNGCCGGAGCCGGCTCCCCTGCGGTCCGCCCGGCGTCGCAGGCGCAGACCGCCCGCCCATGGGCGTCCTCGGCCGGGCGGTCGGGGCGGCGGCGAGGGAGCCGGGCGCGGTGCGGCGGTCAGCGTCGGAAACCCGGAGGACGGTGCTCGGCGGCGATGCGCATCGGCGTCCCGCCGGACGAGGAGGGCCGCACCTCCTGCGGGACGGCGCCGCCGTCGGCGCGGGACAGATCGATGCGCCTCTCGCGCAGCTGCTGCAGCAGCTCCAGATCCTCCGGAGGAATGATCGCGGCGACGACCCGGCCGTGGCGGGTCAGCACCACATGCTCTCCGCCGTAGGCGACCCGATTCACCAGGTCCGCCAGGACCTGTCGGGCCTTCGTCACCGGAATCCTCACCCGTTCATCCTAAGCGAACAGACCGGTCGACCCACGCCCTCGAGACGTTCAAAATGTACATTTTGATTAGAACGTACGAGAGGAGTCATGGTGCAGAACGGAGGACGGCCGGAGACGTTCGCGCCGCGGATGCAGACCACGGCGACGATGCCGCAGATCGGCACCGAGCACGTCTACCAACAGCTGCTGGCGCGGCGGATCGTGATGCTGGACGCCGCCATCGACGAGAACGTGGCCGGCCGGGTGTGCGCGCAGCTCCTGCTGCTGGCCGCCGAAGATCCCGAACGGGACATCACGCTGTACATCAACTCTCCGGGCGGCGTCGTGGACGCCGGCATGGCGATCTACGACGTCATGCAGTACCTGCCCAACGACGTGGCGACCGTCGCCGTCGGGATGGCCGCGTCGATGGGACAGACGCTGCTGTGCGCCGGCGCGCCCGGCAAACGGTACGCCCTGCCGCACGCCCGGGTGCTGATGCACCAGCCCTCCGGCGGGATCGGCGGCACCGCCTCCGACGTCAGGATCCAGGCCGACCAGGCGGTGTACCTCAAACGAGTGCTGGCCGAGCGGATCGCCTTCCACACCGGCAGGACCGTGGAGCAGATCGAGGCCGACTTCGACCGGGACCGCTGGTTCACCGCCGAGCAGGCCCGCGACTACGGGCTCGTCGACCACGTCATCGACGTCACCGACCGAGTGGGATCGTGAGCGGACCGCACCCGGGCGGGGCCGCCTCGCCGTGCCCTCGTCCCTCGAACGGCCCCTGAGGGGGCCGGAGAGACGAGCCGCCGCACCGGGCGCCCGCAGAAACGCATCGGACCGCCGGGCGTCCCGACCGACGGCGCCGGTGCCGGCGCGGTGACGTCGCAGCCGCCGACGCCGGAGGGCGACCGGCCTGTCCCGGACAGGGCCGCCCGCGGCGCCGACGGCGATCCGCGCTCCGGTGAAGGCCGCCTCGGACCGATCAGGCCGCCGCGGCCGCGGTCGGGACGCCCGGCGGCGCCGGCCGGCTCACGGATTCCGCCGCGCCGCCGGGCGTCAACGGCGGCACGGCGACGCCGAGAAGCGCCGAGATCCCCGCGGACGCGCACCCGACCGAAGAGATCCCCGCCCGGCGCATCGGGCGGGGATCCGATGCGGATGCGCCGCGGCATCGCGCGCGACCGCCCCCTCACCGCCCCGCCGCAGGCCCACGCCCCCGACCGCGCCCACCGGCTGAGCTGCGAAAGCACCGATCTTGCGGCCACGGCGAGCCCGACGCGCAAATCGGCAGGGTTGGACAAGGTCAAGGACGGGAATCTTGTGACGGGATCCAGCGTTGGTCGACATAAGACTGCAAGCCGTCTGGGAGGCACGTGACGATGGCCGAGCGCGCACTTCGCGGCACCCGACTCGGAGCCACCAGCTACGAGAACGATCGCAACACCGATCTGGCACCTCGGCAAGAGGTCGGCTACACCTGCGCCAAGGGCCACCGGTTCACCGTGACGCTCGCCGCTGAGGCCGAGGTGCCGCCGACGTGGGAGTGCCGCAACTGCGGCTCCACCGCACTGCGGGCGAACGGGCAAGCCCCCAAGCCCAGCAAGCCGAGCAAGGCGCCGCGAACCCACTGGGACATGCTGATGGAGCGGCGCACGATCGAGGACCTGGAGGAGGTCCTGGCCGAGCGCTTGGCGATCCTCCGAGCCCAGCGTAAGAAGACCGCCTGACCGATCGACCGACGTTCCCTCGGGCCCCGTGCCGGATGCCCGGCACGGGGCCCGACGGCGTTCATGCGGCGTTCGTTCCCGTGTTCCGCGCTCCTCAGCTCGCCGCCCCCGGTGAGCGCGTCGCCCTGTCTCCGTGGCCTTCCCGGCGCGGAGACGTCCCGAGCGCGCCGCGATGCGCACCGCGGGGAGACGCCACGGCCCTCGAGGGCGGGGCCTTCAGTCCTCGCGGATGACCTCGCCGCGGATCACCGGTCCCCGCACGCCCGGATGATCGGCGGGAATGTGCGCGCCGGGCGGGAACATCCCCGACGGCATCCCCTGCTCGGCCAGCCGACGTTCGGCGGCGCGCACCTGACGGGCCGCGTACAGCATCAGCAGCCGACGCGCCAGCGGACGCGTGGGCGGGAGCACGAACACCAGGCCCGCCAGGGCGGTGGCGAACCCGGGGAACACCAGCAAGGCCCCGCCGATCAGGATCACGGCGGCGTCGGCCAGCTCGCGCTCGGGCGCCCGGCCGCGGGCGACGGTCTCGACCAGGGCGTTCCAGGCGCGGCGTCCCTCCCGCCGCACCACCCACACGCCCACAGCGCTGACCGCCAGCAGCAGCGCCACCGCGGACCAGCCGCCGATCAGCGACCCGACCTGCACGAACAGGTAGATCTCCACGATCGGCACGAGCACGAACGCCACGAGCATCAGCAGCGGGAGCATGACACCGGCTTCCCTACACGACGACGGATCGGGGAACGCGGGAGGAGACCCGCGAACGGACACTGCGACCGGTCAACGTCGAGGAGGCCCGGATCGTTCCGGCGCACGCCCTTTCACCCGCGGCCGGCACGGCGGCCCAGCCGGGCGCGCACGCCCCAGCGGGTGACCTTCCACATGGCCTCGGCGACGATGTCGCCGCTCATCTTGCTGGAGCCATGCTGGCGTTCCACGAACGTGATCGGCACCTCTTTGACCCGCAGCCCCTCCTGCAGGGTCCGCAGCGCCAGATCGATCTGGAAGCAATAGCCGCGCGAGTCCACCCCCTCCAGGTCGATCTTGCGGAGGGTGGCGGCGCGGAACGCCCGGTATCCGCCGGTGGCGTCGTGCAAGGGGGTGCCGAGCATCAGCCGGGCGTAGACGTTGGCGCCGCGGGAGAGGACCTCGCGGTGGCGGGGCCAGTTGACCACCCGGCCGCCGGGAATCCACCGGGCCCCGATGACCAGATCGGCGTCGGTGAGGGCCTCCAGCAGCGCGGGCAGCTCCTCGGGCTGGTGGGAGCCGTCGGCGTCCATCTCCACCAGCACCCCGTAGTCGCGCTCCAGCCCCCAGCCGAACCCGGCGATGTAGGCGGCGCCCAGCCCCTGCTTGCCGGAGCGGTGCAGCACGTGCACCCGGGGGTCGGCGGCGGCCATCCGGTCGGCCAGCTCGCCGGTGCCGTCGGGACTGGCGTCGTCGACGACCAGCACGTCCGCGTCGGGGACCGCCGACCGCACCCGCGTGACGATCCGTTCCAGGTTCTCCCGCTCGTTGTAGGTCGGGATGATGACCAGGACACGGCCGAGATCTCGGCGCGGATCGGAAGGCGTGGGCATCGGGTCAGGCTCCTTCGATGGTGCGGAAGCGGCGGAGAGCGACGGCGACGGCGGCGACGGCCAGCAGGGCCAGCGCATATTCGGGCCATGGGCCCAACCGGTCGGCGAGCGTGGGCGCGGTGCGGGCCGGGACGGCGGCGACCTGGATGTCGGGGACGAACTCCCCCGACCGGTCGATCATCCGCCCGTCCGGTGCGATGATCGCGCTGATCCCGCTGGTGGCGGCGACCAGCACGGCGCGGCCGTGCTCGACCGCCCGCAGCCGGGACATCGCCAGCTGCTGCGGCGGCAGGCCGGTGCGTCCGTAGGTGGCGTTGTTGGTCTGCACCACCAGCATCTCGCCCGCGGCGGCGTCCCGGACGACCCCGTCGTAGGCGACCTCGAAACAGATGACGTCTCCCACGCGGACCGGCCCCAGCCGCAGCAGCCCGGGAGAGTCGCCCCGGACGAAGTCGCGGGGGATCCGCTCGAACCGGGTGATCAGCCTGGTGAGGATCGACCGGAACGGCAGGTACTCCCCGAACGGCACCGGATGGCGTTTGACGTAGTAGGCGCCGGGGCCGTGCACCGGATCCCACACGATCCCGCGGTTCTCCACATGCCGCGGGTCGGCGGCGTCGACGACCGCGCCGACCAGCACCGGCACGCCGACGTCCTTGACGGCGGCGTCGATGAGGGCGCGCGCCTGCGGATCGGTGTAGGGGTCCAGGTCGCTGGAGTTCTCCGGCCACACCACCAGCCGGGGGCGGTCGACCTCGCCGGCGCGGACGAGGGCGGCCAGCTCGTGGGTGCGGCGCACGTGGTTGTCGAGCACGGCGCGGCGCTGGGCGTTGAAGTCCAGCCCCAGGCGCGGCACGTTCCCCTGGATGACGGCGACGGTGACCCGCCGGCCGTCGACGGGGGTCGGCACCAGGGGCCCTGCGGCCCCGATCAGCAGCATCCCGGCGGCCGCGACGGCCACGGGCCGGAGGGCGCGGGGGCCGGCGTGGGGCAGCCGCCGCGCCACCGCGGCCGGCAGCGGTCCCCGCAACAGCGCGTACGCCGCCAGCGTCCCGCACAGGGCGGTCAGGAACGTCACCAGCGGCGCCCCGCCCACGGCCGCGTACCCGGTGAGGGGGGTGTCGCTCTGGCTGAAGGCCAGTCGCGCCCAGGGGAACCCGCCGAAGGGGATCCGCCCGCGCACCAGCTCCTGGGCCGCCCACAGCGCCGCCGTCCACACCGGCCAGCCCGGCAGCCGCGCCGCCAGCGCGATCCCGGCGCCCATCGGCGCCCAGTACAGGGCCTGGACGAGGCTCAGCAGGACCCACCCGTCGGGGCCGACCTTCATGATGCCCGACAGCACGGGCAGGAAGAACACCGTGCCGCACCACAGCGACGGCCACACCGCCGCGCGCGGCCCCAGCCCGTGCAGCGCCAGCGTGAGCAGCGCCACCCCCGCCGGGGCCAGCGGCCACAGGTCGTGCGGGGGGAACGCCGGCCACATCACCAGCCCGGCGGCGACGGCGGTCAGGGTGCGCGGCCACCCCGCCCGGCCTCCGCGCCGCAGCCGCGCCGCCCGCCGTGGCGGCGGGGCGGTCTCGGCGTCGGCGGACTGGGTGCCGGTCAGGGTGTTCAAGGCCACGTCGCTCCTTGCTGAAAGGGCTTTTGGGCCGAACGTTATCGTCCCTGCCGGACTGGTCGGGCCATCACCGTCCCGGCGGCGGCACCACGACGGTGCCCACGGCGGTGACCGCGACGATCGGTTCGTCCAGGACCCGGGCCGCCGAGGGGCCGCGTTCGGGGTCGGCGCGGCACACGACGCGGGCGGTGAACTCCAGGCGGCGGCTGCGGCGACCGATCCCGACCACGACGGCGGTGGCCTCCAGCACGTCCCCCGCCCGGACGGGGGCGCGGAACTGCACCTCGTCGTAGGAGGCGAAGAGGCCCTCGTCGCCGTCGAGGCGGATGCACACCTCGGTGGCGACGTCGCCGAACATGCCCAGCACGTAGGCGCCGTCGACCAGGGCGCCGCCGTAGTGGGCGTGGGAGTGGGGCACGTAGCGGCGATGCGTGACGGTCAGTCCCACGGTCATGGCGTCTCCAGCAGCGCGTGCACCAGGTAGGAGGCGACCTCGGCGGGGGTGGTGCCCTTGCCGAACACCGCGTCGACGCCCAGGTCGGCGGGGGTGAGGGTACCGAAGCGGGGTCCGCCGACCACCAGCAGGGGGCGGCCCCGGCCGGGGCCTTGCGCGTCGGGGAACGCGGCGCGGAACGCCTCGGCCATCTGCCGGGTGTTGTGCAGGTGGGCGTCGCGCTGGGTGACGACCTGGGAGACCAGGACGGCGTCGGCGCGTTCGGCGACGGCGCGTTCCACCAGCTCCTCCACCCGCACCTGGGCGCCCAGGTTGATCACCTGGATCTCGCGGTAGTACTCCAGGCCCTTCTCCCCGGCGAAGCCCTTGACGTTGAGGATCGCGTCGATCCCGACCGTGTGGGCGTCGGTGCCGATGCACGCGCCGACCACCACCAGGCGGCGGCCCAGGGCGCGGCGGATCGCCAGATTGACCTCGGCGGCGCTCAGCAGCGGGTAGTCGCGGCCGGCGGGTTCGGGGATGGCGGCGTAGTCGATCAGGTGGCGGGCGCGGCCGTAGACGATGAAGAAGGTGAAGTCCGGGCCCATCGGCTTGGCGTGCACCACGTGCGCCGGGTCCAGGCCCATCGCCTCCGCCAGTTTCAGCGCAGCGGCCTCGGCGCGCGCCCCGTGGGGGACGGGCAGGGTGAACGACACCTGCACCAGCCCGTCGCCGGTGGTGTCGCCGTAGGGACGGATGATCTGCGGTGCGGTGGTCATGCGGTCACCTCCGCCGGGGCGGATCCGGCCGGGTCGGGGTCGGCTGTGCCTTCGAGGATGTCGATGGCGGGGTTGCAGTAGTCGTCGGCGCGTTCGGCCACCCCCTCCAGGCCCTTGCCGCCGTCCGGAGGACGGCGGGTGACGCCGAACGTCCCCTCGGCGATGGCGGTCAGCAGCCCGTCGTCGCAGATCCGCTCCAGCAGCTCCACCGACTCGGCCAGCACGCGGCGGGCGCGCTGGACGATGAAGCCGTCGGGTCGGGGGGTGAAGTCCTCGGCCAGCCGGCCGCAGGCGTTGCGCACGTACCGGATGTTCTGCAGCGCCAGGTCCCGGTCCGACAGCCAGGGGGTGTGGATGCCCTCGGTCATCATCCCGATCAGGATGATCGACTGGCCGGTCATCACCGCGGCCAGGTTGAAGAAGGCGTCCAGCAGGTAGCCGGCGAAGATGTCGCCGGTCATGTGCCGGGTGGGCGGCATGTACTTCAGCGGGGCGTGGGGGAACAGCTCGCGCACCAGCTGGGCGTGGGCCAGCTCCAGGCGGAAGGAGTCCGGCAGGGACGGGTCGATCTCGAAGGCGTGCCCGAGGCCCAGCAGCGCGTCGGTCAGCCCCGCCTCGTGGGCGAACCGCTCGTTGAGCAGCTGGCTGACGATCACGGTGTGGGCGGCCTCGACGGCGTCGGCGGTGGTGAGGTAGTTGTCCTCGCCGGTGTTGATCACGATGCCGGCACGGGCGTGGATCTGCCGGGAGAACCGCTGGTCGATGAAGGTGCGGCGGGGGTTGATGTCGCGGAAGATGATGCCGTACATGCAGTCGTTGAGCATCATGTCCAGCCGCTCCAGCCCGGCCAGCACCGCGATCTCCGGCATGCACAGCCCGGAGGCGTAGTTGGTCAGCCGCACGTAGCGGCCCAGTTCGACCGAGACCTCGTCGAGGGCGGCGCGCATCAGCCGGAAGTTCTCGGCGGTGGCGTAGGTGCCGGCGTAGCCCTCCCGGGTGGCGCCCTCGGGCACGTAGTCCAGCAGGGACTGCCCGGTGGAGCGGATCACGGCGATGACGTCGGCGCCCTCGCGGGCGGCGGCCTGGGCCTGGGGGATGTCCTCGTAGATGTCGCCGGTGGCGACGATCAGGTAGATCCACGGGTGCGGGGGGTCGCCCACGGTGCGCAGCATCCGGTCGCGTTCGGCGCGGCGCGCGTCGATCCGGGCGATCCCGGCGGCGGCGTCCCGGTGCGCGGCGGCGCGGGCGGCGGCGGCCTCGGACCCGGTGGGGAGGCGGAAGGAGACCCGTCCCGCGGCGGCGGCCTCGGCCAGCTCGCGCAGGGTGCGGTGGGGGCCGGTGAGGAGGGCGTCCCACACGGGCAGGGCGACGCCGTGCTCGATGCCGATCTGGTCGCGGACGGCGTCGACGAGGTGGTTGACCCAGGGGGTTCCGTCTCCGTCGGCGCCGGACAGGCCGGCCAGTCGCAGCAGTGCCCGTTCCACCGACACGGTGGTGTGGGTGCGGGCCATGTCGATGATCGGCTCGGCGGCGCGCGCGGCCAGTCTGCGCGCGCGTCGCACCAGGTCCGGATCGAGGCCGAGCTTGCCCATCGGCGCCTCCTCGCAGAGCACGAACTCTCCCGAAGAATCCTCCGCCTTCACGGGTTTTTCCGCAAGATTCTTCATGAAACGGAGGCTTGTTCGAGAAGAAATCGGATGCCGTGCGCCGATCGCCCCGACCCGCATCCGACGCCCCCCGCGCGGGGCCGCCTCCCCGCCGAGGCGGTCCCCGGCGCGCACGCCGCGAGGCCCCGGCGACCCCGGCCCGG
>NZ_RRYT01000043.1 GCF_006363815.1 Thermomonospora catenispora
GCGCCGGGCGGTGCCGCCGCGCCCGTCCTCGCCGCGCCGGAGCCGGGCCGCCCGCTGCGCCGGCCCGGTCCCGCTCCGGCCGAGATCTCCTCGCGGGCCGCCCGCGGCTAGGGTTCCCGCTTCGCCAGGAACGGCGTCACCCACTCGGGGGTGATCTCGCGGGCGAACGCGATCGCCTCGGGCTCCCCCATGTCGACGGCGGAGTAGGCGCCGTCGCCGGCGCCGACCCCCACGGTCAGCGTGGCCAGACCGGCCCTCCGTTGGAACAGCGTCTGCCGCAGCCGCCAGGCCACCACCGCCCGGTGCTCGACGACCACCCGGCGGCGACGCAGCGACCCCGAGCGCACGCTCAGCCGGACGCCGTCGGTGGCGTGGCCGAGCTGCCGGTAGCGGTCCAGCCCGAGCGGCACCGCCAGCAGCGTCGCCGCCAACGCCGGATACAGCGCCCACTCCCGCCCGGCGACGGCCGCCGCCACGGCCAGGATCAGCGGCGGGCCGACCGCCCGGGCCAGCCTCCGGCGGCGGGCGGCGGGTGGATGCCGCAGCAGCGGGCCCGGCAGCCGGCCGCCCATCACCCGGGCGGCGGTGCGGATCGTCGCCGTGCGCGGGGCGGCGGGCAGCAGGCTGCCCCGGTAGGCGCTGTCGTCCAGCCCGGTCACCAGGGCGTTCAGGCGGGCCGCCCCGGCGGCGCGCTCAAGAGGGTGATCGGTCAGCTCCACCCCGCGGATGCGGCGGCGCTCCAGGGTGACGCTGCGTCGGGTGATCAGGCCGCGTTCGGCGACCAGCACCGTCCCGCCCTGCCCGTACCGCAGGGTGAAGTCCCAGTTGAACAGGGCGAACGCGATGATCGAGATGATCGGCACGGCGAGCGCGAAGACCAGCGCGGCCGTCAGGAGCGCCGTCGGCGGCAGACCCGCCACGTCCCCGCCGAGCCGGACGAGCCGCTCATCGTCGATCAGGTCCAGCTCGCCGCCCAGGTTGTACAGCGCCCCCAGCAGGCTGCCCACCAGCGCGAAGGGGGTGAGCAGGTAGGCGCCGCCGAGCGGGGCGAACAGGTACCAGCAGGGCCGCGCCCGGGCCAGGACCTCCGAACCGTCCCCCTCGGCGCTCTCGGCCTCCGCGGCGGCCCGTCCTCCCGCGGCGTCGCCGCGCAGCAGCGCCTCGCGCAGCCGTTCGGCCTCGGCGCGCGACACCGCCCGCAACTCGCCCTCGCCGCCCTCGGCGCCGGCGTCGATGTGCACGACGGCCAGGCCCAGCAGCCGGTGGGCGGGCGGCGCGCTGATGTCGACGCCGCGGATCCGTTCCCGGGGGATGGTGGTCACCGACCGGCCGACCAGGGCGCGGCGCAGCTCGATCCGGTCGGCGTGCACCCGGTAGGTGAACGTGGCCCATTTGGCCAGGTGGTAGCAGAACGTGAACCCCAGCGCGGTCAGCGCGAAGTAGAACGCCGCGCCCGCCCCGCCGACCAGCAGCGCCGCCGTCCCGGCCGTCAACGCCGCGGTCAGCTCCCGTCCGGCCCCCACCAGGATCGTCAGCGGATGCAGCCGCAGCGCGGGCGGGCGGGGCGTCGAGGGGGTCAGGCCCGCCTCGGTGTCCTCGGTGAGCCCGCCGGAGCTCATGTGGCGTCGTCGCGCAGATCGTGGGCGCGTCTGGCCAGTTCGGCGGCCAGCCGGGTGGCCACGTCCACCGGCAGCCCGGCGACCTGGGAGGAGCCGGTGTGCGAGGCGGTGTTGATCTGCAGGGTCGCCAGCCCCAGCAGTCGTTCGATCAGGCCCTGCTCGGTGTCGACGGTCTGGATGCGGCTGACCGGCACCAGCAGCCACTCGCGGGCGAACCAGCCGGTGCGGGTGTAGACGACGTCGGCGCTGACCTCCCAGCGGTGCACCCGGTACCGCCAGGCGGGGGCCACCAGCACGGTGGCCAGCCCGGCCGCGCCGACCAGCGCGGGCAGCCACCAGACGCGGCCTTGCGCCCAGTCCGGCAGGAGGCCCCGGCGGCCCTCGTCCAGCCAGGCCGCCGCGCCCAGGGCCAGCGCGAACGCCGCCCCCCAGGCCAGCAGGTAATCGAGCGTCCAGTGCACCACGGCGCGCGGCGCGACCCGGTGCGCGGGCGGGCGCAGCCGCGGCGGGGCGTCGTCCCGCCGGCGGGTCTCGCTCGCGGCCGTCACATCCGGAGTGTATCCCCGCGCCGGGTAGGGACCCTGTGTCCGGGAGCCCAGGGTTTTGTCAGACCTCCGTGCGAGGCTGAGGTCCTTGGTCAGTTCCTTGTCAGCGACGGCGAAAGCCGGATGCGTTCCGTGCGGGCGGCGCACGGCTTGACACGACGTCGCGTCAATGCCGTGGGCTCTTCACGCACCGGCACCGCCGGAGGGGCATCACCGAAGGAGAACGTCATGACGTACGCCATCCAGGCCGAGGGTCTGGAGAAACGCTTCGGCGGCACTCGGGCGCTGGCCGGCGTGGACCTGGTGGCCCGTACCGGCTCGGTGCTCGGCCTGCTGGGGCCGAACGGCGCCGGCAAGACCACCACCGTCCGGGTGCTGGCCACGCTGATCCGGCCGGACGCCGGACGCGCCCTGGTCGGCGGGTACGACGTGGTCGCCGACGCGCACCGGGTGCGCGGGCTGATCGGGCTGACCGGGCAGTACGCCGGAGTCGACGAGATGCTCACCGGCACCGAGAACCTGATGATGATCGGCCGGCTGCTGGGGCTGTCCCGGCGGGACGCCCGGCGGCGGGCCGTCGAGCTGCTGGAGCGGTTCGGCCTGACCGACGCGCGGGATCGGGCGGCGAAGACCTACTCCGGCGGCATGCGCCGCCGCCTGGACCTGGCCGCCAGCCTGGTCGGCCGGCCGCAGATCCTGTTCCTGGACGAGCCCACCACCGGGCTCGACCCGCGCAGCCGCGGCGCGTTGTGGGACCTCGTGCGCGGGCTCGCCGACGACGGGGTGACGGTGCTGCTGACCACCCAGTATCTGGAGGAGGCCGACCAGCTCGCCGACGACATCGTGGTGATCGACCATGGGCGGGTGATCGCCCGGGGCACCCCCGATGAGCTGAAGGCGCAGGTCGGCGGGCAGGTGCTGGAGGTCCGGCCGGTCGCCGAGAGCGACTGCGCGGCGGTCGCCCGGATCGTCGGGGAGCTGACCGGCGCCGCGCCGGAGACGCGCGACGGGCTGGTCAGCGCGCCCTTGTCGGACCCGGCGGTGATGCCGGCGGTGGTGCGCCGGCTGGACGACGCCGGGGTGCCGGTGGGCGAGCTGTCGCTGCGCAGGCCCAGCCTCGACGAGGTGTTCTTCGCCCTCACCGGCCATCACGTCGATTCCGCTCCCGCCGCCGAGCCCGAGGCCGCCCCCGCCGCGGCCGGAGGCTGACCCGCGCCCGCCCGAGCCCTCCCGCGTCCGTTTCCGTCTCCGTGTCCGTCCCGTCCCGATCGGAGCCTCCGACATGACCACCGCGACTCCTGCGGCCCCTCTCGCCCCGGGGAGGCGGGTCTCCCCCGGCACCGCCGCCCGCAACGTGGCCACCCTCGCCTGGCGGAACCTGGTGCAGATCAAGCACAACCCGATGGAGCTGATCGACCTCAGCGTCCAGCCGATCATGTTCGTGCTGCTGTTCGCCTACGTCTTCGGGCCGGCGATCGGCGGCACGGTGCAGGACTACCTGCCGGTGGTGATCCCCGGGATCATCGCGCAGAACGCGCTGTTCGCCACGATGACCACCGGGTTCGGGCTGAACGTGGACATCACCAAGGGCGTGTTCGACCGGCTGCGCAGCCTGCCGATCGCCCGCAGCGCCCCGCTCACCGGCCGGATGCTGGCCGACACCGTCAAGCAGGTCTGGTCGATGGCGGTGCTGCTGACGGTCGGGTTCGCGATCGGGTTCCGGATCGAGACCTCCCCGCTGCACCTGCTGGCGGCCCTGCTGGTGCTGCTGGCGTTCACCACGCTGTTCGCCTGGGCGGCGGTGTTCATCGGCCTGACGGCCGGCGAGCCGGAGAAGGTGCAGATCTTCGGGTTCACCCTCATCTTCCCGGCCTCTTTCCTCAGCTCGGCGTTCGTGCCGATCTCGCCGCAGGCGCCGCAGGCGCTGCAGTTCATCATGCGCAACAACCCGATGACCCACCTGGTCGAGGCGGTGCGCGGGCTGACGGTCGGCGAGCAGGGCGGCGGCCCCGTCCTGGAGCACGCCGTGATCGCGCTGGGCTGGGGCGTGCTGATCGCGGCGATCTTCGTCCCGCTGTCGCTGCGGGCGTTCCGGCGGCGGATCTGACCCGGCCCGGATCGCCCCGGGTCCGACGCCGCCTCCGGCCCGACGGCCGTCGGGGGCCGCAGAGCGCTCTGCGATCTCCGACGGCCGCCGTCACGACGCTCGGGGCGGTCGGGGGCCGTGGGCCGTTCTCCTCCTCGGCCGGGCCCGATCGGGGGCATGGGCCGGATCGTCGCCGCGGGCGACCCGTGCGTCGCGGGAGACCCGACCAGGGCGGGCCTCCCGCGACGGCGGAGGGAACGGCGAGGAAGGCGGCGGCAGGGCCGCGTCCCTGCGCCGACCGGCGGTCGGGCGGTCCGCCGGTCAGGCCGCCTTGACCCCGATCTCGTCCTTGCTGGCCAGCTCGAACTCGGCGCGGGGCCGTTCGATGCTGCCGAGGGAGACGGTCTCGCGCTTGAAGATCAGCGCCAGGGTCCAGTCGGCCAGCACCTTGACCTTGCGGTTGAAGGTGGGGACGCGGGACATGTGGTAGGTGCGGTGCAGGAACCAGGCGGGCAGGCCCTTGACCTTGATGCCGTACACGTGGGCGACGCCCTTGTAGAGGCCGAGGCCGGCGACGGATCCGGCGTAGCTGTGCACGTACGGCTTGAGGGTCTTGCCGCGCAGGGAGCGGACGATGTTGTCGGCGAGGACCTTGGCCTGGCGCACGGCGTGCTGCGCGTTGGGGGCGCAGAACTCGCCCTCCCGGGTCAGGTCGGGCACGGCGGCGTTGTCGCCGGCGGTGAAGGCCCGCACGACCCCCTCGATGGTGAGGTACTCGGTGGCCTTGATCCGGCCGCGCTCGTCCACGGGCAGGCCGGACTTGCGGGCGATGGGGGCGGACTTGACGCCGGCGGTCCACACCAGGGTGCCCGCGGGGAAGCGGCTGCCGTCCGAGAGCTCGATGATCTGGTTCTCGGCGGACTTCAGGTAGGTGTTCATCTTGACGTCGATGCCGCGTCCGCGCAGCTGCTCGGCGGTCCACTTGCCCATGTCGGGGCCGACCTCGGGGAGGATCCGGTCGGCGGCCTCGACCAGCACCCAGCGCATGTCCTCGACGCCGACGTTGCGGTAGTACTTGACGGCGCTGCGGGCCATGTCCTCCAGCTCGGCCAGGGCCTCCACGCCGGCGAAGCCGCCGCCGACGAACACGAAGGTCAACGCCTTGCGCCGGATCTCCTCGTCCTTGGTCGACTCGGCGATGTCGAGCTGGGCCAGCACGTGGTTGCGCAGGTGGATGGCCTCGCCGATGGTCTTGAAGCCGATGCCGTGCTCGGCCAGGCCGGGGATGGGCAGGGTCCGGGAGACCGAACCGGCGGCCATGACCAGGTAGTCGTAGCAGATCCGCTCCGGGGGGCCGGCGATCGGCTGCACGATGGCCCAGCGCTCCTCGTGGTTCAGCTCGGTGACCCGGGCGTTCAGCACCGTGCAGCGGGGCAGGACCCGCCGCAGGGGCGCGACCACGTGGCGGGGGGACAGGTTGCCGGCGGCGGCCTCGGGGAGGAACGGCTGGTAGGTCATGTAGGACTGCGGGTCGACGACGGTGATCGTGACCTCGCCTCGCTTGAGCTCACGACGCAGCTTCTTCTCCAGCCGCAGCGCGGTGTACATGCCCACGTAGCCGCCGCCCACGATGAGGATGTGGGGAGCGCCAGGGGGCTGGGCGCGCCTGGCCATGACGGCCTCCTAAGGACGTAGGACACTTGTGAAGACGTTCACAAGCTATCCGACACCCCAAACCGAACGCCAATCGGTAACGCGTTAAGAACCGCAAAACTTTTCAATAAGGCAATCCAGAGCGGCGATTCACGAGTGAAGTATGCCACTCCTTCACGTCGAACCGCCCAGAACACCACAGAACAGGCATGACCAAGCTCACATCCCCCCGCTTTGGACAGACGGGGATGTCACGGACAGTTCCCCGGAGCGACGGCCGGTTTCGGCACGGCACGGCCCCGCCGAGGCTCTAGTGTGGTGCCGCGAGGAAGGCGCCTCCCCGGATCCGCGCCATGACGGCAGGGGCGGCACCGCGATCATCGCCCGGGAGCGTTGCAGGAGATGAACACCACGAACCGGCGCCGCGCCCCCGCCACTCAGGGGGACGGCCCCCCGCGCCCTCCACGTGCGGCCCGCGCCCTGACGGCCGCCGCGACCACGGTCGCGCTGGTGGGATCGGTGTCCGGCTGCGGGCTGACCGGACCCGCGATGAACTCGGGCGTCGAGATCACCGAGTTCACGGTGACCAGCCCGGCCTTCCACGACGGCAAAGAGCTGCCCGCGCGGTTCGCCTGCCCCAAGTACCCTGGGGGCCAGGGCCGGACGCCGCCGCTGCGATGGTCGGGCGCGCCGAGCCGGACGACCCGGGCGTTCGCCATCGTGATGGACGACCCGGACGGCTCCAAGGGCGCCCATGTCGGCTGGGTGATCGTGAACATCGACGGCACGACCACCGAGCTGGTCGAGGGGGCCCGGCCGGAGAAGGCGGTGGAGGCGCTGAACACCAGCAAGAAGACGACGTACGTGCCGCCGTGCCCGCCCAGGGGGGAGCGGCACCGCTACCGTTTCACGGTCTACGCGCTCAGCGAGCGGCTCGCGCTTCGGCAGGGGGCGCCGCTCAAGGAGGCGTTGAGCACGATCGCCGAACATACGGTGGGCCGCGGAAGGATCACCGGATACTTCGGCGACGCGTAGCGCGTTCGTGGAACGGCCCACGAGCCTGGGGGATGACAGATGTCGGTCAATGGTGTGACAACGGTCATAGCGGTCAGCCACAATCAGCACAGGTCCCCCAGGACTCAGGCGCCACCGTCAAGCAGCAAGGGCTTCCGGGCCTCACCCCGACAGGCCACGCCGGCGGTCTCCGCTGAGCCATGGCATTGGATGGTCAAACAATGATTACGTTCATCGTCGTTCCCGGCCTCATCGTGGTCGTCATCGTGGTGGTGGTCCTGGTCGTCTTGGGCTTGCGGGCGAACCGGGCCGGCGCCGACGACGACTGGATCGACGAGGAGCAGCCGCAGCGGTCCAGGGGCCGGGGCAGAAGGGCGGCTCCCCCGCCCCCTGAGGCCGTCGAGGACGGTTATGACGGCTACGGGGGCTATGACGACCAGCCCGCGCCCGGTCCCGACCGTCGGGTCGCCGGCGGGCCGCAGCCCGCCCCGGCCGGCTCGCCGGTGCCTCCGCCCGCCGAGCACGACGCCCCCGGCGAGGAGATCAGCGACGACGACTACTGGGCGACCATCACGCTGGACAAGCCCAAGTTCCCCTGGCAGCGCGACCGCGACGAGGAGCGCTCCGCGGAGGCGGAGCCCGCCGGCAGTCCGATGGCCGCCCCGGTGAACGACCATCCCGCGGAGCCGGCCGAGCCCGCGGGGCCGTCGCCCGCCATGCCCCAGCCGGTGCCGGCGGGCGTCGAGTCCGGCGGCTACGACGGCCAGTACGACCAGGGGAACGCCCACTACGACCAAGGGGACTACGACCAGGGGAACTACAACGCCCAGTACGACCAGGGGCACTACGACCAGTACGGCGATCAGTACGGTCACGACGATCAGTACCGCTCCGACGACCAGTACGGTCACGACGGCGGTCAGTACGGCGACGGCGCCCCCTACGGCGGCGAACAAGCCCCCTACGCCGGGGAGCAGGCCCCCTACGGCGGCGAACAGGCCCCCTATGGCGGAGAGCAGGCCCCGTACGGAGAGCAGGCGCCCTACGGCGGGGAGCCGCAATCCTACCCCCCGGCGCCCTCGGCGTCCGAGCAGCACGACCTTCCGACGTCGTCGCCCCTGCGCGGCGACGCCCCGGCGTCCCCGGTCTCCTCGTCCCTCGGGGATCTGCTGAACGCCCAGCAGGGCGGCGGCCCGACCGGGCCCTCCCGGCAGGACCCGCCGCGGGACTTCCCCCCGCCGCCCGCCGCCGACCCGCTGGGCATGCCGGCGGCCCGCGCCGAGGACCGCCCGGCCGGTCCGCCCGGGGGCTCCTACGGCGGGGCGGGCGACTACGCCAGCCCCGTCGACAAGACCATCGCCTACGGCTCGCCCACGGAGACCTCCTCCTACGGCTCGGAGTCCCCTTCCTACGGGTCGGACTCCTCCTCTCCCTCGTACGGGTCGGAGTCCTCCTCCGCCCCCGGGCCCCTGACGGGCGGCTACGGCAGCGGTCGCGACCTCTCTCGCACCGACTCCGGCATTCCGGGGCTGGGCGGATCGGCCCCGGCCGCACCCGCGGCGTCCGCGGGATCGGCCGGATCGATCGGTTCGTCCTCGCGCTCGGGGGACGGGGAGAGCCGCCTGCCCACCGTGGACGAACTGCTCCAGCGCATCCAGTCCGAGCGCTCGGCCAGCGCCGCCGGCTCGACCGGCACGGGTTCCGGAGGGTACGGGGAGTCCTCTCCCGGGAGCGCACTGCCCGACCCGCTCAACGACCCGCTGAGCGCCGCCCACGACTCCTCCTACGGCTCCAGTGCGCCCTGGTCGTCCGGCGGGACGACGTCGGGTCAGAGCCACACCGACGACCTGTCCGGCGGACAGCTGTCGGGCAGCGGCCTGTCCGGGCTGTCCGGTCTCGGCGGCTCGAGCACCGGCGGTCCGAGCACCGGCGGCTACGGATCCGGCGGCGGGCAGGGCTACTCCACCGACGGCTACCCGTCCGCCCCGGCGTACGGGGAGACGCCGCGGTACGACGACCCGCTGGGCGGCTCGACCGGCCGCGACTCCTCCTACGGCTCGTTCGGCGGCGAGCACGGCGGCACCCTGTCCGGCTCGGCCGGGTCGAGCGGGCCCGGTTCGCTGGGCGGCTCCGGCGGTTACTCCTTCGGCGGCGGTTACACCCCCTCCGGCGACCCCAACGCCACCCAGGCCTACGGCGGCGGCTACCCGCCCCCCTCCTACGGGCAGCCGGGCGACAACCGGTCCGAGCACAACCCCTACGGCCAGCAGGACCAGCCCGGCGACGACTGGGAGAACCACCGCGACTACCGCCGCTGACCGGACCGGCTGACCGGAGCGACGCGCCCGGCGTCCACCCGCATCGCGGGGGCGCCGGGCGCCGTGCGTTCTCCCGCCCGTTCTCCCGCCCGTTCTCCCGCCCGCCCGATGCGACCTCCCGGCCTCCCGGCCGTCCCGCCTGAGGGGAGGCCGGCGGCGCGACGTGGCGAACACGACATGGGACATCGCCGGGAAAATTGGTACGAAGGGTCAATGACCGGCGAGACGTCCCCCGCGCCTTCGAAGCCCCCGCACCGTCGCTGGTGGGCGCCGTGGGCGAACCGCTGGCGGCGCGACGCCCGGACATCGGGGCCGGACTCCCCGCAGGCGCCGCCCAGCGCGCCGCTGCTGGCGGGGGTCCGCGAATATCACGGGCAGATGGCGCCGCTGGTCCGCCCGATCATGGCGGAGCTGGCGTTCCGGCAGGCGCCCGAGCACCTGTTCATCACCTGCGTGGACTCCCGGGTGGTCCCCAACATCATCACCGCCAGCGGCCCGGGCGATCTGTTCATCGTCCGCAATGTGGGCAACCTGGTCCCCCGGCACGGATCTCGGCCGCCCGACGACTCGGTGATGGCCGCGGTCGAGTACGCCACCAACGTGCTGGACGTGCGGACCATCACGGTGTGCGGCCACTCCAACTGCGGCGCCATGGCCGGCGTGCTGGGCGGGGGCAAGGAGGTCGAGCACCTGCAGTCGCTGTCGCGGTGGCTTCGGCACGCCGCTCCCAGCCTGGCCCGTTTCATGGACGGCGCGCCCGACGAGCGGCCTCCGCTCACCCGGCTGTGCCAGATCAACGTCCGTCAGCAGCTGGACAACCTGCTGAGCCATCCCTGGCTGCGGGAGCGCGTCGAGGCCGGACGGCTCGAACTGGTCGGGCTCTATCTGGATCTGGAGACCGCCAAGGTCCATCTCCTGGACCGCCGGACCGGGGCCTTCGCCGAGGTTCCCGACGAGGCACCCGGCGACGTCCCAGGGCTCCCCTCCGCCCCCTGATCCGGGTCCGGACGGGCCCCGCCCCCCTCGGCGCCCTCCCGGCGTTCTCCTCCGGACGCCCTCTGTGCCCTCCCGGCGCCTCGGCGTCCTTCTCCGGCGTCTCCGGCTCTTCCCCTCCCCCGGCATCGTCGCCCGCGGTCGCCCGGCGCGCAGGCGGCCCGGTCCCGTCCTCGCCCTCCCCGTCGCCCGTCCGGCCGCCGCCCCCTCGCCCGGTCGGGTCGGCGTCCCCGTCGGGATCGTCGGGAGAACGCGGCCGTCCGGTCCGCGCCGGCCCCGCGACTCCTCCCGACGATCCCTCCTGTGACGCCCGGCCGGCTCCCCCGTGCCCGACCGGGCGTCGAGGCCGCCCGCGGAGCGGTTCGGGGCGGCTCCGCGGGCCGACCGCGCTTCCCCCCTTTTTCCTCTTTCCTGGGCCCTTTTCCTCGGCGAGCCCTCTCTCGCCGTCCGGCCCGGCGGAATCGGGCCGGTGGAGGACGCGGATTCCGGGGGGTGGTCAGTGGGTCAGCTGCTCCTCGCGGCTGCGGACGTACATTCCCGAGACCCGGCGGGCCCGGCGGACGCCTCCGCTGCTCGCCGGGGCGCGGAGCGAGTCGTGGCGGGTGGCCAATGCGAAGTCGATCAGGTAGACGACGGACGAGATCAGTGCGATGAGCGCGACCGCAGCGATGATCAGGAACATGGCCGCTCCCTTTCCTGCGGACCCGGTGCCGGTCCGCCCCCATCGCCGGCCCCCGTTCAGCCGGCTTCTCATCTCGACGGTACGAATCCCGAGCGGAACAGTTTGTGTCGTCTGACTTGAACGTCAGATGACATTGGCTGTTTCTGCGGGAAATTCTTCGCCGGCGAGGCCTTTCGGGCGACAGAGACACCGTGAAGGGCCGCCGCGAGAGTCGGGGTCATCGCCGCGAGGCGGAAGAACGGGACGGCGGGCCGCCGGGCGAGGACTCCGCCAGGGCGGTCTCGACCAGCCCGACCGACTCGGCCAGCGCCGCCAGGCGGGCGCCTTCGACGCGGTAGACCTCCAGCAGCGCCTCGATGCCGTGCGGCGGGACCTTCCCGGCCAGGTCGGCGCGAGCGGTGCGATACCCCTCACGCGCCGCCTGCAGGTGCGCCTCGACGTGCCGACGGGCCAGCCCGGCCAGGGCGAGCGGATAGCGGCGCAGCACGCCGTGCCGCCGATACTCCGGGGGCACCAGCTCCAGCAGCCACGTCACCGCGGCGGCGGTGAAGCGCTCATCGCCCGGCGGAGGCACGTGCTCGGGCCAGCCCGGCGGAATCCGGACGCTCACACACCCACCCCACGCTCGAAACTATGTTCGATGCAGGGGCGTCACTGCTGAGCCGCGGGTCCCGGCTCGTTCTTGGGCGCGGGGCGGCGAATGCGGATCTTGCCCGAGCCCAGGTCGTCGCGGCGGACGGCGTCGCCCTCCACATGGTGGTCGTCGCCGCGCCGCAGCCGCTGCGCCTCCTGCTCCTGGAGCTGGATCTTCTTGGCGCCGGAGAAGGCCGCGTGCAGCTCCTCGAACATGCCCGCACCGAACCCGGCGCCGGTCTCCCCGTCGCCGCGGATGGCGCCCATCATCGAGGTGCGGCCGGTGCCCTCGACCGGCCACTCCACGACCTCGGGCTGGACGTTCCTGGGCTTGGCCGTCGCGCCCTTCTTGGGCCGCTTGCGACGGCGGCGGAAAGGTGACTTCACAGTGAACTCCAACGTTTCAGGTCGCCGGTTTGCTCCCGGTGGACCGCCCGCGGACGCCTGGCGACCGACACGTTGATACCAGGGTCGTGGGGCACCCCACCATAGCCCGCCACCGAACACGCTCCGCACAGGCCGGGGGGCGGTAACCTGCCGAACGTGCGTCTGTCCCAGGTGATCACCGTCCTCGAGAAGCTGTATCCGCCGCAGTGGGCGGAGTCGTGGGACGCCGTGGGTCTGGTCTGCGGCGACCCGGACGCCGAGGTCAACCGGGTGCTGCTGGCCGTCGACCCGGTCGCCGTCGTCGTCGACGAAGCGCTCCAGCGCGGCGCGGATCTGATCATCACCCATCATCCGCTGCTGCTGCGTCCGGTCAACAGCGTCGCCGCCACGACTTTCAAGGGCCGGATCGTGCACCGGTTGATCTCCTCGGGCGTGGCCCTGTACACCGCGCACACCAACGCCGACGTCGCCGCCCCCGGAGTCTCCGACGCGCTGGCCCGGGCGGTGGGGGTGACCGGTCCGCTGCGTCCGCTGGCCCCCTCCCCCGACGACCCCGCCCGCGGCCTCGGCCGCGTCGGAGAGCTGCCGGACACGATCCCGCTGCGGGAGTTCGCCTCCCGGGCCGCCGCCGGGCTGCCCGCCACCGTCTGGGGGATCCGGGTGGCCGGCGACCCCGACCGGCCGGTCCGCACCGTCGCGGTGTGCGGCGGGGCGGGCGACTCGCTGCTGGACGCCGCCCGCCGGTCCGGGGCCGACGTCTACCTCACCGCCGACCTGCGTCACCACCCGGCGTCGGAGTTCGGCGAGGCCGGCGGGCCGGCGCTGATCGACGCCGCGCACTGGGCCACCGAGTGGCCCTGGCTGGCCGACGCCCGCCGCCGGCTGGCCGACGAGCTGGGCCTGGAGGCCCATGTCTCAACGCTTCGGACCGACGCCTGGACGCTGCACTTCGAAGGAGACCAGTGAAAGCCGCACCGCAAGCCCAGCAGCGCCTGCTCGACCTGCAGGAACTCGACACCGCGCTGGACCGGCTGAACCATCGCCGCCGCAACCTGCCGGAGGCGGCCCAGATCGAGCGGATCCAGGCCAGGCTCGCCGAGCTGCGCGACGCCATCGTCGCCGCCGAGACCGAGGTGGCCGACCTGGACCGCGAGCAGAAGAAGGCCGAAAAGGACGTCGACCAGGTCCGCGCCCGCGCCGAACGCGACCAGCAGCGGCTGGACTCGGGCGCGATCACCTCCGCCAAGGAGCTGTCCGGCCTGCAGTCGGAGATCGCCTCGCTGCGCCGCCGCCAGTCCGACCTGGAGGAGGTCGTGCTGGAGATCATGGAACGCCGCGAGCGGGCCGAGAGCAGAGCCGCCGAGTTGCGTTCCGAGCGCGAGGCCGCCGAACGGGAGCTGGCCGAGGTCACCCGGGCCCGCGACGCCGCACTGGCCGAGATCGACGAGGAGGCCGGGACCACCGGCGCCGCCCGCACCGAGGTCGCCAAGGACATCCCCGAGGACCTGCTGGCCCTGTATGAGAAGCTGCGCGGGCAGTTCGGCGGGGTCGGCGCCGCGGCGCTGCACCGGGGGCAGTGCCAGGGCTGCCATCTGGTGCTCAACACCGTCGATCTGAACCGGATCCGCGCCGCGGCCGAGGACGAGGTGGTCCGCTGCGAGGAGTGCCGGCGGATCCTGATCCGCACCCCCGAGTCGGGCCTGTGAGCCGCAAACTCCTCGTCGAGGCCGACGGCGGCTCACGCGGCAACCCCGGCCCGGCCGGGTACGGGGCGGTGGTCAAGGACGCGCTCACCGGCGAGGTGCTGGCGGAGGCGGCCGAGGCGATCGGGCACGCCACCAACAACGTCGCCGAATACCGCGGCCTGATCGCCGGGCTGCGCGCCGCCGCCGGGATCGACCCCGCGGCCCGCGTGGAGGTCCGGATGGACTCCAAGCTCGTGGTGGAGCAGATGTCGGGCCGCTGGAA
This sequence comes from Thermomonospora catenispora, assembly GCF_006363815.1. Classification (GTDB taxonomy): domain Bacteria; phylum Actinomycetota; class Actinomycetes; order Streptosporangiales; family Streptosporangiaceae; genus Thermomonospora; species Thermomonospora catenispora. The sequence continues at coordinate 13,899 of NZ_RRYT01000043.1, forward strand.
GATCAAGCATCCCGACCTGATCCCGCTGGCCCTGGAGGCCCGCCGGATCGCCTCCGCCCTGGGCTCGGTGTCGTACGAGTGGGTGGCGCGCCGGCGCAACGCGCACGCCGACCGGCTGGCCAACGAGGCGATGGACGCCGCCGCCCGCGGTGAGACCTGGACCCGCAGGGCCGACCCCGCAGAGCCCTCGGCGTCCGCGGAGCCCGCGAAGCCCGAGACGGTCGTCGAGGCGGCCGCCGGCCCCGCGACGCGGGTCCCGGCGAGCCGCACCCCGACGACGACCCTGCTGCTGCGGCACGGGGAGACCCGGCTGTCGGCCGAGAAGCGGTTCGCAGGAGTGTCGGACGTTCCGCTGACCGAGACCGGCCTGGAGCAGGCCCGCGCCGCCGCGCAGGCGCTCAAGGGGCACGGGATCGAGGCGATCGTCACCTCCCCGCTGGCCCGCTGCCGGGCGACCGCGGCCGAGGCGGCGGCGACGACCGGCGCACCGGTGCGAGTCGAGGAGGATCTGCGGGAGGCCGACTTCGGCGAGTGGGAGGGCCTGACGTTCGCCGAGGCCCGTGAACGCTGGCCCGAGCAGATGAACGCCTGGCTGGCCGACCCCTCGGCGGCCCCGCCCGGCGGGGAGAGCCTGGAGCAGGTCGCCCGCCGGGTCCGGGTCGCCCTGGACAAGCTGAAGGTGCGCCACCGGCGTCAGACGGTCCTGGTGGTCTCCCACGTCACGCCGATCAAGCTGCTGGTCCGCGACGCCCTCCAGGCCCCGATGGGGTCGCTGTACCGCATGCATCTGGACACCTCGTCGCTGTCGTGGATCGACTGGTACGACGACGGCCCGGCGGTGGTCCGACTCCTCAACGACACCCACCACCTGCGGCACGCCTGACGTTCCATCCGGTGCGACCGTCCGGGAGGCGCCGGGAGGCGGCCGTTTCCGGCGCCTCCCGGCGCCTCCCGGCGGCGTGACGGCCGCGGAATGCGGGCATGGGATCCCCGGTTGCCCTCCATGTCGCAAGATCATCTGCCGGAGGAGATCGCATGACCGAGATTCCCGACGACGTCGTCGCGCTGCTGTCCAAGCCCAACCCCGCCGTGATGGCGACGGTGAAGCCCGACGGCACCCCGGTGTCCGTGGCGACCTGGTACCTGTGGGACGACGGCCGGATCCTGCTCAACCTGGACGAGGGCCGCGCGCGCCTGAAATACCTCAAGGCCAACCCCAACATCTCGTTGACGGTGCTGGACGGCGACTCCTGGTACCGGCATGTGAGCCTGCAGGGTCCGGTGACGCTCGAGCCCGACCCCGACCTGTCGGGCATCGACCGCCTGTCCCGGCACTACACCGGTCAGCCCTATCCGCAACGCGACCGCGGGCGCGTCAACGCCTGGATGACGATCGACCGCTATCACGTGTGGGGCGGTTGACCGACGGAGATGCACCGTCCCGCTCGACTCCCCTAGGCTGGATGTCACGGCGGACGAGCCGGCCGGGCGGCCGCGCCGGGGACCTCGGTCCCCGTCGAGGAAGGTCCGGGCTCCACAGGGCAGGGTGGTCGGTAACACCGACCCGGGGTGACCCGCGGGAAAGTGCCACAGAAAACAGACCGCCATCGCCTCGCGCGGTGGTAAGGGTGAAACGGTGAGGTAAGAGCTCACCAGCGCCCAGGGTGACCTGGGCGGCTCGGCAAACCCCACCCGGAGCAAGGTCAAGAAGGAGGGCCTCGGCCCTCCGCGCAGGCGCCTGAGGGCGGCCCGCCCGAGCCTGCGGGTAGACCGCTGGAGGCTGTCGGCAACGGCAGTCCGAGATGGATGGCCGCCACCCGCGTACGCGGGNGGAGGCTGTCGGCAACGGCAGTCCGAGATGGATGGCCGCCACCCGCGTACGCGGGTACAGAACCCGGCCTACAGGCCGACTCGTCCGCCGCCTCGTTCTCGACCCGCGCCGCGGCGTTCACCTCCGCCCCGGACACCGCCGTGGTTCCGCGGGCGCCCGCGGCCGGTGCACGCGCCCGCATCCCCTCTTTCGCTCGCTCCATCCCTTCTTGTGCCCGTTGTCCGCAGGGAACGGAGCGTTCTGCGCCCCGCGCCCACGGCCTTTACAAGGTAGATCACAAACGTCCGTTCCGCTCCCCGGCCGCTTCCGCGGCATCCGATGACCGGACACGGCGCGTGCGAAGGTGGTCGCGGAGAGGTTCCTTGCCTAGGGTCCGAATACATGCGTGCATTACCGGCCCTGCTCACCGCGGCCGCCTCCCTCGCCGCGCTCCTGACGGTGCCCAGCGCGGGGGCCGACCTCGACGACCAGGAGAGCCTGACGAAGCTGCCGCCCCGGTACGTGATCGCCCACCGCGGAGCGGGCGCGTACCTGGCCCCGGAGAACACCGCGGCGGCCTTCGAACGCGGAGCGGCCGACCCCACCGTCCATCTGCTGGAGTTCGACGTCCGCACGCTGAAGGACGGGACCGGCGGGGTCTGGCACGACTCGACCGTGGACCGGATCTCCACCTCCACCGGCCCGGTCTCCTCGTTCACCAAGGCGGCGTTCAAGCGGCTGACCATCGACGCGGGCACCTGGTTCGGCGGCGACGCGGCCGATGCGCACCCGCTGCTGCTGACCGAGGTGCTGGACCGGTACGCGCACCGCAAACCGCTGCTGGCCGACCCCAAGGACCCCGCGGCCGCCGAGACCGTGATCGCCGCGGTCCGGGCCCGCGGGCTGACCCACCGGGTGCAGATGCAAAGCCACGACCTCGGCGCCCTGATCAAGGCCCGTGAGGCGGGCATGGTCGCCCAGCTGCTCATCGGCACGGAGACGCAGGCCGCCGCCGCCCCGCCCGAACGGCTCAAGGAGGCCGGCATCTCACGGGTGTCGCTGTCGGCCACGCTGCCCGACGCGGTGATCTCCCGGTACGTGCGGGCGGGCCTGACGGTGTCGTGTTACGACGTCAACCGCCACCACCGGCGGGACGAGCTGTACGCGCTGGGGGTCCGCGGCATCGACACCGACGACCCCGGCTACATCTCCGGCCGCGGCTTCACCCGGGCCGCGGACCCGTTCCGCAAGCGGACCTGGTGGCCCGGCCACATGGGCAACGGCCAGAGCGCCGCCGCGCTCGGCCCGCACCAGCGCGGCACGTTCACCCGGCCGCACTGGTGGACGGTCCCGGCCGGCGACGATCCGCTGTTCGCCCGGCAGGGCTGGGCGTTCCCGCTGGGCAGGACGTACACGCTGACCGCCGCGGTGCGCTTCGAGAAGCTCGTCTCCGACCGGACCCGGTGGGCGGGCCTGTACTTCTCGGCCCGGCACGACCACGCGTTCACCGACGCCCGCCACCCGCTGAACGGCGGATACACCGTGATCCTGCGGCAGAACGGCTCGCTGCAGCTGTACCGCAAGGACCCGAACAAGACGAAGCTGCTCAAGACGGTGAAGACGCCGGCGATCCGGGCCGGGACGGTCGCCAGGCTGGCGATCACGGTGTCGCCGAAGACGATCGAGTTCCGCCGCACGGACGGCGCGGGCGCCGGGGCCGTGGTCGCCGACTCCGCCCACCGGGGGCCGTACCTGTTCCTGGGACGGCCGGGGTCGGGGCCGCAGGTGTCGTTCTCCCAGGTGAAGGTCGACCGAGCTCCCAGGTGAAGGTCAACCGAGGCGGCGGGCGGTCTCGGCCGACGCCGCGGTGAGGATCCGCGGCGGGCGCGGCGCGATGCCCGCCAGCCGCGCGGTGACCGCGGAGCGGATCGCGGGGACCGCCTCCAGCGGGGCCAGCGCGACGGCGCACCGGCCGATCGTCCGCCCGCCCAGCGCGCCCGCCTCGACGGCGACGTCCACCGCCAGGTCGGCGGCGCTGCCGCAGGGGCGCCGGGCGGCCGACATCAGCGCCCCCACCTTCTCCGGGTCGCCGTCGCGCAGCGCCTTGGCCGCGGCGACCGCGTCCCCGGGCGGCTGCGGCGCCACCGCCGCCACCCCGACCTCCATGATCATCAGCCGCAGTCCCAGCCCCGCCAGGGGGAACGGCACGACGTCGGAGGCCGGGCCGACCAGCACCGCGTGCCCGGGGGTGTGGCGCAGCGCCGGGTCCTCCGGGGCGGGCGGGATCCCCCGCAGGTCGCGCAGCGCCAGCGCGAAGGCCGTCGCGGTCTCCGCCCCCGACAGCAGTCCGGTCTGGGCGGGCATCAGCCGGCTGACGACCGCCCGCAGCGCCGTCCCGTCCTTCGCCAGCAGCTCCCGGAAGGGGTCGGCCCAGGCGGGTGCGACCGTCACCGGGAGGGGGCCCTGGTCGTCGTTCAGCGAGTACAGCTCCGCCGGCCCCTCCCCCCGCAGGTCCGCCGCCACGACCGCCCCCCAGGGCACGCCGACCATCAACGCGGCGTCGGGACCGCCCAGCAGCCTGAGCATGCCGGGGGCGAACCACGTCCCCTGCGGCCTCGCCGCGTACATCTCGTCGAACACGTACGCGGCCCACCGCACATCGGGATCGACGTACAGCCGGTCGGCGATGCGTGTCAAAGCAGCCTCTCCAAGCGGTCGGCGGCCTCGGCGGCTCCTCCGGCGGCTTCGATCGACCTCTGCACGGCCCGTGCCGCGCGGCGGTAGGCGGGGTCCTCCAGCACCGCGGCGATCGCCTCGCGCAGCGCGGCGGGCTCGTCGGGGACGGCGAGGCCCGCGCCCGTCTCGGCCACCCGCCGGGCGATCGCCCGCCGGTCGCCGGGGGCGGGCGCCGCCACCACGGGCAGGCCGTGGGCGAGGGCCCGGCAGACGACGTCGTGTCCGCCGCGGCACACCACCGCCGCCATCCTCGGCAGCAGCCTGCCCCGGGGGACGCGCCGGCGGACCAGCGCGTTGGGCGGCGGGTCGGGCAGCGCGTCGGGCGGGGCGACGAGCACGGCCTGCACCGTCAGGCCCGCGACGGCCTCGGCGGCGGCCCGGCAGAGCCGTCCCCCGTCGTCGGCGCCCGGCGACACCACGATCGCCGGTCGGGCGCCGTCCAGCCACTCCCACGGGAAGGCGCCGCCCTGCGGCCGTTCGGGCATCGGTCCGACGAACGCCAAGCGCCCCGGGCGGGCCCTGACCGGGTCGTCCGCCAGCTCGGGCGTGGAGAACACCAGCACCAGCTCCGCGGACCGGGTCGGGTCCGCCGGCTCGGCCTCGCCGCAGGCCCGCTGGAAGTCCAGGATCCGCTCCAGCTCCTCCGGTTCCTCCTCCGGCGGCGAGGGGGTGGAGGCGGCCCAGCGGACGCCCCGGCGGCGCGCCGCCACCGGGGCGGCGAGGGCCCGCCGGTCGGCGATCACGACGTGCGGGCGGAACCCGTCGATCGCGGCCTCGACGTCGGGCAGCGCGGCGTGCGCGAAGGAGACCAGCGCGTCCCGCCACGGGGTCCGCCGGTCGCCGGGGGCGGCGATGCGGCGGGCGGGCTCCCCGTCCCCGGCGGGGTACAGCCTCGCTCCGCGTCCCAGCAGCGGCCCGATCGCCTCGGCCGGGCCGGTCCAGGCGACCGTGTGGCCGCGCCGGGTCAGCTCCGCGCCCACCGCGACGGTCGGGGCGACATGCTCCGGCAGCGGCGGCACCGCGAACAGGAAGCGCGATCCGCCGCCGCCCAGCCCGAACGCCGCTCCCGCCGCGCCCAGGTCCAGGGACGGGACGGTCCGGCGGCGGCTCACGCGACCGCCTCCGACCGCACTCCGGCGTGCCGGGCCAGCCACGGCAGGATCGCCTGCAGGAGGTCGGTCGCCCCGTCCACGAGGATGGTGTGGGCCTGGCCGGGCACCAGGTGCAGGGTGCAGTCGCGCACCTGCCGCTGCAGCAGCCGCCCGGTGTCGGCCAGGGCGGACTGCTCCCCGTAGACGGCCAGGACCGGGCACGTCAGGCGTTCCAGGTCCGAGGGCGGCACCGGGCGGGCGGCGGCCAGGTCGGCGAGCAGGGAGGTGCCGTCCAGCAGGGCCGAGGCGGCCGCCTGCTGCGCGACCAGGCCGCGGCGTCCCAGCCGGGTGAGCACGCTGGCGACGTTGTCGTACTCCAGCGACAGCGCGCTGCGGGAGAGCGTGGTGAGCAGGTCCTCCCGCCAGCTCAGCGGATCGGCGGCGGTGCCGTCCACCTCGACCAGCACCAGCCCGGCGACCCGCTCGGGGCGCTCCAGCGCCGCGTGCAGCGCGATCACTCCGCCGAACCCGTTGGCCGCCAGGAACGCCGGGCCGTGCAGGCCCAGGCCGTCCAGCACCCCGAACAGGTCGGCCACCCCGTCCTGCAGCGTGTATCCGGTGTCGGGGCGCTGCGACATGCCGTGCCCGCGCAGGTCGTACAGGACGCAGTGGCCGCCGGCCGCCGCCACGGGACCGGCCAGGGTGCAGTACCAGCCGGAGAGGTTGTCGACGAGCAGTCCGTGCAGGAACACCACGGGCGGCGCGTCGGGCGCCGGGTCGGGGGGCGGGACCGTCTCCACGTGGAACCGGACGCCGCGGAACGTGATCTCAGGCATCTCCGCCGTCCTCCTCGGCGCGCGCGTCAGGGGCGATCTCCGGGACGGCCCCCGGAGCGGGCCTCGGGGCGGTCTCCGGGGCGGCGTGCGGGGTGGCGTGCGGGGTGGCGTGTGGGGTGGCGTGTGGGGTGGATGGCATGGGTCGGCTCCTCACGAGGGGATGTCGGGCGCGGGAGGACGGTCCTCTCCGGCGGACGGCGGCGCGACGGTCCAGGCGACGAGGTGACCGTCGACCACGCGGGTCTGCACGGCGGCGGCGAAACGCCCGGCGACGGCCAGCAGCCGATCGCCGTCCGCGGCGCTCACCACGACGTCGCGCGGATCGGCCCCGGCGGCCTCGGCCGCGGCCCGCTTGGCGGCCTGCAACCGGGCCGCCTCGGCGGCACGGTCGGCGTCCGGGCGGGCGGCGAGGCGTTCCAGCAGGACCTGCTCCTCCTCGGTCAGGTCCGGTCCGGTCGCCGCCGGCCCGTCGGCGGGCGGCGGCGCCAGCTCGATGCCGACCGGGCCGGGGGCCGGCCGGACCAGCGCGGCGGCCAGGTCGTCCGAGCAGGCGACCGACACCGCCAGGCGCTCGGTGAACGGGCCGGTCACCTCGATCCCGTCCGCCGCCTCGGCGGTCGTGCGGACGGTCAGCTCGGCGGGGAACAGCGGGCCGTGGCCCTGCTCCCACAGCCAGTGCCGGACGGCGTCCTTGACGGCGATCCGGCCCAGCAGCCACGACCCCCGGGCGTGCGGCGGCAGTCCCCGGTATTCGGCGCGTTCGGCGGTGCACAGGTAGTGCCGCATCAACAGGTCCCGGGAGGGGACGTCGTCCCAGCGGCGGCGGGCCAGGCACCAGCCGCCGGGCTGCGGTTCGCCGACGCCCGACAGCTCGGGGGTGAACCGCATCCGCCACAGCAGCTCGTCGGTGTGGAAGCGGCGGGCGGTCCAGCCCTCGACGCGGGCCCGCACGGCGCCGTCGGGGCCGATCAGCTCGGCGTCGCAGCGGATGGTCTCCTCGTCGACGGCGCGGTTCCGGACGGTGACCTCCAGCCGCTCCCCCTCGGCCGGGTGCGGGCCGTACCAGGCGACGCGTTCGACGCCGACGGGGAACACCACCTGGTCGCGGTCCCCGTAGACCTGGATCCAGTGGCTGCACAGCTGCCCGGCGGCGTCCAGCAGGGCGCCGGGGGCGGGCAGGGCGACCACGGCGCCGCGCAGCCCGTCCCCGGCCAGCGCGTCGATCTCCCGCACGCCCTGGAAGCGAGGGCCGTGGAACATCCAGCGTTCGCTGTAGAGACGTTCGGCCGTGACCGCGGGCGGGCCCTCGCCGGTCAGCGGGGTCCGGTCGGGCGCGGGCGGGTCGGGGTACCGGTCGGCCAGCCACACCACCGCCTCGGCGTGCCCGTCGACGGTCACCTCGACGCGGCCGGGGCCGGTGAGGCGGGCTCGCACGGCGGCCTCGGTGGGCGGCGCGGCCGTCACCCAGCGCGGCGCCCGCACGTCCGTCATCGCGGTGACGACCCGGCCGGGCAGCAGCCCGCGGGCGGCGTCGGCCATCACCTCCAGCAGGGTCGCCAGCGGAACGACGGGGAACCGGTCGGCGGGGTCGGCCCAGCCCGCCCGCTGCGCCACGACGCAGTGGTCGATCAGGTACGGCATGGTCTCCAGGGAGAACACCCGCCGTTCGGTCCGTTCCTCGACGGCGGGGTCGGCGGCCGGGGGCGATCCGCCGCCGTAGGCCTCCAGCACGGCGGTCGCCCCGGCCGTGGCCTCCCGGATCAGGGCCTGGTATTCGGCCATCACCCGGTCGCCGACGGGCTCGGCGGGGGGCTCGGCGCGGGCGGGCTCGGGCCGGCCGGACCGTGCGGCCCAGGCGGGCCGGTCGGGCCGGCCGGAAGGCCCCGGCGTCGTCACCGGCGGCACCGCCCCCGCCAGCCGGACCAGCGGGGTGCCGAGGTCCAGCCGCATGCCGGGCGGCGGCGCGGCGGGGGCGGGCGCGGCCGGTTCGGCCCGCTCGGACCCGTACCCTTCGACCCACAGCGCGGCGGCCACATGGGCGAGCTGGGCGAGGCCGTCGCGGGCCGGCACGTTGGCGGCGACGGCCAGGTGCTCGCGCGAGCCGAGCCGGTCGGTCGCGAACCCGGCCAGGCTGCCCGGTCCGACCTGCACGAACGCCCGCACCCCCGCGTCGGTGTAGAGCCGTTCGATCAGCTCGCTGAAGCGGATCGGCTCCAGCAGGTGCCGCACGGCCAGGTCGCGGATCCGTTCCTGATCCGGCGGGAACGGGGCGGCCGTGGTCGCCGACCACAGCGGCACCGACGGCCGATGCGGCCGGTCGAAGGGCAGCCGGTCCAGGTAGACCGCTGCGGCGGGGCTGTGGAACCCGGACCGGAACGGCAGCTCCTGCCCCAGCACCCCTTCGGCGCCGAGCCGGTGCAGCACCTCGCGGACGGCCCGGGGCGCCCCGCAGATGATCGACTGGTGGGGGCCGTTGTCGTGGCTGACGGTGACGCCCTCGACGTCGGCGACGGCCTCGCCGGCCCGGTCGGCGCCGCAGCCGAGCGCCGCGTAGATCACGTCGGGGACCTCGGGCGGGTCGGCCGCCAGCCCGTTCCAGAACCGTTCGGCGGCCTCGGCCGAGTACACCCCGGCGACGATCATGGCGGTCCATTCGCCGATGCCGTGGCCGGCGACCACGTCCGGCTCGACGCCCATCGCGCGCAGCGCGCCGGCCAGCAGCCGGCCCACCGCCAGCACGTCGAGGGCGCGGCCGGCCATGTCGTCACGGCCGGTCAGCTCGGGCCGGGGCAGTCCGAACCGCTCGGCGACCCCCTCGATCCGGGGCCGGAACACCGGTTCCAGGCCGGGGAAGAGGAAGGCCACCCGGCCCCGCCCGGCCAGCATCGGCTCGGGGGTGAACCAGATGTCGCCGCGGCCCCGCCAGGGCCTGCCGTGGGCGACGACGGCGCGGGCCGCCGCCAGGCTCTTGGGGGTGGGGGCGGCCACGGCCAGCCGGCACGGGCCGTCGCCGACGACCGTGCCGGCCTTGGCGATCAGGTCCTCGTCGGGCTCCTCCAGCAGGGCGGCCAGCGCGGCGGGGTCCTCGGCGGCCAGCCGCAGCACCCCCGCCTCCGCGTGCTCGGGGACCGTGACGCGGCGCCCGGGCCGGCGGGTCCGCATCGAGGCGGGCGGCTCCTCCAGCACCAGGTGGGCGTTGACGCCGCCGAGCCCGAACGCGTTGACCGCGGCGCGGCGGGGGACGCCGGGCACGGCCTCCCATTCGGCGGGCTCGGCGAGCAGGCGGAAGCGGGTGCCGGCCAGCCCCGGGCGGGGGTCCTCGACGTGCAGGGTCGGCGGGAGGATCCCCTCGTGCAGGGCGAACGCCGCCTTGATCAGCCCGGCGATGCCGCCGGCGGCCAGGGCGTGCCCGATCTGGGACTTGACGGTGCCGAGCGCCACCGGGGGCCCGCCGGTGCCGAAGGCGCGGCGCAGCGCCTGCACCTCCGCCCCGTCCCCGTCGGGGGTGGCGGCCCCGTGCGCCTCGATCAGCCCGACCGCGTCGCGGTCGCGCGGGTCCAGCCCGGCCTCCCGCCAGGCGCGCCGCATCGCCAGCAGCTGTCCGTCCACCAGCGGGCTCAGCAGGTCCGCGGCGCGGCCGTCGCTGGCGCAGGCCACTCCGCGGATCACCGCGTAGATCCGGTCGCCGTCGCGTTCGGCGTCGGCCAGCCGTTTGAGCAGCACCATCCCGGTGCCCTCCGACAGCAGCGTCCCGTCGGCGGAGGCGTCGAAGGGGCGGATCCGGCCGGTGGGGCTCAGCGCGCGCAGCCGGCTGAACAGCCCCCACACGGTGGGATGGTGGGCGTGGTGGACGGCCCCGGCCAGCACGGCGTCGCACTGGCCCCAGCGCAGCGCCCGCACCGCGTGCTCGACCGCCAGCAGCGCCGACGCGCAGGCGGCGTCCACGGTGTAGGCGGGGCCGTGCAGGTCGAAGCGGTTGGCGATGCGGGAGGCGACGGCGCTGGGCACGATCCCGGCCGGGGTCTCGGCCCGGTCGGGGCCGAGCCGTTCGCAGAACGCCCGGCGGATCCGCTCCAGTCGCTCGGCGTCCAGGTCCGGGACCAGGTCGGCCAGCGCGGCGACGAGCTGGCGGGAGGTGTGCATCCGCTGGTCGTAGCGGGCCAGGCCCGGGGTGAGGTGGCCGCTGCGGCCGATGACGACGCCGACGCGGGAGCGGTCGGGGAGGCGCTCCTCCCCGCCGGCGTCGGCGATGGCCTCGGCGGCGGTGCGCAGCGCCAGCAGCTGCTCGGGTTCGATGCCGTCCACGGCGGCGGGCGCGATCCCGAACCGGGCGGGGTCGAAGGTGGCCAGCTCGTCCACGAACCCGCCGCGCCGGCAGTAGAACCGGTCCTCCTCCGGCGGTCCGGCGTAGGAGTCGGGGTCGTAGTAGACCTCCGGATCCCAGCGGTGCGGCGGGACGTCGGTGATGGCGTCGACGCCCGCCCGGACGTTGCTCCACAGCGCGCGGGCCGTTCCCGCCTTGGGGAAGACCGCGCCGATGCCGACGATCGCGATCGGGATCACAGCGCGCCTCCGGTGAAGACGACCTGCGGCTCGGTGCCTGAGGCGATCTCGCGGAGCAGTGCGGCGACGGCGGCGTCGGGGTCCAGCAGGGGCGTCCCGCCCGGGGGCGCCTCGCCGAGCGCCCACGGGCTCCAGTCGGCGACCAGCACCCGGCCGTGCATGCGCCGCCGCCACAGCCGGGCGAAGGTGCCGCAGGCGTCGGCGGCCGCGGCGTGGTCGGCCCGGCCCGGGCAGCCGAGCATCCCGGCGGCGCCGCCGAACACGACGAAGAATCCGATGTCGGGACGGACCGCATCGGCCAGGGCGCGGGCGCCGCCCGCCTTGGTGTTCCACGCCCGCGCGAACGAGGCGGGGTCCTTGTCGGCCACCGGGGCGTCCTCGACGATCTCGGCGGCGTGGATCACGCCGTCGAGACGTCCGTGGCGGGCGTAGACGTCCTGCACGACGGCGCGCACCGCCTGCGGCTCGGCGACGTCGAGGCGGTGGTAGCGGACCGACGCGGCCGCCTCCTGCAGCGCGGCGAGGGCGGCGCGCAGCTCCCGGGCGGCCAGGATGCGCCGGACCGCGGCCTCGACCTCGGCGGGGTCGCGATCGCCGTCACCGGTCAGCAGCCGCCGCAGCGCGGCCTCGTCGGCGGCCGAGGCGGTCTCGGGGTCCTCCGGTCCGCGCGGCGGCGGGGTGCGCCCGATCAGCTCCAGATGGCATCCGGTGGCGGCGGCGAGGGCGTGGGCGACGCGGGCGGTGACGCCGCGCGCCCCGCCGGTCAGCAGCACCACCGAGTCCTCGTCGAGCGGCAGCGGGTCGCCGCCGGTCGTCTCCTGCGGCACCAGGTCGACGGTGCGGCGCGCGTCGCCGTCGTAGCCGACGGCGACGGGTCCGGCGACGTCCAGCAGCTCGGCGAACAGCCGCTCCGCCAGCGCCCGCGGGTCGTCGTCGGGGTGCAGGTCGACGGCGCGGACGGGGACGTCGGGGAACTCCAGCGCCAGGGTGCGCGCCAGCCCCGGCAGGCCCGCCCCGGTGACCAGGTCGGATCCGCCGTCCTGGCGGTGGCCGAAGGCGCCGCCCGTCCCGGTGGCCAGCAGCAGCCGTCCGGTTCCGGCCAGCAGCGTGTCGCGGATCCCGGCGTAGGCGTCGGGCAGGACGGGCGGACGGCCGGGGCGGAGGGCGGCGAGGTGGATCACCGCGTCGGCGCGTTCCTCGGCGCCGGAGACGATCCGGGCGTGCGCGCCGTGCCGGCTCAGCAGGGCCGCCAGTTCGGGGGCGATGCCGCGGCCGTCGTTGACGATCAGGCAGTGCAGGCCGGCCAGCGCTGCGGGGTCGCCGGAGGCGGGCGGCAGCTCGGTCAGCCGCACCACGTGGCGGACCGGCGGCACGGCCCGCGGGGCCGGCTCGGCGGGACGCGGCGCCGGGGCGGCGCTCTGCGGGGCCCGCTCCACCGGGTCCGCCGCGGACGCCTGGTCCGCCGGATCCGCCGAGGCCACCGGGTCCTCCAGGGCCGCCGGGTCATCCGGGACCACCGGATCCGCCAGGTCCACCGGATCCGCCAAGACCGCCGGGTCATCCGGGACCACCGGATCCTCCGGGGCCACCGGATCCTCCGGGACCACCGGATCCTCCGGGGCCGCCTCGGCGGGGGGCGAGGCCTGCTCCGGCCGGGCCGCTTCGGCGCTCCGCGCGGCCTCCTCGGGCTCGACGGAGGGCGGGAGCGCCCGGGCGGTCCCGCCCAGCTGCCCGTCCAGCCGGTCCACCAGCTCGTCGATGGTGCGGGCGTCGGCCAGGCGTTCGACGATCGGCTCGTCGAGGCCGCCGTCGGGCCGGGCCAGCCCCACCCGGTCGGCCAGGTCCTCGATGATCTCGGTGATGATCTCGGTGCGCTTGGCCGGGTCGATGGACAGGTCGGTCTCCAGGTCCAGGCCGGCGCCGAGCATCTCCTCCGGATAGCCGGTCCGGGCGCTGATCACGGCGAGGACCCGGGCGCGCAGCCCGGCGCGGGCCGCGGGAACCGCGGCGCGGGGCTCGGGCCGGTCGGGGGCGGGCTCGGGCCGGGGCTGCGGAACGTCGGCCGCGGCGGGGATCGGGGCGGGTTCCCGGCGCGGCTCCGGCGACCGCCCCTCCAGGTATCGGAGGATCACCTCCCGCTGCGCC
>NZ_RRYT01000044.1 GCF_006363815.1 Thermomonospora catenispora
GACCGTCTCGGGCGCGCCGGGAGCGGCCGCGGGCGCCGCCGGAGCGGGCGGGCCCGCCGCGACCGGCGACCGGACCCGCGAGCAGCGGGCGCGCCGGCCGGACGTCGAGGGCGACGCGATGACCCGTTCGGAGGAGCACCTGCGGGTCGGCAAGGAGACCCGCGAGAGCGGCCGAGTACGGCTGCGCAAATACGTGGTCACCGAGGAGGAACAGGTGACCGTCCCGGTCAGCCACGAGGAGGTGAGGATCGAGCGCGAACCGATCACCGAGGAGAACCGCGACGAGGCGATGAGCGGGCAGGACCTCACCGAGTCCGAGCACGAGGTGATCCTGCACGAGGAACGCCCGGTGGTGTCCAAGGAGACCACCCCGGTCGAACGGGTGCGCGCCACCAAGGAGACGATCACCGAGCAGCAGACCGTCGGCGGCCAGGTCCGCAAGGAGCGCATCGAGGTCGAAGAGGACGACGAGCGCGCTCGACGCCGCGGCCGCCCGGGCGGCTCCGGCGACCGGTGACCCGGCCCGACCGACGTCCCGGCGGCCCGCCCGCCGCCGGGACGTCCTCGTCTCCGTCCCCGGTCGGGACGTCCCCGGTCAGGACTCGGCGGCCACCCGCTCCAGGGAGCGCACCAGGTCCTCGGGGTAGGGGGCCTCGAACTCCACCCGCTCCCCGGTGGTGGGGTGCTCGAACCCCAGCTTGACCGCGTGCAGCCACTGCCGCCGCACGCCCAGCCGCTCCGCCAGGGTCGGGTCGGCCCCGTACATCAGATCGCCGACGCACGGGTGGCGGATCGCCGCCATGTGCACCCGGATCTGGTGGGTGCGTCCGGTCTCCAGGTCGATCTCCAGCAGGCTGGCGGCCCGGAACGCCTCCATCGTGTCGTAATGGGTGATCGAGGGCCGGCCCCCGGCGACCACCGCGAACCGGCCGTCCCCGGAGGGGTGCCGGTCGATGGGGGCGTCGATGGTGCCGCGGAACGGGTCCGGATGCCCCTGCACCAGGGCGTGGTAGCGCTTCTCGACCCGGCGCTCCTTGAACGCCCGCTTCAGCCGCGAGTAGGCGATCTCGCTCTTGGCGACCACCATCGCGCCGGTGGTGTTGGCGTCCAGCCGGTGCACGATGCCCTGCCGTTCGGCGGCGCCGCTGGTGGCCACCGTGTGCCCGGCGCTCAGCAGCCCGCCCAGCACGGTGGGGCCGGTCCAGCCGACGGTGGGGTGCGCGGCCACGCCGACCGGCTTGGAGATCACCACGATGTCCTCGTCCTCGTAGAGGATCGTCATGCCGGGCACCGGCTCGGCCACCGGGCGCGGCGGAGCGGGCGGCGGGGGAAGCGTCACCTCCAGCCAGCCGCCGCCGTGCACCCGGTCGGACTTGGCGACCGTCTTCCCGTCCAGCAGCACGTCCCCGGCGGCGATGATGTCGGCGGCGCGGCTGCGCGACAGCCCGAACAGCCGAGCCAGCGCCGCGTCCACCCGTTCACCCTCGAGCCCCTCCGGGACCGGAAGGCTGCGTACGTCCGCCATCGCTGCCCGTTCACTCCTCGTCTTCGTCACCGCGTCGATCCGTGCCGCCGTCGCCGGGGGTCTCGGCCCGCGGCCCGGCGTCCTCCCCGCCGCCGACCCGGGTGCCGTCCAGCTGCAGCCCGCGGGCGGTCAGCAGGACCGCCAGGACGCCGCCGCACACGATCGCCGAGTCGGCCAGGTTGAACACCGGCCAGTACGGCAGCTCGATCCAATCCACCACGTGCCCCCTCAACGGGGAGGGGGCGCGCAGCAACCGGTCGGCAAGGTTACCCACGGCGCCGCCCAGCAGCAGCCCCAGGCTGATCGCCCAGGACAGGCTGCGCAGGTTGCGGGCGGTGCGCAGGATCGCGATCACCACCCCGATGGCGATCACGGTGAACACGATCGTCATCCCGGTGCCGATGGAGAAGGCGGCCCCGCTGTTGCGGGTGACCCGCAGGGTGAGCAGGCCGCCGAGCAGCTCGATGGGGGCGCGCCCCTCCAGGCGCGCCACCACGATCACTTTGGTGACGGCGTCCAGGACCAGCGCGGTGAGCGCCACCGCGATCAGCACGCCGATACGGCGCGGCTGAGGGGGCCTGCCGGTCCCCTCAGCCGCGTCGGGCCGGTTGTGGGCGTCGTTCAGCGACGCTCCTCGCGAGTTTTGCATGGTACGCATAGGGTCGCACGAGGAAAGGCCTGCAGTCGCGCCTTGCCGATCGGCTTGCCGCACGACTCGCAGATCCCGTACGTCCCGGCGTCCATCCGCTCGATCGCCCGCTCGTTCTGGATCAGCAGGTCACGGAAGTTGTGGGTGAGCGCCATCTCGTGCTCACGGGCGTAGGTCTTGGCCCCGGTGTCGGCCTGGTCGTCACCGGCGCCCTCGCTGACGTCGCCTTGGGCGATCGCCGTCTCGGCGGCGGCGATCTCGGCCTCGAGCGCGGTCATCTCCGCCTCCAGCCGGGTGCGCACCTCGGCCAGCTCCGCCTCCGTCCAGCGCTCCTCGTCGCCGCGCACCGGCAGCTCGGCGGCCGACGCGGCGGGCCGGCGGCCGCGGGCGGCCGTGCCGCGGCGCTTGGAGACGGCGGAGGACGCTCGCCCCTTCTCGGTCGCGGACGTTGCGGCGCTGGTCTGCTCTGCGGGCACTGCGGGCACCTCGGATCTCCTTCTACGCGACACTGCCCGAGCGACGGGCAACAGGCCGCATATGCCCATCGGTCGGTCGTCATGAACCCCGCAACCCTTCGATCTTTGCTCTGATCTCCGTCTCGTCCCCGGCCACCTCGATCACCTTGGTGCGGCTGGTCGCGCCGCTGACCAGGGTCACGTCGCGGCGCCGCACGCCGAGGGCGTCGGCGACCGCGCGCAGCGCCGCCTCGGTGGCCTTGCCCTCCACCGCGCGCGCCGCGACCTTGACCACCAGCGCGTCCCCGTGGACGCCGCCGACCCCGGGGCGCGCCGCCCCCGGCCTCACCCGGATCGCCACCCGTATCGCCACCGTCACCTCCCAGGCGCCCCGGCGCGGGAATCGAGGGGAGTTCCGCGCCGTCGGTGCAGTATCGTCTGCTGTACGGCAAGTCTCACAGGCAAGGCAGTGATGGGGACACCTGCCGCCGAACGCAGCCATGAGCGATCCGGGGACGGTGCGAGCCCGGAGGCGTGCCCGGCGGTCTGATCACCCCGGAGCCGCCGGAAGAACCATCCCCGAGGGGTGCAGTAGACCCGGCAGCCGAGAGGCCAAATGAAGTGGGCCGCGCCCCCGGGCGCGGTCAAGGGAGGGTGGTACCGCGGGGCCGCGCGATCGGCGCGCCTCGTCCCTCCGGTCCTACATGACGGGTTTTCGTGTCGCACCGGAGGTTCCCGCAGTGAGCCGTCAGTTCAGGGCGCTGCCCGCGCAGGTCGATCTGCCCGCCCTGGAGCGGGAGATACTGCGCCGCTGGCAGGAGAACAAGGTCTTCGAGCGGTCGCTGGAGCAGACCGCCCAAGGCCCGACCTGGATGTTCTACGAGGGCCCGCCGACCGCCAACGGCATGCCCGGCGTCCATCACGTCGAGGCCAGGGTCTTCAAGGACGTCTTCCCCCGGTTCAAGACCATGAAGGGCTTCCACGTGCCCCGCAAGGCCGGGTGGGACTGCCACGGCCTGCCGGTCGAGGTCGCGGTGGAGAAGGAGCTGGGCCTGACCGGCAAGCAGGACATCGAGCGGTACGGGATCGCGGAGTTCAACGAGCGCTGCCGCGAGTCGGTGCTGCGCCACGTGGACGCCTTCGAGGCGATGACNGTGGACGCCTTCGAGGCGATGACCGAGCGGATGGGCTACTGGGTCGACATGTCCCAGGCCTACCGCACCATGGACCCCGAGTACATCGAGGCCGTCTGGTGGTCGCTGAAGGTCATCCACGACAAGGGGCTGCTGGTCCGCGACCATCGGATCAGCCCGTACTGCCCGCGCTGCGAGACCCCGCTGTCGGACCACGAGCTGGGCCAGCCGGGCGGCTATGAGACGGTGGTGGACCCGTCGGTGACGGTGCGCTTCCCGCTGACCTCCGGGCCGCTGGCCGGGCGCGCCGCCCTGCTGGTGTGGACGACCACGCCGTGGACGCTGGTGTCCAACACCGCCGTCGCCGCGCATCCGGAGGTGACCTACGCGGTGGCCACCAACGGCGCCGAGTCGGTGGTGGTGGCCGAGCCGCTGCTGGAGAAGGTGCTGGGCGAGGGCTGGGAGGTCCTCCAGCGGTTCGACGGCGCCGAGCTGGTCGGCTGGACCTACCGGCGGCCGTTCGAGCTGGTGGACGTCCCCGACGCGCACCGGGTGATCGCGGCCGAGTTCGTCACCACCGAGGACGGCACCGGGCTGGTGCACCTGGCTCCGGCGTTCGGCGCCGACGACTTCGCCGCCTGCCGGGCCGCCGGGATGCCCGTGGTCAACCCGATCGGCCCGGACGGGCGGTTCGGGGCGGAGGTGCCGCTGGTCGGCGGGGCGTTCTTCAAGGACGCCGACAAGACGCTGCGCAGGGACCTGGCCGAGCGCGGGCTGCTGTTCCGCGACGAGGACTACGAGCACAGCTATCCACACTGCTGGCGGTGCCACACCCCGCTGCTCTACTACGCGCTGCCCGCCTGGTACATCAAGACCACGCAGATCAAGGACCGGCTGCTGGCGGAGAACGCCCGCACCAACTGGTTCCCCGAGACCATCAAGGAGGGCCGGTACGGGGAGTGGCTGCGCAACAACGTCGACTGGTCGCTGTCGCGCAGCCGGTACTGGGGGACCCCGCTGCCGCTGTGGCTGTGCGAGGACGACCACGTCACCGCGGTGGGCTCGCTCGCCGAGCTGGGCGAGCTGGCCGGGCGCGACCTGGCGGACCTGGACCCGCACCGGCCGTACGTGGACGAGGTGACCTTCCCCTGCCCGCAGTGCGGCAAGGAGGCGCGGCGGGTCCCGGACGTGATCGACGCCTGGTACGACTCGGGGGCGATGCCGTTCGCCCAGTGGGGGGCCCCGCACCGCAACAAGGAGATCTTCGACAAGTACTACCCCGCCCAGTACATCTGCGAGGCGCAGGACCAGACCCGAGGCTGGTTCTACTCGCTGATGGCGGTGGGGACGCTGGTGTTCGGCCGGTCCTCGTACGAGAACGTGCTGTGCCTGGGGCTGATCCTGGCCGAGGACGGCCGCAAGATGAGCAAGCACCTGGGCAACGTGCTGGAGCCGATCCCGCTGATGGACCGGCACGGCGCCGACGCCCTGCGCTGGTTCATGGCGGCCAGCGGCCTGCCGTGGGCGGCCCGCCGCGTGGGGCACGCGGCGTTGGAGGAGATCGTCCGCAAGGTCCTGCTGACGTACTGGAACACCGCCTCGTTCCTGGTGCTCTACAGCAACGCGGCGGCCTCCAACGGCACGGGGGCCTGGACGCCGGAGCGGATGGGCGAGGCGCCCGCGCCGGCCGACCGGCCGCTGCTGGACCGCTGGGCGCTGGCCGAGCTGCACCGCACGGTCCGCGAGGTGGACGCGGCGCTGGAGGCGTTCGACACCGCCCGGGCGGGCCGGCGGCTCGCCGAGTTCATCGACGACCTGTCCAACTGGTACGTGCGGCGGTCGCGGCGGCGGTTCTGGGAGGGCCCGGACACCCCGGACGGCGCGGCGGCGTTCGCCACGCTGTACGAGTGCCTGGAGACCCTGACCCGGCTGATGGCGCCGATCGTCCCGTTCGTCACCGACTATGTGTGGGACGTCATCCGGCCCGAGGGCGCACCGGAGTCGGTGCACCTGGCCGAGTGGCCGACGGTCCGCACCGAGCTGCTGGACGAGAAGCTGAGCGAGCAGATGGCGCTGGTGCGGCGACTGGTCGAGCTGGGCCGTGCGGCCCGCGCCTCCAGCGGCGTGCGCACCCGCCAGCCGCTCGGCCGGGCGCTGGTGGGGGCCGCGGGCTGGGCGTCGCTGCCGGCCGAGCTGCGGGCGCAGATCGCCGAGGAGCTGAACGTCGAGCGCGTCGAGGACCTGTCGACGATCGGCGAGGACCTGGTCGAGTACGAGGTCAAGCCGAACTTCCGGGCGCTGGGCCGCCGCCACACCAAGAACGCCCCCAAGGTCGCCAAGGCGATCACCGGGGCGGACGCGGCCGGGCTGGTCGCCGCGCTGCGCGCAGACGGCTCGGTGACCCTGCAGGTGCCGGAGGTCGGGGAGGTGACGCTCGGTCCCGACGACGTGATCGTCACCGAGCGGCCCCGCAGCGGCTGGGCGGTGGAGAGCGCCGCCGGGGAGTCCGTCGCGCTGGATCTGGAGATCACCCCTCAGCTGCGCCGGGCCGGCCTGGTCCGTGAGGCGATCCGGTTGATCCAGGAGGCCCGCAAGTCCACGGGGCTGGAGGTCACCGACCGGATCGAGCTGTGGTGGCGGGCCGACGGCGCCACCGCCGCCGAGCTGGCCGAGGCGCTGCGCGCGCACCAGGAGCAGATCGCCGCCGAGGTGCTCGCCGTCCGCGTCGCCGAGGGCGGGCCGGAGGAGTCGCTGCCGGTCCATCGGGACGAGGACCTGGGGCTGGTGTTCGCCCTCCGCAAGGCGGGATGACCCCGACGGGGATTGTCGCGATGTATCGCGTTTGCGATGATAGGCGTCGTGAACGTCTCTGAGCCTCCCGCGACGCCCGGCACGCCTTCCGCGGCCCCGCCCTCCGGTGCATCCGGGGGGCGGGTCGCGGCGTTGCGGGCGTCGGACGCCGATCGCGACCGCATCGCCGACCGCCTCCGCGAGGCCCTGGCCGAGGGGCGCATCACCCCCGAGGAGCACGCCGAGCGCATCGACGCCCTCTACCGCGCCAAGACCTACGCCGAGCTGGAGCCCTTGGTCGCCGATCTGCCCGATCCCGACGGCCCCGCCCCCCGCCCCCGGGCCGACCGCGTCGAGGGCGGCGACCTGCCCGCCCCTCGCCGGGAGTCGGCGAGCATCGTCGCCGTCTTCGGCGGGGCCGACCGCCGGGGACGATGGCTGGTCGAGCCCACCACCACCGTCCTGGCCGCCTTCGGCGGCGTCGACCTGGACTTCCGCACCGCCGTGCTGAGCCAGCGCGATGTGACCGTGAACGTCACCTGCCTGTTCGGCGGGGTCTCGATCACGGTCCCGCCCGGCGTCCGTGTCGAGAACTCCCTCTCCGCCGTCTTCGGCGGCGTCTCCCTCCCCGACGAGGACGTCCTCTCCCCCGACGCCCCCGTCATCCGGCTCACCGGCGTGGCGCTCTTCGGCGGCGTGCAGATCGAACGGAAATGACCCCTCCCGGGGCGGGCCCATGCCATGGGCCTCTCCCCGGGGCGTCCGTGAGGGAGGATCAGAGCCCGGGAGCGGCGCGTCGACGGCGCCGGGCGGCCGGTCGCGCCCGGCTCGACATGACGCCCTCAGCGCTGCGGAACACCGGAGGCGCCCCGCCCCGGGGCGCGTCCGGCGAGAAGGCGCGCCATGACCGCGGAGACGAGTCCTGGCGAGGCCCGCCGGCCGCGCGCGGTCCCGCTCCCGCCCGCACGAGGCGGTCGAGCCGTGCGGACGTCAGGCGCGGGCCTTGTCGGGCTGGCAGACCAGGCAGGGGGTGCAGCCTCGGGACCGCGCCTCGGAGAGGGGGAGCCGCTCGAGTTCCTCGGCGTCGTTCCCGATGTCCTCGATCAGGGCGCAGTCATTGCTGTGGTAGCGCTTGGTGCCGCTGAGGATGCTGACCTCGGGGTCGGCGGCGGAGGACCCGGTCTCGGACGGCTCCTGCGCACGGGGCTGCTCGGGGATCGCGGCGGAGGACTCGGCGTCCGCGTCGTCGGAGGGGGGAGACCACGCGGACGGGATCGTCCCGGACGGTGCCGGGGCGGGCGGAGCCGCGGGCTTGTCGAGGACGACGGTGGTGCCGCCGGAGTCCGCCGCGGAGGAGGCCGAGCGCTCGGAGGCGGTCTTGCCGGCCGACCGGTCGGCCGCCTTCTCGGCCTTGGCGTCGGTCTTGTCGGCGGCGGAGGCGGAGGCCTCGTCGGCCGCCTTGCCGGCCGTGCCGGCCTTCTCGGTCCGCTTGCCCTGCTTTCCGTCGGAGGAGGCCGACGTCGCGGCCCGCGCCGCCAGGGCGGTGTCGGGCATGCAGGCGGTGCAGGGCGAGAACCCCTCCTCTCGGGCCTCGACGTAGGTGAGCTCCTCGGTGTCGCGGCCGGCGACCTGTCGGCACGTGCTCAGGTGGTAACGCTTGCGGCCGGGGATCACGTGCACCAGCGCCTCATCCGGCACCCGGGCGGGCCGCCCCACCGCCGTGGCGGATGCGCCGTCCTTCCCCGCCGATGCGGAGGCGGCGGGGACCGTGGCGCGCTCGGTCCTGCCCTTGCGGCTCTTGCGCCCCTTGCGCGCCGAGCCCTTGCGGCCTCTGCGGGCGGGGGACGCGCCGACCCCCAGCAACTCCTCACGACGCAGAAAGACCCCGACGGCCAGGCACAGCGCCGATACGACGCTCACCGCGATGGAGATGTAGAGCACCATCTCCAGGTCCACGCCGAGCAGGTCATCGGCGTCGTTCCCCTCGGCCACCAGGACCGCGACGAGCAGACCGATGGCCACCACCACGAGGACACCGCTCAGGATGATCACAGGGTCCTTCTCTCTACAGGTCGCCTAAGGAACCCGGCACCGACATCACTACGGCACCGCGCGAACGGCCTCGCTGCCGTACGCGTGCGGCGGCCATGACATTACCGCTCCGACGGCGGGATTCAACGCCTGTCGTGCGGCGGGTTGTCAGTCGTGTGGAAGGCTCCGGTGGTGGAGTGCTGGGCGTGCTGTGCCGGTTCGGACGGAGGCGCGAACGGCGTGGGGCCGGTGGTGGCGGGTGCGGGCTGCGGCTGTCCGTTGCGGTTCTCAGGGTGCTGGACGGTCTGTTGCGGCCCGGTCTGCGGGCCTCCCGCGGAGGGAGCCGGCTGTCCCGGCCCGAACGGGCCGCCCTCGGCGGCGCCGACCTCCAGTTCCCGCAACTGGCCCTCGAGATAGACCTTGAGCCGGCTGCGGTACTCGCGCTCGAACGCGCGCAGGTTGTCCACCTCGCGCTCGAGCTCCTCGCGCTGCTGCACCAGCGAGCCCATCACCTGGCGGTGCCGCTCCTGGGCGTCGCGGTCCAGCGCCTCGGCGCGGGAACGGGCCTCGCTGATGATCTGGTCGGCCTGACGGCGGGCCTTGCCGACGATCTCCTCGGCCTCGCGGCGGGCGCGGCCCAGCGTCTCGTCGGCCTCGCGGCGGGCGTCGGCGATCGCCTGGTCGGCGGTCTGCTGCGCCAGCGCCAGCACCCGGGCGGCGGTGTCCATGTTGTCCTCGCCGCCGGGGGCGGAGCCGCCGAGCGTGCCGAGGGGCGCGGGCTCGGGCTCGGGCTTGGGCTCGGGGCGCGGCGGCTCGGGCGCCTGGGCCAGGTCGGGCTTGGGCTCCACGATCGGGGCGGCCATCGCCGGCACCTTGCCGCGCAGGCACTCGGCCAGCTTGGCGCGCAGCTCCTCGTTCTCCTGGATCAGTCGGTCGAGCTCGGCCTCGACCTCGTCGAGGAAGGCGTCGACCTCTTCCTCGTCATAGCCCGGCCTGAGCCGGGTCGTACTGAACTGCTTGTTCCGCACATCGGCGGGAGTGAGCGGCATGTCGTCTCCTTGGCGCGCTTGGAGTCTGTCCCAAAGGACGGTATCCGATCAGAGCCCCATCGCGAAGGTGATCATCACGACCAGCCCCCGATGACGATGATCATCATGTAGACCACGAAGAAGAGGACCGTGAAGCTCAGGTCCAGCGCCACGCTACCCAGCTGTATCGGCGGTATGAAGCGCCTCAGCAGTTTCAGCGGCGGATCGGTGACGGTATAGGTGACCTCGGCCACCACCAGCACCCACCCTCGGGGTTGCCAGGACCGGGAGAATACCTGCACCCAGCCGAAGACCATCCTCCCGATCAGGAACAGGAGGAAGATCCACAGCACCGTGGTCAACACGGACGCGATGATGTTCACGGACACTCTCACATATGGGCGTCAGCTCTGGTTTGGGCGTCAGCTCTGGTTGAAGAATCCTCGTTCTGCCATCCGGGCCTTGTCCTCTGCCGTCACCTCGACGTTGGCCGGTGTCAGCAGGAACACCTTGTTGGTGACCCGGTCGATGCTCCCGTGCAGGCCGAAGATCAGTCCCGCCGCGAAGTCGACCAGTCGCTTGGCGTCGCTGTCCGACATCTCGGTCAGATTCATGATCACCGGAGTGCCCTCCCGGAAGTGCTCCCCGATGATCCGAGCTTCGTTGTAGGTCCTCGGGTGCAGGGTAGTGATGCGCGCGAGATCTGACGAACCCGACTCATAACCGGACACGGAGCGTCGTCCCTCCGCAGACGACGCGTAATGATCGCGATCGCGCTCCGCGCCCTCGTCGGCTCGGGTAAGCTGGCCGCCGGAATCCTCGGAACGACGCCGTCCGCTCGGCTCGACCGCCTCGTCGTCGTCGTCGTAGACGTCGTACTCGTCGTAGTCGTCGTACTTGTCGTCGTAGCGGTCGTCCTCAACCAGGCCGAGGTAGACCGCCATCTTGCGCATCGCGCTGGCCATACGCCCCTCCGTCGTCCTGTTGGTGCCGCGCCTGGCGGACGCCGCTGCTCGGCAGTGACCATCGATGGCACCTCCCCGGCAGGTGCCACTGTGGGGACATTACCTGACGATTGCGCCTCGTCCGCCGAGCAACGCCGTACCGATTCGCACGTGTGTCGCGCCACATGCGATGGCCTGCTCCAGATCCCCGCTCATGCCGGCCGAGATCACCGTCGCGGAGGGGTGCGCGGCGCGCAGCCGTTCGGCCACGTCGGCCAGGCGGGCGAACGCCGGAGCGGGATCGGCGCCCAGCGGAGCGACCGCCATGACCCCGGCGAGCTCCAGCCCCTCGGACGCGGCGATCGCATCGGCCAGCGCCGGCGCCTCGTCCGGCGCGGCGCCGCCCCGGCCCGGGCGGTCGTCCAACGAGACCTGCACCAGGCAGCGCAGCGACCGGCCGGCCCGCGTCGCCGCCGACGACAACGCCGTCACCAGCCTGGCCCGGTCCACCGAGTGGACCACATCGGCGTACCGGGCCACCGAACGCGCCTTGTTGGTCTGCAACTGCCCGACGAAATGCCAGGTCAGCGGCAGGTCGCCGCATTCCGCGGCCTTACCGGCGGCCTCCTGGTCGCGGTTCTCGCCGACGTCGGTGACGCCCAGCTCGGCCAGCAGCCGGACGTCGGAGGCGGGGAACGTCTTGGTGACCGCGACCAGCGTGATCTCCGCCGGATCCCGGTCGGCCGCGGCGCAGGCGGCGGCGATCCGTTCCCGCACCCGCCGCAGGTTGGCCGCCAGCTCGTCGCGGCGGGTGCGCACAGCGCCAGCAGGACCCATCGGCAGGTTCCTACTTCAGGAAGTCGGGGACGTCGAGGTCGTCATCGTCGTCGAAGACGACCGGGCGGCGGCGCGGGCCGGCCGAGGCGCCGCCGTCGCCGTCCCCTGCGGACATCCGCGGCGGGGTCTGCTCGGCGGAGGGACGGGGGCGGGGCGGCGTCACGGCGCCCGACTCGCGCTCGGCGGAGCCGGACTCGCGCTCGGACTTGACGGGGCGGACGGACGAGGAGGCGCCGCCCGAGGCGCCCGGGACGGAGGAGGGGGCGTTCTTGGCCGGGGCGGAGTCCCCGGAGCGTTCCCCGGAGGCGGAGTCCTCGTCGTTGGAGTCGGACCGCTCCTGCCGAGCGGGGGCGGACGCGGGCTGCGCCTGGGCGGGGGCCGCGGCGGCCTGGGCCACCGACTGCTGGGCGGACGAGCCGGAGTCCGAGCGCCCGATCCTGGTCGGGATCGGATTCTGCGGCGGAGCGGCGGGACGGGTCGCCGACGCCGGAATCCTGCGGGCCGTCTCCGGCTCCGGCGCCGGCTTAGTAGGGCGCCCCTCGTCGAACCCCGCGGCGATCACGGTCACCCGGACCTCGTCGCCGAGGGCGTCGTCGATGACCGCGCCGAAGATGATGTTGGCGTCCGGGGCGGCGGCGTTGGACACCAGCTGGGCGGCCTCGTTGATCTCGAACAGGCCCAGGTCCGAACCGCCGGAGATGGACAGCAGCACCCCGTGCGCGCCGTCGATGCTGGCCTCCAGCAGCGGGCTGGAGATGGCCATCTCGGCGGCGGCCACGCTGCGGTCGTCGCCGCGCGCCGAGCCGATCCCCATCAGCGCCGAGCCCGCCCCGCTCATCACCGACTTCACGTCGGCGAAGTCCAGGTTGATCAGGCCCGGGGTGGTGATCAGGTCGGTGATGCCCTGCACACCCGACAGCAGCACCTGGTCGGCGGCCTTGAAGGCGTCCAGCACGCTGACCTGGCGGTCGGAGATCGACAGCAGCCGGTCGTTGGGGATGACGATCAGGGTGTCGACCTCGTCGCGCAGGGTCTCGATGCCGGCCTCGGCCTGCATCGCCCGGCGCTTGCCCTCGAAGCTGAACGGCCGGGTGACCACCCCGATGGTCAACGCGCCCAGGGATCGGGCGATGTTGGCCACCACGGGGGCGCCGCCGGTCCCGGTGCCGCCGCCCTCGCCGGCGGTCACGAAGACCATGTCGGCGCCCTTGAGGACCTCCTCGATCTCCTCTCGGTGGTCCTCGGCCGCCTTGCGGCCGACGTCGGGGTTGGCACCGGCGCCCAGCCCGCGGGTGAGCTCGCGGCCGACGTCGAGCTTGACATCGGCATCGCTCATCAGCAGCGCCTGGGCGTCGGTGTTGATCGCGATGAACTCGACGCCCTTGAGACCCTCTTCGATCATCCGGTTGACGGCGTTGACACCGCCACCGCCGATCCCGACGACCTTGATGACCGCGAGGTAATTCTGCGGTGCTGCCACGACGAGGGGCCTTTCCGCTCGTTGAGTCCGGCCGGTCGGCACGCCCGCGGCGGAAGCCGCGCGCCGACCCGCGCAATGGTACTGACCTGGTCTTGTTGAAGTGTGGCTGGAGTGCCCGAGGCCGTCCGTCAACCCTCACCCTCAAGTTGAGGGTTAGACTTATGTCAACCTGAAGGCTGATACGGACAGTAGGGGCGGGTCACCGCCAGGGTCAACTAACCGCCCCCCGACGGCTCCGGCGTGTCGCACTGGGCCGGGCCCGGCCGGATTGCCCCGGGCGGTACGGCTCGTCCGGATGCGCTTCCGGTCGCTCACCGGTCCCCTCCCCTCCACGGTGCCGCGCGCCCGCACGGAGCGCCCGTGATCCTCCAAGCGATCCTCCAAGAGTGCCCCATGTCCCGCCGTCCCTTCCCGCCGACTCGCGCGGCGTCCCCGATCCGGGGTGTGATCCTTTGCGTATCGGGGCCCGGTGCGCTCATCGGGTGGTCACCACCTCGGGCGAGCTGACGTCGATGGTGCGCGCCGACCGTCCCGCCGAGGTCCGGCGCAGCGCCTCCACCAGGCGGCTCTTCTCCGCGGCCCGGCCGGGCGGCCCCCACACCACGGTGAGCGGGCCGGAGTCGCCGACGGCGGAGAACCGCAACGTCACCGACTCGGGGCTGGGGGCGTCCACCGCGGTCAGCCGGCGGGCCAGTCGCTCGGGCAGCTCCTGCACCACCCGCAGCGCCGCCTCGGTGGCCGGATCCCCGGGCTGCGGGACCGCGACGTTCAGCAGGGGCAGCGCGGCGGGACGCCGCGCGGACTCGGTGACGGCGACCCCGAACCGGTCGAGCTGCCAAAAGCGCCCGGCCCGCTCGACCGCCACCAACGGCACCCGCTCGCGCACCTCGATCCGCACCGTGCCCGGCCACACCCGGCGCACCGTCGCCGACTCCACCTCGCGGAGCCGCTGCACCCGGGCGCGCACCTCGTCGGTGTCCAGCCGGGCCAGCGGCAGGCCCGTCCTGACGCCGGCCGCGGCCACCAGCCGGTCGCGCTGCACCAGCGTCGCCCCGGCCACCTCGACCCGCCGCACCGCCAGCAGCGGAGAGCCCAGCAGCACCCAGGCGACGGCGGCCGACAGGGCCAGCGCCAGCAGGGCCGCCCCGACGGGCCGCCACCCGGGCCGCGGCCGTCGTCCTCCCGACGCGCGGGCCGCGGCGCGTCCTCGCCTCACCCGAGTCCGTGTCATAGACCTCGATGATGACCCGAACCGACCGTGTCGTCGGAGATCCACGCCGTGATCAGCCGAGCCGTTCCAGGATCACCGGCCCCAGCTTGGTCACGTCGCCGGCGCCGAGGGTGAGCACCAGGTCGCCGGGACGGGCCAGCCCGGCCACCGCCTCCGGCACGTCGGCGGTGTCGGGGACGTACTCCACCCGGGTGCCGTCCGGCACGGCGTCGGCGATCAGCCGGCCGCTCACCCCGGGCTCGGGGTCCTCCCGGGCACCGTACACGTCCAGCACCACCGCCACGTCGGCCAGGCCCAGCGCCCGGCCGAACTCGGCGGCGAAGAACCGGGTCCGGCTGTACAGGTGCGGCTGGAACACCGCGATGATGCGCCCCGTCCCCGGCAGCTGCTCCAGATACTCGCGGACGGCCTCCAGATCGGCGGTCAGCTCGGTCGGATGGTGGGCGTAGCTGTCGAGCACCTGCACCCCGCCGGCCTCGCCCTTGCGCTCCAGCCGGCGCATCGACCCGGCGAACGAGGCCAGCCCTTCCCGCGCCACCGCGAAGTCGTGGCCCAGCAGCCGCGCGACGGCGACCACGGCGGTGGCGTTGTGGGCGTAGTGCCGCCCCGGCACCGCCAAGGTCACCTCGCCGAGCCCGGCGATGCAAAACCGGGAGCCCAGGCCGCGCGGGGTGAAGTCGGTGATGCGCAGGTCGGCGTCGGCGGCCTCCCCGTAGGTGACCACGGTCAGCCCGCGCCCGCGGGCGGCCTCGGCCAATTCGCGGGCCACGGGATCGTCGGCGGAGGCGACCAGCGCCCCGTCCGGCACCACCCGCCGCACGAACCGCTGGAAGTTCTCCTTGACCCGCTCGAACGCCCCGTAGTTGTCCAGGTGGTCGGCCTCCACGTTGGTGACCACCGCGATGTGGGGGGTGTACCGCAGGAACGACCCGTCGCTCTCGTCGGCCTCGGCCACGAACACGTCGCCGGTGCCGTCGTCGGCGCCGAGACCGGTGGTGATCAGCTGCCCGCCGATGCAGTAGGCGGGGTCGGCCCCGGCGTGCTGCAGCACGACGGTGAGCATCGAGGTGGTGGTGGTCTTGCCGTGGGTGCCGGCGACCGCCACCGCCCGCCGCCCGGCCATCAGCGCCGCCAGCGCCTCGGAGCGGTGCAGCACCCGCAGGCCGCGCTCGCGCGCCGCCCGCAGCTCGGGGTTGCTCTCGCGGATGGCGGTGGACACCACCACCGTGTCGGCGTCGCCGAGGTGGTCGGCGGAGTGCCCGACGTGCACCCGCGCGCCCAGCTCCGCCAGCCGCTTCAGCATGGGCGAGTCCTGGGCGTCGCTGCCGGACACGGTGATCCCGCGGCGCAGCATGATCCGGGCGATCCCGGACATGCCCGCCCCGCCGATCGCGATGAAGTGGACGTGCCGCATCGCCTCGTCGGGGGCGCCGGGCCGGGCGCCGCTCATCGGGCCTGTGCTCCCTGCACGACCTCGCGGACCAGCCCGGCCAGCACCACGTCGGCGTCCCGGTGGCCCATCCGCGCGGCGGCCTCCGACATCTGCGCCACCCGCGCCGGATCGGCCAGCACCGGCAGCAGGGTGGTGCGGATCCACTCCGGGCTCAGCTCGGCGTCGTCGACCAGCAGCCCGCCGCCGGCGGCCACGATCGGCTCGGCGTTCAGCCGCTGCTCGCCGTTGCCGTGCGGCAGCGGCACGTACGCCGCCGGCAGGCCCACCGCGGTCAGCTCGGCGCAGGTCATCGCGCCCGCCCGGCAGATGGCCATGTCGGCGGCGGCGTAGGCCAGGTCCATCCGGTCGCAATAGGGCAGGGTGACGTACTGCGGGCCGCCGCGGGCCGGCTCGGGCTCCTCGGTGTTCTTGGGGCCGACGATGTGCAGCACCTGGATGCCGGCGGCGCGGAAGTCCGGGGCGCAGGCCACCGCGGCCCGGTTGAGCGAGCGGGCCCCCTGCGAGCCGCCGAAGATCAGCAGCGTCGGCAGGTCCGGCATCAGCCCGAAGTAGGAGCGGGCCTTGTCCCCCATCGCCAGCCGGTCCAAGGTGGCGATCTCCCGGCGCAGCGGGATGCCGACGAACTTGGCGTGCGGCAGCGGGGTGTTCTCGTGCGAGACGGCGACGTGCTCGGTGAACCGCGCGCCGAGCCGGTTGGCCAGGCCGGGCCGGGGGTTGGCCTCGTGCACGATGATCGGGATGCGACGCTTGCGGGCGGCCAGATAGCCGGGGGTGGCGACATAGCCGCCGAACCCGACCAGCACGTCGGCCTGCACCCGGTCCAGCACGGCGGCGGCCGCGTTGATCGCCCCGCGCAGCCGCCCGGGGACGGTCAGCAGCCGGGGGGTCAGCGTGCGCGGCAGCGGGACGGGGGGGATCAGGGCCAGCTCATAGCCCCGCTGCGGGACCAGCCGGGTCTCCAGGCCTCGTTCGGTGCCCAGGCAGGTGATCTGGACACTCGGATCCTCGCGGCGCAGCGCGTCGGCGAGGGCGAGCGCCGGCTCGATGTGTCCAGCGGTCCCGCCGCCGGCCAGGACAACCCTCATGCTCGAGTACGCCTCCTCAGCGTGGTGGTGAAAACGGACTTCATCGCCGTGCCAGACCAAGCCAGCTTAGAGCCCTTCGGACCGGTCCGGGGCCGCGTGCGGCCAGCGCCTGCCGCGCGCCCGGCTCGCGTTGCGCGAACGCCAGCAGCATGCCCAGTGCGGCCAGGGTGGGGATCAGCGCCGATCCCCCGTACGACACCAGCGGCAGCGGGATGCCCGTGATGGGCAGCACGCCGATCACCGCCCCGATGTTGACCAGCGCCTGGACCGACAGCCATCCGGTGACCGCCGCCGCGGCCAGCCGCATGAACGGGTCCTTCACGCGCCGGGCGATCCGCAGGCCGGCGTAGGCCAGCAGGCCGAACAGGCCCAATACGACGAGCGTACCGACCAGGCCCAGCTGTTCTCCGATGATCGCAAAGATGAAGTCGGTCTCGGCGTGCGGCAGGAACCCCCACTGCGCCCGGCCCTCGCCCAGCCCGGTGCCGAACCAGCCCCCGGAGGCGATCGCCAGCTTCCCCTGAACGCCCTGGTAGCGCACCCCCAGCGGGTCGCCGGAGGAGTCCAGGAAGCCGATCAGCCGCTGCATCCGATAGGGCTCGACCACGATCAGGATGGCCACCAGCAGCCCGATCAGCCCGGTCATCCCGACGAACAGCCGACCGGGGGCGCCCACCACCCACAGCAGGGTCAGGAAGATGGACAGCAGCACCAGGGTGGTGCCCAGGTCGTGGCCGAGCATCACCAGCATCACCACCACCCCGGAGACGGGCAGCAGCGGGATCAGCAGCGTCCGCCAGTCGGTGAGCTGGCCCTGCCGCTCCCGGCGGGCCATCAGGTCCGCGCCCCACAGCACCAGGCTCAGCTTGGCCGGCTCGGACGGCTGGATCTGGACCGGGCCCAGATCGATCCAGCGGGTGGCGCCGCCCACGGTCAGGCCCAGTCCCGGGATCAGCACGATCACCAACCCGATGATCGACAGCAGCAGCAACGGGTAGGCCAGCGCCCGGAACGTCCGCGGCGGCAGCCTGGCCGCCAGCCACATCAGCGGCAGCCCGAGCGCCATCCACACCGCCTGCCGCTGCAGCAGGGTGTAGGCCGACCCGGTCTCCTGCAGCTGCTTGACGTTGGAGGACGCCAGCACCATCGTCAGCCCCAGCGCCAGCAGCAGCATCGAGCAGCCGAGCACCAGGTAGTAGGAGGCCAGGGGGCGGTCCAGCAGCCCCACCAGGGCGACGAACTGCGCCCGCACGCCCGGCCGGCCGCCGTCCCGGGTGGAGGGGGAGGTCATCGGCGCCTACCCGGCCGCCCGTTCGGCCAGCCGGTGCACCGCCGCGGCGAACGCGTCGCCGCGCGCGCCGTACCCGGAGAACATGTCGAACGAGGCGCCGGCCGGGGCGAGCAGCACGGTGTCCCCGGGCCGGGCGAGCCGGGAGGCGTGGGTCACCACGATGTCCATCGCCCCAGTGTCGGTCTCCGCGACGTCCGCCACGGGGACATCCGGGGCGTGTCGCGCCAGCGCTTCGGCGATCTTGCCGCGGTCGGCGCCCAGCAGCACCGCCCCGCGCAGCCGTCCGGCGCACGAGCGGACCAGGTCGTCGACCTCGGCGCCCTTGAGCAGCCCGCCGGCGATCCACACCACCTTCTCGTAGGCGGCCAGCGACGCCGCCGCCGCGTGCGGGTTGGTGGCCTTGGAGTCGTCCACGTAGTCCACCCCGTCCACGGTGGCCACGTGCGCGATGCGGTGCGGCTCGGGCGTGAACGCGCGCAGCCCCTCCCGGACCGCCTCCGGCGGGACGCCGTGGGCGCGGGCCAACGCGGCGGCGGCGAGCGCGTTGGCCACGTTGTGCGGCGCGAACGGCCGCACGTCCGACAGGGAGGCCAGCTCCTCGGCCCGCCGGACCGGGTCGGCGGTGAACGCCCGGTCCACCAGCAGGTCCTCCACCACGCCGAGCTGGCCGGGCGCGGGGATCGCCAAGGTGAACTCGGCGCGCCGCGCGGCGCCCTCGGCCAGCTTCAGCGCGATCGGGTCGGCGGCGTTGGCCACGGCGAGCGTTCCGGGGCCGAAGATCCGCCCCTTGTCGGCGGCGTACGCCTCCAGGGAGCCGTGCCAGTCGATGTGGTCGGGCGCGACGTTGAGCACGGCGGCGGCCGCCGGGTCGAGGGTGGAGGACCAGTGCAGCTGGAAGCTGGACAGCTCCACCGCCAGCACGTCGTAGGAGGGGTCGGCCGCCGCCTCCACGATCGGGGCGCCGACGTTGCCGACCGCCAGGGCGCGGTGCCCGGCGGCCTTCAGGATGGACGCCAGCATCCGCACCACGGTGGTCTTGCCGTTGGTCCCGGTCAGCGCCAGCCACGGGGCCGCGCCCTCGGCGGGCCGCAGCCGCCAGGCCAGCTCGACCTCGCCGTAGATCTCCACTCCGGCCGCGGCGGCTGCCTTCGGCAGCGGGGCGTCGGGCCGCCAGCCGGGCGAGACCACGACCAGGTCGGTGCCCGGGGGCAGCGCGTCGCCGTCGCCCAGCCGCACCCGGACGCCGTGCGCGCGCAGCTCCTCGGCCTGCGCGCGGGCGTCGGCGTCGTCGCGGGCGTCCACCACGGTGACCCGGGCGCCCCGGGCGGCCAGCGCCCGGGCCGCCGCCCGACCGGAGATCCCCAGCCCGGCCACACAGACCGGCCGTCCCCGCCAGTTGTCCGCGTTCACCCCTTAGGCATCCATTCCAGGTAGAACAGACCGATCCCCAGCGCCACGAACAGCGCGGACATCAGCCAGAATCGCACGACGATGGTGGTCTCGGCCCATCCGGACAGCTCGAAGTGATGCTGCAGCGGGGCCATCTTGAACACCCGTTTGCCGGTTCCGGTGAACTTCTGGGTCACCTGGAACACCCCGACCTGGATCATCACCGACAGGGTGATCATCACGATCAGGCCGCACAGGATCGCCAGCAGGAACTGGGTGCGGGTGAGGATGGCCAGGCCGACCAGCACGCCGCCGAGCGCCAGCGACCCGGTGTCGCCCATGAAGACCTTCGCCGGCGGGGCGTTCCACCACAGGAACCCGAACACGCCGCCCAGCACCGCCGCGGCCACCACCGCCAGGTCCAGCGGGTCGCGGACGCTGTAGCAGTTGGGCGCCAGCCCGGCGCCGAAGCAGCTGTTGCGCAGCTGCCAGTTGCCGATGATCACGTAGGCGGCCAGCACCATCGCGGCGGGCCCGGCGGCCAGGCCGTCCAGCCCGTCGGTCAGGTTCACGCCGTTGGAGACCGCGGCGATCAGAAACAGCGCCCACAGCACGAACAGGTACGGCCCGA
This sequence comes from Thermomonospora catenispora, assembly GCF_006363815.1. Classification (GTDB taxonomy): domain Bacteria; phylum Actinomycetota; class Actinomycetes; order Streptosporangiales; family Streptosporangiaceae; genus Thermomonospora; species Thermomonospora catenispora. The sequence continues at coordinate 19,953 of NZ_RRYT01000044.1, forward strand.
TGGAGGGGCCGAAGTCGCGCAGGAACGACAGGTGGTCGGTGGCCGGAGTGACGTCGTAGCCGTTGGGGAAGTTCAGCGAGGCGATCGCGAAGACCACGCCGACCAGCACGATCCCGATCATCTTGGCGCCGCTGCGCAGGCCCAGGCTGCGCTGCTTGAACACCTTGATGTAGTCGTCGACGAAGCCGACCAGCCCGAGCCCGGTCATCAGCATCAGCACCAGCACGCCGGACACGGTGGGGGTGGTCTGCGTCACCATGTGCGCGACCGCGTACCCGACCAGCGAGCCGACGATGAAGACCGTGCCGCCCATGGTGGGGGTGCCGCGCTTGCCGTGATGCGCCTGCGGCCCCTCCTCGCGGATCATCTGGCCGTAGCCGAGCCGACGCACCAGGCGGATCCACAACGGGGTGCCCACCATGCCGATGAACAGCGCCACCCCGGCCGCCACCATGATGTTCAGCACGAGGCGGCCCTCCCGTCGGCGTCGTCGCCGGAGGCGGGCGCCAGCAACCCGGCGGCGACCCGCTCCATCCCGGCCACGCGAGAGCCCTTCACCAGCACGACGTCCTGCGGCCGCAGCCGCTCGCGGAGCGCGGTCACCGCCGCGCCGACGTCATCCACCTGTACGCACTCTCCCGTCCATGACCCCACCTGACCGGCCCCGTCGATCATCGGGGCCGCCGCAGCGCCCACCGCGATCAGACCGGCGAATCCGCTGCGCGCGACATGCTGCCCGATCTTCTCGTGTTCCGCCACAGAACGCCCGCCCAGTTCCGCCATTTCCCCCAACGCGGCGAACGCCCGGCCCCCGGTGGCGCGCGCCATGTGCGCCACCGTGTCCACCGCCGCCCGCATCGACTCGGGATTGGCGTTGTAGGCGTCGTTGACCACTACCACACCCTCGCGGGTGCGTTCGACCTCCATCCGCCACCGGCTGACCGGCCGCGCCTGTGAGAGCGCCTCGGCGACGTCCTGCGGCCTCATCCCGACCCGGAGCGCCACCGCCGCGGCCGCCAGCGCGTTGCCGACCGCGTGAGCGCCGTGCAGGGCCAATCCGACCGGCACCGAGCCCTGCGGCGTCACCAGGGTGAAGCGGGGGCGGCCCTGCCCGTCCAGGGTCTCGTCCACGGCCCGCACGTCGGCGTCGCCGCCGCGGCCGAAGGTGATCACCTCGGCCGCGGTGCGCGCGGCCATCGCGCGCACCAGGGGGTCGTCGGCGTTGAGCACCGCCGCGCCGTTCTCCGGCAGCGCCTCCACCAGCTCGCCCTTGGCCCGGGCGATGGCCTCCCGGTCGCCGAACTCCCCGATGTGGGCGCTGCCGACGTTCAGCACCACCCCGATGCGCGGCGGCGCGATCCGGCACAGGTAGGCGACGTGCCCGACGCCCCGCGCGCCCATCTCCAGCACCAGATGGCGGGTGTCGGCGTCGGCGCGCAGCACGGTCAGCGGATGGCCGATCTCGTTGTTGAACGACCCCTTGGCCGCCACCGTGGGACCGTGCCGCCGCAAGACCTGGGCGATCAGGTCCTTGGTGGAGGTCTTGCCGGCCGAGCCGGTGACCCCCACGACCACGGTCCGGGGCAGCCGGGCCAGCACGGCGCGGGCCAGCCGGCCCAGCGCCGCCACCGTGTCGTCCACCACCACGGCCGGCAGCACCGGGGGGTCGAGGGCGCGCTGGGCCAGCACTCCGGCGGCCCCGGCCTCCACCGCCGCGGCGGCGAAGTCGTGGCCGTCGGCGCGCTCCCCGCGCAGCGCCACGAACAGCGCCCCGGGGACGACCTCCCGGGAGTCGATGACGACCGGGCCGGTGACCACCGCGCCGTCCCCGCCCGGCGCCGCCGCGCCCTGCGTGATCCGTGCGATCTCCGACAGCGCGAGTGGGATCACCGCCGGCCCACGTCCTTTCCGTTCCCGCCGGCCAGCAGCCGGCGCAGCTCGGCGCGCACCACCTCGCGGTCGTCGAACGGCAGTACCCGGCCGGCCACGTGCTGTCCCTGCTCATGTCCCTTGCCGGCGACGACGACCACGTCGCCGCGCTCCGCCCGGCTCAACGCCAGCGAGATCGCCGCGGCCCGGTCCGGCTCGACCACCAGGTGCGCGCGTTCGTTCTGCGGCACCTTGAGCACGCCCTCGACCATAGCGGCGAGGATCGCCAGCGGGTCCTCCGATCGGGGATTGTCATCGGTGAAGACCGCCAGGTCGGCCAGCCGGGCGGCGGCCTCCCCCATCAGCGGGCGCTTGCCGCGGTCCCGGTCGCCGCCGCAGCCGAGCACCACGATCAGCCGCCCGGAGGCGACCTTCCGCAGCGAGGTCAGCACCGCCTCCACCGCGCCGGGCTTGTGGGAGTAGTCCACCAGAGCGGTGAAGTCCTGGCCCTCGTCGACCGGCTCCAGCCGACCGGGCACGCCGGCCAGGGCGCCGACGCCGCGGACCGCCGTCGGCAGTCCGATGCCGGCCTCCACCAGCGCCACGATCGCCGCCAGCGCGTTGGCGACGTTGAACGGCCCGGGCAGCCGGATCGCCGCGTCGGCCTCCACGCCGCCCGGCCCGACCACCCGGAACGCGCTGCCGTCGGCGCCCAGCCGGACGTCCTCGACCCGCCAGTCGGCCGACCGGTCCCCGGCCGCCGAGAAGGTGGTCAGCGGCACCTGGGCGATCCGCGTCAGCTCGCGGCCGTAGCGGTCGTCGACGTTGATCACGCCGACCCGGCTGTAGGCGGGGGTGAACAGCCTGGCCTTGGCGGCGAAGTAGTCCTCCATCGTGGGATGGAAGTCCAGGTGGTCCTGCGAGAGGTTGGTGAAGATCGCCACGTCGTAGCAGGCGCCGCCGACCCGGCCCTGGGCCAGGGCGTGGCTGGAGACCTCCATCGCCGCGGCGCCGACCCCGCGCTCGCGCATCAGCGCGAAGGCGCCGTGCAGATCGGTGGCCTCGGGGGTGGTGAGCGTGCTGGGCAGCCGGGTGTCGCCGATCCGCGTCTCCACGGTGCCGATCACCGCGGTCTCCACCCCGGCGGCCCGCAGCCCGGCCTCCAGGAGGTAGACCGTGGTGGTCTTGCCGCTGGTGCCGGTCACCCCGATCAGCGTCAGGTCGCGGGCGGGGTCGCCGTACACCCAGGAGGCGGCCCGGCCGAGCCGGGCGCGGGGATCCTCGACGACCAGCACCGGCAGCCCGGTCCGTTCGGCGGCGGCCCGGCCGGCCGGGTCGGTGAGGATCGCCGCGGCGCCGGCGGCGGCGGCCTGGGCGGCGAAGTCGGCGCCGTGCACGCGGGAGCCGGGCAGCGCGGCGTACAGGTCGCCGGGCAGCACCTGCCGGGAGTCGTGGGTGATGCCCGTCACCTGCGTGCGGGCCAGGCCGGGGGCGTCCGCGGGGAGGGACAGCAGCTCGGCCAGCCCGGACAGCGGACGGGCGGGATTGGTGGTCGGGCGCATCACGGTTCTTTCGCGGCGGTCGGGAGCCGTGACATGACTGCTCGCGTCACGGCGGGGAAGCGTACCCGCCCACCGTAGCGAGCATGGTCAGTCGCGGACGTAGATGTCGATCTTCGGCGGCCGTCCGCCGGTGGGCGGGATCTTGCGGGTCTTCAGGGCGAAGGCCATCACATCCCGAAAGACCGGCGCGGCCACGTCGCCACCATAATGGCTTCCCTTGGTCGGCTTCTGCAGCACCACCTGTACCACCAGTTGCGGATCGTCCGCCGGGGCGAACCCGGCGAACGAGGCGGTGTAACCGCCGCCCTCGTAGCAGCCGCAGTCCGGGTTGACGATCTCCGCGGTGCCGGTCTTGCCCGCCACCCGGTAGCCGGGGACGCGCGCCTTGGGGGCGGTGCCCTCCTCGGTCGTGGCGCCCTCCAGCATGCGGGTGATCTGCGCGGCGGTGGACCGGCTGATCACCCGTCGCTGGGCGGGGGCGGGGGCGGCGACGAACCGGCCGTCCGGCTCCACGGTGCCGGCGATCAGCTGCGGGCTGACCCGGACGCCGCCGTTGGCGATGGTGGCGTACACGCTGGCCATCTGCAGCGCGTTCACCGACACGGTCTGGCCGAAGGAGATGGGGTAGCGGTCGGTGCCCGACCACCGGCTCGGCGGAGTGAGCACCCCCGGGGTCTCCCCCGGCAGCCCCACCCGGGTCGGCTCGCCGAACCCGAAGGCGCGCAGGTACTCGTACAGGGTCTGGGCGGAGATGGTCTCGCTGGCCAGGATGGTGCCGACGTTGCTGGAGGTGGCCAGGATCCCGGAGAAGGTCATCCGCCGGGTGGGATGCGGGTGCGCGTCGCGGAACGTGCGCTTGTGCCGCTGGATGGAGTACGGCACCCGGAACACGGTGTCGGGGGTGACGCCGCCCTTCTCCAGCGCCGCCGCGGCGGTGATGACCTTGTTGGTGCTGCCCGGCTCGTAGGCCTCCTGAACGGCCGGGTTGCTCCAGTCGTCGGCCCGGCCGTAGTCGTTGGGGTCGTAGCCGGGGGCCGTGGCCAGCGCCAGGATGTGGCCGGTGCGCGGATCCAGCACGATCACGCTGCCGTTGCGCGCCCCGGTGGCCCGCACCTGCTCCTCGATCGCCTGCTGCGCCTTGGCCTGCACGTCGCGCAGCAGGGTCAGCCGCAGGCCCCGGCCGGGCACCGGATCACGCCTGCTGTCCTCCCCCATCGGGATGACCTGGCCGCTGACGCTGGTCTCCACCCGCTGCCAGCCGTCCACCCCGGCCAGCTGCCGGTCGTAGGCCGACTCCAGGCCGGCGCCGCCCTTGCCCTCCCGGTTGACGAACCCGATCACGCTCGCCGCCAGGTCGCCGTTGGGATAGATCCGGCGGTACTCCGGCAGCGTGTCCACCCCCGGCAGGTCCAGGGCCTCCACCATCCGGCCCTGGTCGGGGCTGATGCCCCGGGCCAGGTAGACGAAGCGGCTGCCCGAGGTGCTGATCTTCTTCAGCACCTCGGCGGGGTCCATCGACAGCAGCGGCGCCAGCGCCGAGGCCACCCGCTGCCGATCGGCGGGCTCGATGAGCGCCGGATCGGCGTAGACGGCGCGCGCCTCGACGGTCTTGGCCAGCGGATGGCCGTCGGCGTCGGTGATGTCGCCGCGCACCGCGGGCAGCTCCAGCTCGTGCAGCCGCTGCTTGACGGCGCGGGCGGCGTAGACGTCGGCCTCGATGGTCTGCAGCTGCACCAGCCGTCCGGCGAACAGCGACAGCACGAACGCGATGACCAGCAGCCCGGAGTTGAGCCGCTTGATCGGGTCGCCGCGCCGGAACGACGGGCGGGACGGCCCGCGGGGCGGCCTGCCGCCGCCCCTCCGCGCGGACCGCCCGCCGGAGGAGGCGCGGACGGTCCCGCGGGGCCGAGCGGACCGGCCCGCCGGGGCCGGCCGTCGAACGGGCTCCCCGCCGCGGCCGAC
>NZ_RRYT01000045.1 GCF_006363815.1 Thermomonospora catenispora
GGCGGGTTTGAGGTCGCGGTGCACCACCCCCATCTTGTGCGCGGTCACGAGCGCGTCGGCCAACTGCACCCCCAGGGTGAGCACCCGGTCCATGGGCAGTCCCTTCGGATGCTCGGTCAGTTCTGCGGCCAGGGTGCGGCCGTGGAGGAACTCCATCACCAGGAACCACTGGCCGTCGTGCGTGCCGAAGTCGTCGACACGGGTGATGCCGGGGTGCTGGAGCCGGGCCGCGATCTTGGCCTCCTGGCGGAACTTCGACACCACTACGGGATTGCCGGCAGAGATCCCCCGGTGCAGGAACTTCATCGCCACCGGCCGATCGCGCAGCAGGTCCGCGGCCTTCCACACCTCACCGAAGGCTCCTCCGCCCAGGAGCCGAGCCAGCCGGTAGCGTCCCGCGATCTCCAATCCAGGTTCCACCCGATACCCCCTGCCCGTTCCCGGCTTGCAAGACATGTTCGTCGATCGGATGCTCTGGGTCTCGGCAATGACATATCGAGAAGGTCACATCCCGGCCCGCCGAAGAGTGAGCAAAAAGGACGAAGTGGAGAAGGGGGGTCGGCAATCCATCGACGGCGTGCACCGCAGAGGGACCGCGCCGTAGCTCAGCCGAGTGATTCCCGTCAGATTTGATGCGCCGATCTCACGAAAACGGCGCCGGTTCGACAAGACATCCTCCGATCTACTTGTGGCAATGGTTGTAGAAGCGGTAGGTCGCGACCTCAGTCTGAAGCGGGTCGGCCGCTGCGGAGTTCGGTCGAGACCCCGGACGAAGGGCGGCGGGGAATCATGCATGAGCTCCGTCCTCGGCCGGATGCTCCGCCGACGTCACCCTTCCAGCCCCCAGACTTCCAGCCCCCAGAGCCGGACGGTCTCCTCGTGGCCCGCGGTGACGAGGAGCGCGCCGGCCGGGCCGAACGCCACCGAGAAGACCCCGCCCCGATGCCCGCCGAGGGCGGAGCGGAGACGGGCTTTCCCGGGGGCGATGCGGTTCATCGGGAACCTCCGAAGGAGATCCCCGCCGTCGTGCGGGGAGGAAGCCGAGGGGAAGGCCTGTGGGCCCCGGGACCTGAGGGCCCTGGGGACTCTGTGCGGGTTCGGCCGTGCCGGGGGCGGGGCGCCGTCGACGGTTCCGGGGCGGCGGACGAGAGAGGCTCCGATCGCCCCGGCCGCCCGGTCGGGGCGGCGGGCGGTCCCGGCGCCGGCCCCGCGGTGGCGCACCGGTCGCCCGGGGCGCTCGGCTCTGCACGGTCGTCCACAGGTGATGTAGAGCGGCCGGCCGGCGTCGCGGGTTCGCGATACTGGCCCCATGGTGGACGAGGAACGCTGGAAGGCGCGCTTCCGCGCGGCCCGGGTGTCGCTGCCCCGTNATGGTGGACGAGGAACGCTGGAAGGCGCGCTTCCGCGCGGCCCGGGTGTCGCTGCCCCGTTGGGCCCATGACGCACCGCACCGTTCGGTGTATCGGTCCAACGTGACCGGGACCTGGGAGATCTACACCTGGGACCGGACGAGTGGGGAGCGTCGGCAGGTGACCGACCGGCCCAACGGCACCTCGATGGGCGGCATCGACCCCACCGGCGAGTGGATCTGGTGGTTCGCCGACACCGACGGGGACGAGTTCGGCGTGTGGATGCGCCAGCCGTTCGGCGGCGGTCCCGACGAGCCGGCCGTGCCCGGGCTGGCGCCCGCCTACCCCTCCGGGCTGGCGTGCGGATCCAGCGGCCTCGCGGTGGTGGGCCGCAGCACCGACGACGGCCACACCGTCCACCTGTGCCGGCCCGGCGCCGAGCCCGAGGTGCTCTACCACCACGCCGAGGAGGCCTATGTCGCCGCGCTGAGCCGGGACGAGACCCTGATCGCCATCGGGCACAGCGAGCACGGCGACAGCCGCCACATGGCCCTGCGCGTCGTCCGTCCCGACGGCTCCACCGTCGCCGACCTGTGGGACGGGGAGGGCAAGGGCGTCTACGCCTCCGGGTTCGCCCCGGTCGCCGGGGACTCCCGGCTGCTGGTCAACCACGAGCGGCGGGGCCGCCCCGAGCTGCTGATCTGGGATCCGATCGCCGGCACCGAGACCGAGCTGGAGCTGGATCTGCCCGGGGAGGTCGACGCCGACTGGTTCCCCGACGGGTCGGCCCTGCTGGTGGTGCACTCCCACCACGCCCGCGACGAGCTGTACCGCTACGACCTGGCCGACGGCGCCCTGCACCGCATCGACACCCCGCGCGGCGTCATCGGCGCGGCCGCCGCCCGCCCCGACGGCACCGTCGAGTACGCCTGGAACAGCGCCGCCGAGCCTCCCGTCATCCGCTCCACCACGGGCGCCGTCGTGCTCACCGCCGAGGGCGACCCCGCCCCGCCGTCGGTCCCCGTCGAGGACGCCTGGGTGGAGGGCCCCGGCGGCCGGATCCACGCCCTGATCAGCAGGCCGGAGACCGGCACGGCCCCCTACCCGACGATCTTCGAGATCCACGGCGGCCCCACCGCCCAGGACGACGACTCCTTCTCGCCCGACGTCGCCGCCTGGGTGGACCACGGGTTCGCCGTCGTCCGCGTCAACTATCGCGGCTCCACCGGCTATGGCACCGCCTGGCGCGACGCCATCGAGCACCGCGTCGGCCTCACCGAGCTGGAGGACATCAAGGCCGTCCGCGACTGGGCCGTGGAGAGCGGGCTCGCCGACCCCGACCGTCTGGTCCTGTCCGGCGGCTCGTGGGGCGGCTTCCTCACCCTGCTGGGCCTGGGCACCCAGCCCGACGACTGGGCGGTGGGGCTGGCCGCCGTGCCCGTCGCCGACTACGTGGCCGCCTACGAGGACGAGATGGAGGCGCTCAAGGCCTTCGACCGGGCGCTGTTCGGCGGCTCCCCCGAGGAGGTCCCCGACCGCTACCGCCTCTCCTCGCCCATCACCTATGTCGACCGGGTCAAGGCCCCCGTGCTGATCCTCGCCGGGGAGAACGACCCCCGCTGCCCCATCCGGCAGATCGACAACTACATCGCCCGGCTGTCCGCCCTCGGCAAGCCCCACCGGGTCTACCGCTACGACGCCGGTCACGGCTCGTTGGTGGTGGAGGAGCGCATCCGGCAGAAGGAGATCGAGCTCGCCTTCGCCCGCGAGCACCTGGGCCTGGCGTGACGCCGCCCGGCCCGGCCGCACCCCGGGACCTCCCCGGGCGGTCGGGCCGGTTCCGCCCGACGGCGGGCACGGGCGCCGGCGCGTCCCCGCCGTCGGGTCAGGCGCGGACCTCGCGGATGATCTCGACGAGCTCGCGGGTGACGGACCTGAGGACGGGCAGGCGGGACATCGCGACCATCTTGTCCACCAGGGGGACGGTGCGTTCGATCAGCAGGTAGGTCTTGCGGCAGCCGGGGGAGCTGTCGTGGACCCAGTACAGCACGATCCCCATGGAGTACAGCCACAGCAGCTCGGGCAGCTCGGCGCGGAAATCGGGGTCGAGCTTGAGGGTGGAGCCGTCGACGACCTCCCGGTAGATGGCGATGGCGGCGGCGCGCGCCGGACCCGACTCGGCGCTGAACGGGTTGAGCGGGCTGGTGGGCTCGGCGGCGAACTTGAAGAACTTCCCGGCGAACTGGTGGTAGGGGATCATCGTGTCCACCCGGGCCTTGAGGACGCCGAGCAGCCTGGGGGCGAAGTCGCGTTCGCTCTCCAGCACCGCGCGGCAGGCGGCCTGGTGCTCCTCCTGCAGCTCGTCGTAGTACGCCTGGATCAGCTCCTCCTTGGAGCCGAAGTAGTAGTAGGCGTTCCCGACCGAGACCCCCGCCTCCTTGGCGATCGCGCGCATGGTCGTCGCCTCGTACCCGCGTTCCCGGAACAGCCGCAGGGCGGTTTCCACGATCAGCGCACGGGTCCGCTCTGATTTGGCCGGCCGCGTCTGGGTCACACCGTCAACCTTAAGCGCCCCCGCCCGCCGCCCGCCGTGCGGCGCTCGGCACACTCTCCCGGCCGGTGGCGGCCTGCAGGGCGACGCGGTGGCGGAACACCCGCCGGTAGGCCTGCGGCGAGACGCTGGTGACCCGGCGGAAGTGGTGGCGCAGCCCCGCCGCGGTGCCGAACCCGGCGCGCCGGGCGATCTCCTCGACCGGCAGATCGGTGATCTCCAGCAGCTCCTGGGCCAGCCGCACCCGCTGCCGGAGCAGCCACTGCAGCGGGGTGATCCCCAGCTCGGCCCGGAACCGGCGGGCGAAGGTGCGTTCGCTCATGTGCGCGACGCGGGCGAGCCGGGAGACGGTCAGCGGCTCATCCAGCCGTTCCCGCGCCCAGTCCAGCACGGCCCCCAGGCCGTCGCCCGGCTCGGCCGCGACGGGCGGCGGCGCGTACTGGGCCTGGCCGCCGTCGCGGTGCGGCGGCACGACCATCCGCCGGGCGACCTCGTTGGCGACCGCCGTGCCGTGGTCGAGACGGACCAGGTGCAGGCACAGGTCGATGACGGCGCCGGTGCCCGCCGAGGTCAGGATGTCGCCGTCGTCGGTGTAGAGGACGTGCGGGTCCAGCGTCACCCGGGGGAAGCGGCGCGCGAAGTCCTCGGAGTTCATCCAGTGGGTGGTGACGCGCCGGCCGTCCAGCAGCCCCGCGGCGGCCAGGAGGTAGGCGCCGGTGCACAGGGACACGATCCGGCCGCCCGCCCGGTGCGCCGCGCGCACCGCCTCCAGCAGCTCCGGGGGCGGGTCCAGCTGGGCGGGGCGCGGGCAGGCGGAGACGATCACGGTGTCGGCCTCGGCCAGCGCGTCCAGCCCGTAGGGGGTGTCCATCCGCACCCCGCCCGCCAGCGGCACCGAGCCCTCCCCGGTGATCGAGCACATCCGCAGCTCGTACCAGGGGTCGACGATGTCGGTGCGGTCCCTGCCGAAGACCTCCCACGGCACGGCCAGCTCGAACGGCGGGGAGTCGGCGATGACCGTCATCGCCACGGTGTGCCGCGCTGCCATGGCAGGAATTTAGCGGACATCGGCATTTCTGCCACTATCGGTTCCACTCCGGCCCGACGACCCTGAATGCCATGACAGCGATGATCATTTCTGTGCCGTCGACGGCCGTCGCCGACGCCGGGCACCGCCGGCCGCCCGGTGGGGAGCGAAGGCGATGACGACCTCGACGGAGACGAGCTCGATGGGGACGGCCTCGGCGGGACGGCTGACCGCCGTGCAGGGCACGGCGATGTACCTGGGGGCCGTGGTCGGGACCGGGGTGATAGCGCTTCCGGCGCTGGCCGCGGACGCGGCCGGGCCGGCGTCACTGCTGGCCTGGCTCGCGCTGGTGGTGCTGTCGGCCCCGCTGGCGGCGACGTTCGCGGCGCTGGGAGCCCGATACCCGGACGCGGGCGGGGTGTCGACCTATGCGCGCCTGGCGTTCGGCGAACGGATCGCCGCGGTGGTCGGCTGGTGCTTTTACCTGTCGATCCCGCCGGGCGCGGCGGCCGCGGCGCTGTTCGGAGGCGCGTACGCGGCCTCGGCGTTCGGCGGCGGGACCACTGCCGCCGTCGCCACGGCGGCGGCGCTGATGGCGGTGGTGACCACGGTGAACGCGCTGGGGGTGCGGGTGACCGGCCGGCTGCAGGTGGTGCTGTCGGCCATGCTGGTGACGCTGCTGCTGTCCTCGGTCGCGCTGTCCCTGCCGCACGCCCGCGCCGGCAACCTGGAGCCGTTCGCGCCGCACGGCTGGACGGCGATCGGGTCGGCGGCGCTGCTGCTGGTGTGGAGCTTCGCGGGCTGGGAGGCGATCACGCACCTGGCGGGCGAGTTCCGCCGCCCGGAGCGGGACCTGCCCCGGGCGACGGCGGCGGCGGTCGTCCTGGTCGGCGTGCTGTACCTGTCGGTGGCGTTCGCGGTGATCGCCGTCCTCGGCCCGGCCGCCGCCCGGACCTCCGCCCCGCTCGGCGAGCTGATGGCCGTCGGCCTCGGCGGCGACGCCCGCACCCTCGCCACCGTGCCGGCGCTGCTGCTGACGCTCGGCACGATGAACACCTACTACGCCGGAGCCGCCAAACTGGGCGCGGCGCTCGGCCGGGACGGCGCGTTCCCGGCCTGGCTGGCCCGCGGCAGCCGCGCCGGACAGGTCCCGCGGCGCAGCCTGGCCGTGATCTCCGGCGGCGGTTTCGCGGCCCTGCTCCTCGTCGCCTGGACCGGGGTGGGCGAGGAACCCCTGGTGCTCTTGACCACCGGCTGCTTCGTCACCGTCTACGCCATCGGCGTCGGCGCGGCCCTGCGGCTGCTTCCCCGCCGGAGCAAGGCCCGCCCGGCCGCCCTGACCGGGCTGATCGGGGTCGCCGCCCTGCTGGCGATCTCGGGCCGCTACCTGCTGTGGCCGCTCCTCATCACCGCCGGGGCGCTGACCTATCAGCGTTTCCGCCGCCGGCGGCCGGAGGACGCCGATCCGGCGGAGGAGCGGGAGCCCGCCCTCGAACGCGGCGGCTGAGCCGCGGACCCGTCCCGGCGGGTCCGAGCCGCCGGGACGGACCCGAGCGGGGGCGGCGTCCCCGATGCTCCGGCGCGTCCCCGGTGGGGCCGGCGGGACCGCCCGCCAAGCGTTCCATCCGACCGGTGAACTCCCTGTTCGAAGCCGGTGTTTTGCGGGAAACCCCGACGTGGAGGCGCCGTGGGCGCGAGGCGGATCGGGGGACGCTTCGCGCCCGCGCCGCGCCGCCGCCGATCCCGTCGGGCGGGCGCCCGCCCCGCCGCCGCGGCCCGCCGCCCGGGCGGCCGAGGTCACGCCGGACCGGCCCCGACCGGGGCCGTCGAGGGGGTGGGATGTCGGGGAGGGCGCCACGGCGGGCCACCGGACCGCGGTCCGGCCCTGCACGGTGGTGGGCGGCGTTCCGGCGGTCGCCGTTCCTGCCCGCCGCCGTCGTGACGGCGATCCTCACGGTGGCGGCGGGACTGTTCGCCGGCTCCTACACCTACTCGATGGCGGATCCCGCCCCGCGTTCGATCCCCGTCGCCGTGGTGGGGGAGCAGGGGACGCGCGGCGGCGCCTTCCTGGCCGGGATGGGGGAGGCGCTGAACGCCTCGCTGCGCATCCGCCCCTACCGGCGGCATGCGGCGGCCGTGACCGCGGTGGAGGAACAGAAGGTCTACGCGATCTTCCGGTTCCACGGGGCGGGGGCGGCGGTGACCCTGGAGGTGTCCGGGGCGTCGGGCGTCTCCGTGGCCGAACTGCTGGAACGGGCGGCGGCGCAGGTGGGCGCACGGACCGGCGTCCGGGTCGCCGTCCGCGACATCCGGCCGCTCCAGCCCGGCGATCCGCGCGGCCTGGCGGTCTTCTACATCTCCCTCGCCGCCGTGATCGTCGGGTTCGTCGGGGCGACCCAGCTCAGCATTCATGCGCGGGCGCTGGGGCCGGTCGCCCGGACCGCGGCCACGGCGGTGTACGCGCTGCTCGGCGGGCTGGCCATCGTCGCGACGGTGGATGGGCTGCTGGGCGCCCTGGAGCTGCCCTTCCCCGAGTCCTGGCTGATCCTGGCCCTGACGATGTTCGCCTCGGGGATGGTGTTCACGATGTTCAACACCCTGGTGGGGCGCTGGGCGATCATCCCCACCTGGGGGCTGATGGTGGTGATCGGCAATCCGTCCTCGGGCGGCGCCGTCTCCTGGCCGCTGCTGCCGTCCCCGCTCGCCGTCATCGGCCGTTGGCTCCCGCCGGGCGCCTCGGTGGACGCCCAGCACACCGCGATCTACTTCCCCGGCCACCAGCACCCGTTCCCGTTCGCCGTGCTGGCGGGCTGGGCGCTGGTGTCCTGCGCGGTCTTCTGGACCTGGCACCACCGGCATCCGGGAGGCCGCGAGGACGCACCGCCCCGCTGAGGAGAGCAGGTCGGGCCCCGGCCGGGGCGGGCGTGCTGGATCGCCGCGGACGTCGGCGCCGTGTCTCAAGTGGTGATCTCGGTGCCGATGCCGATCTGGGCCGCGATCGGGCTGTAGATATCGGTGGGGGCCGCACAGGCCAGGGAGACGAGGAGGCTGTAGCGGACCGGAAGCTCCAGCCGGTCCTTGCGCTTGTTGTTCTTCCACCAGCCGCCGATCGGGATGATCGCGATGTGATTGCAGTGGGCCAGTTCGGAGGCGTAGCCCGTCCACATGTCCGCGTGCAGCGAGCCCCGCCTGCGCCCTCGCGCGCCGATCAGCCAGTTGCGGTTGTCGGGATCTCTCCTTTTGAGACCGGGGTTGTCTTCTTCCTCCTGCGCTTCCTGGCTGACCCGTCTCCGGAACTCCTCGACGGTCTCGTTGGGCCTCTTCAGCTCGAACTTGAGGCGGTGCGAGGGGTACTGGTACTGCTTCCAGCCCCAGTTGGACGGGTTGGGCTCCACGAAGTACGACAGCGTGATGCGCAGCCGGACATCGATGGCCGCCAGGTTCATGAGCTGTTTCCGGGGCCAGGGGAGTTCATGGAGCCGCAGTGCCCGCATGGAGATGCCGCCGTGGCGCCACTCGAAGGGGCGGAACTCATCCTGCACGATCATCGTGACGTTCTCGTCCGCGCTGGCCAGGACTCGCTCCTCGGTGGGGACTCCCCAGCCGTAGCGACGCAGTAGCCGGGCCCGATCCCCTTTCTTGAGGTCTTTGGCGTGGAGCGCGGCCTTCATGGAGTCGGTCCACTCCGCCGAGTGGACGAGCAGGCCTCGGACGGTCTCCGGCCAGAGCGCGGGATATCGGTCCATGACCAGGGCGCACAGCCGGGCCGCCTGGGCGGTCGCCGCGCTGGTGGCGTTCGCCGTGGTGAGGCCTCCCCGGTGGGACGTGGTGAGCAGTTCGAGTTCCTCGACCGTGAGGGGAGGGCCGGGGCCATCGGTGACCAGGTTGCCGGCTTCCATGACGATGTCCGGCTTGGAGGGCCAGAGCTCGCTCCATGTCCTCGACGTACGGCTGTGCGGTGACAGCTCGCCCTTCGGGGCTAGCGGGGTGCAGTTCCGGTACTCGGGCCCGGCGGGCAGGTCGGTCAGGTCGGTGTGACCGCCGACGGTGAGCACGTTCCACGCCTGGGAGGGGTCCTGGGCGCTTCGGAGATCACAGACGTCCAGGAACTGTGGACTCGCCTCTTCGTGCTGGACGTTGCCCGCCGCGACGCAGAAAAGCCGTGCTCGCTCCGGATCCGGGTGCCCCAGCAGCTCCAATCCGGTGGGAGTGGGGCGGATGTCCGTTCCGAAGGACAGTGCGTCCAGCGCCGCGGACCACGACGACGGCCTCCCGTCGTTGTCCTCGTGGGACGTGCTGACCGGAAGGGAGAACACCCGGTGCCGCCAAGGACGCGGGATCTCCACCTCGGAGGCGGCCGAGGCCATGAGCGCCCCGTACAGCTGCGGAGGAGGGCTGGCCTCCGGCCGGTCGGGCTGGCAGATCTTCACCGACTCCAAGCGGTGCCTGAGCTGCACTCTGTCGGAGCTCAGCAAGGGGATTGTGAGGTCCCCGTACAACGAGAGCCCCGCCATGCGCGTGCCATGACCATGGCTGTCCGCTCCGGTGGTCGACGGCAGGACGCTGCGGGCCTCGTCGACGGAGTCTCTGAGGAGCCGGTGCCCGGTGTTGACGCCCGTGTCCAGCAGACACACCGCCGGGCTGTCCGAGTCGGCGGGTACGAGGCGTTCTTGCAGGTTTTCAGCGAGGGATCGCTCCAGCTCCGCCTCATCGAGAATGTCGGAGACCACCGGGGGCCGGCGCAGCTCGGCCACCACGGTATTGGCGGTCAGCAGCCGGCTCAGCTCGCTCGGAGAGCCGTGGACCAGCCCGATCACTCGTTCCGGGAACCCCAGGGTCTGCTCATGGAACCGCAGTCCCAGCCCTCGGCATACCTCCCCGAGCTGCACGGACGGGTCGGGATTGCCCGGCAGCCGTGCGAACCAGACCTCCCACCAGCGCGGCTCTTCGGTTTCGGGGAACGGCTCGTTCTCCTGCCAAAAGTTCCTCAGGACCGCCAGCCGCAGCGCGGCGATGTTGGACACCAGGTTCTGGTTCTTTCCTTCGGCCGCGAAGTCTTCGAGCTTTCGCAGGAAGGCGCCGGCTGCGTTCTCCGGCACCCAGACCAGTGCCTGTTCCGGCCGGGAATCCTCAGCCGGCAGCACCGTCAGCAGGCGCAGCCCGCTGGCGTCGAGGCTGCTCAACGCCAGTTCATAGCCGGGTTCGTCGCTCCAGCCCTCGACGCACAGCGGGAATCCTTCGGCTTGGATCTCTTCGGGGAGCTCGGAGATCAGCCCCAGGGCGCGTTCCCGGGCATCGGTGAATTCATCTTTGAGGCGGGAGGCATGGGCGGCGGGGTCGCCGGTGGCGCGGATGCGCGACGGCCTGCCGCCTCCGCGGCCCCGATAACCGATGTCTTGCCCCCGTCCGGGGACGACGATATGAGGACGGATGTGCCGGGGCGAGGGCAGGAGCGGCTCACTCACGACGAGCGTTCGCGCGCTCGTCCAGAGCGGCGATCAAGGCCGCGGTGGACACCGACTCCTCTCCGCGGAGGATGGCCCCCTTGGCGGCGGATTCGGCCGCCCGGACCAGTTCGGCGTGACTCAGCCCGGCCGAGTGATTTTCGATCGCCGGCCAATCGATTTTTGTGGTGTCCATAATCTGCAGGCGCCTCCGCAGAACTTCCTTGGCCTGGCCCCGGTCAGGTAGATCATATGCGATGACCGAGTCGAATCTGCGGAAAAGCGCACGATCCAGCAGTTGAGGATGGTTCGTCGCGGCGACGACCGGACTTTCCGGACGCGTCTCATCCAAGAAAAGTAGAAAAGAGTTCAGGATGCGTCGGGCCTCTCCGACGTCGTTCACGGCGGTGCGTTCCGCGCCGATGGCGTCGAACTCGTCGAACAGGTACACCGCCCGGGTCTTCTTGGCCGCGTCGAAGATGATCCGCAGCTTCGACGCGGTCTCCCCCATGAACCGGCTGATCAACCCGTCCAGCCGGACGGTGAACAAGGGAAGCCCGAGCTCCCCGGCCAGCGCCGCCCCCGTCATGCTCTTGCCGGTGCCCGGCGGTCCGACCAGCAGCACCCGGTGGATCGGCTCGAATCCGTAGGACTCCAGCCTGGCGCGTTGCCGCTGCTCGTGCAGGATCCGCTGCAGTGCCTCGTGCACGGTCTTCGACAGCGTCATGTCGCGCAGCCGGATCCGCGGATACTCGGCGGTGACCAGCTCGGCCAGCTCACCCTTCGGCCTGATGACCGGGGTGGGGCTCACCCGTTCGGGCACTTGCTCGACCTTGGCCCGGTCGATCAGATCCCGCAGCTCGGCCGCCAGCCGGTTGTGTCCCTGACGCGCGGCCTTGGCGGCCATCTGCAGAGCGACGGCATAGAACCCCTCCTCGTCGCCTGCCGCATGGGCCTTGACGAGGGCCTTGACGTGGTCTGCCGAGGCTGCCAACGACCACCCTCTCACCTGGTTCCGCGTCCTCCCCGACTGTAACCGGCCGGTAGGGGGCGGGGCGAGCAGTCCGCTGGAGCTGTCGGAGACCTGCTGACGGGACAGAGAACGTCGTCGCGGGCGCACGCCGCTTCAGACGTTCGCCGCGGACGGCGCGGTCGGACGCACCGTGGCCGATCAGGTCATCGACGGCGTCGGGGTGACGGGACGCCCGTCTCGTGTCGGCCTCCGGCGACATCGTTCGGGCGGTCGGGCCTCCCCGCAGGGCTCAGGTCTTGGCCGAGGCCAGGGCGTACAGCTCTCGGGCGGCGGGGAGCGCACGGGCCTTGCCGTCCGGGAGGGCCTTGATGATTTCGCGGGTGATCAGGCGTCGGCTCGTGCTCGTGGGCATTCCCTCATGCGTGCCGGTGGCAAGGCTCAGCCCTTCGGCGATGTCTCCGTCGTGGATCAGAGCGAGCGAATGCACCAGGTGAATGTTGGCACGGCTGCCTTTGCGCTCTGGAGGAAGCAAGGACAGGGATTTGTCGATCGCTGAGACGGCTCGCTTGGTGTCGCCCAGGAAGGCATAGATGAAGGCATCGCCCTGGCTGAGGGAGTTCTCAGAGAACCCGTGCGGAGTTATGTGATCCTGGGTGATGTGGGTGGGAAGCCCTTCGTAAACGCCATAAAGTTTATGCAGAGTCGCTTCAGCGCCAGCCTTGTCGCCTTGGGCGGCTTGTAGGTGGGCACGCGTCTTCAACGCCTTGGCGAGTCCCACACTGGGGGCATTGGGCACGTGCACGAAAGCATCATCGAGCAGTTTGGTGATGACGTGTGTCGGACGCCCTTCCCAGAAGGCGGTCGTTGCGTGATAACACCGTACCCAAGAGGCCAGATCCCGGTCACCGGAGGCGTCGGCGGCCTGGGTGGCGGCGTGGAAGGAGCGGCGGGCCTCCCTGAGCTCGCCCATGTCACTGAGCTCCTGCGCCATGTAAGTGGTGAGCTGTGCGCTGACCCGCAGCAGTTCACGCCGCGTCCCGGATCTGGCTTCCTGCCGTATGGCGACGGCAAGGGCGGTGATATCGCTGGTCAGGTTCTTCATGAGAACACCGACCGGGTGCACCCAGATCGTCTGCGAGTACTCCCAGGCGGTGTTCTGCCAGTCCGTGACGTCCTTTTCCCCGGCCGGCCCGCCCAGGGAGGTCTCCAGGGCGGCCAGTGCGGACTCGGCCGTGGCCAGGGGGACGGTCGCCCCGGCGCCGAGTGCGGTGAGCAGTTCCAGGAGCGTGCGTCGTCTCACGTCTTCATCTCCATCGCCGGGACGTGCCCTCTCCTCGACGGTACCCACCGGGGATGCGGATCGTCCCCTCTCCCGCCGGACGGGTTCTCCGAAAAGGTCGGTTCTGCTCATCCCGAAGACGGCGGCATAGGCGTCGGCCCAGTCGCGGGGGAAGACCTCTCCGGACTCGTGGCGGGCGATCTGCCGGGCGAGATTGCGCACCGAGCCCTGGCGTATTCCATCGGCGATGAAAAGCCGACGCGCCATTTCGTGTTTGCTCCATTGGCGTGCCCGGCGTTCCGCCTGAAGCCTGATCGCCCAGCCGGGGCGGGGATCCTCACCCATCGAACGGCCCTCCGTCGACGACGATGACACGAGGTGGACATCGAAGTTGACATCAAGGTGGACATGCGGGTGGACATGCGTGTCCACCTCCGTGTCCACCCGCATGTCCACCTGTGTCCACCTCTTTCATGTCCACCTGTGTCCACCTCTTTCATGTCCACCTTTGTGTCCGCACTGTCGCACTTCACAAGACGGGTGTCTTGCCTTTTACTGAAGGTGACCGGAACCGGTCCGGTGCGAAAGCACATCGGCGGATCGATCGCCGAATGTGATTCGCCGAAATGGGTGCGCATCGTGCCGGTCGGTAACGGTCGGCGGGTCGCCGGAAATATCCGATGCACGGCGTCGGCGGCGCGGAATCCGGTGCCCGCGGCCGCACGGCGGCCCGCCGGCCCTCTCCACAAGGCCGCCCTGGAACGGCCCGGGGAGCGGGCCGCCGTGCGGAGCCACGCGACCGACAGGACGAAGACGGCCTGGGCCCGGTGCCGCCGCACCTCGGGCTTTCGAGGCCGTGACCGACAGGAAGGGCACCGACCCGTGGACGCTCCCATGACCCCCGGCGACCGGCTGGCGGCCCTGGCCGCTCACCTGACGGCCCGGAACATGGACGTGGAACTCACCGACCGTGATCTGCTCGTGCGTCAACGCGACACCGGCCTGGTCACCGGGCTGATCGTCTGCCGTCCGCGGCCCGAGGACGGCGGAGCCCTGTGGTTCCTCACCGGCGCCGGCGAACCGCTGGCACCCGCCGCCCGCATCGTCGACGCCGCGGTCGCCCTCAAGGCCCTGCGCTCCCGGGGGCGCCGATGACCGCCTCCTTCGCCCCGGTCTGGGCGCATCTCGACGTCGACCCCGAACGCACCTGCGCCGAGCTGGCCGAGAGCTTCCCGCAGGCGTGCATCTGGCTGGGCGAGTACACCGGCAGCTGGTGGGCGCTCGTCCGCGACCGCCTCGGCCGCGACGTCCTCCTGGAGGGCCGGACCCCCGCCGCCCTGTACGCCGAGCTGCGCGCCTTCTCCCTGCGGGACGTCACCGCCGAGGACGGAAGCTGGACCCTCGCCCGTCCCGCCCCGGGCCGCGCCGCACCTCCCGGCGTTCGCCGGCCGCCCGCCGCCGGATCCGAGCCGCACCGGCCGTTCAGCACCGCGCCCGCGCCTCGGCGACGACCCGCCGTCCGGCCCGACCTCCACGGGTCGTCCGCCGATGCATCCGAAGCGCACCGGCCCTCCACCGCCGTGCCCGAATCCCGGCGACGGCCCGCCGGTGCACCCCAGCCGCACCGGCCCGACCGGCCCGTGCGGGCCGGCCGCCCGCCTGCCGCGCCTCGCCGGCCGCCCGCGGCGCCCCGGCGGTCCCCCGCCGCCGTCTTCCCCGCCGGTCGGCGCGACCGGAAGTCCCGGCGCCGCCGTCCCCTGCTGTTACGTCTCATCTCCCGGCTGCGCGGGCGTCGCCCGATGGACCGTGACGCCTCGACGGCATGACCCGGTGGCATGAGTCGGCGGCATGTCCGAGGGGCGGGCGGGAAATCGTTCGCCCCGGCGTGAGGCCGGGAGTACGGTTCGGCGGGTGAACGATCCGGACGGGTATTTCGGGGAGCGGGTCGCGGCGACATACGACGAGGCGACCGCGGAGATGTTCGACCCCGCAGTGGTGGAGCCCGCGGTGGACGTGCTGGCGGAGCTCGCCGGCGACGGCCGGGCGCTGGAGCTGGGCGTCGGGACGGGACGCATCGCGTTGCCGCTGGCGCGCCGGGGCGTGCCGGTGCACGGGATCGACCTGTCGCGGGCGATGGCGGCCCGGATGCGCGCCAAGCCCGGCGGCGATCGGATCGACGTGACCATCGGGGACTTCGCCGCCACCCGCGTGCCGGGCGAGTTCTCGGTCGTCTACCTGGTCTTCAACACGATCAACAATCTGACGACGCAGCAGGCGCAGGTCGAGTGCTTCCGCAACGCCGCCGCGCATCTGCGGCCCGGTGGGTGCTTCGTGATCGAGGTCGGCGTTCCCGAGCTGCGCAGGCTGCCGCCCGGCCAGAACGTCCTGCCCTTCCAGGTCGGCCCCACGCAGTGGGCCTACGACGTGTACGACTTCGCCACCCAGGCGATGAGCTCCAACTACGTCGAGATCGTCGACGGCCGCGGGGAGTTCCGCTCGTTCCCCTTCCGCTATGTCTGGCCGTCCGAGCTGGACCTGAGGGCGCAGATCGCCGGGATGCGTCTGCGGCACCGCTGGGAGGACTGGGACCGTACGCCCTTCACCGGGGAGAGCCGCCGCCATGTCTCCATCTGGGACAAGCCCGCTTCCTGAGCCCGCCGGGCCGATGCCGCACGCCCCGAAGGCGGCCGCACGGACGGCCGGGCGATCACGCGGCGGCGGCCGACCGTCGCCACGGCCGGCCGCGCGGGCGGCCGCTCAGGAAGGGCGCCCGGAGGGGGAGCGCCGCGGCGGCGAAGCCTTCACCGAGCTGTCGTAGGGGGTTTCGGCGCGGGCCCGGCGGAGGGCGTGCGCCCACCAGGCGAGCCGGTCCAGGAGGAGGTCGGCGGCGGTGTCGACCTCGGGGTCCTTGGGGTTGCCGGTGCCGTCGAAGCACTCCCAGACGCGATGGAAGCTGACGGTGTCGCGGATGGTGACGGCGTGCAGCTCGGCGAAGACCAGACGGAGCTGCTCGATGGCGCGCAGGCCGCCGGACATCCCGCCGTAGGAGATGAACGCGATCGGCTTGGCCTGCCACTCGGTGACGTGCAGATCGATGGCGTGCTTGAGGGGCGCGGGGAAGCTGTGGTTGTACTCGGGGGTGATGATCACGAACGCGTCGGCCGCCGCGAGCCGGTCGGCCAGCCCGGGATCGGGGGCGGTGGCGAAGCCCTGGGCGATCGGGGTCTCGGCCAGGTCGATGACGTCGATCACCATGTCCTGCCGTTCCCGGGCGCGCGTGACGAACCAGTCGGTCACCACCGGGCTGAACCTGCCCTGCAGAGCGCTCCCCGTGATGATCGCGACGTTGAGGGGCTGTGTCGACATGGGCGTTCCTCCTGCACGCCGGCTGTTGCGCCGGGCCTACCCCTAGCGTTCACTCTCAACCAAACTTGAGGTCAAGTCCATTTCAGGGCGACCGGTCCGCGGGGGTCCGTGCAGGCGCGGCGTCCGCCGGAGAGGCCGGCCGATGAGCCGGTCGATAATCGGTTGTTTTCCGCCGGAGCGGCGACTACGATCGGCGGCATGAACTTCTTCTTCCTGCGTTGAGCCGCCGTCGGCGAAACGAGGCCCGCCCCGTCGCCGACGATGCGGGACGGCGTGGCGCCGTCCCGGGCCGACGTGGGAGGACACAGATCATCATGCGATCCGTCGACATCCCGCGTCCCGGCGTGCCCGTCGTCCGATGACGGCGGCGCGCCTGGTGGCGCGGTGCATACGAGGGCTGGAGGAAGTGGTCGCCGCCGAGATCCTCGCCCTCGACCTGGGAGCCGTCACGCGTGTGGAGCATCGTGCGGTCCACTTCCGATCCGCCGGGCCACGGCCGTGGGCGACCGGCCCGTCCACGGCCGACGACGTGTTCGTCGTGGCGGCGCGGGGCCCGGACATCGGCCCGGCCAAGGCGGGGCTGGCCCGTCTGACGGACCTGGCCGCGCAGGCCGACCTCACGGCGCCGATGAGGATGCGGGAGCGCCGTGCCGGGCCGTCCACCGGGGTGGAGGTGTCGGCGTCGTTCCTGGGCAGGCGCGCCTTCAACCGGTACGACGCCGAGGACGCCGTGGGCGAGGTGCTGGCGCGGCGGCTCGGCACGGCCTACTGCTCGCGGCGGGACGGCCGGACGCCCCCGCCGACGCACAGCGGGTGGCGGCTGACCCTGGACGGCGTGCACGCCACCCTCATGCTGCGGATCTCCGCCCGCCCCCTGCATCGCCGCCCTTATAAGCGGCGGTCGATACCGGGCACCCTGCATCCGCCGGTGGCCGCCGCCATGGCCCGGCTGGCCGACATCCGTCCCGGCCATACCGTTCTCGACCCCTGCTGCGGCGCCGGCACCCTCCTCATCGAGGCCGCGCACCACCAGCCGCAGGCCCGGCTGCACGGCCTCGACCTGTCCCCGGACGCCGTCGCGGCGGCGCGGGCGAACGCCGCCGGCCTGCCCATCGCCGTCACCCATGGCGACGCGGCCCGCCTGCCCTTCCCCGCCGGCGGCGTCGACCGCATCCTGTGCAACCCGCCGTGGGGCGCACGGGTCCGCCCGGGCGGGCTGCTCGCCGCCTCCCCCGACCGCTGGTGGCGGGAGCTGCGTCGCGTGCTGGCCCCGGACGGGATGGCCGTGCTGCTGCTGCCCGCTCCGGCCGACATCGCCGCCGGCATCGGGCACGGCCTGGTCCCCGCCCGGGTCCAGCGCATCCGGGTGGCCGGAGCCCAGCCGTTCCTCGCCTGCTTCCGCGCCCCCGACCGCTCGGGGGGACGACGCCCGCCCGAGACGGCCCCGAGCCGCCGTGCGGCACCGCCCGCACCGCCCGGGTGCGGGACGCCATGACGGATGCCCTGCGAGGAAGGGGAGAAGAACGTGACCCGCTCCGCATGCCCGCCCCCGCCGTTCGACCCGGAGCTGGAGGCGGCCTTGGCGGAGCTCGGGCTGGTCGCGGTGTCGGTGGAGTACCGGCTGGCGCCCGAGCACCCGCACCCGGCTCAGATCGAGGACTGCTACGCGGGGCTGACCTGGACCGCCGAGCACGCCGGTGAGCTGGGGATCGATCCCGGGCGGATCATCGTGGCGGGCGTCAGCGCGGGCGGCGGGCTGGCCGCGGCGATGGCGCTGCTGGCGCGCGATCGGGGCGGGCCGGCGCTGGCCGGGCAGATGCTGCTGTGCCCGATGCTGGACGACCGCAACGACACGCCCTCCGCTCATCAGATGGCGGGGCGGGGCGTGTGGGACCGCACCGCGAACGAGACCGCCTGGAACGCGGTGCTGGGGGAGGCGCGCGGTGGGCCGGAGGTGTCCTGCTATGCCGCTCGCGGCACCGTGCGCGGCTCCTCGGTGCCGCGGCGCTCACATCCGCCGCGTCACTTATCTGCTCGGCTGGGGAGCCCTCACCGGCGGAGATAGGACGGTCTTACTCACAGGCCACTGTTTATGACTCTGTGTCGTTAGCCATGAACAAGGAGTGACTGCAGGCTCGCTGGGGGTCCCGCTCGGGGTGGACTCGCCAGCCGAACAGAGAGATCACTCACCATGAAACCCATGCGATATGCACTGGCCACCGGCTTGTGCACGGCCGCCGTCTCGGGCGTGCTCATCGCGTCGACGGCGGCTTCGGCGTCGATCGCCGAGCGGGTGGCGCCGCCTCCCATGGCGCCGCACGAGGTGCCGCAGGCCGGTGAGGAACGACCCGCTCCGCCGGGGCCGGAAGACGACGCCCCGTCCTACCAGCAGGACGATTCGCAGGGCCCCTACGAGGACGCGCCGCTTCCCGAGGTGTACGGGCCGGACGCCCCGCCGGACCACCCGTACCTGCCGCGGGACCAGTACGGCCCGGAGGACTACGACCCGGCCGCCGACCGGCCGTACCAGGAGGAGGGGCCGGAGGGCCAGCAGGGTTCCGAGGACTACCGGCCGTACCAGGAGGAGGGGCCGGAGGAGCAGCAGCGTCCGGAGGAGCGCCCGCAGGCCGGACCGGAGCGGGACCTTGAGTCCTACCAGCCGGTCGCGCACCAGCAGACGCCCCGGCCGCGCGTCTTCGACCAGCCGCAGCTCGTCGGCCCACATGTCGCGCCCGAGAGCCGGCCCGCCGCTCAGCAGGCCGCCGACGAGCAGGCCGCTCAGCAGCGGCCCAAGAACGCCCAGGCCAAGAACATCCAGGCCAAGAACATCCAGGCCAAGAACGCCCAGGCCAAGAGCGGGAAGGCCGTCCAGCAGCGGCCCGAGGACATCCGGCAGCCTCAGGTCGTGCCGGTGCACAGCGGCTACCCGGTCTACATCGTCTTCCTGCGTTGAGACCGGCCGCACACGGTGCGGGGACACGGGATGCCGAACCGACCGCTCCGATCACGCGCTCGCCGCAGGGGAGCACCCGATGACGAGCGGCCCCGGGCCGAGGAGGCCCGGGGCCGCTCGTGCCGTATGACGCGGGTCAGGAGGTGAGCTCGGCCGCCACCAGCTCGGCGATCTGAGCGGTGTTCAGCGCGGCGCCCTTGCGCAGGTTGTCGCCGCACAGGAACAGGTCCAGCGCCTTCGGGTCGTCCAGGGAGCGGCGCACCCGGCCGACCCAGGTCGGGTCGGTGCCGACCACGTCGGCCGGCGTGGGGAACTCGAAGTTCTCCGGATCGTCCACCAGCACCACGCCGGGAGAGCCCGCCAGCACCGCCTGCGCCTCCCGCTGGTCCACCTCCCGCTCGAAGACCGCGTGCACGGCCAGCGAGTGGGTGGTCACCACCGGGACCCGCACACAGGTGGCGCTGACCCGCAGATCCGGCAGGCCGAGGATCTTGCGGGACTCGTTGCGGACCTTCAGCTCCTCGGAGGTCCAGCCGTCCTCCTTCAGCGAGCCCGCCCACGGCACCACGTTCATCGCCAGCGGCGCCGGGAACGGGCCGAGGTCATCGCCCACCACCCGGCGGACGTCGCCGGCGCGGGCGCCGATGTCGCGGTTCCCGCCGACCTTCTCCAGCTGGTCGTAGAGGGTGTCGATGCCGGCCTGCCCCGCGCCGGAGGCGGCCTGGTAGGACGCCACGACCAGCTCGCGCAGCCCGTAGTGGCGGTGCAGCGCGCCCATCGCGACGATCATCGACAGGGTGGTGCAGTTGGGGTTGGAGATGATCCCCTTGGGCCGGTTGCGGACGGCCTCGGCGTTCACCTCCGGCACCACCAGCGGCACGTCCGGGTCCATCCGGAACGCCCCGGAGTTGTCGACCACGACCGTGCCGTGCTGCACGGCGACCGGGGCCCACTGCGCGGAGATCCCGTCCGGGGTGTCGAACATGGCGATGTCCACGCCCTCGAACACCTCGGGGGCCAGCGCCTGCACCTCGACCTGCTCGCCGCGCACGGTCAGCTTCTTGCCGGCCGACCGGGGCGAGGCCACCAGCCGGATCTCGCCGTAGACGTCCTCGCGGGTGGACAGGATGTCCAGCATCACGGTGCCGACCGCGCCGGTCGCACCGACCACGGCCAGGGTGGGCTTGCTCATCGTCCGGTACCTCCGTACACCACGGCCTCGATCTGGTCGGCGTCCAGGTCGAACGCCCGGTGCGCGGCGGTGACCGCGGCCTCCACGTCGTCCTGGGAGACGATCACCGAGATGCGGATCTCCGAGGTGGAGATCATCTCGATGTTGACCCCGGCCTCGGCCAGGGCGGAGAAGAACTTGGCGGTGACGCCGGGGTGCGAGCGCATCCCCGCGCCGATCAGCGAGATCTTGCCGATCCGGTCGTCGTAGCGCAGCGCCTCGAAGCCGATCTTGTCCTTGACCTTGTTCAGGGCGGTCAGCGCGGCCTGCCCGTCGGTGGCCGGCAGCGTGAAGGAGATGTCGGTGCGCCCGGTGGAGGCCGCCGACACGTTCTGCACGATCATGTCCAGGTTGATCTCGGCGTCCGCCAGCACCGAGAAGATCGTCGCGGCCTCGCCCACCTTGTCGGGCACGCCCACCACGGTGACCTTGGCCTCGCTGCGGTCGTGGGCGACTCCGGAGATGATCGCCTGCTCCATCTCACTTTCCTCGGTGGTGTCGGAGATCCAGGTCCCGTCCTTGTGGCTGAACGAAGACCGCACGTGGATCGGGATGTTGTAGCGGCGCGCGTACTCGACGCAGCGCAGGTGGAGAATCTTGGCCCCGCAGGCGGCCATCTCCAGCATCTCCTCATAGGAGATGCGCGGGATGCGGCGTGCCGTCGGCACGATCCGGGGGTCGGCGGTGAACACGCCGTCCACGTCGGTGTAGATCTCGCACACGTCGGCCTGCAGCGCGGCGGCCAGCGCCACCGCCGTGGTGTCCGAGCCGCCCCGGCCGAGCGTGGTGATGTCTTTGGTGTCCTGCGAGACGCCCTGGAACCCGGCCACGATCGCGATCGCGCCCTCGCTGATGGCGTCGCGGATCCGGCCGGGCGTGACGTCGATGATCCGGGCTTTACCGTGGGAGCCGTCGGTGATCACTCCGGCCTGGGAGCCGGTGAACGACCGCGCCTCATGGCCCAGGTTGGCTATCGCCATGGCCAGCAGCGCCATCGAGATCCGCTCCCCGGCCGTCAGCAGCATGTCCAGCTCGCGTGCCGGCGGCAGCGGGCTGACCTGCTCGGCCAGGTCGATCAGCTCGTCCGTAGTGTCGCCCATGGCGGAGACCACGACCACGACGTCGTTCCCCGCCTTCTTCGTCGCGACGATGCGTTGGGCGACCCGCTTGACGCACTCGGCGTCCGCAACGGAGGAGCCACCGTACTTCTGCACGACAAGAGCCACGGGTGGGTGCTCCTCGGATCGGGGTCGGCGTGTACCAGCCGTCGAGTCTACCGACCCTGCTCGGCTGCGCCGCGAGCGTGTTTTCCCAGCATGCGAGACGCCCGGTCGGAGAGCGCGCCGCGGCGGCCGCGCCCGGTCGGCGGCGCGGCGCGCGGCGGTCCACCGGGCGGGCCGCACCGGGCTATGCCGTGCGGAGCTCCCGATCCGGCGCCCGATCCGGCCGGCGGGGGTCGTCGGGGCGGGGCGGGCGGCTCTCCCGCCAGGTCGGATAGTCGCTGTAGCCCTCGGGGCCGTGGGTGTAGAGGAGGTCCTCGTCGAGGTCGGCCAGCGGGGCGCCGAGGGCGAAGCGTTCCGGCAGGTCGGGGTTGGCGATGAACGCGCGGCCGTAGGAGACCAGGTCGGCCAGGCCCTTGCCGAGCACGGCCTCTCCGTCCTCGCGGGTGGTGGGTTCGCGGTTCTCCCCGACGTTCGCGATGAGGGTGCCGTGCCAGCGGGGCCGCAGATCCGCCAGAGCCGAGTAGGTCAAGGGCTCGGTGAGGTGCAGATAGACCAGCCCCAGCGGATCGAGGGCGTCCACCAGCGCCCGGTACACCGGGGCGGGGTCGCGCTCCACCATCCCGAACTGGGGGTTGCCGGGGGAGAGCCGCAGCCCCAGCCGGTCGGGCCCGATCGCCTCGGCCACCGCCTCGGTCAGCTCCACGGCGAACCGGATCCGGCCCGCGATGTCACCGCCGTACTCGTCGGTGCGCAGATTGGTGTTGTCGGCGAGGAACTGGTGGATGAGATAGCTGTTGGCGCCGTGCAGCTCCACCCCGTCGAACCCGGCCTCGACGGCGTTTCGAGCCGCCATCACGTGGTCGGTGATCGCGGTGCGGATGTCGGCGTGCGTCATCGGCCTGGGGACCACCGGGTCGCTCTTGCCCACCCGCGTGTGCTGGCGGTAGGGGACGGGGACCGCGGACGGCGCCACCGGCATGCCCCCGTCGATCCGGGCCAGCGGGTGCGCCTGCCGTCCGCCGTGCATGAGCTGGGCGAAGATCCGCCCGCCCGCCGCGTGCACCGCCTCGGTCACCCGGCGCCAGCCCGCCACGTGCTCCGCGGTGACCAGCCCCGGCATCCGCCAGCCGCTCTGCCCCTGAAAGCTCGGCCAGATCCCCTCGGTGATGATCAGCCCCGCGCCCGCCCGCTGCGCGTAGTAGTCGGCGACGAACGGCTGCGGCACCCCGTCCTCGTCGGCGCGGAACCGGGTCATGGGGGCCATCACGATCCGGTTGGGGAGTTCCAACGCACCCAGGCGGTAAGGAGTCAACAGCTTGTCGCTCATGCGGGGACGGTAGGACCTGACACCAATGTCAAGTTCAACTCCCCGCCCGGCCCCGGCGCTCGCCGGCGGACGGCTCCGACGCCGGAGGCCGCGAAGGGCGCGCGGACGCCGGCGGCCGCACCCCGCGGCGGGCGGCCTCCGATCCGCCGCGGGTCCTGTGCGGGCCGCGCGGATCCCCGTGGGCCTGCGGAGGGCCGCCGGAGGTCTACGGGAGGGCGGGGGTCTCGTCGGCGACGTCGAGGCGGGCGTCGGCGATGATGGCGTACAGGGCGCGCTGGGCGGCGCCGGCGTGGTTGCCCCAGTGGTTGAAGTAGGAGTACTGCCACCACCACAGGGCCTCCAGCGGACGGCCCCGCTCGTAGTGACGCAGCCCGTGGATCAGGTCGCCGGCCACATCGACCAGATCGTCCGACAACCGGTAGGCGGTGGCGTCGGTGTCCTTGATCGGGTCGAAGACCTCCGCATAGTCGTCCACGGGGGCCAGCCGCTCGGCCAGGCCGGTGCGGATGTCGTCCAGATCCGGATCGGGGCCCAGCTCGGGCTCCCAGTTGTCCGGCGGGATCACATCGGTGCTGGCGCCGAGCTGCGCACCGGCCAGGATCACCTGGGACACCTCCAGCAGCAGCAGGGGGACCGCACGGGAGCCCGCCTCACCCCGCGCCACCCCCTCCAGGCCGCGGAGATAACCGCGGACGTGCGCGGCGACCCGCTCGGCGAGGATCTGCCACTCCTCGGGGCTGGTGGTGCTTTGGAGCGGGATGTCAGACATCGAGGAGCCTCCGTCCTTCGAATGCGCGTCCCAAGGTGACCTCGTCGGCGTACTCCAGGTCGCCGCCCACGGGAAGGCCGCTGGCCAGGCGGGTGACCTTGATGTTCATCGGCTTGACCAGCCGGGCCAGATACGTGGCGGTGGCCTCGCCCTCCAGGTTGGGATCGGTGGCCAGGATCAGCTCGGTGACCGAACCGTCGGCCAGCCGCTGCATCAGCTCGCGGATCCGCAGATCGTCGGGACCGACCCCCTCGATCGGACTGATCGCCCCGCCCAGCACGTGGTAGCGACCCCGGAACTCGCGGGTCTTCTCGATGGCGACGACGTCCTTGGACTCCTCGACCACGCAGATCACCGCCGGGTCGCGGCGCGGATCCCGGCAGATCCGGCACTCTTCCTCCTCGGCCACGTTCCCGCAGATGCGGCAGAACCGGACCTTGTCCTTGACCTCCCGGAGCGCCGTGGCCAGCCGCTCCACATCGGCCGGATCCGCGGCCAGCAGATGGAAGGCGATCCGCTGCGCGCTCTTGGGGCCGACGCCGGGCAGCCTGCCCAGCTCGTCGATGAGGTTCTGGACGACCCCCTCGTACAACGCGGGTCCCTCCCTCGGCGGTGTTCGTTCGGCGGTGTCGGTGACGGGCTACATCCCGGGCAGGCCGGGCATCCCCGGCAGCCCGCCGCTGAGGCCCTGGGCCAGCGGACCCATCTTCTCCGCCTGCAGCTCGGCCACGGCGCGACCGGCGTCCCGGATGGCCGCCAACACCAGATCGGCGATGGTCTCGGCGGTGTCGGCCGGGTCGTCGACGTCGATCGCCTTGGGGTCGATCTTCAGCCCCACGACCACGCCCTGCCCGTTGACGGTGGCGGTGACCAGCCCGCCGCCCGCGGTGCCCTCCACCTGTGCCTCGGCGAGTTCACGTTGCGCGCTGAACAGCTGCTGCTGCATGCGCTGCGCCTGCTCCATCAGCTGCTGGATGTTGAGCTGACCACCGGGTTCCACGGCTACTCCGTTCCATCACGGCCCGCTGCAGGGCCCGTCCCCGACCCCCGGGCGGGTGTCGTCGCTCCCGAGGTTACGGGCTTTGGCCCCGATCCGGTACGCGCCACCGCCACCGTGTACCCCGCCACGACGATCCGACACGCCGCCCGAACCCGGCATGCGCGCCGCCACCTGCGGCCGGTCACGGTGCGTACACGTCATGACACGGTGGGAATTCTCGGCCGGACCCGGAACGGGACGATCATGCGCCGCGGTCCAAGGAGAGCGGACCGACGGCGACGAGGAGGGAAGCCGAGGAGGGGGCGTGAGCGAGGCCCTGTTGGTCGAGGCCGCGCCCGGCGGGAGGCTGATGCTCCGGTTCGGGGCG
>NZ_RRYT01000046.1 GCF_006363815.1 Thermomonospora catenispora
GCGAGACCCGCGTCGGCGGCGCCCCGTCGGCGAGGCGGGGCGGCGGATCCACGGGCCCCGCGCCTGCGGCGGGGCGGGGCCGCCCGTCCCCGCCGCGCCGACCGTCTCAGGCGCTTTCCCGCGGGTCAGACCCGCGCCAGCGCGTCGGGGGTCAGCTCCCCGGGGCCGGTGTAGCCGGCGAGCATGACGGTCAGCTCCGTCTCCGCCAGCAGGCAGCGCAGCACGTGCCGCACGCCGGCCTCGCCGGCGAGGCCGAGCCCGTAGACGTAGGGGCGGGCCACCAGCACCGCGTCGGCCCCCAGGGCGAGCGCCTTGACGACGTCCGCCCCGGTGCGGACGCCGCTGTCGAACAGCACCGCGGCCCGGTCCCCCACCGCCTCGACGACGCCCGGGAGGGCGTCCAGGGCGGCGACGGCGCCGTCCACCTGGCGGCCGCCGTGGTTGGAGACCACCACGCCCTGCATGCCGGCGTCCACCGCGCGGCGGGCGTCGTCGGGGTGCAGGATCCCCTTGAGCACGATCGGCCCGTCCCAGCGCTCCCGGAGGAACGCCAGGTCCTCCCACGTCAGGGAGGGGTCGCCGAAGTTGGCCACCCAGTGCAGCAGCGCCGCGTCGCGGTTGGCGTCGGTGACCGGTCCCCCGACCGCCTTCTGGAATACCGGGTCGCTGAAGTAGTTGGCCACGCCGATGCCGCGCAGGAACGGCAGGTAGGCGTTGTCCAGGTCGCGGGGGCGCCAGCCCATGGTGAAGGTGTCGAGGGTGACCACCAGCACCGTGTAGCCGGCCGCCTCGGCGCGCTTCAGGAAGCTGGCGGCCAGCTCCCGGTCCTTGGGCCAGTACAGCTGGTACCAGCGCGGCCCGTCCCCGCTCGCCTCGGCGACCTCCTCCATGGAGTAGGAGGACGCCGAGCTGAGCACCATGGGCACGCCCAGGGCCGAGGCGGCGCGCGCCACGGCCGGCTCCCCGTCCGGGTGCAGGATCGACAGCACGCCGACCGGGCCGACCACGATCGGGGCGGGCATCGGGGTGCCGAGCACCTCCACCGCCATGTCCCGCCGCGACACGTCCCGCAGCATCCGCGGCACGATCCGCCACCGGTCGAACGCCGCGCGGTTGGCCGCCGCGGTCGCCTCGCTGCCCGCCGAGCCCGCCACGTACCCGAACGCCTCGGGCGACAGCCGCTCCCGCGCCACCTCCTCCAGCCTGCTCAGGTCGGTGGGCAGCGCGGGCCGGACGTCGCCGAGCCCGTTCAGATAGATCTCGTTCTGGAAATCGGCGAGCGACATCGCCACCTCCGTCGGCCGGTGTGTCAGGGGATGTACCAATGTGCCACGGGGCGGCCGGCGCGGGCACGGGGGGCGCGCTGGCCGATACTGTCCCCGGGACCGGCGACAATGAGGGACATGGCACGACGCGGATCCACAGCCCCTCCCCCGCCCGACTTCGAGGAGAACATCGTCGACGTCGACGTCTCCGAGGAGATGCGGGGCAGCTTCCTCGAGTACGCCTACTCGGTCATCTACAGCCGGGCCCTGCCGGACGCCCGGGACGGGCTCAAGCCCGTGCAGCGCCGGATCCTGTACTCGATGAACGAGATGGGGTTGCGGCCCGACCGCGGCCACGTCAAGTGCGCCCGGGTCGTCGGCGAGGTGATGGGCAAGCTGCACCCGCACGGCGACAGCGCCATCTATGACGCCATGGTGCGCATGGCGCAGCCGTGGGCGATGCGGATGCCGCTGGTCGACGGGCACGGCAACTTCGGCTCGCTCGGCGGCGACGACCTGCCCGCCGCCATGCGGTACACCGAGGCCCGGCTGTCGCGCGAGGCGATGCTGCTGGTCGAGTCGATCGACGAGGACACCGTCGACTTCCGGCCCAACTACGACGGGCAGGAGACCGAGCCGGAGGTCCTCCCGGCGGCGTTCCCCAACCTGCTGGTGAACGGGGCGTCGGGGATCGCGGTCGGGATGGCCACCAACATGGCCCCGCACAACCTCGGCGAGGTGGTCGCCGCGGCCCGGCATCTGCTGGAGCACCCCGAGGCCACGCTCGAGGAGCTGATGCAGTTCGTGCCCGGCCCCGACCTGCCGACCGGCGGCATGATCGTGGGCCTGGACGGGATCCGCGACGCCTACGCCAAGGGCCGGGGCACCTTCCGCATCCGCGCCACCGCGCGGATCGAGAACGTCACCCCCCGCCGCAAGGGCATCGTGGTGACCGAGCTGCCCTACGGCGTCGGGCCCGAGCGCGTCATCGCCAAGATCAAGGACCTGGTCAACGCCAAGAAGCTGACCGGCATCTCCGACCTGAAGGACCTCACCGACCGGTCCACCGGGCTGCGGCTGGTCATCGAGGTCAAGAACGGCTTCAACCCCGAGGCCGTGCTGGCCGAGCTGTACCGGCTCACCCCGATGGAGGAGACGTTCGGCATCAACAACGTGGCGCTGGTCGACGGCCAGCCGCGCACGCTGGGGCTGCGCGAACTGCTCCAGGTGTACGTGGACCACCGCCTCGAGGTGGTGCGGCGGCGCAGCGAGTTCCGCCGCCGCAAGCGGCAGGACCGGCTGCACCTGGTCCAGGGCCTGCAGGTGGCGCTGCTCAACATCGACGAGGTCATCCAGATCATCCGCAACAGCGACGACTCCGCGCAGGCCAAGCAGCGGCTGATGCAGGTCTTCGAGCTGTCGGAGATCCAGGCCCAGCACATCCTGGACACCCCGCTGCGCCGGCTGACCCGCTACGACCGCCTCGAGCTGGAGAAGGAGGCCGAGCAGCTCTCCAAGGAGATCGCCGAGCTGACCGCGATCCTGGAGTCGGACAAGAAGCTGCGCCGGGTGGTGTCCAAGGAGCTGGCGGCGGTGGCCAAGCGGTACAGCACCCCGCGCCGCACCGTGCTGCTGGAGTCCTCCGGTCAGACCACCGCCGCGGCGGTGCCGCTGGAGGTCGCCGACGAGCCGTGCCTGGTGTTGATGTCGGCGACCGGGCTGCTGGCCCGCACCGTCGGCGCCGAGCCGCCGCCGGCCGACGGCCCCCGGGCCCCGCACGACGTGCTGGCCGCGGTGGTGCCCGCCACCACCCGCGGCGACATCGGCCTGATCACCTCGGCCGGCCGGATGGTCAAGGTGGAGGTGCTGGACCTGCCCGCGCTGCCGGCCGACGCCGCCTCGCCGTCGTTGTCGGGCGGGGCGCCGCTCAGCGAGTACGTGGCGTTGCAGGACGGCGAGACGGTGGTGGGCCTGGCCGCGCTGACCTCCGACGGGCCGGGCCTGGCGCTGGGCACCGAGCAGGGCGTGGTCAAGCGGGTGGTGCCGGACTATCCCGCCAACCGGGACGAGTTCGAGGTGATCACCCTCAAGGAGGGCGACCGGGTGGTCGGCGCCGTCCAGCTGCTGTCGGAAGACCACGATCTGGTGTTCATCACCGACGACGCCCAGCTGCTGCGGTACCGCGCCGCCAACGTCCGTCCGCAGGGACGCCCGGCCGGGGGCATGGCGGGGATCAAGCTGTCGGCCGGGGCCCGGGTCATCTGGTTCGGCGCGGTGGACCCGTCCCGCGAGTCCCGGGTGGTGACCGTGTCGGGCTCCTCGTCGGCGCTGCCGGGCACGCACGCCGGCGGCATCAAGGTCTCCGACTACGCCGACTTCCCCCCCAAGGGCCGCGCCACCGGCGGCGTCCGCTCGCATCGCTTCCTCAAGGGCGAGGACGCCCTGCTGATGGCCTGGGCGGGTCCGGCCCCGGTCCGGGCCTGCTCCTCCACCGGCCAGCCGCTGGAGGTCCCCGCCGCGCTCGGCCGCCGCGACGGCTCCGGCGAACGCCTCTCCGCCCCCGTCGCCGCGGTCGGCGGCCCCGTCGGCCCGCAGTCCCCGCCCGCTCCGGCGGCCCCGGCCGACGAGCCCCCGGCCGACGAGGCGCCTGCGACGTGACGGCCGCTCGCCGCCGCTCCCGTGACCGACCGGTCACGGGAGCGGCGGACCGGCGCGCCGGCCCTCGCCGGCCCGCGGAGGCCTTCGCCGCCCTCACGCCTCCTTCGG
The DNA here is from genome assembly GCF_006363815.1 of Thermomonospora catenispora. Classification (GTDB taxonomy): domain Bacteria; phylum Actinomycetota; class Actinomycetes; order Streptosporangiales; family Streptosporangiaceae; genus Thermomonospora; species Thermomonospora catenispora. The sequence goes on from NZ_RRYT01000046.1 coordinate 4,032, forward strand.
GCGTCCCGGCATGGTGCCGGTGTCCACGGTGATCCCGAACGGTTCGGGCAGGTCGAGCTTGTCGCCGATCGGCACGGTCGTCATCCGCGAATAGCCGTCCGGCCCCGGTCCCGCGTGCAGCGTGACCCGGGCCTCCCGGGGGCCGACGATCAGGTAGAGGGGAATCTCGCTGCGGGCGTAGGCGTCCCGCTTGGTCTCGTAGTCGTCATGCCTGCTGGAAGGCGAGACCACCTCGACCGCCAGCAGCACGTCCTCGGCCGGGGTGAGCCATCGGCCGTAAGCCGACTCGTCCGCCGGACAGACGTACAGATCCGGTTTGCCCCGGTCAGAGGTGGCCGGAAGCTCGACCGCACCGTCCACGAAGCGGTTCCAGCCGCGTTCCCGGCAGCAGTCGTAGAGCTTGTCGCTCAGCCAAAGACGATGAGGGTGTGCAGCCCGACCGGCGGTGGACTCACAACGACACGCCCCTCGAGCAGTTCCACCCGCAGGACCGTCTCACCGATCGACTCGTAGATCTCCTCCATGCGCCGGCGCGTGGACTGCTCGTCCATCCCGTGAGCCACCTCCTGGACCGTGGCAAGGGCCATGGCTTTATCGTCTCCCGTTCCCCTGTCATGCTTTCCGTGTCGGCTCGCACACGGAACGTACTGGATGGGACCGACAGAAGAACGACGAAATCCGATCGGTCCGCACCGACTCGTTCTGACCGCATCCGACGAATCCCCGTAGATCAGGCGCAGTGCACGTCCGATCCGGAGGGCGGGAACAAGGCTCCGCCGTCCGGCCTCGGGCGGACCGCCCGGTCACCCGCCGGTCACCGGTCGTACCAGGCGGCGGCGAGCAGGTCCTGAGAGCGGACCCGGTCGGCGTGGTCATGAGTCGGACCGGCGGTGGGCGGCCGCCTCCCGCGGGGCGGGCAGGGGATGGCGCCCTCGCCGGGGACCGCGTGGGCCTCCCGTCCGTCCGCGGTCCGGGAGACGCCGTTCAGGAGCGCGATGATCTCATCAACCTGGTCGGTGAAGCCGGTCCGCCAGCCGCCGGGCGACCTCCACCGCCTCGGCGTCGTCGCGGATCACATGTGTCATGAGCTGCCGCGCCTCCACGTGAGCGAATTCCGGTGCAGTTCCGGTGAAGTTCCGGTGAACGGTCCAAGGGGCCGGGAGCGGCGGACCGGCGGCCCCACCCCGAAGTCCGCCTCAACGGTTCGCCGCTCCCGGCGGCCGGAGAGCGCCCACGGCGAGGAGAGTCCTCGCCGGCCCGGTGGCGCTCCCCCGTGCCCGGACCGGTGCGGACGCGGACTCCGGTCCGGGTCGTCGGTGCGCGCGGTGGGCCTCCCGCCCGCGCCCGTCGAGGCCGCGGGCGAGCAGGTGCGGCCGGTGCGCGGTCGCGTGCCGCTCGGGCACGTCCTGGGCCCGTCCGCCGCGCCCGGCCGCACCCCGGCCTCGCCGCTCCGCGGGGCCGACGGGAGCGGCGGTCATCCGGGGCTCAGCCGCCCCGGTCGAAGAACTCCGGGTCGGGCGACGGGCCCGGCGCCGTCGTCACTCGGCGGCGTCGAGCCCGAGCGCGGCCCGGCCGACGATCTCGTGGGCGGCGCTGGTGTTGGCCGGGTGGAAGGTCCCGGCCAGCACGTCGCGGTAGAGGCGGGACAGCTCGCCGGTGCGCAGCGACCGGGCGCCGGCGACCTTGAGGGCGTGGTCGACGACGCGCTTGGCGCTCTCGGTGGCGTGGTACTTGACCGAGACCAGCCGGGTCGGCCAGGAGTCGCCGTGGTCGACGCCCGCGGCCCAGTCCTCGGCGACCCGTTCGATGTGGGCGAGCACGCCGTGGAGCTCGATCGTGGCCTCGGCGACCGACCACTGCACGTGGGGGTCGTGGGCGCGGGGGCGTCCGCCGAGCTTGAGGGAGGTGCGGGTGCGGGCGGTCTCGATCGCCAGGTCCAGCGCCCGGCGGGCGATGCCGTAGTAGACGCTCGCGAACAGCACCTCCGCCCAGGCGAAGATCGACGCCACGAACGGGTCGGTGGTGGGTCCGGCCGGGAGCACCCGGGCGACCCGCTCGGGCGGGGCGAGCGCCCCTTCCAGGTGCGTGTCGTCGCTGCGGGTGGCGCGCTGCCCGACGGTGTCCCAGGTCTCCTCAATGCGGACGCCGTCGGCGTCCCGGTCGATGAAGGCGTGCACGACCTTGGGGGCGAGCGGGTCGGAGTCGTCGAGCCCGTGGACGCCCAGCCGGGTCCACACCGGGCTCAGCGAGGTGAAGATCTTGTGGCCGGTGAAGCGGTAGCCGCCGCCGTCGACGGGCGCGGCGCGGGTCAGCGCGTACTCCAGGTCCCGGTCGTTGCCGGGCTCCCCGTGCCCGGCGGCGAACACCTCGCCTTCGACGGCCTCGCGCAGCAGCCAGGTCAGCGACTCGTCGCCGGCGCGGTACAGGTCGGCGGCCACTCCGGTCCAGTACAGGTGCATGTTGACGGCCAGCGCGGTGGCGGGGGCGCGCTGGGCGAGCCGGCGCTGCTCGGCGGCGACCCGGGGCAGGGTCAGCCCGAACCCGCCGAACTCGGTCGGGACCGCGATGCGCAGATATCCGTTCCGGTGCAGCTCGTCGAAGTCCTCGGTGAAGAAGGCGTTGGCGCGGTCGTAGCCGTCCGCGCGATCGCCGAAACGGTCCAGCAGTTCATCGGTGAGCAGGGAGGAAGTGGGGGCGACCGTCATCGGCACGCACCTTTCGAGTCGGTTGCGGTGCACGGGGCGAGCGTGGCGGGCGTCGCCGCGGCGCGACGAGGGGGCTTGGCGCCGCGGCGACGTCCGCACGACGGATGCGGCGTGAGAGCGGGGGGACGCGCGGCGTCGCCGCGCGGCGCGGTCAGCGCGTACAGAGGGCGCTGGCCACGCGGCAGTAGTCCACATGGCCTCGGCTGGTCAGGCGCTGGTTCGACGGCACGGCATGAGCGTAAGTCGCCCTTCGCGAAGAAGTCAACTATTTAGGTAGGAAAAATATGATCGTCAACCACTGGTTGACGCATCGACGACCGTCAACCTACAGTTGACGCATGACCCAGCCACAGATCCGGCTCGACGATCTGATCGAGTCCATCAAGAGAGCGCACTCCGACGTGCTCGAGCAGCTGTCCTCGGCGGTCCTGGCCGCCGACCACCTCGGCGAGCTCGCCGACCACCTGGTGGGGCACTTCGTCGACCAGGCCCGGCGAGCCGGCAAGTCCTGGACGGAGATCGGCCGCAGCATGGGGGTCTCCAAGCAGGCGGCGCAAAAGCGCTTCGTCCCCAAGGACGAGGCCACGATCATGGACCCCAACGAGGGGTTCCGCCGCTTCACCCCCCGCGCCCAGCAGGCGGTGATGGCGGCGCACACTGCCGCCCAGCAGGCCCGCAACGCCGAGGTCACCCCCGACCACCTGGTGCTGGGGCTGCTGCACGACCCCGAGTCCCTGGCCGCCAAGGCCATCACCGCCCAGGACGTCGCCCTGGACGCCGTGCGGCAGGCGGCGACCTCGCGGCTGGGCCCGGCCGTGGACGATCCGCCCGGCGTCGTCCCCTACAACGCACAGGCCCGCAAGGCGCTGGAGCTGTGCTTCCGGGAGGCGCTGCGGCTGGGCCACAACTACATCGGGACCGAGCACATGCTGCTGGCCCTGCTGGAGCATGAGAACGGCCAGGGTCCGCTCTCGGAGGCGGGCGTCACCAAGGCCGCCGCCGAGGAGCACGTCACCGCCATGCTGAGCGCCATCACCGGCGGGTGACGCCGGGCCGGAGGCGCGGGACGCGCGGGCCGTCCACCGCTCGTCCGCCGCGGGGCGCGGCCGGCGACCGGTCGGCCCGCTCCCTCGCCGGCGGCGACGGCCCCGCTCCCCCGGCCCTCTCCCGTTCCGCCCGCCGCCGGGCGGGCGGAACGGGCCCGGTGCGAGGATGGTGACATGGCCATCGCTTCGTTCATGGTTCCGCTCGGCTCGCCGGCGCCGGACTTCACGCTCCCGGCGGTCGACGGCGGAACGGTCTCGTTGAAGGACCTGTCCGACGCGCCGGCGCTGCTGGTGATGTTCCTGTCCAACCACTGCCCGTACGTGCGGCGGGTGGAGTCGGCCCTGGGCGAGGTCATCGCCGAATACCAGGGCAAGGGGCTGGCGGCCGTCGCCGTCTGCAGCAACGACGTCGCCAACTATCCCGACGACGGCCCCGAGCACCTGCGCGAACAGGCCAAGCGGGCCGGGTTCACCTTCCCCTACCTGGTGGACGAGAGCCAGGAGGTCGCCAAGGCCTACCGGGCCGCCTGCACGCCGGACTTCTTCCTCTACGACCGCGACCGGCGGCTGGCCTATCGAGGCGAGTTCGACGGGGCGCGGCCGAGCAACGACGTGCCCTCCGACGGCTCCTCCCTGCGCGCGGCCCTCGACCGGGTGCTGGCGGGCGAGCCGGTCCCCGAGCCGCACACCCCCAGCCTGGGCTGCGGCATCAAGTGGAAGCCGGGCAACGAGCCGTCCTGAGACCCGTCCCGGCCGATGGGCGCACCGCGTCGGGCGCCGGTCCGCCGGCGCCCGACCGTGACCGTCCGGGGTCTCCCGCCGGCCCGCGAGCCCGAGAGGCCGAAAGGACGAGAGGACGAGAAGAGAATCCGCCCGGCCGGGGCGCCGGGCCGGGCGGGCGGCGTTCAGGCCGACATCAGGCCGGCATCAGGCCCGAGGCCAGGGCGGCGTCAGGCCGACATCGGGAGGGACGTCAGGCGGACATCGAGCGGGGGCCGTGTCGGGCCGCCCGCTCGGCGGCGGACGCCACGGCCTCCAGCAGACGCGCCGGCCCCGCCCCGCGGACGGCCCCATGGCAGCGGACGATCAGCTCGCCCTCCGCCCCGGGGTCGAAGCGTCCGCCGGCGAAGCATCCCGCCGCCGCCAGGCGTCGCACCACGGGGTCCCGCGGATCGAGCAGGGCCGCGTACACCGCCGCGTCGATCAGCGCGACGGCCGCCCGGGCGTTGCGCCCGCAGTCCCCCTCGTCGACGACCTCGATCCGCCGGCGGGCCTGAGCGCGCAGATAGTCCGCGATCATCTCGGTCTGCGCCAACGCCTCGTCCAACCCCGTACCGCCCCATCACAGCGCCTTGCGACTTTATGATCACACTAAGTGAAGAATTCGTCACGGCACGGGGTTTGACGATCTCCAGAACCTCCGCCGCACCGCCGTTGACGCCGCCTCCGTCCCGCGACGCCGGCGGCGCGCCCTCGCCGCCTCGCCGGGCGGGGACGGCCCGGCGGCCTCAGCGATCGGTGGAGATCTTGGCGGGGTCGATGCGGTCGACCTTGCCCACGATGATCCGGTTGATCAGCCACAGTGCCGCGCCCAGCGCGATCAGGATGCCGGCGCGCAGATAGACCTCGCCGTCCCGGCCGGTGAGCGGGGAGGCCAGGAACAGACAGGCGACCGCGCCCAGCACCGGCATCCAGGTGGGCGCCCGATAGTGGCGGTGCTCCACGCGGTCCCGGCGCAGCACCAGCACGCAGATGTTCACCACCGCGAACACGCACAGCAGCAACAGCACCGTGGTGTCGGCCAGCCCGCCCACGTCGCCGGTGCTGACCAGCAGCACCGCCAGCGCCACCGTGAACAGGATCGCCGGCCAGGGGGTCGAGCGGGTCGGGTGCACCACCGCGAACACGGCCGGCACGATCCGCTCCCGCGCCATGCCGTACACCAGCCGGGACGCCATGATCATGTTGATCAACGCGGTGTTGCCCACCGCCAGCAGCGCGATCAGCGCGAACAGCGGCGGCGGGAACGTCAGCCCCGCCACCTCCACCACCTCCAGCAGCGGCCCGGTGGAGGCCCGCAGCCGCTCGGTCGGCACCAGCATGGTCGCGGTGAACGCCACCGCCACGTAGATCACCACCGCCGTGGCCAGCCCGCCGAACAGCGCGTACGGGAAGTCCCGCGCCGGGTCCCTGGCCTCCTCGGCGAGGTTGACCGAGTCCTCGAAGCCCAGCAGCGCATAGAACGCCAGCGCCGTCCCGCCCAGCGTCCCCATCAGCGCCCCGCTGTGCGGATGGAACTCCAGCGCCCGTCCCGGCTCCCCGTCCCCGGTCAGCAGCGCCCACGCGCCGATCGCGACGATCACCAGCAGGCCGAACGCCTCGATGACGGTCAACACCACGTTCACCCGGGTCGACTCGGAGATCCCGGCGAAGTTGACCGCGGTGACCACCACGAGGAAGAACAGCGCCCCCACCAGCGTCGGGAGCGTCACGAACTCCGCCAGATACCGCCCCCCGAACGCCCGCGCCGCCGCGCTCGCCGAGGTGATGCCGCTCATCATCACCGTGAACGCCACCAGGAACGTCACGAACGGCGCCCCGAACGCCTTGTTGACGTACAGCGCCGCGCCCGCCGCCCGCGGATACTTCCCCGCCAGCTCGGCGTAACTGGTCGCCGTCAGCGCCGCCAGCGCGAAGGCGACGAGGAACGGCAGCCAGATCGCCCCGCCGACCTCCCCGGCGACCTCTCCCACCAGCGCGTAGATGCCGGCGCCGAGGATGTCCCCCACCACGAACAGCGCCAGCGTCCTGCGCCCGATGACCCGCCGCAACGCTCCGGTGGCGGCGTTCACGGACCCGCTCATCCCCGGCCCCCCGTCGACCGCGCCGAACCTGATCCCCGCGGTCCCGAGGTACCCCCGCCTCCCCCGCTTCGAACCCCGTCCGTTCCGCGGCGGCGCCGAGGGCGGGCCGACGCCCGGTGCGGACGCCCGCCGCACCGGGCGGACCTCGCCGGGGCCTCACCGGAGGGAGGCCGGGCGGGTCAGGCGTCGATCCGGTCGGCGTCGAGCTCGGCGGCGCCGGCGGCGATGAACTCCCGGCGGGGGGCCACCTCGCTGCCCATCAGCAGGTCGAAGATGCGGGCGGCCTCCTCGGCGTCCTGGATGCGGATGCGGCGGAGCATCCGGCGCCGGGGGTCCATGGTGGTCTCGGCGAGCTGGTCGGCGTCCATCTCACCGAGGCCCTTGTAGCGCTGGATGGGCTCCTTCCAGCGGATGCCGCGGCGCTCGAACTCCACCAGCTTCCTGCGCAGCTCGGCGTCGGTGTAGCAGTAGACGTACTTGTCCTGCCCCCTCTTGGGGTTGAGGAGCTGGATGCGGTGCAGCGGGGGCACCGCGGCGAAGACCCGGCCCGCCTCCAGCATGGGACGCATGTAGCGGTAGATCAGCGTGAGCAGCAGGCACCGGATGTGCGCGCCGTCGACGTCGGCGTCGGCCATCAGGATGATGCGGCCGTAGCGGGCCGAGTCCAGGTCGAAGGTGCGGCCGGAGCCGGCGCCGACGACCTGGATGATGGCGGCGCACTCGGCGTTCTTGAGCATGTCGGCCGTGGAGGCCTTCTGCACGTTGAGGATCTTGCCGCGGATCGGCAGCAGGGCCTGGAACTCCGAGTCGCGGGCCAGCTTGGCGGTGCCCAGCGCCGAGTCGCCCTCCACGATGAACAGCTCGCTGCGGTCGTCGGTGGTGCGGCAGTCCACCAGCTTGGCCGGCAGGGCCGAGTTCTCCAGGGCGTTCTTGCGGCGCTGGTTGTCGCGCTGGGTGCGGGCGGCGATGCGGGCCTTGGCGGCGGCGACGATCTTCTCCAGCACCGCGCGCATCTGCTGGCGGGCGCCCCGCTTGGGGTTGTCGAAGGCCTCCTTCAGCCCTTCGGCGACGACCCGGGAGACGATCCGGGTGGCCGCCGAGGTGCCCAGCACCTCCTTGGTCTGCCCCTCGAACTGCGGCTCGGGCAGACGGACCGTGACCACGGCGGTCAGGCCCTCCAGGATGTCGTCCTTGGTGACCGGCTCGTCGCTGGCGCGCAGCAGCTTGGTGGAGCGCAGCTGCTCGTTGATGGTGCGCACCAGGGCGCGGTCGAAGCCGGTGACGTGGGTGCCGTGCTTGGGGGTGGCGATGACGTTGACGAACGACTTGCAGACGGTGTCGTAGCCGGTCCCCCAGCGCAGCGCCACGTCCACGTCCAGGGTGCGCGACACGTCGGTGGGGGTCAGGTGGCCCTGCTCGTCCAGCACCGGCACGGTCTCGGTGAAGTGACCGCTGCCCTGGATGCGGATCACGTCGCAGATCGGCTCGTCCTTGGCCAGGTAGGAGCAGAACTCGCCGATCCCGCCCTCGAACTTGAAGGTCTCCTCGACCGGCTCCTCGCCGCGCTCGTCCCGGACGGTGATCTCCAGCCCCGGCACCAGGAACGCGGTCTGGCGCATCCGGTCCATCACCAGCTCGCCGTCGACGACCGCGTCCTTAAGGAAGATGCGCATGTCCGGCCAGAACCGGACCCGGGTGCCGGTGACGTCCGGCGAGATCTCGGCGATCTTCCGCATCCCGGACCTCTTGCGGAAGCGGCGCTCGGGGCCGGGCGCGGCGAACTCGCCGGGCACGCCCCGCCGGAAGCTCATCGCGTGGGTGTGGCCGTCCCGGTCGACCTCCACGTCCAGCCGCGCCGAGAGGGCGTTCACCACGGAGGCGCCGACGCCGTGCAGGCCGCCGGAGGCGGTGTAGGAGACCCCGCCGAACTTGCCGCCGGCGTGCAGCCTGGTCATCACCAGCTCCACCCCGGACAGCCCGGTCTTGGGCTCGATGTCCACCGGGATGCCGCGGCCGTTGTCGTCGACCTGGTAGGAGCCGTCGGCGTGCAGGGTGACCTTGATCTTGGTGCAGTAACCGGCCAGCGCCTCGTCCACGCTGTTGTCGATGATCTCCCACAGGCAGTGGATCAGGCCCCGGCTGTCGGTGGACCCGATGTACATGCCGGGACGCTTGCGGACGGCCTCGAGCCCCTCCAGCACCGACAGGTGACGGGCGGAGTAGGCGTGGGGATCCTCGTGTGCGGGTGCTTCGGCGGTCGCTGCGGTCAACGTGCTTGCGCTCCTTGGGGGTCAGGACATCGGGCAGAAGGCTACCCCCGCCCGGTGACATTCCACTCCCGGGCTCGCCGCCTGGGTGTCGCCCGGGCGCATCGCCCCCGATGTTCCGGCGTCACTCCCCCGCGGCGTGCGCGGCCGCGGGATCATGATCGCGCACGCGGCTCATCCTAGGGGCCCGACCGACGATGTGACGGCGCAGGACCGCCTTCGAACATCATGTGACATCTGTCACGGACGGGGCCATTCCGCTCTGGGCGTACTGGCATACGGGTTGGGAAGCCCCAGGTGGGGTTAGATGTTGTCCTAAGTACCGACCCCGAGACTGAGGAAGGTGCCGTGACCGGAGCCCTTGCCCCGACCAAGCCGCTTACGGCCGCCGACCGGTGCGACCGCTGTGGCGCTCAGGCCTACGTTCGCGCGGTCTTCGTAGGCGGAGGCGACCTTCTGTTCTGCGCCCACCACGGGCGCAAGTACAGCGAGTCGCTCCGTGCAGCCGGGGCGGACATCCACGACGAGAGCGACCGACTGAGGGAAACCCCGGCCACCGTTCGCGGAGATGAGCGGTAGCCCTTCGATACGGCGGCCCGCTTCGGGCCCGAGCATGCGACCGGACGGCGGTCATCGGAGACGATGACCGCCGTTCGCTTGTCCGCCCGCCCCGCGTCCGTCTCCGCGCGTCCGTCTGCACGTGTCCGCGTGCACGCGTCCGTCTGCGCGTGCCCGCCCTCTGCGTCCGCCGCCGGGGCGGTCCCGGCCCTGGCGCCCGGTCCCGGCCCGTGCCCTGTCCGTTCCCGCGGCGCCGCTCCCGGTCGATCCCGATCGATCCCGGCCCGCCCTCGCCTGCGCCGGGCCTCCCGCCGGCGGCGGCGCGCCGTGCCATCGCGCCAGGTCGGCCTCGCACCCGACCGGCCCGGCGATCGCGCGGCCGGCCCCGCGCCGGTCGGGGTCGTGCGGCGTCGAGGACTCGCGGCGTCACCGGCGCGGGGCGGTCGCCCCGCGCACGGGCACAGCGGCGGTCACACCACGTCCAGGTTGAGGGCGCGGCAGGCCTTGACATACTGCTCGGTCTCCTCGCCGAGATAGCTCCAGGGCAGTCCGCTGGGCCGTCCGCAGGTGCGGATGAGGTGCTGACGGGCGGGGCGGCGCGAGTGGGCGAGGTAGAAGGCGGCGCCGAAGAGGTTGTGCGCCTCGATGGTGCGAGGATGCGGCAGACGTCCTTCGAACCAGTTCCGGGCGGCGATCTCCACCTCACGGCGCTCCTCGGCGCCGAACCACGACCCGGGGCCGCGGATGATGCCGGCCCGCTCCTGCACGAAGTACTCGAAGTAGGCCAGCGGGATCAGCGCCGCCCGGGGGTCCTCCGGGGAGGCGGTGCTCATGACGAGCCGGGCGAAGTCGAACATCTCCTCCGCCGTCCCGCCCCACTGGGGTGAGAGGGTGACGACTCGGGCCACGTGCGCCCCGTAGGAGGTGGGCCATCGCCGGCGGGCCTCGACCCACAGGGCGTCCTTGTCCTCCCGGTCCACGTCCAGCCCGAGGGCCATCCACATCATCGACTCCCACGGGACGGGATCGTCGGGGAAGAGCTCGGCCGCCCGCAGCAGCGGCTCGTAGGCGGAGCGCAGCCGCCGGGCGTAGGCGGTGTATCCGGTGGCCTGGACCGAGCGGGCGCGCGCGTCGGGGCGGATCCGCCAGGCCTCCTCGACCCGGGTCCGGCCCAGCCACAGCCACAGGTCGGGGTTGCGGGGGTCCGCGGCCAGCAACGACTCCACGTCCCGGCTCCCGCCGGCGGCGGCCGCGGCCTTGGCCAGCGCCTCCACCCGCAGGGAACGCAGCTCGGGATCGGTGCGGCTGCCCGCCAGTGCGGAGGCGGCCGCCGCGAGACGCCGCCTGCGCACGCCGTCGACGGCGCGGTCGAGCACGGGATCCTGCCAGGGGCGACCGCGGACGAGGCGTACGGTGCGAGGGCGTGCGCCGGGGGACCGGAGCGGCCGATCGGCCTCCATCACTCCCATGCCGGGGAGCGTAAGGAGAACCGGTTCGCCCGAAGCTACCGCACTGTAAACAGCGTGTTACACGGCCCGCACCGCCCCGGGCGGACGCCCGCCCCACGGCAGGCGCGACGACGGGCGCGGGCGGCCCGTGCGGCGGCCCGTCCGGACGCGCCATCCACGCGGGGGGACGGCGCGCCGGAGGGAGACGCTCAGTCGAGGTAGTCGCGCAGCACCTGCGACCGCGAGGGGTGGCGCAGCTTCGACATGGTCTTGGACTCGATCTGCCGGATGCGCTCCCGGGTCACCCCGTAGACCTTGCCGATCTCGTCCAGGGTCTTGGGCTGGCCGTCGGTCAGCCCGAACCGCATCGACACCACGCCCGCCTCGCGCTCGCTCAGGGTGTCGAGCACCGAGTGCAGCTGCTCCTGCAGCAGCGTGAAGCTGACCGCGTCGGCCGGGACGATCGCCTCGGAGTCCTCGATCAGGTCGCCGAACTCGCTGTCGCCGTCCTCGCCCAGCGGGGTGTGCAGCGAGATCGGCTCGCGGCCGTACTTTTGGACCTCGACGACCTTCTCGGGGGTCATGTCGAGCTCCTTGGCCAGCTCCTCCGGGGTGGGCTCGCGGCCGAGGTCCTGCAGCATCTGCCGCTGCACCCGGGCCAGCTTGTTGATGACCTCGACCATGTGCACCGGGATGCGGATGGTGCGGGCCTGGTCGGCCATCGCCCGGGTGATCGCCTGCCGGATCCACCAGGTGGCGTAGGTGGAGAACTTGAAGCCCTTGGTGTAGTCGAACTTCTCCACCGCCCGGATCAGGCCCAGGTTGCCCTCCTGGATCAGGTCCAGGAACAGCATGCCGCGCCCGGTGTACCGCTTGGCCAGCGAGACCACCAGCCGCAGGTTGGCCTCCAGCAGGTGGGCCTTGGCGCGACGGCCGTCCTCGGCGATCCACTCCAGGTCCTCGCGGTCCTGCTGCGACAGTTTGTCGCCCTCTTTGGCCAGCCGCTCCTCGGCGAACAGCCCGGCCTCGATCCGCTTGGCCAGCTCGACCTCCTGCTCGGCGTTGAGCAGGGGCACCTTGCCGATCTGCTTGAGGTAGTCCTTGACCGGGTCGGCGGTGGCGCCGGCCGAGGCGATCTGCTGGGCCGGGGCGTCGTCGTCGTCATCGGTGATGACCAGGACGTCGTCGTCGGCGTCCAGGTCCTTGTCGGAGGACTTGGCCGACGCGGTCGTCTCCTCGTCCTCCAGCTCGTCCTCGATGACGTCCTCGGCGACCTCGTCGGTCAGGTCGACCTCCAGGTCGAGGTCCTCCTCGAGGTCAACGTCGACGACGTCGAGCTCGGGGTCGTCCACGACCGCGGTCTTCTTGGTCTTGGACTTGGCGGCCGTGCTCTTGGACGCGGTGCTCTTGGACGCGGTGGTCTTGGACGCCGACTTGCGCGTCGAGGCGGTCTTCTTGGCCGTGCTCTTCTTGGCCGAGGAGGTCTTCTTCTTGGCGGACGCCCGGCCGGTGCCGCTGCGCGAGCTCGACGTGGCGGGCGCCTCGGCGGAGCCCTCGGCCGCGTCGTCGACGACGGCCGTCACCGTGTCCTGCTGCTCCTTGGCGGCGGCCGTGGTCTTGGCTCTGCTCTTGGTCTTGCGCCCCGCCGACGCCGCGCGCTTGCGCGGGCGTTTCGGCGCTGCGGAGTCGGCAGCGCTCACCATGACGGTCACACCCTCCTTGCTGAGGCTCCGCAAGATGCTGGAGGCCTTGGACACGGGGATGTCGGCCTCCTCGAACGTACGGCGTACGTCGTCGGCTTCGAGGTAACCCTGGGACCGTCCACGCTCGATCAGTTGCCCGATGACGTGCTCGTGCAGATCTGACGCTTTCGAGGTCGAGCTTGCAGGCGACACAAATACCTCTCGAACGAACGTGTGGCTATGACCCAAGTGCCCAGCGGGCATGACCCCGCTTGTGGCGGAGCCTCGAGCAGCTCGCACTCGGCAGGGCCGGACTGATCGCGCGGCACCGCAGCGTACCCGCTCTCACCAAGGTCAAGCATTCTGGCACGGCCACGCTTCCCGCTTCGAAGAGTCCTGCCCGATACCACACCACCTTAGAGGGCACCGAGTGGTCCTCCGTACGGTCAGCGCGTTGGATCACCCCGTCCGGGGCGGGACGTGCAAGGCAAGCACGGTCACGTCGTCGACCTGCTCGTAGCCGGCCAGCATCCGGTCGAGCAGGAAGTCGACGAGTCTCTCGGGATCGGCCACCACCTCCGGCGGCGCACCCGCCGCAACCGTCACCAGTTCCTCCAGCCCGGCGTCCACCCCCCGTCTACGGTTCTCCACAAGTCCATCGGAGTAGAACACGACAGTGTTGCCGGTTTCGACAGAAAAACTTGTCTGCTGTCGCTGAGAGGGCCAGCCGAGCGGGGTTCCCGCCTCGTGCGTGCTCAGCCGGGCGGGCTTGCCGCCGCCCAGCAGCAGCGGCGGCGGATGCCCGGCGTTGCTCAGCGTGCCCTGCCCGGTCTTCGGGTCGAGCACCGCGTAGGCGACCGTGGTGAACTGCTCCTCGTCCTCGGTGGCCGAGAACAGCCGGTCCAGTCCGGCCAGCACCGCGGCGGGCCGCGGGTCGTTGAGCGCCAGCGCCCGCAGCGCGTTGCGGACCCGGCCCATCCCGGCGGCGGCCAGCACGCCCTTGCCCATCACGTCGCCGACCGCCACCGCCAGCCGGTCGTCCGGCAGCCGGAACGCGTCGTACCAGTCCCCGCCGACCTGCACGTGCCGGGTCGCCGGGTTGTAGCGGGCGGCCAGCCGCACGGTGGGCACCTGCGGCAGGTCGCTGGGCAGCAGGCTGCGCTGCAGCTCCTCGGCGGTCTTGTGCTCGCGCTCGAACAGCAGCGCCCGCTCCACCGCCAGCGCGCACTGGCCGGCCAGCGCCTCCAGGAAGACCCGCTCCTCCTCGGTGATCTCGCGCGGCCGGGTGAAGGAGAACCGCAACGCGCCGATCGGCGCCCCGGCCGCCAGCAGCGGCAGCCCCACCCAGGCGCGCTCGTCGGGGAACATGGCCGGCTCCTCCCGCCCCAGATGCAGCCGGAGCTGGTCGGGCGTGCCGGCGGTGAACGGGCGGCCCTCGCGCACCGCCACTGACATCACGGTGGGCTCGTGCACCGGGATCGTGCCCCGCGGCACGGCGGCGCCCTCGGCGTCGGGGCCGGACGGGGCGACGATGCTCAGCCGCAGCTTGTCGTCGTCCAGCAGGGCCACCGCCGAATGGTCGGCGCCGATCGCCGACCGACCCACCTCGGTGATCACCTGCACCACCTGGCTGACCGTGAGCGCCTCGGCCAGCATCGAGGTGGCCTGCTGCAGCCGGGCGGTGCGCAGCGCGGCCGCCGACAGCTGCTCGGTCAGCCGGCCGCGCATCTCCTCGGCCTCGCGCTGCCCGGTGACGTCGGTGTTGGCGCCGACCCACTCGATCACGGCGTCGCCCTGCCAGATCGGCACCGCCCGCACCTCGAAGTGCCGGTACGCCCCGGTGCGGGTGCGCACCCGGTAGGTGGCCTCGAAGAGCCGGTTCTCGGCCACGCAGCTCCGCCAGGCCGCCTCGATCTTCGGCCGGTCCTCCGGGTGCACCACCCCCAGCCAGCCGTCGGCGAGGTAGTCCTCGAGGCTCTGTCCGGTGATCCGGCGCCAGTCGGGCGCGTCGTCGGTCACCGTCCCGTCGGCGGAGGTCACCCACACCACCTGGGCGCCGGCCTCCATCAGCGACCGGTAGCGCTGCTCGCGGCGGCGCACGGCCTCCTCGGCGAGCCGGCGCTCGGTCACCTCCATGGCGGTCAGCACGACCCCGACCGGGCGGTCGCCGGGGCCCTCGGCGGGGAAGCAGGAGCAGGCGAAGCGGCGGGGCTGCGCGTCGTCCCCGCCGGCCGGCGGCAGCGCCAGCTCCACGTCGGTGACGGCGGGCTCCCCGGCCAGCACCCGGCGCAGCGCCGCCTCCACGGCGGCCGCCGCCTCGTCGGGCAGCGCCTGAGCGGGGCGCCGGCCCAGCAGGCCGTCGGAGGAGGCGCCGAGCGCCTCGGCCAGCGTCTCGTTGACCCGGCGGAAGCGCAGCTCGTCGTCGAACAGCGCCACCCCCATCGGCGCCCGCCCCAGCAGCGCGGCCAGCAGGGCGGAGTCGGTCGCGTCCGGATCGGCGTCCGGCCCGAGGGTCCGGGGCCGCGGAACGGAGGCGTCGGCGTTCACCTTCGGAACCTCCGCGTCCTTCGCTCGCCGGCCAGCGGTGCTCATGCTCAGCAGCCTCCCGTACAGCAGGGCGGCCCGTACCGTGAGGCAAGTCTTCATCACTTTGCGTGAATGGGAGCAGGCTAGCGCCCCCGCCTCCATCACAACACCGGTCGGAAACAGGTCTTCATCATCCCGGGGGTCCCGCACCGAAGGGAAGCCCTATTCGGCACTATGTTCGGATCATCGGCGGCCACCCCTCCCGAGGCCGCCGAAACGGCGACCGGCCTCCCCATGCCCCGCCGGACCGCCCGCGGCTCGGAGCGCGACGGCGGAACGCCCGTCCGGTCGATCCTATGCCGCCCGGACGCGCCCGGGGGTCGCCGGCGCACCCGCCGGCCGCCCGATCCTCCTCGTCCTCATCGCCCCCCTCCGCCGTGCCGCGGCGTCCGCCTCCGCCCCGGCGGAGCGCGGCGCAACGCTCCGGCACCGGTGGTCCGGCACGGCGCCCGCGGAGCGTCGACGGGCCGTTCAGCCGGCCGCCCGGGCCGCCGCCTTCATCTGCCGCTTGTGCTCGCGCACCTTGATCAGCGACTCTTCGTCCACCACGTCGGCGACCGACCGGTGGGAGCCCTCCTCGCCGTAGGCGCCGGCCGCCTCCCGCCAGCCCTCGGGCCGGACCCCCAGCCGCTTGCCGAGCAGCGCCACGAAGATCTGCGCCTTCTGGGCGCCGAACCCGGGCAGCGCCGCCACCCGCCGGCGCAGCTCCTCCCCGCTCGCCGCGTCCGCCCAGATCCGTCCGGCGTCCCCGTCGTACCGCTCGGCGACCTCCCGGCACAGCGCCTGCACCCGCTTGGCCATCGCCTTGGGATAGCGGTGCAGGGCGGGCTTGCGGGCGAACAGCTCCTCCAGCGTCCGAAGGTCGCAGGCGGCCAGCTCCGCCGCGTCCGGCTCGCGCCCGAGCCGCTGGGCCAGCCCGTGCGGGGCGGCGAAGGCGCGCTCCAGCGGCACCTGCTGGTCCAGCAGCATGGCGATCAGCAGCGCCAGCGGATTCCGGTTGAGCAGGTCGTTCGCCTGCGGATCGATCGGCAACGTCACGGTCATCGAGGTCCTCCAGCCCGTCCCCCGTCATGTCGTGCCGCCGCGCCCCGGCGGGGGAACGCCGGACGCGCGCCGCCGGATCGGCGGTTCCGTCCTCGACGGCCGAAGGATCGGGCGGCGGATCGCGCGGGAGCACCGGTCACGATATCGATCACGGTCGATGCGGGACGAGACGGCGACCTCGAACGCCCGGCCGGCCGCCGGAAAATCGATCGTCGCGGACGCGAGCGACGCGGGGAACCAGGACGCGCCGTCCGTCGTCGACGCGCCGGCGATGCGCCGTCGGCGACGCGCCGTCGATGCGCCGGCGACGGACGCATCGGGCGGGAGTCGAATGGGAGTCGAGTGGGAAGTCGAATGGGAGTCGAACGGGAGTCGAACGGGATCGGCGCGCGCCGATCCCGCCCGGCGACCGGTGCGCCGGCGGTGCCTCCCCCGGGACGTCCGCGATGTTTTCGCGATGTCGCCGCGATGTTGCCGCGGCGTGTCCGCGGTGCGCGCGCCGGCGCCGACGCGGCCGGCCGCCGCGGAGGCGGCGGAGGCGATGCGCCGGGGCCGCCGCCGCCTCGGACGCCCCGTCGCCGCTTCGGACGGTCCGACGCCTATGGTCAAGCGCTCGAATCCACGCCCGGAACGTTCTGTAAATTCTGGTTTTCCGCACTCGGGCGCCCCTTGACTCTTCCTGCGAAAACGCTGAAATGGGCGGTGAGCCCGCGTCGGCCCTGCGCTCGCAGGGCGTGTTCCCGGGACGGACCGGCGCACATCAGGGCAGATCAGGGGGGTGCTGCATGCGCGTGCTGGCCGACCGGCGAGGCGATGCCCGCGAGGAGACCCGCGAACAGCTGTCACGGCGCCTGGTGGCGGAGTTCGCCCCGCTGTCCGCGGAGACCGTGCGGCGCTGCGTCGCCGACGTGCTGGCGTGCATGACGCACCTGGGGGTCGAGCCCACGCCCGCGGTGGTCGAGCGCATGGCCCGCGAGCACCTGATTGGGATGGTCAAGTCCGAGCCGCCGTCCGGCCGGGTCGCCCTGTGGGGCGGGCGGGAGCGCGAGCGCGCCGCCGCGCCCGGCCCCGACGCCGTCCGCTGAGCCACGACACGCCGGGCCCGCCGCGTTCCCGCCTTCGGGGGCGACGGTAGGGTGGGCCCGCGAGCATGTGCCGTTCCCGCCCGTACCGCACCGTCCTCCCGGTCGGCCGTCGCGCCGTCCGGCCCCGTCGTGTGCCCCGCGGGCGTTCGGCCGGACCCCGTGCGATCACGGATGCGATCCCGTCTGAGAAGGTTGAGGCGTGAGCCCTCGTAGCCGCCCCTCCGGGGACCGCAGCAGGGCGCCGGACGAGATCACCGGCATCTTCGACGACCTCCTGCGGCATGCCCGGGAACTGCTGGCCGTCCGCAGCCCGCTGGACGCCGAACTGATCGTCAGCGAGGTGCTGGGCACCTGGTGGGGGCAGCGCACGGCGGCCGGAGACGTGGAGGAGGTCATCGGCGAGCGCCTGGTCGAGCACGCCGGGCGGGTCGGCACCCCGGCGGCGCTGGCGCTGCTGACCGGGATCGCCTGTCTGGGCACCGCCCGGCAGGCGGCGATGGCCGAACGGGCCGCGCTGACCCTGATGGACCGCGGGGTGGCCCGCCCCGGCTGGGCGGACCGGATCGGGATGGTCGCCCCGGAGGAGTGCTTCACCTCCCGGGACGTGTTCGGCGATCAGGACACGCTGGTGTGCGTCTACAGCTACGACGGGGCCGACCGGCACGCGCTGGTCGTCCAGGTCGACCACAACCGGTCCGGCATGGTCCGCGACGCGTGGGTGTCCTCGCAGGTCGACCGGGTGCTGGAGCACTGCCGGGAGGACGAGCGGACCAATCCGCTGATGCGGTTCGAGCCGGTAGACCCGCGGCAGGCCCGGGCCCTGCTGGAACGCGGCCTGGAGCTCACCGGGGCGACCGCCGACCCGCCGGTGCCGGAGACGTTCCCGGCCTACCACGCGTTCGTCCGCGCCCGGATGCGGGCGCTGCCGCCGGGCGGCCGGCTGCCCGCCCCGCCGGTGTACGGGCGGGACCGGCGGGCGATGCTGGCGGCGCGGTTCCTGGCCTCCGACGAGGCCGAGGGCCTGTCGGACCGCTCCGCCGCGGGCCGTTGCGTGGACCGGATCATCGAGTACGGCTGCGAGCAGGACCAGGGCCGGCCGCTGCGGGTCAGCCCGGTCAAGTGCGAGCGGTTCCTGCTGGACTGGCTGCCCCGCAAGGTGCTGCTGTCGCCCGCCGAGCAGGACGCGATGCCGCACGTGCTGGCCGCCTGGGTGCGCTGGGCGGGCCGCCGGTCGGGGCTGTCCCCGCAGGCGGTGCGGGCGACGCTGGACGCGGTGTGGGACGCCACCGGCGCGTTCACCGAGGCGTACCGGGATCCGGCGGCATTCGGTTTGGACCGCTCCGTGGTGCACCGGCTGGTGCCGGACGGGGAGCTGGAGGCGCTGCCGCGCCGGGCGTTCGCGCTGCCGTTCCTGTCCGGGGAGCACACCATGCCCGGGCGCGGCCGGATCGACCTGGCCGCGCTGAACCCGGCCGACCCCGCCGACCGGCGGATCATGCTCGAGTTCGAGCATCCGGGCGCGGCGCCCGAGCATGTGGACGCGCACGAACGACTGGCGGCCCGGCTGTGGGACGGCGACCCGCCCCAACTGTGGGAAACCGCACAGGCGCTGCTGGACGCGGGCATGGAACGGCATCAGATCCTGCATCGTCTGATCGAGGTGTTGGCGCGGTGCGGGAACGACCCCGAGGCCTTGCGTCGTGCGCTGCGCACACTGCGTCACAATCCTCCGCCGATGTGACCAGCGCCATGGAAGACCGGTGTGACCTCCGGTTTGCAGGAGACTCCCGAGGCGGCGATTATCGGATCCCTCGGGGGTGTGCAGACCTGCCCGCGCGACGAAGCCGACCCCACCGCTCGCGAGCCCCCCTGGCCAGTGAGGAGTGATCCTGTTGGAGTGGTCCGAGTTCACCCAACGCCTCGGCCGTGAGCTGGCGGGTCTCGACCGCGACACCATCCTCATCGTCCGTGAGCGCGCCGAGAGCCGGCACTACGTCCAGGCCATGCGGGAACCGGACCGGCTGTACGCCGAGGCGGTCAGCAACCACTTCCTGGAGGGGCCGCTGCTGCTGACCCCGGCCGACGAGGAGGTGCTGCGCGAGGTCGGCTGGCGGCCGCCGGGCGACCCCACCCCGCGCAACTGGTGGACCGATCTGCCGGGGAACGCCACGCCGGGCGACCACTTCCGGCTGGCCGACATGATGGTGCAGGCGCTGCGCGACGTGCAGGGCGTGCGCCGGCCCGCCGATCTGGTGTACGAGTCGTTCCACCGGCTCGGCAACGGCCTGATCGAGCTGCTGGGCTTCGGGATCCCGCCCGCCGACCCCTCCCGGGTCGTCGAGCGCCGCACCACCCCCGACCCGGTGGCCCCGCGGGTCGCCGACCCGGTGCTGTCCGCGCCCGCGCTCCCCGAGGAGGGGCCGCACGCGGCCGCCCCCGGTCTCCGGCCCGCCGCCCCGCCGGTCGCGGGGGCCGACCCGGCGTCCGGCGACCTGGAGCACGCGCTGACCGACGCCAAGCAGCGCGGCGACCACGCGGCCTACTTCGACCTGCTGCTGCGCTCGGACCTGGTGCTGCCGCTGCCGCAGGGGCCGGGCGCGCCGGAGCTGGTGACCACCACCATCGGCGGCGCCACGTACGTGCTGGCGTTCTCCTCCGCGCAGGCGCTGACCGCGGCGCTCAGCCCTCGGGACCCCTCCTCCCCGCCTCCGCACCGCCGCGTGTCCTTCGGCGCCCTGGCCGCCTCCTGGCCGGACCCCTCGTGGTCGCTGGCGATCAACACCGGGCTGCCCAGCGAGATGCATCTGGACGCGGTCGCCATCGCCCGTCTCGACCACTCCCGCCGCGCCGCCGAGCAGGCGACCGCCGAGCCCGCTCCCGCGCCGTCGGCCGGCGTCGACGCCGCCCGCGATCTCGCCCTCCCGGAGCCGCCCCCGTTCAACGGGGGCCCCGGGCCGGCGGAGGAGTCCCCGAACGGGCTGCCGTCCCCGCCCGGAGACCGCGTCGAGCCCTCGCCCGGCGGTCCGGCCCCGTTCTCGCCGAACGGGCTCTCCGATCTGCTCTCGCCGGCCGGGCCGGGCGAGCCGCCGCCCCTTTTCCCGGGCGCCGGGGCGCCGGGCGTGCCGCCCTCCCACGACGCGGCGGCCGAGGCCGCGCAGTGGGGGACGCACGCGCACGGCCTGCCCGACCTGCCCCTGCCCCCGGAGCGGCCTCAGGAGGCCGCTGCGGCCTCGACGCCCCCTCCCGGCGGCCAGGACCTCCCCCGGCCCGGGGAACGCCCGGATTCTCCGCCGGAGGCCTCCGACCGGGGCGTGCCCGCCTTCGGGCCGTTCGCACCGCCCGGACGCGACGGGGCGCCGCCCGAGCCTCCCGGCCTGAGCACCGCCCCGCACGGCCTGCCCGACCCGCCCGCGATCGGGGAGCGTCCGGAGGGCGCCGGGGAGACCGAGCCGGGCGGGGTCCCCGCGCTCGGCGCGCCGGGACCGCGGGAGGAGGCGCCGCGCGAGGCCGGCGGCTCCGGCACGCCGCCGTTCGGGGCGCC
>NZ_RRYT01000047.1 GCF_006363815.1 Thermomonospora catenispora
CCATGGAGGCGCGCTACCAACTGCGCCATAGCCCCGCGCGTCTGCGTGGACTTTCATCCCGCAGCGCGTGGCCAGTGTATAGGACACCGGCCGTGGACTCGAATCGAATAACGGAGATCAGGTGGCGGCGGTGCCGCCCCGCTCCTCCTGGGCGGGACGGTCGTCGCTGAGGACGGGCTCGGGCAGGGTGCCGGCGTTGTGCTCGACGAGGCGCCAGCCGCCGTCGCGCTTTTCCGCCAGAACGGACCAGCAGCAGTTGGACAGGCCGCCGATGCGTTCCCAGATCTCCTCGGGGAAGCCGAGGAGGCCGCACATGCCCAGCCGGAGGGCGGCGCCGTGGGAGGCGGCGACGAGGGTCCCGTCGGGGGGCAGGGCGTCCGCGGCGCGTTCCAGGGCGGCGGAGACGCGCTTGGCGACCTGGGCGGCGGTCTCCCCGCCGGGCGGCTGCCAGACGGCGTGCTCGGCCGGGTAACGCTCCCGGATCTCGGCTCCGGTGAGCCCTTCCCACGCGCCCCCGTCGCGTTCGATCAGGTCCTGGTCGTAGGTGACCTCCAGGCCGGTGATCTCGGCGAGGGCGGCGGCCGTGGCGGCGGCGCGCTTGAGGGGGGAGGAGACGATTGCGGTGGGGCGCAGGGCGGCCAGCAGCCGGGCGGCGCGGGCGGCCTGGGCCACGCCGGTCTCATCGAGCGGGATGTCGGTCTTGCCCTGGAAGCGGTTCTCCACGTTCCAGGGGGTCTGGCCGTGCCGCCACAGCACCAGTCGGCGGCGGCCGGGCTCACGGCGGACTCCCGTGCCGACCTCGTCACTCACCGGCGCCTCCGGAGGCGGCGGCGCGCTGGGCGGCGTGCGCGTTGACGTGCTCGGGGAGCTCGATGGTGGGGCAGTCCTTCCACAGGCGTTCCAGGGCGTAGAAGGCGCGGTCCTCCTCAAGCTGAACGTGCACGATGACGTCCAGATAGTCCAGGAGGATCCAGCGGCCCTCGCGTTCCCCTTCGCGGCGCACGGGCTTGGCGTCGGCGTCCTCGCGGAGGCGCCTTTCGATCTCCTCGACGATGGCCCGGACCTGACGGTCGTTGGGCGCCGAGCAGAGCACGAAGGCGTCGGTGATGGCGAGCTGCTCGCTCACGTCGTAGGCGATGATGTCGTCGGCCAGCTTGTCACCCGCCGCCTCGGCGGCGATCCGGACCAGCTCGGCGGCCCTAGCGGATGCGGTCACGTGCGGTCGTGATCCTCCGTTCGCGGACGGTTCCAGGCTCTACTGTCTCACGGTCGCCTGGCCCGCATCCGGTCTGCGGCGGCGGCCGCACAACCAGGTTATGCGTCGCGTCGAAATGCGTCGTCTCGTTTGTTCGGGGGCCGCGGTCCCGCCGAAGGCGCCGGTCCGGGTGAGGCCGCGCTCATCGATGCACCGCCGATAGGACGTCCCCGCCTGGGCGGCACCGGACACATGCCCTCTAACCGGCCGGCCCTCCTCCGGTCACCGCTGCCGAGGGGCGTCGCCGGCGCCCTCCGGCACCTACTCGTCCTCGCTCTCCTGCGGTTTCACGTAGGTGCCCTTGCCCGGCGCGGTCACGATCAGCCCTTGCTCGGCCAGCAGCGCATACGCGCTGCGCGCCGTTCGCCGGGACACCCCGAACTCCTCGCAGATCTGCGCCTCAGACGGGATGCGCCGCCGCGGCGGATAGGTGCCGTCGGCGATCCGCTTGGCGATGATGTCGGCGATCTGCCGGTACATCGGCTCAGGTCCGTCCAGGTCAATGTCCACGTGCTGACGCTATGCAGCGCGCGGTGATGCTCATCATTACGAAACATCACGTGACAGCACGATACAGGTATGCGTACAGTCAGCAGTGAAGGTCTGTGACCGCAGACGCAAAGCGGCCCGGGCCGGCGCCGACACGCCGGTTGTTCCCGGGCCTGACCACAGAAGGGACCTGTGGCTGTGCATGAGCGTATCCATCCCGTCGAGGGCGATCGCATCGCCCGCGACCTCCAGCAGCGGACCAAAGGTCGGTGGGTCATCTGGTTCGGGCATCACACCCGCTCGTTCTGGGCCGTCACCCGCGGCCGGCACTGGAACGGCCTCATCGAGGCCCACGACGTGCCCGCCCTGCTGCGGCGCCTGGCCGAGGTCGACGCCCTGTTCGGCACCGGCCGCCCCACCATCCGCACCACCACCGGCGCCTGGACGCCGCCCCGGACGCCGGCATGGACACCGGCACGAACTTCGGCCTGGGCGCAGGCGAGGGCATCGGCACGGACACCGGCACAGATGCCGCCCCGGACATCGGCGGGGACATCGACACGAACGACGACCCCGACGCCGCCCCTGACGCCAGCGCGGACACCGGTCCGAACACAGCTGGGGACACCGGTCCGAACGCCGGTCCGGGCACAGATGGGGGCACCGGCGTGACCGCCGTCGGGGTCGACGCCGCCCCGCCCGGCGTGATGTGCGACGCCGCCGTTCACGGCGCCGGACCGCAGCCCGCGGCCGTGGTCACCTCGGAGGAGACCGCCTGGTGCCTGGTGCACTGGCTGGCGAT
Organism: Thermomonospora catenispora; assembly: GCF_006363815.1. GTDB lineage: Bacteria > Actinomycetota > Actinomycetes > Streptosporangiales > Streptosporangiaceae > Thermomonospora > Thermomonospora catenispora. Next base: position 2,547 of record NZ_RRYT01000047.1, read on the forward strand.
CGCCCATGAGATGCAGCGGGACGGCCACGAGATCGTCTACACGGCCGCCGCACACCACAGAATCCGCGCGCACTGACCACCGACGAAACCGACGAGGGCCGAACAGGGGTGCCGGGCGAGGTGTCCGGCGCCCCGGCCCTCCAGGACCCGTCGACCCCACGGAGGGAGGCTCTCCACGGCCCGCCGGTCCCGGAAACGAGGGGAAACAGCGGACACGTCCCGTGAACGCGGCCGGTCGACGCCCCCGCGCAACGATCCCGCCTGCTCCGGCGACACACGCGAAAGATCACGAGGGCCGGTGCGCAAGAAAGATCACACCCGCGTCCGTCGGTCTTCGGACGTCGGCGAGACGGCCGGCTCCCGCCGCGGGTCGGGACACGCCGCCGCGCGGACGCGTCCGCGCCGATCCGTGACGGCGGGTGGGTCGGGGCGGTCCGCAGGCCGCCGGATCGCGCGGTCTCGGCGATCGCCCTGGGGGTCTGCGCGCGGTTTTCGGGCCGGGCTGCGAGATCGAGGGCGTGCACGCGGCAGTGCGCCTCTCCCCGCGCCCCGCGACGGCGGAGGGCCGAGGGCGGGGAGCCGGTGAACGCCCGGGGCGGCGGTCTCAGTCGCGGTAGAGGCCGCGCTTGTTGATGTACTGCACGATGCCGTCGGGCACGAGGTACCAGATGGGCTCGCCGGCGCGGACGCGTTCGCGGCACTCGGTGGAGGAGATGGCCAGGGCGGGCACTTCGACGAGGCTGACCCGGCCCTTGGGCAGTCCCGGGTCCGACAGGTGGTGGCCGGGGCGGGTGCAGCCGATGAAGTGGGCGAGGTTGAACATGTCGGCGGCGTTCCGCCAGGTGAGGATCTTGGCGAGGGCGTCGGCGCCGGTGATGAAGAACAGCTCGGTCTCCGGCCCGTGGATCCGGCGCATGTCGCGCAGGGTGTCGATGGTGTAGGTGGGGCCGGGCCGGTCGATGTCGATCCGGCTGACCGAGAACCGGGGGTTGGAGGCGGTGGCGATCACCGTCATCAGGTAGCGGTCCTCGGCGGAGGCGACCTTGCGTTCGCTCTTCTGCCAGGGGCGGCCGGTGGGGACGAAGACGACCTCGTCCAACTGGAACAGATGGGCGACCTCGCTGGCGGCCACCAGGTGGCCGTGATGGATGGGGTCGAACGTGCCGCCCATGATCCCCAGGCGTCGGGCGGGTTTGCTGGTCATAGGGGCGACCATAACGAGCGCGGAAAAGTGCATTCGCAGCAGCCCCGGCCATCGCGGACACGGCCGGAACGGGCCGGGGACGGGCGGATCGGGAACCTCGAAGGGGAAAGGTTCGTCGGACCTAGCATGCCGGACATGACGAAGAACACGCCGGACCGAGCACGCACGCGCTTCCCCGGGATCAGCTCCCGGGCCTATGAGCATCCGGCCGACCGCTCCGCCCTGGTGGCGCTGCGGTCGCTGACCGGTTTCGACACCGTCCTGCGCCGGCTGTCCGGCATGTTCAGCGAACGCGCCTTGCGGCTGATGTTCCTGGGCGGCAGCGTCCGGGTCGGGGACGACCAGTTCCGCTCCATCCACGACATGGTGCGGGACGCGGCCTACATCCTGGACTTCGAGGAGATCCCCGAGCTGTACGTGGTGCAGGACCCGACGCCGAACGCGATGGCGATCGGCACCGACAAGCCGTTCATCGTGCTCAACACCGGGCTGATCGACCTGCTCGACGACGAAGAGCTGCGATTCGTGGTGGGGCACGAGGTGGGGCACATCCTGTCCGGGCACGCGGTGTACCGGACGATGCTGCTGATCCTCACGTCGCTGGGGGCGCGGCTGGCCTGGGTGCCGCTGGGCAACCTGGCGATCGGGGCGATCGTGATCGGGCTGCAGGAGTGGCAGCGCAAGTCGGAGCTGTCGGCGGACCGGGCGGGCCTGCTGACCGGGCAGGACGTCGACGCGGCCAAGCGGGCGCTGATGAAGCTGGCCGGCGGGTCGCGGCTGGCGGAGATGAACGTCGAGGCGTTCCACCGGCAGGCCCGCGAGTACGACGCGGCCGGGGACGTGCGGGACGGGCTGCTGAAGTTCCTGAACCTGCTGCAGCGGTCCCACCCGTACGCGGTGGTGCGGTTCGCCGAGCTGGACAAGTGGGCGGACGGGCCGGAGTACCGGCGGATCATGGCGGGCGACTACCCGCGCCGGGAGGAGGACTCCTCGGCCAAGGTCACCGACGAGATCCGCGCCGCCGCCAAGGCCTACCGCGACTCCTGGAACGCGACCGCCGACCCGTTCATCGGCAAGCTCCGCGACATCGCCGACGGCGCCGCGAGCCTGGCCGGTGACCTGCTCGCCCGCGCCGGACGCCGGGGCCAGGGCCGCGACGAGGGCTGACGGCCCTCCGCCCGCCCTTCCGCCGCGGCCCCGGCAGGCCCCGGGGCGGGGCGCCCGCCGCGGCGGCCGGACGCAGAGCGTCCCCTCGGCCGCCGGCGTCCGCGGGGCGGCCGAGGGAACGGAGGACCGCGGCGGGGTCCGGGCGCCGGGGCGGCGCTCAGCCGCGCACCTGGCCCTCGCCGGTGACGACGTACTTGGTGGAGGTCAGCTCCGGCAGCCCCATCGGGCCGCGGGCGTGCAGCTTCTGGGTGGAGATGCCGATCTCGGCGCCGAACCCGAACTCCTCCCCGTCGGTGAAGCGGGTGGAGGCGTTCACCATGATCGCCGCCGAGTCGACGGCGGCGACGAACCGGCGGGCGGCCTGCTGGGAGGCGGTGACGATCGCCTCGGTGTGGCCGGAGCCGTAGGTGCGGATGTGCGCGACGGCCTCCTCCAGCGAGCCCACCACCCGCGCGGCGATGTCCAGCGACAGGTACTCGGCGTACCAGTCGTCCTCGGTGGCGGGCACCACGTCGCTCGAGTAGGAGCGGACCCGCTCGTCGCCGTGCACGGTGACGCCCTTGGCCTTCAGCGCCTCCAGGGCGCGCGGCAGGAACGCGTCGGCGACCGCCTCGTGGACCAGCACGGTCTCGGCGGCGTTGCACACCGAGGGCCGCTGGGTCTTGGCGTTGATCAGGATGTCGAGCGCCATGTCCAGGTCGGCGTCGGCGTCGACGTACACCGAGCAGTTGCCCACCCCGGTCTCGATCACCGGCACGGTGGACTCCTCCACCACCGAGTTGATCAGGGAGGCTCCGCCACGGGGGATCAGCACGTCCACCAGGCCGCGCGCCCGCATCAGGTGCTTGGCCGACTCGCGGGTGGTGCCGGGGACGAGCTGGACGGCGTCGGCGGGGATCTCGGTGGCGGCCAGCGCCTCCTGCATGACGTGCACCAGCGCGGTGTTGGAGTTGTAGGCCGAGGAGGAGCCGCGCAGCAGGACGGCGTTGCCGCTCTTGAGGCACAGCGCCGCCGCGTCCACGGTCACGTTGGGGCGGCCCTCGTAGATGATCCCGACCACGCCCAGCGGCACCCGGACCTGCCGCAGCTCCAGGCCGTTGGGCAGCACGGTGCCGCGGACGACCTCGCCGACCGGGTCGGGCAGCGCGGCGACTTTGCGGACCGCGTTGGCGATCGCCGCGATCCGGCCCTCGTCCAGGCTGAGCCGGTCGATCATGTACTCGGCGGTGCCGTTCTCCCGGGCGGCGGTCACGTCGGCCTCGTTGGCCTTGACGATCTCGGCCGAGCGTTCGACCAGGGCGTCGGCGATGGCGTGCAGCGCGGCGTCCTTGGGCGCCCGCGGCAGCGGCGCCAGCGTCGCGGCCGCCTCCTTGGCCAGCCCGGCCACCCGCAGGAAGTCCTCGCGCTCAGACATCACCGTGCTCCTTCTCGGTCGGCCTGTCGGTCAGGCCCTCGATCCAACACGACCAGATCATCGCGGTGGATGATCTCCCGTTGATATTCCGGGCCCATCTCGCGGGCCAGCCACCGGGTGGACCGCCCCATCAGGGAGGGGATCTCCCCCGCGTCGTAGTTCACCAGACCGCGCGCCACCACGCGCCCGTTTTCGTCGACCACGTCCACCGGGTCGCCGGCGTTGAAGTCGCCCTGCACGCCGGTGACCCCGGCGGGCAGCAGCGACTTGCGGCGCCGCACCACCGCCTCGACCGCGCCGGGGTCCAGCACCAGGCGGCCCTGCCCGACGGTGGCGTGCGCCAGCCACAGGTGGCGGGTGGAGGGGCGGCGCTCCTGGGGGTGGAAGAACGTGCCGACCGGCTCGCCGGCCAGGGCGGCGGCGGCCGAGGCGGCGTTGGTGAGGACCACCGGGACGCTCGCGCCGCCGGCGATCCGGGCCGCCTCCACCTTGGTGACCATGCCGCCGGTGCCGACCCGGCCCGACCCGCCGAGCTTGACGCCGGCCAGGTCCTGCGGGCCGCGCACCTCGGCGACGCGGCGGGCGCCCGGCTCGCGGGGGTCGCCGGTGTAGAGGGCGTCCACGTCCGACAGCAGGATCAGAGCGTCGGCGCGGACGATGTGCGACACCAGCGCGGCCAGGCGGTCGTTGTCGCCGAAGCGGATCTCGTCGGTGGCGACGGTGTCGTTCTCGTTGACGATCGGGACGACGCCCATCGCCAGCAGCTGCTCCAGGGTGCGCTGGGCGTTGCGGTGGTGGGCGCGGCGCATCATGTCGTCGGCGGTCAGCAGCACCTGCCCCACCCGGATCCCGTAGCGGGCGAAGGAGGAGGTGTAGCGGGCCACCAGCAGTCCCTGGCCGACGCTGGCGGCGGCCTGCTGGGCGGCCAGGTCCGCCGGGCGGCGGGTCAGCCCGAGCGGGCCGAGCCCGGCGGCGATCGCGCCGGAGGAGACGAACACGATCTCCCGTCCCGCGGATCTTTGCATCGCCAGCACGTCCACCAGCGCGTCGATGCGGTCGGCGTCGATGGTGCCCTGCGGGGTGGTCAGCGAGGAGGAGCCCGCCTTGACCACCACTCGGCGCGCTTGGGCGATCTTCGTCCGGAACGCCGCCGCCTCTTCAACGATCATCTCTTTCAGCGACCCTCCAGCCGTCGGTCGGTGCCGCGGGGGCCCAGGACCGCCGCGTCACCGCCCGCTCCGATCTCCGGCTCCCAGTCGAAGACGACCGCGTCGTCCTCGTCGCCGATCATGACCGTGGCGCCGGGTTCGGCGCCCGCCTCGGCCAGGGCCTCTTCCACGCCCAGCCGGGCCAGCCGGTCGGCCAGGTAGCCGACCGCCTCGTCGTTGGTGAAGTCGGTCTGCCGCAGCCAGCGGCGCGGCTTGTCCCCGGTGATCAGGTAGGTGTTGTCCCCCATCGGGCGGACGGTGAACTCCTCCCCGCCGCGGACCGGCTCGGGCCTGATCACCAGGCGGGTCGGCTCCGGCGGCGGGAGCGTGGCCCGGTAGGCGGCGACCATCTCGGCCATCGCGAACGTCAGCTCCCGCAGCCCTTCGTGGGAGGCCGCCGACACCTCGAACACGCGCAGCCCGCGCCGCTCGAACTCGGGGCGGACCAGCTCGGCGATCTCCCGCCCGTCGGGGACGTCGATCTTGTTGAGCGCCACCAGCCGGGGCCGGTCCGACAGCGGGCGGTCCCCGCCCAGCGCCTCGTCGTAGGCGCGCAGCTCCTTCTCGATGATCTCGAAGTCGCTGACCGGGTCGCGGCCGGGCTCGGGGGTGGCGCAGTCCAGCACGTGCACGATGGTGGAGGAGCGTTCGATGTGCCGGAGGAACTCCAGGCCCAGCCCGCGGCCCTCGCTGGCGCCCTCGATCAGCCCGGGCACGTCGGCGACGGTGAAGGTCGTCTCGCCGGCCTCCACCACGCCCAGATTGGGGGTCAGGGTGGTGAACGGATAGTCGGCGATCTTGGGTCGGGCCGCCGACAGCGCCGCGATCAGCGAGGACTTGCCGGCGCTGGGGAACCCGACCAGCGCCACGTCGGCGACGCTCTTGAGCTCCAGCACGATCTGGCGTTCCTCGCCGGGCTCGCCGAGCAGCGCGAACCCGGGGGCCTTGCGCTTGGGGGAGGCCAGCGCCGCGTTGCCCAGGCCGCCGCGTCCTCCGCGGGCGACGACGAAACGGGTGCCCTCCCCCACAAGGTCGGCCAGCACGTTCCCGTCGGCGTCCAGCACCACCGTGCCGTTGGGGACGGGCAGGACCACGTCCTCGCCGTCGGCCCCGTTGCGGTTGGAGCCCTGGCCGGGCCTGCCGTTGCCGGCCTTGCGGTGCGGGCGGCGGTGATACTCCAGCAGGCTGGCGGTGCTGCCGTCGACCTGCAGGATCACATCGCCGCCGCGTCCGCCGTTCCCGCCGTCCGGGCCGCCCAGCGGCTTGAACTTCTCCCGGCGCACCGACGCGCACCCGTGTCCGCCGTTCCCGGCCGCGACGTGCAACACCACCCGGTCCACGAACTGTGCCCCGGCGGCCATCGTGTCTCCCTCGATCGACGTGTCACTTCCAGAGCCCGCGCGCACCACCCCGGTGCGGCCCGTGGCGCCTCCGGCGGGCCGGTCCGCCGCCGGTCCCGCGGTGCGCCGGTCCTCGTCCCTCGCGGGCGGGCCTCGGGCGGGACCCGGGCACGCCCGTGGTCAACGACAAAGGGCGGACCGGGTGGTCCGCCCTTTGGTCAACGCTGTCTGCAGGCGGATTACTCCGCCGACGGGATGACGCTCACGGCCTTGCGGCCCCGGTAGCGGCCGAACTGGACCGTCCCGGCGACCAGCGCGAACAGCGTGTCGTCACCACCGCGGCCGACGCCGGGGCCGGGGTGGAAACGGGTGCCGCGCTGCCGGACCAGGATCTCGCCGGCGTTGACGACCTGGCCGCCGAAGCGCTTGACGCCGAGGCGCTTGGAGTTGGAGTCCCGGCCGTTCCGGCTGGACGAGGCGCCCTTCTTGTGTGCCATCGGTTACCCCTTCCTCACTTGCCGGACTTGATGCCGGTGACCTTGACGCGGGTGTACGGCTGACGGTGGCCCATCCGCCGCTTGTACCCGGTCTTGCTCCGGTAGTGCATGATGTTGATCTTCGGCCCCTTGACCGCGCCGAGCACTTCGGCGGTGACCTCGTACTTGGCGAGCTCGGCCGGGGAAGTCACGACTTTGTCGCCGTCGACGACCAGCACGGCGGGGAAGGTGACGGTGGCGCCGACCTCTTCCTTGAGACGGTCGACGGTGAGCACGTCACCCTCGGTCACCTTCTCCTGCCTGCCGCCTGCACGGACAATCGCGTACACCGCGGAAACCCTTCGTTGGCGCGTGCTTCCGGAATCAACCGGTCCCACGCGTGGTCCTCACCAGCCCTCGGTTGAGGGCCTACCTCCGGCTGCGACCGAAGGCGGCACGCACGGGACGGTCCCCCGTACGCTCTCTGCTTTCCCAAACCCCGCCGGGAACGACGGGGGCGCACCGGCACGTCCGCGACGGGGTCGCAGCCCCCACGGATGTCCAGATGCATGGCTCGATGGTCGCGCGAGAGCGCGACAGGCCCATGGTACATGGGCTTTCGAGCCGTCGCGAACCGGGCGCGGCGGGTCACGCCGCGCCCGGCGTGCGGCGGTCAGCCCTCGGCGGCGGCCGCCTCGGCGACCTCGGACTTGGCGCGGGAGCGACGGGACCGGCGGCGCCGTCCGGTGCCGCTCGCGGCGCCCTCGGCGGACTTGCCCGCCTCCTGCTCACCGGCCTGCTCCCCGGCGTGCTCACCGTCCGGCTCGCCCGGGTCGACCGGCTCGATCGTGTCGGCGTCGACCGGCTCCAGCGCGGACGGGGCGGGGCGGGCCGCCTCCGCCGCGGCCTGGACGACCTCCTCCACCGGCTCGTCGAGCTCGGGCGGCGGACCGGCGGCGCGCCGGGCGGCCCGCCGCTCCGCCTCCTTGGCGGCCTCCTCCTGCCCGGCGGACTTGTCACCGGACTTGTCCCCGGCCTTGTCACCGGGTTTGTCGGCCTGCGCGGCGGCGGACTCGTCGGCGGCCCTGTCGGCCTGCTTGTCCGACTGCTTGTCGCTCTGCTTGTCGGGCTGCTTCGCGGACTGCTTGGCCGCCTCCTGGCGGGCCAGCTTCTCCTCGACGGCGCGTTCCACGTCGCCCTTGCGCTTGCGGCGACGGCCGCCGGAGCCGCCGGACTTGTCCGAGGAGTGATCGACCGGCGTGGTGTAGACGTGGATGCCCCGGCCGTTGCAGCACTCGCAGACCTCCGAGAAGGCCTCCAGCAGCCCCTGGCCGACCCGCTTGCGGGTCATCTGGACCAGGCCCAGCGAGGTCACCTCGGCCACCTGGTGCTTGGTGCGGTCCCGCGACAGGCACTCCAGCAGCCGGCGCAGCACCAGCTCCCGGTTGCTCTCCAGCACCATGTCGATGAAGTCGATGACGATGATGCCGCCGATGTCGCGCAACCGAAGCTGACGGACGATCTCCTCGGCCGCCTCCAGGTTGTTGCGGGTGACGGTCTCCTCCAGGTTGCCGCCCTGGCCGGTGAACTTGCCGGTGTTGACGTCCACCACCGTCATCGCCTCGGTCCGGTCGATGACCAGGGAACCGCCGCTGGGCAGCCAGACCTTGCGCTCCAGCGCCTTGGCGATCTGCTCATCGATCCGGTACACGCTCAGCACGTCCTCGTCGGACTCCCAGCGCTCCAGCCGGTCGGCCAGATGCGGGGCGACGTAGTTGACGTACTCGGAGACCATCTCCCAGGCGGCGTCGCCGGAGACCACCAGTTTCTTGAAGTCCTCGTTGAAGATGTCGCGGACCACCCGGATCGTCAGATCCGGCTCGCCGTGCAGCAGCGCGGGCGCGCTGGCGGTCTTGGCCTGCTTTTGGATGTGCTCCCACTGGGCGGCCAGCCGCGAGATGTCCCCGGCCAGCTCCTCCTCGGTGGCGCCCTCGGCGGCGGTGCGCACGATCACGCCGGCGTTGTCCGGCATGATCTTCTTGAGCAGCTGCTTGAGCCGGCTGCGCTCCTTGTCGGGCAGCTTGCGGCTGATCCCGGTCATCGAGCCGTCCGGCACGTACACCAGGTAGCGGCCGGGCAGCGAGATCTGGCTGGTCAGCCGGGCGCCCTTGTGACCGATCGGGTCCTTGGTGACCTGCACCAGCACCGACTGGCCGGACTTGAGCGCCGACTCGATCCGGCGGGGCTGGCCGACCAGCCCGGCCACGTCCCAGTTGACCTCGCCGGCGTACAGCACCGCGTTGCGGCCCTTGCCGATGTCGACGAACGCCGCCTCCATGGACGGCAGCACGTTCTGCACCTTGCCGAGGTAGACGTTGCCGACGTAGGACTGGTGGCTGGCGCGATCCACATAGTGCTCGACCAGCACGTTGTCCTCGAGGATGGCGATCTGGGTGCGCTCGCCCTGCTGCCGGATCACCATGATCCGCTCCACCGACTCGCGGCGGGCCAGGAACTCCGACTCGGTGATCACCGGCGGGCGGCGACGGCCGTGCTCGCGGCCCTCGCGGCGGCGCTGCTTCTTGGCCTCCAGCCGGGTCGAGCCCTTGACGGCCTGGACCTCGTCGACGACGTCGCGGGTCTCGGTCCGCCCCGGCCGGACGTGCACCACCGTGTTCGGCGGGTCGTCGGGCGCCTGCTCCTCGGCCTCGGCGCCACCGGAGCGGCGACGGCGGCGACGCCGACGCCGACTGCCGCCGGTCGTGGGCTGCTGGGCCTCCTCCGTCTGCCCGGCGTCCTGCTCGGCGGTCCGGCCGTCCTCCTCGGCGGTCTCGGCGGACCCGGCGGCCTCCTCGGCCGTCTCCTCGGTCTTGGCCTCGCCCTCGGTCTCGTCCTTGACCTCGGTCTTGGCCTCGCCCTTGCCGCGTCGGCGGGAACGGCCCGAACCGCCCTCCTCGGCGGACTCGGCGGGCTCGGCCTCGGCGCCCTCCTCACCGCCGGCGGACTCGGCCTCGGCGCTCTGGCGGCTCTTGTCGGCGGACCGGCGGTTGCGTCCGCCCCGGCGGCGCCGGCGACGCGGACGCTCGGGGGCCTCGCCGTCCTCGTCGAGGTCGACCGGCTCGATGTCCTCGCTCTCGTCCTCGACGTCGGCGTGCTTGGCCGGCGGTTCGGCCTTGGGCACCGGCTGCGGCGGCTGGAACACCACCATCGGCGGCTGGAACGTCACCGCGGGCACGCCGCCCGGCGTCCCCGGGCTGCTCTCGCTCGCGGTCTCGAACGTCGGGACCGGCGGCACCAGCGGCACCGCGGGCACCGGAGGCCGCCCCTCGGCCCCTGTCCGGCCCGACGCCTCCGCCGACCGGTCCTCGGCGTCGGGCCCGGACTCGGGTTCGGTGTCGGCGCGGGACTCCGCGGGCGGCTCGGCCTCGGCGGCGTCCTCATCGGCCTCGGCCTCGGCGACCTCGTCGGACTCTGCGATCTCAGCGGCCTCGGCGGGCTCGTCGGCCGGCTCGCCGGAGACGGTGTCGGTCTCCTCGGTCGCCGCGTCCCGCTCGGCGGACGCCGGCTCGCCGGAGGCGTCATCGGCGTCCTGCCCGGTCCCGGCCGGCTCCGCGAGGGCCTCCTCGGGCTCCGCGAGGGCCTCTTCGGGCTCCGCGGCGTCCTCCGCATCGGCCCGGCCGACGTCCCCGGCCTCGTCGGACTCGCCGGTCTCACCGGCCTCCGCGGGCTCCGCGACCTCATCGGCCTCGGCGGCCTCGGCGGGTTCGGCGGCCGGGGCGTCCGGGGACGGTGCGCCCTCCTCCGCCGCGTCGGCCTGCGCCGGCTCGACGTCCGCTCCGGCGGCGTCGCCGGCGGGAACGGTCCGCCCGTCCTCCCCCGTCTCGGCGTCGCCGGTCCCGGCGGTCTCGGCGGCGGGCCGTTCGGCCTCCTCGTCGGTCCGCCGCGGGACCTCGGCGGCCTCCTCCGCGGCGTCCGGAGCGGTCAGGTCGCCCTCCTCCGGCGCGGCGGTCCCGGCGTCGTCGGTCCGGTCGCCCTCTGCGGCCGGCTGCCCGGCGGCCTGGGCGTTCTGCGCGCTCTCACCGGTCCGGCCGGTCTCGTCGGCCGTGGCGGGCCGGGCGGCGGGGCCGGCCTCCTGGGGGCCGGCGGGCTCGCCGGACCGGGGGGAGGAAGCCGCCGCGGAAGTCTCGGGTGCGGCCGGGGGGGCCGAGACGAGGGGCGCGGTGAGGACCGCGGGGATGTCGTCTATCTCGGGGGGCGGGCCGGCGGGGCGGCTGGCGCGGCGGCGAGCCGGTGCGGGCCGAGTGGTGCCGGTGACCTCCTCTGTGGTCTCGGGGTTAGCCGAGTCGTTGTCGTTGTCATTCATGCGGGCGTTCTCCCGTCAGGCTCCCGGGCGCTGCCGCGAGTCCGCCGGAGGGCGGTTCCGCGGTGCGCCGCGCGGGAGCGCTCCGTTCAGTCATCGTCGTCGTGCGCCGGACGGTGATCCGGTGACGACGACGAAAGTCGTCTAGGCGGCCCGGCCGTACCCCTGGAGGGACGGCGGCGCGTGACCGTGCCGCGCGTCCCCCGAACCCACACCGTGCCGGCACGGCGCGAGGTTCTAAGGCCGGGTGGTGACGACGTCCGCGCTCTCGGTGCCCGCGGGCCGCTCCTGCGCGGCGCCGTGGGCCGTCCCGGCGTCTCCGCCGGGCGGTGGCACGGCCTCCCGATCGGGATCCAGCGGGTCCGCCAGCTCACCGGTGGCTTCGTCCAGGGGCCCCTGCGCCAGCCGGGTCACCAGCGGTGGTGACGGCGGCGCCAGGTCGGCGACCTGTCGCAGTCCGGCGAGGACGTCGTCGGGTCGAACGGCAGGTGTGACATGCCGAACAACCATTCGAAGTATCGCAGAAGGGGCGTCGGCCGCCTCCGGGGCGCGCCGGTCCAGCTCACAGGCGAACACTGCGGCGCGCGCGTCGAAACGGCGGCGTCCCTTCTTGGTGAGGCGTTCGACCTCGACACGCTCGGCGGCCATGAAGGCGGCAACGGCCCGGTCGGCGACGCCGGGGTCGACACCGTCCAGCCGAACCCGCCACTCGGACGCCTGCAGGCGGTCCGCGAGCGAGGTGCCCGCCGGGGCGGGAACCACGTCGAGGACATCCAGACCCGGCGGCAGCGCCGCATCGAGGTCGGCCCGCACCCGTGCAGGGTCACGGGTGTCGGTGAGCCCGAGTTCGAGGTACTCCGCCTCGCTGGCCACCCCTGTCGGCGCCGCACCCGTGTACGAGATCTTCGGGTGCGGGGTGAATCCGGCGCTGAACGCGACGGGGATCCCGGCGCGCCGCACTGCGCGTTCCACGGCCCGGGAGACATCGCGTTGGCTGGTGAACCGCAGCCTGCCGCGCTTGGCGTAGCGCACGCGCAGGCGCTGGATCACGGGAGCCGGCGCTGGACCGTCCGGCATGGGTGCCAGTGTCTTTGTCCTTCCTACTCGTATCGAGAAGAAAACGTCTGACTACAGGGTAAGCCCCCGAGGGTCCTGTCGTACCCATCGACGCCGCACCCTTTCCGAGACATACCCGCTGACCTGGGCGAACGCGGCCGGCACGGCGACATGCCGCAAGCGGGCGCCCGCCCGGCGGAAGGCGGTCAGACGACGCTCAGCGGGAGCAGCTTCTTCCCGGTGGGGCCGATCTGGATCTCGGTGCCCATGGTCGGGCAGACGCCGCAGTCGTAGCAGGGCGTCCACCGGCAGTCCTCGACCCCGACCTCCGCCAGCGCGTCCTGCCAGTCCTGCCACAGCCACTCGCGGTCCAGCCCGGCGTCCAGGTGGTCCCAGGGCAGCACCTCGACCTCGTCGCGCTCGCGCGTGGTGTACCAGTCGATGTCCACGGGCTCGTCGGCCAGGGCCTTCTCCGCGCAGGCCACCCAGCGCTCGTAGGAGAAGTGCTCGCTCCAGCCGTCGAACCGGCCGCCGTCCTCCCACACCGCGCGGATCACCTTGCCGACGCGGCGGTCGCCGCGGGACAGCAGACCCTCGATGATGGAGGGCTCGCCCTCGTGATAGCGCAGGCCGATGGCCCGGCCGTACTCCTTGTCCCGGCGCAGCTCATCGCGCAGGGCGCGCAGCCGCCGGTCGACGGTCCGGGGGTCGCACTGGGCGGCCCACTGGAAGGGGGTGTGCGGCTTGGGCACGAACCCGCCGATGGACACCGTGCAGCGGATGTCGCGGCGGCCGGTGGCCTCCCGGCCGGCCTGGATCACCCGGCGGGCCATGTCGGCGATGGCCAGGACGTCCTCGTCGGTCTCGGTGGGCAGCCCGCACATGAAGTACAGCTTCACCTGCCGCCAGCCGCTGGCGTAGGCGGTGGTGACGGTGCGGATGAGGTCCTCCTCCGACACCATCTTGTTGATCACGCGGCGCATCCGCTCCGACCCGCCCTCGGGGGCGAAGGTCAGCCCCGAGCGCCGTCCGTTGCGGGAGAACTCGTTGGCCAGCGTAACGTTGAAGGCGTCCACCCGGGTCGAGGGCAGCGACAGCGAGGTGTTGGTGCCCTCGTAGCGGTCGGCCAGGCCCTTGGCGATGTCGGCGATCTCGCTGTGGTCGGCGCTGGAGAGGCTGAGCAGCCCCACCTCGGTGAAGCCGGACTCCTTCAGCCCGCCCTCGACCATCTCGCCGATGGTGGTGATCGAGCGCTCCCGCACCGGGCGGGTGATCATCCCGGCCTGGCAGAACCGGCATCCCCGGGTGCAGCCGCGGAAGATCTCCACGCTGTAGCGCTCGTGGACGGTCTCGGCCAGCGGGACCAGCGGCTTCTTGGGGTAGGGCCAGGAGTCCAGGTCCATCACGGTGTGCTTGGCCACCCGCCACGGCACCCCGGGCCGGTTGGGCGCCACCCGCTGGATCCGTCCGTCCGGCAGGTAGGTCACGTCGTAGAACTTCGGCACGTACACGCCGCCGGAGGACGCCAGGCGCATCAGCAGCTCGTCGCGCCCGCCGGGCCGGCCCTCGGCCTTCCACTCGCGGACCACCTCGGTGATGGCCAGCACGATCTCCTCGCCGTCGCCGAGCACCGCGGCGTCCAGGAAGTCGGCGATCGGCTCGGGGTTGAACGCGGCGTGCCCGCCGGCGATCACGATCGGGTGCTCGTCGGTGCGGTCGGCGGCCTCCAGCGGGATGCCGGCCAGATCGAGCGCGTTCAGCAGGTTGGTGTAGCCCAGCTCGGTGGCGAAGCTGACGCCCAGCAGGTCGAACGCGGCGACCGGGCGGTGGGCGTCCACGGTGAACTGCGGGACGCCGTGCTCGCGCATCAGCTTCTCCATGTCGGGCCAGACCGCGTAGGTCCGCTCGGCGAGCACCCCGTCGCGCTCGTTCAGGATCTCGTAAAGGATCTGGACGCCCTGGTTGGGCAGGCCGACCTCATAGGCGTCGGGGTACATCAAAGCCCATCGGACCTCGGCGTCGTCCCAGTCCTTGATCTGCGAGTTGAGCTCTCCGCCGACGTACTGAATCGGCTTGTTGACGCGCGCGAGCAGCGGCTCCAGGCGCGCGAAGAGCGATTCGACGGGCATGGAGGTCCTCCGAAGTCAACAGGAATGGTTGTCAGCCTATGCGCAAATCGCCCACCGCGCAGATCAGAAAAGATCACGCGGGGAACGGCCGGGCGCGCAGATGAACGGCCTGGAGCAGCCCGAGGGCGATCATGTTGGCGAACGTGGCCGAGCCGCCGTAGGACACCAGCGGCAGCGGCAGCCCGGTGATCGGCATGATGCCCAGGGTCATCCCGATGTTCTCGAACATCTGGAACCCCAGCCAGCACACCACCCCCGCCGCCACCAGCGCCCCGAACGGGTCGGCGGCCGAGCTGGCGATCCGCAGCCCCCGCCACAGCACCACGCCCAGCAGCAGGATGATCAGGCCGCCGCCGATGAAGCCCAGCTCCTCCCCGGCGACGGTGAAGATGAAGTCGGTCTGCTGCTCGGGCACGAAGTGGCCGCCGGTCTGCTCCCCCGCGAACAGCCCCTTGCCGGTCACCCCGCCCGAGCCGACCGCGATCCGCGCCTGCATGGCGTTGTAGCCGGCGCCGCGCGGGTCGGCCTCCGGGTTGGCGAACGCGGTGAACCGCGCGATCTGGTACGGCTTGAGCAGCCCGAGGAACCACACCGCGCACGCCGCCAGCACGGCGCCGCCGGTCAGGCCCGCCAGCCAGCGCTTGCGGACCCCGGCCATGGCCAGCATCCCCAGCACCACGGCCCCGAGCACCAGCGTGGTGCCCAGGTCGGGCTGCGCCATGACCAGCGCCGCCGGGGCGCCGGCCAACGCCAGCGCCAGCACGATGTCGCGCGGGCCGGGTCCGGCGTCGGCGTCCCGGGGCTCGCCGTCGCGCGGCTCGGCCAGCAGCATCGCCAGCAGCACCACCAGGCCGACCTTGGCGAACTCCGACGGCTGCACCTGGAAGCCGCCGCCCAGCACGATCCATGAGTGGGAGCCGTTGATCGTCTTCCCCAGCGGGGAGAGCACCGCGACCAGGCCCGCGCAGGCCAGCCCGTACACGATCGGGGCGTAGGCGCGCAGCAGCCGGTAGTCCAGCATCGACACCACCGCGCCGAGCGCGAACCCGATCCCCAGGTTCAGCAGGTGCCGCTTGAGGAAGCCGTCGGGGTCCTTGCCCTGCTCGGCCAGCTCCGCCCAGGTCGCCGAGCGGACCAGCAGCGCGCTCAGCACCGACAGCGCCACCACGGCCAGGATCAGGCTCCAGTCCAGCCGGCGCAGCCCGGCGAGACGGTGCCGCCAGGTGTAGCGGCCGCCGTAGCCCTCCACCACGTCGGTGACGCCGATCCCCGCGATCATGCTCCGGTCCTCCTCCGGCCGCCCGCCCGCGTCACGGCGCGGTCCCCGTCGGCACCGAGGTGCTCCCGTCCGGGTTCACCTTGGGCAGCGCGGTCGGCAGGTCGCCGTTGACCAGCGCGGCCTTCTTGCCGTTCAGGCCGTACATCGTCTCGTAGATCTCGCGGACGGCGGGGGCGGCGTAGGTGCCGCCGGTGCCGGACTGGGAGATCACCGCCACCACGACGAAGCGGGGGTCCTTGGCGGGGGCGAAGGAGGCGAACCACGCGGTGTCGTCCTTGCCGTAGACCTCGGCGGTGCCGGTCTTGCCCGCCACGTGGACCTTCTTGAGGTCGAACCCGCTGAACGCGCCCGCCGCGGTGCCCTGGGTGGTCACCTCCGCCAGCGCCTTGCGCATGTAGGCCAGCACCTTGCCGTCGACCGGCAGCCGCTTGGGCTCCGGCGGCTCGATCCGGCGGACCACGGTGCCGTCCGGGCGGATCACCGCCAACCCCACCCGCGGCACCACCAGCTTCCCGCCGTTGGCCAGCGCCGCGTACGCCCGCGCCAGCTGCAGCGGGGTGACCAGCACGTCGCCCTGGCCGATGGAGAAGTTGGCGGCGTCACCGGGCCGCCACACATACCCCTCGGCGCAGTGCTCCTTGGCGATGGCCTTCAGGTAGGCGGCCCGGGTGGGGGCGGTGCGCTCCAGCTCCTTGTAGCCGTTCTTGGCGGCCTTGCAGGTGTCGTCCTTGGTGGCCTCCCAGTACTCGCGCTTCCAGGTGCGGTCGGGGATCCGGCCGGAGGCCTCGTTGGGCAGGTCGATCCCGGTCTTGGAGCCGAAGCCGAAGTTGCGGGCCATGGCGGCCATCGGGTCCTTGGGCTTCTTGACCGGCTTGAGCCCGCCGTCGCGCAGCCACTGCTCGTAGGCGAACTTGTAGAAGATCGTGTCGCAGGAGACCACCAGCGCGCGGTGCAGGTTCATGTTGCCGTGCGCCTGGCCCTCGAAGTTGCGGAACTCCCGGTTGCCGACCCGGTAGGAGCCCGGGCACGGGTAGACGCCGTTGAGCGGGTAGCCGTCGGCGACCGCCGCGGCCACCGAGGAGATCTTGAAGGTGGAGGCCGGCGGGAACTGCCCCTGGATGGCGCGGGAGATCAGCGGCTGGCCCTTGGACTTGCCCAGCAGCGCGTCGTACTCGGCCTGGGAGATCCCGCCGATCCACACGCTGGGGTCGTAGGTGGGGTAGCTGGCCAGCGCCACCACCCGGCCGGTGCGGGCGTCCATCACCACCGCCGCGCCGGAGTCGGCCTTGGACCCGGCCTGGCGGGCCTTGTCGACGGCGTTCTTGATCGCCTGCTCGGCGGCGGCCTGGATGCGCGCGTCCAGGCTGGTCACCAGGGACGACCCGGGGATCGGCGGCTGTTCGCGGGCGGTGCCGGTGACCCGGCCCTGGCTGTCGACCAGCACCTCCCGCACGCCCGCGCGCCCGCGCAGGTCGGCGTCGTAGTGGGCCTCCAGCCCGTCCCGGCCGATCAGGTCCACGCCGCTGTAGCCGGTGACCTTCAGCCCGCGCCGCTCGTCCAGCTCCTCCTGGGTGATGGGCTGCAGGTAGCCGAGGGTCTGCGCGGCGACCGCGCCCTCCGGCTCGGGGTATTCGCGGACCGCCTGGACCGCGGCGGTCACCCCGGGGTACTCCTCGGCCCGTTCCATGATCTGCAGGGCCTGCTTGGGATCGACCCGGTCGGCGACGGGGATCGGCTGGTACGGCGAGCCCGGCCAGCACGGCCGTTTCACCGTGGGCGAGCACAATCGGATCCGCTTCTCCAGCTCGGCGCGGGTGGTGCCGAGGGTGGCGGCCAGGCGCTCCAGGACCGCCTTGCCGCCGTCGTCCTGCCGCGACAGCACGGTGCGGTCCACCGAGACCACCAGGGAGGCCCGGTTGCGGACCAGCGGCCGGCCGTGGATGTCGAGGATCATCCCGCGGGTGGCCGGGACCACGATCTCGCGGATCCGGTTCTGCGCGGCCACCTGCCGGTAGTGCTCACCGTTGATGACCTGCAGGTTCCACAGCCGCCCCAGCAGCACCAGCAGCATGGCCACCACCACGACGTGCAACACGGCAAGCCGGAAGTGGGTCTTGGGGTTCATCGCTCACATCCGGGACGACAGCGTGCGGTAACGGGCGATCGGCAGGTCGAACCGGTCACGGGCATGGTCGCGTTCGAACCGCCGGGTCGCCCGCAGCACCGCCCACATCACGAACGGGCTGGCCAGCACGTCGTAAACGACCTGCAGCGGGACGACGCGGCGGACGATCTCCCAGGCCGAACGCGGATCGCCGAGCATCATGCCCAGCCCGGCGTACAGCAGCGTCCCGGCCAGCGCCCCGGCCGCGACCGCCACGAACGGCACCACCGCCGAGCGGGTCATCTCGTCGCTGACCAGCCCGCAGACGTAACCGATCAGGCAGTACACCAGGGCGTAGCGGCCGATGGTGTGGTCGGCCGGCGGGATGATGTCGGCGGCCAGCCCGGCGCAGAACCCCGCCACCGTCCCGGTCAGCGGCCCGCCGGTCAGCGCCAGCGCCACCACCGTCAGCAGCACCAGATCCGGGGTGACCGCGCCGGGCAGCGGCAGCCGGTTGGCCACCGACACTTGCAGGACCAGGGCCGCCACGAGCACGGCCGTCGCCGTGAGGTTGCGGCCGGGCGGCATGTCAGTGGTCGTCAGCACGGTCAGTCCTCTGTGTCGTCCGGTGTTCGCGAGGCGTTGGGCGAGGCGGAGGCGCTCGGGCTCGGGCTCGGACTGGCGCTGCCCGAGGGCGACGGCGTCGGAGGCGGCGTCGAGGGCTGGGCCGGTTTCGGTCTCGGCGGCAGCACCGCGTCCCGCGGATCCGACGCCGGCGGCGCCACCACCACGCCCACCACGTCCAGGGTGCTGAAATTGACGAACGGACGCACGTAGGCGACGCGGGTGAGCGACCCGATGGAGTGCTCGACGCGTTCGACGGTCCCGATCGGCACGCCCGGCACGTAGGGGCGCTGTCCCTGCGAGCCCAGCGTCACCAGCCGCTGCCCGACGCGCAGCGGGGCGTGGGCGTTCAGCAGCTGCAGGCGCAGCGGGGTCGCCCCGCCTCCGCCGACGCCGCGGCGGCCGGCGCCCTGCACGATGCCGATCTCCCGGGAGTCCTCCAGCCGGGCGCCCACCGAGGAGGCCGCGTCGGTGGCCAGCAGCACGGTCGCGGTGGCCGGACCGACCCGCACGACCCGGCCGACCAGCCCGTCGGCGGTCATCACGGTCATGTCCGGGCGCACCCCGCTGCGGCTGCCGACGTCGATGGTGACGGTGTCCTCCAGCCCCTGCCCGGCGGAGATCACCTGGGCGGGGACGATCTTGTAGCCGCCCAGGCCGGCCGAGCCCAGCAGCCGCTGCAGCTGCGCGGCCCGCTCGGCGTCGATCCGCTGGGCGCGCAGCTGCTCCCGCAGCCGCTGGTTCTCGCGTTCCAGCCGTTCGGCGCGGCGGCGCTCGCCCGGGGCGTCGGTGATCGCGTCGAAGGCGTTGCCGATCGGGCGGACCACCGACGCCGACAGCCGTTCGATCGGGCCGAACACGGCGTCACCGGCGGCGCGCAGCATGCGCAGCGGCGACCCCTCCCCACCGCGGTAGTCCACGGTGATCAGCACCAGCGCGGTGATCAGCAGCGTGCCGAGCACCGCACGGGTGCGCCGGGTATCTCTCACCCCGGAGCCCTCCCGTTCGTCTCCGAGGCCCGCGAGGCGGCCGACCGCCTCGCGGGCCGCTCGTTCTCGGTTGTCCGAACTGGGGGCGGCCGGTCAGTGCCTGGGTTCGGGAACGAGGACCTCGCGCAGCGCCTCGAAGTCCTCCACGCACTTGCCGGTGCCGAGCACCACCGAGTCGAGCGGGTTGTCGACCAGGTGGATCGGCATCCCGGTCTCCTCACGGAGCCGCTCGTCGAGGTTCTTCAACAGGGCTCCGCCGCCGGTCAGGGCGATCCCGCGGTCCATGATGTCGCCGCTCAGCTCCGGAGGGCACTTGTCGAGGGTGGTCTTGACCGCTTCGACGATCGCGTTGACCGGTTCCTCGATGGCTCGGCGGACCTCCTCGGCAGAGATCACCACGGTCTTGGGCAGCCCGCTGACCAGATCGCGGCCACGGACCTCGGCGTGCGGCTCGTCGTCCCCGTCCGGGTAGGCCGAACCGATCGCCATCTTGATCTCCTCGGCGGTGCGCTCGCCGAGCATCAGCGAATATTCCTTCTTGGAGAAGGCGATGATCGCCTGGTCCAGCTCGTCACCGCCGACCCGTACGGACTGGCTGGTGACGATGCCGCCCAGGGAGATGATCGCCACCTCGGTGGTGCCGCCGCCGATGTCGACGACCATGTTGCCGGTCGGCTCGTGCACCGGCAGCCCCGCGCCGATCGCGGCCGCCATCGGCTCCTCGATGATGTAGACCCGGCGGGCCCCGGCCTGGTAGCCGGCCTCCTTGACGGCCCGCTGCTCCACCCCGGTGATCCCGCTGGGCACCGCGACCACGATCCGCGGCTTGGCGAAGTGCCGGCGCTTGTGCACCTTCTGGATGAAGTAGCGCAGCATGCGCTCGGTCACATCGAAGTCGGCGATCACCCCGTCCTTGAGGGGGCGGACCGCCACGATGTTGCCGGGGGTGCGGCCGATCATCCGCTTGGCCTCGATGCCCACCGCGTGGATCTTGCCCGTGTTGGTGTTGATCGCCACCACCGAGGGCTCGTTGAGCACGATGCCGCGTCCGCGCACGTAGACGAGCGTGTTCGCCGTACCCAGGTCGACCGCCATGTCCCGGCCGAGAAACGACAGCTTGTTACCCATGTAGAAAGGGAGCCCTCTCAGTAACTGGCGGACGTGCAGAGCGGCATACCCATCGTAACGCGCCCGTATGCCCGTGGAGGCAGCCAACCGTGCTGCCCCACCATGCCCGAATATTCGCCGATGCCTCGTCCAATTTCACGTCGACACGCTGATCCGATCTGGAGCCTTCGAACGCGCGGTACGACCACAGGCCCGTCCGGGAGCGGACGGGCCTGTGGCGGGACGCATCGGCGACGGCGGCCGGGACGGGCGCCCGTCCCGGGCGGGTCAGCCCAGGTCGGGGAAGAACAGCTTGATCTCGCGGGCGGCGGACTCGGGCGAGTCGGACCCGTGCACGATGTTCTCGCCGATCTCCAGGGCGAAGTCGCCGCGGATGGTGCCGGGGGCGGCCTTGACCGGGTCGGTGGCGCCGGCCAGGGCGCGGAACGCCTCGATGGCGCGCGGGCCCTCGACGACCATGGCGACCAGCGGGCCGCCGGTGATGAACTCCACCAGCTCGCCGAAGAAGGGGCGCTCGCGGTGCTCGGCGTAGTGGTCCTCGGCGACCTCGCGGGTGAGGGTGCGCAGCTCGAGCGCGACGATCTTCAGGCCCTTGCGCTCGATGCGCGAGATGACCTCGCCGACCACACCGCGGCGGACGCCGTCGGGCTTGACCAGGACGAGAGTGCGCTCGGACACGGCAGGTATCTCCTCATGGGTTGCGTTCGGCTGGTTCACACGATCCGCCGGCCTCACGGAGGGAGGGCGGCGCGCACGCAAAGCGTTGCGCGCGAAGCCTACCCGGATCCCCGCCGCCCGGTGCCCGCCGCCCGCCCCGCGGGGCGCCTCCGCCCGGGCGGCCCGCCGCGGCTCCCCCGGGGC
>NZ_RRYT01000048.1 GCF_006363815.1 Thermomonospora catenispora
CAGCGTCCCGGCCGCGGCGTCGGCCGCCGCCAGCGCCCCCGCCAGGTCGCCCCGCGCGGCCAGCAGACCCACCTGGTTCATCCGCACCTGCGCCGCCGCGTACCCCAGCCCGGCGGCCTCGGCCGCGGCCAGCGCCTCGGCGAGGAACGCCAGCCCCTCCTCCAGCCGGCCCAGCTCCTTGGCGGCGAGCGCGGCGGCCCGCAGCGCGGCGATCCTCGCCTCGGGCTCGCGGGCGTCCCGCAGGGCGGCGAGCGCGACGCGGTGGGCGCGTTCGGGATCGGCGCAGGCCGGCTCCAGCGGCGGTGCGGTCACAGCCGGACCCAGCCGGTGACCACCGAGGAGCCGTCCGGCAGCAGGAACAGCAGGCTGACCGGACCCGGCGGCACCTCCTCGACCACGAACCGCCCGCCCGACCCGGTCCGCCCGGTGATCTCCCCGTCGGTGCGCCGGACGCGCACCCGGGCGTCGGCCGGGGGCAGCAGCCGCCCGGCGATCTCAAAGCCCCGCTCGGCCGGGGTGAGCTCGACCTCCACCGTCCGGCCCCCGCCCTCGAACGTCAGCAGCCGCGGCGCTGGACCGCGCAGCGTCGCGGTGACGGGCGGGTCGGTCTCGGAGACCAGCCGCGCCGGCACGGCCCCGGGGACCCGACGGCCGAACGCCGCGCGGGCGGCGGCCGACACCGCCTCCGGCACGGGCTCGACGGTCCGGAACGCGGCGCTCACCAGCTCCAGCAGTTCGGCGTCGGTCACGCGGACTCCTCCAGTCGCTTGCGGAGCGAGGCCAGGCAGCGGGCACGGGTCGGCCCGACGCTGCCCACCGGAATGTCCAACGCCGCCGCGACCTCCGCATAGGTGGGGGAGGCCGCCAGCAGCCGCAGCATCTGCCGGCACAGATCGGGCAGCATGCCGATGGCCTCGACCACGGCGTTCAGCCGCTCCCGATCGTCGACCACCCGGTCGGGGGACGGCGGACCCGGCAGCCGTTCCAGCACCGGATCGCCCGGCGGCGGCGCGGGCCGCCGCCGGGAGGAGCGCAGGATCCGTCCCGCCTCCCGCCGCGCGGTCACCGCCAGCCAGGCGCCGACCCGGGCGGGCTGCCGCAGCGCGTCGATGTGCTCGACCAGCCGCAGCCAGGTCAGCTGCACGACGTCGGCGGCGTCGGCCCGATCCAGCCCGTAGGCGCGCCCGATCGCCCACAGCATCTCGGTGTAACGCTCGGTCAGCGCGGCCCACGCCAGCTCGTCGCCGTTCCGCGCCCGGACCACCAGCTCGCCGGGCGGAGCCGTTCTCATCCCCCTCGGGACACCCACTGAAGCCCTCGCCTCCCGCGGGGTCCCCCGCTGCTCGGAACGGTAGGGAAGAACGTCCGCTCGGATGCGCACAGTTACCGCTTCGCTACAGGATCGATGCCGACCGCTGATGCGCGGGGCGCGGGGACGCGGGAGAGGCGGGGAAGACGATCGCCGACCACCACGCCCAGATCCGGCAGGGTCCGTGCCGCGGCGGGATCGAGGACGCGCTCGGCGGCGGCGACCGCGTCCAGATCCTCGGCCGCGGCCAGCGCGGCGATCGCCCCGGCCACCGCCGGGGCGGCGAACGAGGTGCCGCTCCAGGTCGCGTACCCGGCGAACGTCCCGCGCCCGGAGGTCCTCAGCGGCGTCCGGGTGAGGTCCAGATAGCAGCTCGTCACCCGCACGCCCGGCGCGCAGGCGTCCACCCACTCCCCGTGGTTGGAGAACCAGGCCCGCTCCCTCCCGTCCAGCGCGGCCACCGCGATCACCGAGGGGAGCGCGGCGGGCCAGAACGGCCGCCGCGCGGCGGCGTTGCCCGCCGCGGCCACCACCACGGTGCCGCGGCCCAGCGCGGCGATCGCCCGGGCCAGCACCGGCGAGGGGCGGTCGTCGAACGTGTGGCAGCCCAGCGACAGGTTGACCACGTCGGCCCGTCCCCAGGCGGCCAGCCATCGTAGCGCCCGCACCACCGCCAGCTCGTCGCCCACCCCGTCGCCGCCGATCACCCGCCGGGCGCGGATCCGGGCGGACGGCGCGTGCCGCAGCACCACCCCCGCGATGAACGTGCCGTGTCCGGCCTGCGCGTCCAGCTTCAGGTCCAGATCGGCGTCGAGGACCTCGGCGACCTCGGCGCGCTGCTCGGCGTACCAGTCGGCGCGCTCGTACCACGGGTGCGGGGACAGGCCGGTGTCCAAAACGGCGACGGTGACGTCCCGGCGCGGCGGCGCGGCGGCCGACGGGGCGGGCAGCGGGGCGCAGGGTCGGGGCCGGTCGGCCGGCCCCGACCACCACATCGGCTGCCCGTGCACCAGGTGGTTGGGCGCCACCGCCGGACGCCGGCCGTCTCCGCCGAGCCGGCTCGCCAGGTCGCAGACGTCCACCCGCGCCCCGGGCCGCAGCCGCACCAGGCACACGCCGCCCTCGTCCCGCATCGAGTCGCACCAGCGCCGGACGCGGTCCTCGACGACGGCGGCGTCCTCGGCCGCCACCAGGAGCTGATCCCGGCGGATCACGGTCGGCCGCCCCGCCGTCGCTTCCACGACGGCGGCGTCGCCGTGCCGGGCGAGCATCCGCTCCAGCCGCGCCTGCTGATCGAACATGACCCCCGATCTCACTTTCCGTAATCAATTGCAGGGCTATCGTTGCAGAGCGTGTTCGGTGAGGCGGGGAATTCCCCGGCACGGCGACGAACGGCCCCGCCCCCGGGCCGACGGGAGGCGTGACCGGCTCCCGGAGCGGGCGGAAGGAGCGCGCGTGGCGGATCGGCGCGCTCGCCGCCGGGGCGCCGTCGCCGTTCCACGACCCGGGCTCGGCCGGCCTGGACGCCGCCGCTCCCCGGGCCGCCGGTGCCGCGGGCGGCGGACGCGAGGCCGCCGTGCGGGACCGGTGATTCGGCGCCGGCCGTGTGCTCGCGGCGCCGCACCGGACGGTCTCCGCCATCGGGCCGGACCGCCGCTGATCGTGATCGTGTTCGGGGCGCCGTGGGGGCGGGCCGCGCACGCGCTGGGCGGTTCGGTCGCCCGTACCGCGCCCCGGACCGGCCGCACATCGAACGGATCCCCACCGTGGCGCCGGTGCGGCCCGGCGCCGTCCGCGATCCCCGGCCCCGCGTCGCGGCGGGGGAGCGGATCACCGCCGGGCTCCCCCGGTCGGCCCGGTGGTGTGGGGGAGAGCGGCGCCGGGGCCGGCCCGGCCCGCCGCTCCGACCGATGCGGCGGCTCACCGCGCCGGCGGGTGGACGGGAGTCGCCGGTCGACGAGGACGCCCGGTGCACCGGCCGGCCCGGCGGGACACCGGCCGGCGCGGCGCCGACCGCGGTCGCCTTGGAACCGCCGCCCGCACCCCGTGCGTCGGGTACGGCGACCATGTGATCTCCATTGCGGTGATCGTCGTTGCGGTGATCTTCATCGCGCCCGCCGTGACGGCCGGATGGACGGCCGGTGCGGCCGTCCGACGCCGGCGAGGGAGCGCCGTCGGCGGCCCGGTCGGCGATTCGGCAGGAGACGGCCGGAGACAGACCAAAGAAAGGAATGCGCGCTGGTGCGACTCGTGTCGATGATGCACAATGGTGCACGCGGGCATCGTCCTGGGATTTCTGAGGCCGTAGGGGAAGGCGAGCCTCGGTAGGCAACCAGGAGGTCCGGTGACCGCTCGTGGCGTTTTCTACGTCCACTCCGCGCCACCTGCGCTGTGCCCGCATGTCGAGTGGGCGGTCGCAGGTGTGCTCGGCGTGCCCACGTCACTGACGTGGGCCGATCAGCCCGCTGCTCCCGGGAGCATGCGTGCCGAACTGCACTGGGAGGGGCGTCCAGGCACTGCGGCCGGCATCACGTCCGCGCTGCGGAATTGGAAGCTGCTGCGCTTCGAGGTCACCGAGGACGCCACCCCCGGCTGTGACGGCGTGCGCTTCAGCGTGACTCCGTCCCTCGGCGTCTTCAGCGCCGTCATCGGCGCCAACGGCGATGTGATGATCCCCGAGGACCGGCTGCGCGCCGCGCTGGCCAACGTCGCGGCCGGCAAGTCCACCCTCGAGCAGGAGATGGACCGCCTCCTCGGCACCCCGTGGGACAACGAGCTGGAGCCGTTCCGCCGCGCCGGTGACGGCGCTCCGGTCCGCTGGCTGCACGCCGCCGTCTGAGCCGGAGGGCTCGCGCCGCCGGGGACGGAGGCGTCCGGCCGCGCCGGCGTCTTCGCGTGCCCGCCCGCATGCCCCTGCGCCCGCCGGGGAGACGGGCCGGCGGGGCGTGCGGATCGCCTGCGCCGCATGCGCCCCTGCGCCCGCCTGGAGGGTGCGTGCGGGGCGCATCCTGTGCGACCCGCGACGGGCCACCGGACCGTCGCGCCGCCGAACGCGTCCGGCCGGAGCCCGCACCCGCGTGCCGGACATGCGACGGCCCCGCACGCCGAGCGCGCGGGGCCGTGCCCGCCGCGACGCCGACCACGTTGTCGGCGTCGCGGCGTCGACTGCGAGGCCGACCGCGAGGTCGACTGCGAGGTCGACCGCGGTGTCGGCCGCGAGGTCGGCCGCGAGGTCGGCCGCGGTGCCGGCCGCGGCGTCAGAGCGGGATGTTGCCGTGGGCGCCGCGGGCCGGAGTGGCCTCGGCGATGGCGCGGGCGATCGCGGTGCGGGTGGCGGTCGGGCTGACCACCTCGTCGACCACGCCCAGCGCACGGGCCCGGTCCAGCCCGCCGGCGATCTTCTCGTGCTCGGCGGCGAGCTTGGCCTCCAGCGCCGGACGCTCCTCCTCGGGCGCCGCCGCCAGGGTGCGGCGATGCAGGATGCGGACGGCGGCGACCGCGCCCATCACCGCCAGCTCGGCGGTCGGCCAGGCGAACACCTTGGTGGCGCCCAGCGAGCGCGAGTTCATCGCGATGTAGGCGCCGCCGTACGCCTTGCGGGTCACCAGCGTCACCCGCGGCACGGTGGCCTCGGCGAAGGCGTGCAGCAGCTTGGCGCCGCGCCGCACCACGCCCTCGTGCTCCTGCCCGACGCCCGGCAGATAACCGGGGACGTCCACCAGCACCACCAGCGGTACCCCGAACGCATCGCACATCCGCACGAACCGGGCCGCCTTCTCCGCCGAGGCGGCGTCCAGGCAGCCGCCCAGCCGCAACGGGTTGTTGGCGATGATCCCGATCGTGCGGCCGCCGAGCCGGCCCAGCGCGGTGACGATGTTGGGCGCCCACTTGGGGTGCAGCTCGATGAAACCGCCGGCGTCCGGGTTGTCCACCATGCCCTTGACCAGCGGCATCACGCTGTAGGCGCGGCGCGGGCTGTCCGGCAGCAGCCCGGAGAAGTCCCGCTCGGCCACCTCGTCGAGACGGATCCGGCTCTGGTGCCCCAGCAGCACCGCCAGGGTGCGGGCGCGGGCCAGCGCCTCGGTGTCGTCCTCGGCGACCACGTGCACCACGCCGGACTTGCGGGAGTGCGGCTCGGGCCCGCCCAGCCCGGCCATGTCGATCTCCTCACCGGTCACCGACTTGACCACGTCGGGACCGGTCACGAAGATCTTGCCGCCCCGGGACAGGATCACGATGTCGGTGAGCGCCGGGCCGTAGGCGGCGCCGCCGGCCGCGGCGCCCAGCACCACCGAGATCTGCGGGACGATCCCGGACGCCCGGGTCATCGCCGCGAACACCGTGCCGACCGCGTGCAGCGACTCCACGCCCTCGGCCAGGCGCGCTCCGCCGGAGTGCCACACCCCCACGATCGGCACCCGCTCCCGGACCGCGTGGTCGTAGGCGGAGACGATGTGCTGGCAGCCGGCCGTCCCCATCGCCCCGCCCTGCACCCGCGGGTCGGAGGCGAACGCCACCACCGGCAGGCCCTCGATCCGGCCGACCCCGGCCAGCACGCCGCTGCGGTCGTCCTCGTCGGTCAGCGGACGGAACGACCCGTCGTCGAACAGCGCCTCCAGCCGGAGCCGCGGATGCCGCGGATCGATCTCCTCCTGCGGGGCCGGTGCCGGGCCGGTGACCCGGTTCTCGAGCACGGTCATGCTGGCTGGCTCCTTAACGCGGGGCGCGCCGTCACAGGGCGCGCCGGAAGGCGACGGCCACGTTGTGACCGCCGAAGCCGAACGAGTTGTTCAACGCGGCGATCGGCCCGTCGGGCAGCTTGCGCGGTTCGCCGCGGACGATGTCCAGGTCGACGGCGTCATCGAGGTCGTCGATGTTGATGGTGGCCGGCACCACGCCCTCGCGCAGCGTCAGCACCGTGATCAACGACTCCAGGGCGCCGGCCCCGCCGAGCAGGTGACCGGTCATCGACTTGGGCGCGGTGATGCACACCTGGCGGGCCGCCTCCTCGCCGAGCGCGCCCTTGATGGCGGCCAGCTCGGCGACGTCGCCCTGCGGGGTGGAGGTGCCGTGCGCGTTGATGTGCTGAATGTCCTCGGGACGCAGCCCGGCGTCGGCCAGCGCCCGCCGCATCGCCTTGGCGGCGCCGCTGCCGGTCGGGTCGGGCTGCACGATGTCGTGGGCGTCCCCGGAGTAGCCGCATCCGGCGGCGATCGCGTGGATCCGCGCGCCGCGCGCCCGGGCGTGCTCCTCGGACTCCAGGATCAGCACCGCGGCGCCCTCGCCGAGCACGAAGCCGTCGCGGTTCTTGTCATACGGCCGGGAGGCGCGGGTGGGCTCGTCGTTGCGCGTCGACAGCGCCCGCATCGACGCGAACGCGGCCAGCTGCAGCGGGTGGATGCACGCCTCGGTGCCGCCGGCGATGACCACGTCGGCCCGGCCGGAGCGGATCATGTCGATGGCGTACCCGATCGCCTCCGCGCTGGAGGCGCAGGCGCTGACCAGGGCGTGCGAGCCGGCCATCGCCCCGAACTCGATGCCCACCAGGCCGGAGGCGCCGTTGGGCATCAGCATCGGGACGGTGAACGGGGAGACCCGCTGCCAGCCCCGCTCCCGGTAGACGTCGTAGCTGTTCAAGGCGGTGTGCAGACCGCCGATGCCGCTGGAGATCACCACCCCCAGCCGGTCACCGTCCACGGTGTGGCCGTCCCGGTCGCCGAAGGCGTACCCGGCGTCCTCCCAGGCCTCGTGCGCGGCGATCAGCGCGATCGCCTCGTTGCGGTCCAGCCGGCGCAGCTTGTGCTTGGGCATGACCTCCGACGGCTCGACCGTGAGCTGGGCGGCGAAGCGGACCGGCAGCTCCTCGATCCCCTCCCAGTCCAGCGGGCGCACCCCGGACCTGCCGGCCAGCAGCGCCGACCAGGTCGACGGGACGTCACCGCCGAGCGGCGTCGTGGCACCGAGACCGGTGACGACGACGGTGGTCTGGTTGTCGCTCATGTCAGTGCTCCTGAATTCCTGGGGGGAGAGTCGGGCGGGCGCGCCGCCCGGGAACGCCCCCGGGCGGCGCGCCGCGCGTGCTCACGCCTTGCTGGCGCCGGCCAGGCCCTGCACGTAATTGATCACGTCCTGGACGGTCTTGAGATTGCGGAGCTCGTCGTCGGGGATCTCCACCCCGAACTTGTCCTGAGCGGCCACCGCGATCTCGACCATCGACAGCGAGTCGATGTCGAGGTCGTCGACGAAGCTCTTCTCAGGAGTCACCTCGGCCGCCGGGATGCCGACGGTCTCCTCGACGATCTCGCTGAGGCCGGTCAGGATCTCCTGCTCGGTGGCTGCGGGCATATGCGGAACTCTCCTTTTGTCGAAAGAAGGCGCAGGCTCATCGCCGGACGGCGCGGCCTACGGGATCTGGATGACTTGGGCAGCGTAGGTGAGCCCGGCGCCGAATCCGACGAGCAGCGCCGGAGCGCCGGAGGGGACCTGCCCCCGCTCGATCATCCGGGCCAGCGCCAGCGGAATGGACGCCGCCGACGTGTTGCCCGAATGCACGATGTCGTCGGCCACCACCGCGTTCGTGGCCTTGAGCCGCCGGGCGATGGACTCCACGATCCGCAGGTTGGCCTGGTGCGGCACGAACGCCGCCAGCTCCTGCGGGGAGATCCCGGCACGGGCGCAGGCCTCGGCGGCGACCGGGGCGATCGCGGTGGTCGCCCAGCGGAACACCGCCTGCCCCTCCTGGACGATGAACGAGCGCCGGTCCTTGACGCGGATCTTGTCGGCCTGGTCGCCGGCGCTGCCCCACACCACCGGGCCGATGCCCGGCCGCTGCGCGCCGGTGACCACCGCGGCGCCGGCTCCGTCGGCGAAGATGATGGCGGTGGAGCGGTCGCTCCAGTCCACCCACTGCGACATCTTCTCGGCGCCGATCACCAGCGCGTTGCGGGCGGTGCCGGTGCGGATCGCCGCGTCGGCGGCGGCCAGCGCGTAGCAGAAGCCGGCGCAGGCGGCGTTGAGGTCGAACGCCCCCGGGGCGCGGATCCCCAGCCGGTGCGCGACGGTGGCGGCGTTGTTGGGGATCGTCGTCTCCCCCGAGCAGGTCGCCACGATGACCAGGTCGATCTGCTCGGGCGGCAGCCCGGCGGCGGCCAGCGCCTTGCCGCCGGCGTGCACCGCCATGTCGGTGACGGTCTCCTCCTCGGCGATCCGGCGCTCGACGATGCCGACCCGCGTGCGGATCCACTCGTCGCTGGTGTCCATGGTGGTCGCCAGATCGTCGTTGGTGACCACCTTGGCGGGCTGGTAGTCGCCGAACGCCAGGATCCGGGCGCCGGGCACGGGGTCCGGGAGACGCAGCGGGGCGGCGGGGTCGGCGGCGGTCATGAGGCGTTCGCCTCGATCAGCTCGCGGGCCGCGGCCAGGTCGTCGGGGGTCTTGAGGGCGAGGGCGGTGACGCCCTTGAGCTCGCGGCGGGCCAGGCCCACCAGGGTGCCGGCCGGCGGCAGCTCGATGAGCGCGGTGACGCCCAGCTCCCGCATGGTCGCCATGCAGGCGTCCCACCGGACCGGCGAGCTGACCTGGGCGACCAGCCGGTCGAGGTACTCGCGGCCGGAGGTCACCACCGTGCCGTCCCGGTTGGACAGCAGCCGGACCCGCGGATCGGCGGCGGGCAGCTCGGCGGCGAACGCGGCCAGCCGCTCCACCGCGGGCGCCATGTGCTCGGTGTGGAACGCGCCGGCCACCGACAGCGGCCGCAGCCGGGCCCGGGCGGGAGGCTCCTCGGCGAGCTTCGCCAGCCGCTCCATCGTCCCGGCGGCGACCACCTGGCCGGCGCCGTTGATGTTGGCGGGGGTCAGGCCGTGCTTGTCGATGACGGCCAGCACCTCGTCGGGGTCGCCGCCGAGCACCGCGGTCATCCCGGTCTCGGTCACCGCCGCCGCCTCGGCCATGGCCCGCCCGCGCTCCCGGGCGAACCGCAGCGCGTCCTCGGGGGCGAGCACCCCCGCGATGGCGGCGGCGGCCAGCTCGCCGACGCTGTGCCCGGCCACCACGTCCGCGGTGGCCCCCAGGGCCGCCGAGGCCGCCAGCGCCGCGCTCACCAGCAGCGGCTGGGCGACGGCGGTGTCGCGGATCTCCTCGGCGTCGGCGGTGGTGCCATAGCGCACCAGGTCCAGCCCGATCACCTCCGACCAGCGGGAGAGCCGGTCGGCGACCTCGGGCAGGTCGAGCCATGGCTGCAGGAAGCCTGGGGTCTGGGCGCCCTGGCCGGGCGATGCTATGACAATCACGTAATTCACCCTGCCGCCTGGCCCGCCGCCCCGCCGATGCCGGGCGCCACGAAGTTTGCGGTGAGGGCTTTGGAGGGTGCCTACAAGGGCCGCCGGGTCACGATCCGGGGCGGCGCTCGGCGAATCTGCCCAGCACCAGCGCCAGCCGCAGGGTGAACGCGTGCCGCCCGTCGGTGGGGGACAGGCCGGTCAGCTCGGTCACCCGGCGCAGCCGGTAGCGCACCGTGTTCGGGTGGACGAACATCAGCCGGGCCGTCGCCTCCAGCGACGAGCCCTGCTCCAGATAGGTGGTGAGGGTGTCCAGCAGCGGGGCGCCGGCGTTGCACATCGGCTCGTACACCTGCTCCACCAGGTGCCGGCGGGCCGACTCGTCGCCGTCCAGGGCGCGTTCGGGCAGCAGGTCGGCGGCCGACACCGGGCGGGGCGCGTCCGGCCACCCGGCGGCGGCGCGCAGCCCGGCCAGCGCCGCCTGCGCCGAGACCGACGAGCCGTACAGGTCGGGGACCACCGGGCCGACCACCACCGGGCCGGGGCCGCACTTGGCGGCGATGGGCCGGGCGGCCTCCATCGGCTCCTCGGCCCCGCCGACGATCACGATGACCCGGCGGCCCTGCACCCCGGCGAGCACGTCCACCCGGGCGCGCCGCGCGGCCCGCTGCATCTGGTCGATGGTGACCTCGGGCTCCTCCTCCGGCGAGGTGTAGCCGGCGACCACGCTGACCGGCTTGGCGGTCCAGCCCAGCGCCGCCGCCCACGAGTGCATGCCGTCGTCGACCTCGCCGCGCAGCACCGCGTTGACCACCAGCGCCTCCAGCCGGGCGTCCCAGGCGGCGCGGGTCTCGGCGGCCTGCGCGTACACCTGGGCGGCCCCGAACGCCACGTCCCGGGTGTAGCGCAGGATCGCCTCGCGGAGCTGGTGCTCGCCGCCGGGGGCGGCCAGCTCGTCCAGCCGCTCCTCCACCACGTCGATGATCACGCGGATGATGTCGATGGTGTGCTTGAGCTTGATCGAGCGCAGCAGCTCGCGGGGAGCGGTGCCGAACACCTCGCTGGCGATGGCCGGCTGGGTGGTCTCGGCGTTCTTGAACCACTCCACGAACGCCGCGATGCCCGCCTGGGCCACCAGCCCGACCCATGACCGCTGGTCGGCGGGCATGCGCCGGAACCAGGGGAGCCGTTCCTCCATGCTCGCCAGGGCGAGCGTCCCGAAGGTCCCCATGGCCTGTTCGAGCCGTCTGCTGGTCGCCGCCCGGATCTCGTCCTCTGTGCCGTCCACGTGCCAAGGGTGCCATCTCCGGACGCATCGTCTGCACGAGACTCTCCCCGCCCCGTCGCTCCCGGCCTCCCCTTCCGCCCCGCCGCCCCCGGTCTCACCCCCCGTCTCCGCGCCTGCTCCGCGCCTGTTCCGCGTCGGCTCCGCGTCGCCTTCGTGCCGTTTCCGTGCCGGCCCGTCGCCCGCCCTCCCGCCGGCCGTCGCGGGGCGCATTGCCAACGCGACCGGGTGTCGTCACACTCTGTGTTGTACTGATCGCGTTGCGTCGATAAGTCGTCCGGAGGTGTCGCATGCTCCGTCCCGCCGTTCCGCTGGGCCTGGCGGTCGCGTTGGCCGGGCTGACCGGGACCGTGCTCGCCGCCCCCGGCGAGGCCGCCGCGGCGCCCGTCCCCTCGCGGATGGTCGCGCTGGGCGACTCCATCACCCGCGGATTCAACGCCTGCGGCTGGTACGCCGACTGCGTCAGCCGATCCTGGAGCACCGGACACGACACCGCCGTCCGCAGCCACTACCTGCGGCTGGCCTCCCGCCGGCCGTCGCTGGTCCCCCACAACGCCGCCGTCACCGGGGCGAAGGTCTCCGACCTGGCCAGACAGGCGCAGGTCGCCGTCGACCGCCGGGCGCAGTACGTGACGATCCTGATCGGCGCCAACGACGCCTGCACCCCCACCGAGGAGCAGATGACCCCGGTCTCGGACTTCGAGACCCGCTTCCGCGTCGGCCTGCGGACGCTGCGCGAGGGGCTGCCCAGGGCCGAGGTGTTCGTCGCCAGCATCCCCGACCTGCGGCGGCTGTGGCAGGTCGGCAAGGGCAAGGCGGTGGCCCGCACCGCCTGGTCCAGGCTCGGGATCTGCCAGTCGATGCTGGCCCGCCCGCTGTCGACCTCCGCCGCCGACTCCGCGCGCCGGGAGCGGGTGCGCCGGCGGGTCGTCGAGTACAACGCGGTGATGCGGCGGCTGTGCGCCCAGGACGCCCACTGCCGGTTCGACGACGAGGCGGTGTTCCGCTACCGGTTCACGCTCGCGCACGTCAGCAAGTGGGACTACTTCCACCCCAACAGCGCCGGCCAGGCGGTGCTGGCGCGGGTGACGTACGCCAAGGGCCCCTGGGGCGCGGCGGCGTCCGCCCGGTGAGGGCGCCCCGGCCGTCCCCGCGCCGGCGGGACCCGATAACGTCCCGGACGTGACCGAGATCGCGCATCGCCGCATCCCCGTCAACGGGCTCGACATGCACATCGCCGAGGCGGGCGAGGGGCCGCTGGTGCTCCTGCTGCACGGTTTCCCCGAGTGCTGGTACTCCTGGCGGCGCCAGCTGCCGGCGCTCGCCGCGGCCGGGTTCCACGCCGTCGCCCCCGACCAGCGCGGATACGCCCGCACCGGTGGTCCGCGAGCGGTGGAGGAGTACACGATCCACCACCTGGTGGGGGACGTGATCGCGCTCATCGCCGCGCTGGGGGAGGAGCGGGCGGTCGTCGTCGGCCACGACTGGGGCGCCCCGGTGGCCTGGCATGCGGCCCAGTTCCGCCCGGACGTGGTGCGCGCCGTGGTCGCGCTGTCGGTGCCGCACCGGCCGCGGTCCTCCCGCCCGCCGGTGCAGGTGATGCGCGAGCAGCTGGGCGAGGGCTTCTACATGGTCGCGTTCCAGCGGCCCGACCTCCCCGAGGCCGGGCTGGAGCGCGACCTGCCGGAGACGTTCCGGCGGATGCTGTACGCCGCCTCCGGCGACGCCCCTCCGCTGGTGCCGATCCTGCCGGAGGGCGGGGGCTTCCTGGACGTGTGCCCGGAGCCGGAGGAGCTGCCCGGCTGGCTCACCGAGGAGGACATCGCCGTCTATGCGGCCGAGTACGCCCGCAGCGGGTTCCGCGGCCCGGTCAACTGGTACCGGAACCTGGACCGCAACTGGGAGCTGACCGCCGCCTGGCATCGCGCCCCGATCACCCCGCCGGCCCTGTACGTCGCCGGGGAACGGGACATGGTGCTGACGGGGGTCAAGGACCGGCTGCACCGCATGCACGACCACGTCACGGACCTGCGGGACATCGTGCTGCTGCCCGGCTGCGGGCACTGGACCCAGCAGGAGCGTCCCGAGGAGGTCAACCGGGTGCTGATCGACTTCCTGCGGAGCCTGTGAGGCGCCCGGGCCCGCCTCGGAAGGGGCCGGCTCAGGAGGCGGCCGGGACGAGGCGTCGGCAGGTCGCCTGCAGCAGCTGCGCCAGCAGACGGGCGAGCAGCGCCTCCAGGGCCATGACGGCGGCCCTGGCCAGGGCGGCGGCGATGAGGTCGGTCATCGCGGTTCCTCCTCCGTGACGGTCCGTCCGGGTCGACCCCTCTGTTATGCCGGGCCGGGCCGACGCACAGGTGAGGAGGATATGTCTGTTTTATTAATGTTTGATAATGTCCGTCCGTTATAGAGTGATCATCGGCTCTTCGCGGACTCCGTGGACGGCTCGCCCTCCCCGGCCCTCCCGCGCTCGGAGAGCCCGCGCCGGGCGATCGCCGTGCCCACCCCGATCGCGGCGGCGACCGGCCAGGAGATCACGTTGAACGCGGCCATCGCCCCCAGCCCGCCGTAGAACGCCAGCCTCTCCGGCGGCGGCAGATGCGAGGCGGCCGACCGCCCCGCCTCGGCCACCGCGTCCACCGCGGGCGGCGCGGGGACGTGCAGGACCTTCACCTGCGGGGTGACGACCGGGATCGGCACGCCGCCGCGCCGCCGGGCGGCGCCGCGGCGCGAGGTCTCCGTCGCGGGGGTTCCGCGCGCGCTCTTGCGCGTGGTCTTGCGCGTGCTCCTGCTCTGCTGTGCGGTGGTCATGTCCTCAACTCCCGGATCTCGCCCTGCGAGACGGGCCGCATCGGCGGCCCGATCGACTACCTGCCCCTCCCGCCGCGTTTGATTCGCCTCCCGCGGCGCCCGGCGACATTCCCGTGATCGCGACCCCCGCGTCCCGCGGCACGCGCGACGCTCCCACGACGATCCCGTGACGATCCGGACGTCGCCTGCGCGACGGCCCCGCGGCGTCTTCACGACGCCTGCGCGGCGACCTTGCGCGGCGCTTTTGGCGGCGACCTCGCGCGGCGGCTCACAGGGCGGCTCACAGGGCGGTTCGCACGGTGATCCGCGCGACGATGTCCGCGGCGGCTCCGCGGACGCTCCGACCGAGGGCTCGCATGACCTTCCCACGACGGCCCCGACGCCCTCTGCGGCGGCCCTGCGCGACGGGCCGTGTGACGACGCGGCCGCCGCCCCGTCGCGGGGCGGCGGCCGTCGAATGGACGTCGCGGCGAGGGCCGGTCAGGCGTCTCCGCCGGTGCTGGACTCGGCGGTCTGCCCGGTGCCGGCGAAGACCTCGTCGATCGGCCGGTCCAGCCCGTACCGCTCGATGGCCTGGCGCAGCACGTCGGGCTTGACGTCGCCCTGGCGGACCAGCCGGTGCAGCACCGCCAGCGTGATCGAGGCGGCGTCCACGTGGAAGTGGCGACGCGCCGCCGCCCGGGTGTCGGAGAATCCGAACCCGTCGGTGCCCAGCGAGGTGAACCCCTGCGGGACCCAGGCGGCGATCTGGTCCGGCACCGCCCGCACGAAGTCCGACACCCCGACCACCGGTCCGGGCAGGCCCTCCAGCCGCCGGGTGACGTACGGCACCCGCTGCTCGGCGTCCGGGTGCAGCAGGTTCCACTCGTCGCAGGCCATCGCCTCGCGGCGCAGCTCGGTCCACGAGGTGGCCGACCACACGTCCGCGGCCACCCCCCAGTCCTCGGCGAGCAGCTTCTGCGCCTGCAGCGCCCACCGCATAGCGACCCCGGAGGCCAGGATCTGCGCGCGCGGCGCATCGCCGTCGCGGCCGGCGACCGCGGGCGCGTCGGCGTACTTGTACAGCCCCTTGAGCAGGCCCTCGACGTCGAGGTTCTCCGGCTCGGGCGGCTGCTGGTAGGGCTCGTTGTAGACGGTGAGGTAGTAGAAGATGTCCTCGCCGTTCGGGTGCTCGGGCGTCGAGCCGTACATCCGGCGCAGCGCGTCCTGGATGATGTACGCCAGCTCGTACGCCCAGGCCGGGTCGTAGTACACGCAGGCCGGGTTGGTGGAGGCCAGCAGCGGCGAGTGCCCGTCGGCGTGCTGCAGCCCCTCGCCGGTCAGCGTGGTCCGCCCGGCGGTGGCGCCCAGCAGGAACCCGCGGCCCATCTGGTCGGCGAACGCCCAGATGGAGTCGCCGGTCCGCTGGAACCCGAACATCGAGTAGAAGATGTAGACCGGGATCATGTGCACGCCGTGCGTGGCGTACGCGGTGCCCGCCGCGATCGTCGAGCCCATCGCGCCGGCCTCGCTGATGCCCTCGTGCAGCAGCTGGCCCTCGGTGGACTCCTTGTAGCTCAGCAGCAGCTTGCGGTCCACCGGCTCGTAGGTCTGGCCGTGCGGCGAGTAGATCTTGGCGGTGGGGAACAGCGAGTCCATGCCGAACGTGCGGAACTCGTCCGGCGCGATCGGCACGATCCGGGCCCCGATGTCATCGTCCTTGATCAGGTCCTTCAGCAGCCGGACGAAGGCCATCGTGGTGGCCACCTTCTGCTTGCCGGAGCCCTTCTTCAGCTCGCTGTAGACCGGGTCGCCGGGCAGCTTGAGCGGCTTGGCCCGCACCACCCGCTTGGGCAGGTACCCGCCCAGCGCGGCCCGCCGCTCGCGCATGTACTCGATCTCCTCGGAGTCCTCTCCGGGGTGGTAGTACGGCGGCAGGTCGGCCTCCAGCGCCGAGTCGGGGATGTCCAGGTACAGCCGGTCCCGGAACTCCTTCAGCTCGGCCTTGGTGAGCTTCTTCATCTGGTGGGTGGCGTTGCGGGCCTCGAAGTCCGGCCCCAGCGTCCAGCCCTTGATGGTGTGGGCGAGGATCACCGTGGGCTGGCCGACGTGCTCGCGGGCCGCCTTGAACGCCGCGTACAGCTTGCGGTAGTCGTGCCCGCCGCGGGAGAGCCTGCGGATCTCCTCGTCGGACAGGTGCTCGACCATCTTGCGCAGCCGCGGGTCGTCGCCGAAGAAGTGCTCGCGGATGTAGGCGCCCGACTCCACGCTGTAGGTCTGGAACTGGCCGTCCGGCGTGGTGTTCATCTTGTTGACCAGCACGCCGTCGACGTCCTTGGCCAGCAGCGGGTCCCAGTCGCGGCCCCAGATGACCTTGATCACGTTCCAGCCGGCGCCGCGGAAGAACGCCTCCAGCTCCTGGATGATCTTGCCGTTGCCGCGGACCGGGCCGTCGAGCTGCTGCAGGTTGCAGTTGATGACGAAGGTCAGGTTGTCCAGCTCTTCGCGGGCGGCCAGCCCGATGGCGCCCAGGGACTCCGGCTCGCCCATCTCGCCGTCGCCCAGGAACGCCCACACGTGCGACCGCGAGGTGTCCTTGATCTTGCGGTTGTACAGATAGCGGTTGAACCGGGCCTGGTAGATGGCGTTGATCGCGGTCAGGCCCATGGACACCGTGGGGAACTCCCAGAAGTCCGGCATCAGCCGCGGGTGCGGGTAGGAGCTCAGGCCCCCGCCCGGGTGGGAGATCTCCTGTCGGAATCCGTCCAGCTGCCGCTCGGTGAGCCGGCCCTCCAGGAAGGCGCGGGCGTAGATGCCCGGCGCGGCGTGCCCCTGGATGAACACCTGGTCACCCGACTCGCCGTGGTCCTTGCCGCGGAAGAAGTGGTTGAAGCCCACCTCGTACAGCGAGGCGGCCGAGGCGTAGGTGGCGATGTGACCGCCGACGCTCAGCTCGGGCCGGTTGGCCCGGGAGACCATGATGGCGGCGTTCCATCGGATGTAGGCCCGGATCCGGCGCTCGATGTGCTCGTCGCCGGGGAACCACGGCTCCCGCTCGGGCGGGATGGTGTTGATGTAGTCGGTGCTGCGCAGGCCGGGCACGCCCACCTGCTGCTCGCGGGCCCGCTCCAGCAGCCGGAGCATGATATAGCGCGCACGGGCGCGACCCTCGGTCTTGACAACCGTATCGAGCGATTCCAGCCACTCCCGGGTCTCTTCGGGATTGATGTCCGGGAGCTGGCTCGGCAGCCCGTCGCTGATGATCGAGAAGCGTTGGCGTCCGGAAGCCACGGGGTCCCCTCTTGCTTACCGTTCTGGTCCGGGGAGCGGGTCCCGACGGTCGTCGGTCGTCCGTCCCCCCTCCCATCGTCGTCTGTTATGACGGCTAACGCATCTCTACTCCACGGTAACTATTTGCGCCGGTCAGCACGGGTGACGCGAGGGTCGGAAGGGGAAGGGTCTCGACTGCGGCGGTCGGCCGCAGCATGGTGGAAAGAGGGAGGAAGTACACCAGTACGACCGACCCGGGGAGGTGAGCGATGCAGGCGACAGTGGGCGACCGGCTGCACGTGCACGGCAACGCCGTGGGGCAGCCGGACCGCAGCGGCGAGATCGTCGAGGTGCGCGGTCAGGACGGGGCGCCGCCTTATGTGGTGCGGTTCGACGACGGCCACACCGGGCTGGTGTTCCCCGGACCGGACGCCGTGGTCGAGCGCAAGGGCGCCGGGCGGCGTGTGCCGCAGCACTGACTGGACGACCGGCCGGACAGGCGGCCGACGGCGCGTCCCCGGCCGCGCGTTTGCCGGGGACGCGCCGGCCCGGATACACAGATGACCATGCAGAGCACGGTGATCCGGGTACGCACCGGCGGCATGGAGACGGTGCACGACATCACCGCCGCGTGCGCCTCGTTCGTCGCCGAGGCCGGCGGGGACGGGCTGCTGCACGTGTTCGTGCCGCACGCCACCGCCGGGATCGCGCTGATCGAACTGGGCGCCGGCAGCGACGAGGACCTGCTGGCGGCGCTGCGCGACCTGCTGCCCGCCGACGACCGCTGGCGGCACCGGCACGGTTCCGTCGGCCACGGGCGCTCCCATGTGATGCCGGCGCTGATCCCCCCGTACGCGACGATCCCCGTGCTGGACGGCCGGATGGCGCTGGGCACATGGCAGTCGGTGGCGCTGGTGGACCTGAACGTGGACAACCCCGACCGTCAGGTCCGGTTGTCGTTCCTCAGGGGCTGATTCCCACCCTTTGTTACGCTCAGTGATGGCGCAACCGGAAAAGCGTCGCCCGGCGGGCCGGGTGGACCGAACGGACCGGCAAAGCGCCCGAGACACTTGCGCTGGAGGCCGTCACTTGTGTGAACTGTCCCGCAACGCCACACCGGGTGGCCAATCGACATTGGGAGGACGTTCGTGAGCGCGACCGCGGGTCAGGCGCAGTCTGAGCGCAGCCTGGCCGAGCGGCTGGGCTTCAAGCCCAGCCAGGTGGTGCAGGAGATCGGCTACGACGATGACTGCGACGAGGAGCTCCGTCGCTCCATCGAGGCGGTCACCGGCAACGAGCTGGTCGACGAGGATTACGACGGTGTCGTCGATGTCGTGGTGCTCTGGTGGCGCGACGAGGACGGAGACCTGGTGGACGGGCTGGTCGACGCCCGCACGGCGCTGGCCGACGGCGGTCACATCTGGCTGCTGACCCCCAAGGCCGGCCGGGAGGGACACGTGGAGCCCAGCGAGATCGGCGAGTCGGCGCCCACCGCGGGCCTGTCCCAGACCAGCAGCATGAGCGCGGGCCGCGACTGGTCGGGGACCCGGCTGGTCGCCCCCAAGGTCCGCAAGTAGCCTCCGCGCGGCAGGAGCGTCATGACGATCGATGCGGGTCCCGGGGTGGGGGACCTCGCCCCGGACTTCGAGCTGCAGGACCAGCACGGCGCCCCGGTGCGCCTGTCGTCGCTGCGCGGTCGCGGCGTGCTGCTGGTGTTCTACCCGCTGGCCTTCAGCGGGGTGTGCACCGGCGAGCTGGACGGGATCCGGGACGAGCTGCTGCCCGGCCTGGATGAGGACATCCGGGTGCTGGCGGTCTCGGTGGACTCGATGTTCGCGCTGCGCGCCTGGGCCGACGCGCGGGGGTACTCCTTCCCGCTGCTGTCGGACTTCTGGCCGCACGGCGCGGTGGCCCGCTCCTACGGCGTGTTCGACGACGAACGGGGCGTGGCCGTGCGCGGCTCGTTCGTCGTCGACCGCGAGGGGGTCGTGCGCTGGAAGGTCGTCAACCCGATCGGCGAGGCGCGCGACCTCGACGCCTACCGCGAGGCGCTCGCCGCGTTGTGATCGTCACGGCCGGGGAGGCCCCGGCCGCCGGGATGTGGGAGGCGTCATGCCCTGCTTTCGCTGCGGGGCGCGGCAGACCGACCCGATCCGCGGGGCCAGCCCGTGGAAGCGCGGGGTGCGCGCGGATCGGCAGGTGCTGATCTGCCCGACGTGCCAGCGCACCACGGACTGGACCGCCGCCCTGGACCGCTGTGAGGCCTGCGGCTCCACCGTCCTGATCTGCCGGCTCGGCGAGGTGGAGTGCCGGGACTGCGGGCACGTCCGGGAGGCCCGGCCGTCGGAGCAGCCCGGCGGCCCGGGCGCCTCCGACGCCCCCGGGCTCTCGGAGGAGGTCGCCGCCGCGCTGGATCGGGTGCTGGGGCGCGGCCTCCTGGGCTGACCCTCCGGGCCGGCCCCCGCGTCTTCCGGGCCGATCCCGCCCGCCGCGCCCCGGACGGGCGGGGAGCCGCGGTCCCGCGCGCCGCACGGCGCGCCCGCCGGCCGGCGAGGGCCCCGAGCGGCGCGGGCGGACGCCGCGGACGGAGAAGGACGGAGGGCGCCGACCGGTCCAGCGGAGTCGGCGCCCTTCCGCTACCGCGGCGCCGTGCGGCCGGAACGAGGTTCCGGGCCTCCCCGCAGTCGGCCCGCGGCGGTCCTCCGGCGGCTAGGCGGCCTGGCGCCGGTCGGCGTCCAGCAGGTGGTACAGCAGCAGCAACTGGGTGATCGCCAGCGGGTCGCTGGTGCTGCCGTCGGCCAGTCGGCCCAGCGACGAGGGGATGGTGGTGCCGGTGCCCAGGCGCTCCCAGATGGCCTTCTTGACGACCTGGCACTCCTCGGGCGGGACGTACCCGTGGATGTGCAGCGCGTCGACCGGGCGCCCGTCGGTGTCGCGGCGCAGCCTCAGGTGCATCGCCCGATGCTCGGCGTCGTCGAGGACGTCGCTCAGCTCCGGATGGTCGATGGTGGGCCGCAGCAGCAGCTCCGCCGACAGCGGCGTGTCCGGCGGGTCGGTGCGCCCGGCGACCGGCGCGAACCGCACCACGATGTCGGCCCAGCGGCGCTGCGGCCGGATGTAGGCGGCGCTCTCGGGCTCGCGGCGCTTCAGCTCGGCCCGCACCTGCTCGGGGGTGTAGCCGCGCTTGGCGCAGTCCCGCTGGATCTTCCACTGGTGCCGCAGCCGCTCGGGCGGATCCAGGTAGACGGTGATGTCGAAGCAGGCGCGGGCCAGCCGGGTGTGCAGCGGCAGCAGTCCCTCGACGATCACGAAATCGCGCGGCTGGACCAGTTCGGGGCGGACCAGCTCGCCGGTGGAGTGGTCGTAAACCGGTTTGAGGATCGGCTCGCCCATCGACAGCAGCTGCAGATGCTGCTCCATGATCTCGATGTAGTTGCAGTCGGGGTGCAGCGCGGTGAACGGCTTGTCCCGGCGTTCTGCGCGGTCATAGCGGTGATAGTCGTCCACGCATACCGCGGTCATCCGGTCGGCCCCCAGGCATTCGACCAGTCCTCTGGTCAACGTCGTCTTGCCCGCCGCGCTGTCCCCCGCGATGGCGAGCATGACGGGACGGCGTCCGCGGCCGCCCGCCCTGAGCATGTGGACGATCCGATGGGGCACCTGATGTCCTCCGTCCGAGCCGTTTGCCTGCCGGAACGGCACGGTAAGCACGACGGTCCCGGAGAACCTCACCCATCCAGGGGAACCTTCGGGGGAAGTGGGGCCAATAGTCGTCGGCTCGCGATCCCGGCCATTCTCGAAAGGGGGGCTACTGGCCAGTAAATCCCGATTGTTATGTTGCTGGGATGGCTCCCCCTGTGCGCGTGGTCCTCGTCGACGACCACGAGATGATCCTTGCCGGCCTCCAGGCGATGCTGGCCGGATTCACAGGACGGGTGCGCGTCGTGGGCAGGGCCCGGCAGGCCCGCGAGGCGACCCGGCTGGTCACCGCGCTGCGCCCGGACGTGGTGCTGCTGGATGTGCGGCTCGGTTCCGAAAGCGGCCTGGACCTGTGCCGCGAGCTGACCCGGCGGGTGCCCGACACCAAGGTGGTGTTCCTGTCGGTGTACGACGATGAGCAGTACGTCTTCGAGGCGTTGCGCGCAGGCGCAGGCGGCTACCTGCTCAAGCGGGTCGACGGGCTGGAGCTGGTGCGACGGCTGGAGGAGGTCGCCCAGGGCGAGACGGTGGTGGACCCCACGCTGGCCGGCCGGGTGGCGGCCAGCGCGGCCCGGCTCAACCGGGGCGAGTTCTGGCCCGGCGCCAGCCGCGGCCTCACCCAGCGCGAGAGCGAGGTGCTATCGCTGCTGGTCGCCGGACTGTCCAACAAGGCGATGGCGGCCCGGCTGGTGCTCAGCGAGGAGACCGTCAAAAGCCATCTGCGCGCGCTGTACCGCAAGCTGGACGTCACCGACCGGTCGGGCGCCATCGCGGTCGCCCTGCGCGAGGGCATCTTCCGGTGAACGCGCTGGAACTGCTGGCCGGCCGGGGGTCGGACCTGCTGGTGCGGATCGTCACCGTCGCCTGCTCGGACCGGGTGCTGCCGGACATGGCGACCGAGCTGGCCGGGCTGGTGGTGCGGTCGGCGGCCGACGTGCCGTTCTGCGACGTGTACGTGCTGGATGAGGAGGGGCGGGCCCTGGAGTGCCCCGGACGGCGGCCCGTCCCGCTCGGCGAGGACGACGTGGGCCGGGCGGCGGCGCGCGGGACGATCCGCCGGCACGCCGACGGACGCGGCGCGGCGCTGCCGGTCCGTGCCGGACGCTCGGTGATCGCGGTCGTGGACATCCGCTCCGCCGGCCCCTGCCGCGACGACGACCTGGAGCTGGTGGCGGCGCTGGCCGACCTGTTCGCACCGGTGCTGCACTCGTGCCGGCGGCTGCGCGACGCCCAGGAGCGCGAGCACTCCGCCGAACGGTTCGCCGAACGC
This sequence comes from Thermomonospora catenispora, assembly GCF_006363815.1. Taxonomy (GTDB): domain Bacteria; phylum Actinomycetota; class Actinomycetes; order Streptosporangiales; family Streptosporangiaceae; genus Thermomonospora; species Thermomonospora catenispora. The sequence continues at coordinate 21,900 of NZ_RRYT01000048.1, forward strand.
GCCGTGGAGGTCCAGGAGGCCGAGCGCGCCCGGCTGGTCCGCGACATCCACGACGGCGTCGCCCAGCGCCTGGCCAGCCTGGGCTTCCACCTGTCGGCCTGCGACCAGGCGCTGGCCAGCGGCGTCGCGGACGAGGCCCGTGACCAGCTCGCCCGGGCCCGGGAGCTGTGCGAGCTGGCGGCGGCCGAGACCCGGGCGGCGATCGCCGGTCTGCGCCCGCCCGTGCTGGACGACCTGGGTCTGACCGCCGCGCTGGCCACCCTCGCCCGTGAGGCCGGGGCGCGGCGGCCCGACCTGGACGTCACCGTCACCGTGTCCGGCGATCTGGAGGACGCCCTGCCCGACCACGTGCAGACCGCGCTGTACCGGATCGCCCAGGAGGCCGTCGCCAACTGCCTGCGGCACGCCGAGGCCACCGGCGTGCACCTGCTGCTGGAGCACGAGACCGACCGGGTCCGGTTGCGGATCGCCGATGACGGGGTCGGCTTCTCCATCCCCGAGGTGTTCGCACCCGGCCGCCGCCCCGACTCCTACGGCCTGCGCGGCATGGCCGAGCGGGCCGAGCTGCTGGGCGGCCGGGTGCACGTCTCCAGCCGTCCCGGCGGCGGCACCACCGTCGAGGCCCTGATCCCGCTGCGCCCGCAGGCCGGCTAGTCGGGGAGCGGACTGACCCAGATCTTGTCCTCGAAGTGGAGCAGGTCCCAGACGATGGCCGCCACCGACACCAGGGGACGCAGCGGGTCGGGCAGGGGGCGGTGGATCTCCAC
>NZ_RRYT01000049.1 GCF_006363815.1 Thermomonospora catenispora
GACGCGGGTCTCGCGCCCGCGCGTCGGCCCGTCGGCGGCGGACCCCGCGTCTCCTCCCGCGTCTCGTCGCCGCGGCCGCGCCGCGCCGGGCCGGCGGGCGGGCGGGGGCGACCGTGCGAGGGTCGCGGACGTTCCGGCCGCCGGCCCTTCCGCACCGCTAGGGGAGCCGGACCGACTGGGGGTGGCGGAAGACGTCCAACGGGTCCCAGCGCTCCTTGACGCGCTGGAGCCTGCGGTAGTCGCGGCCGTAGTACAGCCGCCACCAGGGGACGTCGGAGGCGTTCCAGGCGGGGTCGTCCAGGTCCGCGTCCGGATGGCCGATGCAGCAGCCGTCGGTGACCGGGTCGTCCTGCAGGAACGCCGGCAGCGGCACCCCGCCCGTGGCGGCGTACATCGACCGGTACAGCTCCCGGATCCACCGCAGATGCCCCTCGCCCTGCTCGGTGATCGGCCAGTGCACCTGGTAGTGGAGCCGGAGGATCGACGAGCGCTGCATCACGGCCGTCTCGCCGGGGGCGGGCCGGTTGATCGCGCCGCCGTAGGAGTCGATCTGCACCACCGCGTCGCGGGCGACGCCGGGGACGTCCTCGGCCAGGCCCCGCCACAGCGTCTCGACCTGCTCGTCCGGCAGCGGCCGCACCATGTAGGCCGACTTGTGCTTGCCCGCCCGCATGCCGTCGGCCGGGCCGAGCAGCCTCTCCACCGTGTCCCACGGCAGCACCACGGGCGTGTGCAGGCCGGAGAGAGTCGGACATCCGTGCGGCTCGCCGAGGGAGCGGCGCCGGACGCCGACGTCCTCGTCCACCGCCGCCAGGAAGCGGGCGAGCAGGTCACGGGCGCCGGGGACGCCGGCGTCGATCTGGGCGATCAGCCTGATCGCGCCCTGGCTGCGGTGGGTGAGCTGCAGGCTGGCCGACAGCGGGTCGTACGGGCCGCCGGGCCGGCGATGCTCGGCGAAGAACCGCCCGAAATTGCCGACGATGCGGGCGAACCGCTCTTTGTCGATGTCCGCCCATTTCCAGCCGCCGGCGGTGAACAGCACCCGTTCCGGGGCGTCGGGCAGATCACGGAACCAAAACCGGGTCGAAATCCCGAAATTGCCGCCGCCGCCCCCGGTGTGCGCCCACCACAGTTCCCGCAGATGCTCGTCGCGGCTGTCGCGGGTGGCCGTCACCAGCCGCACCCGGCGGTCCCGGCCGACCACGGCGACCTCCACCGCGTACAGATGGTCCACGGTCAGCCCGTGCTGGCGGGAGAGCAGGCCGAAGCCGCCCGCCGGGACGTGCCCGCCGATCCCCGCCGACGGGAAGGAGCCGCCCGGCATCACCTTGCCGGTCCTCAGCCACAGCTTCTTGCGCAGGTCCCCGTCGGTGGCGCCGGCCTCGACGCAGACCGCGTCCATCGCCGGGTCGTGGTGGACGTCGTCCATGAGCGACATGTCGATGACGACCCGGACGTCCTCGCCGCAGGCGTCCTCGTGGCAGTGGCCCCCCGAGCGCACCGCGATCCGGGTCCGGGACGGGTCGCTCACCGGCTCGTTCACCGCCTGCTCCAGCGCGTGCCGCACCTGCGCGCTGTCGCTCACCAGGCGGATGTAGTCGGGTCTGGCGCGTCGCCGGGGGTCGAGCCCGCGGCACAGCGCCGCGTACCGGCGGTCCCCCTCGCAGATCTTGATTCCGCCCGCGTCGACGATCGCCGCCGTCATCGTTCCCCGCACCCTTCACGCCGGCGCCGGGCCCGGCCCGGGTGCCGGGCCCGGCGATCACCGCGACGTTAGCAATAAGGCGTCGCCGATTTCCGGGAAATGGCGTGGAAAAGTGTGGGGGAAATGGTGGGAAAAGTGCTGTGATCAGCCGAGCTGGACGCCCATGAACAACGCGATCAGGGCGGTCACCCCGCTGACCGCGCCGGTGACGGCCAGCCCCTTGCGGGTGGAGGCGCGGGCGTGCAGCGCCGCCGCGACCCCGGAGATCGCCACGACGGCGAGCTTGGTGTGCAGGGTGGCCTGGTAGTCCGACGGCGTGTCGCCCGCCTCGGCGATGTTCCACACGCCGGTGACCACCAGGACCGCGAACGCGGCCCAGGCGACCCTGTTGAACGCGCGCGCCGCCTGCTTGGGCGTGTCCCCGCCGGCGCCGCGCAGCACCGGCAGCAGCGCGGTCATCGTCAGCTGGCCGCCGACCCAGACGGTGGCGGCGAGCACGTGCAGGAAGACCCGGATCGTGTCCAGCGATACGGGGAGCATGGGGCGCCTCCTATGACGGCATGAGCGGTCGTGTGGATCTTCCCACCACGGGGGCGCGGTGTCCGGCGAGGGGGGCCGGTCCGGCGTCCGGCCGTCCGGGCGGGCGGGAGGCCGGACGGGACGGGCGTCCGGCGCCCCTCGCGCGGAGCCGGGCGCGGCCGGACGGGGCCCGGGGCGCGGGGGCGGGCGCGGCCGTCGCGCGGGGCCGAAGAGTCCGCCGGAATCACCCGGCCCGGCGTCGATCCTCGTGCGAGGGCGGCGTTGTGACGCAGATCTTGTCGCGACCGTTTGTCGACAGTGATGTCGATGTGGTTGACTCATGACGTGATGTACGTGCACCCCTGTCCGCCGTGTCGCCCGTGTGGTCCGTGGGCGCTGGGGTGTACGCGTCGAATGTGTGGTCACTGAGGGCCCACGCCGACTCGCGCCCCGAAGCGAGCAAGAACCGACCCCCGAGCCCCAGCCGCACATGATCTCCTTCGCCTCCTTCGTCCTGCACCTGCTGAGCCACGCCCCCTACCCGCCCGGCCGCCGCTGAGCGCCCGGCCGCCGCGCGTGCGCGGACCGGCGTGCGCTCGAACGCTCCGCCGCCGCTGAGACGGTCCGGCCGCCGCGTGCCCGGACCGGCAGACCGATCCGACCCGCCGCCGGAGGGCGGCCCGCCTCGGGGTGAATCCCTGTGATCCAGATCGAGAAACTCAAGAAGACCTATCGGACCCGCGGGCGCACCGTGACCGCCGTCGACGGGGTGGACCTCCACGTCCGCGAGGGCGAGATCTTCGGTGTGCTCGGGCGCAGCGGCGCCGGCAAGAGCACCCTGCTGCGCTGCGTCAACCTGCTGGAACGCCCCGACTCGGGCCGCGTGGTGGTCGACGGCCGTGATCTGGCCGCGCTGCCCGAACGCCGGCTGCGCGCCGCCCGGCAGCGGATCGGGATGATCCACCAGCACTTCGGGCTGCTGACCAGCCGCACCGTGGCCGGGAACGTGGCGTTCCCCCTCGAGGTCATGGGCGTGCCCAGGCGGGAACGGGCCCGCCGGGTGGCCGAGCTGCTGGAGCTGGTCGGCCTCACCGAGCACGCCAAGGCGTATCCGGCGCAGATCTCCGGCGGTCAGAAACAGCGCGTCGGGATCGCCCGGGCGCTGGCCGGCCGGCCCCGGGTGCTGCTGTCGGACGAGGCGACCTCGGCGCTGGACCCGGAGACCACCGCCTCCATCCTGCAGCTGCTGCGCGACCTCAACCGGGAGCTGGGCCTGACCATCCTGCTGATCACCCACGAGATGGAGGTGGTCAAGCGGATCTGCGACTCGGCGGCGATCATGCGCGCCGGGCGCCTGGTGGAGTCCGGGCCGCTGTCGGAGCTGCTGACCCGGCCCGGCTCCCAGCTGGCCCGCGACCTGTTCCCGCTGCCGCCGGCGCAGACCCGGCCCGGGGCCACCGTGGTCGACGTGACGTTCGTGGGCGACACCGCCGACCGTCCGTTCATCTCCACCCTGGCCCGCACCTACTCCATCGACGTCAACATCCTCGGCGGCGCCGTCGAGCAGATCGGAGACCGGCGGGTCGGCCGGCTGCGCATCGAACTGCCCGGCGACCCCGACGCCAACGCCGCCCAGCTCGCCCACCTGCGCGACGCCGGGCTGACCGTGGAGGTGCTCGACGCCGCCGCCCGCCCGGAGGTGGTCGCATGACCTGGGACGAGATCACGCCGCTGCTGCGCGACGCCACCCTGGAGACCCTGCAGATGACCTGGTGGTCGAGCCTGTTCACCGCGCTCGGCGGGCTGCTGCTGGGCGTGCTGCTGGTGCTGACCGACCGCACCGGGCTGCTGCCCGTCCCGCCCCTCCACCAGGTGCTCGGCGCGATCGTGAACGTGGGCCGGTCGCTGCCGTTCATCATCCTGATGGTCGCGATCCTGCCGTTCACCCGCGCCGTCACCGGCACCACCATCGGCACCACCGCCGCGATCGTGCCGCTGGCCGTCGCCGCCATCCCCTTCTACGCCCGGCTGGTGGAGACCGCGCTGCGCGAGGTCGACCCGGCCGTGATCGCCGCCGCCCGCGCCATGGGCGCCTCCCGCCGGCAGATCGTGGGCAAGGTCCTGCTGCGCGAGGCCCGCCCAGGGCTGGTCGCCGGACTGACCGTCACCGTGATCGCGCTGATCGGCTATTCGGCGATGGCCGGCGCGATCGGCGGCGGCGGGCTCGGCGACCTGGCCGTCCGCTACGGCTACCAGCGCTTCGAGACCGGCGTCATGGTCGCCACCGTCGTCGTGCTCATCGTCTTGGTGCAGCTGATCCAGATGCTCGGCGACCTGCTCGCCCGTCGCCTCACCCACCGCTGAACCCCGCTCCCGCACCGGGAGCCCCACACCAGAAAGGGACGACCGCCGTGTTTCGCAGACTGACCGTCGCGATCGCCTCCGTCGGACTGGCGCTCGGGCTGACCGCCTGCGGCTCCTCCGACTCCGGCTCCGACGACGTGCTCACCGTGGGCGCCAGCCCCGCCCCGCACGCCGAGATCCTCGAATACGTCCGGGACAACCTCGCCTCCGGCGCGGGGCTGAAGCTCAAGATCGAGGAGTTCTCCGACTACGTCCAGCCCAACCTGGCGCTGAACGACGGACGGCTGGACGCCAACTACTTCCAGCACAAGCCCTACATGGACGACTTCGCCCAGTCCAAGGGCCTGAAGCTGGCGTTCGTGGCGCCGATCCACCTGGAGCCGCTGGGCGCTTACTCCAAGAAGGTCACCTCCCTCTCCGAGCTGCCGCAGGGCGCGACCGTGGCGATCCCCAACGACGCCACCAACGGCGCGCGGGCCCTGAAGCTGCTGGCCGACAACGGCCTGATCACCCTCAAGCCGGACGCCGGCTCCAACGCCACCGAGAAGGACGTCGCCGACAACCCCAAGGGCCTGAAGTTCCGCCCGCTGGAGGCCGCCCAGCTGCCGCGCTCCCTGCAGGACGTGGACGCGGCCGTCATCAACGGCAACTACGCGCTCGAGGGCGGGCTGACCCCCGCCAAGGACGCCCTGGTGCTGGAGAAGACCGAGGGCAACCCCTACGCCAACGGGGTGGTCACCAAGGCCGGCGACGAGAACGACCCGCAGGTCCGCACGCTGGTCCGGCTGCTGCAGAGCCCCGAGGTGAAGAAGTTCATCCAGGACAAGTACCAGGGTTCGGTGCTGCCCGTCTTCTGAGCGGACCGCTTCCCTCCCACAGGCGGCCCGCCCTCCGGGGCGGGCGGCGAAGGCCCTCCGGAGCCCGCCCGGAGGGCCTTCGTCATGGGCGCTCCGCACGGCCGCCGAGGATGTCGGCGCCCTTTGGTAGGACGATGCCCGACCCCTGTCCGTGAAAGGCGAGTCCCGATGGCCATCTACGAGCACCTCACCGGATACGCCGGACTGCCCGTCGCCGACTTCATGCCGGAGACCGAGCCGGAGGAGCCCCCGGAGGATCCGGGCGGATTCGCCTGGCGGGTCTTCGGCTCCTACGCCGGAGAGGGGATCTCCGATGTGCTCGATCGCTTCCTGGACTGGGTGGACGGCGGCGCGATCACCGCGCTGATCATCGGCTACTGGAACACGCCGTCCTATGGCCGCTCCACGGAGCCCGGCCCGGTGGAGGCCCTGGTCGCGGCGGCGGACCGGCTTCCCGCGCTGCGTTCGCTGTTCCTCGGCGACATCATCGCGGAAGAGGCGGAGATCTCCTGGATCGAGCACTCCGACATCAGCCCCCTCCTGGCCGCCTACCCGCGGCTGGAGCGGCTGGGGGTGCGCGGGTCCCAAGGGCTGAGACTGCAGCCGTTCCACAGCCCTCACCTGCGTGAGCTGCGCTTTGAGTCCGGCGGGCTGCCCGGCCGCGTCGTCCGCGCGGTGGGCGCCAGCGACCTGCCCGCCCTGGAGCATCTGGAGCTGTGGCTGGGGACCCATCACTACGGCGGTGACGCCATGGTGGAGGATCTGGCGCCGATCCTGTCGGGGGAGCGGCTGCCGTCGCTGCGCCACCTGGGGCTGCAGGATTCTGAGATCCAGGACGAGATCTGTGCGGCGGTGGCCTCGGCGCCGATCGTGGCGCGGCTGGAGTCGCTGGCTCTGTCGATGGGCGTCCTCACCGATGCGGGCGCCGAGGCGCTCCTCACCGGGCAGCCGCTGACCCATCTGCGGTCGCTGGACCTGCACTACCACTACCTGTCCGATGGGATGATCGAACAGCTCCGCAAGGCCCTGCCCGGCGTCGAGATCGACCTGAGCGACCGGCAGGAGATCGACGACGAGTGGATGTTCGTGGCCGTCTCCGAATGACGGCCCTTGTCGCGACCGTCGACCAGAACGGGACACCGCATGATCCAAGAGTTGGTGAGCGAGTTCGCCGGCCTGCCGGTCGTCGAATTCAACGACGAGGGCGTCTTCCGCGAGGGCGAGAGGCTCGACGCCCCACCCGCCGACGTCGCCTGGCGGGTCCGCGTCCTCGAGGACGAAGGGTCCTTCGGCGCGGTCTTCGAGAAGTTCCTCGAGACCGTCGACCCGTCCTCGGTGACCGCGCTGATCATCGGATGGTGGCAGGACTACGGGGGCAACGGCGCCTTCGACGACCCGGTGGAGCGGCTGCTGGAGGCCTCCGATTCGCTGACCGGTCTGCGTTCGCTGTTCCTGGGCGACGTGGTAGTGGAGGAACGGGAGGTCTCCTGGATCCCGCCGCTGGGCTTCACCCCCCTGTTCGAGGCCTATCCGAGACTGGAGCGCTTTTGGATGCGCAGCGGCGAGATCCTCGATCCGCCGCGGCGGCCGTGGCGGCCGTTCCGCGCCGAGCACCTGCGTGAGCTGCGTTTGGAGTCCGGCGGGCTGCCCGCCGCGATGGTCCGGGCGGTGGCCGGCAGCGACCTGCCCGCCCTGGAGCATCTGGAGCTGTGGCTGGGGATGCGGCACTACGGCGGTGACGCCACGGTGGAGGATCTGGCGCCGATCCTGTCGGGGGAGCGGCTTCCGTCGCTGCGCCACCTGGGGCTCCAGGACGCCGAGATCCAGGACGAGATCTGTGCGGCGGTGGCCTCGGCGCCGATCGTGGCGCGGCTGGAGTCGCTGGCTCTGTCGATGGGCGTCCTCACCGACGCAGGTGCGGAGGCGTTGCTGTCGGGGCAGCCGCTGACCCATCTGCGCTCGCTGGACCTGCACCACAACTACCTGTCCGAGGAGATGACCGAGCGGATCCGCAAGGCCCTGCCCGGCGTCGAGATCGACCTGAGCGGCCGGCAGAGAAACGACGGGGGATGGCTGTTCGTGGAGGTCGCGGAATGACACCCCGCGCATGCGGCCGGGCGGTGCGCACGACGGACGCGCGCACCGAGCCCGCCGATTCACCGGTCGGCAGAGGACGACCATGACCTTCACCGTGATCGGAACGCCCCACGACCGGCGGGTGGGACTGTTCGCCGACGCCTGCCGCCGCCTCGGCCTCGAGTCGCCCGAGGTGATCGCCTGGCGGGACGTGCTGCGCGGCGAGCCGATCCGGATCCGGCCGGGCACCGTGCTGCGGATCGACTCGCCCGGCGACGACCCCGAGTGCGACGCGCTGCTGCGCGGCCCCGGAGACCCCACCCGCGTCGGCGGGGGAGCCCGCTGGTACGCCGCGTTCACCGCCGCCCTCGACCGGATCGCCGCGGCGGCCGCACAGGCCGGGGCGAGGTCCGTGAGCGACCCGGACGAGATCGCGGTGATGTTCGACAAACGCCGCTGCCACGCCCGGCTGGCGGCGGCCGGGGTGCCGGTCCCGCCCGCGCTGGAGGGACCGGTCACCGGGTACGCCTCCCTGCGCGAGCAGATGGCGCGGGCCGGCATGTCCCGGGTCTTCGTCAAACCCGCGCACGGCTCCTCCGGCTCCGGGGTCGTCGCGTTCCAGGCCCACCGCGACCGGGTCAAGGCCGTCACCTCGGCCGTCCCGGGCCCCGACGGCCGCCTGCACAACTCGCTGCGGGTGCGTTCGGTGGAGACCGAACCGGAGGTCGCGGCCCTGATCGACACGCTGGCCCCCGACGGCCTCCACGTCGAACGCTGGTTCCCCAAGGCCGCCCTGGGCGGCCGGACCCTGGACCTGCGGGTGGTGGTGATCGACGGCGTTCCCACCCACGCCGTCGTCCGCACCAGCCGTTCCCCCATCACCAACCTCCACATGGGGGGCCGCCGCGGCGACCTGGACGCGGTCCGCGCCGCCCTGGGCGAGTCCGGCTGGCGGCACGCCCTCCGGGTGTGCGCCGAGGCCGCCGCCTGCTTCCCCGGCAGCCGCATGGTCGGCGTCGACCTGCTCGTGGGCCTGGGATGGCGACGGGTGGCGGTCGCCGAGGTCAACGCCTTCGGCGACCTCCTGCCGGGCCTGCTCGGCCTCCCCGGCACCCCCGCCGAAGGACTCGACACCTACACCGCTCAGATCACCGCCGCCCTGTCCCTGAAGGGAACGCCCGCATGAGCGCCCGCGCGGACACCACCGCTCGACCGCTCGCGAGGCCGGCCACGAGGCCGATCACGAGACCGGCCGCGGGGCCGGCGGTGACGGGACGGACGACCGGCCGTTCCGCTCGGCCGGGGCCCGGGGCCTTCGCCGCCCGGCCCCGGAACGCGCCGGACGGCGCGGCGGGCGCCCTGCAGGCGATGCGGCGGCGGGCGACCCGACGGCGTGGCGGGCCGGTGCGGAGAGGGCGGCCGACGCCCCCGGCCGCCGGAGGACCCCGAAGGACGAGCACGCCCCGAAGGAGGTGACGCATGCGGGACATGAACGCGGTGGTCGGCACCCATGACCTGCTGCTGGTGACCCTGGACACCCTGCGGTACGACGTGGCGGAACGGCTCATCGAGCAGGGACGCACCCCCAACCTGGCGGCGGTGCTGCCGGGCGGACGATGGGAGCGCAGGCACGCGCCCGGCAGCTTCACCTACGCCTCGCACGCGGCGATGCTCGCCGGGTTCTGGCCCACCCCCGTCTCACCGGGACCGCACCCCCGGCCGTTCGCGGCGACGTTCCCCGGCAGTGAGACCACCGCGAAGGAGACCTGGGTGTTCGACGCCCCGCACCTGCCCGCGGGGCTGGAACGCGCCGGATATCACACGGTGTGCATCGGCGGGGTCGGGTTCTTCAACAAGCTCACCCCGCTGGGATCGGTGCTGCCGGGGATGTTCGCCGAGAGCCACTGGGAGCCGTCGTTCGGGGTCACCGACCCGGCGTCGCTGGAGCACCAGATCGACCGGGTCGGTGAGGTGATGGCCCGGCAGCCGCCCGACCGGAGGCTGTTCCTGCTGGTGAACGTGTCGGCGCTGCACCAGCCCAACTGGTTCTATCTGCCCGGCGCCACCCGCGAACGCGGCGACACCCTGGAGTCCCACGCGGCGGCGCTGGAGTACGTGGACCGGCACATCGGCCGGCTGCTGGACCTGATGCGGCGGCCGTGCTTCGTCGTCATCTGCTCCGACCACGGCACCGCCTACGGGGAGGACGGCCACATCGGGCACCGGATCGGCCACGAGGTCGTCTGGACCGTTCCGTACGGGGAGTTCGTGCTGTGCTGACCACCACCGGCCCCTACCAGGGCTACCTCTACGCCTATCCGCACAAGACCGCCTACCGGCCTCTGTCGCCCCGGCCCGCGCTGCGCGAGGTGTGGGCGGAGGAGGACCGCACCTCCCTGTTCCTGTACCTGCACGTGCCGTTCTGCGAGATGCGCTGCGGCTTTTGCAACCTGTTCACCCGCACCGGGGCGTCGCGGTCGCTGGCCTCGGCCTATCTGGACGCGCTGGCGCGGCAGGCCGCCGCGGTGCAGGACGCGCTGGGGGAGGCCTCGTTCGCCACGGCCGCGTTCGGCGGCGGCACCCCCACCTACCTGACGGCCGCCGAGCTGTCGCGGCTGTGCGACATCGCCGAACGGTTCGTCGACCTGCATGCCGTCCCGCTGGCGGTGGAGACCTCCCCGGCGACCGCCACCGCCGACCGGCTGACCGTGCTCGCCGAACGGGGCGCCACCCGCGTCTCCATCGGGGTGCAGAGCTTCATCGACGCCGAGGCCCGCGCGGTCGTCCGCCCGCAGCGACGCGCCGACGTGGAGGCGGCGCTGGATCGGATCCGCGCCGTCGGCTTCCCCGCCCTCAACATCGACCTGATCTACGGCATCGACGGGCAGACCCCCGACAGCTGGCTGACCTCGCTGAACGCCGCGCTGCGCTGGGAGCCGGAGGAGATGTACCTGTATCCGCTGTACGTGCGGCCGCTCACCGGGCTGGAGCGCCGGGCGGCCGACTGGGACGACCAGCGGATGCTGCTGTACCGGCTGGGGCGCGACCACCTCCTGGCGAACGGGTACGAGCAGGTGTCGATGCGGATGTTCCGGCGGCGCGGCCATGCGGACGCGGGAACGGCCTACTGCTGCCAGACCGACGGCATGGTGGGGCTGGGCGCGGGGGCCCGCTCCTACACCACGGACCTGCACTACTCGTTCGAGTACGCGGTGGGCGTGCCGCACGTCCGCGGGATCATCGACTCCTACCTGCGGGAGACCCGGTTCGACGTGGCGCACGTCGGGTTCGTCCTGGACGACGAGGAGCGCCGGCGCCGCCACTTGATCCAGTCCCTGCTGCAGGCGGAGGGCATGCGGCGCGCCCCCTACGCCGCCCGGTTCGGCACCGACGCGCGGGAGGACTTCCCGGAACTGGCGGACTTCGCCGACCGGGGATGGCTAGAGGAGACCCCGGAGACGCTGCGGCTGACCCCGGAGGGCCTGGCGCACTCCGATGTGATCGGTCCGGCGCTGATCTCCGCGCGGGTGCGCGCCCTCATGGACGCCTACGAGGTCCGCTGATGTCGACCCGGCACCTTGTGATCCTGTATCGCGGGCCGCTGGCGAGCTGCGATTACGACTGCCCCTACTGCCCGTTCGCCAAGCGCCGCGACACCCCCGAGCAGCTCCGCGCCGACCGGGCCGCGCTGGAACGCTTCGTCGCCTGGGTCGAGGAACGCCCCCACCCGGTCTCGGTGCTCTTCACCCCCTGGGGCGAGGGCCTGGTGCGCTCCTGGTACCGGCGGGCGCTGGTGCGGCTGAGCCGTCTTCCGCAGGTGGAGCGCGTCGCCATCCAGACCAATCTGAGCCACCGCACCGACTGGACGAGCGAGGCCGACCTGACCCGCCTCGCCCTGTGGACCACCTTCCACCCCGGGCAGGTCCCCTATGAGCGCTTCCTGGCCAAGTCGCGCGACCTGAGCGCCCGGGGCGTCCGCCACAGCGTCGGCATCGTCGGCCTCCCCGAGCACCTCCCCTTCGCCCGCCGCCTGCGCGCCGACCTGCCCGACCACGTCTATCTGTGGGTCAACGCCGCCGAGGGACGCACCTACACCGGCGCCGAGGCCGCCGCCTGGAGCGCCATCGACCCGCTGTTCTCCTACAGCCGTCGCCCGCACCGCAGCCGGGACCTGCCGTGCCGGACCGGCCACACCGTCATCTCCGTGGACGGCGCGGGCGACGTCCGCCGCTGCCACTTCGTCCCGGAGGTCCTGGGCAACCTCTACGACGGGAGCTTCGAGGCCGCCCTGCGCCCCCGCCCCTGCCCGGCCGCGACCTGCGACTGCCACATCGGCTACGTCCATCTGGAGCCGCTGGGCCTGTACGACGTCTTCGCCGGCGGCATCCTCGAACGCATCCCCGCCCACTGGCCTCCGGCGCCGCCCCGCTGACGAGACCCGGGCGGCCCGCCCGCTCCGGCCGCACCGGCGCCGCCGGGCGGGACGGGACCGGCGACGCCGGACAGTGCGGGCTCGGCGGCGGGCGAGAGGGGTCCGGCGGCGAGTGAGGCGGGCTCGGCGGCGGGCGCACCGAGGGGCGGAGGCGCCGAACACCGGCGGGCCGCCGCCGGGCGCCGGTGCGCACCGGGCAGCGGGTTCGCCGCCGGCGGCGGACGTCGGCGAGGCGGGGCGTCAGGTCTCCTGCAGCGGGCGGTACTCCTCCTCCGACAGCCCGAACGTCCAGGCGACGCCCTCCCGGGCGGTGCGGACGTTCGGCGGGACGCGCAGGAAGTAGGTGCGGCGGCTCCCGTCGGGCTCGGGGGTGGAGTTGACCACCTCGACCATGGTCACCGGCTCGTCGCCGGGAAGGAAGACGCGCCACAGGACACCGGCCTCGTCGCGTGAGACGGGCTTGGCGCCGGTTTCGCGCAGGTACCGCTCGTAGCCGTAGTGCTCGAGCATCGCCCGGCGCAGCTCGGCGTTCTCCTCCTTCTGGATGTCGTCCATCGTCAGTGCGCCGAGCCGGGCGATGAAATCGGACGGGACCGGCATCCCATGCCAGGCGTGCAGCGCGAAACCGTCCGAGAAGGCGAGCGCCGGCCCCTCGGCGCGGTGCAGCCTGCCCTGCTCGTCGAAGTGCAGGTCGGTGGGGCGCTCACAGATGAGCACCGCGTTCTCATACGGCCACCACCACCCGGCGGAGCGGGCGACCTCGGCCGGCCCGGCGAGCCCGGACAGCCTGCCGAGCTCCTCGAACAGCCGCAGCCACGGGGCGTCGTGTTGGCCGAGCACCGCGTTCACGGTGGCCCTGCGCAGCAGTCGCCCGGCCGCGGTGTCCAGCCCGTCGTCCAGACGCGGCTCGTCCGGGGCCACCCCGTCGGGGGCCTCCTCGGCCTGCGTCCCGACCATCCTCCCGAGCATCCGCCGGATCCGCGTGATCAGCCCGTTCACCGCGTCCCAGTCGGCGCCGACCGTCCGCGCCCACACCTGCGCCCACTCCCGCGGCCCCAGCTCGGCGCGGGCGGCGGTCAGCACGGCCTCCCACGGCCGGGTGCGGACCCGGTCCCGGACGTTCTCCCCGGCGTCGAGGCCGGCGATCAGGCTCCCGATCTCCGCCACGGCGTCGCCGAGCCCCGCCTCCCGCAGGGTCTGCGCGCCCTCCTCGCCGCCTTCCAGCAGCACGGCCGCGATCGCCCCGGCCGCCGGCGACGGCGCCCACACCACCTGCTCCGGCCCGTTCAGCCCCGCGGCCTCATAGGCGGCCCGGACGCCCGCCTCGGCCCGTTCCCGCTCCGCCGCTCCGGTGGCGAACGCCACCGCGCGCCAGTCCGTCGCCTTCATCGTGTCCACGCAACTCCTCCGCTGTCGAACAAGGCCTCGGGACCGCCCGCGCCGCTCCGCCCTCCGGCCCACCGGACCGTCCCGCCGCCTTCGACCGCCGTCCTCCGGGCGGCGAGGCTCTCACCGTGAGACCGCCCCCGCCGTCAAGCCCCGTCCCCCGAGGGGCGGGCGGGGCGGGCCGGTGTCCGGGCGGGATGAGCACCGGTCCGGACGTGCGGTCCGGAGGGCGCGGACCCGGGGGACGCCGATCCGGGCGGTGCGGTCGAGGCGCCGTTCGCCGCCCGGCCCGACCCCGTGCGGCCGGACGGCGGTTCGGCGCGCCGACGCGCCCGCCCCGACCCGGCCGCCGCATCGCCCGGAGCGATCGGGCGTGGTCCGGACCGGGCCCCGGCGCCGTCGGCGGGCGGGGTCGGCGACCGCTCAGTCGGCGACCGTCCGGACCTCCCTGGGGGTGTACTCGCGCTGCCGGATCACGCGGTACCACCCGGCCGGCAGCGTGATCGGAGCGTGCTCCTCGTGGGTGAGCCGGCCGCCGCGGGGCAGGTGCAGATAGTCGGGATCCAACGGAGAGGCGGTGCGGAACAGCTCTCCGGGCGCGGTGATGGCGTGCGCGTGCCCGGTCGCCTCCCCGAAGGCCAGCACGATGCGCGCGCGCCCGTCCCGCGGCTCCGGCGACGACGTCTTGATCGCCGGGGGCACGTCGTCCTCCGACACCGGGAGGACCAGCACATCTCCTTGTCGGTACATGTCGGGCACGCTATCGGCCGCCACCGACAAAATCGGGCCTCCTGAAGCGGCGGAGAACGCCGCGGGCGTCTTAGGGTCCGCCTCGGGCCGCGGGGCGGGCGGACCGCGGGCGCTTCGCCGCACCGGCCCGGACCGCGCCGTGCGCCGCATCCCCTGCGGGAGCGCGCGGGGAACGCGCAGGGCATGCGGCGGGCTCCCCGCAGAGGACGCCGGCGGACGCCGTGAACGATCGGCGGCTGCGATGCGTCCCAGCGCACGAGAGGGCCGCGAGGGGGCCGCGGGGAGGCGCCGCGCCGGGACGGCGCGCGCCGGCGAAGGGCGCCGGGCGAGGCGTCGGTTCCCTTGCGGGCGCCCCGGGAAAGACATGGATATGCATATGCATTGGCATATGCCTGAACATATGTGGCCCGGCTATCCGGATTCGCGGGAAAAGGAAGGCCGCCCCTGCCAGACTGGGGGGCATGCGGACGCGGAGATCCCTGCCGTTCAGCAGCGCCGGCAACGCGGGACGCGCGCGGAGCGGAGGACGGGCGGACGAGCCGGCGACGCCCCTCGGCCTCCCCGCCATGCCCCGCCGGGGAGGGCCGATCGTGGTGCGCATCCTGGTCGGCGCGCAACTGCGCCGGCTGCGGGAGCAAAGCGGCATCTCCGCCGAGGACGCCGGATACGCGATCCGCGCCAGCCAGTCGAAGATCAGCCGGATGGAGTCCGGCCGCGTCAGCTTCAAGCCCCGTGACGTGGCGGACCTGCTCACCCTCTACGGCGTGCTGGACGAGGAGGAGCGCAACGCCATCCTGGAGCTGGTGCGCCACGCGAACGCGCCCGCCTGGTGGCACCGGTACGGCGACATCCTCCCCGGCTGGCGCGAGCCCTACCTGGCGCTGGAGGAGTCGGCCTCGGTCATCCGCGCCTACGAGACCCAGGGCGTTCCCGACCTGCTGCAGACCGAGGACTACGCCCGGGCCGTCGCCCGGCTCCGCCGCCCCAACGCCTCCGAGGCCGAGGTCGCCGACCGGGTCGACATGCTGATGCGGCGCCGCACGCTGCTGGAGCAGCCCGACCCGCCCCACCTGTGGGCGGTGGTGGACGAGGCGGTGCTCCGCCGCACCGTCGGGGACGACGCGATCATGCGCGCCCAGCTGAAGCACCTGCTGGACGTCGCGCACACCATGCCCCACGTGACGCTGCAGGTCCTGCCCTCCGCGTCCTCGCGCGGGGTGTTCGGCGGCATCCCGTTCCGCATCCTCCGGTTCCCCGAGTTCGACCTGCCCGACGTGGTGTATCTGGAGCAGCTCACCGGCGCCCTGTACCTGGACAAGGGCGACGACGTCGAGGCGTATCTGACCTTGATGGACCGGCTGTGCACGGCCGCGCTCACCGCGGAGCGGAGCGTGGAGATGCTGACGGAGCTGTATGAAGAGCGCGGCGGCTGACGCCCACCCCCTCCTCCGGACCCCGGGGGGCGCGCATCGCCCGGTCGGGCGCCCCGGGGCGACGGCCCCTGCCCCCGGCGCCGCACGACCGGCGCCGGCCGACGCCCGGAGACGCATGAGCGAGACCGTCGAGGAGCTCCGGGAACGCGCCGAGGCGTGCCTGCGGGCGCTGGCGGGCGAGCACGCCCGGCTGCGCGAGGACCAGTGGGCCGCGATCCGCGCCCTGGTGGTGGAGCGGCGCCGGACCCTGGTCGTCCAGCGCACCGGCTGGGGCAAGTCCGCCGTCTACTTCGTCGCCACCCGCCTGCTGCGCGACCGGGGCGCCGGCCCCACCGTCATCGTCTCGCCGCTGCTGGCGCTGATGCGCAACCAGATCGCCGCCGCCGAACGCGCCGGCATCCGCGCCCGCACCGTCAACTCCGCCAACGTCGAGCAGTGGGACGAGGTGTTCGCCGAGGTCGCGGCCGGCGCCGTCGACGCCCTGCTGGTCAGCCCCGAACGGCTGAACAACCCCGACTTCCGGGAGGCGGTGCTGCCCCGCCTCGGCGCCGACGCCGGCCTGGTCGTGGTGGACGAGGCGCACTGCATCTCCGACTGGGGGCACGACTTCCGCCCCGACTACCGCCGAATACGCACCCTGCTGGCCCGGCTCCCCGACGGCGTCCCCGTGCTGGCCACCACGGCGACCGCCAACGCCCGCGTCACCCGCGACGTGGCCGACCAGCTCGGACGCCCCGCCGACGAGACCGCCGGCCCGGACGCCGCGCAGGAGAGGGCGGGCGACCGCGCCCCGCGGGAGGGACGCCAGGACGTGCTGGTGCTGCGGGGTCCGCTGGCACGGGAGTCGCTCCGCCTGGCGGTCGTGCGGCTGAACGGGACCGAACAACGCCTGGCATGGCTGGCCGAGCATCTGGACGAGCTGCCGGGATCGGGGATCGTCTACACGCTGACCGTGGCCGCCGCCCAGGAGATCGCCGCGTTCCTGGCCGAGCGCGGGCACAAGGTGGCGGCGTACTCGGGGCGGACCGACCCGGAGGAGCGCCTGCGGGCCGAACAGTGGCTGCTGGACGACACGCTCAAGGCGCTGGTGGCCACCAGCGCGCTGGGCATGGGCTTCGACAAGCCGGACCTGGGGTTCGTCGTGCACATGGGCGCGCCCCAGTCGCCGGTGGCCTACTACCAGCAGATCGGCCGGGCCGGACGCGGCGTGGAACGCGCCGAGGCGATCTTGCTGCCCGGCGCCGAGGACCGGGAGATCTGGTCGTACTTCGCCGGCCTGGCGTTCCCGCCCGAGCCGGTGGTGCGGGCGACGCTGGACGCGCTGGCCGCCGCGGACCGCCCGCTGTCCACCAGCGCGCTGGAGCCGCTGGTGGACCTGAGCCGCAGCCGGCTGGAGATGATGCTCAAGGTCCTCGACGTGGACGGGGCGGTCCGCCGCGTCAAGGGCGGCTGGATCGCGACCGGACGCCCCTGGCGCTACGACCGCGAGCGCTACGAGCGGGTGGCCGTCGAACGCCGCCGCGAACAGCAGGCGATGCTGGACTACATCGCCACCGCCGGCTGCCGCGAGGAGTTCCTGCGCCGCCGGCTGGACGACCCCGCCGCCCGCCCCTGCGGCCGCTGCGACAACTGCACCGGCCGCCACTGGCCCACCCGCGTCGACGACGCCGCCGTCCGGCAGGCCCGGCGGCGCCTGAGCCGCCCCGGCGTCGACATCGCCCCGCGCCGCATGTGGCCCACCGGCGTCAAAGGCGACCTGGGCGTCTCCGGCCGCATCCCCCCGGCCGAGCTCGCCGAGCCCGGAAGGGCCCTGGGCCGCCTCAGCGACATCGGCTGGGGCGACCGTCTGCGCGCCCTGTTCGCCGAGAACGCCCCCGACGCCGAGGTCCCCGACGACGTCTTCGAGGCCGTGGTGAAGGTCCTGGCCGCCTGGGAGTGGCGGGAGCGTCCGGTCGCGGTCGTCACGATCGCCTCCCGGTCCCGCCCGCGTCTGGTCGCCGGCCTCGGCCGCCGCATCGCCCGGGTGGGGCGCCTGCCGTATCTGGGGGAGATCGCGGCGGTCGCGCCCCGCGCCCCGCGTCGGCACAACAGCGCCCAGCGTCTGCGCACCGTCTGGCGCTCCCTGGCCCCCGCCCCGGAGCTGGCCGCCGCGATCCCCTCCCTGCGCGGCCCGGTGCTGCTGGTGGACGACCGCGTCGAGACCGGCTGGACCATGACCGTCGCCGCCCGTCACCTGCGCCTGCTGGGCGCCCCCGCGGTCCTCCCCCTGGCCCTGGCGATCTCCGTCTGACCGGGGCGGCGCGGGGACGGGGAGAGAGGAGGCCCCTCACGGGGCCCGACGGCGGGCGGGGGAGGGGCGATCGGGATCGCCGGCCGTGCGCATGGTCGGCCCCCGCCCGACGGCGGACGGGGAGGGGAGCCGTCCGTCCTGCGGCCGCGTCGCGTGACCGCCGGGCCGGCGAAGGCCCCCGGGGCCGGGACGGCCGTGAGGGCCCACGGGCCGATCGGGCTCATCGGGCTCGCCGGGCTTGTCGGGGCGGACGACGGGATCGGAGGGACGGGCGTTCCCGCCGAGACGGATCGAGACGGACGGGGGCCGGGGACGAGGGGACCGGCCGTCGCCGAGCGACGGGCGGGGAGGAAGGAGAAGGGGAGAGGCGGGGACGGCGCCGGGCGTCCTGCCCGGTGACCCGGCCCGGTGGACCGGCCCGTGCGATCCCGTTGGACGCCGGGTGAGGGGCCCGCCGCGCCGCGCCACCGGGCCCCGGTCTCGGGGCCGGCGCACGGGAGAAGAGGCGTCGGCACCGCCGTGCCCTCATGCGCCGGAGGGCGTGCGGGGCCGAAGCGGAGATCAGCGGATCTCGTTGTCGACGATGTCCAGGCGGGGACGGGCGCCGATGTGGGACATGGCGCGGGCGGCCAGCCGGTTGCCGGCGGCCAGGGCCTCGGCGGCGGGCTTGCCGTCCAGCCAGGGCGGCAGGAAACCGGCGATGAAGGCGTCCCCGGCGCCGGTGCCGTCGACGATCTTCTCCAGCGGCTCGGCGGGGGCCACGATCGGTTCGGAGCGGGTGTTGTTGAAATACAGCGACCCCTCGGCGCCCATCTTGATGACCACCTGCGGGTACCAGGCGGTGAGCACCTTGGCGGCGGCCCGCGCCTCGTCCCGGCCGGTCAGCACCTCGGCCTCGGCGGTGTTGACGATCAGCAGCCGGGCGCCCTGGGTCCACTCCAGGAACGGCTCGGCGCCGACCCGCTTGAGCGGGGAGGAGGACCCGGCGTCCACCGAGATCGACATGCCGGCGTTGCGGGCCAGCTTGAGGGCGTGCCGCCCGGCGTTCCGGGAGCCCTCGTTCAACAGCGAGTAGCCCGACAGGTGCAGGTGGGCGCCCTGGGTGAACAGGTCCTGGGGGATGTCCTCGGGCAGCAGCGCGGCGTTGGCGCCCGGGTCGGACAGCATCGTGCGGTCGCCCTTGTGGGTGACCAGGACCACACAACTGCCGGTGGGGCGGTCCGGGTCCATCACCAGGCGGGCGTCCACGCCCATGCCCATGAGCTCCATGTCCCGGTTACGGCCCGCGATGTCGGAACCGCGGCGCCCCACGAAAGCCGTCTCCGTGCCCTCGATGGCGAGCCACGACGCGATGTTGGCCGCCGAGCCGCCGCCGTGCATGGTCACCGCGGCCGGGGTGTCGCTGCCCTTGGCCAGCGGATAGGCGGCTCGTGCAACGGTATCGGTCATGAGATCGCCGACCACGACCACGCGTGCCATGAGTCATCACCTCGATCAACACCACCAGCGCCCCGGCAGCAGCATTATCCGGCGCGTGTGCTCGACCGTAACAGCTCCCGGGCGGTCGGCGGGTCTCGAACGCGCACCGAAACGGCGAACGAGCGGCGTCCCGCCGCGGGCTACTCTCGGGTAGGTGAGCGACGCGTACCCGGACCACTGGGAGGCCGACGTCGTTCTCGCCGACGGCGGGACGGCGCACATCCGCCCCATTCGCAGGAGCGACGCCGACCTGCTGCGGGCCTTTTATGCACGGCTGTCCCCCGAGTCGATCTACTACCGGTTCTTCTCGCCGCGCCCCCGGCTGAGCGACCGGGAGATCGACCACTTCACCGGCGTCGATCACGACGACCGGGTGGGACTGATCGCCACGATCGGCGACGACATGGTGGCGGTCGTCCGGTACGACCGCCTGCCCGACGAGCCCGGCACCGCCGAGGTGGCGTTCCTGGTGGAGGACGCCCACCAGGGGCGCGGGCTCGGCTCGGTGCTGCTGGAGCACATCGCGGCGGCCGCCCGGGAACGCAAGGTGCGCCGCTTCATCGCGCACGTGCTGCCGGACAACCGGCGGATGACCAAGGTGTTCCGGGACGCCGGATACCGGGCCAAGCAGCGGTTCGAGGACGGCATCATCCAGCTCGTCCTGGACCTGGAGCCCACCGAGACCTCCGTGGAGGTGATGGCCGCGCGCGAGCACCGGGCCGAGTCCCGGTCCATCCAGCGGCTGCTGTTCCCCCGCTCGGTGGCGGTGATCGGGGCCAGCCGGGAGGCGCACAGCGTCGGGCAGACGGTGCTGCGCAACCTGCTGACCGGCGACTTCACCGGCCCCGTCTACCCGGTGCACCCCACCGCGACCGCTGTCGCCGGGGTCCGCGCCTACCCGACCGTGCTGGACGTCCCCGACGAGGTGGACCTGGCGGTGGTGGCGGTCCGCGCCGAGGCCGTGCACGAGGTGGTCCAGCAGTGCGCGGGCAAGGGCGTGCACGGGCTCGTCGTCGTCTCCTCCGGCTTCGGGGAGACCGGCGCCGAGGGACGCGCCCGTCAGCTGGAGCTGGTGCGCCTGGCCCGCGCCCACGGCATGCGCGTCGTGGGCCCCAACTGCCTGGGCATCGCCAACACCGACCCGTCCGTGCGGTTGAACGCCACGCTCGCCCCGACCATGCCGGGACGCGGCCCGCTGGGCTTCTTCTCCCAGTCGGGGGCGCTGGGCATCGCGATCCTGCGGTCGGCGGCCGAACGCGGACTGGGCCTGTCCACCTTCGTGTCCGCCGGCAACCGGGCCGACGTGTCCGGCAACGACCTCATGCAGTACTGGGAGGAGGACCCCGCGACCGGCGGGATCCTGCTCTACCTGGAATCGATCGGCAACCCCCGCAAGTTCACCCGGCTGGCGCGGCGGATCTGCCGCACCAAGCCGATCGTGGCGGTCAAGTCCGGCCGCAGCACCCAGGGCGTCCCGCTGGGGCACGCCGTGCGGGCGCTCCGCCTGCCCGACCACGCGGTCAGCGCGCTGTTCGCGCAGGCCGGCGTGATCCGGGTGGACGACCTGGACGAGCTGTTCGACGTCGCCCAGCTGCTGGCCTACCAGCCGCTGCCGGCGGGAGATCGGCTGGCGATCATCGACAACTCCGACTCGCTGGGACTGCTCGCCCAGGACGCCGCCGTGGCGCTGGGCCTCTCGCCGCGCGACCCGGTGAACCTGGGGCCGCGCGCCCGCGCCGCCGACTATGAGAAGGCGCTGTCGGAGGCCCTGGACGACGACGCGGTCGACGCGGTGTTCGCGCTGTTCGCCCCGCCCACCATCGGAGAGATCGACCCGGACGTGCCGCAGGTGATCGCCCGGCTCGCCCGGAAGGGACGGCAGGCGGGCAAGCCGATCCTGTCGACCTATCTGGGCGCCCGGGGCATGCTCCCGGAGCTGCGGGTGCCCGCCCCCGACGGCATGCCCGCCGCCGGGTCCGTGCCGTCCTACTCCGCCCCCGAGGACGCCGTCCGCGCGCTGGCGTACGTCACCCGGTACGCCCTGTGGCGGCAGCGGCCCCAAGGGCGCCTGCCCGAGACCGAGGGCATGGACCGCGACCGCGCCCGCGCGCTGGTGGAACGCCTGCTCGACGGGGCCGAGGGGCCGGTCGCCGCGACCCCGGGGCAGGCGGCCGAGCTGCTGGCCTGCTACGGCGTCACGGTCGGCGACGCCGACGGCGCGGGCGTGGCCGTCCGCATCGTCACGATGGAGGACCCCTCCTTCGGGGCGGTGGTGTCGTTCGGCCTGTCGGACGTGACCGCCGCGCTGCTGGACGACCGGGCCTACCGGCTGGCCCCGCTCACCGACGTGGAGGCCGCCGAGCTGGTGCGCGCCATCCGCGCCGCCCCCCTGCTGTTCGGTCACCACGGCACCGAGCCGGTGAACGTCGCCGCACTGGAGCGCCTCCTGCTGCGGGTCTCCCGCCTGGCCGCCGACCTGCCCGAGGTGTCCCGCCTGGAGCTCGACCGCGTCCGCGCCGACGGCGCCGACGCCGTCGCGGGCGCCGTCTCCCTGCTCCTGGCCCGACCGGTCGGCCCCCGCCCCGAGCTGGGGCCGCGCCGCCTCCCCACCCCGCCCGCCGTCCGCTGACCGGGCGCCCCCGGCGCGGGCGCCCGCGCCG
>NZ_RRYT01000005.1 GCF_006363815.1 Thermomonospora catenispora
CCGGGCGGCGGGGCGCTGCCGTTCCTGCGCGGCGGCGCCGCTCCGGGCCGTCTCGGGCCATGGGGCGGGTGCGGGCGGTGCGGCGGGGACCGAAGGGGCGGGATTCCCCTGCTGTGCCGCGCCGGTCGCGGGCGCGGCGGCGGGCGCGGGCGCGGGGTCGCTCTGCGGCGTCACCGGGGTCGCCGGGGTCGCCGGCGCCGGCGGCGCCGACAGGGCCAGCGGGGCCGCGAGCGGTTCCGTGCCGCCCGTCGTGATCCGGCGTTCCAGCCGCTCCAGCCGGGCCATCAACGACGCCTCGTCCTGGTAGGCGGCCGGGAGCAGGATGCGGGCGCAGATCAGCTCCAGCATCAGCCGGGGCGAGGTGGCGCCGCGCATCTCCGTCAGCCCGCGGTGCAGCAGGTCGGCGGCTCGGGACAGCTCCGCGGCGCCCATCTCGGACGCCTGGCGGCGCATGCGTTCCAGCTCATCGGGGGGAACGTCCAGCAGGCCGGAGGAGCCCGCGTCCGGGACGTTCGCCAAGATCACCAGGTCGCGGAGCCGTTCCAGCAGGTCGGTGGCGAACCGCCGGGGGTCCTGGCCGCTTTCGATCACCCGGTCGACGGCGGCGAACACCGCGGCTCCGTCGCGGGCGGCGAACGCGTCCACCACCTCGTTCAGCAGGGCCGAGTCGGTGTAGCCCAGCAGCGACACCGCCCGCGCGTAGGTGATGCCGGACTCGTCGGCACCGGCCAGCAGCTGGTCCAGGATCGACAACGTGTCCCGGGCCGATCCCGCCCCGGCCCGCACCACCAGCGGGAGGGCGGCGGGCTCGTAGGGGACGTTCTCCTTCTGGAGGATCTCCTCCACCAGTTCCCGCAGGGTGCCGGGCGGCACCAGGCGGAACGGGTAGTGGTGGGTGCGCGACCGGATGGTGCCGATGACCTTGTCGGGCTCGGTGGTCGCGAAGACGAACTTCAGGTGCGGCGGGGGTTCTTCGACGAGTTTGAGCAGCGCGTTGAAGCCACCGGTGGTGACCATGTGCGCCTCGTCGATGATGTAGACCTTGTAGCGCGCCGAGACCGGCGCGAAGAAGGCCCGTTCTCGCAGGTCGCGGGCGTCGTCGATGCCGCCGTGCGAGGCGGCGTCGATCTCGATCACGTCGATGTGCCCGCTGCCGCCGGGGCCGAGGGCCACACAGGATTCGCACTTGCCGCACGGGTCGG
This sequence comes from Thermomonospora catenispora, assembly GCF_006363815.1. Taxonomy (GTDB): domain Bacteria; phylum Actinomycetota; class Actinomycetes; order Streptosporangiales; family Streptosporangiaceae; genus Thermomonospora; species Thermomonospora catenispora. Next base: position 1,203 of record NZ_RRYT01000005.1, read on the forward strand.
GAGTGGGCCCCTGTTCGCAGTTCAGCGACCTGGCCAGGATCCGGGCGCTGGAGGTCTTGCCACAGCCCCGCGGCCCGCTGAACAGGTACGCGTGGTTGATCCGGCCGTTGCGCAGTGCCTGCTGCAGGGGTTCGGCGACGTGCTCTTGCCCCTTGAGCTCGGCGAATGTCGCTGGCCGGTACTTGCGGTACAGAGCCAGACTCATTGGGGGTCCGTCCGGTGAGTGCGAAAGGACCCCCCGCACACCCGCCAGAGCCTGCTTATCCTTGCTGCCTTCCGGCCCTGGGGAGGTTCACAGGGTGACGCCGTGCGAGGGGCCGTCTCCGAGTCTATGGCATCCGCCGCCTGCCTGGGCACGTTCGCCGTCCACACCTTCGTCGTCCGCCCGTCGTCCGCCCGGTGGTGTCCTCCCGGCATGCCCCGTCCTCGCCGCCGGTACGCCCCCGGCGAGGTCAAGAATGCGGGGGCGCACGGGGCACGAGGGGCGCAAGGAGTACGCTGCGGGCCTCATGGGCGCGATCTTCCATGTGGCCCGCCGCTCGGACTGGGAGGCGGCCCGGGCGGCCGGGCGGCCCTATGCGATGTCGACGCGCGGGCGGACGCTGGCGGAGGTGGGGTTCGTCCACTGCGCGGCGAGCGGGGAGCAGGTCGCCGGGGTGTTGGAGAGGTTCTACCGGGACGTCCCTCCCGAGGATCTGGTGCTGTTGGTGATCGATCCGGCCGGTCTGGACGTGCGGTACGAGCCGGCCGAGGGGGAGCTGTTCCCGCACGTGTACGGGGCGGTGCCGGTGGAGTCGGTTATTGATGTCAGGTCCGTGCCGAAAACCCGGTAGGATTTGCAGCGGAGGATTCGCCTAGTGGCCTAGGGCGCACGCTTGGAAAGCGTGTTGGTGGCAACGCCTCGCGAGTTCGAATCTCGCATCCTCCGCAGCGCCTGAACAGGCATGGTGAGGCCGGTGCGCTCGAGCGCACCGGCCTCACTCATGTGCGGGGCCGGTCCGTGCACGCTCGTGCACGCCCGTGCGCGCGGCGGCCACGGCGGGCTCTCCCCCTCGCCCCACCGCGGACTGAGCGGACCTCACCGGGAACAGAGAAGGTGATTTGCACCACAATGTACTGTTCAGTGGGGCGTGGAGGACGCCCGCCGGCGACGGGCCGCCTCTCCGCGGAAGGCCGGAGGATGGGGCGTTTGCGACTCCGGTGACCCTTGTGACCACGGTGACGAAGCAAGATCACCCAGGTCAGGGCTCGTTCCGGCGTTTTCTCCGGTCTGCCGGGACGCCGTAGACTCGATGGGGTGATCTTCAAGGCAGTCGGCGAAGGGCGTCCCTACCCGGATCATGGACTCGGGTCGCGGGACTGGGCGGAGATTCCGCCCCGCCAGGTCCGCCTCGACCAGTTGATCACCACCAAGCGGGAGCTGGATCTGCAGTCGCTGCTCAGCCACGACTCGACCTTCTACGGCGATCTGTTCCCGCACGTCGTGCACTGGAAGGGCGAGCTGTACCTGGAGGACGGCCTGCACCGCGCCCTGCGCGCCGCCCTGCACCAGCGGTCCGTCCTCCACGCCCGCGTCCTCGACCTCGACGCCCGCTGACCGGGCCTTCCCCTCCGCCGCGTCCCGCCGGCTCCTCTTTTCTCCGCCCCGTTCCATCCCCATCGCACGGCCGCCCGCCGCCGCACGCTCACCCGCCGCCCGCCGCCGCAGGATCGACGACCATTCGCCGTCCGCCGCCGCAGGGTCGCCGATCGCTCGCCGCACGCTCGCCGACCGCCCGCCGCCGCGCACTCGACGGCGCCGCCGCCCGCCTGCCGCGACCCCGCGCCGCGATCAGAGGCGATCAGGGTTCGCCGTGCCGGGCGGTGACGCCCTTGCCGGCGGAGGCCGTGGCCGCGCCGAAACGCCGGGAGCCGACCATCCACACCGCAGGCCCGCCCCGGCGGGCGTCCGTCGCTGTGGAGGCGCGCCAGACGGTGGCGTCGCGCAGCCGTTCGGGGGCGGGGACCCTCCTCCAGCGGCGGCCGTCGTAGTGGGCCAGGTCGCCTCGGGCGCCGCCCACCCACACGTCGGCGGAGGAGAAGGCGGTCACCGTGTTGACCGACTCGACGGGGACCTCGACCGGGGCCCAGGTGCGCCCGTCCCAGTGCAGGAGGCTGTCGCCGCCGGCGCACCAGGCGTCGTCGGGGGCGGTCGCCGTCACGTCGGTGAGCGGGAAGCGGGTCGCCGGGGCGGGGACCCTCCGCCATGCGGTGCCGTCGAAGTGGGCGATCAGCCCTTCCCGGCCGGCGGCGCCCACCGCCCACACGTCCCGGGGCGACGTTCCGCACACCGCCAGGAGCTTGCCCCGGTGCACGCCGGACGGCCCGTCGACCATGCGCCAGCGGCCGTCGCGCCAGCGCAGGGCGATCAGCGGGGCCCGGGGTCCGAAGCCGTGTCCCACCGCCCACGCCTCGGCCGGCCCCACCATCGCCACATCGGTCAGCACATAATCCCGGGCGGTGTCCGGCCCGCCGGGCAGGGCGGGAGCCGCCGCCTCCTCCCAGGCGGCGCCGTTCCACTGGCGGATCAGGGGGACCTCGGTGCCCAGCAGCCGGTCATAGGCGCCGCCCACCGCGATCACCGTCGCGGCGGGGCCGCCGGGGCCGTCCGTCGGGCCGGCGGCGACCCCCTCCAGTCCCGCGCCGATGGCGGCGGCGGACGGGGCGGGTCCGGGCGGCACCGACCACGTCTCGCCGTCCCAGTGCGCCGCCAGCGGACGGCCGTGGGCCTGGCCGACCGCCCACACGTCGTCGGGGGCCGTGGCGGCCACCCCGGTCAGCAGGTGCGGGGGCGGCATGGGGAACGGGTCCAGCGGACGCCACGGCGACGGATGCGCGGTCGCGTCATCGGTCAGGAGCATCGCGACGCCCTCGACTCCGCCGGCGGGACCGGCTCCGTTCGCCTCCGGCCGCCGGCCGGGGAAGGAGGGGGAATCGTCGAGGAAGGTCATCGATCGCGACAGGGCTCCCGATAAGCGGCTTCAGATGGTCTGATGAACGTGCGCCTGGGGCTCGTTCCCGGCCGGAGGCGGCTCAAGCGGCTCCCGCGCGCCCCGCGTCAGCTTAGCCCTTCGCCCCTGGTCGCACGGGGAGTTCCGCTCGGGCGGCGACCGCCGCCGGCGATGCGGCCCTTCGCCCCTGCCTTCGCCTCGCCGCCGCCCTCGCCCTCATCCCGCCTTCGTCCCCCTTCGTCCTCGACCGCACGGGGCCTGAATCGCACGGGGCCCGACCGCAGGGAGTTCCCTCAGGCCGCGCCCGTCGCGTGGGCGGCGGCCCCGGGCGCGGCCCGGGCGGGGCGGGCTCACAGGTCCAGCACGGTGAGGGTGAAGCGGCAGATCCGTGCGCCCTCGTTGAGGTAGGAGTGGGGACGGTCGCCGGCGAACACCGCGGCGCTGCCGGCGGGGACCTGGGAGGAGCGGCCGTCCACGACCACGGTGAGGGTCCCCTCGTGGACGTAGGCGATCTCGCGGGTGCCGGGGCTGTGCGGGTCGCTGTGGCGGGGTTCGCCGGGGTGGAGCCGCCAGTGCCACAGTTCGACCGAGGGGCGGGCCTCGCTGCCGGCCAGGAGGGTGCCGGTGCCGCCCTCGGGGCCTCGCCAGAGGACGACCTGGCGCTCCGGGGGGAAGACCCGTACCGCCGGCTCCTCGTCGACCTGAACCAGGCGGGTCAACGGCACGCCGAGGGCCTCGGAGATCCGGATGAGGGTGCCGAGGTTGGGGTTGCCGCGGCCCTGTTCCAGGGCGACCAGGACGCCCTTGCTGACCCCGGCCCGGCCCGCCAGCTGGTCCAGGCTCCATCCGTGCGCGGCTCGCAGTGACCGCACGGTCCGCGCCACGGCCTCGCCGATCGCCGCCGTCTGGTCGCTCATCGCATGCTCCTTGCGCGCCGGTCCACGCACGACACGGTAGGGCGTCGGGGGCCGGGCGCTCCCGTCGGTCGGTTTAATAGACCACGGATGTCATTATGATGACCGAATCATCTTCTGCCGAGGAGCCTGCGATGCTCGCCGAGATCCGGGTCGAGGACGCCGTCCACGAGCTGCGTCCCGACTTCGCCGTCCTGGCCGTGACGGCCGAGGGGCTGCGCAACGGCCCCAGCGACGACCTGTCCCGAGGCTGGCTGGAGAAGGCGGGCGGCAACGCCGTCGCCGCCGACGACCCGCACGTCCTCGCCTGGCGCGAGGCCTACCGCGCGTTCGGCGCCAAGCCGCAGCGTACCCGCCCGTCCGTCGACGCGCTGCTGCGCAGGGCCGACCGGCTGCCCGCGATCAACCGCGTCGTGGACGCCTACAACGCCGTCAGCGTGGAATACGTGCTGCCCATCGGCGGGGAGGATCTCGCCGCCTACCGAGGGACGGCCCGTCTGGTGCGCGCCCGGGGCGATGAGCCGTTCGACACCGTCGCCGGCGGCGAGCAGGTCACCGAGCACCCCGACGCCGGCGAGGTGGTGTGGCGCGACGACGCGGGCGTCACCTGCCGCCGCTGGAACTGGCGGCAGTGCGTGCGCACCCGCATCACCGAGTCCACCGGCGACGCGCTCTTCCTGCTGGAACGCCTGGAGCCCTACCCGCTGGAGCGCCTGCAGGAGGCCGCCGACGCGCTCGCCGGCCTGCTGCGGGAGATCTCCCCGCAGGTGCGGATCCGCACCCGCTTGATCGGACCGGCCCGGTCATGAGCGGAGTCCTCCCATGGTGACGGCGCTCGCGCTGGGCGCCGCCCTGGCCTACGGCGTCGCCGACTTCATGGGCGGCGCCGCCTCCCGCCGCGCCGCCGTGCTGCGGGTCCTCCTGATCAGCGTTCCGGCGGGGCTGGTGTGCCTGACGGCGGCGGCCCTGCTGGTCGGCGGCGCCCCCACCGGGGCCGGTCTGGCCTGGGGCGCGGCCTCCGGCCTGGCCGGCGGGGCGGGACTGATCGCCTTCTACCGGGCGCTGGCCCAGGGCCCGATGAGCGTGGTGGCGCCCGTCTCCGCCCTCACCGCCGCCGTCCTGCCGGTCGCCCTGGGCACCCTGCGCGGCGAGCGCCTGGACGGCATGGTCCTCCTCGGCGTCGTGCTCTGCGTCCTCGCCATCGGCCTGGTCAGCATGGAGGAGCCCGGGCCCGCCGATCCCGTCCGCCGCTCCGGCTCCCGGCTGCGGAGGGCGGTCTCCAGCGGTCCCGCCATGGCCGCGTTCTCCGGAGCGGCGTTCGGGGCGTTCTTCATCCTGCTGCACGAGGCCGGCGACACCGGCAGCCTGTGGCCGGTCGCGACGGCGCGGCTGGGCAACCTCCTGGTGGTCGGCGCCGCGCTGCTCGCCCTCCGCCTCGCCCGCCGGCCCGCCCTGTCGCCCGCAGGGCCGGCCGAGCGATCGACCGAGCGGCGCGCCGCCGGGCCCGGGCCGACGCTGCTCGGGCTGACCGGCGTCCCCCTCCTGCTGGCCGCATGCTCGGGGGTGCTCGACGGCCTGGCGAACGCGCTGTACTACCTGGCCGCCCGACAGGGGCTGCTCAGCCTGGCCGCCGTGCTCACCTCGCTGTACCCGGCCGTCACCGTGCTGCTGGCCAGGCTCGTCTACAGCGAGCGCCTGCGCACCGTGCAGCGCGTCGGCCTGGCCCTGGCCGCCACCGGGGTGACCCTCGTCACCGTCGGCTGACCGCCTCCTCCGGTCGGTGGACGCGGCAAAGGCGCCGGGTCAGCGGGCCGGGGGCGCGGCGGCGGCCCGCCGCGGGTCGGCGGCGCGTCGCGCCGCGGGGGCGCCCACCTCTTCGGCGGACATCCGCTCGGCGCTCCCCACGGCCCCGGGGCGGGCGGCGTGCCAGGCGAAGAAGGTCTCCGGCACCAGCCAGATCAGCAGCACCAGCAGCGGTGCGCTCCACGACCCGGACGCCTCGTGCAGCGCCCCGATCAGGAACGGGCCCGCCGCCGCCAGCAGATACCCGGCGGTCTGCGCCATCCCCGACAGCCGCGCCGCCCACAGCGGGGTCGCCGACCGCAACGTGATCAGCGTGAAGGCCAGCGGGAAGGCGCATCCGGTGGCCACGCCCAGCACGATCGTCCACACCCAGCCGGCCTGGGGCGTCGTCAGCAGGCCGAGCACGCCCCCGATCAACAGCGCCATCACCACGGCCACCAGCGGACGCTGGTCGGCCCGCCGGGCCGCCAGCACCGGCATCACCAGTCCGGCCGGGATCCCCAGCAGCATCACCGTCGAGAGCATCAGCCCCGCCGTCGCCGCCGAGTACCCGTGGTCCCGCATGATCGCCGGCAGCCACGACATCAGCACGTAGAACACCAGCGACTGCATCCCCAGGAACAGCGTCACCGACCAGGCCAGCCGGCTGCGCAGCGGCGAGCCGCCCGTCCGCTCGGCCCGGCCCGCGCCGTGCTCCGACGAGGCGCCGCTGCGCGGCGCCGAGCGGGCGCGCAGGGCCAGGGGGATCCACACCAGCACGCCCAGCAGCGCGGGGAACGCCCAGACCGCCAGGGAGAAGCGCCAGCCGCCCCGCTCCTCCAGCGGCACGGCCAGACCGGACGCCAGGGCCGCGCCGGTCGACATCAGCATCATCGTCAGGCCCGTGAACAGCCCCACCCGGGCGGGGAAGACGTTTTTGATCACGTACGGCATGAGCACGTTGCTCAGCGCGATGCCCGCCCCCGCCAGGACCGTGCCCGCGAACAGCAGCAGGGCGGCGAGCCCGTCGGGCCCCGGCAGCGTCCGCATCGCGATGCCGCCGGCGATCAGCGCCAGCGCCCCGACGAGCGTGGTCTCGGTGCCCAGCCGCCGGGCCAGCACCGGCGCCACCGCCGCGAACACGCCCAGGCACAGCACCGGCAGCGTCGTCAACGCGCCCATCGCCGTGCTCGGCAGGTTCAGCCGGTGCTGCAGCTCATCCAGCAGGGGCGCGACCCCGCTGATCGCCGCACGGAGGTTGAACGCCAGCAGCACCAGTCCCACGGCGGTCCATACGGCGGTGCGACGAGTGATGCCAGGGGTTGCAGAGTTCATGAACGTCTTCCGTCACGGGATGCGACACGGGCAGGGTCGGGACAGGGGAAGGGAGGCCGATCGGCCGGGGCGACCGGGGTCAGTCGGGGAGCGGCCCGGTGATGGAGCGGATCACCGCCTCCAGACAGGACTGGGTGGCCCGTCCCGCCGCCTCGGCGTCGCCCGAGGCCACGGCGTCGGCGATGGGCCGGTGCGGGACCTGGGCGTGGTCGAGCAGGTCCGCCGCCGTGGTGATCGCGGCGCGCAGGGCGTCCCTGAAGTCCCCGTACAGGTCCATCAGCACCCGGTTGTGGGTGGCCTCCACGACCGCGGTGTGGAAGTCCAGGTCGGCTTCGACGAATCCGGCCCGGTCCCCCGCCGCCCGTCGCTCTTCGCACCGTTGCAGCGCCCGCCGGATCGCCGTTACGTCCGCCTCGGTGCGCCGCATCGCCGCCAGCCGGGCCGCCTCGACCTCCAGTCCGCGTCGGACCTCGAGGATCTCCAGCAGCTCCGCGGCCCGCAGCCGCCGCCGCATCACCCCCGACAGCTCGCTGGTGGCCCGCACATAGGTGCCGTCCCCCTGCCGGCACTCCAGCAGCCCGGCGTGCGTCAGCGCCCGCACCGCCTCGCGGACGGTGTTGCGTCCGACCCCGAGCATCTCCGAGAGCACCGGCTCGGGCGGGATCTTCGTCCCCACGGCCCACGCCCCCGTGGCGATCTCACCCTTGAGCTGATCGATCACCTGATCGACCAGCGATGAACGGCGGGCCGTGCGCAGCGTCACTCAAAACCCTCCATGCTCGACGGGTCGGACCCGGTCATCCAAACATCCGATGTTTCAATGTTAGGCTAAATGCCGGAGTTCTCCGATTCGTCACGAACGTGAGGATCGCCTCAGCCGCGGAAGACCGCGGGAGCGGCGATCCCCGCCAGGTCGAGATCAGCCCCGGGAGAGCGCCGCGAACGCCCCCCGTTCGGGCGCCCCCAACGGCCCGGCGCAGGCGCCGGACCGGAGCGTGCCCTCTCCCGGTCCGGTGCGCAGCGCCCCCCGGTCCGATCCGATCCATCGGCCCGATCCCCCGCCCGATCCACCGCCCGGACCGGCGGCCCGGCGAACGCTCGCGCCGCGCCCGGCCGACGGGGACCGCCGCGGCCGCGCAGACCGGGCGCCGCGCAGACCGATCGGCCGCGCACGGCGCCACCGGCCGTGAGGGCTTCGCATCCGCAGCCTCCCGGCGGCCGGGACGACTCCCGGTGGCACGACCGGCCTTCGAGCGCGTCGGGAACGCGATCGGAACGCGCAGGCGGCCTGGGGCACCGCCGGTGCGACGCCGATCGGCCATCCGGGCCCGTACCGGGCCGCATGGCGCCCCGCGGCCGACCCGCACCGCCGGCCGCCTCCCGCCGGCCCGGGCCGGCGGGTCCGCCCCGCCCCAGGAAGGGCGCCCCGTCAGGAAGGCGAGCCGCGCTCCCGTCGGTGACCGACGGGCGCCCCCCGGGGAACGCCCGGAACGCGCACGCCGGCCGGCGCCGCGGCCCGGCGCGGGTCAGGGGGCCGTGGGGAGGGTGGCGTCGGAGGTCACCGGGGAGTCGAAGGAGGCGGAGCGAAAGGACGGCTGCAGGCCGACGACCTGCAGCGCCCGGCGGTAGGCGGTGGTGGCGCCGGCCGGGTCCCCGGCGGACTCGAACAGCTCGCCCAGCTCGCGCAGCAGATGGGCGACGGGGCGGGCGGGAGCCCGCCCGCCGAGACGGTCCAGGGCGGCGAAGGTGCCCTGCAGGACGGTGACGGCGGTGTCGCGTGCGCCCATCGCCAGATGGGCACGGGCGATGATCAGCCGCGCCTGCACCACCTGCAGAGACCGGACGTCGAACTGAGGCGCGGCGTCGGGGCCGGGGTCCTCCGCACGGCCGTTGCCGTGCTGGCCGACGGCCTCGGCCAGGGCCGGCTCCCGCTCCACCGTCTCGATGGCGCGCGCCGGCTCGCCCAGCAGCACCAGCGCCCGGGCGGTCTCGATGGCGCACTCCACCGCCTCGGCGCCGTCCAGGTTCACGGCGGCGCCGCTGAGCAGGCCCATCGCCTCGGCCGCCGGATGGGGGGCGTCCCCGAACGGCCGGACGCCGCGCAGCAGCGCACGGGCGGCGGCCAGGTGCAGCCGGGCCTGGGCGCGCAGGCAGGCGGTCTCGTCGCGGGCGGCCAGCGCCTGGTCGGCCAGGTAGAGCGCGTCGCCGACGGCGCCCTGCTCCAGCGCCCGGCCGCTGGCCCGGTGGTAGGCGGCGGCGAGCTCGGCGGCGCTGGGCGCGCGGACGCTCAGCACCCTCCGGCCCAGCTCGTGGGCACGGTCCAATTCGGCGCGGTCGACATAGGCCAGCAGCAGCACCCGGGCGGCCTCGGTGTGCTCCTCGCCGGCGTTCAGCTCCAGGTCGCGCAGCCGGGCCAGGACGCGCTCGGCCAGCGCGATGCCCTGGCCCAGATCGCCGACCGCCCGGTAGCAGCGGGCCAGGGCGACCAGGGCGGGCAGGGCGCTGGAACGGCCGGAGTCGCGTTCGGCGTGCTCGCGCATCTCCTCGAACACGCCGATCGCCGTCTCGAAGCGACCCAGCGCCTCCAGGGCGCGGGCGCGGCCCCAGCGGGCGCGCAGGGTCAGCCCCGGATCGTCGCTGCCGGAGATCACCTCATCGAAGCCGGCCAGCGCGGCGGCGGCGTCACCGGTGCGCAGCGCCAGGCGGGCGTAGCGTTCCCGGACCTCCAGATGGGCGCGCTGCTCGGGCTCGATGCCCTCGGCGAGGTATTCGGCGGTGCAGCCGAGACGTTCGGCCAGCAGCCGCAGCACCGCCGGCGTGGGGGTGCGTTTCCCCGATTCGATCAGCGAGATGTAGCTGTCGGAGAGATCATGGCCGGCGAGCTGTGCCTGCGACATGCGTCTGGCCAGCCGCAGGTTGCGAACACGTTCACCGACGTTGCCTGGACCCGGCATGTGGACTCACTTATCGGAAGTAATCAGGCGGGAGGGGCGCCGACATGATTGCATGTCGCAGGTTCGTGTACCTCGAGAGTAACCCAAGCAATGCGGCCGAGATTGCCGATCAGTGTCATTTCGCGACCTCCCTGTCACCTCCGGGCGTCCTCGCCAGGGGGGCATGGGCCGGGCGACCGCGACGAAGCCTCGCCGACGAGGGCCCGCCCGCGCCGGTCCGGATCGCCTGAGCCGGCGGGTCAGTCGTCGGAGTCCTCCTTGTTGGGGAAGATCATCTCGCAGACCTCGAGGTACAGCTGTTCGGGATAGGGCAGGTAGTCCACCGTGCGCAGGGCCTGTTCCTGACCGGCCGACTCCAGCACGAACGAGCCGTAGCCCAGCAGCCGGCCCATGATCGACCGCTCGAAGCTCATGTCGGTGACCTTGGCCAGCGGCATCATGCCGACCTTGCGGGTGATCAGCCCGGTGGTCAGGATCATCCGCTGGTTGGTGATCACGAAGTAGTCCACCGACCACTCGGCCACCCGCCACACGAACCAGCCCAGCAGCAGCAGCCAGCCCCACCAGATCCAGTTCATCGGCCGGTCCGCCGCGCCGACCCAGTTGGTCAGCACCGCGGCCACGATCAGCCCGCCCAGCACCAGGCCCACCGGCATCATCAGCACCGCCGGGTGCCGGCGGACGGTGATGACCTGGCTCTCGTGCGGCAGCAGGTACTTGTTGACCGAGGCGGGCGCGGAATCGCCGGGGGCGACGAGCCTCATGCCGCACCCGTACGCCGGCGCGCGTCCCGCCGCGACGGCCGCCGCGGCCTCCCCAGATCCCCACGGGGCGCAGCGGCCCTCGTGGCGCACTTGTCAACGGACACGACTGCCTCCCGGAGCAGGGTGACCCACGAACCCCAGGCCAGTCTTACACCCGCGGCGACCGTCGGCAAAGGAGTCGCGGGACGGCGCCCGCCCGCTCGGCGGGCCCGGCCGGTCAGGCGGTGCGGTCCGGTGCGGCCGCCCGGGCGGCGCGCAGCCGTGCGCGCTGTTCGGCGGCCACCGTCGCCAGCACTTGAAGATGTTTGCGGGCGATGCGTTCGACCAGGTCAGGCGGGGCCGATCCGGTGACGTCCTGAGCACCGTGCCGAGCGGCGGCCACGCACCGGGTGACCGTCGCGGTGTCGTGGACCCCGGCGAACTCCTTGGCCAGCCGTTCGCCGACCTCGCGGTACCCGGACAGGTTGCTGTCCTCGTGGTAAGGCATGCCGCATCCTCGCGCCTCGCTCACGCCCACCCGGTCCCCCCGTCGGCCGGGCGGCGGAGAGGAACGACAATCAACGTTCCGTAGCGACCTATTACCCACCGTGGTCGCCCAACGAACATCTCAGGCGTGTAACGACGCAAGGGCGCCAAGCGGCGTACCGGACGCGAAGGGTCGGCGAACGGTCAAGGACCGCCCATAGGCCGCGCCTCCGGGTCAGACCACCCCGTAGAGCCGGTCTCCGGCGTCCCCCAGTCCGGGCACGATGAAGCCGTTCTCGTCCAACTGCGCGTCAACGGCGGCGGTGACCACCCTGATCGGCGCGCTCGCACCGGCGAACTTCTCCTCCATGTGCTTGAGCCCCTCCGGGGCCGCCAGCAGGCAGATCGCCGTCACATCGGTCGCGCCCCGCTCCAGCAGCAGCTCGATGGCCGCGGCCAGCGTCCCGCCGGTCGCCAGCATCGGGTCCAGCACATAGCACTGCCGTCCGGACAGATCCTCCGGCAGCCGGGTGGCGTACGTCTCGGCCAGCAGGGTGCCCTCGTCGCGCACCATGCCGAGGAACCCGACCTCGGCCGTGGGCAGCAGCCGGGTCATCCCGTCCAGCATGCCCAGCCCGGCGCGCAGAATGGGGACCACCAGCGGCTTGGGGCTGGCCAGCTGAACGCCCTGCGCCTCGGCCAGGGGGGTCTGCACGGTCGTTTCCGCGACCCGGACGTCGCGGGTAGCCTCGTAAGCGAGCAGTGTGACGAGTTCGTCGGCCAGCCGGCGAAAGGTCGGCGAGTCGGTGCGCGCGTCCCGCAGCACCGTCAACTTGTGTGCGACCAGCGGGTGGTCGACGGCCAGGGTCTCCATGCAGATCACGGTAGCCCACCGTGCGAACGGCCTCGGGCATGGACGGCGCCGTTCGGGGAATGACCATGCAATGAGCACCGAGCGCAACGGAGAACCGACCCCCGAGGAGGTCCGGGAGCGGCTGCGCAAGCGCGCCATCTTCTTGCGCGAGCTGGCCGAGGCCCGGGAGCTGCGGCGCCGTGTCACCCCGCATCGTTCCCGCCGCGCCCGCATCCACGCCGTGTTGCGCAGTCGCACCTTCCGCCTGCACTGACCGCGCCCCGGCGCGCGGACCCTCCCGATGAGCCATGGGCCGCTCCGCCCCATGGCGGGGTCGCCTTGTGCTCCTTGTCCCGCCGCCCGGCGCCTTCAAAGGAGCGTTCCGAGCGCTCATGGGCGCCCGCCGCCCCTCGCCCGGAGGCCGCCCCGCCCGGCCCCCGCGGCCTGCTCGATCACTGCGGCCCGCCCGGTCGCCCGCCCGGCCCGATCCGCACCGCCCGATCCGCTCTGCACGTTCGGACCGCCCGCCGCACGACCCCACGGCCTGCACGGTTCATGCGCGCCGCACGGGCCATGCGGTCCGCCCGGCCGGTTCTCGGGGCCCGGCCCCGCGCTCTCCCGCTCCGTCATCCTCCCCCCTCGTCGGCCTTCTTCGCTCCCCTCCCCGCCTTCCGCCTCGGCGTCCTCTCGCCCCCTCCGCCCCCGCGCACGGGTTCGTCCGCACCGCGGCATGCGGCCGCGCCGGGGCCCTCTCCGAGGCCGGGGCGCGATCGCGGCGACGCGGGTCCCGCCCTTCAGTGCCCTCGCGAGAGGACGGACGCACAATGTGATCAGATGAGGACTTCGGTCGTTCCGGCGCTGAGAGGGAGATGTCGTCCACAGCGAACGCGCAGGTCGATCGGGCTGCGGTCGGCGACGGGCGGAAAGCGGGGGCGGCCCGCCTCCGGCAGCACGGGCCGCCGAGTTTCCCGGGTGCGCACGCGCGCGCGTTCGGCATCTGCGACCATGCCCAGGCAGGTATCGCGCCGGTGGGGTGAAGATGACGGATCTTGACGCGACGGACTTCGCCGTCGTGGTGTACCGCGAGGACGACTGCTGGGAGGCCGAGGTGCTCCCGGTCGCGCTCACTCGGGACCTGGGCGGGCTGATCCACGCCCTCCGCCAGCAGCCCAGCATCGGCGGCACCATCGGTCTGGTCGCGGTCGGCGACGACTTCTTCGTGGCCATCCGGGTGCTCGGCGATGAGGTGATGGTGTTCCTGTCCGATGTGACCGCCTCGGTGGACTGGCCGTTGGCCCGCCAGGTCCTGGAACATCTGGACATCCCGGTGCCCGAGGACGAGGAGCTGGACCAGGTGCTGCCGGTCGGCGACATGTCGATCTTCGCGGACCTGGGGCTGGACGAGATGGAGCTGGGCGCGATCTCCGGTGATCTTGACCTGTATCCGGACGAGATGCTGCTGAGCATCGCCGAACGGCTCGGCTTCGGTCAGCCTTTCGAGCGGGCGCTCGACACCATCGGGTAGTCCTGGTTCACAATGAGTTGGTGTCGTACTTCGCCGCGGCCTTCGCGCGGACCCCGCAGGGATGGGTCGGCGCCGAGGCCACGCTGGACGAGGCCGAGGTCGTCGACGACCTGACCGATCTGATGCGGGAGGTCGCCGTCGAGTCCATCGCGGACACCGTGCTGCTGCTGGTGGAGGAGGACGACGAGTGGTTCGGCATCGTCCGGCTCGACGGTGAGAGCGAACCTCGGGCCTATGTCTCGACGGTCCGCGACGAAGGGCTGGGCGGGCTGCTCCACCAGCTCCTGGGGGACGTCCCCGACGGGGCTCCCGGCGGCGACCCGCATCTGCTGGACGACTTCGGGGTGAGCGCCGACCAGCTGGCCGAGCTGGGCGAACGGGTGCTGCCCGGGGACGCCCTGCTGGAGATCGCCGAGCAGGCCGGTTTCAGTGAGGAGTACGACGACCTCCATGGCTGACCCCGCGCCCCCGACCGGCGAGGTCCCTCCCGAGGTCGAGTACGCGCCCGCGATGCGCCGCGCCCTCGCAGAGGCCGAACTGGCCCTGGAGAGCGGCGACGTCCCGGTCGGCGCCGTCGTGCTCGACCGGGCCGGGGAGGTCATCGGCGCCGGCCGCAACGAACGCGAACGCACCGGCGACCCCACCGCCCACGCCGAGATCATCGCCCTGCGCCGGGCCGCGGCCCGGCTGGGCGAATGGCGGCTGACCGGCTGCACCCTGGTGGTGACCTTGGAACCCTGCACGATGTGCGCGGGCGCGAGCGTGCTGGCCCGCGTGGACCGCATCGTGTACGGCGCGGTCGATCCCAAGGCGGGCGCCGTCGGTTCGCTGTGGGACGTGGTCCGCGACCGCAGGCTCAACCACCGGCCCGAGGTCCTCGCCGAGGTCCTCGCCGAGGAGTGCGGCGCCGTGCTGACCGACTTCTTCGCCCGGCGCCGCGTCTCGTGAACCCTCCGGCGCGGCGTCCCGTCCGGGGCCGGTCCGCGCTCTCGCCGCGCCGCCGCCCGCCCGCCGCGGCGCGGGCCTTCGCCCTCCGGCGGGCCGCCCGGTCGCCGGAACGCCGGCGGGGCCCGGTCTCCGGGGCCGCGGGCCGGGGGATGAATTCGAGTTCAACGCTCGCCCCAGATTCGGGTAGGCTTCCGGGCGGTGGTGTCGCCTAGTGGCCGAGGGCGCACGCCTCGAAAGCGTGTGATGGGGCAACTCATCCGTGGGTTCAAATCCCACCACCACCGCTCGTCGGGCCCCTGATCCGGAAACGGGTCAGGGGCCTTGTGCTGCCGGGCGAGTCCCGTCCACCGTTCTCGGCGTCCCTCGTCCGCTGGTCCCCGGCGTCGTCCGGGCGCCGTCCAGGGCGGGTGTCCTCGGTACCGTCCGGGCGGGGCCGGTCGGGTGCTCAGGCCGCCAGGCGGATGGGCATCAGCAGATAGCGGTAGGCCTGCCGGGCGTTCGAGGCGTCCTCGTCGGCGGGGGTGAAGAGGACGGCCTTGGCGGGGCCGGTGCAGTGCAGCCGGGTGGCGGCGGCGGCGATGCCGGAGAGGCCGTCCAGCAGGAAGCGGGGGTTGAAGCCGAGGTCGATCTCCTCGCCGTGGAGTTCGGCGGGGAGGGTCTCGCTGGCACGGGCGGCGTCCCCGGTGGCGGCGTGGACGCGGACGTGATCGCCGGAGAGGGTCAGGCGGACGGGGACGTTGCGGTCGGCGACCAGGGCGACGCGTTCGACGGCCTCGAGGAGGGGGGCGGTGGGGATCTCGGCGCGAGTGGTCCACCGGCCGGTCAGCCGGGAACGGTAGTCGACGAACCGGTCGTCCAGCAGGCGGGTGGTGAGGGTGCGGCCGGCGCCGGACAGGCCCAGCAGGGTGTCGCTCAGCGACAGCTCGACCTCGGCGGCGGTGCGCAGGACCCCGGCCGCCTCCGCCAGGGTCCGGGCGGGGACGAGCGCGGCGGCGGAGAAGTCCGGGCGGGCCGGTGACCAGGCCAGTTCACAGCAGGTGAGCCGGTAGCGGTCGGTGCAGGCCAGGGTGATGGTCTCGCCCGCGATGTCGAGCCGGACGCCGGTCAGCATGGGCAGGGTGTCGTCGCGGCCGGCCGCCACCACCGCCCGGCCGACGGCGGCGCCGAACGCCTCGCCGGGGACGGTCCCCGCGGCGGCGGGCGGCTCGGGAATCCTGGGGTGGTCCTCGGCGGGCATCGTCTGCAGGCCGAACTCGGCGCCGCCGCACCGCACCACCGTCTCGGCCCCTTCGACGGCGACCTCGACCGGCCGGTCGGGCAGGCTCCGCACGATCTCGGCCAGCAGCCGGCCGGGGACCAGGGTCCGGCCGGGCTCGCTCACCGTCGCCTCCACCCTCGCCCGGGCCGAGACCTCGTAGTCGAAGCCGGTCAGCGTCACGTTCCCCTCGGCCGCGTCGATGAGCAGTCCCGCCAGCGCCGGCAGCACGGGCCGGGTCGGCAGGACGCGTGCCGCCCAGCCCACGGCGTCCTCGAGGGCCTGATGCTCTGCCTGGAACCTCACGCTGCCCCGCCGTGTCGTAGGCGAATACCGACACCGAGGACGATAACCGCCGCCACCGACACAAAACCGGCCACACTCGGCGCCGTCTCCCCGTCCATGGCAGGCGAGGCGGCGTCCGGCGCCGGAGGTCACCGGGCCGTCGTCACTGGGCCATGTCGACGAAGCGGCTGTAGTGGCCCTGGAAGGCGACGGTGACCGTGGCGGTGGGGCCGTTGCGGTGCTTGGCGACGATCAGGTCCGCCTCTCCGGCGCGGGGGGACTCCTTCTCGTAGGCGTCCTCGCGGTGCAGCAGGATGACCACGTCGGCGTCCTGCTCGATCGATCCGGACTCGCGCAGGTCCGACACCATGGGCCTCTTGTCGGTCCGCTGCTCGGGACTCCGGTTGAGCTGGGACAGCGCGATGACCGGCACGCCCAGCTCCTTGGCCAGCAGCTTCAGCGAGCGGGAGAACTCCGAGACCTCCACCTGCCGGCTCTCCACCCGCTTGTTGGAGGTCATCAGCTGCAGGTAGTCGACGATGACCAGGCGCAGGTCGTGCTGCTGCTTGAGCCGGCGGCACTTGGCGCGGATCTCCATCATCGACATGTTCGGGGAGTCGTCGATGAACAGCGGCGCCTCGGCCACCTCGCTCATCCGGCGGGCCAGCCGGGTCCAGTCCTCGTCCTGCATGGTGCCCGAGCGCATGGCGTGCAGCGCGACCCGGGCCTCCGCCGACAGCAGCCGCATGGTGATCTCGTTGCGGCCCATCTCCAGGCTGAAGAACACCGTGGTCAGCCCGTGCTTGATCGCCGCGGCCCGGGCGAAGTCCAGCGCCAGGGTGGACTTCCCGATGGCGGGACGGGCGGCGATGATGATCATCTGGCCGGGGTGCAGGCCGTTGGTCAGCGCGTCCAGGTCGGCGAAGCCGGTGGGGACGCCGACCATCTGGCCGCCGCGGCTGCCGATCGCCTCGATCTCGTCGAGGGTGTCCGGCATGATCTCGCTCAGCGGAGCGTAGTCCTCGCCGGTGCGCTTCTCGGCGATGGCGAAGACCTCGGCCTGGGCGCGGTCGAGCACCTCGTCGGCGTCGGCGCCGTCGGAGGAGTAGCCGAGCTGGACGATGCGGGTGCCGACCTCCACCAGCCGCCGCAGCACCGCGCGCTCCCGCACGATCTTGGCGTAGTAGGCGGCGTTGGCGGCGGTGGGAACGGTGGCCATCAGGGTGTGCAGGTAGGAGGCGCCGCCCACCCGGTTGATCTCGCCGCGCTTGGTGAGCTCGGCCACCACGGTGACGGCGTCGGCCGGCTCGCCCCGCCCGTACAGGTCCAGGATCGTGTCGTAGAGGATCTGGTGGGCGGGCCGGTAGAAGTCCGAGGACTTGAGCACCTCCACCACTTCGGCGATGGCGTTGGGCGACAGCAGCATGCCGCCGAGCACCGACTGTTCCGCGGTGAGGTCGTGCGGCGGCGTCCGTTCGAACTCCCGCTCGGGCGACCCGAGTTCGGTCACGCTCACGGAACCACCCCGTCTCATCGCTCCCGTGCGCACCCGCCGCCCCCCCCTGGAGCGGGCGCCGCACCGGCCCAGGAGGCACCTGTCTAACCGGTGGGTACGACATTCTCCGAGCCCGTCTCACGGGACGCAAAAGCACCTGTGGACACTGCTGTGGATGACTTGTGCATACACGCCGAGCGGTGTGTGCACGACCTGTGGACAACCTTGGGGACAACTCCGTCCGTTTTGTCAGCTCACCCTTTCTGACCTGCGAATACGTCATCCACGTGCTGTGGTCGAAGAAAAAACTCGCCGGCGTCCGCACCCGGGGCTCTGTAAGGTATGTCAAAAAAAGACGCTCATTACAGCACTGGTAGGGTTGGGCTCCCGACATGCCCCCTTCAGCACACGTTCTCCAGCGGCTGTGCGCCCTCCTGCGGCGAGACGGATCCGGCCGGGCCCGAGCGGCCGAGGCGCGGCCGCACCCCCGCACGCCCGCCCGCCCCCCGGCCGGCGACGCGCCCCCCGGCGAGGACCCTCCGCCCGCCGGCGACCGGGGGCGGGCGCGGCGCATGCCGCTCCGGCACCCGCACGACCGGGAGATCCTGCGGCTGGCGGTGCCGGCGTTCGGGGCGCTGGTGGCCGAGCCGCTGTTCCTGCTGGCGGACAGCGCGATCGTCGGGCGGCTGGGCACCGAGCCGCTGGGCGGGCTCGGCGTCGCCGGGCAGGCGCTGGCCACCGGGGTCTACCTGTTCGTGTTCCTGGCGTACGGGACCACCGCGGCCGTCGCCCGGCAGGTGGGCGCGGGCAACCTGCGGGCGGCGGTCCGGCAGGGCATCGACGGCATGTGGCTGGCGCTGGCCCTGGGCGCCGCGCTGATCACGGTCGCCCTGCCGCTGGTGCCGCGCATCGTCGAGCTCTTCGGCGCGAACGCCGCGGTCGCCCCCCATGCGGAGACCTACCTGCGGATCAGCCTGTTCGGCATCCCCGGCATGCTCGTCGTCCTGGCCGGCACCGGGGTGCTGCGCGGGTTGCAGGACGCCCGGACGCCGCTGGTGACCTCGGTGGGCTCCTTCGGCCTCAACCTGATCCTCAACGCCGTGTTCGTGCTGGCGCTCGGCTGGGGCATCGCCGGGTCGGCCTGGGGGACGGTGATCGCGCAGAACGCCGGCGCGGCCGTGTACGTGGCCATCGTGCTGCGCGCCGCCCGCCGCCACGGCGCCCCGGTGCGCCCGTCGCGGTCCGGGCTGCGGGCGGCGGCGACCGCGGGCGTGCATCTGCTGATCCGCACGCTCGCGCTGCGCCTGGTCCTGATCGTGGGGACCGCCGTCGCCGCGCGGATGGGCACCGCGGAGACCGCCGCCTACCCCGTCAGCTTCCAGGTGTGGACGCTGCTGGCGTTCGCCCACGACGCCATCGCGATCGCCGGACAGGCCATCACCGGGCGCTATCTGGGCGCCGGCGACGCCCCCGGCGCCCGGGCCGCCACCCGCCGGATGGTGGAGTGGGGCCTGCTGGGCGGCATGGTCTTCGCGGTCGGGCTGCTGGCGGCGCGCCCCTGGGTGCCCGCCCTGTTCACCTCCGATCCCGGTGTGCACGAGCTCCTGCTGACCGCGCTGGTGCTGGTGGCCCTGCAGCAGCCGATCGCCGGGGTGGTGTTCGTGCTGGACGGGGTGCTGATCGGGGCGGGCGACATGCGCTACCTGGCGGCCACCACGCTGATCGCCACGGCGGTGTTCCTGCCCGCCGCGCTGCTGGTGCACCGGCTGGACGCCGGGCTGGTGGGACTCTGGCTGGCGATCGGGCTGTGGATGCTCACCCGGCTGATCACCTTGAGCCTGCGCGCCCGAGGGGACGCCTGGCTGGTGACCGGTGCGGTGCGCGACTGACCCCACGGATCCCACGCAGGCGGGGTGGACGCCCTGATCCGACGGCGCTGACCGCGTGCGCGACTGACCCCACGGACCCCACGCAGGTCCGGCCGTGGCCGGTCGGCGGACCGGCTGGTGCGTGCACGGTCATGGGGACACCCCGACGACGATTTTTCGAAAGTATGCTCGAACGAGCCGCCGATTCCGCTACCCTTTCGAACATGTGTTCAACCAAGGGTGAGCGACTGGCCCGTCTGTCCCAGGCGATCGACGACCTGGCCGCCGAGGGTCTGGTCGGCCTGCCTCCGGAGACGCTGGTGGAACGAGTGGCGGGGATCTGGTCCCTGGTCGAGGGCATCGACCCCGAGATCGCCCGCCGCCGCACCCGCTACACCACTCCCCACTGCTGACACGCCCCGCCGGGCCCGTCCGGGCCCGGCGCGTCCCTTCCCGCGCTCCTTCTCCGCTCACGCGACGCCTCGACCGCATCCCGGGCCGCGCCCGTCTTTCCGCGGGGCCCTCGCCCTCAAGACGCGCCGGACCACAGACCGCCGCACGGCTCCCGGCCACGCGCCCGATCACCGCGCGCACGCACGGCCGCCGGTCGCACATGGTCAACCGATCACGCATACGACCGTCGATCGCACACGGCCGCCGGTCGCCTCGACGCGCCACGGCCGGCGTCCCGACCGGCGGGACCTTCGCCGGCCTCCCCTGCCGAGGCCTCTGCTGAGGCGGGCCGGCCTTCGGTGCGCCACGTCGGCCTTTCCAGCCGACCTCGCCTACAGCGCGTCGTGGACTCTTCACGAGCCGCGCCGCCCTCCCGCACGGCGCGCCCTGGTCCTTCCCGCAAGCCACACCGGCCCGCGCACGGCGCGCCCCGGCCTCTTCGGCGAGGCCCACCAGCCGACGCCGCGCCTCCTTGAACGGCCTCCGGTCAAGGGGCGGGAGGAGGGATGGGAGGGCGCATCGAGCGGCCCGCTCTCATCCCGCGGGCGCCTCTCCGGCACGCGGGCGTGCCGGCCCCGCCGGCGGCCGGGCTCGGGCCGGTCAGGACCCGCCGCCGCGCGGCGGCGGGATCAACGGCCGAACGGATGAGGCGTCAGCGGGATGCAGGGCGAGCGGGGAGACGCGTCCGCCCTTGCGGTGCAGACGGTGGGCGACCTCCTCGCGCAGCTCCGGCAGCCGGCCGTAGAGGGCGTCGCCGGGACAATCGGTCTCGCCGAAATCGCGATGGGCCCGGATGGCCTGGGAGGGGTTGAGGTCGTACACGTCGCACAGCCACACACAGGTGTCCACCAGCGAGGACCACAACTGGGCGGGAACGGGGTCCTTGGAATAGGTGCCCTCGTTCTCGATGCCGATGGTGTGGTGATTGTGACCGAGCAGCTGGGCGCCCATCACATGCCGGCGCGCCCGGATGGCGGCCAGCGAACGGTTGCGCCCCTCCATCACATAACCGCCGCGGCTGATGGTGAGCTGCTCGCCGATGTCGTCCCAGCCCAGCTCCTCCATATGGAAACGCTGGATGATCCGGGAGAGGCGATAGGCCTGCTCCTTGGAGAAGTCCTTGGTGTTCGGCGTCGCGGTGTGGTGGATGATGATCCGATCGGGAGCCCGGTCGAGGACCTGAGCCGGCCGCCGGGGAGGTCTGGCCTTCCAGGCCTTCCGAGTGTGGATCTGCAGCCGGTCACCTCCCCGGTCCTGCGCCACCGTGACGCCCTCGGCCCGCGGCGGGAAGGTCGCCATGAGCCCCGCGCCCGCCGTCCCGCCGAGCAGCACCCGGCGGCTGATCTCGTGTCCCCTGCGACCGGTCATCGGCCTCCCTTCAGCCGCTTGCTCGACCACGGACGCTAACCAGCAGGACACGAACGCCCAAGCGCATGGGCCGCCCTTACGCAGATCGCACTCCACATTGCCCGCACCGCAACGAACCGCCCCGCCGCATTGAGCCGGTCATGACGCTTCATTGAACCGTCGGAAAACCGCTCCGGCCGCTTCTCGCGGCCGTGCCCGACCGACGCCCGAAACGGTCGCCGAACGCCCGAAACCGGGGCGGAAGAGGCGTGAGGGACCTGGACTGGAAAACACCCGGAACCGGACCCGGAAGACGCCCGAGGCCGAGGGCCGGAGGACTCCGAGCCGGACCGGGAAAAGAACGAAGAAACGGCCGGGACCGTCCAGGAGACGTCGGGGGTGCGCGCGTGCACGACGCCCGGTGTCGCCTGGGAGGGTCCCGGCCGCTCGGCGATCTTCGATATGGCAACGGCGGGCGGGCCGCAGGCCCGTTCCGCCGGATGGCGGACCGTCTCTCAGAGAGCGGCCACGTTGAGCTTGATGGTGGCGTTGACCTCCGGGTGCAGCCGGACGGTGACCTCGTGGGCGCCGACCATCTTGATGGGGTTGCGGATCTCGATGCGCCGCTTGTCGAGCTCCGGACCGCCGGCGTCCTTGACGGCGGCGGCGACGTCGGCGGCGGTCACCGAACCGAACAGCCGACCGCCCTTGCCGGCGCGGGTCCGCAGCGTCACCTTGAGACCGGCCAGCTGCTCGGCGATCTCCTGGGCCTGCTCCAGAGTGGCGATCTCACGGGCGGCGCGGGCCTTCTTGATCGCATCGACCTCGCGCTGGGCGCCCGGGGTCCAGCGGATCGCCAGACCCCGCGGGACCAGGTAGTTGCGGCCGTAGCCGTCCTTGACCTCGACCACGTCGCCCGGCTCGCCGAGACCGGAGACCTCCTGCTTGAGAATGAGCTTCACCTCAGGGCCTCCTCTCAGCGCGCGGTGCTGGTGTAGGGCAGCAGCGCCATCTCACGGGCGTTCTTGATCGCGGTGGCGACGTCCCGCTGGTGCTGGGTGCAGTTGCCGGTCACTCGCCGAGCCCGGATCTTGCCGCGGTCGGAGATGAACTTCCGCAGCAGAGCGGTGTCCTTGTAGTCGACGTAGGAGATCTTCTCCTGGCAGAACACGCAAACCTTCTTCTTCGGCTTGCGCGGCGGTTGCTTGGCCATCGTGGTGCTCCTTTGATCAGAGCCCCGCTGACGCGGGAATGGTCGTGTGGACTGGTGAAAGAGCCCGGCGCTTTAGAACGGCGGCTCGTCGGTGAATCCTCCGCCCCCGGTGGCCCAGGGGTCGGCCGGCGGGGCGCCTCCGCCGGCGGGAGCGGCGGCCGGGCCGTCAAAGCCGCCCGAGTCGAACCCGCCGCCGAATCCGCCGCCCTGCCGCTGGGTCCGGTTGACCTTGGCGGTGGCGTAGCGCAGCGACGGGCCGACCTCATCGACCTCGACCTCGTAGACGGTGCGCTTCTCGCCCTCACGCGTCTCGTACGAGCGCTGCTTCAGGCGACCCTGCACGATCACCCGCATGCCCCTGGTCAGGCTCTCGGCCACGTTCTCCGCCGCCTGCCGCCAGACATTGCAGGTCAGGAAGAGGGGCTCGCCGTCCTTCCACTCGCCGGACTGCCGGTCGAAGAACCGCGGCGTGGAAGCGACGCGGAACGACGCCACCGCCTGACCGCTGGCGGTGAAACGCAGGTTCGGGTCCTCGACGAGGTTCCCGACGATCGTTATCTGGGTGTCGCCTGCTGCCATCGGGCTGGCTCCATCTGTCGGGGCGGCCCACCGGAACCGGTGGTCAGTGGACCTCGGGGCGAATGACCTTCGTGCGCATGACCGTCTCGCTCAGGTTGAGCTGCCGGTCGAGCTCCTTGACGACGGCGGGCTCCGCGGTGAGGTCGATGACCGCGTAGACGCCCTCGCTCTTCTTCTTGATCTCGTATGCCAGGCGCCGACGGCCCCAGATGTCGACCTTCTCCACCGAGCCGCCGCCGTTCTTGACGACGTTCAGGAACTGGTCGAGCGTGGGGGCGATGGCGCGCTCCTCGATCGAGGGGTCGAGGATGACCATGACTTCGTAGCGACGCATGTTGTGTCCCTACCTCCTTTGGACTCAGGCGGTCACGGCGTCTCCGTGACAGGAGGACGTTGGCGTCCGGTCACACTGCCGCGCCATGGTGCGCGCGGCCTGCGGGAACCGGTCCAGGCTACCAAGGCCGCGGCGGCCGTGCGGCCAAGCCGGGCGGGTCGCCGTCATCGCCGGACCCCGGGTGCGGACGGCGCGGCCCCGGCGGCCTCGGCCGCGGCGCGCCGCCGCCGGTCGAGCTCGGCCATGATGTCGGCCATCCGGGCCCGCATCCGGGCCGTCTGGGTGGTCAGCATCGACAGCTCCTCGACCAGCTCGGCGTCACCGATGAGCTCGAGATCGCTCGTGTCCACCACCTGCTGCCTCCCGAGTCCGTTCGAAGCGATGTTCGAAGTCGCGTTCGAGCGTACCCCCGCTCACCGACAAATGCCGCCTCAAGCCGCGAACACCCAGGTCAAAGCAGGTTGAACGACCGCAGGCAGGGCATTGGGACCACACGCTCGCACGTTCGGGAGGTGTGCCATGCCGCAGGAGACGATCCCGCGACGGCGTCGGCGCCGCGCCGGCCCGCCCGCCGGGGACGCCCGCCGTCACCCCCTGGAGAACGCGTTCACGGTGACCGGGTTCGTGCTCGGGATGTGCGCGCTGGTGTTCGGGTTCATCCCGGCCACGCACTTCCTCGGCGCCCTGGCGGCCCTCCTCGGCCTGCCGACCGCGCTGTACGCCCAGCTCATCTCCGCCACCACGGGGGAACGCTTCGCCAACGTCATCGCGATGATCGCCGCGTTCGTCGGCGGCGCGATGGCGCTGCGCCACGGCGGGTTCTCCCTGTGAGGCCCTCCCCGTGAGCCCGTCCCGTGAGACGGCGTCGCGGCAGAGCCCGGTCGGCCGGTCGGCGTCGCCTCCGGCGGCTAGTCTCGGTGCCATGCGCATCGGAGCCCACGTCGACCGGCACGATCCCCTGACCGCCGCCCGCGCCCTCGGGGCGGACGTCGTGCAGTTCTTCCTCGGCGACCCGCAGGGGTGGAAACAGCCGGAGGTGCCGGAGGAGGCCGGTCTGGTGGCGGGCTCCGGCGTGGACGTCTACATCCACGCCCCGTACGTGGTGAACGTGGCGACCTCCAACAACCGGATCCGCATCCCCAGCCGCAAGCTCCTCGCCCAGCAGCTCGAGGCGGCGGCGGCGATCGGGGCCAAGGCGCTGATCGTGCACGGCGGGCACGTGCTGGCCAAGGACGATCCGCAGACCGGCTTCGAGAACTGGCGCAAGGTCTTCGAGCGCCTGGAGTGCCCCATCCCGATCTACATCGAGAACACCGCGGGCGGCAACAACGCGATGGCCCGCTCCTTCGAGCGCATCGCCCGGCTGTGGGAGGTGCTCTCGCAGGTCCCCGACATCGACGACAAGCTCGGCTTCTGCCTGGACACCTGCCACGCCCACGCCGCCGGCGAGGAGCTGATCGACGCCGTCGACCGGATCAAGGCCATCACCGGCCGGATCGACCTGGTCCACTGCAACAACAGCCGCGACGCGTTCGGCTCCGGCGCCGACCGGCACGCCAACCTCGAGAGCGGCACCATCGACACCGATCTGATCGTGTCGGTGGTCCGCGCCGCCGGGGCGCCCGTGGTGGTCGAGACGCCTCAGCAGGGCCAGGCCGACGACATCGCCCTGCTGCGCGCCCGCCTGTCCTGACCGCGGCCGCCGCCCGCGCCCCGGCGCGGCGCCGTCACGGCTCCTTCGGGTCCTCCTCCGGCCTGCGCAGGTCGAACGCGGTGACCCCGTGCTCCCCGGCGACCAAAAGCACCTCGTCGGCGGCCAGCAGCAGCGAGGCGATCGGGAAGCCGACGATGAAGCGGATCGTGATCCCGGCGACCATGTCCCAGACCACGACCATGCCGTCCGCCCAGGCCGCGGCGATCAGCGGGCCGCCGGCACCGAGGAGGGCGTCCACCGCGACGACCCTCGTCGGACGGTGCATCGCCTCGCGGGGCTCCCGGGGATCCCCCGGACGCCACAGCACGAGCCTGCCGTCGGCTCCCCCGCTGACCGTCATGCTGATCGGGGAGGCGCCGCGAACGCAGGTCGCCGCCGTGATCGGCCCGCGATGCAGGGTGTGCTCGAGCGCCGTCGGCGTGTCGGAGTCCAGGTTCCACACGTGCAGCGTCCCGGCGTGATCGCCGCAGACGATCCGGGTGACCGCCTCGTCGGCGCCCAGCGCGGTGAACGGCCGGGGGGCGCCCACGGCCTTGACGAACGCCGTCGCGTCGATCCCGGACGCCGACGCTGGCGCCGCGTTCAGCAGCGAGCTGATCATCTCTGAGCGGCTCTCGGCCCGGGGCGCGCCGACCGCGCTCAGGAAGCCCGGGGAGTCCAGGCACAACAGGGTGCCGTCCGGGAACGACACCAGTCCCCGGAGATCGGTGCGCTCCCCGCGGATCCGGCCGGCGGCCGATCCGTCGGCGGGGGAGAGTACATGCAGCGGCCCGTCCGCCGCGACGGCCAGCACGTGCCCCGCCAGCCTGCCCCGGCCGCGTTCGAGCGCGCTTACCGCGCCGGGCCAGCGGTCGGCCTCGCCGGCGGGCGGGCGGGTGAGCGCCCAGCGGACGTCCCAGTCGGCCTCCGCGGCGCGGAGAGCGTACCGTTCGGCGAGCTCTTCGTCGTGGTGGTGCACGGCGGCGAGCCTCAGCAGCGCCGCCCGGTCGGGGACGGGGGCGGTGGCGCAGCCCGCCCCGGCCGAACGCCACACCCTCCGCTGCCGCCGGGCCCAGTCGCCGTCGACGGCGTCGAACGCGGCGACCACCGTCTCCGCACGGGCGTGCAGCAGCAGGTCGACATCGTCCAGCAGCCGCTCGAGCGTGCCTCCGGCGGCGGCGTGGCGGAGCAGATGCCTGGCGGTGTACCGATCTCGGCCCTCGCCCAGTCGATCCGGCCGTCGGCGCTCCGCGGCACGGCGGCGTGCAGCGCCCGGGTGAACGCCTGATCGATCTGCACGGCCGCCTCGGGGGTCCGCCGTCCCCTGACGGCCTGCCGCACGACCCTGCTCACCGTGTAGCGGTCGTCCCCGGTCCGGGCCACCAGGGCGCGCGCCGCCTCGACGGACTGCTGCGCCTGCCACCGGTCGCCCAGCAGCACCGCCGTCAGCTCACGCCAAGCGGCGGGCTCGAGGGAGTCGTGGGCGAAGCCGAGCGCCTCGACGGCGGGCCGGGCCTGCCACGGGATCGAGTCCGGCCACTCGCCGCGGCCGGCGCTCAAGGCCAGCTCCGCCGCCCCGACGTTGGGGAACATCTCCTCGGCCGCGGCGATGCGGCCCGGATCGGCCGTCCCCCGGGCGGCGGCCGTCGCACGCAGCCAGCGGCCGAACTCCTCCCGGTCCGTCAGTTCGGGCCGGTCCAGATCGATGACCTCCCCGCCCGCGGCGAACCCGGTGAGGAACTCCCGGCGGCCCTCGACCAGGAGCCGGACGTGGCGCGCCTGGAGCAGCGGCGCGAGCACCTCCTCGACCAGCGCGAACGCGGCCGACCCATCCAGGCCGAACCCCGATTCGTCCAGCTCGGTCACCACCACGGTGGCGGGTCTGCGGTCGGCGGCGATCTGCTCCACCACCTCGTGCGGAGCACCGCCGGTCACCGAGAGCTGGTCGGCCAGCGCCCAGGCCAGCGTCTGCGGGGTCAGCCCGCGGCCGCTGATCGTCGCGTGCACCGCGGACCGGCGGGAGACGACCGCCCAGACGGTGGTCCTGGTCTTGCCGCAGCCGGGAGCGCCGGTCACCATGCACAGCCGGGGGCGCAGCCGATCCTCCAGCCACCGGACGATCGCCGTCACGGCGGGTTCCCGGCCCGCTCCGATCGAGGTCTGCGGACTGTCCTGCACGGTCATCGCTCTCAGTCGTCTTCTCGGTGCTCCGTCGGTTCCGGTCCGCGCGCGGCGGCCGCGGGGACGATCACCCGCGGATGCGCTCCAAGGCCCCGACGGCCTTGTCACGGTAGATGAGGTCGGTGCCGACGCCGTCGTTGGCGTCGATGGCGACCCTGTCGCTGAGGACGATGCGCGGATCGGTGGCGATCTCCTCCAGGGCGGGAACGGCGTCCGCCGCGGCCGGTCCGATGTCGGCCAGGCACTCCATGGCCAGCATGCCGGTCACGGAGCGGTCGACGGCCGCGACGAGATGCGGCAGCGTCCGCTCCACATCTCCGGTGAAACGGTAGAGCACGCAGGCGGCGGGGCCGGGATCCTGCATGCCCTCCAGCAGGGAGTCGATCAACCCGATCGCCGGGCGAGCGAACTCGCCCATCGCCAGCAACCGCCGGGCGGTGCCCGGGGGCACTCCCCGCTCCCATTCGGTGGCGGCCCGCTCCAGGGCCGGGGCGGCGTCGCCGGTGATCTCCCACAGCGCCCAGGCCACGTTGTACCGCACGATCTCGGCTTCCATCGGGGGAAGCCCCATCTCCTCGGGGTTCACCGAGCGCAGGAGGGGGACGGCGTCCGCCGCGGCCGGGCCCAGCCTCCCCAGCGCCGAGCTGACGGCGGCCACCAGCCGCCGCCGCTCCAGCAGCGCCAGCAGCTCCGGCAACGCCGGCCGCATCGCCGGCCCCCAGTCCCTCCACCAAGACGGACACGTGGTCAAGGACGTCCGGGTCGTCTTCGAGGTCCGTCCGCAGATGGGCCCGGATGCGCGGGAGCAGCTCGGCGGCGTGCGGCCGCATGCCCTTCAACGCCCGCTCCAGGTTCATCGGGTATCGCCGGGCGTCGATGCAGGCGTTGACGACGGGCAGGCAGCGGACGTCCCCGATGCTGGCCAGAGCCTCCGCCGCACAGCTCACGACGTGCGGCGACTCGTCCTCCAGCAGGGCGGCCAGCGTGTCCGACACCGCCGCGATGGCGATCGGGCCGCTCAGCGACAGGTGATACGCCGCGCTCTCCCGGACGCTCACGTCCGCGGCGTCACCGTCGGCGCACAGCTCGGCCATCGGCGGAGCCAGCCGGGCCGGTGCCGCGCGCCACCTTTTCATCACGTTCCCGGCGGCATCCACCAGGTCGCGGTCGCGGCGGGCGACCGCCGAGCGCAGCACTTCGGCGGCCGCATGGATCTGGGCGTCGGGATGGCCGTCGAGCGCGTCGAACCACAGGCGCGTGCCTCGGCTCCGTCCCGCTCGCCGGTGGGCCGTGAAGGCCGATTCCGGCCGGCACAGCGCCTCGGTCAGCGCCGCGACGGCCTCGTCTCCGAGCTCTCCGGAGATCCGCCGTCGGGCGACCGCGGCCGCCGCGCGCATCTCGACGGGATGGGGGCCCCCGACGATCTGCGCCAGCCAGTCGGCCAGTCGCCGATCTCCCTGCCGGCCGAGATCCCCCATCACCAGGAGCATCACCCCGGCCGCCCCCGGGTCGTCGTCGGCGAGAGCGGCGCGTTGCAGCGCGGGGAGAGGGTCCGTCGGCAAGGGGTCCGAGTCCTGGTCGTGCAGCTCGGCGAGCACGTCCGCGACGGCGCCGCGCACCCGAGGGTCGGGGTCCTCCAGCAGCCCGAGCAGCGTCGGCAGACCGGCGAGGACGGCCTCCCGCGCCTGACGGCCCCACTGCGCGTACCTCCGCCACGCCGCCAGGCCCTCCTCGTCGTGCTCTTCCTCGTTGTCGGCGACGTCCTGGAGATCCCAGACGGCGGTGCCGATCTCGGAGATCAGTTGCAGTATCCCGACGCGATGGTGCGTCTGCGGCCGGGCCGCCAGCTCGAGCAGCACCGGGACGGCGTGCACGGTCGCCGAGTAGACGATCCCGTCGTCATAGAGCGCGCCGTCCACCGAGCCGAGCGCGTCCTCGGCCGTCTCCGGGTCCTCCGAGGCCATGGCGCGCAGCAGCTCGGGCAGATCGGCCGCGCCGCCGTCGGCGTGCTCCAGCTCCGCCCAGTCGACTTCGTCAAGTGCTTCCCACATCACCGATCCGCCTGTCAGGGGTTGAGGGGGGATGAAAGGGCTTCTCTCACGCATGCTCCCGGCCTCGGCCGGACGAGGGCTCCGCCGTCACGCCCGCTGTCCGGGCCGCGGTCGCCCGAGCATCATCCGGCCGCGTGAGACGACCGGGATTCAACATGTGTTTACCTTCCTGTGAGACAGGACACATCTGAGGCATCACCGTCTCCCGCCCCACCCAGAGGTGGTCCTCATGAACCGCTCCGCTCCGGTCTCCCCCGCGCTCCCTCTCGGCGTCCAGGCCGACGGGACGCTCACCCCCGCCGCCACGGCCCTCGGCTTCGTCACCGGCACCGTGGCCGTCCTGACCCTGCTGCCCTTGGGCGTGCTGGGCATCATCCTCAACAACATGGGCCTGGAGCGGGTGCAGACGGCCCCGGACAGGGCCCGTACGCTCATCACCTGGTCCTGGGTGATCCTCGCCGCCTCCAGCGTGCTCGGCGTCGCCCTGGTCGTCGCCGCCCTGGCGCTGCAGGGAGGCTAGCGCCCACCGGCCCTCCGGGCGCCCGGAGGGCCCGGCGTCGCCCCGCGGCGGACCGCCGGGCGGGCAGGGCGCGGCCTCGCCCCGGCCCGCTCAGCCCGCCCAGCCGCCCGAGGTGAAGGTCAGCAGCATCAGCACGGCGAACGGCGTGCTCGCGGCGATCACCGCCGCGTACAGGTTCGGGCGGCGGTCGCCCACGGTCGCGACGGCGATCCACAGCGGCCACCACAGCAGCATGGCGCGCCCCACCGACAGGTAGTAGGACGACAGCAGCAGCGCGGCCAGCTGCGTGCCCACATACGTCAGTTCCGGCCATCGCCGCCTGCTCAGCAGGTATCCGCACAGCAGGACCCCGACCAGGGCGGCGAACATCTCGATCCGGAACGCCAGGGTGAACTCATAATCGGTCTCCCACGCCGCCCGCCAGGTGGTCATGAACGACTCCCACGGCCAGACCAGATGGCGGTCCCAGCCCGCCTCCTGGGCGTGCTGCCAGGCCAGCCAGTCGCCGGTGCGCGTCCACTGGTACGCCGAGTAGGCCAGCAGCGGCGTGAACGGCAGCGCCAGCCAGCCCATCGGCCGCCAGCCGACCGCGCGCCGGCCGTGCTCCCCCACCAGGTACTCGACGATCAGCGCCAGCCCGAAGAACAGCCCGGTGATCCGCACCGCCGTGGCCGGGACGGCCAGCAGCGCCGCGCCCGCCCAGTGGCCGCGCCGCGCCAGCAGCCACGCGGGCAGCGCCAGCGCCAGGAACACCGACTCGGAGTACCCGGCGAACAGGAACACCGCCGGCGGCCCCGCCAGCACGGCGATCACGGCCCGCCGCCCGGTGCCCTCGCCGCCCTCCTGCTCGGCGAGCCGGGCCAGCGCCGCCACGGCGACCGCCCCGGCGATCAGCGAGATCGCCAGCCCGGCCAGGCGGTAGTCGGGGATCACCGTCCCGACCGCGCGCAGCAGCAGCGGATAGCCGGGGAAGAACGCCGGCCACCCGGGGTCCTCCGGCTGGCCGGGCACCCCGTCATAGCCGTAGGTGGCCAGGTTGATGAACCGGGCGGCGTCCCACTGCGCCCACCGGTCCAGGTAGGGCCGCCCGTCGTAGACGGTGGGCAGCACCCGGGGGATGACCGCGACGAAGAACATCACCCCCAGCCAGGCGCCCGTCCAGACGGCCAGCGCCGTCCGGTCGACCGTCCGCAGGAGGTGCGTGCGGCTGTGGGCTTCGTCGGTCACGATCGCGGTGTCCTCACGTGCGGTGCGGCCGTCGGGGCGGGCGTCGAGGTCGTCTGGAGACACGAGGGCGATTGTGCCCGCGGATGCGGGCGGGCGCAGAACCAGACCGAAATCGGTCACGAAACCGGTCCGGAACATCCTCGGAACCGGCCCGAAGCGACGAGCGGCGGGTCCGCCGTCAGGCGGACCCGCCGCTCGTCGCTCAAGGCGCGGCGCCTCTTCCGACGTCCGGCCCCCGCGCCGGTCCTCACGGCCGGCGGGAGGGGGTCATCCGTCCGCCGGCCTGTTCCGGCCGCCGCCGCCGTCGCCGGGGTCCGGAGGCTCGGCCGTCGCCGTCGGGCCGGAGCAGCCGGGCCACTGCGGGAACCGCTGGCAGTGGCTGGGCGGCTGGTCGCCCTGGTCGTCCGGGCCGGGGGTCTGCTGCGGACGGCAGCCGGGCGGGAAGTTGCCTCGGATGCAGGGCCGCTCCTCCCGGCGCTCCCGGCAGGGCTCCTCGGGGGTGCTCATCTGGCCCGGCTCGCACTGCGGCGTCTGGGACGGCGAGGGCGACGCCGGCGGGGTGGCGAACTTCTGCTGGTTGCCCACCCAGGCCGGCGGCGGGAACTGCTCGACCTCCATGCCCCTGGTCGCCTGGGACATGTAGGCGTTCCAGATCTTGGCCGGACCCGTCCCACCTTCGAGGATGACGCCGTTGGCGACCACCGGCTTCTTCTCGTCGTTGTAGATCGTCACCGCGGTGGACAGCTGCGGGACGTAGCCGACGAACCAGGTGGCGACGTTCTTGTCGGTGGTGCCGGTCTTACCGGCCACCGGACGGTCGGGAAGGCGGGCGGCCACACCGGTGCCGTTCTTGACCACTGCCTGGAGGGCGTAGGTGACGTCGGCGGCGACGCCCTCCTTG
Organism: Thermomonospora catenispora; assembly: GCF_006363815.1. Lineage (GTDB taxonomy): Bacteria > Actinomycetota > Actinomycetes > Streptosporangiales > Streptosporangiaceae > Thermomonospora > Thermomonospora catenispora. Next base: position 33,135 of record NZ_RRYT01000005.1, read on the forward strand.
TAGATGTTCTGCCGCTTCTTCCACTTGAGGATCTTGTAGATCGTCTTGTGGTCGCGGTGCAGCACCTTGTCCACCACGTGCGGCTGGATGTAGTCGCCGCCGTTGGCGAACGTGGCGTAACCGGCGGCCTGCTCGATCGGCCGGATGTCGTTGATGCCCAGCGACAGACCGTAGCTGCTCCTGTAGGGGGTCAGCAGGTCCTCGGCGATGCCCGCCTTGGTGGCGGTCTCGATCACGTTGGGCAGGCCGACCTTGAGGCCGAGCTGCACGAACGCGGTGTTGGTGGAGTTGGCGGTGGCCTTGATCAGGTCGATGGCCGGCCCGTCGTTGTGGCTGTTGGGGATCGGCGCGGTGGCGTTGGGGTCGTTGGGCGCCGGGTTGCCCTGACCGTCGAACCGCATGCCCGATCGGCCCTCGACGAGGCTCTTCAGGCTGTAGCCCTGTTCGAGGGCGGTGGCCAGCACGTACGGCTTCATCGCCGACCCGGCCTGGGCCGATCCCCGCCAGACGTTGTCGTACTCGTGCTTGAGGAAGTCGGGCCCGCCGTAGAACGCCACGACCCGGCCGGTCTCGGTCTCCACCGAGGCGATGCCGACCTGCACGTGCTTGCCCTTGCGCTTGGGGTGCAGGGCGGGGAAGGTCTGCTCGGCCGCCTGCTTGGCCGCCGCCATCTTCTTCTTGTCGAAGGTGGTGATGATGTGCAGACCCTGGTCGATGATCTGTTCCTCGGTGATGCCCTGGTCGCGCTCCAGCTCCTTGATCGCCCGCTTGATCATGTAGCCGCGGTCGCCGGCGTAGGTCTGGTTGGCGTTCAGCGGCTTGGTCTCCGGCAGCTTGTCCTTGTACTTCTGCCGGTCGGCCTCCGAGAGCGCCTTGGTCTTGACCATGCCGTCCAGCACGTACTGGTAGCGGGCCAGCGTCTCGTCCCGGAAGTCCTCGCTGCGCGGGTCGAGCTGGCCGGGGCGCTGGATGATCGCCGCCAGCAGCGCGCCCTGGTCGGGGCGCAGCTTCTCCACCGGGACGCCGAAGTAGGTCTTGGAGGCGGCCTGGATGCCGTAGGCCTGGCGGCCGAAGTAGATGGTGTTGAGGTAGTCCTGGAGGATCTCGTCCTTGCTCTTTTGCTGGCCGAGCTTGATGGAGATGAACAGCTCCTTGAACTTGCGGCTCATCGTCCGCTCGTCGGTGAGGTAGTAGTTCTTGGCCAGCTGCTGGGTGATGGTCGAGCCGCCCTGCATCTCCCCGCCGGTGAGGTTGACGAGGACCGCGCGGGCGATGCCCTTGAACGAGACCCCGGGGTCGGTGCGGAAGCTGCGGTTCTCGGCGGCGATCACCGCCTCCTGGACGTGCAGCGGCACCTGCTTGATCGTGACCAGCTCGCGGTTCTTGCCCACCCGGCCGATCTCGGTCTTGCCGTCGCTGTAGTAGAAGATCGCGGCGGTCTTGGTGGCGTCCTCGTTCCCGGCCTCGGGCACCGGCGTCATCGCGTACGCCACGCCGACCAGGGTGCACAGGCTCAAAAAGCCCAGCCCCGCCAGGCCGAGCAGGACCTTCCAGGAGGGGATGAAACGCCGCCAGCCGGTCTTTTCCGGAGGTTCCTCATCGCCGCCGCGGCGGCCTCGACCGCCGCCGCGCCCTCCGCCTCCGCCGACGCCGCCGGGCACACCGGGGCCGCCCGGGGGGCGGGCGCGGCGCGCTCCGGGCCCCGACGGTCCCGAGGGTCCAGGAGCGCCGGGAGGTCCGGCGGGACGGCGAGGGCGGCCGGGAGCGCCCGGTCCCATCGGGTTGCCAGCGGGGACACGAGGCCTGCCGCCGGGTGCGCCCGGACGGCCCGGCACACCGGGACGGCCTGGGGCGCCAGGGGAACCCGCGGCTCGTCCAGACCCGGCCGAGCCACCGGGAATGCCGGACCGGCGACCGGGGGCACCCGGTCTGGCCGGCCCGCGGTGCGGTCCGTTCTGGCTTGGGTAACTCACGCGACCTCGTTCGGCTACTGGGATACGGCGTTGGTGCGTCGTCGTCCGACAGTACTGCGCAGGCGAATGAGGAGCGGCCGCCGTACAGCGCCCGATCCCGCCCACGGCGCCGGGGATCGATGACGGAACGCCCCCTCACCTCGCGATGCCGCCAGGCCCAGAAGGTTCCGTCAGCGCCCCGAGCCGGGTCCCCGCCGGCTGCGGGGATCCTCGCCATGGCCGAGGACGTACGACACCGTCAGGTGGTTCCAGGCACAACCCTGGCACACTTCGACCACATAAACCCTGAATTCTCCGTACTCACACGCCATCTCGGCAAGCTCATCCGTCGCCTTGGCCCGCCCCGCGTACGCTCCGAGTTCGTCGCCGTACACATAGCTGACATGGGTGAGCCTCTCCCTGCGGCAGACGGGGCACCGCTCATCGGTCGGCTCGCCATGGTACTTGGCGGCCCGCAGCAGATAGGGATGAGCGTCACAGGCCTCCGCTCTGGTCAGTCGCCCTGAGCGGAGCTCGGCGAGGGCCGCCCTCCGGGCGAGCCCGTAATCGACCACCTGACGCGGCCGCGGACCGGTCTGCCTCATCGCGCCCCCCTGACGGGTCTGCCTGCAGAGTACGTTCCTCCCCCCGCCCGCGAGAAGATCGCGCGATTCGGGCCCGCTTGCGAAGCTCTTGACCGAGCACGTATCTTGCCGATGTATCGGTCCGATACATCAAGGCGATGCATCGCCACGAGACATCTCGGTCGCCGACGCGACCGTGCAGGAGGGGCCATGGCCGGCAGGAAGAGCTCGGGCGTGCTGGAGCTCGCTGTGCTCGGCCTGCTCCATGAGACCCCGATGCACGGTTACGAGCTGCGCAAGCGCCTCAACGCGCTGCTCGGCATGTTCCGCGCGTTCTCCTACGGGTCGCTGTATCCGTGCCTGAAGCGGCTCGTGGAGCAGGGGTTGATCGTCGAAGACCGGCCGGAGGACGACGACCCCGGCGGCGCGCTGCTGCTGCAGAGCCGGCGATCGAAGATCGTCTACAAGCTCACCGCCGACGGCAAGGAGCGGCTCCAGGAGTTGCTCACCGAAGCCGGCCCGGCGGCGTGGGAGGACGAAGGCTTCGGGGTGCGCTTCGCCTTCTTCTCCCACACCCGTGCCGACGTGCGGCTGCGGATCCTCGAAGGCCGGCGCAGCCGGCTGGAGGAGAGGCTGGAGAGCTTCCGCGCCGCTCTGGCGCGCACCCGGGAACGGGTCGACAGCTACACCCTCGAGCTGCACAACCACGGGCTCGAGTCGGTCGAGCGCGAGGTCCGCTGGCTGAACGAGCTGATCGGCCGAGAACGCGCCGAACAGGCCGGCGGGCGGAGCAAGCGACCAGACGAGCGGGCGGAAGAAGCCTCCGCAGACGACACCTCGGACGGTGACCGCTGAGCGGTCGCAGGTTCACACTGATCACGAGAAGGAGCATTGGGATGGGTTCGGTGCGCGTAGCCATCGTCGGCGTCGGCAACTGCGCCGCGTCGCTCGTCCAGGGCGTCGAGTACTACAAGGACGCGGACCCGGCCACGCGGGTGCCCGGCCTGATGCACGTCCAGTTCGGCGACTATCACGTCGGCGACATCGAGTTCGTCGCCGCGTTCGACGTCGACGCCAAGAAGGTCGGCATGGACCTGTCCGACGCCATCACGGCGAGCGAGAACAACACCATCAAGATCTGCGACGTTCCGCCGACCGGCGTCACCGTCCAGCGCGGCCACACCCTCGACGGCCTGGGCCAGTACTACCGCCAGATGATCGAGGAGTCCGACGTCGAGCCGGTGGACGTGGTGCAGGTGCTGAAGGACACCCAGGCCGACGTGCTGGTGTCCTACCTGCCGGTGGGCTCGGAGGAGGCCGACCGCTTCTACGCCCAGTGCGCCCTGGACGCGGGCGTGGCGTTCGTCAACGCCCTGCCGGTCTTCATCGCCTCCGACCCCGAGTGGGCGGAGAAGTTCACCAAGGCGGGCGTGCCCATCGTCGGCGACGACATCAAGTCGCAGATCGGCGCGACCATCACCCACCGCGTGCTGGCCAAGCTGTTCGAGGACCGCGGAGTCGAGCTGCAGCGCACCTACCAGCTCAACTTCGGCGGCAACATGGACTTCATGAACATGCTGGAGCGCAACCGGCTCCAGTCCAAGAAGATCTCCAAGACCCAGTCGGTCACCTCGCAGATCCCGCGCGAGATGGCCAAGAGCGACGTGCACATCGGCCCGTCCGACCACGTGCCGTGGCTGGACGACCGCAAGTGGGCCTACGTCCGGCTGGAGGGCAAGGCCTTCGGCGACGTCCCGCTGAACCTGGAGTACAAGCTGGAGGTCTGGGACTCCCCCAACTCCGCCGGCGTCATCATCGACGCCATCCGCGCCGCCAAGATCGCCAAGGACCGCGGCATCGGCGGTCCGATCCTGTCGGCCAGCTCCTACTTCATGAAGTCCCCGCCGAAGCAGTACAGCGACGACGAGGCCCGCGAGGCCGTCGAGGCCTTCATCCGCGGCGAGGTCGAGCGCTGACCCATAACCCGTGAACGACGCCCGGGGCGGGCCGCCCCGGGCGTCGTCCGTCTTTCGGCCCGGTCTCCTCCCCGACGCGGCACCCGGTCCCGGGCCTCCGTCTCCTTCCGCGCCGTCCGGCCCCTTCCGCTCCCCGTGCCGGGCCTCCGCCGTGCCCCGGCCGCCCGGGCGGCGGGACCCGGCCCGTGCGGCCCCGTCGGAGCCTCTCAAACGATCCGAAATCTCTTCCGGGCAAAGCGATGAGTTCCGGCGGTCCCGGCGGTCTGTCCCTGTGCAGGGGTCCGCAGGCGCGACCCCGGCCGATCGACACGGAGGAGCTCATGCCGAAGCTTCGCGCGCACAACATCTCCGTCTCCCTCGACGGATACATGGCCGGTCCGCGGCAGGGACTGGAGCACCCCCTCGGAGTCGACGGGGAGAGGCTGCACGACTGGGTGTTCCGGACCCGCACCGGCAAGGCGATGGTGGGAGAGTCCGGCGGCGCCGAAGGGCTGGACGACGACTTCGTCAAGGAGGGCGAGACGGGGGTCGGCGCGACCATCATCGGGCGCAACATGTACGGGCCGATCCGCGGTCCGTGGGACCCCGAGAACGAGTGGAGGGGCTGGTGGGGGGACAACCCCCCGTTCCACCACCCGGTGTTCGTGTTGACCCACCACCCGCACCCGTCGATCACGATGGAGGGCGGGACCACGTTCCACTTCGTGACCGAGGGGATCGAGGTCGCGCTGCAGCGGGCCTTCGAGGCGGCCGACGGGGCGGACGTCCGGCTGGGCGGCGGGGCCTCGACGATCCAGCAGTACCTGCGGGCCGGTCTGCTGGACGAGCTGCACATGGCGATCGTCCCGGTGCTGCTGGGAGCCGGTGAACGGCTCTTCGACCGTCTGGACGGCGGGCCGGAGGGCTATGAGTGCACCGAGTTCGTCGTCTCCTCCGCGGTCGTCCACGTCCGGCTGACCCGCGCCCGCGCTTAGCGCGGCGCCGCAGGCCCTTCCCCGGCGAGGCCACCGCCCGGTCTCCGGGCCGGGCGGGCATGCGGGCGGGGACCGGTGTTCCTCGCCGGCGGCCCCGGGTCACCCGCCTCCCTCCCGTCGGGAGAGGCCGTGGACGGCACCGCATCCGGGCTCTGCTCTCCGGCCGGTCGCCTCGCCCCCGCGTCGAACGCGGCGACGCCCCGGGAACGAGAGGACGTTCCCGGGGCGTCGGTCCTGTGGGCAGGGGCGGCCTCCGGACGCGAAGAGGCCGACGGCCGGTCCCTGCGGGCCGGCCGTCGCGCCCCTCACCGCTCAGGCGTCGGGCTGGTGGACGAGCTCGGCCTCGCCCCTGTCGGCCAGGTAACGCTCGGCGTCGATGGCGGCGGCGCAGCCGCTGCCGGCGGCGGTGACGGCCTGCCGGTAGATGTGGTCGACCACGTCGCCGCAGGCGAAGACGCCGGGGATGTTGGTGCGGGTGGTGGGGGAGTCGACGATCAGGTAGCCGTTCTCGTCCGTCTCGAGCTGTCCCTTGAACAGCTCGCTGCGCGGATCGTGGCCGATCGCGATGAACAGGCCGGTGACGTCGAGGGTGGACTCCTCACCGGTCTTGCGGTTGCGGATGCGGACGCCGCTGACCCGGTCGTCGCCGAGCACGTCGACGACCTCGCTGTCCCAGACGAAGCGGATCTTGTCGTTGGCGAACGCCCGATCCTGCATGATCTTGCTGGCCCGCAGCTCGTCGCGGCGGTGCACCACGGTGACGCTCTTGGCGAACTTGGTCAGGAAGATCGCCTCTTCCATCGCGGTGTCGCCGCCGCCGACCACCGCGATGTCCTGGTCGCGGAAGAAGAAGCCGTCACAGGTGGCGCACCAGGAGACCCCGCGGCCCGACAGCCGCTTCTCGTTCTCCAGGCCCAGCTCGCGGTAGCCCGACCCGGTGGCGACGATCACCGCGTGCGCCCGGTACTCCTCCTCGCCGACCTTGACGATCTTGGGCTCGGCGGTCAGGTCGACCTCGGTGACGTCGTCGGCGACCAGCTCCGCACCGAACCGCTCGGCCTGCTTGCGCATGTTGTCCATCAGGTCCGGGCCCATGATGCCGTCGGGGAAGCCCGGGAAGTTCTCCACCTCGGTGGTGTTCATCAAGGCGCCGCCTGCGGTCACCGAACCCTCGAAGACCAGCGGCTTGAGGTCGGCCCGTGCCGCATAGACGGCGGCCGTGTAGCCCGCGGGGCCCGAGCCGATGATGATGACGTTGCGGACGTCGCTCACGTGTGCGCCTTCCTTCCGTGCCGGGTCGGTCGGATTCGGACCACCGTCGTCACCGCTCAGTCCTGGCGGGACCCGGTCCGCCAGTGGCGTCAACCGATCCTAGGCCCCGGGGATTCCCGGTGTGCCGTGCGCCCGTTCCTGATGGCAGGATGCCATCGGTTCCGACCAGCCGAGCAGAGGGGGACACGGTGGCGCGGATCCTGCTGCTGCACTCGATGTACGGGCTGCGCCCGGCGGTGCACGCGGCGGCCGATCGGATGCGGGCGGCCGGGCACGAGGTGCACGTGCCCGACCTGTACGTCGGCCGGTCGGCCACCGACGCCGAGCAGGCCAGGAAGATCCAGGAGGAGATCGGCCGGGACGAGCTGCTGCGCCGCGCGGTGGCGGCCGCCGCACCGCACTCCGACCAGGGCCTGGTGTACGCCGGGTTCTCCCTCGGCGGCGCCATCGCCCAGAACCTCGCCCTGGCCGACGAGCACGCCAAGGGTCTGCTGCTGCTGCACGGCACCTCGCAGCTCCCCGACGACGCCTCCACCGACATCCCGGTCCAGCTGCACGTCGCCGATCCCGACCCGTACGAGACCCACGACTGGCTCACCGTCTGGTACCTCAAGATGCGGCGCGCCGGAGCCGACGTCGAGGTCTACCGCTACCCGGGCGCCGGTCACCTCTACACCGACCCCGACCTGCCCGACCACGACGCCGAGGCCGCCGAACGCACCTGGCGGACGGCTTTGGACTTCCTCGCCGAGCTGTGAGGAAGGGCGGCGTGCGCAAAGGAGCCGGACACGACAGAGCCTCGCGAGTCATTCTCGCGAGGCTCTGTGACGTCCCAGGTCACGGGGTGCGAGCGGGGATCGTGGTCTCCTCGACGACGGCGGGGTCGTCCGCCGAACAGGACGGGCCGGCCACCACGACGCGCCAGGTGGCGGAGTCTGTGGGGACCACCACGATGGTGGCCTCGCGGCTCTCATAGGTGGCGGCGTCGACCAGGACGGGCTTGGCCCCCCGAGTGATGCCCTGCACGCAACCCTGCAGCCGTTCCGACACCGAGTCCGCCGCGGGGAGCGAGCGGGACTTGGGGACCACGGCGGTGACCTGGTCGCCCAAGGTGGCGCTCCGGTAGGCGGTGCCGCTCCGGACGACGGTGAACGGGGCCGTCCGGGAACGGTCGGCGGGGGGAGGCTGCGTGGTCGCCGTGTGGTCGTCGCTACCGAGCAGAGAGCCGCGCATCAGCTCGACGCCCAGGAAAGCTCCGGCGCCGACCACGACCAGGGTGGCCGCAGCGGCGCCGATGACCCGCAGATGCCACTTTCTTCCGCGTTCGCGCACCCGTCGGTGATGTGAGATGCTCGCGACTTTGGCTGTGGCCATCGCCTCGGCCGCGATGGCCGCCTCGATGCGCTCGGCCACTTCCGCGGGCATGGGCGGGACGGGGACATCCGCCAGGATTCGGGACACCTCGGCGATCTCGGCCGAGCGCTCCCGGCATTCGGCACAGCTGTCCAGATGCGCGTTGGCGGAGGCGGCGTGGGCGTCGTCGAGCAGCCCTTCGGCCAAGTCGGCCAGGGCGTCGTGATCTAGGTGTGCGGGGTTCAAGGCCGGCCACCTCCTTCCTTCATCTATCTGTGTCTTGGACGTTTCCGCGGGCCTGACGGTTCCTCAAGTGCGCCAGGCGGGGGGCGAGCCGGGCGCGACCGCGCGCACAGCGGCTCTTGATGGTCCCCGGGGGAACGTCCAGGAATTCGGCGGCGTCGTCCACCGCGTACCCCAGCATGTCCACCAGGACCAGCGCGGCCCGTTGCTCGAACGGCAGCTCCGACAGCGCGGCGGTGACGTCCAGCAGCGTGCCGTGACCGTCGGTGGGGTCCGGCAGCTTGGGCGCCAGCGCGTCGATCTTGGCCTCGTCGCCCATCGGCGTGGCGGGCCGGATCGACTTGCGACGCAGCCGATCCAGGCAGGCGTTCACCACGATCCGGTGCAGCCAGGTGGTCACCGCGGCGTCGCCGCGGAACCGGCCGGCCGCGCGGAACGCCGACAGGAACGCGTCCTGCAGCGCGTCCGCCGCCTCCTCCGGGTCGCCCAGAGTGCGCAGCGCGACCGCCCACATCCGCTCCCGATGCCGGGTGACCAGCTGGCCGAAGGCATGCGGGTCGCCTTGGGCGTGCCGGGCCAACAATTCCTTGTCGGAGACCTCGTCCATCGGTGACGTGCTCACGGCCGTCACGAGAGGGCGTCCTCGTGCTCGCAAGCAGCTGCTGGGGTAGACACGACGAAATTCCAGGGGGGTACGGGTACAGGACTACTCAGGGCACCATACCGACTTACGCCATCGCCGGGCACAGATCGACACTTTAGGAAACGTTTCGTAATCGGACCGCACCTATCGCCCACGCGATGATCACCCGGGGTGCCCGTAGACGACCACCTCGCTGATCTGTGCCTTGTTGCTCACCGGCAGCTTGCTGATCCACAGCAGCACGTACCGGCCGCGGACCACCTGACCCGGCCTGACCTCGATCGTCCCGCTGTTGGTGGTGCGCTCGTCGATCCGCCGCATCTGCTGCCGCACGTCCTGGTCGCCGACCCGGATCTCCAGCGTCGCGCCGGCGCCGGCGTCCGGCACGGTCAGCTCGATCCGCTCCACCCCGACCGGCGAGCCCAGGTCGAGCATGACCCCGACGCCGTTCAGGAAGTTGCCGAACGCCGGGGTGGCATAGGTCTGCGACTCCCAGATGGTGCTCTTCTTGCCGTCGTGCACCAGCCGGGCGGTCTTGCCCACCGTGGCGTCGGGGTGGCCGGGCTGACGCTCCTCGTACAGGCCGCGGGCGCTGTGGATCTCCAGCTTGCGCGCGGCCGGGGTCCGCTGGGCGTCGGCGGACGGGGTTCCGCCGCCGCTGTTCGGCCCGCCCTGGTCGCCGCCGCCGTTGGTCAGCGCCCACACGCCGACCCCGACGATCACGGTGACGGCCGCGGCGGCGATCGCCAGCAGCGTACGGTTGAGCCCGCCGCCGTCCCCGGCCGCGGACCTCCGGGAGGGCGGCGGCGAAGCCGCCGGAGCGGAGGGGGCGGACGGGGGGTATCCGGCGGCCGGCCGAGGCCGCGGGCGCGCGGCGGACGAGGCCGGCCGGGCGGGCCGCGAGGCGGGCCGTTGCGGAGACCGCTGAGGGACGACCTGCTCCGGACGGGTCGTCGCGGCGGGCCTGGGCCGCGAGGAGGAGCTCACGGCGGGGCCGGCGAACAGCGGCAGCGGAGTGCGCGGCACGCTCTTGAGCGCCGCGGCCAGCTCGGCGGGCGTGTTGATCGGCTGCTGCCCGTTCGGCAGCGGCAGCCCCATGGCCCGGCAGATGATCGAATCCAGCGCCGCCGACACCCCGGCCTGCACCTGGCGGGCCGCCTTGTACACCCCGTCCACCTGAGGGGCGGGCGGCAGGTCGCAGTCGGCGGGGTCGCCCGGCCAGCGCGCGGTGACCGCGGCGTACAGCATCCGCCCGAGCGCGCGGGTGTCCTCCAGCGCCGGGTCGTCGGAGCGCACATCGGCCAGCACCGCGTCCACCGCCACGCCCAGCAGCTTGACCGTGCCGCCGGTGGTCCACAGCAGGTGCCGCGGGCGCAGCCGCAGATGGGACAGCCCGGCGGCGTGCGCGGCGGCGATCGCCTCGGCCGCCTCATACAGCAGCGTGGTGGCCCGCCCGGGCTCCAGCGGGGCGCGCTTGAGCATCGCCTCCAGGCTCTGCCCGGCCGCCCACTCGCTGACCACATAGGCCTGCTCGCCGCTGTCGTCGGCGTCGAAGACCTGGGTCAGCCGCGGGTCGGTGAGCCGGCTGGCGGCGCGTGCGGCGGTGACCACCTCACCGACGCGGGGGAAGTCCGGGTCGAAGGTCCGTACGGCGACGGCACGCGCCAGGATCTCGTCGATCGCCTTCCACAGCGTGGACCCCCCGGATCGGCCGACTCGCTCCTCAAGGCGGTACCGGCCGGAGAGGCGGGTTCCAGGTTCGATGATGGACGTGCTCACGACGTCCTGCGCAAGTGGTCGAGTCCCATTATCGTGGCGCGGCAGCTTACGCCTCCGACCCTCCTCTTTGCGTTCCGCAGGGTGTCGCCCGGCAAGCTGTAGGCCCCACCATGGTAGTCCTTGACCGAGGTCCGGTCCCGCCTTACCTGCGTGCGTCTCGGCGCGTTTCCGCCCTTTGCGGCGAACACCCAGGTGAGCCGGGTGTCATCGATCGGCGATCAGCCGCGTCCGGGCAGCCGCCGGGCGACGGTGGACAGCATGGTCTGCACCTCCGCGACGCCCAGCAGGCGAGCGAAGACCAGATACAGGATGCCACCTCCGAGGCTCCCGACGATCAATGACAGCAGAGCCGACACGAACCCGGGCCGCAGGGTGGCGTCCACGACCGCCTGCACCCCGTAGGCGAACCCGGCCAGCGGGCAGACCGCCGCCAGCAGCTTGGCGTGCGTGCCGACGATCCGGCGCAGGTCGAGGCCGCCGAGCCTGCGGCGCAGCACCAGCCACGACACCACCAGACCCACCGTCTGGGCGAGCGCGAACCCGCCCGCGATGGCGATCGCGACCTGCTCGGGGTCCAGCAGGGCGCTGGCGGTGACCGCGACGGTGATATTGGTGCCGATCACCGCCAGCACGATGAGCGCCGGGCTGCGGGTGTCGTTGTGGGCGTAGAAGACCCGCAGCGTCAGCTGGTAGGCGGCGAACGGCACCAGCGCCACCGCGAACACCTGCATGATGTGCGCGATCACCAGGCCGGACTCCCGGTCGATCTCGCCGTGCTCCAGCGCCACCGCGATGATCTCCGGCCCGAGCACCGCCATCAGCGCCGCCGCCGGCAGGATGATCACCGAGGCCAGCCGCAGGCCGGAGGAGAAGTCGTCGCGCACCAGCGCGGTCTTCCCCTCGGCGGCGTGCGCGCTCATCCGCGGCAGCAACGCGGTGATCACGGTGACGCCGATGATCGCGTACGGGAGCTGGAACAGCTGGTAGGCGTACGAGTAGGGGCTGTAGCCGTGCCCGGGGGCGGCGTCGCCGGCGGCGTTGAGCAGCGAGGTGGTCACCGCGAACGCGGTCTGCGTGGCCACCAGGTACATCAGGCTCCAGCCGGCCATCGACGCGATCTGCCGCAGCTCGCCGCTCTGGAAGTCCAGCCGGGGCCGCCAGCGGAACCCCGAGCCGCGCAGCGACGGCCACAGCGCCAGGGTCTGCATCGCGATGCCGCCGATGGTGCCCCCGGCCAGGATCGCCACCTGTCCGCCGGTGATCGATTCGGGGGTGACCGTCCCGGTGGTGACCAGGATGAACAGCACGCCGGTGCAGCAGATGACGATGTTGTTGAGCACCGGCGCCCACATCGGCGCGGCGAACCGGTTGCGGGTGTTGAGGATCGCCCCGACGAACGCGCTGATCCCCAGGAAGAAGATCTGCACCGCGAACAGCCGGGTGAACAGCACCGCCAGGTCGCGCTTGTCCCCGGAGAAGTCCCGGGCGTACACGTAGTCGATGAAGATCGGGGCCAGCAGCATCGCCGCCCCGGTCATCGCCGCCAGCCCCAGCACCGCCAGGGTGAACAGCCGCTGCTCGAACCGGGCGCCGTAGCCGGCGTCGCGTTCCTTGGCCCGCACGATCAGCGGCACCACCACGGCGGTGAGGATGCCGCCGAGCAGCAGGTCGTAGACGATGACCGGGATGGTGTTGGCGGTGTTGTAGACGTCGCCCAGCGCGGCCGTGCCGATCGCCGCGCCCAGCACCGCGGTGCGCAGGAAGCCGGTGATCCGGGAGAACACCGTGCCCAGCGCCATCAGCGCGCCCGCGCGCAGCAGGCCGCCGCCCCCGCCACCGGATCCCGCCGCGGGCCGCTCCTCCCGCCGGGGGGCGGGCGGCGCGGCGGCGGAGGCCGCCGCGGGGCTAGGGCTCGGCGGGCTCTGTGGGCTCTGTGGGTTTTGCGGGTTCGCCCGATCCGGCGGGGTCTGCGGGCTCGGCACGCTCGGCGGAACGGGCCGGTTCGTCGGGCCAGGGTGGTGGTTCGCCTCCGGATGCCCCGTCACCAGCTGCCTCCATCTTGTTGCGGCGCCGCGCCCGCATCGCTCGAAAACCGACGCCGACGAAGAGTACGGCAAGGGAGCCTCCGGTGATAAGGAGGGCCACCGGGCCGTACCCGGTCGTGTTGATCCGGAGCGTATGGGCGGGACGGAATGCCTTGCCCTCCGGGGTGAGCAGCTCGATGTCGATCAGAGCCTGGCCCTGGGCGTAGGACTCGACCTCGAAGTCGATGCTGGGGCTCTCATGCGGGCCCACTTCGATGGTCCGGGTGTACTCGCCGATCTGCAGCCGGGCCGGGATCCGCGAAGTGATCTTCACCTGGAGCCGGACGGTGCGGTCGAGCCCGTTGGTGATGGTGAACGGCACCCGCCCGGTGCGCCCGGCGAGCTGCACGGTGTCGCCCCGGCGGGACACGCGGACCTTGTCGATCTCATCGTCGAGCAGCTCGCCGAACAGATCCCGGGCGGCGCGGGCGTGCCGGGCCCGGCTGCCGCCGCCGCGCCAGGAGCCGGACAGCGTCCGCAGCACCGCCCGCTCGTACGGCCAGCTCATCGGCTGGAAGATGGTGGAGAAGGTGCTCGCCCGGGCGGCGATCTTCTTGACCTCGCCGAGATAGGCGCGGCCCAGCTCCTGGGCCTGGTGGTCGCTCGGGTAGCCGGTGAACGCCATCGGCTCGCGGCGCTTGGTCTGCGCGATCCGGTCGACCCGGGCCGGCCTCAGCCACGGCAGGTCGGCGGTCCAGCGCAGCAGGTTCTCGGCGAACGCCGGGTCGGGGTTCCAGCGCCGATGGGGGGCGATCACGATGACGCGGCTCTGCAGCGGCAGCTCTGCGGTGATCATCGCGGTCTCGGCCAGGAACCGCTGCTCGGCCAGCAGCCGGGCGCCGGGATCGCGGGTGCCGGCGCTGACGATCTCGCTGAGCACCGGGTCGTAGGCCACCACGTTCCGCTGGCCGGCCGCCGTCCGCACGGTGGTGGGCGCCCCGGGGGTGAACGTCGCCTGGGCGGGCTGGAAGAGCGCGCCGGACAGCAGGAACGAGTCGGTCCCCAGCTGCGCCATCCGCCCCAGCGTCCGGGTGCTGGCCGCGCCCTCCGCGGGCCAGCCGATCTCGAGGGGGGCGGGCCGGCCGAGCACCCGCTGGGCCGCCTCCATGTGCTTGTAGGAGATCTCCAGATACCGGCCCATCCCGTTGCGCAGCAGCGCCTCGGCGTCCACGTCGGCGTACGGGAGCACGAAGTACGGGTCGCCGGAGGAGGCCTTCTTGAGCCGGTCCAGCCAGCTCCGGGCGTGGGAGCTGGCGGGCCGGTCGGTCTGCTTGCGGCCGGTGGTGCGCACCGTGTACGGCCGGGTCATCGCCTGCGCGTCGTCCAGCACCGCCGGGTCGATCGCCCAGGTGATCGGGGTACTGGTCTTCTCCGCGGCGGTGACGAGGCCGCCCAGCCGCCCGTCGGGGCGCAGCTGCCGGTCGAGCCCGTCGTCGAGGAACGCCTCGTCGGCGGTGCGCCGCATCCGGTCGGCCACCGGCCACACCCAGCCGATCGCCGTCGGCCGGTAGTTGCCGGTGGGGGGCCGCCACACCAGGAACGTCACCTGCCCGGCCAGCTGCTGCCCGGCGGCGGTGAAGAACTCCACCCCGATCGGGTACGCCCCGAAGTCCCGCAGCCCCAGATCCTTGGCCCGCACGGTGAGCTGCCACGGCACCGGGGCGTTGCCGGCCGCCAGGTTCCCCAGCGGCCGGGGCTCGGCGGCGTTCGGCAGGTTCGCCACGCTCCACCGGGCGGCCTGCGCGAGCTGGCCGCGGCTGGTCATCCGCTGGGGGAAGTAGCGGAACCGGTAGTAGACGCCGGTGAGCGGGCGGCCGGAGCGGTTGATCACATGGCCCTTGATGGTCAGGGTCGTCCGGGGCGTGACCACGCGTTCCGACATGCCGGTCAGCACCAGCTCCAGCGGGCTCTGCGCCTGCCGCGGCGCGGCCGCCGGCGGCGCCGCGGGCACCGGAGTGCGCGCGGTCGCCGAGGCGTGCCCCTGAGGGGCGGGCGCGGGGGCCGCGATCATGAAACTGGAGAGCACGGCCGCAATCGCCGCGCGACACCACACCCTCAAGACATACCCGTCCATGTGCGCAGGGTGCCGGAACTCCGGACTACGGGCTCGATGGTAGTGCCTCGAGCACCGCGTCCGGCCGTCCTGCGCGAGGAGCGCTCAGCCCGCCCGGGCGGGGGCGCCCGTCTCCAGCGGCGCCTCCGGCGCCCGCCGGGGCTCCAGCGGCTCGGCCCGGCTCAGCCGGTACACGTCCGCCAGGCGGATCGCCAAGGCGGTCCACACCTCACCGGTCGCGGTGTAGACGACCTCCTCCTCCGGCGGCTCGCCGAGCGCCTCCCGGTCGGCCAGCACCGGGACGCCGTCCGGCAGCAGCAGCGGGCACACCAGATCGGCCGCATAATCGGTGATCGAATTGACCAGGTCGGGGCGGGCGGGCCGGAGCAACCGGGCTTCCACCGCCGACAGCACCCGCTCCGGGGCGGGCATGTCGCCGGCGGGCGTGATCACGGCGGCGAGGAAGCGTTCTCCGGTCGCGGCGCCCACACAGCCGAACATGCGCACGGCCAGGCAGCGTTCCGGCGGCAGATCGAGGACGTGCGGAAGGTCGTCGGCCTTGGAGACGGGGTGGCGCAGGCGCACGATCTCATGCGGGACCTGCTGTTCCAGCAGGAAGCGGTGAACGG
The DNA here is from genome assembly GCF_006363815.1 of Thermomonospora catenispora. Classification (GTDB taxonomy): domain Bacteria; phylum Actinomycetota; class Actinomycetes; order Streptosporangiales; family Streptosporangiaceae; genus Thermomonospora; species Thermomonospora catenispora. Next base: position 48,677 of record NZ_RRYT01000005.1, read on the forward strand.
CGAGTGCGTCTTTCATCGGCGACCTCCGGTGGCGCGAGGTGGACCGTACGCGCGCCCGTCATGATTCACTTGATTCACCACGGGGTGCTCAGAACGTAACCCGAGGAAAACTCCATGTGAACCCTGACAGCAAAAGTCCTACGGTATAGCGGGGACAGGCCGCCAAGATTTTTTGTTTGTAAGCCGTCTTGTGAGGTCATACGCTCGATGCCCGTGCCCAACGCCCCCACCGACGAACCGACCCCGCAGCAGCGGCAGGCCATCGCCGAACTGCTGGCCCGCGTGATCCCGCCGGCGGCCGACGAACTGGGTCGTCGATTCGCCGCCGCGGGGCACGAGCTGGCGCTGGTCGGCGGACCGGTCCGGGACGCGCTGCTCGGCCGGCCCGGCAAGGATGTGGACCTGACCACCGACGCCACTCCCCAGCAGGTGCTGGCGCTGGTCGAGGGCTGGGCGGACGCGGTCTGGACGATCGGCATCGAGTTCGGCACGGTCGGGCTGCGCAAGGGCGACCTGCAACTGGAGATCACCACCTACCGCAGCGAGTCTTACGACCCCAAGTCCCGCAAGCCGTCGGTGTCCTATGGCACCTCCCTGGTGGAGGACCTGCGGCGGCGCGACTTCGCGGTGAACGCGATGGCGGCGCGGCTTCCCGGACACGAGTTCGTCGACCCGTTCGGCGGGCTGGGCGATCTGCGCCGCAAGGTGCTGCACACCCCCGGCCGCCCGGAGGACTCCTTCAACGACGACCCGCTGCGGATGCTGCGCGCCGCCCGGTTCGCCGCCCAGCTCGGGTTCACCGTGGCGCCCGAGGTGGTGACGGCGATGCGCGACATGGCCGCCCGCATCGAGATCGTCTCGGCCGAACGGATCCGGGACGAGCTGTCCAAGCTGATCTGCGCCGACCACCCGCGGGCGGGCCTGACGTTGCTGGTGGACACCGGCCTGGCCGACCACGTGCTGCCCGAGCTGCCCAAGCTGCGGCTGGAGATCGACGAGCACCACCGGCACAAGGACGTGTACGACCACACGCTGATCGTGCTGGAGCAGGCCATCGCGCAGGAGGAGGGCGAGCCCGACCTGGTGCTGCGGCTGGCGGCGCTGCTGCACGACATCGGCAAGCCCAAGACCCGCGCGTTCGAACCGGGCGGACGGGTGACGTTCCACCACCACGAGGTGGTCGGGGCGAAGATGGCCCGGCAGCGGCTGTCCGCCCTGCGCTACCCCAAGGACGTGGTCGCCGACGTCGCCCGGCTGGTGGAGCTGCACCTGCGCTTCCACGGCTATGGCACCGGCGAGTGGACCGACTCGGCGGTGCGCCGCTACGTGCGGGACGCCGGGCATCTGCTGCCGCGTCTGCACAAGCTCACCCGCGCCGACTGCACCACCCGCAACAAGCGCAAGGCCGAACGGCTCCGCCGCGCCTACGACGACCTCGAGGCCCGGATCGCCCGGCTGGCCAAGGAGGAGGAGCTCGCCAAGATCCGTCCCGAGCTGGACGGCAACGAGATCCAGGCCGTGCTCGGCATCAAGCCCGGCCCGCTGGTCGGCAAGGCCTACAAGTTCCTGCTCGACATCCGCCTGGACCGCGGCCTCATCGGCAAGGAGGCCGCCACGAAGGAGCTGCTGCGCTGGGCCCGCGAACAGGGCCTGGAGCCGCCGGCCTCCTGACCCCCGGCCCGGCACGGTCCGGACCGATCCGGCGCGGTCGTGCCGAGAGTGCGGCCGTGCCGGAGTGCGCGGCGGTGCCGGGGGTGCGGCCGTTCCGGGGAGCGGGGTCGCGATCGCGTCCGAGGGCGGCCGAGAGCAGGGGGCTCGGCGTCGGCGCCGTGTACCGGGCGTCCGGTCACGGGCCGGGCCCGGGCGGAGAACGGGCGCCGGCGGCCTAGGCTTGCGGGCATGGCGGAGCACGCGGCGATGAGTCCCGACGAGATCGAACGGCTGCTGGCGTTCGACCGGGAGCATGTGTGGCATCCCTACGGGCCGATGCCCGGAGCCGCGGACAGCCAGCTGGTGGTGGCGGCCGAAGGCGTGCGCCTGAAGCTGGCGGACGGGCGGACGCTGATCGACGGGATGTCGTCGTGGTGGGCGGCCGTGCACGGATACCGCCACCCGGCGCTGGACGCGGCGGTCGCCGACCAGATCGGGCGGATGTCGCACGTGATGTTCGGCGGGCTGACGCACCCGCCGGCGCTGCGGCTGGCCTCGCTGCTGGTGGAGCTCACCCCCGAGCCGCTGACCGCGGTCTTCTTCGCCGACTCCGGCTCGGTGTCGGTCGAGGTCGCGATCAAGATGGCGCTGCAGTACCAGCGCGCGCTGGGCCGTCACGAGCGGCATCGGCTGTTCACCGTGCGCGGCGGCTACCACGGCGACACCTTCGGCGACATGTCCGTGTGCGACCCGGTCAACGGGATGCACCACCTGTTCACCGGGGTGCTGCCCGAGCAGATCTTCGCTCCCCCGCCGCCGGGCGGCTACCACGCCGATCCCGACCCCGGTTACCTGGAGGAGCTGACCCGGCTCGCCGCCCGGCACGCCGGGGAGATCGCGGCCGTCATCGCCGAGCCGGTCGTGCAGGGCGCGGGCGGGATGCGGTTCTACTCCCCCGCCTATCTGCGGGCGCTGCGGGACCTGGCCGACGAGCACCGGGTGCCGCTGATCCTGGACGAGATCGCCACCGGGTTCGGCCGTTCCGGAACGTTCTGGGGAGCCGACCACGCGGGCGTCGTCCCCGACATCATGTGCGTCGGCAAGGCCCTCACCGGCGGTTACCTCACCATGGCCGCGACCCTGTGCACCAGTGAGATCGCCCGGGTGATCTCCCAGGGCGAGGGGGGCGGGCTCATGCACGGCCCCACGTTCATGGCCAACCCCCTGGCCGCCGCCGTGGCCTGCGCCTCCATCGAACTGCTGACCGGCCGGGACGGCCGGGGACGCGACTGGCGCGCCGAGGTCCGTGCCATCGAGGAGATCCTGCGCGACGGGCTGGCCGAGACCCGCGACCTGCCGGGGGTGCGCGACACCCGAGTCCTGGGAGCGATCGGCGTCATCGAGACCGTCGAGCCCGTCGACGTCCCCGCGATCCAGAAGATCACCATGGAGCACGGGGTGTGGCTCCGCCCGTTCCGCAACCTGATCTACACCATGCCCCCCTACGTCTGCACCCCCGCCGAGGTCAGGCAGATCACCGAGGCCATGGTCGCCGCCGCCCGCTCGCTGTGACCCGGAGGCCCTCCGGCCTCCACGACAATGCGTCGACCCCGGGCATGCCCGTCCGGAGCAGGCCCTGGCGCCCCGGCCCGACGTCCCGACGCGCTGTCCCGGCTTGGTGCTTCCTGCTCGGCATTTCGGAGTGGTATCCCGGCTCGGTGTCAGTGCAGGCCGTCGGGGACCTTCCCGGTGTGGAAGCACGCACGGCGGCTCCACACCGCGTCAGGGGCCTTCACCCCCTTTCACGACCACCGGGCCTGTGCCACCAGCATGCTGCCGGGGCCCGGCGGCACAGTGCACTGCAGCGCGAGCCGCCCGGCAGGGTGGCCGCCGAGCCGGGCGATCACGCGCTATAGGCCGCTCCCACGGTGGGTCGTCGACCACGGTGCATCTCCACCCCCTGCGAACAGGGGCAGATGCCGTTGCCGCCGGCGGTGACCGCCGACCAGCGGGCGGATGCTCCGCGGTTCGAGGCGGTGACGGCCGGCACCGGCGTTGCCCGCATCAGGCCGGGCCGTCCGCGGACCCGGCCCGATCGGGTGCGGGCCGATGAGGCGTACTCCTCCCGCGCGATCCGTGCCCACCTGCGCCGTCGTGGTATCGCCGCCACGATCCCGGTCCCGGCCGACCAGGCCCGGCACCGGCGGCGGAGCAGCCGCGGTGGCCGTCCGCCCGTCTTTGCCCCGGACGATTACCGGGGCCGTCGTGCGGTGGAGTGCGACATCACCCGTCTGGGGCGTCATCGGGTCGTGGCCACCCGCTATGACAAGCTCTCCGTCCGCTACCGGGCGATCCTGGAGATCACCGCCATCAACGAATGGCTCCACCTACTTCGAAACGCGCCCTAAACCGTGGGGGCGGGACGTCGCGCGGTGGAGGTCCAGTAGGTCATGGCGCCGGCGAGGTAGGCGACGATGACGACGCACAGCATCACCGGAGAGCGGCCGTCGGGCGGCATGGAGACGGCGGCCACCGCGGCGGCGCCCACGAACATCGCGTTGAACAGCATGTCGTACACGGCGAAGACCCGCCCCAGATAGGCGTCCGGCACCGTCTCCTGCAGGATCGCGTCGACGCTGAGCTTCACCCCCTGGGAGACCACTCCGAGCAGGAACGCCAGCACCAGCCAGGGCGCGTTCGCGAACGGCAGCCCGAAGACCGTCGACGCCACCGCGGCCGCCCCGAGCAGACCGGTGATCCAGGCGTTCTTGCCGATCCGCGCGACCACCGGCGGGGTGAGCACGGCGGCCAGGAAATAGCCGGCCCCCGACACCGCCAGCACGCCGGCGGCCCGGTTCAGCCCCTCGTCCACGTCGTCACTGAACAGGTAGCGGTACAGCAGCAGCGTCATGACCAGCGTGATCCCGTACCAGAACCGGTGGAACGCGATCGCCCCCAGCGCCAGCGCCACCGTCCGGGTCCGCCCGATGTACCGGGCCCCGTCCGCGAGGCCGCGCAGCACGGTGCGCACCGCCTCCCGCGTCGTCGGGGGCGCCGCATCCAGGTCGGGACCCAGCCGCCACCGCTCCAGCCTCGTCGCGACCAGCCCGGCCAGCAGATACGCCCCGGCCGCCGACAGCAGGATCGCCGCCGTGCCGACCCGCCCGCCGCCGAACACCAGCCGCAGCAGATAGCCCAGCCCGCCGCCGGCGAACGCGATGACCGTCCCCGACGTCACCGCGAACGTGTTCGCCGTCACCAGCAGCCGGTGCTCCACCACATGGGGCAGCGCCGCCGACAGCGCCGCCAGGAAGAACCGGTTGACCCCCATCACCACCAGCACGGCGAGGAAGAACCCTGCCCCGTCGTGCCCGGCCAGCAGCAGCCCTGCCGCGCCCACGATCACGCCGGCGCGCAGCACCGGCGCCCAGACCAGGACCTGCCGCCGGGACCACCGGTCGAGGAACACCCCTGCGAACGGTCCCAGCACCGAGTACGGCAGCAGCACCACCGCGAACGCCGCCGCGATCTTCCCCGCCGACGCCTGCCGCTCCGGCGAGAACAGGATGTAGCCGGCCAGCGCCGCCTGGAACAGACCATCGGTGCACTGTGACACCAGCCGTGTCGCATAAAGCCGCCGATAGTCCCGCCCGCGCACCACCGCCCGCAACTGTCCGACCCTCACCGGCTCAGCGTATTTCCCTCGGCGGGGCCGGACCTCGCCCTCCCCCCGGCCGAGGTCCGGTCGTCCTTCCGCGGCGGCTCGCTCCACCATGGCCGGCCGCACTCCTCAGGCGGGGCTCAACCGCCCGGCCCGGTCCCGTCGCCGCAGGCCGCCGGTCGCGGTGCCGGCCGCCGCAGGGCGTGGCCGGCGGTGGCGGCCGGGCCCCGGCTCAGCGGCGTTCCAGCCAAAGACGGGTGTAGTCGTACGTCCGGGCGGCGGGCAGGAAACGCGCGCCGCGGACGCGGGTGGAGTGCCGGATCGGGATGGCGCGGTCGACCAGCGGCACGATGGAGGCGTGCCGCATGGCCAGGCGGTCGAGCTGGTTCCACAGACCGGTGGCGCGGTCGACCGCGGAGGCGCGGAGGGCCTCCTTGAACATGTTCTGCACGAACAGGTCGGGGTGGTCCTCCACCAGCGGGGCCAGCCCGGAACGACCGTTGTGGCCGAACCAGTCGGGCCGCGGGGCCACCAAGGAGAGATCGGCGTCCTCATCGCCTGACGTGATCGTGATACGGCAGTTCGCCAGGCTCTTCTTCACCGCCTCGGCGACCTCCTCATGGCCGTTGGCGGCGAGGGTCAGCGTCAGCCCGTTCGCGCGACCGGCCTTGATGAGCAGCCCTTGGCAGCGTCCCGGGTCGCCGGCGTCACCGGGCGTCGGATAGGCGATGTGCTCGAAATAGCCGAGGTTTCCGGGCGCGATCAGCGTGTGCAGCGGGCGGGCCGCCTCCGGGCCGCCGAACGCCCGGATCACCGCGGTCCGGTCCACGGCGTACTGCACGGCCTCCCGGACCCGCCGGTCCTTGGTCGGTCCGCTCCGGCCGTTCATCACCAGGTACGGCGCGATCCCCGGCACCGGCTGGAACGTGAAGCCCTCCGCATCGCGCAGCCGCCCGATCTGTTCCGTCGGCACCGGCTGGTCCCACGACAGGTCCGCGGTCCCCCGCTCGATCTGCCGCTGCACCTCCTCCGGATCGCTCACCCCGAACGTGATCTGGATCCGGTCGACGTGGCGTTCCCGCACGGGATCCGCGGCGGCCCGCCAGGCCGGGTTGCGCTCCAGGAGGTAGGAGCGGCCGGGCCGGTAGGAGGCGATCCGGTACGGGCCGTTGGAGATGATGTTCTGCCGGAGCTCGGAACCGTCGGGCACGTACCGGTCGTACTCCCGGGGAGCCGCGGCGGCGGACGGCAGCGTCAGCAGGTTGAGGAAGTCGGTGGCCGGACGGATCAACGTGAACACCAGCGTGTGCTCACCGTCGGCCCGTATCCCGGAGATCGAGTGCTTCTTCTGGTACGCGGCCATCGCCTCGGCATCGTCGTCCGGCACCTTCGCGTAGCCGGCGCAGAACTCGGCCATCCCCTTGACGGTCGCGATGTAGTACTTCCGGTACGGCGACGGGGCGGCCGGGTTGCACAGCCGCTTGAAGCCGCGCACGAAGTCCTCGGCGACGACCGGGCGCGGCGGCCGCGTGTCCCACTGCACGTCCCGGCGCAGCCGAACGGTGTAGGTCTTCCCGTCCTTGCTGATCCCGCCGTTCTCCGCGGTCGGCACCCGCTCGGCCGCGTCCGCCTGGATCTGCATCGCCTCGCTGAGGTCGTTGGACGCGCTCGTCGTGAACAGCGTCCGCGCGAACACCCGGTTCAGGGCGTAGGCGTGCGGGCCGCCCGCGGCGGCGGGGTCCAGATGCTCCACGTCCTTCGCCCCGACGATCCGCAGCGTCCCACCGGGCCGGGCGGCCCAGTCGTCGTTCACCGCCCCGCACCCGGTCAGGGCGAGCACGACGACCCCGGCCCCCGCCGCCGCCCGGGCGCTCCGGATCCTCCGAGCCATCGACCGACCTCCCGACACTCGCCACCTGACCGACCGTCCTCAGATTCTCCCGCCGCAAAAGCGGACACTTACCCCCTTTCGGGTGTCACCTTCCTCACGTCTCACTCCGGTCGGCGCCCCGATGTTTCACGTGGAACGCCATGCGCACCGGGCAGGCCCACGGGCCGTCGACACCCCCGTCATCGAAGCGCGAGGGGGCGCTCATGCGCACCAGACGTCCATGCACCACTCCCGCACCGAGACGCCGGTCATCGCGCCATCCCGATCCGGCGCTCCACCCGCGTCCACGGCGCGCGTTTCCTGCCCGCCGCCCGGACGCACGACTGCACCCGTCTTCGGCTGGAACGCCGCTGAGCCGAGGCCCGGCCGCCACCGCCGGCCCGCCCATCGGCACGGGGCGGCCGGCGGCCCGATCTGCACCCGGGCCGCATCGGCCGGTTCACCGCGCCGCGCCGCACCACCCGGCGAAGGACCGCCGCCGGCCGATGGCGGCCCTTCGCCGGACACGGCACGGCGCCCGCCCGGTCGGCCTCGGTGTTCGACCGGTGTCGATCTCGGGCGCAGGTCGACGGCGTGTCGCGGTGCGGCTCCGCCGCCCGAGGGGACCCGACGGTTCCCGCCCGCGTCATCGGGCGGCGATCATCCTCGTCACCGCTCCGTTCTCGATCGACCCACGCTTCGCCGGATGCGCCCTAGCCGAGTTCGTAGTCGAACCAGATCCGGTGCGTGCCGTCGGCATCGATGGCGATGCCGCCCGTCCCCGTGATCCCGGTCAGCGCTCCCGTTCCGCTCCCCGGGACGATCACGAAGAACGTGTTGTCCCTGCCTTCGCCCTGGGTCGTCGCAGAGTGCGCGAAGTTGAAGGTGCCGGTCCGGCCGTTGAGCGCTCCCTCGAAGGACTCCATCGCGACGTAGGTGCCGGTCCCCTGATCGAACGCGGAGGTGAACAACGTGGCGGAGCGCCCGACCACCTCGCCTTCGTACTGCTTCTCCATCGTGGAGATGGCGACGGGCAGTGCGGTCTTGATCGTCGAGTCCGGTGTCGGAGCCGGGGTGAAATCGGCGACTTTGAACGTCCCTGAAGCGTGCATCCTCGGATGCTAAGGAACGCCACCGACAATCTGCCGTCGAGCCGTCCGCTCATGATCCCCCGGACACGGCCCGACGCCGAACGCCGATGGCCCCGTGCATCCGACCGGTGTCGATGAAGGCCGCCGTGTCACAGAGCCCGCACGGGGACGCCTTCACTCGTCGGGATCCGTGCGCATGCGACCGGACGAATCGGCCAGACGGCGATCGAGGTCCGGATCCTCGTGCGGCCCCTCGAACTCGTCACGGATCTCCCACGACGGTCCGAGTTCCGCGCGCAGCCGCTCGAGGGCCCGGCGCACCGCCTCGTCGAACCGGGCCCGCTCCTCTTCCCCCCATGGCCCGGGGTCCGGTGGGTAATCCCGGTTCAGCGACGTGTCGTACCAGGCCACCAGGTGCTCCAGCTCCGCACGCAGGGATTGGCTGATCGGCAGCAGGGACAGATCGATCGGGTACCCCCACTCCTCGCTGTCCTCCGGCGTGGCGCCCCACAGAATCCCGCCCGACCCTGCGTCGAAGAAGAACCTGGCGCTGGGCATGGCGTGCTTCCCATCCATGTCGTTCACGCGGCCGTCCCAGACGACGGGAAGTCCGCACCGCTTCTCGCAAACGCTCTCCGTTCAGATGAATCCACCGAGCGCCGTGTTCCGCTCATCGCCCCGGGAACGGGCATCGTCACCGGCTCACGAGCCGTCGAGTCTCATGCATGACTCGTCGTCGAGCGCGGGCATCACGCTCGACGACCGCGCCCGAAGACACCGCGGCATACGACACGACGTGCTCCGAGCGGCCCGCCGGTGAGTCGGTGCTTCGTCCAGAGCCCACGGTGACCGGGCCGTTCAGCCGCTCGCAGGCCGCCATGCTCGTTCGCCCGCCTCGCCCGCCCGCCGGCCGGGCGCACCGTCGCACCCGTCCGGCCGGCTCATCCGGTCGGATCACCGGTCGGCCGCCGCTGACTCATCCGGGTACGGCTCTCCAGGTGCGCGGCCCGCGTCCATGCGCCTCAGGCCCACGCGATCCCCCTCCGGGCACCTCACGCCCGCACCTCAGGCGCCTCGTGCCCGGGCGGTCCCGTCCCCCTGTCTCCGGCCGACCGCGTTCAGGTCGGCGACCCGCGACCTCGACCGCCGTGGCGGCCGGCATCCCGCGCTCGGAGCCTCATGAGCGACCGATGTTCCCGTTCCGGGAGTCCCCTTCCAGGGGCATCCCCGTGGGCGACCGCGCTCTGAGGCGGCATCGACCCGGGACCGGCGTCCGCGGCGTGCGGCGTTCACGACCTCAGCCTCGGCATCCCGCAAGGCGCGTTCCGCACGACCGCACCGGGGCGTGAAGGGACCGGCAGCGGCACACGCCGCCCCAGCGCTCCACGCGTCATGGCCGACGCCGGAAGAGCCATCCACACGACCGGCCGCCGCCGGGAGCGGCGCCACGACCCCACGGTCGCAGAGCATCACCCGCGACCCCGTGCACGGCGGGCGCATCGTTCCGTTCACTGCGCGGCCCGGCGGGGCTCGACGCCGCCGGCGATCCGGCGGTCGACGCTTTCCGGGAAGGGTCAGACGGGACGGAGAGCGCCTTCGGGGGTCATGGAGCCGAGCAGGCGTTCCAGGGCGACCTCGACGTCCTCACGCCAGGAGAGGGCGGACTTGAGCTCCAGGCGCAGCCGAGGGAAGCGGTGATGGGGGCGGATGGTCTTGAAGCCGACCGCCAGCAGATAGTCGGCGGGGACCATGCACCCGCCCTCCTCGCCTTTGAGATCGCCGAACGCCTCGATGGCCTTGATGCCACGGCGGACCAGGTCCTTGGCCACCCCCTGCACCAGCATCCGGCCCAGCCCCCCGCCGGCGAACTCCGGAATCACATGGGCGGTCATCAGCAGAACGGCGTCGGCGCTGACCGGACTGGTCGGGAAGGCGATCGAACGAGGCACATACAGCGGCGGCGCGTACAGCACGAAGCCGGCGGGCACCCCGTCGACATAGACGATCTTGCCGCAGCTGCCCCACTCCAGCAGCGTGGAGGAGATCCACGCCTCCTTCTCCAAGGCGGGGTCCCCGGCTTCGAGGGCGCGCTCCCCGCTGACCGGGTCCAGCTCCCAGAACACGCACTTACGGCACCGGGGCGGCAGATCGTCCAGGTTGTCGAGCGTGATGCTGACGAGCCGACGCGACACCAGATCGGCACCCCCTGGTGCTTGTTCCCGCGCCCGTCCACGGGCTGTCCGAGCCGACGGCGGCGGAGGCGCCGACCGCGTCCCCCGAGCCGCGGAACCTCTTCGGGCGTTGTCAAGACAACCCCTAGGGTCCCTGAGGCATCGTATCTGACAGGGACATCGAGCGACCGGCGTCGACCGGAGCATCACGGAAACATGGCCGCACCGGGCGTGTCGTTGACCCGGACCATCACCAGACCGCCTGCGATCGTGACGCAGTTTGCCGTGTGGTTCCCGGCCCCGGAGGTATCCGTGCACCAGCACACGCGAACAGACCCCTACACCGACCGTTACGCCGCCCGGGCCGCCGGGATGGTGCCCTCGGAGATCCGCGCCCTGTTCGCCGTGGCCAACCGGCCGGAGGTGGTGTCGCTGGCCGGCGGGATGCCGTATGTGTCCGCGCTGCCGCTGGACATCGTCGGGGAGATGCTGGGGGAGCTGACCCGGCGGCGCGGCGCCCAGGCGCTCCAGTACTCCTCCGCGCAGGGCGATCCGGAGCTGCGGGCCAGGATCTGCGACGTGATGGCCCTGGAGGGGATCCAAGGGTCCCCGGAGGACGTCATCGTCACGGTCGGCTCCCAGCAGGCCCTCGATCTGCTCACCCGGATCTTCGTCGACCCCGGGGACGTGGTGCTCGCCGAGGCGCCCTCGTACGTGGGGGCGCTCGGCACGTTCGCCATGTACCAGGCGGACGTGGTGCATGTGCCGATGGACGAGGAGGGGCTGATCCCGCAGGCGCTGCGCGAGACCCTGGAGCGGCTGCGCCGGGCGGGTCGGCGGGTCAAGTTCCTCTACACCGTCCCCACCTTCCACAACCCCGCCGGCGTCACCCTGCCCCCCGCCCGCCGGGCCGAGATCCTGGAGATCTGCGCCTCCTGCGGGGTGCTGGTGATCGAGGACAATCCGTACGGGCTGCTGGGCTTCGACGGTGAGCCGATGCGGGCGCTGCGCGCCGACGACCCCGACCATGTGATCTATCTGGGGTCGTTCTCCAAGACGTTCGCCCCCGGCTTCCGGGTCGGCTGGGCGCTGGCCCCGCCCGCGGTGCGCGCCAAACTGGTGCTGGCGGCCGAGTCGGCGATCCTCAGCCACTCCGGCTTCTCCCAGTTCGCGGTACGCGAGTACCTGACCACCCAGCCGTGGAAGCAGCAGATCAAGTCGTTCCGGGAGATGTACCGCGAGCGCTGCGACGCGATGCTGGAGTCCCTGGAGACGCTGATGCCCGAGGGCACCGCCTGGACCCGCCCCGCGGGGGGCTTCTTCGTCTGGGTGACCCTGCCCGAAGGGCTGGACGCCAAGGCGATGGCTCCCCGGGCGATCGCCGAGCGGGTCGCCTATGTCCCCGGCACCGGCTTCTACGCCGATGGCCAGGGCCGGCGGAACATGCGGCTGTCCTTCTGCTTCCCCGAGCCGGACCGTATCCGTGAGGGCGTCCGTCGTCTGGCCGCGGTGATCGAACGCGAGATCGACCTGCGGGACACTTTCGGCACCACACGGGCTCCGGAACGCAGCGGCATGGACACCCCGGGCCCCGACACCGCCTGAACGCCCGATACCGCTTCTGCGCTCTCGAGCGCCGGGGTTCTGCGCCTCCGCCGAGCCCCGGGAGGACCTTTCGTCGGCGAAGGGGCATCGCGTCGGGGTCGGCCGGGTCGGCCCGCCCTCCACGGGGTCTCGCCGAGTTCCTGGAGAAGCCCGTCCCAAGAGAAGCCTGTTAAGGGGCTTAACGTAATGCTCCTTACGGCCTGTCCTGATCCGGGCCCGGGAGCAAGATCAGGCTCTCCTGTCTCGTCCCGCCCGCCGCACCCCGCTCGAACGGGTCCTGCACGGGCCCCGCCTTGATCCGACGGGAGTCACAGGCCCTCGATCCAGGGAAGTCGGGATCGGTCCAAGGACGAGGACTGATCCCGGGGAGCTGCAGGGCGTTCCCCTCCCGGGCTCCTGGATCGGCGATCGTGCCGGGCGCGCACGGTGCCGGCGCAGGCCGGCGTCGATGCGCTCGGGCGCCGCCCCGTCGTCCCATCCCGGTTTCCTCGTCCCCACCCCGGTTTTCCGGCGGCCGCCTCCGCCTGCTCTCGCCGGCGGCGTGCACGCCGGTACGGCGTCTGCCGAGGCGGGGAACCGTACGGCGGGGAGCGCCACGAGGTGACCGGCCCACGAGCAAGACCGTCTCCACGATCTCGTGGCGCGGACGCTCTTCCCCGCGGCCGTCCCTGCTCGGGCGGCAGCAGTGGTCGGCACGCGCCGTTCACCGGTCGGGCCCGAGAGGGGCAAGGCCGGCCTCCCCGCCCGCCCCCTCCCCGACTCGATCTCCGAAGCGTCACAGGCCCCGGAGCCATGCACAGAGCCGTTCGCGGGGAACCACCGTGCCCGCTCCGGGCAAAGAACAGATCGACATCGCCTGCACGCCCCGCACTCTGCGGGCGGTCCGGCCGGCAGCGGGGGCGCCGGCCGGGCCGGGCAGGCCCACGACACCGGACAGCGGAGCGCCTCCGCTGGACGGACCACCCGTGCCCTCTCGGATCCCAGCGGCTCGCCGGTAGATGCGCCTCCGCGATCGACTGAGGCGGTACACCGGCCCCCTACCATCGAGGGCCGTACAGGCGAGCCGGTGGCGGCAGAGCGGTGAGCCTGACCGGACGGGTCTGCATGAAATCTGCATGAAAGGTGAGCACGGGCATGAGCATCCAGCAGGGACGGTTCGCCGCGGCAGAGAACGAGGAGCGCGAACTCGGCCATGTGATCGTTCTCGCCGGCGGACTGTCCTACGAGCGCGAGGTGTCGCTGCGCTCGGGCCGTCGGGTCGCCGACGCACTTCGCGCCCTCGATGTGGATGTGGAGATCCGCGACGCGGACGCGACGTTGCTGCCCGCCTTGCAGGCCTCTCCTCCCGACGCCGTGTTCCCCGTGCTGCATGGGGCGATGGGTGAAGACGGAGCCATCCGGGACGTCCTCGATCTGCTCGGCATCCCCTACGTCGGAGCCGAGCCGCATGCCTGCCGCATCGCCTGGGACAAGCCCACCGCCAAGTCGGTGGTCCGCGCCGCCGGTCTGATCACCCCGGACTCGGTGACCTTGCCCAAAGAGGTCTTCCACGATCTCGGCGCCACCGCCCTGATGGACAGCGTGATCCGCCGGCTGGGCCTTCCCCTCTTCGTCAAACCGGCACGGGGCGGATCCGCTCTGGGCGTCTCCGCCGTCCATGAGCCGTCCGAGCTTCCCACCGCCATGGTGGGCTGCTTCGCCTACGGCGACACCGCTCTCATCGAACGCTATGTCTCGGGGACCGAGATCGCCGTCAGCGTCATCGAGCGCGACGGTATGCCCATGGCGCTCCCGCCTGTGGAGATCGTTCCCGCCGGGGATCTGTACGACTACACCGCCCGCTACGACGCCGGCGACACCGAGTTCATCACTCCCGCCCGTCTCCCCGAGGAGACCATCCGCCAAGCCACCGAGGTGGCGCTCACCGCGCATCGCGCTCTCGGCCTTCGAGACCTCTCCCGCACCGACCTGATCGTCGACTCCGCCGGGCAGATCCACTTCTTGGAAGTGAACGTGGCGCCCGGCATGACCGAGACCAGTCTCTTCCCCCGTGCGCTTCAGGCGGCCGAGCTGGAGCTGGGCCCCACCCTGGTGGACCTGATCCGCACCCGATGTTTCTCGTGAAACATGACCTCCGCCCGCGGCAGAGGCCTTGAGCCGAAGTCCTTCTGTGCACCGACCGGTCATGCGCCCCGAGAGAGGAGCGACGCCCGCCCGACCCGGCGGGGAGCCTGCGAAGGGCGGCCCTGTCACGCCAGGGTGCCGGAGCACATCGCCTCTGAACACCCGACCGCCTCTCACGACGGGCGGCGCGCGCAGGCCTCCCGAGGACGAGGCGACGCGGAAGAGGGCATGCGGCGACCGTGAGGCCGATGTTTCACGGGAAACATCCGGGTGCGGATCCGTGCGCTGAAGGAAGCGGACTCCACGGCGAGTGCACGGGATCGCCAGGATGCGCCCCCGGACGGCCCTGTCTCTTCGGGGGTGGACTTTGCCGCAGCAGCCGGCGGGCGGGATGAGCCGCGACGGGTGAGCGGTGAAGAGTGCCCCGGAGGCGCCGCAAGCGCCTCCCTACAGACGCCGCAGGAACCCGGAGGAGCTGCACCCGCCCCTGTACGCGGGTATCCGCCGTGCAGGGGGTTGACCCAGGTATCACGACGGGTGCGCGCGCCCAGTGGTGCGGGTACCCGTCGTGCATGACCTCCTCCTGAAGGCGGGTCACCCTCGTGCGGGTCGACCCTTCCCGCTTCACCGCCGTCCGCTCCGGCCCAGGAGAAGCCCCGGCGAGGCCTCACGCCTCCTCCACCGGCGTCCCGCTTCACCGCCGGCCCGGCGGTGAGGGCGTCGCACGCGGCGTTTCCCGATCATGCACCGCCCCGCACGGGCACCGCCGCCTCCGAACGTTCAACGGCACGGACTCGCGCGCACGGTCCTGCATGCCGAGCACACGGCCTGTCGCCGGGGGCCGGTCGACGATGAGGGCGGCCCGCATCAGGAGAGCAGGCGTCCCCTGCCCGGGAACGAGGCGCCTCGCGGGAGATCAGACAGCCGTACCCCATGCAGGCATGCCCGCATAGCACGTGTGGGCGGGACTCATCGCCGCATGACACACCTGTGCGGGATCGGGAGGCGTCGCACAGGGGCGTGCCGGATCACCGGGTGCATGGGTCCGCCGGGTGGTCTGGAGATGATGCGGCGAACGCGAGGGGGCATCGGCGTATCCACCGCCTCCGAGTGCCCGATGGTGAACGCCGACGCACTTCTTCGGCATCGGTCGTGGCCGCTGTGCCGCGAGACGGCCTGAGCGGTCTGAGCGCCCCCCACAGAAAAACGCCCCGGAGACAAAGGCTCCGGGGCGGTGGGGAAGGGGTGAATCAAAGATCGGTGCTCTGAAGGCCGGGCTCGTCAGGCGCCATGACCTTGATGATGCGGTCGAGGTCCTCGAGGGTGGCGAACTCCACGACGATCTTGCCCTTGGTACGGCCGAGGTCCACCCGGACCTTGGTCTCGTAGCGGTCAGAGAGGCGTTCGGCCAGCTCGCGGAGGGCGGGGGCCACGGGCTTCTTCCGGCCCTGGCGGCGAGGGGTCTTGGACGGCTCCTCGATCTCCCGCATCTGGATGATCTCTTCGACCGCCCGGACCGAGAGGCCTTCGGCGACGATGCGCTGAGCGAGCGCCTCCTGAGCTTCGGCGCTGTCCAGGGAGAGCAGGGCGCGAGCGTGCCCGGCGCTGAGCACACCGGCGGCGACGCGCCGCTGGACCGCGGGAGGCAGGTTGAGCAGGCGCAGGGTGTTGGTGATGTGCGGGCGGGACCGGCCGATCCGGGCGGCCAGCTGCTCATGGGTGGCGCCGAAGTCCTCCAGCAGCTGCTGGTATGCGGCCGCCTCCTCCAGCGGGTTGAGCTGCTGGCGGTGGAGGTTCTCCATGAGGGCGTCACGGAGCAGGTCGTCGTCGGAGGTGTCCCGGATGATCGCCGGAATGGTCTCCAGCCCGGCCTGCTGGGAGGCCCGCCAGCGGCGCTCCCCCATGATCAGCTCGTACTGGTCGGGACCGGTCCGCCGCACCACCACGGGCTGCAGCAGGCCGACGATCTTGATGGACTCGGCCAGCTCCTGAAGCGCCTCCTCGTCGAAGTGCTGACGAGGCTGCCGGGGGTTGGGGGTGATCGAGCTCAGCGGCAGCTCGGCGAAATGCGCTCCGGCCACCGGCTCCAGGTCCGGGGCCGAGCCGTCTCGATTGTTCGCACCGCCCGTTCCTGGAGCGGGCCCCGTGGGAATGAGGGCACCCAGTCCCCTGCCCAGACCGCGCCGCTGCTGTGTCACCTCGTCACCTCACCTGGCGCAATGCTGTCACTGGTCGTCATCAGGCCCTTCCCGCGCCACGGTGGGCCATCTCGCACGCGGCCTCGCTGTAGGCGAGCGCGCCGCTGGAACCCGGATCGTAGGTCATCACCGACTGTCCGTAGCTCGGCGCCTCCGACACCCGCACGCTCCGGGGGATCACCGTCTTGAGCACGATGTCACCGAAGTGCCCGCGGACCTCGTCGGCGACCTGGGCGGCCAGCCGAGTCCGGGCATCGTACATGGTCAGCAGGATGGTGGAGACCTCGAGCTGGGGGTTGAGGTGCGACTTCACCAGATCGACGGTGCGCAGCAGCTGCCCGAGCCCTTCCAGCGCGTAGTACTCGCACTGGATCGGGATCAGCAGTTCCTCCGCACCGACGAGCGCGTTCACCGTCAGCAGCCCCAGTGAGGGCGGACAGTCGATGAGAACGTAGTCGAACTGCTCCTTGTCATAGCGGTCCAGCGCCCGGCGCAGCCGGGACTCCCGGGCCACCTTGGAGACGAGTTCGATCTCCGCCCCCGCCAGATTGAGGGTCGCAGGGGCGCAGTAGAGGTTGGGAAGCTCTGGAGCCGATACGACGATCTCGGCCAGGGGCCGATCCTCGATCAGCACCTCGTAGATGGACGGGATGTCGGCGTGGTGGTCGACTCCCAGCGCGGTGGACGCATTGCCCTGAGGATCGAGGTCGATCACCAGCACCTTCAGCCCGTGCATGGCCAGAGAGGCCGCCAGATTGACCGAGGTGGTGGTCTTGCCGACGCCGCCTTTCTGGTTGGCGATGGTGATCACCCGGCAGGTCGGCGGCTTGGGCCACTCCTGCTGTCCGGACGTGGACTGCACGGCGGCCCCCGCCCGCCCGGTGCCTTGGGCGGATCCGCTTGCCGGAGCGGGCGACGATGTTTCCCGTGAAACAGTGGCTTTCTGCAGTGCTTCGCGCACCAACTCCGATTCCCCCTGGGTGGATGCCCGACCGGCCAGAGGCGGGGGACCGTCGGCACTCCCTCCGCTGGTCGGCACATAACCGGTCGCCGCCGTTCCGGAGGTGGTG
The DNA here is from genome assembly GCF_006363815.1 of Thermomonospora catenispora. Classification (GTDB taxonomy): domain Bacteria; phylum Actinomycetota; class Actinomycetes; order Streptosporangiales; family Streptosporangiaceae; genus Thermomonospora; species Thermomonospora catenispora. The sequence goes on from NZ_RRYT01000005.1 coordinate 66,117, forward strand.
CCCCACGCGGCATGTCCGGACGGCGGCTTGTTCCGCTTGGCCGTGCCGGATGCGTTCTCACTCCCCGGTCTGCTCTGGGCAGCGGACTGCGTCGGCTTCGTCATCTCCTCCGGCGCGTCTGCAGACCCGCCGGGCACCGCATTCGTCGCTGAACCATCCGTCATAGGGCCCGACCCACCATCCGACGTACCACTCGTTCCGGTGGGAACCGTACCGGACCCGCCCACCGGCATTCGCTCGACCGTCTCCCCCACCGGTCGCCCACCGACCGTACCGGTGAAGGGAGCCGCCGCCCCCACACCGCCGGACACGATGGGAGGGGGCAAGGGAGCCGATCTGTGCGGAGATGTGTTCTCGTCGCCCCCGGCTGCCCCCGATCCGGTCGGGGAGCGGGGGCCCGGTGGTCCCTTGCCCTTCGCCGCTCTCGAGTCGGGTGGTCCGAGAGCGGGCGGGAAACCGCCGGGCGGCGCCCCGCCCGAGAAGCGTCCGGAGAGGACGCCGCCCGGTCCGGAACGGAACGGAGTAGGAGAAGCATCCCACGAGCGGCCTTCTCCGCCGGGCCTTGTCCCGGGCGAGTCGCCCATTCCTTCGGCATCACCGGGAGGCCGAGCCGCCTTCTCCGGCGGGCCGGTCTCGCTCCGGGCGGCAGAGGCTCTGTGCGGGAAGGCCGTGCCCGGTCTCAGAAACGCTCCGCCGACAGGGGAATCCTCCGCCTCCGCCGGGGCCGCTCGTGCGCTCGATGACCCGACATGCGGCATCGGCGGAGAGGAGCCATCGCGAGCAGGCGCGCTCTGGGCCGCATCCGGCCGGTCCTTGCGGACGTGCGGCAGGGTCGGGCTCATGCTCGAGGAGCCGGAGGGCGGCGCGGGCAGAGGCGCCATGGGCGGCTGTTCCTCGGCCCGTCCCGGCGCACCGCTGTGCTTGGAATCAACGGCGGCGGAGCCGGTGTTCCCCGTCCCTCCCGACGAGGGCCCGGTCATGGCGCCGGAAGGGCCGATCGGCCAGGCGGTGGGAATCCCCGATCGTTCCGGCCACGGCGGCGGGTATGCCGAGGCGCCGCCCTGCGACGGACGAGAAGCGCCCGAAGCCGCGCTCGTCTCCGCCGCCGGGGAGCTCACCCCGGTGGCATGAGCTTCATCCGGCCGTCCGGATGAGGGAGCGGACGGCGCATCCGATCGAGCCGCCGGAAAGGCGGCGGGGCCCACGCCGGAAGAACCCAGGCGGTGAGGGCCCTCCGACCCGCTGGGCGAGGGAGTTGCTTCGCCCGCCACGGCAGGAGGCGATGTTTCCCGTGAAACATCCTCCCGCCCCTGCGCCGGCGGGAAGGCGGCGGAGCTCAGGCCGGCAGGACTCGGCGACGCTGCACCACGAGAAGGCGTGGACCAAGGAGGGGCGCTCGCAGACGGGCCGGCGGGCGCATCCGAGCGGTCGCCCGCGGCCGGCGTGAAGCCAAGCCCGGAGCCGGCCGAGCTCGCACCGGTGGATCCCGACGGCATGGCCGGCCGGTCCGGGGGAGAGAAACGAGCGTCCCCCGTCCCCTCCGGCGAGGGAGAGGACGTCTTCTCGGCCGGCTCGGCCGGGTGGTCGGCTCCCGAAGGGGAGGAGGCGGAGGCCGTTCCAGCCGTTCCCTGCGGAAAAGCCGCATCCGGCCGCACAGGGGAAGGAGCGGACGGCGCGCCTGCCGGATCGGCCGGCGCAGCCGGAGCAGGGCCGGCGTCGACCGGCCTTCGAGGCCGAGGGACCTCCGGAGAGCCGGTCGGCTCGGCGGGCTGAACGGCGGCGCGGTCGTCCAGCGGCCCCTGAGAAGGAAGACCGCCCGGTCGAGCGGGCGGAGGAACGGCCGGTGCGCCCGACCGTGCCGGAGATGACGCGGCCGAGGGCGGAGCATCGTCCAGCGGGTAGACCCGTACGTCGTCCACCGGGTAGACCCGTATGTCGACCGGTGCCGGCAACGGCGATGCGGCCGATGAAGGCGCGGCGCCCGAGGCGGCCGGCCCTTGAGACGCCGCCGAGGAGGACGTCGAGGAGGGGCGAGCACCGACCGGCGCTTCCGGGCGGTCGGTGGCGGAAGACGGAGCGGACGGTGCAGGGGCCGGGCCGGTGGAGGCGGCGGAAGGGTGCACGGACGCCCCCGGCGGCGAAGAGACGGCCACGGCCGACGGCGCACCGGCGAGGATCGTGGATCGGGCACCGGACGGGTCGGCGGCGGAGCCGGTGACCGGGGCGGCAGGGGGACGGGGGGCCGAGCAGGTCGTCAGGTCGTCGTGTCGCCCGCCCGGTCCTTGAGGGTCGTGCTGCGCCGCGTCACCGGCCTGGCCCGGCCGGCCCGGTCCTGGTGCCGTCGTCATGCGGACCTCTTCCTCGACTTCTTCGCGCGGCGCGGCGGCGTCCGGGCGGCGACCACGCGAACGATCGTCGTCGGCGGCTCGACCCTACCCTGCCCCAGCTTGAGCAGCTCGGTGGTGCGAACCCCGAAACGCTTGAGCACCGGGGCGGCCTCGGCAAGCTCTTGACCGGCACGTTCGCCCTTCAGCGCGAGCAGCTCCCCGCCGGGGCGCAGCAGCGGAAGCGCCCAACCGATCAGCCGGTCCAGCGGAGCCACCGCACGAGCGGTGACGACGTCGGCCTGGTAGTCCCCCGCCACCTCTTCGGCCCGAGCGCGCCGCACCTCGACGTTCGCCAGCTCCAGCATGGCGACGGCCTCGTTCAGGAACGTGGTCCGGCGCAGCAGCGGTTCCAGCAGCGTGATGGACAGGTCGGGCCGGACGATGGCGAGCACCAGCCCGGGCAGCCCGGCACCGGAACCGATGTCGATCACGGTCGCCTTCTCCGGCACCACATCGGACACCACTGCACAGTTGATCAGGTGCCGTTCCCAGAGCCGGTCGGCCTCCCGTGGGCCGATCAGGCCTCGCACAACTCCCGCATCGGCGAGAAACTCCGCATAACGTTCGGCCAGCGGCAGTGCGTCGCCGAAGATCTCCCGTGCCGCGTCCGGTGCCGAGCTTGGGTTCCTCACCGTACGAATCGTTCCATAAACAGCAGCGGACGTGCACACAGGCCGCCCGCTGTGGATGACCGTCCCACGGCTTCACGCAGCCGCTTCGGCGGGAAGCGCTCACCGACGCTCATCCCTGCCGACGCGACCCGGCACGAGGAGCCCTTCTCCGCGCCCGCTCAGGTGAGCGACGAAGAACAGAGGACACCGCGGGCGTCTCACGGGCACCGCCCTGGGCCGCACCGATGGGGCTTCGCCCTGCCGGGCGACCGGCGGCGCCGGCGCATCGGCGCCCTCCCGGGGGGCCGCCGGCGCCCCCCCACCGCGCTCGGCGCGCCTTCGCAACGAACCGTCTTCCCGGCGAACCGCTCAGGTCTCGCGCCCGGGCGCCGCAAGCGCACATCGCCGTATCCGGGGGGGCGATGCGCCGCTCACCCCGCCGGGGCGTCGGCCTCGTCCGGCCGCGCGATCACAGACGGTCGCTCATCGGCCCGCCCCGCCCCGCGGTCCGCCGTCCCCCGCCACGGCCGGATCGAAGCCCCGCGGTCCCGGACGGAGCGGCGGCCCGAACACGCCGAACGCCGGGCGATGCGGCGGGCCCGGCGTTCGTGAGGCGTCGATCGTCAGGAGGGGTCGGTCATCAGGAGGGATAGACGACGACGTAGCGTTCGGGCTCTTCCCCCTCGGACTCGCTGTGCAGGCCGGCGGCGGCCACGGCGTCGTGGATGACCTTGCGCTCGAAGGGGGTCATGGGGGCGAGCGGCTTGGGCTTGCCGGTCCGCTTGACCTCGGCGGCGACATCCTGGCCGATCTTGGTGAGCTCGGCGCGGCGGCGTTCGCGGTAGCCGCCGATGTCGAGCATCAGGCGGGAGCGGTTGCCGGTCTTGCGGTGCACGGCCAGGCGGGTGAGCTCCTGCAAGGCCTCCAGGACCTCGCCGCGCTTGCCGACAAGCTCGTCCAGGGAGGCGCCGACGACCGCGACCACGGCACGTCCGCCCTCGACGTCCATGTCGATGTCGCCGTCGAAGTCCCCGATGTCGAGCAGACCCTCGATGTAGTCGGCGGCGATCTCGCCCTCCTGCTCGAGCGCCTGGACGTCGACCTCGGTGGCGTCGGTCTGGCTCACGGGTTCTCCTTGTCGACGGGTTGCTCGGCTACCCGCCGACGGGGCGGGCGGCGCTACACGGCGGGGCAGGGAACGCACGCGTTCCCTGCCCTCGAATCTAGCGCTTGGAGGATCCGCTGCGCTTGCTGCGCGGCTTGCGAGACGGCTGCTGCCGAACGATCTTCGGGCGCTGCGGCTCGGGCTGCGCGGCGGAGTCCTTCTTGAGCCGGCTCTTGGCCGGAACGGGCGCGGTGCTCTTCCCGGTGCTCTTGGCCGGGGCGGCGTCCTTGCCGGCGCCGTTCGCCGTGGCGCCGAGCGGCGGGTACTTGGAGTAGATGTAGTGCTGCTGGGCCAGCGTCCAGGTGTTGGAGGTCACCCAGTACATCAGCACGCCCAGCGGGAAGCCCAGGCCGAACAGGCCGAACATCGGGGCCATCACCAGCATGATCTTCTGGGCGGCGGCCATCGGGTTGTCCGGGTCCATCACCGGCTGCCGCTTCATGCTGGCGCGCATGGTGAGGAACGTGGTGGTGGAGCTGATCGCCACGGCGATGGCGGTGACCGCGACCGCGCTCCAGGAGACGGGGGTGTCGCGGACGGCGTTCAGGAAGGTGTCGGGAATGGCCGCGCCGAGGATGTGGGCGTTCTGGGCGCTGTCGATCAGCTCCGCCGAGATCCCGAACTTCGATTCGCCGTCCTCGGCTCGGGAGATGCCGTTGAGGACCTGGAACAGGCCGATGAACACCGGCATCTGCACCAGCAGCGGGAGGCAGCCCGACAGCGGGTTGGCCCCGTGCTCCTGGTAGAGCTTCATGATCTCCTGGTTGAGGCGCTGCCGGTCGTTCTTGTACTTCTTGCGGAGCGCCTGAACCTGGGGGTTGAGCTCCTGGAGCTTGCGGGAGGCGTGGATCTGCTTGATGAACAGCGGCACCATCAGCAGCCGCAGGAGCACCGTCAGCAGGATGATGGAGCCGCCCCACGCCCAGCCGCTGTCGGGGTCGACGACGGTACTCAGCCCGCTGTGGATCAGGACGATGAGCTTGGCGACGAGTTCGTACAGCCAATCAAGCACCGGGCAGCTCCTTGGGCTCTGCGATCGGGGGGCCGCTCGGCGTGCGGCCTGACGTCTCGTTGTGCTTCGCCGGCGGCACCGGGTCGTACCCGCCGCGGTGGAACGGGTGGCAGCGGCCGATCCGGCACACCGTCAGCCAGCTCCCGCGCAGGGCCCCGTGGATCCGTAGGGCCTCCAGGGAGTAGGCGCTGCAGGTGGGCTGGAAGCGGCACTGGTTCCCCAGCAGCGGGCTGAGGAACTTCCGGTAGCCGCGAACGAAGAGCATGAGGAGACGGGCGGCCAAAGACACCCGCTTGTCGTTCGTCATGTCCGCCAGCGACCCCCTAGGCCCGTCGCCGCAGCAGCCGGTCCAGCGCCGACTCGAGATCCTTGGCCAGCTCGTCGTGACGCGCCGATGCCGCGGCCGGATTGGCGCGTACCACAAGCAGGCTACCCGGCGGCAACCGGTCCAGGTGCCGGGCGACCAGGTGCCGAAGTCGGCGGCGGACTTTGTTGCGGACGACGGCGTTGCCGACGTTGCGGCCGACGATGAAGCCGACGCGGGGGAGGTCGTCGTCCGTGCGGCGCGCAGCCGGGACCGCCGCCCGACCGTTCGCCTTGGGGCGCGGGGCGGGGGGAGCGTGGGCTGTGTCATCCCGGCGCAGCAGGTGAACGACGACATGAGGACGTCCGGCGCGGCGACCGCGCCGGACGGTCAAGGTGAACTCGTCCCGCCGCCGCATCCGGTGACCGGAGGGCAGCATGGGGCGGTGCGGGTCAGACCGAGATGCGAGCGCGGCCCTTGCGCCGGCGCGCGGCGAGGATCGCACGGCCCGCCCGGGTGCGCATGCGCAGCCGGAACCCGTGCTTCTTGTGGCGGCGGCGGTTGTTCGGCTGGTACGTACGCTTGCTCACTCGAGACTCCAGTGTGGTGCTGCGGTCGCGTGATCCCTGCAGGCCGTGGCGCCTGAGGTGGTTGGGTTGTGCGGTCGCACTCGGCGAGCGCGTCCGGTCCCCCGCAGCGGGGGCCCGCCTGGCTCGCCCGGACCGCTCGCCCCCATCGAGGGTACTTGCCGCCCATGAGGGACAGGCGCTCCTGGTCACGGAAGGCGGGCACGCGTGATCGCCGCCGATACGACTCGACCGTAGAACGGTACGCCCCGTCCGCCGCCGGGTCAAACCGATGCGGTCCCGGGGGCGGGCCGTCTACACTGCGGGGGACGGCGTGCGACGTTCGCACGGTGCCCGTACGGCTCTCGCATGGATCGGGCGGTTGATGTTGCGGCCACCCGTCGGCACCCACTACCGTCACCGGGCGAGCTCGGTTCCAGTCCGCCGCACGAGCCGCCACGCGCACCGGCGCCTCCAGGAATCTCCCCTCCGGACCCCACTCGCCAGCAGAGTTTTACACAGCCTCCTGTGCGGTTTTGCACAGGGTGTGGACAACTCTGTGGATGACGCGTGAGAGAGTAAGTCCCCTGCGATAGGAGTCCAGATTTGGGACTCTGGTTACGGCGAATGGGGAGGGATGTGGCGTATGGACGGTCGTGACCTCGCGTCGGTGTGGGCCCGTACGCTGGCCGCTCTCTCCGAGGGGGACCTGCCGCCCAGTTACCGGGCCTGGCTGCCTCTGGTGCGCCCGCTTGCGCTGGTAGAAGGCACCGCCCTGCTGGCCGCCCCCAACGAGTTCGCCAAGGACGCGCTGGAGACCCGGCTGCGCGGCCTGATCACTCAGGCGCTGTCCAAGGAGCTCGGCCGGGAGATCTTCGTGGCGGTCACCGTCCAGCCCGAGCCGCCCCAGCCGCCGGCCGAGCAGCAGTCCGCCGAGCGCCGGCCGGAGCCGCCGGAGGGGGCCTACGGAGGGCAGTCCCGGCCGGAAGTTATCCACAGCTCCGGCCGCCCCGGTGGATATCCCGAGGACTCCTATCCCCAAGGGGGCCAGGGCTACCCGTGGAGCCGTGAGCAGCCCCCCGGCTATGAGGGCGGCGGGTACGACGCCTCCCACCCCACGGGCCGGCCCCCCGCCTACGCCGCTCAGGGACGGCATGCGGCGCCGCCCGTCCACCATGACGACGACCGCGGCCGGGACGACGCGCCGCCGTGGGGCCGGGCGCCTCATCTCGCCGACCGGCCGTCGGGCGCGCCGCATTATGAGGACCGCTACGACGATGCGCAGCGTCCCGGCGCCGAGCCGCCGCACGCCGCCCGGGACCACGGCCGGCCCTACGACGACGCCGAGCACCGGATGTCCGCCGGCGGGCGGCACCGCGCCGACGACGCGCCGCCCGGGCAGGGTCCGCAGCAGTACGAGGAGGGGTACCCCCGCGCCGCCTCGCCCGGCCCCTACGGGCCGGGACCGGGCGACGGCCGCGACCAGGGTCCCCGGCACGGGGAGGGCCGCGGCGAGCGGCCGGGGGACGGCGATGCCGAACAGCCGTCGTGGCAGGCGCGTCGCCCCGCGGGCGAGCAGCCCAAGCCCGGGTCCGAGCACGCCCGGCTGAACCCCAAGTACACGTTCGAGACGTTCGTCATCGGGTCCTCCAACCGGTTCGCCCACGCCGCCGCCGTCGCGGTGGCCGAGCAGCCGGCCAAGGCCTACAACCCGCTGTTCATCTACGGGGACTCCGGGCTGGGCAAGACGCACCTGCTGCACGCGATCGGCCACTACGCGCAGAGCCTGTTCAGCGGGGCGCGGGTGCGTTATGTGAGCTCGGAGGAGTTCACCAACGACTTCATCAACGCCATCCGCGACGGCAAGGCCGACGGGTTCCGCCGCCGCTACCGGGACATCGACATCCTCCTGGTCGACGACATCCAGTTCCTGGAGGGCAAGGAGCAGACCCAGGAGGAGTTCTTCCACACCTTCAACACCCTGCACAACGCCAGCAAGCAGATCGTGATCTCCAGCGACCGGCCGCCCAAGGACCTGGTGACGCTGGAGGACCGGCTGCGCAACCGGTTCGAGTGGGGCCTGACCACCGACGTGCAGCCGCCGGAGCTGGAGACCCGGATCGCGATCCTGCAGAAGAAGGCCCGCCAGGAGGGTCTGGCGGTGCCGCCGGACGTGGTGGAGTTCATCGCCTCGCAGATCGCCACCAACATCCGTGAGCTGGAGGGGGCGCTGATCAGGGTCACCGCCTACGCCAGCCTCAACCGGCAGTCGGTGGACATGCGGGTGGCCGAGACGGTGCTCAAGGACCTGATCCCCAACGACACCGGTCCGGAGATCACCGCGAGCCTGATCATGGCGCAGACGGTGGAGTACTTCGGCACCACCATCGAGGACCTGTGCGGCCCCTCCCGGTCCCGGATGCTGGTGACCGCCCGGCAGATCGCCATGTACCTGTGCCGGGAGCTGACCGACCTGTCGCTGCCCAAGATCGGCGCGCAGTTCGGCGGACGCGATCACACCACCGTCATGCACGCCGAACGCAAGATCCGTTCGCTGATGGCCGAGCGCCGCGCCATCTACAACCAGGTCACCGAGCTCACCGGACGCATCAAGAACCAGGCCCGCAAGCGCTGACCCCGCTCACCCCGGCGACCGGCGACCGGGGCGCCCGGTCGCCGAAGCCCTCCGTGCGCCGTCGTCTCCGCCGCTCTTCCGTCCGCCCCCTTCCCCGTCCCTCTCCTCGTCTCCTCCGCTTCCCTCTCCTCCCCCGCCCCCTCCCTCGTCCCTCCTCATCAGGGACCTCCGAGGAGACCTCCGCCTCCCGACGAGGGAGGAAGCGGAAGGACGCGAGGCGAAGGCCACGAAGGCCACCGAGACCACGAGGTCTCTTGGAGCATCCCCTGGAGCCGGCAGGGCGCCGGGAGGGGGCCGCGGAACGGAGACGGCCCGGCCGACGGGCCGCAACGCCGCAGAGCGAAGCGAAGGGCGCGAAGGGGGGGCCGGCGAGGCGCCGGAGAGACCGTCCGGGAGGGGCACGGCGGCCCGGGCGGCCACGGCACCGCGGCGGGGAGGTGAGGCCCGACGGACCGCCGGTGCCCCCCCACCGCCGGCGCCCGCACCGCTGCGGTCCGCCGGGCCGTGGGGGCGCCCCGCGGATCGTGGAGGAGGGGCGGGCGTTTTCGTTGACTCGCCGGTTGTGGATGACGTGCGCGGGTGTGCTCAGGTGTGGACGACGCGTTCTGGGACGGTGTGGATTGCGGGGCCGCGGATATGGGGGGATATGCCCGAGCAGGCGCACAGCCTGGGGATAACCCTGTGGATCACCGCGGGAAAACGGTGGAAAGCCTGCGGACAGCCTGGGGACCGGCGGTGGAGAGCGTGTGGACGCGGGCTCGGGCCGCCCGAGCGCCCTGGGGACGGGGTTGGGGACATCCTGGGGATGAGTTGGGGACGGGTTGGGGATGACGCTCGGCCGAGACCGCCCTCACGGCCCTTCGAAGGGGCCTAGGGTCCACAGTGGTGGATGACGTTCCGTTGGGCTGCGGACAACTGGTGGAAAACCGGGGGACAACATGAGGACAACGTGTGGGGACGGCTCGGCCGTCCCCAGGCCCGACTGCGCCGTCCACCGGACACCCACAGGGGCAGTGGATGAAAATGTAGGGTCTGACCTGGGCGAACGCCGGTCGTCCACAGTATCCACGGCCCCTATGACGAGTACTGCACCTTTTCTACTCAAGAAAAATCTCGACTCGACTCAGGGCCTGGGGACCGAGCGCCCGGCGCGCGACTCTGGGATCCTCGCCCACGATCCGAACCCGCAACCTGCAGGAGGCGTGTCCCCTTGAAGTTCCGCATCGACAGAGACGCCCTCGCCGACGCCGTGGCCTGGACCGCCCGGTCCCTGCCGCAGCGGCCGCCCGTGCCCGTGCTGGCCGGCATGCACATCGAGGTGACCGACCGGCTGAAGCTGTCGGCGTTCGACTACGAGGTGTCCGCTCAGGTCACCACCGACGTCGACGTGGAGGAGCCGGGCACCGCCCTGGTCTCGGGACGGCTGCTGGCCGAGATCTCCCGCAGCCTCCCTCCCCAGCCTGTGGAGGTGACCACCGACGGGGCCAAGGTGATGCTCCGCTGCGGCAGCGCCCGGTTCACCCTGCTGACCATGCCCGTGGAGGACTACCCGTCCCTGCCGGAGATGCCGCCGGCCGCGGGCTCGGTGGGCAGTGACGAGTTCGCCGCCGCGGTCTCCCAGGTCGCCATCGCGGCCGGCAAGGACGACACCATCCCCATGCTCACCGGCGTGCGTGTGGAGATCGAGGGGGAGACCGTCACCCTGGCCTCCACCGACCGGTACCGGCTGGCGGTGCGGGAGCTGCACTGGAACCCCGAGCGCCCCGATTTCACCGCCACGGCCTTGGTGCCCGCCAAGACGCTCGCCGACACCGCCAAGTCCCTCACCCACGGCGCGGAGGTGTCGATCGCGCTCGGCGGCACGGACGGCATCGGCGAGGGGATGATCGGGTTCTCCGGCGGCGGGCGGCGGACCACCTCGCGGCTGCTGGACGGCGACTTCGTCAAGTACCGGTCGCTGCTGCCGAACGAGTACGCGGGGCTGGCCGAGGTGCAGACCGGCCCGTTCATCGAGGCGGTCAAGCGCGTGTCCCTGGTGGCCGAGCGCAACACCCCGGTGCGGCTGTCGTTCCGGCAGGGCGAGGTCGTGCTGGAGGCCGGCACCGGCGACGAGGCGCAGGCCGTGGAGGCGCTGGAGGCGTCGCTGGAGGGCGAGGACATCGACATCGCCTTCAACCCCTCGTTCCTGCTCGACGGGCTGTCGGCGATCAGCTCGGACGTGGCGCGGCTGTCGTTCACCACGCCGACCAAGCCGGCGGTGCTGACCGGCAAGCCGCCGGAGGACGGCGCCAACCCTAACTACCGGTACCTGATCATGCCCGTCCGCCTGTCCGGATGATCCGTCCCGGACCGGGTACCCCCAGGGCGCCGGTGGCGCGGACGAGCGCCGCGCCACCGGGCGACGGACCGCCCCGCCCGGCGCCCTGACCGTCCGAGACGACCCTCGGCCCCCGCCCGCGTCCGGCCCTCCCGATCTTGGGGATGATGAGGACGCTTCGGCGCAAGTCGTCCACATTCGGGAACGATCGGCGAGAGCATGACCGAGGCGTACGTCGCCGGTGCGGGCGCCCGTCGTCCGCACCGGCAGGTGAGAGGGGTTGAGCTGTGGACATCGGAATGATCGGGCTCGGGCGCATGGGCGGCAACATGGCCGAACGGCTGCGCCGCGGCGGCCACAACGTCGTCGGATACGACCGGGACCCGCGGATCAGCGACGTGGCCGGGCTGGAGGAGCTGATCGAGCGGCTGCCCGCGCCGCGTGCGGTGTGGGTGATGGTGCCCGCCGGCGACCCGACCCGGGAGACCGTCCACAGGCTGGGGGAACTGCTGGAGCCCGGCGACGTGGTCGTGGACGGCGGCAACTCGCACTATGCGGACGACCGCAGGCACGCGGAGGAGCTGGCCGCCAAGGGCATCGGGTTCGTCGACTGCGGCGTCAGCGGCGGCGTGTGGGGGCTGGAGAACGGCTACGCCCTCATGGTCGGCGGCGACGAGGAGCACGTGAAGCGGCTGATGCCGATCTTCGAGACCCTCAAGCCCGAAGGCGAGTACGGGTTCGTGCACGCCGGCGGGGTCGGCGCGGGCCACTTCGTGAAGATGGTCCACAACGGCATCGAGTACGGGATGATGCAGGCCCTCGGCGAGGGATATGAGCTGATCGCCGCCAGCGGCCTGGTGACCAACGTGCCGGAGACCTTCCGCTCCTGGAAGGAGGGCACGGTGATCCGGTCCTGGCTGCTGGACCTGCTGGTCCGGGCGCTGGAGGAGGACCCCGGGCTGTCGGGCATCCGCGGATACGCCCAGGACTCCGGCGAGGGCCGGTGGACGGTGCAGGCCGCGGTGGACCACGCCGTCCCCCTGCCGGTGATCACCGCCGCGCTGTACGCCCGGTTCGCCTCCCGGCAGGAGGACTCCCCGGCGATGCGGGTGGTGGCGGCGCTGCGCAACCAGTTCGGCGGGCACGCGGTGGAGTCCGCCAAGGGCGCCGACTCGGCCGGGGCGGACGTCCAGACTCCTCCGCTCTGACCTGGGCGGATTCGCTGATCTTCCACAGTTTTCCACAGGGCTGTGGATATCGTGCGCCGCCCCTGGCGGTCCCGCCTCTGCCCTACCCTCGTGTCTCGTGCATGTGGCCCACCTGTCGCTTCAGGATTTCCGCTCGTACGCGACCGCGGAGGTCGCGCTGCGGCCGGGGGTCACCGTGTTCGTGGGGCCGAACGGGCAGGGCAAGACCAACCTGGTCGAGGCGGTCGGCTACGTCGCCACCCACGGCAGCCACCGGGTCGCCACCGACGCCCCGCTGATCCGGCAGGGCGCCCAGCGCGCGATCGTCCGCGCCGGGGTGGTGCGCGACGACCGCAAGGCGCTGATCGAGCTGGAGATCAACCCGGGCCGGGCCAACCGCGCCCGGCTCAACCGCTCCCCCGTCCCCCGGCCGCGGGACGTGCTGGGGGTGCTGCGCACCGTGCTGTTCGCCCCCGAGGACCTGGCGCTGGTGAAGGGCGACCCGGGGGAGCGGCGCCGGTTCCTCGACGAGCTGCTGACGGCGCGGGCCCCCCGCCATGCCGGGGTCCGCGCCGACTACGACCGGGTCCTCAAGCAGCGCAACGCGCTGCTCAAGTCCGCGGCCGCCCACCGGCGCTCCCCCGGCCCCGAGGTCCTGGCCACCCTGGAGGTGTGGGACTCCCATCTGGCCCGTCTGGGCGCGGAGCTCCTGGCCGCCCGTCTCGACCTGGTCTGGGACCTCACCCCGGCGGTCGCCAAGGCGTACGCCGCCCTCGCCCCGGGCGGCGGCGCGGTCTCCCTGGCCTACCGCACCTCCATCGGCGACCGCCTCCCCCCGCTCCCCGTCCTGGCCGCCGAGGACGGCCGTGCACCGGAGGGCGGACGGGAGCGGTCCGCCGGCGAGGCCGTGGACGGCGGGCGGGGGGTCGAGCGGGGCGCGCTGGCGGCCGCGCTGGAGGCGGCGATGCGGGACGCGCGGCGGCAGGAGCTGGAACGCGGGGTCAGCCTGGTGGGGCCGCATCGCGACGAGCTGGTGCTGCAGCTGGGCGGGCTGCCCGCCCGCGGATACGCCAGCCACGGGGAGTCCTGGTCGCTGGCGCTGGCGCTGCGGCTGGCGGCGTTCGAACTGCTGCGGGCGGACGGGGACGACCCGGTGCTGATCTTGGACGATGTGTTCGCCGAGCTGGACTCCGGGCGGCGGCGCCGGCTGGCGGAGCTGGTGGCGCCGGCCGAGCAGGTGCTCATCACCGCCGCGGTGCCCGATGACGTTCCGGCGGAGCTGAGCGGCGACTCCTTCAGCGTGGAGCACGGGGAGGTGACCCGTGTGGCGTGAACGGGCCCGAGGCGCCCGCCGCCGGGCGAGCGTCGCCGGCCTCGCCGGACCGGCGGCGGGAGGCGGCGCCCCGGCGGAGGGCCGTGTCCCGGTGACCGGCGCCCCGGCGGGCGGGGCGTTCGGGAGGCGACGGGGGGTGCGCGCGTGAGCGACGATCCACAGGGCGGGCACGACCCACGGGGTCCCCGGGACCGAGCCCCGCACCACCCGCAGAGCCCACAGAGCCCACAGGACTCACAGAACCCGCCCGGGCCGCCCGGGCCGCGGGAGGCGCCGGACCGGGGGCCGCAGGGCGAGGACCGGGCGGGGCCCCGGCCCCTGTCCGGCATCGAGCTGGCCCGTCAGGCCCTGGCGCAGGCCCGGGCGGACGCCCTCAAGCGCGGCACCCTCCCCGGGCAGGGCAGGCGCAAGGCCGCCCGGCCGCGGCCGGTGCGGGAGGCGGGCCGCGGCGGGGACCCCAAGCCGTTCGCCGCGGCGATCCGGGACCTGCTGGCCGACCGCGGCTGGGAGACCCGGGCGGCGGTCGGCAGGGTGTTCGGCGACTGGCCGCGGATCGTGGGGCCGGAGCTGGCCCGGCACACCAAGCCGGAGCGTTTCGAGGACGGCACGCTGACCGTCGCGGCGGACTCCACCGCGTGGGCCACCCAGGTGCGGCTGCTGGCGGGCCAGCTGGTGAAGCGGCTCAACCAGGAGCTCGGACAAGGGACGGTGACCCGGGTCAAGGTCGTGGGGCCCTCCTCGGGCCCGCGCCGCCCGGGGGCCTGGCGGGTGCGCTGAACCCCCGCGCGGAAGCCGTGGAGGACGGCGAAAGACCTGCTCGGCGGCGCCGCGGGGACGACGGCCGGGGCCGGCCGGGGATTCGGCGACGCTACCGACGAGTTTCGCGACCAGCGCCGCGTAGGGCAGAGCAACCCCCCTGGCGTATGGGGGGGCTCATCCACGGGGCTGTTCGACCGTCAAACGCGTTCCTGGCGCTCCGGAGTGGCCATTTTTGACGGTCCAGCCGGTAGAATGGGGTCGGGTTCAGGATGCTGCGCCGTCACGGGCCGTTCGGACGTCGATACCGCACAACGGACGCCCGTTACATGTGTTACGGGGCACACCACGAGCGCGGGGGCACGGCACACTCGCGTGACGCGGCGGCGAGCATCCCCGGCAGGAGGATCTCCTTTGGCGTACGACGCTAGTTCCATCACCGTCCTTGAAGGCCTGGAGGCGGTACGCAAGCGCCCCGGCATGTACATAGGCTCCACCGGCGAGCGCGGACTGCACCACCTGGTCTATGAGATCGTCGACAACTCCGTCGACGAGGCGCTGGCGGGGTACGCCGACACCATCGAGGTGACGCTGCTGGCCGACGGCGGCGTCCGGGTGAAAGACAACGGCCGCGGCATCCCCGTCGACGAGCACCCGGTGGAGAAGCGCCCGGCGATCGAGCTGGTGCTGACCACGCTGCACGCCGGCGGCAAGTTCGACGGAAAGTCATACGCGGTCTCCGGCGGTCTGCACGGTGTCGGCTCCTCCGTGGTCAACGCCCTGTCGACCAGGCTGGACGCCGAGGTGCGCCAGAAAGGCCACGTCTGGCGGCAGTCCTACACCTGGCGCGGCCCGATCGCGCCGCTGGCCAAGGGCGAGCCCACCGACGAGACCGGCACCACCATCACCTTCTGGCCCGACGGCGAGATCTTCGAGACCCTGGAGTGGAACTTCGAGACCCTCTCCCGCCGCCTGCAGGAGATGGCGTTCCTCAACCGGGGCCTGACGATCACGCTGACCGACGAGCGGCCCGAGCACAACGTGGACGGTGAGGAGCCCCGCCGCGTCGTCTACCGCTACGACGGCGGCATCTCCGACTTCGTCCGCTACCTCAACGCCAAGAAAGAGCCCGTCCACCCCGACGTCATCGCCTTCGAGGAGCAGACCGAGGGCATGGCGGTGGAGGTCGCGATGCAGTGGAGCGGCTCGTACTCGGAGTCGGTCCACACCTTCGCCAACACCATCAACACCGCCGAGGGCGGCACCCACGAGGAGGGGTTCCGCTCCGCGCTGACCACGATCGTCAACCGGTACGCCCGCGAGAAGGGCCTGCTGCGGGAGAGGGACGACAACCTCACCGGCGAGGACGTCCGCGAGGGCCTCACCGCGATCATCTCGATCAAGCTCGCCAACCCGCAGTTCGAGGGACAGACCAAGACCAAGCTCGGCAACACCGAGGCCCGCTCGTTCGTCCAGAAGGTCGTCCACGAGCACCTGCGCGACTGGTTCGACCGCGAGCCCGGCCAGGCCAAGGAGATCGTCAACAAGGCCAGCCAGGCCGCCCGCGCCCGGATCGCCGCCCGTCAGGCCCGCGACCTGACCCGGCGCAAGAGCCTGCTGGAGTCGACCTCGCTGCCCGGCAAGCTGTCGGACTGCCAGTCCACCGACCCGGGCAAGTGCGAGCTGTACATCGTCGAGGGCGACTCGGCCGGCGGCTCGGCCAAGGGCGGTCGCGACGCCCGGTTCCAGGCGATCCTGCCGATCCGCGGCAAGATCCTCAACGTCGAGAAGGCGCGGATCGACAAGATCCTCAAGAACGCCGAGGTTCAGGCGATCATCACCGCGCTCGGCACCGGGGTGCACGATGAGTTCGACATCGCCAAGCTCCGGTACCACAAGATCATCTTGATGTCGGACGCCGACATCGACGGCCACCACATCAACACCCTGCTGCTGACGCTGCTGTTCCGCTTCATGCGGCCGCTGATCGAGGCCGGACACGTCTATCTGGCCCAGCCCCCGCTCTACAAGATCAAGTGGGACCAGCGCGGCCAGGACGCCGAGTACGCCTACTCCGACGCCGAACGCGACGCCATCATCGAGGCCGGCATCGCCGCGGGCAAGCGCGATCCCCGCCCCCGCGACGGGGTGCAGCGCTTCAAGGGACTCGGCGAGATGAACGCCCGGGAGCTGTGGGAGACCACCATGGACCCCGAGCGCCGGGTGCTGCTGCAGATCACCGTCGACGACGCCGCCCAGGCCGACGAGCTGTTCAGCGTGCTGATGGGCGAGGACGTCGAGCCCCGGCGCGAGTTCATCCAGCGCAACGCCAAGGACGTGCGCTTCCTCGACATCTGACGGCCCCGGCCCCGCCGGCCGCATGACGTTCCGCATCTGAGAAGAGGACTTTGAAGTGACGGAAGTGACCACCGCAGGCGGTGGACCGGGCGAGCGCATCGAACCGGTCGACATCCAGGTCGAGCTGCAACGCAGCTACCTCGACTACGCGATGTCGGTCATCGTGTCCCGGGCGCTGCCGGAGGTGCGCGACGGGCTCAAGCCGGTGCACCGGCGCGTGCTGTACGCGATGTACGACGGCGGCTACCGGCCCGACCGCGGATACTTCAAATGCGCCCGCGTCGTCGGCGACGTCATGGGGAACTACCACCCCCACGGCGACGCGGCGATCTACGACGCGCTGGTCCGCCTCGCCCAGCCGTGGGCCATGCGCTACCCGCTCGTCGACGGCAACGGCAACTTCGGCTCGCGCGGCAACGACCCCGCCGCGGCCATGCGCTACACCGAGTGCCGCATGGCCCCGCTGGCGATGGAGCTGCTGCGCGACATCGACAAGGAGACCGTCGACTTCTCCCCCAACTACGACGGCCGCTCCACCGAACCCGACGTCCTGCCCGCACGATTCCCCAACCTGCTGGTCAACGGGTCGGCGGGCATCGCGGTCGGGATGGCGACCAACATCCCCCCGCACAACCTGCGCGAGGTCGCCGAAGGCGTCTTCTGGTACCTGGACCACTTCGACGCCGACGACGAGGAGCTGCTGGACGCCCTGATCGAGCGGATCAAGGGCCCCGACTTCCCCACCTCCGCGCTGATCGTCGGCCGCAAGGGCATCGAGGACGCCTACCGCACCGGCCGCGGCTCGATCACCATGCGCGCGGTGGTCGAGATCGAGGAGATCCAGGGCCGCACCTGCCTGGTCGTCACCGAGCTGCCCTACCAGGTCAACCCCGACAACCTGGCGCTGAAGATCGCCGAGCTGGTCAAGGAGGGCAAGCTCGAGGGCATCGCCGACGTCCGCGACGAGACCTCCGGCCGCACCGGCCAGCGCCTGGTCATCGTCCTCAAGCGGGACGCGGTCGCCAAGGTCGTCCTCAACAACCTCTACAAGCACACCCAGCTGCAGGAGACCTTCGGCGCCAACATGCTGGCGCTGGTCGACGGGGTGCCCCGCACCCTGCGACTGGACCAGTTCATCCGCTACTGGGTGGACCACCAGATCGACGTCATCATCCGGCGCACCCGCTTCCTGCTGCGCAAGGCCGAGGAACGCGCCCACATCCTGCGCGCCCTGCTGCGGGCCCTGGACCGGATCGACGAGGTCATCTCGCTGATCCGCGGCTCGGCCTCGGCGCAGGAGGCCCAGCAGGGCCTGATGGCGCTGCTGCAGATCGACGAGGTCCAGGCGCAGGCCATCTTGGACATGCAGCTGCGCAAGCTGGCCGCCCTGGAACGGCAGGCGATCACCGACGAGTACGACCGGCTGATGGCCGAGATCGCCGACTACAACGAGATCCTCTCCTCGCCGGAGCGGCAGCGCCGGATCGTCCGCGAAGAGCTGGAGCCGATCGTCGAGAAGTACGGCGACGAGCGGCGCACCCAGATCGTCCCCTACGACGGCGACGTCTCATATGAGGACCTCATCGCCGAAGAGGAGATCGTCGTCACCATCACCCGCGGCGGCTACGCCAAGCGCACCCGGGTGGACGCCTACCGCGAGCAGAAGCGCGGCGGCAAGGGGGTGCGCGGCGCCCAGCTCAAGCAGGACGACATCGTCGAGCACTTCTTCGTCACCACGACCCACCACTGGCTGCTGTTCTTCACCAACAAGGGGCGGGTCTACCGGGCCAAGGCCTACGAGCTGCCCGAGGGCGGACGCGACGGCCGCGGCCAGCACGTGGCCAACATGCTGGCCTTCCAGCCCGACGAGCGCATCGCCGAGGTGCTGGACCTGCGCGACTACGACGTCGCCCCCTACCTGGTGCTGGCCACCAAGCAGGGCAAGGTCAAGAAGACCCCGCTCAAGGACTTCGACTCCCCGCGCAGCGGCGGGATCATCGCCATCAACCTCGCCGAGGACGACGAGGTGATCGCCGCCCGGCTGGTCTCGCCCACCGACGACCTGCTGATGGTGTCGACGAACGCGCAGGCCATCCGCTTCCACGCCGACGACGAGCAGCTCCGCCCGATGGGCCGGGCCACCAGCGGCGTGATCGGGATGCGCTTCGACAACGGCCACCTGCTGGACATGCACGTGGTCCGCAACGACGAAGAGGACGTGCTGGTGGCCACCGAAGGCGGTTACGCCAAGCGCACCCCGGTGGAGCAGTACCCTGTGCAGGGTCGCGGAGGCAAGGGCGTCCTCACCGCGAAGATCGTGGAATCCCGCGGCGGGCTGGTGGGGGCTCTCATGGTCCGTCCCGAGGACGGAGTGTTCGCGATGACCTCCAACGGAGGCGTCATCCGGACCAGCGCCGCCGAGATCAAGCGGTCCGGACGGCAGACCATGGGAGTTCGGCTGATGAACCTCGCCGAAGGCGACAGCATCGTCGCCATCGCACGGAACGTGGAATCCATGGGAGAGTCCGCGGCGGGCCTGGACGCCTCCGCGGGTGAGGCCGACGCCGACGACCCCGACGGGGCGGAGAAGGACGACCAGTGACCCTTCCCCGCCCGCGTCGCCGCGGACCCGCCTCGTCTGCCGGCGGGTCCGCGGGGGGCTCGGTGACCGACGCGACCGGTCAGGCGTCGCAGCGGCCCGCGGACGACGGCTCGCGGGGCCGTGAGGAGGACCAGTGAGCACTCAGCCGAACAAGAGCAGCAACCCCTCGGAGGCCGACGCCGCACCCGGCCCCGGCGGCGCGTCGCGGCCCCGTGGCGACTCCACCGAGTCGTTCCCCGCCCAGAGCACCTCCGGCAAGGACGAGGCGGCCCCCGACGCCACCCGTCCCGAGGGCATCACCCCGGTGAGCGACCCGGGCCCGGGCGCCGGGCAGGGGAAGAAGGACCCCGCCTGGTCGCCCGCCGGCGGCGCCGGACGCCCCTCCATGCAGCCCGCCCAGCCGGCCGGACGGTCCGGTGCGCCGGCCGGCGCACCGCGGGCCACGGGCGCACAGCCCGCCGCACCGGCCGGCAAGGACAGGCGGCCCGCCGCCCGCCTGGGCGGCGCCAAGGCCCCGCGCCGCGCCCAGCTCCAGCTGGCCCGGCTGGAGCCCTGGTCGGTGATGAAGTTCAGCTTCGTGATGTCGCTGGTGGCCTTCCTCGTCCTGCTGGTGGCCGTGATAGTGCTGTACACCATCCTGTCCGGCCTGGGCGTCTTCGACGCGATCAGCGAGACCGTCAACGACCTCACCAGCGACCAGGACTCCACCGACGGCGTGAACGCCGGCAGCTGGTTCGGCTTCTGGCGCATCCTCGGCTACACGATCCTCGTCGGCGCCCTCAACGTCCTGCTCATCACCGCGTTGTGCACGGTCGGGTCGGTCATCTACAACCTGGCCGCAGACCTGGTGGGCGGCGTCGAGGTCACCCTCAAGGAGGCCGAGTAGCCGCCCATGCACCGCTCCGCCGCCGCGTCCGGGGGACGAGTCGCCAAATCGATTTCAGGTTGTCCCCTCAGATGGGGTAATCTCCATGCACGTGCCCCACAGAGCGGCGGCACTCGGGCCTATAGCTCAGTCGGTTAGAGCGCATCCCTGATAAGGATGAGGCCGGTGGTTCAAGTCCACCTAGGCCCACCAGCTCAGAAGCCCCCACCGGGTATCCGGTGGGGGCTTTTGACGGCAGCGCTGACGGCAACGGCCTTAGTCTCCCCGGTCTCCGAACAGCTCATCGGCCACCCTGCCCAGCCCATCACGGTGGCTCTCGCCGTCGCCGCGCGTGTAGATCTCCAGCGTCACCGAGATGCGCGCGTGCCCCAGGATCTCCTTGGCGTCGCTGGGCGGAACGCCCATCTTCTTGAGCAATGAGGCCGTGGTGTGCCGCAGGTCGTGCAACCGGATTCGGCGCAGGCCGGCCTGATCACAGATCCGCTCGAAGGTGCGTCCCAGGTTCCGGGGCTCGATGGGCCGCCCGTGGCGGGTGGTGAAGACCAGGCCGGTCTCCTCCCTCTCGTCACCGGCCTGCCGCCGAGCGACCATCTGCCGTTCGGCCAGTTCGATCACGGCTTCACGGGCGATCGGCAGCAACGGTAGGTGTCGCCGATCGGCCGCGGTCTTGACCGGTGTCCGGGTGAGCTGACCGTCGATGCGCTGCATCTGCCACTCGACCCGGATGACTTCCTCATCCAAGTCGATGTCATCCCAGGACAGGCCGAGGACCTCACCGCGCCGCAGCCCGTAGGCGAGGAGCAAGACGAACGCCGGATACAGCCGCTCAGTGCGCGCAGCCGCCGGGAAGGCCCGCGCCTCATCCACCGACCAGGGCTTGACCTTGCGCCCAGGTGCGGGTGGCAACGTGGTCAGTCGGGCGGCGTTGAGGTGATCAGTTCTTCCTGCATCGCTCGGGTCAGCGCAGCGCCCAGGACCGTGCGCATGATGTGGACCTTGGCCACCGAGTGGCCGGCCTTGATCTGCTTGTTCAAGAGCGGCGGCGCATGCGGCCTGAAGGCCGGTCACCGGGCGGCGACCGCCGGGCCGGACGCCAACAAAGCCACCAGTCAGAGACCCCACCGCACAGCAGCGCCCCCAGGGGCGGTGAAGAACCCGGTTTTGAGATGCCTGGGCCTGCTGATGGTGTTGCGACGCCTCTAGGGGTGCAGGAACCCCGGTGCGACTGCGGCAACACCACCGAGTGGCGGTTGCGATCCCTCCAGGGGTGATGAGGAACCCCCAGAGTAAAGCCGCAGGCCAGAGCACCGAAAGCCCACCAAATACGGGCCGGTTCTGCAGCGGACCGCCGGTTGTGCAAACGCCCTGGTAGAACGCATGACCCCCAGACGAGGAGTGAGGACGCATTACGGGCACGGTAACCCAACACCCGTTCTCCTAACCCCTCCTCAGGCTGATCGAGCGTATCTCTGAGGGACTGCGTCGTTCCGGAGCGCTCATCTACGCGGTGCTGCCCTCACACCATCTGGTTGTTCGTACGTACGGGCATTCCGGATCGCCGTACTGTCACCGTCGACGGCGCCGTGGCGGCGACATCGGCGGACATCAACGTGCCCAAAGGGCCGTCGGCAGGTCAGCGGTGCCATGGGCGTTGGTCGCCGTGAGACGGGACGACCGGTGAGGGTGGGGCCGGCGGTTCAAGCCCACCCCACGGATCCGACCCTTGGTCCATGTCCGACGACGCATGGATTTGGTCCATGTCCGACGACGCATGGATCAGCGGGCGTGGTCCAGTGCGTTCAGCGCGTCGGTGTCCAGTGGGGCGTACGGCTCGGTGACCAGGTGGTCTTTGCGTGTTCCTCGTCGGAAGGCGAGCCCGTCGACCTCGATGAACCCGGTGCCGTCGACGGTGAACGTGCTGCCTCGTTCGAACATCAGGATCAACGGCTCGAAGGGGTGCGGCAGGTTCGGCAGCCTGACGCGTTCGCCGAGCGCGGCGAAGTGCAGCGCCCATTCGCAGGTCTGCGCCACCGACGGGAACACCCAGTCGGGGCCGGCCGCCCGGACGGCCTCGACGACCTGCAAGGGGGCGCGCACCTCCGGGTCGATCAGGGCCGCGATGTCGAAGAACGGCCAGCGGTCGGCGTGCAGTTCGGCGGACCACCAGGCCGCACGGCGCAGGTACTCGCGCATCAGCAGGACCTGGGAGCGTCGCCGGTCCAGCCGGTCGGACCAGTCGTCGATGGCCGTCAGGCGTTCGGCCAGTCTCGTCACGGCGTCGTCCATCGCCCGGTCCTCCTGAGGGGAGCGTCGCTCACGAGCCCGTCGACGGCGGGCGGGGCGTCGGCGAGCCCGGTCGGCCTGGACGGCCCGTCCAGCGGGAGAGCGCGCGAAGAGGCCGGTTTCTCCGCTGTGGAGCCGGGTCGCCGCGGTGCCGTGTGCGGGTCGGATCGTCCCGTCGAAGATCGTAACGGCCGGGGCGGGATCGGGCGGCGGGGCGCCGGGGAACGAGGGCGGAGGGGGCATGGGGCGTGTCCGCTCGGGCCGGGAAGGTCGGAACGTCCGAAGGCGCCTTGCGGAAGAAAACCAAGGCCGGGGGAGGACCCGGGGAGTGCGCGGGGCGATGACGCGGCACCCGGGCGTGTGCATGCCGGCCGGACGGGACCGTGGTGCCGGAGTCGCGGTCTTGACGCGGTCGGAACCGCGGGGCGATGCCGGCGAGTGGAACGCCGGAATCGAAAGCGATCTCCGCCGTCGCCGTCGGGAGGGCGGAACACGATCTGCCGGCGGTGACCGATCGTCTTCCCGAGGAACGTCCAGACGGGGCGGAGAACGATTCTTCATTCGGCGGGCGCGGCTTCTCGTCGTGGAGCGGACGCCTCTCCGGCGATTCGCGGCGCCCGATCCGGGGAGGCGTTGAGAGCCGACCCGAAGACGGTGATCGAATTGGCCGTCATGCGCTCCGGCTGGGGCGGACCCGGGCGGCCTGTGCCGCTCTGCGCTGGGCCGCCGCGGCTCGGGCGCGCCTCATGCTTTCCCGGACCTTGGCCGCGCCGCGTTTCGCCGTGGCGGCGTTCCGAACGCGATCGGCATAGGGCGCCAGCACTTCCCACACCGGCGGCGGCGTCCATTCCTCCCGCACCGGAGGGGCGGGCGAGTTCCCGTTGACGGTGGAGATCATGAGCGCCGTGCTGCAGTGGGGGCAGCGCACGGCCGAATGCGCATGAGTGCTCATACCACAAATGATTCCCAGAGGGTCTGACAAAACGTCGCATTGGGTGTACCCCGCCGGGGCGGTTCCTCATGCCCGTGCCACCGGATTTTCTGATCTTCGTCACCGCCGTTTCCGTCGTTCCGTCGGGCGGGCTTGTCCGGCCGCATCGCGGCGCCGGGCCGCGGCGGCCGGTGCCGCAGATCGCCTCCGCATGCGGTGGCGAGGCCGCTGACCAGCGGTTTCGCCACCGAGGTGCGAGGCGGGCAGGGTCGGGCGGGGAGTCGCCGGGGGCGCTTGTGAGGGCGTTCTCATCGGGTAGGGCACCGCGAAAGCGGTCGTGCCGGTCGTCGGGGCGAGGCGGCGCCGTCGAGCGGTCGGCAGGCGGTCCGGCCCGGACGGGGCGTCGCGATGCGGCCGGCCGCGACCGGCGGACCGAGGCGGAAGAGGGAGGTCGGACCATGCCGACGACAGAACTCGACGTCCGCTACAGCAGTGAGAACGCCACGGCGGCCTCCTGGGAGGAGGGCCGGGCGGTGCTGGAACGAGCGGAGCTGTACTGGCTGTCCACCGTTCGTCCCGACGGCCGTCCGCACGTCACGCCGCTCGTGGCGGTCTGGATGGACGACGCGTTGCACTTCTGCACCGGCCCCGAGGAGCGCAAGGCCAAGAATCTGGCCGCCGACCCTCACTGCGTCCTCACCACCGGCACCAACCGGAACGAGGGCATGGACGTGGTCGTCGAGGGCCGGGCCGAACGCGTCACGGACGAGCGCCGGCTCGCGCGGCTGGCCGGGGCCTTCGCCGCCAAGTACGGGGAGCAGTGGCGGTTCGGGGTGCGCGACGGCGCCTTCGCGGTCCCGGAGGGCGGGGCGGCCTGGGTCTTCGCGGTCGTTCCGCGGAAGGCGTTCGGGTTCGGCAAGGGCGACGTCTACAGCCAGACCCGCTGGACGTTCCCCTCCCACGAGATGCGTCCTCGCTGAAGACGCGCTCCCGGGCCCGGGGGCGCGTCCGGCCGGCGCCGTCGCCGTCGAGCGCGTCGGCGGGCGGCGGACGCCTCTCGCGCGGCGGCGGTGACGGGCGGCGCCCGGGCGGCCGGGGGGACGCGGCGCGGACCTTCGCTCGGGGGAAACGAACGAGGTCACGACGCCTGAGCGCCGTGACCTCGTTCCCCCGGCCCGTGTCGATGTGCCGACACACCTGCTGAGACCGCCGTCCCGGCGGACCTTTCCGCAAGCCCGTTGAGCTCACCCGGGTGAGCCGGCCCCCGTTCCGGCTCACCGGTGAGCGCCGAGCGGAACCGCAAGGCCCGGTGGTCCCATCCCGGTCACCCGCCGTCGGGTGTCCTCACTGGGCGCGCATGACGTTAGTCGCGCGAAGGCGCGCGGATTCGCCGAGACGGGGATGCGGTCGATGAACGGTCGAGTCTCTGCGATAAGCGGTGTGTGATTCTCAGTGAGCGTGCTGTGATCGATCAGTCGGCCGCTGCAGGGGGCGGCGGGGAGTCAGCCGCCACAGGGAGGTGGTCTCCGCCGCTCGCGCCCGGTGCAGCGGATCGTCGGGGTCGTGGACCTTGGGGTGGCGGGGTTTGGCGTCCAGCCGGTCGATCACCGTCAGGCCGGCGGCGTCGAACGCGGCCAGCAGGTCGTCGCGGGACCGCAGGCCGAGGTGCTCGGCGATGTCGGAGAGGATCAGCCAGCCCTCACCGCCCGGTTCCAGGCGGTCGGCCAGCCCGGCGATGAACCCCTGGAGCATCCGGCCCTTGTGGTCGTACACGGCGTGCTCGAGGGAGGAGGCGGCCTTGGCCGGGATCCACGGGGGATTGCACACCGCCAGCCGTGCCCGGCGGCCGGGCGGGAACAGGTCGGCCCGGTGGACCTCCACCCGGTCGGCCAGGCCCAGCCGTTCGATGTTCTCCCGGGCGCAGGCCAGCGCCCGCGGGTCGACGTCGGTGGCGATCACCCGGCGCACGCCTCGGCGCGCCAGGAGGGCCGCGAGCACGCCGGTGCCGGTGCCGATGTCGAACGCGGGCGAGGGGTCCGGCGGGAGCGGGGCGCGGGCGACCAGGTCCACGTACTCTCCCCGGACCGGGGAGAAGACCCCGTAGTGGGGGTGGATCCGCTCGCCCAGGGCGGGCACGGGGACGCCTTTGCGGCGCCATTCGTGCGCCCCGATCACCCCCAGCAGTTCGCGCAGGGCGACCAGCGAGGGCTCGTCCGCGGGCCCGTACGCCTCCAGGCACGCCCGCCGCACGTCGGGGGCGCGTCGCAGCGGAACGCGGTAGTCGGCGTCCAGCGGGATCAGCAGCATGCCGAGGGTCCGGGCCCGCTGTCCCTGGGTCAGCCGGTACAGATGGAACGCCTGTGGGTCGCCCGGGGCGGGGCGGGGGCGGCGCCGCCGGGACCGGTCGAAGCGCCGGTTCATCGCCTGCAGGAGCCGGCGGGCGTTGTGGAAGTCGCCGCGCCACAGCAGGGCGGTGCCCGTGCAGGCCAGCCGGTAGGCGTCGTCCGCCCGCATCCGGTCGTCGGCGACGGTCACCTGTTTCGGCGGCGGTGATCCCGATGCCGAGCGCCAGCGCGCCGTGCGGGTCTCGCCCGCCTCGGTCCATCGAACGTGGGTGTTCTCCTGCACGGGACTCCCTGACGCCGATCGGGCTTCGACGCTATCGCGCTCCCCGGGCCGGCGCATCCTCTTCCCCGATCGTCCTCTCCGGTCGTCGTTTCTGGTCGTCGTTTCTGGTGCTCGTCTCCGGTCGCCCGGCGGGCGGGCGGGACGGTTGAATGGCGGTGGACAACATGGGGATCGGGCTGGGGACAGCCGGTGGGGGAAAGGGCCTTCTCGCTGGTCGCGGGGTGTGGACACAGGTTTTCCACAGGCTGTGGACGAAGGGGGTGCGGAGAGTTGTCCACAGGGCAATCCCCAGCCCGCCGTCCACACGTGGACAAGTGGCCGAGATCTGGGGATCCTCCTGGGGAAACACGGTGGACGGGCTGGGCAATGCGCTGGTCGCGGGCTGTGGAGGCCGACCGCCCACAGCCTGTGGATAACTCGTGGCGGCGGGGTGACGGACAAGGCTGTGGATAACCGTCGGGCCGACCCGGGGACGACGACGCCTCCGGAGGCGCCGCCGGCGCTCGAAGAGTCCCCCCGGATCGCGGAGATCGACGCGGTGCGCGGGCTGGCGCTGTGCGGGATCCTGGCGCCCAACATCGTCGCCATGACCGGGATCCGCCCGACCGCCCCGGTGGATCCGGGCCCGGCGGCGCACCTGTACGAGACGCTGCTGCACCAGCGGTTCTTTCCGCTGCTGTCGTTCCTGTTCGGGCTCGGCGCCGTGGTGTTCCTGCGATCGGCGCGGCGGCGCTCGGAGCGGCCCCGGGACGTGCTGCTGGCCCGGTTCGGGGCGCTGATCCTGATCGGCGCGGCCCACCAGACGCTGCAGCCGAACGAGATCCTGCTCCCCTATGCGCTGGGCGGGATCGCCGTCGTGCTGCCGGCCTCCTGGCTGCCCCGCCGGGCCGTGCTGGCCGGCGGGCTCGCGTGCACCGTCGCGTCCCTGGTCGTCGCCCGGGGCGGCATCACGCTGGTCCCCGGGTTGTTCCTGCTCGGGATGGCCGCCGCCGAGTACGGCCTGCCCCGCCTGCTCTCCGAGCGCCGCCGGCCGGTGACGGCCGCGTTCGCGATCACCGGCACGGCGGCGCTCGCCTTGAACCTCTGGCAGGTCCGCGCCGGCGGGGCGGCGTTCGACACCCCGCTGCCGGCGACCGCCGGGCTGGTCACGGCGGCCGCCTACGCCGCCGGCCTGCTGACGCTGCTGCGCGTCCCCCGCCTCGGCGGCGCCCTGACGGCGGTCCTCGTCCCGCTGGGCAGGCTGACGCTGACCAACTATGTCACCGCCTCGGCGCTGATCCTGGCCGCCGACGCCCTGCTGGACCTCGGCGGCCGCCCCCGCGTGGTCGCCGTGGCGGGCACCGCGCTGGCCGTCCTCGCCGCTCAGGCGGTCTTCAGCCGATGGTGGCTGCGCCGGTTCCGCCGGGGCCCGCTGGAGTGGGTCTGGCGCTGCCTGACCTGGTGGCGCCTCCTGCCCAACGGGCTCCCCGACGGTCCTCCGGCCGCCTGCCGTTGAGGGACGGGCGTCAGGAGGCCACCGGCTCGCGCTCCGGCAGCTCGGCCAGCGCGGCGGGCAGCCGGCCGCCGGGGGTGTGGACGACGCCCAGACGACGGGTCGCCCGGGTGAGCGCCACGAACAGGTCGTTGGGACCCTGCGGGCCCTCGGCGAGGATCTCGGCGGGCTCGACGACGATGACCGAGTCGAACTCCAATCCCTTGGCCTGGGCCACGGTCAGATGGACGACCTGTTCGCGCAGGTCGGGGTCGGGGCGGACGAACCCCGCGGCACGACCGGAGGGAACGATCACGGCCAGGCGCCCCCGCCCCAGGTGGGCGATCTCGTCGGCGACGAGGGCGTCCAGGCGGTCGGCGAGCTCGGCGGCGGGGACCTCCGCGCGCCAGGGGACCTGCCCGATGCTGCGCACCGACCGGGGCCGCTCCGCGAGGGAGGACCCGGTCAGCTCGGTGTGCACCCGGGCCGCCACGTCCATGAACTCGGCGGGCATCCGGTAGTTGACGGTGAGACGCTCCAGCCGCCAGCGGCCCGGGACGTGCGGCTCCAGCACCCGTTCCCAGCTGGAGGTGCCGGCCGCGTCGCCCGTCTGGGCCAGGTCGCCGACCACCGTCATCCACCGGCCCGGGCAGCGGCGGAACAACAGCCGCCAGGCCATCGGCGACAGCTCCTGCGCCTCGTCCACGATCACATGGCCGAACGCCCAGGTCCGGTCGGCGGCGGCGCGTTCGGCGATGGTGCGGGAGTCCCGCTCCTCGTGCCGGGCGGCCAGCGTCTCGGCGTCCACCACGTCGCTCGCCGTCAGCGCGGCCTCCTCGTCGGCGTCCAGATCGATGGAGCGGGAGCCGTGCACCACCTCCAGCACGCCCTGGGCGTAGGCGACGCGGCGGCGGTGCTCGGCGGCGGCCCGGGCCCGTTCCGCGCTGTCGTCCTCACCCAGCAGCTCGGCGGCCTCGTCGAGGAGGGGGACGTCGGCCGGGGTCCACGGCGCGGACGGGTCCCGTTCCAGCAGGGCGCGTTCGCGCTCGGTGAGACGGGGCGCCGCGGAGGCGAGCCGCCGGGGGGAGGCGTACAGGTCGGCCAGCAGCCGTTGCGGGGTCAGCGTCGGCCACAGCTCCTCGAGCGCCTCGGCGACGGCCGGGTCGTGCCGCAGGTCCTGGCGGATCGCCGCCACGTCCTCCTCGTCGAAGAGGTCGGTGACCGGCTCCTCGTCGGGGTCCGGGTCCAGCTCCGCGAGGACCTCCGGGAGCAGGATGCTCTCGTTGAGCCGGTCGGCGGCCTGCCGGGCCAGTGCGTCCAGGACCGCGTCGACGAAGTACGGCCGGGCCGGGTTGTGCGGGAGGCCGGTGCGGCGGGCGCGTTCGCGGGCCCGCGCGCACATCTCGTCGTCCAGCAGCAGGGTGCCCTGCGCGGTCTCGATCTCCAGGGCCCGCCGCCCGGGGGCCGGTTCCTCGGAGGCGGGCGGCTCGTCCGGCGCGGACGGGCGGGGGTGCGGCGAGCACAGGTCGTCGTCCCGGTGGGCGAGCAGCTCGCCGGGGGTCTGCTGCCGGTCGCGGACGGCCTTGGCGATGACGTCGACCATCTCCGCGCGGCCTTTGATCTCGGCGGCCTCGGGCCGTTCGACCCCGTCGGCCGTCACGCCGGGGAACAGGCCGCCGATCGTGGACATCAGCACGCCGGTCTCGCCGAGGCCGGGCAGCACGTCCTCGATGTAGCTGAGGAACGTGGGGTTGGGGCCCACCACCAGGACGCCGCGCCTGGCCAGCAGGTCGCGGTAGGTGTAGAGGAGGTAGGCGGCGCGGTGCAGGGCCACCACCGTCTTGCCGGTGCCCGGGCCGCCCTGGACCACCAGCACGCCGCGGTGGTCGCAGCGGATGACGGCGTCCTGTTCGGCCTGGATGGTGGCCACGATGTCGCCCATGCGGCCGGTCCGGTCGGCCTTGAGCGCGGCCATCAGCGCGGTCTCGCCGGTCAGCGGGGCGTCGCCGGCCCGGGAGGCCTGGTCGGGGTCGAGGAACTCGTCGTTGATCTCCACCACCCGGCGGCCCTGGGTCTTGATGTGGCGGCGGCGGGCGACGTCGTGGGGTTCGAGCGCGGTGGCCAGGTAGAAGGGGCGGGCGGCGGGCGCGCGCCAGTCGATCAGCAGCGGTTCGGCGTCCTCGCCGGCGGAGTCCTCCGGCGGCAGCCCGATCCGGCCGATGTAGCGTCGCCATCCGTCCCGCATGTCGAGCCGGCCGAAGCACAGTCCGTGTTCGGCGGCGGCGAGCCGGGCCAGCCACTCGGTGTACCGGGCGGCCGCCGCCTCGCGGTCCCACCGGTCCTGATCCCTCGCGGCGACCTGCCGCAGCGTGTCCGCCAGCCGTGCGGAGGCCTCCCGGCGCAGCCCGTCGAGCCGCCGGTACAGACGTGACACGTACTCTTGCTCGTGCTCCTGCTCGCGCTGCACGTCGGCACTCGACAACGTTCCCCCTCCAGTGATATAATTGAGTTGGGGAGGTTTGTTCACCTCTTCCCCGTAAGTTGGCCAGCATAGCATTTTTCGGGCCTTCAGTGCGGCTTGTCGTCGGCCGTGCGCCCGACGCCGTCCGGGCCGTGACGGCCGCGCACCGGGCCTCGCGCACCCGGTGGCCGGTTCCGGCCGCTCTTCTCCGCCGTGCTGGGGGTCCGCGGATGAGAGCGACGCGACACGACCTCCGACGGTCGAATACCAGTTCGAGACTCCGATAGGGTCAGGTGCCCATGGGGCATCTGCTCAACGAGTCGATCCGTGCCGAAACCGACGCCTCGGGCCGGTTGACCGCCTACGAGTGGCGGGGAGCGCGTTACACCGTCCGTCAAGTGCTGAAGGCGTACGGCGAGGCCGACGATGCCCGCATCTACCGGGTGCGCGTCCAAGGCGAGGACTCCTCCGTCGCGGTGGCCGAGCTCGCCCGCGCCGCCGACCACTGGCGCCTGCGCCACCTGTTCTCGGCCTGAGCATCGCCGTCCTCGACCGATCGAGCCCTCCCCTCGAACGGCCGCACCGTCGGCGCGCCGCATCCGCCGGGATGCACCGGGATGCCCGAGATGCGCCGGGATCCGCCGGAGTCCGTCTCGAGATTCGTGGAGATCCGTCGTCCGCGCGCGGGCCCGGGCCGCGGAGCATGCCCGCCGTCGGCCGCTCAGCCGCCCTGCCATCACCCCACTGCCGGCCCACCGGCGGTCGTGCCGCTCGGACGCCACCGGCCGACGGACGTTCATGCGCTTAAGCTGTATGAGACTTCATACAGCGCGGAGGCGGACGTGGGCGTGGAGCGGATCCGTCGAGAGGACGGAGGCGAGGACCTCCTCATCCGGCTGGACGATGTGCAGGCCGCCCTGGTCGGGGCCGACGGTGCGGCGATGGCGGAGGACCTGTGGCGGGCGCTGGCGGCTCTGGCGGAGATCCGGATCGGCGGATGGGACGGATCCCCGGCCGTGACACGGGCGCTGGAGGCGCACCGGGAGACGGCCGGGGACATGGCCGCCCGGCAGGCCGACACCGTGTACCGGATCGAGCAGGGGCTGATGCCCCGGCTGGAGGCGATCCGCACCCTGGCGCTGCGGGCGCTGCGCGCCTCCGGCGCCTCGTACGCGGAACTGGGGGCGGCCATGGGCGTGCCCCGGTCCACCGCCCAGTCACGGTGGGCGCGCATCGCCTCCACCGAGCACCCCGCCGAGGAATGGGCGCGGACCGGCGGACCCTTCCCCCAGGCCCCCGCCCCCGGCGTGCCGGTGTGCGACCACCGGTCGGTCGGGATCGACATCGTGCGCGGCGACGGGGCCCGCCTGCTGCTGGAACGCGTGCGTCCCCCGGTGGGGATCGCGCCCGTGGCCGGGCACGTGGACGACCACGGCACCCCCGAAGACGCCGCACGGGCGGAGACCGGTGAAGAGCTGGGCCTGACGGTCGTGTCCCTGCGGCCGCTG
This sequence comes from Thermomonospora catenispora, assembly GCF_006363815.1. Lineage (GTDB taxonomy): Bacteria > Actinomycetota > Actinomycetes > Streptosporangiales > Streptosporangiaceae > Thermomonospora > Thermomonospora catenispora. Next base: position 97,518 of record NZ_RRYT01000005.1, read on the forward strand.
ACCGGAGGATGGCTGCCCAACCGGTGCCGCCGCCCGGTCGCGCCCGGCCGGCGGGCCGGGCACGACTGGAGCATCTACGCCGCCACCGTCACCGGGGATCTCGCCCCGGGCGCCGACGAGGCCCGCAACGTGGGCTGGCGCACCCCCGCCGAGATCCAGCGCCTGGCGGAACGCACCGTCGCCCACGCCCATGGACGCGTCTCCGCCCTCGACTTCGCCAACGAGCCGGGCCTGGAGCCGGTGTGGGTCCACTGGTACGCCCGCCTCGGCGTCATCCGCGTCTCCGAGGCCGACCTGGAGGCCGTCACCGCCCTGTTCACCGGCCGGGACTGAGCCGGGCCGAGCCGGGACCGACGGTCCCGCGCCGGCGTCGCGACCCCGCCGGGCCTCGGGGAACGCCCGCCGCGCTCGCCGGCCTTCCCGGGCCGGTCAGGCGAGGGCGGAGAGGCGGTCGACCTCCTCGGGGGCGAGGGAGATCGTGGCGGCGGCGACGTTGTCCTCCAGATGGGCGACCTTGGAGGTGCCGGGGATGGGCAGCATCACCGGAGAACGGTGCAGCAGCCAGGCCAGGGCGATCTGGGCCGGGGTGGCGTTGTGGCGTTCGGCGGCGTCGTCCAGCACCCCGCCGGAGGCGGCGAGCTTGCCGGTGGCCAGCGGGAACCAGGGGATGAAGCCGATGCCGTGCTTTTCGCAGTGCTCCAGCACCGGCTCGTGGTCCCGCTGGGTGAGGTTGTAGAGGTTCTGCACGGTGACGATGTCGACGATCCGGCGGGCGGCCTCGAGCTGCTCCACATCGACCTCCGACAGGCCGATGTAGCGGATCTTGCCCTCGTCCCGCATGTCGCGCAGCACGCCGACCTGGTCCTCCAGCGGCACCTTCGGGTCGATCCGGTGCAGCTGATACAGGTCGATCCGCTCCAGCTTCAGCCGCCGCAGGCTCATCTCCACGCACTGCCGCAGATACTCCGGCCGCCCCACCGGCTGCCAGATCCCCGGTCCCTGCCGGGTGAAGCCGCCCTTGGTGGCGATCACCAGCCCGTCCGGGTAGGGGTGCAGCGCCTCGGCGATCAGGTCCTCGCTGACGAACGGCCCGTAGGAGTCGGCGGTGTCGATCAGGTTCACGCCCAGCTCGACGGCCCGGCGCAGCACCCGGATGGCCTCGTCCCGATCCTCCGGCTCCCCCCATACTCCGGGGCCGGTGATCCGCATCGCCCCGAACCCCAGCCGGTTCACCGGCAGGGCACCGCCCAGCGCGAACTCACCGCTGGCCGCCGCCGGCCGCTCGGTCATGCGCACCTCCTTGTGACATCGCCGTGCCCATTCTTCCCCGATTTCCCGCGATCGCCTCTGCCGCCTCCCCGGACGAACGTTCCGGATCCGTGCGCGCCTCGTCGCATCCGCGCCGCGCCGGGATGCGCCACGGGCCTCGTGGCCGCGGCGGACCCGCCGGGGCGGGGCGCGGGGTCCCGGGCCGCGAGGCGGAGAGAAGTGAGGGGTGATGCCGATCATGCCGCCGGGGAGGAAAGCCGCCGAGAAGGAAACGCGAAGAGCCCGTGGCGGCTCGGGCCGCCCGGGTGTGGATGAGCATACGCCGCGCCGTCCGACGGGCGGCGCCGTCGTGATCGGGGAGGACCGTGAGCCGCCGAGGATGGGTGCTGTTCACGCTGATGAGCGTGATCTGGGGCGTTCCGTACCTGATGATCAAGGTCGCCGTGGAGGGCGGCGTCTCGGTGCCGATGGTGGTGTTCACGCGCACCGCGGTCGGGGCCGTGGTGCTGCTGCCGCTGGCGTTATGCGCGCTCGGGGCGGGCGGCCTGGCGGACCTGGTCCGCCGGCACTGGCCGACGCTGGCCGCCTTCACCGTGGTGGACATGGTCCTCCCCTGGGGGCTGCTGGCGCACGCCGAACATCGGCTGACCAGCTCGATGACCGGGCTGCTGATCGCGGTCACCCCGATCCTGGCGGTGCTGGCGGGACGGCTGACCGGCGGGTCGGAACGGATCGGCGGACGGCGCTGGGCGGGCCTGGCGATCGGGTTCGCCGGCGTCGCCGTGCTGACCGCGCCCGGTCTGCGCGGCGGGGACGCCCGGGCGATCGTCGAGGTCCTGTTGACCGCCTGCGGATACGCCCTGGGGCCGCTGCTGGCCGCGCGGCGCCTGTCGGACGTGCCCGGCCTGCCGATGACCGCGGTCTGCCTGACGTTCGCCACCGCGCTGTCGGCGGGACCGGCCGCCGCCACCTGGCCGGACGCCATGCCCTCCGGTCGCGTGCTGGCGGCGCTGGCGGGCCTGGCGGTGATCTGCACGGCGCTGGCGTTCGTGATCTTCTTCGCCCTGATCCGTGAGGTCGGGCCGGCGCGGGCCGTGGTCTTCACCTACGTCAACCCGGCGGTGGCGGTGCTCGCCGGGGTGGTCTTCCTGGGCGAGCCCTTCACGCCGATCATCGTCTCGGCCTTCGTGCTCATCCTCGGCGGCTCGATCCTGGCCATGAGCAGGCAGCCCGCCGGGCCGCCGGCACCGTCGGAGGTCTCCCCGCCCGTGGCCGAGGAGCCCTTCTCGGCCGACCGGGCCTCCCGTTGATCGCAAGGTTCCACGTGGAACATCCGCCGCCCGCCCCCCGGCCCCGGCTCCGGCGGCTCGGTGGTCGGCCTGGTGGGGCGAGGGCAGGTCTGTCACCCGCCCGGCGGCCGGCGGTCGGCTCGGTGGTCGGCCGGACGGCCGCTCACCAGCCGATGCGCCACAGGAAGAGGATGAGGGAGCACACCGCCAGAACGGCGGCGGCCAGGACCCAGCCGCCCAGGTAACAAAGCAGACCGCACCCCACGGCGATCACCGCGAGGGTCACCAGGAGGCAGCGGCCGCCGGGACGGCGTCCCGTGGAGTCGTCCCCGGCGGCGTCCTGCCGTCCGGAGGAATCGGCGGAGGGAGTGCTCTTCGGCCCGGACGGCGTCGAGGACGGATCGGGGATGCCGTCGTCGTAAGGGTCGGGTGAGGGAGGGAGCAGACCCTGCAGCTCGGACTCCCAGAGGTCGAAGTCGTCCTGTACGCCCATCGGACTGCCTGACCTTCGTGTCGGCAACAGTCCTGTTATCGCCCTTCCTCCGGGATTCCACACGCCCTGACCATGGGAAGCCCGGCACGTGGGGTGAAATTGGGCCACGGGGTGCGGAGACGCCCGTCCCGGTTGCTAGGCTGCGGAGAGCCCGGGGAAGTGTCCACTGGCCGTCCCGGGTCGACATTGTCGAGGTGAAGGGGTCCGCACCGTGAAGAAGCTGATCATTCTCGCTGTCATCGCTCTTGGCGGGCTGGTCGTGTGGCGTCGACTGCAGCAGGACCGCGCCGAGCTGGACCTGTGGACCGAGGCCACATCCTCTGACAGCTGATCTCGACCGGGGACATCCCCGCGACCACCGGGGACGTCCCGGTGACAACGCATGACCCCGCCGCGGCCCGTTCACGGCCTGCGAAGCGCATGAACGCGCCTCGCGCCGTACGGGCCGTGTTCTGTGAAGAGCCCTGCCGGTGAGGCGATCCACCGGACGTTCCACGCCTGCACCCGTCCAGGTCCCGGCGCGGACGCCGGGGTCTGGACGGGTGCAGCGCGGCGGAGGGCCTCCTCGCTCAGGTCTCGGCCGCCCTCACGTGATCGGCGCCTCCCAGGTCATCCGCCAGGTGATCGGGCCGACGATGCCGTCCACCTCCAAGCCCTTCTCGGCCTGGAACGCCCGGCACACCCGCTCCGACTCGGGCCCATAGGCCCCGTCGACGGTGATCCGCCAGCCGCGCTCCTTCATGCGGGCCTGCCAGCGACGGACATCGTCCCCCCGCATGATCGGAGGCTGACGCAGGTACCGGCCGGGCCACGGCGGCGCGGGCGTCGACGGTGCCTTGGGCGGCTTGGGCTTGCTCGGGGCCGGCTTCGGCGGCTCCTGCCCCAGCTTCTTGGCCAGGGCCGTGGCGGTCTGCTGGTCGTACTTGCCGGTGACCTTGGGGACGATGTCGGGATGGTCGGCCTGCAGCTTCTTGACGGCGGCCTCGGTCTCGTCGCCGAAGTCACCGTCGACGCCGTAGCGGGGCAGCTTGTAGCCGGCCTTGATCAGGGCGCTCTGCAGATCGCGGACCCGCTTGCCCGTGTCGCCCTTGACCAGCGCGGGCTCGCCCGCCGGCACCTTGCCGTCCCACTTGTAGTCGTCGACCCCGTACGCGGGACGGCCGTAGCCGGCGATCACCGAGGCGGACCGGACGCGGCGGCGGACCGCGTCCCCGGTGTTGCCCTCGATGGTCTGCACGCGCCCGCCGCCGAGCACCTTCTCGATGACGCCGACATGGTCGATCGCGCCGATCGAGTTGGACTGTCCCCAGTCGAAGAACACGATGTCGCCCGGCTTGGCGCGGTTGACGTTGGCGACCGTCCCGCTGTACCAGCGGCCGATCTTCTGGAAGTCCTGGGCGTGCCACACCGTGTAGGCGCGGTCCCCGCCCGGCAGGACGGCGGCGCGGTTGCCGCTCTTGCGCGCCCAGTAGGTGACGGCCATGTCGCACCACGGGGCGGACAGGAACTCGTTGCCGTTCCGGGAGGCGTAATCCCGGGTGATCTTGTTGGGGCGGCCGGACAGCCCGATGTCGGCGCGGGCGGCCGCCAGCATCCCTGCTGCGGTGCCCATCAGTCGGTCGCCTCCTCGTCCGCCTCGCCGGCGCTGCGGAAGAACCCGTCGGGGTCGGGATCGCCGTAGAGCTGCCGCAGGACCTCCTCTTCGTCCGGTTCGGTGGGCCTGTGCGCGTTCAGATGGACGTCCACCTGGCCCATCAGCTGAATCTCCGCCGGGCCCTGCGGCTCGTTGGTCTGGGGCATTCTTCGTTCTCCTGGTGTCGGGGGGTTCGGCGGCATGCCGCGCGATGAACGGAGCGGCGCGACATGCCGCCCTGTCTTCAGGGCGAAACGCCCGATACGCTGGTGTTCGGCGGCAGCCGGAACAGGCCTGCGCCGACCGGTGCCCCTCGGCCGCTCGAACTCATCCGGCGCCTCACCGCTATCATCCGACCACACTGGGTGACCTGTCAGCAGAATCCGGCAACTCGGACTCTGCCGCCACATCGTTGTCCCCCTCCCGGTCACCCGCTCCGCTTCGACCGGCGGCGTCACGGTGTACGATCGGTCGCGGTTCTCCAGCACACGACCCCGACCGTGAGAACCAGGGGGCCTTAGCTCAGTTGGCAGAGCACCGGCTTTGCAAGCCGGGTGTCAGGGGTTCGACTCCCCTAGGCTCCACCCAGCCGAAAGCCCAGGTCAGAGCCTCTTTCTCGACCTGGGCCTTGATCGTTCAGGACGCCCGCCGCCGCTTCCGTGCCCGTTGCGTGCCCGATCGGTTCCGCCGCTTGAGTTCCTTCTTGGCCATCGCGCTGAGCGTGTCCGCGATCTCCCGGTGCCGCTCATCGGTGGCGTGCAGGTAGATCATGGCCGCCCGATCACTGGCGTGCCCCATCCGCTGCTTCAACTCGGGGAGCGTCGCGCCGGCGATGGCCGCCAGCGTGTTGCCGGTATGCCGGAGGTCGTGAAACCGGACGCCCTTGAGGCCCGCCTTGTCCAGCGCCCGCAGCCAGTTGCGCCGGAAGTTCGGCCGCCGCAGCATCGCGCCCTTCTCCCCGACGAAGACCAGGCCCTCATCCCCGTCCTGGGCGAACCGCTCGACATGCTCCTTCACCGCGCCGAGCACGACCTTCGGGATCGGAAGCGTACGCACACCCGCCTCCGTCTTGGGCGGACCGAAGTGCAACGGACGACCGCTCACCTCGACAAGCACCCGCTCAACCCGCACCGTGCCCGCCTCCAGATCCAGATCCTTGCGGCGCAGCGCCACCGCCTCACCCCACCGCAGGTTGGCGAACGTCGCCAGCAGGACGAGCGCCTTGTACCGCGCGTCGATCGCATCGGCCAGGGCGAACACTTCCCCGATGCTGAGGACCGGTCGCTCCGGCGAGCGCTCCACGCTCGCGCCCTTGATGTTGCACGGGTTGCGCTTGGTCAGTCCGTCCGAGACCGCCGTGCCCATGATCGCCTTGAGCAGCCGATACGCCTTCGCCAAAGTGACCGGCCCGACGCCGTTGTCGAGCAGCGTCTTCCGCCACCGCCGCACGTGCGCATCGTTGATGTCGCCCACATCCAACTTGCCGAACGTGGGCACCAGGTGCAGCCGGGCCAGCGCCTCATACCGCGCCACCGTCGAAGGCCGCAGGTTCGGACGCTCCAGAATCCACGCCTCCGCGTACTCCTTGAACGGCACCCGCCCCGCGTCAGGGTTCAGCCAGTCACCCGCCAGGATCTCCGCCTCTTTCAGGGCGAGCCATCGGTTCGCCTCCGTCTTGGTGGCGAACGTGTGCGGAGCCGGCCGGTCGATGCCGTCCGGACCCTTGTAGCGGGCTTGCCAACGCCCCGACGCCAGTTGCCGAACTCTTCCGAACCGACGCTTCCCAGCCATCAGGCCGCCCGTCCCCTCGACCGACCCCGCACCGTCACCGGCTCCACCAGGCCCGCCGCGATGAACTCCCGAAGCGCCGACTCAGGGATACGAACGTGCCGCTTCCCATAGCGAACGAAGCGGATCCGCCGCTCCTCGATCAACCGCCGAGGGAACCGCGGACTCGTGTTGAGCAGTTCGGCCGCCTCCGCAACGGTCAGCAGCCGGTCATCAGGGTCGAGCTGCATCATGTCCTTCCGCTCGGTCACGCCGCCTCCGCAGTTGCCGAGAGTTGAGCCTGTGTCGCTTGGTCGAGTTGTGCGCGTCGCCGTAGGCGTTCGTCGATCAGATGGAGCAGTCGTTCGTCCAGTGGCCGTACGTCGGGGTCGCCGGGTCCGGCGCGTTCCCAGGCGTAGGTGCCGTTCGGCTCGTCGGGCCGGGCCGCCGGGATGCCCGCCTCAGCCAGCCGGGCGAGGATCCAGGCTTTGCGGTCGGCCTTGTGGTCGGCGAGGGTCTTGCCGGACCAGCGCCGGGAGACCAGGACGCGCCGGCCGCCGTAGCCGAGGTGTTCGCGGCGGTGGGCTTTGCCCTTGCAGAAGCCGGGGACCAGGCCGGGCCGGGGGTTGTGGGGCTGCACCCCGTAGCGCAGCCAGTTCGCACAGGTGGGCGAGCACGGCTCATAGCGCAGGGCGTCGGCCAGCCGGTCGACGTGCGCCCGCTGGGCTTCGGTCTCGGGTGCGTGGCATTCGGCGACGTTCTTGACCAGGTACTTGGTCAGGTAGCCGATGCACCGCCGCGCGTCCGGCGTATCCGCCAGCACCCCCTCGGCGTGGACCTGCTCACCGAACCGGACCACGTGCAGCGGCGTGGCGTCCGGGTCGGCGCCGATCGCGTCCAGTGCCTCATCCCAGGTGGGCAGCACCTCCCCGGTGTCCGGGTCGACGTAGCCGCCCGCGCCGTCGTCACCGGCCGCTGGATCCCAGACCGGTAGCCGCCCGTTGGGGTAGACGATCCGGTCGGTGGAGGGCCACCACACCTGGTGGTAGGTGGCCGCCGCGACGCGGCGGAGGTCGGCGCGGGAGATGGTGCCGCGGATGGCCATGTGCAGATGCGGGGCGAGCCGCTTTTGGGGTTCGACGGTGGCGAAGTACTGGACGTCGTAGCCGACGAAGCGGCGCAGGTTCTGCACGAACCGGTCGATCAGCTTGGAGAAGTGCAGCGCGTCCCTGGCCGTCCGCCGGTAGTCGTAGGTGCTCGGGTCGACGGGTGTGCCGTCCGCCCGCACCTTGCCGTAGGAGTCGAGGGTGAGGGTCAGGAAGATCGACGGCCGGAACGTTCGGCCGCCCTTGCCGAGGAAGGTCCGCCCGACCGTGCGGTTCTCCACTGGCCGGCGGGGCAGGTCGGGCACGTCCTGACGCCGCCGGGTGGAGCGGGTCCGCCGGGAGCGTTGGTCGCCGGTGCGGAGCCTGCCCGCGACGCCCGTGCGTTCGATCTCCCGATCGAGTTCCAGCAGGAGCCCGTCCCACCAGGCCAGGTCCCCGTGCTCGTCCGGCCCGTCCGCCTCGACCGCGTCCCGCCGGGCCTGGGCGTGGGCGCGTAGTTGCATCAGGTGGCGTTGTTCGGCGTTGGGGTCGGCCCGCTCGATCACCGGTTCGGTGTCCAGGTGCCAGCCCTGGGCGCACTGCACGGCGCGGAGCTTGCGCTTGCGTTCGGCGCAGGACGGGCAGACCGAGGCCAGCGTGTGCCCGCACGGCACGTCGAAGCGTTCGCTCTCGCCGGTGGCCAGGTTGACCCGCCGCATCGGCACCGGCCGGATGCACACCCCGTGCTCGATGGCGACCGCCTTGACGACCTCCCGCGCCAGCGGCGCGAGCGTCTTGACCGGAGCCGAGGCGGTGGTCTCAGCGGTGCCGGTCATGCGGCCTCCGGCCGGTAGGCGCCACCGGACAGCGCGTAGGCGACCATCTGCCGGATGTCCTCATCCGAGACGTACGCCGCCCGCACCCGCACCGGGTCCGGGCAGGTCTCCAGCCGGACGAACCCGACGCCGGCCCCGACCTCCGGAACGGTCGAGATCTGGTCGGCCAGCGCCCCGCGGTCGCGTGCGCCGTCGCCCAGGACCATGTCGACCTGTTCGTCCTCATCCAGCCGCAGCGCGATCCGGTCCGGGAACAGGTTGCGCAGGTTGTTGACCTCCTTGCGGGCGTCCTGCTGCGCGCCGAGCACGCAGTACCCGACCGACCGGCCCTGACTGGTCAGAATCGCCAACGCGGATTCGGCGCGTTTGCGCAGGTCGCGTTCGGGGCTGTAGGCGGTCAGGAACGCCAGCTCATCCACGATGATCAGCCGGAACGGATGCTCCACCGTAGGCGTGAAGGTGCGGGTGTGGCCGGCGAACTGGTCGGCGCGGGCGTTCATGTCGCCAGCGGCCTCCTCCAGCAGGGCGACCATGCCACCGCCAGGGTCGGAGGAGTAGCGGCCGAACCGCTCGAACAGCGGGCGGCCATACGAGAGTTCCATCCGTTTGGGGTCGATGGCCCAGACCTCGACCAGCCCGGCGACCATCAGTGGCAGCACGGCGCGGATCACCGACCACAGCACCGAGCCCTTCCCGGAACCCGTCGCCCCGGCCACGAGCACGTGGGTGCCCAGCAGCCGCAGCCGCCACGGCGAACCGTCCTCCAGGCGGCCGACCTCCACCGCCCGCAGGTCCACCGCCGCCGCGTCCGGGATCGGCAGCGCCGGAATCGGAGACGCCAGGGCATCAACGCGAACGAACTCCAGCCACACACGGCCGGGCCGGTTCCCCTCGCGGACCCGGACCAGGGTGGCGCCGAAACCGTGCGCCAGGTTCGGGGCGACCTTCTCCCAGGCGTCGGGAGCCTGCCCCTTGAGCATCTGGACGAGCAGCCGGTCCGAGGCCGGGCCGCACTCGACCCGGCGCAGCGTGGGCAGGTATTCGCGGCCCCGGTGGGTCTTGGTGAGTCCGGCGGTGACGAGGACCGGTTGCCAGTGCCGCCGGTACACCCACCAGCCCCGCCACCGCGCCCGCGCCGGACGGTAGACCCGGCGCAGGAACGAGGCCCGATCCATCGCCGCCCACACGCCCAGGCCGACCGCGACCAGGACGCCGACGAGGGCGGGCACGCGCCAGCCGTACCGCCAGCCGAGCCAGCCGGCCACCACCGCCGAGCCGACCGCGATCGGGTGCCGCAGGCAGAACACGACCGCCCGCAGCAGGAGGCGGAGCAGGTTGACGAGCAGGACCAGGCCCTCGGGCATGTGCCAGATCGGAGGCGCCCACTTCGGTGCGGCGAACGGATCCCGTTGGGCTTCGACGGCGACGTTGTCACCTGGCTTGACCTTGCGGAACTCCCACGACATACGCTTGTTCACCTCTTCACTTCTGCACTGGTTGGGGAGAGAACCGGGGTGGCTGGAGGGACCAGCTCCAGCCGCCCCACCTACAGCAGTCAGGCCGCCGACGTGTCCGGGGTGGACGTGTCGCAGCGGGTGTTCTCGGAGTGCTGGCGTTCGATCTCGGCGACGTAGGCCGTGACCGCCTCGGCCAGCCGCCGGGCCGTGGCCAGGTCGTTATCGGTCGCCCGGCCACGGGTCGCGGACGAGATCATCAGGTTGAGGTCACCGGTGCTGATGCTCAGGATCGGTCCGCTTTCGGGCCGGTCCGGGTACGTGGAGCAGGTGATGCGGGCGTCCGCGCCCAACAGCACGCTCTGCGACATGAACGAGGACCGGGTCACGCCGCCCCCTTGCTAGTCCGGGCCGAGGAGTGTCCGGAGCGGTAGAGCCGTTCGACCTCGACCGCGTACGCCGCCGCCTGTTCGGCCAGCCGCCGGGCGAACTCGACCTCACCGGCCCCCAGCCGTTCCGGAAGGGTGAAGGTCACCAGCAGCCGACCGGCCGCCACGGTGAACAGCGGCGTCCGGGACCGGAAGGCCCGGAACTCGCTGGAGGCCCCGGACCCGACCGGCAGCGACAGCGCCGACACCCGCCCGGACATCAGGCCGCGTCCTTACCAGCCGCCGGGCGAGCACCGCCCCGACCCGCCGCCGAGCCGCCGGGGGCCTGGACGCCGGTCGCCCGGTAGGAGTAGGCGATACGGGTGATCGGCTCACCCTGCGGGTTCCTGCCGGACACCTCCACATACGGCGTCACCGTCATTCCGGTGAACTCCACCGGCCGGAACGGCCCCATCACCGGCTCCGGCAGCACCGGGCACTCCCGCGCGATGACCCGCACCCGGATCGCCGACGCCTTGTGCCTGGCGGCCGGGTCGGCGTCGTACACGTCCACCACCCACACCGGCAGACCGGTGTCCTTGTCGATCTCCTGCCGCTTGGTGTCGAAGTTGGTCAGCGGTTCGGCCTGCCCGGTCGCGTACACGCCGTGCGGGAACACCTGCCCGAACTCCACCGGAATCCGCCCTTGAATACCCATTCACATCACTCCTTCTCCGCCCATCCACTCGTCCGATCAAGTGGACTGCTGTCAGCATAAGCGATCAACTCATGCGGACAAGTGGCGGAGTAGGTGACCTAGGTCACACTCGGGCGGTCAGTCGGGGACACTGTAAACGTCTTCCAGCTCATGCAGAGTGCCGGGCATGACGATCTCGACTGCGAACAGCGCCGCATCGGTGGCGTCATGCGCGGTCGCCAGGATCGACAGGAGCGGATCAGAGGAGCCGACCTGGAGCAACGTCGGCTCGTCCGCATCGGGCAGGCGGGCGGTGAGCCGTTCGGCGATGTGGTCGATGCGCAACTGCCTGACAGAGCGCAGGTGCGCGCGGACACCGACCGGCAGCGGCGAGTCCGATCCAAGATCGGTGCCGTAGGCCAGTTCCGGCGGAAACCAGCAGGTCACCAACTCGGAGGGGATGCCGTCCCGCGTGCTCACCCAACGCCGCATGACCAGCGAGGCACCCTCGGCCAGGCCCAGCACGGCCGCCACGGGCGAGGGCGCCGGCACCGTGCCCACCTGGACGAGACTCACCCCATCGCGGGCCTCTGGTTGGTCGAGCACCGCCAGGCCGGGCCGGGTCACCTCACGTTCGGAAGCCGGCCGCCCCTTCACGAACGAGCCCCGCCCGTGCTCACGGACGATCCACCCCTCCTGTTGGAGCATCTGCAACGCCCGGACCACGGTGGTACGGCCGACCGCGAACTCCCGCACGAGCTGCGACTCCGAAGGCAGCATCGAGCCGGGCGGATACTGGCCCTCCTCGATCCGCCGCCGCAGCTCCAGCACGACACGCGCGTACTTGGGGGGCTCGAACTCCAGACTCGGCATGGCGACCACCTGACGACTTAGGTACATGAGCGCACAAGCGCCTACGGCACTCTAACGCCCACCACCCCAGCCCGTCACCCCCGACCCCAGCCCTGACCAGGACCTTCAACCAGCCCACGAGGGGAAGGGGTCGTCAATCCGTCGCACGGCACAGGGCCAGGCAGACCGTGACATGCAGATGGACCAGCGCCATCGCCGGAGCTATCGGCGCATCCGCCGGAGGCGGTGACCACGCGGCACCCGGAGGGGTACGCATGACCTCGGCCATCCATTCCCGCAGCCCGCGATCGGAGCAAAAACCGGTGTGCTCGGCGGCGATGTCGTCCGGGGACCGACCGGTCAGCCGCGCCAGCCCCCCCACCCCGCCTTGCACCGTGGCCGCCAGCATCCCCAAAAACCGCAACTGACCGTGCCGACGAGACAGCTTGACGGCCAGCCGTTCCACCTCCAGGAACGCCTGTTCGCTGACCCGGCCCTCCTCGGAGTCGCCGTAGGCCAGGCGCAACCCCGCATCCAGCAGCCGACGAACATCACGCGCCGCACTGGCCCGCCCCACCACCTCACCCCGTTCCCATGCTGCCGTGCCCTCTAGCACCGGTGGTGCTGGGAGCCGTACACCGGCCAGAACCCCACCGCGCCCCGGATCTGCATCCGCAGGTCGTCGGGTTCGGGTGATTCGAGCAAGCGCCAGCCGCCGGGGCCGGGCACCATCGCCCGCCACAGACCGGAGGTCAGCCCATACCAGATCGTGACGGTGGGGAACTCCCCGCCGAACTCCCGCCGCGCCAGCCGCCACACCGCCTCCAACCGGTCGGCGCGCACGTTCGGCACCCACCGGCCCGTCTCATCCGTCGCCGTCGCCGTCGCCGCCCTGCTCATACCGGCCCCCTCCCGGGGTCGCGGACGATCACGCGCGCCACGCCCTCGGGGTCATCGGCCGGGCCGATGGTCCGCCCGTCGCTCCAGGCGAACCACCATTCGCCCTCTTCCAGGACACAGCCGATGTCCTCCGCCGGCCGGGCCGGATGCGGATAGGTGACCCGCAGCACCACCGGACCATCCCAGGCCCGCACCAGCGCAGCGCCGAACCCGCCGCCGAGCTGTTCCAGGCAGCGGCACAGGGCCTCCAGGTGGACCACACGAGGGTCAGACATGGGGACCTCAGTACCCGCCACCACATGCAGGTCAATGCCGTGCAGCGCCGCGCAGCGGGAGTATCCGCCGCTACGCCCCGGCATCGGGCACCGCCAGGCCCTTGACCGCCACCACCGCCTCATGCAGATGCGCGTCATCGGCCGGAGCGATCATCACGCCGTTCGCCGACCGGAACCACAGCTCACCGCCGCACTCGTCCCGGACCTGACAGCGCACCTGCACCAGCACCCCCGGCCCGCCGGCGACCACCAGCAGCGGATCGGACTCCGCCAGCTCCGCCGCGAACCCATGCGCCCGCAACGCCTGCGCCAACGCCCACAACCGCAACCGCTGCAAGTCCCGCTCCCGAGGGGCATCCATCGCCCGCCCCGCACCACGCATGAACCCATCACCTCCTGAACGACCCGCCAGCACGCCAAACGCGCACCTCGACCACCGATCAGTCATCCGATCTCGGTGACCAAGACAGTCGGCCACCCCGCAGACTCGTCACGCCGCCCGCGTCACCCGTGGAGGGCTGCACCGCAGACAAGGCGTCCGCGTCAGCCCAGGCCCCGACCGCTCATCCCGCCGCCCGACCAACACCGCCCGGCGAGGATGGAGCCACTTCCATCCACGCCTACCGCAGGACGCGCACGGAGCGCTTTCACCCCCGCGATGCGCCTGACTCATGCACTTTCCTCCCGGAGCGTTCGACCCTGCTCAAAGCCGTCATCACGCAAACCCATTGCGTTCTGACGTGTCGAGAAGCTAGAACCGCTGGTAGACCTCAACCCGGAAAGAAATTCCGGGATCCCCCGGAGGCTTCAGGCAGGCCATGACCGATCAATGGGAGAGCCTGACTCCAGGCCAGCGTGTGGCCTGGCATCGAGTCCGGCGCGGCATGCCCCAAGAGGTGCTGGCCGGACTGGTCGGCCGGACCGTGGATTGGCTGAGCAAGATCGAAAACGACCGGGCACCCCTGGACCGCTTGTCCGTCATTCGCGCACTGGCCGACGCGCTGGGAGTCTCGGTCTTCGACCTGATCGGCGAGCCAACGCCGGACAAACCCACCCGTGAAGTGCCGGGCGTGTCGGCGGTTCGGACCGCTCTCACCGATCACCGGCAGCTCTCACCGCTGCTGCGGACCATCGAGGCAGACCACGAGGCCCCGCGACTCGACCAGCTACAACGCGATCTCGCTGAGGTCATGGAGGCGTACCAGGCATCCCGCTATGGCCTCATGCTCCGAAGGCTTCCCGAGCTGATCACTCAGGCACAGCTTGCCGCCCGCGAGTACATCGGCGACGAGCACCGTAGCGCCGAGCGCGTGGCAGCCCTGGCCAACCAGGCCGCTGCGATGATCCTTACCAAGCTGGGAGAGGCCGATCTCGCATGGATCGCCGCCCAGAAGGGTCTTGCCGCCGCCGAACGATCCGAAGACCCGGCCGTGATCGGCTCACTCTTCCGATCGGTGATCCACTCCCTGCACACCCAAGACCGGCACAGCGACTCTAAGGAGATGACCCGCAAGGCGGCCGACTACCTCCGCCGCGAACTCACCCCCTCCGCGCCGGAGATCGTCTCGATTTACGGAACGCTGCTGCTCCCTGGAGCAGTCGCCGCCGCGCGGGCCGGCGACCGCAGCACCGCCGCCGAGTACCTGGACGAGGCCGAGGAGATGGCGACGCTCATCGGCACGGACGCAAACCACCTCTGGACGGCATTCGGCCCCACCAACGTCAAGATCCACCGGGTCACGGCAGCGATGTCCCTCGGTGATGTACAGATCGCCCTGGATCTCATCCCCCGCGTGGACACCAGAGGACTACCGGTTGAGCGACGCGTCCGCCACGCCCTCGAAGTGGTGAACGCCTATCTCGCCCGCAACATGACCGAGCAGGCGATCGAGAAGCTACTGACCGCCGAGCGCCGAGCCCCCGAGCAGGTGCACGACCACATCATGAGCCGTCAGCTCGTCCTACGACTCCGCACCACCAGCGCGGGCAAGCGCAGTCGCAAGCTCGCAGAGCTAGCCCGCAGGATGAAGGTCATCTAGCCCATCTCCTAGAGTCGTGCAGGTGACCCCAGATCCCACAGAGAGCTTCGCCCGTCCCCGTGTCGCAGCCGGCGTCCTGTTCTTCGACGAGCAAGACCGCGTTCTGCTGGTCGTGCCCTCCTACAAGGACTACCGCGACATCCCCGGCGGCTATCTCGAACACGGCGAGACCCCTACCGAAGCCGCCGCCCGAGAGGTGCGGGAGGAACTCGGGATCTCCCCGTCGATCGGCCGTCTGCTGGTGATCGACTGGGCACCCAACCAGATCGAGGGCGACAAGCTGCTGTTCCTGTTCGACGGCGGCACGCTCACCGCCGAGTACCTCGACAAGATCCAGCTCGACCCGGCCGAGATCACGCGATACGAGTTCCACGACGTCGCCCAGGTCCACGAACTGACCATCACCCGGCTCGCCCGCCGCATCGTGCAGGGCCAAGCCGCCCGCCAGGACGGCAGCACCCGATACCTGGAGCACGGCCAGCCACGCCACTGATCTTCCTTGCCGAATTAAGCCTTTTGGGATCAAGAGGCGGCGGCGCTCGCGCCGCCGCCCCGGCCGCCCGGCCCCGCCGTCCGGCGCGTGCGGCGTGGGCGCCGGTCACCGGCCGCCGGTCCGGCCGGCCGCGCATCGCGAACCCGTCGCCAGGTGCCCCGCTGTACCGGCGGTCACGGGGTACGCGCCGCCGCCTCAGCGTTCTTGGCGACGCCCACGACGGCTCGACCAGTTACGCACCGATGCCACGATCAAACCGACCCACGTCCCCGCAAAACCCCCCAGCAGGCCAGTGCCTATCGCACTGTCGGAAGCCTCATAACCGCTACTGGCCCCCCACAGCGCTCCCACCAGCCCGCCGACCACGAGGCCCACGAACGCAGCGAGCACAGCGCCCCTCCGACAGCCGACAACGCACCCAGCCTCCACCAGGACCCGGCAGACAGACAACGCCTCCGGCGGGGGCACTCCGGCTCCGGGAAGCCCAGCCCGCACGGGAACCGGTGATCTGTGGTGGCGGTGGAAGCCTGGTCTTCCCGCCCACCGCCGTCCCAGGCACAGCCGAGCAGACCAGGGCCAGGGCGCGAAGGTCGTTCGTCCAGTGGGGCGCTCCACCTTCACGCCCTGGCCCTGGCCCGCTCCCCGGAGGGTGGGACGACGGCAGACGGGAAGACCAGGCAGGCGGAACTGTGCTGTGCGCTCTCCGGTTCGGCTCCTACTCGGAGCAATAAGCCGGATCGCCCGCGTATCGCCGATGGGTCGGTGATGATGGCGTCTTGGCGAGGTGGAGGAGAGCTATGGGGCAGTCGGTACCGCCATGGGAAGTTGACGGGTTGCCTGATGGGATCAGGGTCCGTGACCTCGACAACGCCCGGCGCTTCTACATGACCGGCCTGCTCACCTGGGGCCGACGGCTCGTTCCCGTCCATCCGGACCGCTTTGGCGTCTACTTCAGGCTGAGCGGCACCCACTACGAGCACAACGAGGCGCGGCTAACGCAACTGGCCGCTCTTGACCCCATGTACCAGGATGAACGCGGAGCCTACTACCCCGCGATCTTGCTACCAGACCCAACCTGGGATGCCAGAGTCCGTCCCGTGGCCGTGTGCTCGTACAGCGGTTACATAGGATCCGCCTGGCAGCCAGAGGCAACGGCACTCTGGCCGGAAGTGGTGGACGCCCGCGAGCGCGGCCAATACATGATCACTCGTCTACGGCTCATACGCGAGCCCGTTCCCGGTAGCTCAGTGGAGATCTCGCCCAGCGTGTGGTTGCCGGCCACCCAGAACAGGTGAAGTCGCCCCGTTCATGGCCGTGCCCGTTGCGTGCCCGATGGCAGGGGGAGTTGCGGGGACTCACGGTCACTTGCGAGGAAATGATCTAGGGACGCGCAGGTCAGAGAGTCGGCTGGTCAGGAGGCTTGATCGTTACGGCCTTTGCAAGCCGGGTGTCAGGGGGTCGACTCCCCTAGGCTCCACCCAGCCGAAAGCCCAGGTCAGAGCAGCTCGCTCCGCCTGGGCTTCGATCGTTTGGGAGGGCTGTCACCGGCGCGCCCGTCAGGTGCCCGATCGGGGGCGCCGAGACCGCCGACCGGCAGCGCCACACCGCCCAGCCCGAGCAGCAGCCCGGTGAACGCCCGTTCGGCGGCGGCCTTGGCGGTGAGCGCGCCGGCGAGCCGGCGGCGATGGTCGTCCGCGGCATGCAGACGGGTCGTCGCCGCCCGGCCGCTGAACGGTGACCATCGGACCGGGCGCCACCCACAGCCGCCGGCCAGGGCCCTCACTGCCCGGTAGCCCTCCTTCCAGAGGGTGATCGACTCCTGCGTCGTTTTGGGGAAGCCTCGCAGCCGTTCTCGTTGTGCCGCCTCTGAGGGTGATGAGGACCTCCGTGCGCTGATCACCACAGCGGCCGACTGCAGCCGGGTCGCGATCCCTCCAGGGATGATGAGGAACCGAGCGGCTGAACCTGTGCGAGCGGATCAGCATGTTGCCTGCTCGCTTGCTCACGATCCCTCCAGGGATGATGAGCGCCTCAAATACAAGGCGCACGCTCGCTGAGGGTGAGCGTTGCGATCCCTCCAAGGGTGATGAGCGACTGCTTCGGGTGCTCCTGCACGATACCCAGGAGTACGCGTTGCGATCTCTCTGGGAGGATGAGCGCCTCTCGAGCAGGCTGCCCGGATCGTCTACAACGCGGTGTGATCCCACTCTAGAGGTGATGAGCGACCCGCTACCAGGTCACCTGCGCCATCAGCCGCCACCTGCCGTTGCGACCCCTCCAGGGGTGATGAGCGACTGCTGCGCACCGCCCCGCCCCCGGCCGACCACACGGCGTTGCGATCCCTCCAGGGGTGATGAGCGACCTCCAGGCCGGCCCGGTCAGCGTCCGCCAGCAGCGGTTGCGATCCCTCCAGGGGTGATGAGCGACCCCAGAGTAAAACCGCAGGCCAGGGCGACGGAAGCCCGCCGGATACGGGCTGGTTCTGCAACGGATCGCCGGTTGTGCAACCGCCCTGGTAGAACGCACGAATCCCGGACGGCAAGGGGTGAGGACGCCTCACGGGCACGGCGGCCCGGCGTTCCTCCTCCTGTCCCCCAGGCTGATCGAGCGCCCCTTGGAAGGCTGCACCGTCCCCCAGTCTTCCTGCGGCTCGGAGCGCTCGTCCGCGTGGGCCCATCGTCTCGATTTTCGGCCGTCCAGGCGGACGACGGCCGCTCCAAGCCGGTCGCACCGAGGTCGCACCGGAGGGCACGGGCGAGGCCGCGCTGAGATCGCGCCGGGCATGAGCGAGGTCGTGCCGGCGTCTGAGCGAGGGCCGTGTCGGGAACGCGAGCGGGATCGTGAGCAGAGTCGTGAGAAACACAGGGGGCGTGTGGAGTCGGGAGATCGGCGGCGGGGTAGAGGCGACCACGGAGAGGTTCGGACGCTCAGGGAAGCTCAGGGAAGCTCAGGGAAGAGGTCATTGATGGCGGACAACGGCCCGCACGTCCCTCCGGACCGGGGGCGGCAGCCGGTGACCCAGCATCTGGACGAGGCCGAGTGCCTGCGGCTGATCGCGCCGGGCGGCATCGGGCGGCTGGCGTTCACCGGCCGCTACGGGGTGACGGTGCTGCCGGTCAACTATGCGCTGCACGAGGGCACCATCGTCTTCCGCACCTCGCACAGCAGCCCCACGGATGAGGATCTGCGCACCGGCATCAGCGGCGCCGAGTACAAGGTGGGCTTCGAGATCGACCACATCGATCCCGACCGGAAGGAGGGCTGGAGCGTACTGGTCCAGGGGTCCGCGCACCATGTGGACTCCGAGGAGGAACGCGCCTCGGTGCGGCGGGCGGGCGTCGAGCCGTGGCCCGGCGGGGAGAAGGAGACGTTCATCCGGATCATCCCCACCCGCATCACCGGGCGCCGCATCACCCATACCGGCGCCTGACGGCACCGCCGGGACGGCGTCGGTAGAGAGCACGGGGGACGCACCGGCCTGCCGCCATCGTGCCGTCGCGTCCGTCCGCCGAGATCATCGCTCCGCCCGGCGGCCGCTCGTCCTCGAGCCCTCGCGGCCGGGCCCGGCACGGCATCCGGGGCCGGCCCGGCGGGAGCGGCATCGCAAGGGGAGCGGCGCCATGGGGACGATCCCGCCGAGAGGGCACCGCGGGGACCCGCCGAACCGGCACCGTGGGGGTCGGCGCGGTTCGTCCGCCCGCCCGGAGCGTCCCGAGAGCGATGACGGCACGCTGAACGGAACGAACCTTTGCATCACCTGGCGTTCTCAATAAATTACGGTGCGTGTTCGGTGCGAGTGCGGGATCAGGCGGCCCCCTGCTGAACCGTCGCAGGTTTCTGACGGGGGCGGCCGGACTGGCGGCGGTGGGCGGGCTCTGCGGGAGCGCCCCTCAGCCGGTCGTCGCGGGCCGGCGGCGGCCGGGCGGCCGGCCGAACATCGTGCTCCTCGTCACCGACGACCAGCCGCTGGGCACCGAGTGGGCCACCCCGTCGATCCGCGGCACCACGTTCACCAGGGCGTATGCGACCACGCCGCTGTGCGGGCCGTCCCGGGCGTCGATCCTGACCGGGCGGTATGCGCACAACCACGGGGTCCTGCAGAACCTTTGGCCGCAGCGGCTCGACATGCGCTCCACCCTCCCGTGCCTGCTTCGCGAGCAGGGCGGCTATCGCACCGCGATCGTCGGCAAGTACCTCAACGGGTGGCATCTGCGGGACGCTCCGCCGTACTTCGACGAGTACGCGGTCATGCATCCGCCCCTGTACGAGCACGCCCGGTGGAACCTCAACGGCACCATCGTCACCCAGGCCGCCTACACCACCTCGTTGATCAGGCAGTACGCGGTCGACTTCTTACGGCGGCGCCGGGGCGATCCGCGTCCGTGGTTCCTGTACGTGACCCCGTACGCGCCGCATGAGCCGTTCTGGCCGGAGTCGGCGTACGCCGATCTCGCCGTTCCGCCGTGGGACGGCAATCCCGCCGTGGCGCGGACCGGCAGGGAGGGCAAGCCCGCCTACATCCGGGGCGCCGACGGCACCCCGGAGCACGGCCGGCGCATCCGCGCGGCACAGCTCCGGGCGTTGCGCTCCGTCGACGATCTGTTCCGCGCGCTGTGGAACGAGCTGGCCGCCCAGGACGCGTTGAACGACACGCTGGTCATGGTGGTCAGCGACAACGGCTACTGCTGGGCCGATCACGGCTGGGTGGGCAAGAACGTCCCGTACGCCCCGTCGACCAGGATCCCGTTGACGATCCACTGGCCCGCCGGGGGGTTCGGGCCGGGGCGTCGTGATGACCGGCTGGTCGCCACCATCGACATCGCCCCCACCCTGCTGGACGCCGCCGGGATCCCCGCCGAGGCGGACGGCCGTTCTCTGCTGCGTCCCGGCGACCGCGACGATCTGCTGCTCGAGTGGTGGAAGCACGGCGGCGGCCAGGCGGGGCACAGCTGGGCCTCCGTGGTCGGCCGCGATTTCCAGTACATCGAGCATTACGACCTGAGGCTGAACGACGACGGCCGGCTCGAGGGCGACGGTGCGGTCGTGCACCGTGAGTACTACGACCTGCGGGCCGATCCGCACCAGGTGCGGAACCTCCTGCACGGGGCCGCCCCGGACGCCTGGCGTCGCCTGGGCGTCGATCGGCTGTCGGCCCGGCTGGCCCCCGTCCGGTCCGCCTTCCGGTGACCGGGGCGCGGGGCCGCCGTCAGCCGGCGGCTTCGCGGGGGGTCTCCTGCTCCCGGTCGAGCTCCTCGCGGGAGGGGCGGTCGTCGGCCTCCTCGGCGGAGATCCTGGCGAGCTCTTCCAGGGAGGCCAGGGGGCGGGGGGAGCGCAGGGGAGGCACCCAGCCCTGGTCAGGGTCGTAGCGGCGGAGGATCTTGGCGGGGACGCCGCCGATGACGCAGTGGTCGGGGAACTCGCCGCGGACGACCGCGCCGCCGGCGACGGCGACGTTGCGGCCCAGCTTGGTGCCGGGGAGGATGATCGCGCCGGCGCCGATCCAGCACCCGTCGCCGATGACGACCGGTTTGTTCTCCGGCCACTGGCGGCCGATGGGCGTGTCCAGGTCCCGGTAGCTGTGGTTCTGGTCGGTGATGTAGACGTTCGGGCCGGTGAAGACGTGGTCGCCGATCTCGATCGACTGGTGGCCGACGATATAGGTGCCGCGGCCCAGGGAACAGCTCTTGCCGATCTTGACGATCAGGTCGGGGCCCAGGTCCAGGCCGGGCACGAAGCCGGCGGAGATGGTGACGTGGGTGCCGATCAGGGTGTGGTCTCCGATCGAGATCCACGGCTCGCCGTAGATGGCGCCCGCCGGGAAGCCGATGCAGGCCCCCTCACCCAGGTAGGCGAAGCGGTGTCGTCCGGGGGTGGCGGGGGTGATCTCACCGTGCCGTTGGATCCACTCCCAGCCGCGGTGCACGGCGGAGTGCAGCATCCGCCGAGCCAGCGTGGCCAGAACGTGTTTCAGCGACATGGCGCACACGCTACCGGCTGGTAGCGGCGAACGGCACCATGCCCCTCCCGCCTCCCCTTCCGCATCCTCTCCGCCGGCCCGTCGTCGGCCCCCGCACCCGCCGCCCGCCCGCGCCGGAGGCGTGCGCGGGCGGCGACCGATCGCGGGCGCGGGCACGTGAAGGGACCCGCCGTCGGTGGCGGGTCCCTTCACGCGTGTCTTCGTCGCCGGAAGCCCGAAGCCGGCTCGACGCGTGCCACCGACGCCGGAGCAGGCTGGCCGGGGGTCAGTGGGCCGGTGTGCCGTCTTCCGCGGCGGCGGTCTGCGGGTACTGCTCGTACGGCGTCTGGAACGCGTTCCGCCGGGTCATGGCGGCGCCGGCGGCGCCCAGCGCGGCGATCGCGGCCAGCACGATCAGGCCGGTGTTGCGGGGACGGTCGGGCGGCGCGGGAGGTTCGATCCGGTGGGCGGTGTCGTTCAGCCAGGCGCTCAGGCGCGGCGCGAGGTCCCGCTCGACGTATCCGGCGGCGCGTTCCAGCCGAGGGGCGCTCCAGCGGCGGGCCCGCAGCACGCGTTCGGCGGCGTACTCGCGGGAGCGGGCGGCGACCGGGCCGACCCGTTCGGCGGCCACCGCCGCGCTCTGCCGGGCGGCATGCCGCAGCTGGCGGATGCGCGAGGTGTCGATCTGGACTTCCGACTTCCGGCGGACTGAGATCAATGAGGACACGCTAACCTCCCCTGTGTGCGAGGTCCCGCCCTGCACCCTTCCCACGTGACATGGGGTAAACCCGGGACGTGGGAGGATGCGGTCACCCCTCGCGGAGGCATGCATCGGCCCGGTATTGCGGTGGAAAGGGATCAAGCCGGCATCCAGGCCCGCACGAACGGGTAGGGACACCGCCCGTCCCCTGCACATCCGGCTCCACGACAGAAGGAGGCAGCCGCCATGGCTGAGGAGCTCATCGCGACCATGACCACCACCTACGGGCCGATCAAGCTCCGGTTGTTCCCCGACCGGTCGCCCAAGACGGTGGAGAACTTCGTGGGCCTGGCGGAGGGGTCGCGGCAGTGGACCGACCCGCGCACCGGCCGCCCCTCCAACGAGCCGCTCTACAACGGGACGATCTTCCACCGGGTGATCGACGGCTTCATGATCCAGGGCGGTGACCCGCTGGGCACCGGCACCGGCGGCCCGGGCTACAAGTTCGAGGACGAGGTCGACAACGGGCTGGCGTTCGACCGGCCGTACCTGCTGGCCATGGCCAACGCCGGTCCCAACACCAACGGCTCGCAGTTCTTCATCACCCTGTCGGTGGAGCAGACCGCCCACCTGACCGGTCATCACACCATCTTCGGCGAGGTGATCGAGGGCGCCGAGGTGGTCGACCGGATCGCCAAGGTCCCCACCGGCCCCCGGAATCGCCCTGTGGAGGACATTACGATCGAGTCGGTGACGATCGAGCGCCGTCAGTCGTCATAGAGGGTGTGAGCATCTCCGTCGCGTTCACGCCCCCCCGAGGAGCGTGACCCCGTTGAACCCACAAGTCCCCGGAGCCCCCGCCGAGGCGCCGAGCTGCTACCGCCACCCCGGGCGGGAGACCTACGTGCGGTGCACCCGGTGCGACCGCTACATCTGCCCCGAGTGCATGCGGGACGCCGCGGTGGGGCACCAGTGCGTGGAGTGCGTGCAGGAGGGCAACCGCACCGTGCGGCAGGCGCGCACCGTGTTCGGCGGGCGGGTCTCGCACACCCCGGTCGTCACCTACACGCTCATCGCGCTGAACGTGCTGGCGTACGTGGCGGAGATCGTCTCCGACCGGATGGTGGACCGGTTCGCGATGCTGGGCGTGTGGGTCGACCAGTTCGGCATCGTGCAGCCGGGCGGGGTGGTGGACGGCGAGTTCCACCGGCTGATCACCGCCGCGTTCCTGCACTCGCCTCCGAGCGGCTCGTTCAGCATCACCCACATCCTGTTCAACATGTGGGCGCTGTGGGTGTTGGGGCCGCAGCTGGAGCAGGTGCTGGGCCGGTGGCGGTTCACCGCCCTGTACCTGCTGTCGGCGCTCGGCGGCTCGGTCCTGCTCTACCTGGTCAACCCCACCGGTGTGGCGGTCGGGGCCTCGGGCGCGATCTTCGGTCTGTTCGGGGCCTACTTCGTGGTCGCCAAGCGGATGAACGCCCCCACCGGCGGCATCGTCACCCTGCTGGCCCTCAACCTGGTGATCACCTTCACGGTGAGCGGCATCTCCTGGGAGGGCCACATCGGCGGCCTGGTCGTCGGGAGCCTCCTCACCGCCGCCTTCGCGTTCGCGCCGCGGAACAACCGCACCGCCCTGCACGTCGCCGCGGTGGCGGGCACCTGCCTGCTGCTGATGGCCCTGGTCGTCGTCCAGACCGCCCGGCTCAGCGACGTCACGGTGCTGCTGTGAGCTCCGGCGACCCTCGTGCGGCGATGCCGCCGGGCCGGTCGCCGGTCGGGCATTCCCGGGGCCCGGGCTTCGCCGGCGGTGTCGCACGGTGACGCCGCCGAGGCGGCCGGGCGGGCGCGGCCGGGGCGCCGGCGTCGTGGCGCCGGGGCGTGCGGCGAGCGATCGGACCGCCCCGGCGGAACACGGCGGGACACCCGGCGCGTGTCCGGCGGACGGCGCCGCGGATCCCGCCACTCGGCCGATGCGCCGCCGGTCACGCAGGCGCTCCTGCGCCGGTGGGCGCCGTGATCCCGGCCCCGGCGTCCCTTGAGGCCGTGCCCCGCAGGCGGTCCCGCCGCAGGGCCGGGCGGCGACCGGTGGGCGTGCGGAGGCCGGTCGGTCAGCGCCAGCGCGTGGACAGCACCACGCCGAGGATGATGGCGCCGAAGCCGATGCCCAGGTTCCAGTTGCCCAGGTCCGTCATCAGCGGGACCTCGGTGCCGGTGCTGGCCGTCACATAGAAGGTGGCGATCCAGAGCAGGCCGATCAGCCACAGGGAGAGCATCGTCGGGACCAGCCAGCGCGGGCTGACCTCGACCTTCTGCGTCTTCTGCGGCGGCGTGTAGACGGCCTTCTTGCGGACTTTCGACTTGGCCACGGTGGCTCGTTCTCCTCGGGCGGACGGCGGCGCGGCAGTCCGCGCATGGGCAGCTCTGCCGACAGGGTAGTCGCTGGTGAGCAGAGTAAGGCCTGACAGGCCGTCGGAGCGAGAGCCCGTGACCGAATCACGTGCAGTGCGGCATTGATCCGGCCCCTGCGTCATGTCCGCGCACAACGCCGCTCCCGCCGGCGGGCGACGGTGTCCCTGAGCGGAGGCGGCGACCCCGGCCGGGGAACGGCGTCTTCGAGCGGGGCGGCGACCTCGGTCGGAGACGGCGAGGCGAATGCCACCATAGGGGCACGACCGGACGGACGGAGGGGAACGCTGCGAGCCATCATCCGCGGCATCGGCGAGCTGTGCATCACCGCCGGACTGATCGTGCTGCTGTTCATGGCGTACGAGCTGTGGGGGACCGGCCGGTACACCCGCGAGCAGCAGGACCGGCTCAGCGACCAGCTCCTCCGGTCCTGGAACGCGCCCCCCGCCCGGGTCACCACCGAGAAGGTCAAACTGGGGAACGGGATCGCGATGATCCGCATCCCGCGGCTCGGCAAGGACTACCGGTACGTGATCGTCGAGGGCGTCGAACCCCGGGACCTCCGCAAGGGGCCGGGCCACTACCCCGGCAGCGCCATGCCCGGCCAGATCGGCAACTTCGTCGTCTCCGGGCACCGCACCACCTACTCCGCCCCGTTCAACGGCCTCGACCGGCTGCGCGACGGCGACCGCATCCTCATCGACACCCGCACCGCCCAGTACGTCTACAAGGTCACCGGACGGCGGGTGGTCAAGCCGACCGCGGTGGAGGTCACCGCGCCCGTGCCGTTCCGCCCCGGCGCCAAGCCCACCGAACGGCTGATCACCCTCACCACCTGCCACCCCAAGTTCTCGGCGGCCAAACGGCTCATCGTCTTCGGAAAGCTGGCGGAACGACGTCCCCGCCGCCTGCAACCCTCCGACGGCGGGTAGCCTCCCTCCTTGCGGGAGACCGACGAGGAGAACCGATGTATGCGTGGATCTGGCGGCATCTGCCCGGCTCGGGACCGGTCAGGGCACTGATCGCGCTCGGGTTGGCGGCCGTGGTCGTGCTGCTGCTGTGGAACGTGGCGTTCCCCTGGGCCGAATCGAAGATCCAGTTCGATCGGAACACCGTCGAACACGGCGGCTCCGCCGTGACCTCCACCCCCACCGGGCGTTGAACGGGTCGCCCGCCATGGCCCCGCGCATCCTCGTGGTGGACAACCACGACAGCTTCGTCCACACCATCGTCCAGTACCTGCTCGAGCTGGGCGCCGAGTGCCGGGTCGAGGACCGGTCCGCGGTGACGGTCGCCGACGCCGCCGGCGTGGACGGCGTCCTGCTGAGCCCCGGACCGGGGCATCCCGCCGACACCGCCGTCTGCCTGGACCTGGTCGACCACGCCGACCGGCGCCGCCTCCCCCTGCTGGGCGTCTGCCTGGGCCACCAGATCATCGCCCACGCCTACGGCGGCAAGGTCCTGCGCGCCCCCGAACCCGTCCACGGGTGCACCAGCCCCGTCCACCACGACGGGACGGGCGTGCTGTCCGGCCTGCCCGACCCGTTCGAGGCCACCCGCTACCACTCCCTGGCGGTGGATCCCGCCGCCGTGCCCGACGTCCTGGAGGTCACCGCGCGCACCCCCGACGGGATCGTCATGGCCCTCCGGCACCGCCATCGCCCCATCGAAGGCGTCCAGTTCCACCCCGAGTCCATCCTGTCCGAGGCCGGCCATCGCCTGTTCGCCAACTGGCTGGCCTGCTGCGCCGCCTGAGCCGCGGCGGCGCGCCGTCGCGACCGTCCCGAAAAATCCGCCGGCCCCTGTAACAACCTCCCCCTCCCATCCGAATCACCCCATGAGGGCTTCCGCCATTGCCCCCGAGTGGCGGAAGCCCTCACTCATGTCCGTCGGCCGGTCCGCCCGCTCTGGCCCGGGCGACACCGGCCCGAACGACGCCGTCCGGAGCGACACCGGCTCGAGAACGACACCGGCCCGAGCAACGCCGAAGGCCCCGGTCCTCGCGACCGGGGCCTTCGGCGTGAGCGGACGGGTCAGTTCCTGCCGGGGAAGGGGAACTCCGGACCATCGTCGTCCCCGCCGCCGTCGGCGCGCTGGGCGACGAAGATGGTGACCGTCGTGCCCGGCGCCACCTGCTGGCCCGGCGGGACGCTCTGCCGCACCACCTTGCCCTCCTGAGCGGGGTGCTGCGGCGGGACCGGCACGACCCGCACGTCCAGGCCGGCGGTGCGCAACGTGGTGTCGGCCTGCGACTCGGTCTGCCCCACCACGTTCGGGACGGTGATGTTCTGCGGGCCGGACGAGACGTACATGACGACCGTCGACCCCTGGGCGGCCTCCTGACCGGGGCCGGGAGTGGTGCGGACGACCAGGCCCTTCTCCACGTCGTTGGAGGGCGTGCTGCGCTGGCTCACCTTGAAGCCGGCCTGCTCCAGCGTCTGACGGGCGCTCTCGGCCGGCTGGCCGGTCACATCGGGCACCAGCGCCTTCTGCGGCGGCTCCTTGCCCTTGGAGACGACCAGGTTGACCGACTCGCCCGTGGCCACCTGCTCCCCGGCCGCCGGGTCGGTGCTGATCACCCGGCCCTTGGCGACCTCGTCGCTGTACTCCTCGGTGACCTCGCCGACCTTCAGCCCGGCGTCGGTGAGCGCCTTCTCGGCCTCCTCCCGCCGCTTGCCCTCCACATCGGGCACCTCGACGGCCTGCACGGAGGCCGACGGGCTGTTGCTCGCGCCGCCGCTGGGGCCGGTGCCGCGGGAGAGCGCCACGCCGATCAGCGCGGCACCGCCGATGAACACCGCCACCACCAGCGCCCAGATGGCGATCTGCTTGCCCTTGCCGCCTCGGCGGTCGTCCTCCTCGTCGTACTCCACCGGAGGCAGGTCGTAGTCGTCGTCGCGAGGCGGCCGGCGCGGCCGGGCGTGCGGCGGAGGACCGCCGGGACCGCCGGGAGCCGGGCTCATCACCCGGGTGCCCTGCGCGGCGTTGTCCATCAGCATGGTGGACGCCGCGTTCGCCGCCACCGGCATGCCCTGCATGGCCCGCTGGATGTCGGCTCGGAACTCCGCCGCGGTCTGGTAGCGATGGGCGGGATCCTTGGCCATCGCCTTGAGCACGATGTTGTCGCACCACTGCGGGATCGCCGGGTCCATCCGCGACGGCGGCACCGGCTCCTCCCGCACATGCTGATAGGCGATCGCCACCGGGGAGTCGCCGGTGAAGGGAGGCTGCCCGGTCAGCAGCTCGTACAGCACGCAGCCGGTGGAGTACAGGTCGCTGCGGGCGTCGACGCGCTCACCGCGGGCCTGCTCCGGCGACAGGTACTGGGCGGTCCCGATCACCTGCGCGGTCTGGGTCATGGTGGCGGCGGTGTCGGCCATCGCCCGGGCGATGCCGAAGTCCATCACCTTGACCTCGTGATTGCGGGTGAGCATCACGTTGGCCGGTTTGATGTCCCGGTGGATGATGCCCCCGCGGTGGCTGTAGTCCAGCGCCCGCAGGATCCCGTCGGTGATCTCCAGCGCGCGCTCGGGCGCCAGCCGGCCCTGTTCGCGGAGCAGGTCGCGCAGGGTCTGGCCCTCGACGTACTCCATCACGATGTACGGGATGGAGGTGTCGCCCACCTGGTCTTCGCCGGTGTCGTACACGGCGATCACCGACGGGTGGTTCAGCGAGGCCGCCGACTGCGCCTCCCGGCTGAACCGGGCCTGGAAGATCGGGTCCCGAGCCAGGTCCGAACGCAGTGTCTTGACCGCGACGATTCGGTCCAGCCGCAGGTCCTTGGCACGGTAGACCTCGGCCATGCCGCCGCGCCCGACGACGCTATCGAGCTCGTAGCGGCCACCGAGCAGCCGAGGCTGAGTCATGTCGAATGCACTTTCCCTCGTACGTCTACACCTACTGCGACTGTGTTCCCTCGCCGCCCGGAGGCGCCTCCGGCGGGTCCGGACTGGGAGAGGACTCCCCGTCCTGCGGTGGAGATGTGGTCGGTGGCCTTTCGGAGGTCGTCGGACTGGGCGGCGGGGTGGTGGCCCTCCCCGTAGAGGACGCACTGGGCGTCGGTGTCGTTGACGCGGTGAAGTTGTTCCCGTACGGCGGCCGGCCGGTGGTGGTCGGCGGTCCGTCCGGGTTCGCCGACGACGGTACCTCGGTCGGAACGGTTCGGGGAGCACCGGGAGCCGTGGACGGCACCCGCCCCTTGGTCTCCTTCAGCTCGGCCGAGGCGGGACCACGGTCCAGCAGCTCGACCGCGATGAGCCCGAGGAGCAGCACCCCGACCGCGGCGGAGGCGGCCACCAGCATGATGCGTCGTCGCATCGGCCCCTGGGCCGGGGTGGCGGCGGTGGCGGACCTCGCATTGCCGTCCGAATCCGAAGACTTTACTCCCGCGAGGGTATCCGGCGTGTCGTCACCGTCCAACTCGGACCATGCGGTAGAGATCCGAGTGCCGAGAAGATCCTCGGCGTCGGTTCCGGGCACCGCGGCGGTGGCCCGGTCCCCGGGATCCGCCGGGATCGCGTCGTCGTGCAGGTCCTGCAACGGCGCGCCCGTCACCAGCGCGTCGTGGATCAGGTACGCCTCGTCGGCGACCTCCTGGGCGCTGGCCGGGCGGTCGGCCGGGTCCTTGGCCAGCAGCGCCCGCACCAGTCCGCGGACCGGCTCGGGCACCTCCTCGGGCAGCTCCGGCGGCGCCTCCCGGACGTGCTTGAGGGCGATCGCCACCGGCTGCTCGGCGTCGAACGGAGGATGCCCGGTCAGGCACTCATACGCCACCACTCCGAGCGAGTACAGGTCGGAGGCGAAGGTGACCTTCTGGCCGGAGGCCTGCTCGGGGGACACATAGTGCGCGGTCCCCATCACCATGCCGGTCTGTGTGAGGGTGCTCACGCTCAGCCCGCGGGCGATGCCGAAGTCGGTGATCTTGACCGTGCCGTCGGCGCTCACCATCAGGTTGCCCGGCTTGATGTCCCGGTGCACGATGCCCGCCGAGTGCGCCACCTGCAGCGCCCGTGCCGCCTGCGCCACCACGTCCAGCGTGGTCTGCGGGCTGAGGGGGCCGCGCTGGGCCAGGATCCGCGACAGCGGCTCCCCCTCCACCAGCTCCATCACCAGGTAGGCGCGGTCCTCGTGCTCGCCGTAGTCGTACACCTGGGCGATGCCGGTGTGCTGCAGCGCCGCCGCGTACCGCGCCTCGGCCCGGAAACGCGCCCGCGCCTGCTCGTCGGACACGTGCTCCTGACGCAGGAGCTTCACCGCGACCGGACGGCTGAGCAGCTCGTCCTCGCCGCGCCAGACCTCGCCCATGCCTCCGGTGGCCAGCCGCTCCAGCAGCCGGTACCGGGAGTCCAGAACGAGGCCTGCCGAGGTCACTTCTTGAGCACCTCGCGCATGACGCTTGCGGCGATCGGCGCGGCGGCCTCACCACCCGAGCCGATGCCTTGGGTGATCACGGCGAAGGCGTACCGCGGTTTGTCGGCCGGGGCGAAGCCGACGAACCAGCGGTTGTTGTACTCGACTCCGTCGAAGTCGGCGGTGCCGGTCTTGCCGGCGAGCTGCGGGACGTTCCTGGCGGTGCCGGTGCGGGTCACCTCGCGCATCATGTCGGCCAGCTGCTCGGCCTGGCCGGGGGACATCGCCCGGGACAGCTCCTGCGGGTCGGCCTCCTCGATGACGCTCTGGTCGGCGGCGCGCACCCGCTGCACCAGGTACGGCTTCATGATCCGGCCGTCGTTGGCGGCGGCCGCGGCCACCAGGCACATGTGCAGCGGGGTGGCGGTGTTGTTGCCCTGGCCGATCGAGGCGAGCGCGGTCTCGGCCTGGTTCATCTCGGGGAACTTGCTCGGCACCGTCCTCAGGTCCGGCTCGACCTCGATCCGCTGGTCGTAGTGGAACTTCTTGGTGGTCTCCAGGACCTTGTCGATGCCGAGCTGCTCGGCGCCGAGGATGCCGTAGGTGGTGTTGCAGGACTCGGCGAACGTCAGGATCAGCGGGGCCTGGCCGGCGCCGCCGCACGCACCGCCCTCA
The DNA here is from genome assembly GCF_006363815.1 of Thermomonospora catenispora. Lineage (GTDB taxonomy): Bacteria > Actinomycetota > Actinomycetes > Streptosporangiales > Streptosporangiaceae > Thermomonospora > Thermomonospora catenispora. Next base: position 128,054 of record NZ_RRYT01000005.1, read on the forward strand.
TGGCTGTTGGGGAGCTGGGTGTTGGTGCCCGGCAGGGTGTAGGTGGACGGCGCGGGCACGGTGGAGTTCTTGTTCAGGCCGTTGTCCAGCGCCGCGGCGGCGATCACCGACTTGAACGAGGAGCCGGGGAAGAAGGTGTCCTCCAGCACGTTGTTCACCAGCGGCTTGAGCCGCTTGTTGCGCTCGTTGACCTCGCCCTTGTCGTTCGGCTTGCCCTCCAGCTCCACCAGCCGCTTGGCGCCCTTCTCGCCGGTCTGCGGGGCGACCTCGTTGGGGTCGAACGACGGGTAGCTGGCCATCACCACGATCGCGCCGGTGCGCACGTCCATCACCACGACCGCGCCGCGCAGGTTGGGGTTGGCCTGCGCCAGCGCCCGGTAGGCGCGCCGCTGCGCGTTCGGGATGATCGTGGTCTCCACGTCCGCGCCGATCGCCGGCTTGCCGATGAACTGGTCGAACCAGCGCTGGTTGGTGATCCGCTTGTCCCGGCCGTCCAGCAGCGAGTGGTAGGCCCGCTCGATGCCGCTGGCGCCGCCGTTGAAGAACCCGGTGACGGGGGCGAAGATCTCGCCGTCCTTGTAGTAGCGGGCGTAGTTCTCGCTGTTGGGCTGCTGCTTGGAGTAGACCAGCACCTCGCCGCCGGCCAGGATCTTGCCGCGCGGACGCTTGAACACGTCCAGGAACTGCCGGTTGTTCAGCTTGTGCGTCTGCAGCTTCTCGGCCTGGCTGCCCTGGATGTAGTTGACCTGCACCATCAGGGCGAAGATCAGCAGCAGGGCGAAGATGGTGACCCGCCGCAGCGGCTTGTCCATGTTCAGGTTCATGCGCGCCGTCCCCCGATCGCTCGCCGCCCCTCGTCCCTCATCTCAGGCTCACCACCTGCGTCATGCCCTCGTCCTGGATCGACTGGGGGGCGGGCTGACGTGCCTGGTGGCTCATGCGCACCAGCACGCCGATCAAGATCCAGTTGGCCATCAGGGACGAGCCGCCCTGCGCGAGGAACGGCGTCGTCAGACCGGTGAGCGGGATGAGCCGGGTGACTCCCCCGACGATCACGAACACCTGCAGTGCCAGCACGAACGACACACCGCCGGCGAACAGCTTCAAGAACGGATCTCGGGCCGCGATGGCGGTCTTCATGCCGCGCTGCACGATCAGCGCATAGATCAGCAGGATCGCCATCAGCCCGGTCAGGCCGAGCTCCTCGCCCATGGAGTCGAAGATGAAGTCGCTGAACGCCAGCGGGGTGCGCCACGGTTCGCCCTGGCCCAGCCCCTTGCCCAGCACACCGCCCTCGCCCAGCGCGAACATGCCCTTCATCAGCTGGGCGCTGTCGGCGTAGTCGCCGCCCATCTTCAGGCAGGCGGTCAGCCCGGACCCGATGGTGTTGCCGGCCTGGATGTAGGGCTCGGTGCCCGGCGCCACCGACACCACCTTGCCGTCGGGCAGCAGGCAGCCGCCGTCGAAGTAGGGCTCGGGGTTCTGCCAGATGCTCAACCGCTGGTTGACGTGCCCCAGGAACGGCAGCTGGGTGGCCACCAGCACGCCCAGTGCGAGCATCCCCACGCCGATCAGCACCCAGGAGATCCGCTGCGTGGCGATGTAGAGCATCGACACGAACAGCCCGAAGTACAGCAGCGCGGTGCCCAGGTCCTTTTGGACGAACAGGATGCCCAGGCCGAACAGCCAGATCACCATGATCGGGCCCAGGTCCCGGGCGCGCGGCAGCGACAGCGGGCCGATCTTCTTGCCGACCAGCGACATCGCCTGCCGCTTCTTGACCAGATAGCCGGCGAAGAACACCACCAGCAGCAGCTTGGCGAACTCGCCCGGCTGCACCGAGAACGGGCCGATGAAGATCCACACCCGGGCGCCGTTGATCTCCGCGCCCAGCCCCGGCACGATCGGCAGCAGCAGCAGGATGATCGCGCACGCGCCGAGGGTGTACATGTAGCGCTGAAGGATCTTGGAGTCCTTCAGCAGCAGCACCGTCACCGCGAACAGCAGGATGCCGACGAAGGTCCACTGCAGCTGGGTGCCCGCGGACGCCAGCCCGGAGGTGACCACCTTCTTGCCGTCCCGGATGGCGTCCTGCACGTCCCGGCTGGTGGACAGGTCCAGCCGGTAGATCATCGCCAGGCCCAGCCCGTTCAGCGCCGTCGCCAGCGGCAGCAGCAGGGGGTCGGCGTAGGGGGCGAAACGGGCCTGCACGTAGTACGCGGCCCCGGCCAGCACCACCAGACCGCCGCCGTAGCCGAACAGGCCGGTCGGTATCCGGCCGTCACGGGCCAGACCGACCTCGGCGAAGGCCGCCAAGGTCATCACCATGGCGAAGATCAGCAGCGCCAGGGATGCGCCCTTGCGCGGCTGAGTCGCCACGGGGACCTGTTCGGGGAGCCGGTCGGGGGGTGAGGTCATCAGGAGCGTTCGCCTCCCTGGCCCGCTCGCGGGCAGTCGCGGATGTCGGTGGCCGCCGGTTCGCGGCAGGCGTCGCGTCGCTTCTGCAGGTCTTTCAGCTTGTCCTCGGCCTGCTGCCGGTTGGGGAAGGTCAGCTCGCCGTTCAGCAGCCGCTGCTGATCGGAGGTGGGCAGGTCGCTCAGCCTGATCTGCGACTCGACCACCTTCTCCTCATCGCAGCCGTTCTGGCGCTGGCCCAGTCCCCTCCAGATGATCACCCTGTCCTTGTCGGGCTGCAGGGTGTAGCGGCACACCTGCTGCGCCAGGTTCCGCCAGCCGTCGGGGCCCTTGAGGTCGATGACGCCGTTCCGCAGGTCCATCTGCAGGCGCTGGGGCAGATCGGCGACCAGGATCGGGGGGTTGGGCTGCTGGGAGGCCTTGGTGTGGAGGCTGAGCCCGGCGAGGCTTTCCGGCCGGCCCTTGTAGACCACGATCCGGCCGCCCTCCTCGGTGGCGTAGTAGCCGTCGTTGCGCATCGAGTGCACGGCGAACGCGCCGGCACCGGCCAGCCCCACCGCGACCACGCCGAACGCGACGATCAGCCAGGTCCAGCGGCGTCGCGGGGCGCGCACCGTCTCCTGCGGCGGTGAACCCGCCGCCCGGCCCATCAGCTGCTGCTCGGACATGGGGGCGGCCGCCTGCGGCGGAGGAGGGGGCATCTCGTCCACCGCCACCGGCGGCTGCGGCATGGTGTCGCGCAGCTGTGCGGCACGGCCCGCCGGGGTGTCGGACTGCCGTCCCTGCGGGGACGGCGGCGCCGATCCGCCCGCCTGGCCGCCCGGCTGACCTCCGGGCCGGCCGCCCGGGCCCGCCGGACCGGCGTCCGGCGGCTCGGTGCGCGAGACGTTGGCCGCCGCGCCGACCGCCAGCGGCGAGGACTGCGGCGGCGGCTGCCCGGGCCCCAGCTCGATCACGTCGGCCACCACGCAGGTGATGTTGTCCGGTCCGCCGCCCCGGTTGGCCAGGTCGATCAGCTGGCGCACCGCGTCCTCGGGGTCGGCGTACTCGGTCAGCACCTGGAAGATCGTCTCGGCGGTGACCACGCCGGACAGGCCGTCGGAGCACAGCAGGTAGCGGTCGCCGACCTTGGCCTCGCGCAGGGACAGGTCCGGATCGACCTCGCCGCGACCGTCCAGCGCCCGCAGCAACAGTGAGCGCTGTGGGTGCGAGGCGGCCTCGTCGGGGCTGATCCGGCCCTCGTCCACCAGCGACTGCACCAGCGTGTGGTCGTGGGTGATCTGGTACAGGCTCCCGTCGCGCAGCAGGTAGGCGCGCGAGTCGCCGATGTGCACCAGCGCCACCTGGCTGCCCGACCACAGCATGGCGGTCAGCGTGGTGCCCATTCCCTGCAGAGCCGGATCGGACTCCACCATCCGGCTCAGCTTCTCGTTGGCCGCCTTGACGGTCCGCTCCAGCGCCCCCAGCAGCTCGTCCGCCGGCATGTCGGTGTCGAGCTTGCGCAGTTCGCCGATGGCGGCGGCGCTGGCGATCTCTCCGCCGACGTGTCCGCCCATGCCGTCGGCGACCGCGAGCAGGTGCGCGCCCGCGTACGCCGAGTCCTCGTTGCCCTCGCGCAGCATGCCGACGTCGGAGCGTGCGGCGTAACGGATTCCTATGGTCATGGGCGCAGCTCGATCACGGTCTGGCCGATACGGATCGGGACGCCGAGGGGCACCGGCTGGGGATGGGTCACTTTCGTGTGTCCGAGATAGGTCCCGTTGGTCGAGCCGAGATCTTCCACGATCCACTGACCGTCCTGCGCGTAAAGTCGGGCATGCCGGCTCGAAGCGTAGTCGTCGGAGACGACGATCGTGGAGTCATTGGCGCGACCGATGGTGATGGGGGCCCCTGCCGACAGGTCCAGGGTCATGCCCGCCTGATTGCCCTGGGTGATGACGAGCTGACGCGGCATGCGCGGCTGCGGGGCGGCGGCCTGCCGCGGCTGGCGCGGTTGCCGCTCCCGCCGGGGGGTGCGCGACCGTCTCGCGGCGCGCGCCACGGCCCGCGAAGAGCCGAACAGGTCGGCCCGGATCACGCCGACGGCGGCGATGACGAAGAGCCATAGCACCGCGAGGAACGCCAGCTTGATCAGCGTGAGGGTGAATTCGGACATCGGAGTGGGGGCTACTCCCTATCGCGGCGGAACACGAGAGTGGTCCGGCCCATCGTGACCCGGGCCCCGTCGACGAGGGTCACCCGCCGGACGGGATTGCCGTTCACGAACGAGCCGTTGGTCGACCCTAGATCCACGAGGACGACTTCGGGGCCCTCGACGCGGATCTCGGCATGGTGCCGGGAGACCCCCGGGTCGACCAGGCGCAGGTCGCAGTCGGTGCCGCGACCCAGCAGCGTGACCGGCGTGGTGATCTCGTAGGTCTGCTGCGCGCTCGGCCCCGCGTCCTGTGCGGTGGTGACCAGCAGACGCGGCCGCCCGGCGAACCCCCCCGTACGCCCCGGCGGCAGGTCGCTGACCGGCTGACGGATCTCCCCGCCCTCGACCGTGGACCCGCGGATCACCCCTGACCGGATCCGGAACATGCCCGTCGCGAGGTCGCCCACGTTCTCGAACCGCACCCGCACCGGGCCGACGAAGGAGTACCCCTGCTCCTTGGCGTACTCGCGGGCCAGGTTGGCCAGCTCCTGGCTCAGGCTGTCGGCGTACACCGCCAGCCGCTGACCGTCGGCCTGCGAGATCTCCACGACGAAGTCGTTCGGCACCAGTGTGCGTCCGGCCGCTACGATCGCGGCGCGCTCGTCCATCTCGCGCTGAACGGCGCTGGCCACCTCGACCGGCTGCAGCTCCGACTTGAACGTACGAGCGAAGGCACCCTCCACAATGCCCTCAAGACGTCGCTCGAAGCGCTGTAGGACACCCACGGGCACCTCCTTTCTCCACTGGTAGACGATCGTATCCGGGCTCGGGTTCGCAGAGAGTATGCGTGTACCGAACCACTCCCTGACTCGTGCTAATCTTTTCGAGCAACCGGCAAGGGCGGGTGGCGGAACGGCAGACGCGCACGGTTCAGGTCCGTGTGTCCTTGCGGACGTGAGGGTTCAAATCCCTCCTCGCCCACTCGAGAACCAAGGGCTGCGAGGTCGGAGGCTTTGCCTCCCTCCTCGCAGCCCTTGGTCGTTTTCCCGGCGGGCGGCCTTCGGCGCCCCTCGGTCGCGGTGCGCCCGCACCGCGCCGCCGCGGCGGGGCGGCCGGTGATCGGCCCGGCGACCTGGACGAAGGCCTGAGTGAGGAGCCGCGCGGCGGGCAAGGGCGCGGGCTGTCGGTGGGGCGGGGATGCATGGCCTGAAGCGTTCATGGCTCGTCGCTGCTCGGATCGTGGTGAGAGTTCGATCTTCTGGTTGAGATCTTTCGGGTGATATGGGTGGGAAGGTGAAGGTGGTGGGCGGTTGCGGCCGGGGTTCCGATGCCGGCGAGTATATGTGATGTGCGTCACATGACGTCTCTGGGGGGCGGTGTCGCGGCGTCGGCCCGGCGGACGGGCGGCCGCCGAAGGGCTCCGTACGGGCCTCGGCGATCGCCCGTCGGTCGCTCATCGATCACCTCACCGCCGCATCGCCTGTCGATCGCTCGCCGATCGTCCGTCGATCACCCGTCGATAACCCGTCGACCACCCGTCGATCACCCGCCGGCCGTCCGTGCCGGCCGGCGGGGCGGGGCGCGATGAAGCGGTTTGAGGGATGATCCGACGGGCGATCCGGCGGGGAAGGACGGTCGTCGGAGCGGTCCGTCGGGAGGCGGCCGCGCCCGGTCGGATCCCGGCGCGGGCGACCGCTTGGGGGCCGGGGAGGCCGGCCGGGAGAAGGCGTTCCCGGCCGGTGCGCGAGGACGTCAGGGGAGGGCCTGTGGAGCTGGAGCGGTTCCGGGAGGAGTTCCCGGTGCTGGAGCGGGTGTGCTGGCTGTTCACGCCCAGCTGCGCGCCGGGGGCGCGGCGGGTGGTGGAGGCGGTCCGGGCCGAGCTGGACGCCTGGGACTCCTCCACCTGGCGGGAACGGGGCCTGCCGGCGCAGCGCACCCGGGAGATGATGGCCCGGATGCTGGGGGCCTCCCCGGCCGACGTGGCGTTGGTGCAGTCGGTGGCGGAGGGCGCCGCCACCGTGGCCGCCTCGCTGCCCGCCGGAAGCCGGGTGGTGGTGGGGGAGCTGGAGTATCGGAGCGTGCTGTTCCCCTGGCTGGCGGCCGAGCGGCGCGGAGTGCGGGTGCGGCGGGTCCCGATGCCGGAGGGCGTGCTGCACGGCACGGCGCTGATCGAGGCGATCACCGAGGACACCGCGCTCGTCGCGGTGAGCGATGTGCAGTCGGCCTCGGGGTCGCGGGTGGATCTGGCGGCCGTCGCGGAACGGTGCCGGGAGGTCGGGGCGCGACTGTTCGTCGACGCGACGCAGAGCGCCGGGGTGCTGCGGCTGCCGGAGACCGTGCGGCCCGACTTCGTGGCGGTGCACGGATACAAGTGGCTGCTGTCCCCCCGCGGGGCCGCCTGGCTGTACGTCCGTCCCGACCGGCTCGAGGAGTTGACGCCGCTGGCGCCCACGGTCCGCAACGGGCCCCGGCCGTGGGAGGAGTACTACGGAGGGCCGCTGGAGTACGCGCCGGACGCCCGGCGGCTGGACATGTCCCAGTGCTGGCCCTCATGGGCGGGTGCGGGCGCGGCGTTGGAGCTGATCGGCGAGCTCGACCCCGTCGCGCTGGAGGAGCACTGCCTGCGGCTCGCGGGCATGCTGCGCGAGGGCGCGGCCGAGCTGGGGCTGAGGTGCCTGCCGAGCGAGAGGCCGAGCCACATCGTCTCGGTGGCCGTCCCGGACGCCGACGCCGCGGTGTCCCTGCTGGAGGAGGCGGAGATCCGGGCGACGGCGCGGGCCGGGGCGCTGCGGTTCGGGTTCCATGGGTTCAACACCGACGACGACGTCGAGCGCGTGCTGAGCGCGCTGGGCCCGCTCGCCGGGCGCGGGTGAGCGGAACGCGGCCGGGCGGGAGCGGATCGGCCGACGAGGACGAGGCCGAGGACGAGGTCGCCCACCGCCGCGATGCCGGGCCGGCCGCCTCGCCCCGCGATCTGTGGATCGGCCCCGCGGCCCGGGGCGTCCCGCGACCGTCACCGGCCCCGACTCGGGCCGGGGCCGGAGTCGGCGCCCAGGGCGCCGTCGGCGATCTCGCGCAGGGCCGCGCAGTGGGCGGCGAAGGCGGCGCGTCCCGCGGAGGTGAGGGAGAGCCAGGTGCGCGGGCGCTTGCCCACATATCCCTTGGTGATCTTGACGTATCCGGCCCTCTCCAGGGCGGCGGCCTGCTTGGAGAGGGCGGAGTCGGTGATCTCGACGGTGTCGCGGACGAAGGCGAACTCGGCCTTCTCCGCGGCGGCCAGCGCGGCGACGATCGCGAAGCGGACGGGCGCGTGGATGACTTCGTCGAGCCGGTGACGGGGATGGCTCATCGACGGCCCTCCAGACGGGCGCCGATCAGAGCGGGGAGGGCGACGGCGACGGCGCCGGGGAGCCACCACCGCAGGTCGCCGTCGAACGCGGTGACGCCCACGGTCACGACGACGGCGTACACGGTCGCCCAGACGCCGATGACGACGCCGTGGCGGACGCCGAAGCCGTGGCGGGCCACGGGCTGACGGACCGCGTACACCGACAGGCCGATGACGAGGGCGCCCCACAGGCCCGCCGCGACGAGCCGGACCGGGGTGCCGAACGCCAGGAGCAGGGTCGTGACGAACGAGCCCGCTCCGAAGAGCCACAGGAAGCGGGCGTACCAGCGGGAGCGATGCCGCACCCGCTCCTGGAGGGCGCGGGCGCGCGCGAGGGCGGCACGGGCGTCCATGGGTTCTGACACGGCATCACCTTTCCTCGGCGACGGTACTTTACGTTAGAAAAGTACTTGCCGAATCGGCAAGTACTTTCCTGTGTGCGGTGGGCGCGGCGAGTCGCAGCCATGCGGTGCCGCTACCCTCGTCACGGCCGTAAAGAGCAATTTCGCGCTGTTCAGGAAGAGGTCATCGTGGACGTCGAACGGACATCGCTGCCCGGGATCGGACTACAGCACGTGTTCACCACCAGCCGGGGACGGCAGGTGGGGGTGGTGTCGCACCGGTCGGGCCGCCGGGACCTGGCGGTCTACGACAAGGAGGACCCCGACACCTGCATCGTGACGGTGCAGCTGACCGCCGAGGAGGCCGCGTTCCTGGCCGAGCTGCTGGGCACCGGCAGGGTGATCGAGCGGCTGAACGAGCTGCACCGGCAGGTGGAAGGACTGGTCACCGAGAAGATCCCGATCGCGGAAGGGTCGCCCTACGCGGGACGGACACTGGGGGAGGCGCAGGTCCGGTCGCGGACCGGGGCGTCGATCGTGGCGGTCGTGCGCGACGCCGAGGTGATCGCCAGCCCGCGTCCCGATTTCGTGTTCTCTGCCGGTGACAAGGTCGTCGTCGTGGGAACCGCGGAGGGCACCGCGGCGGCGGCCCGCATTTTTGCGAGCGGGTGAGGGATGCATTCGATCGCGATACAGCTCATCGAAATCGGTGCGATCATCCTGGCCCTCGGCCTGCTGGGGTCGATCGCCACGCGCTTTTCCATCTCCGCGATCCCGCTGTACCTGATCGGCGGCCTGGCGTTCGGATCGGGCGGGCTGCTGCCGCTGGAGGACAGCGAGCACTTCGTCGAGATCGGCGCCGAGGTCGGCGTCATCCTGCTGCTGTTCACCCTGGGACTGGAGTACACCGCCGGCGAACTGGTCGGCACCCTGCGCACCTCGGCGCCGGTCGGCCTGGCGGACCTGGTGCTGAACGCCGGACCCGGGGTCATCGTCGGACTGCTCATGGGCTGGGGGCCGGTGGGCGCGCTGGCCCTGGGCGGCGTCACCTATGTGACCTCCTCGGGGATCACCGCGAAGGTCATGGGAGACCTGGGCTGGCTGGGCAACCGCGAGACCCCGGCGGTGCTGTCCATCCTGGTCTTCGAGGACCTGACGATGGCGGTGTACCTGCCGATCCTCACCACGGTCCTGGCCGGGGCCGGCCTGGTCGCGGGCATGCAGAGCCTGGCGATCGCGGCGCTGACCGTCACCGTGATCCTCTACATCGCGCTGCGGCACGGGAACCTGGTGGAGAAGTTCGTCGCCAGCCCCAGCGAAGAGGTGCTGCTGCTGAAGGTGCTGGGCCTGACCGTGCTGGTCGCCGGGATCGCCTCGCAGCTGCAGGTCTCGGCCGCGGTCGGCGCGTTCCTGGTGGGCATCGCGCTGTCCGGTCCGCTGGCGCACCAGGCGCAGCGGCTGCTGACCCCGCTGAAGGACCTGTTCGCCGCGGTGTTCTTCGTGTTCTTCGGACTGCACACCGACCCGGCGGACCTGCCGCCGGTGCTGGGCATCGCGGTCCTGCTGGCGGTCGTCGGCATCGCCACCAAGCTGGCCAGCGGCTGGCTGGCGGCCCGCCGTGCGGGCGTGCACCTGACCGGTCGGATCCGAGCCGGTGCGGCGCTGGCCCCGCGCGGGGAGTTCAACATCGTCATCGCCGGGCTGGCGGTCTCCGGCGGCGCCGACTCTCGGCTGGGTTCGCTGGCCGCGGCGTACGTGCTGATCCTCGCGGTGGCCGGCCCGTTGCTCGCCCGCGGCGCCGAACCCCTGGCCCGCAAGATCAGCGGACGTCGTCGCCCCAGCCCGCAGTTCGACGTCGAGCCCGCCGAGAGCGAGGCGCAGGTCCCCCTGCAGCCCGGATCCCCCGAAGAGACCCTGCCCACCTCCGGATTCGTCTACAAGAAGGACTGACGCCCCCACGGCCCCGCCGCACCGGCGGACGCCGCCGGTGATGTCGCTGGCGTCGCCGTGGGCGAACCCGAGGGGCCGCCGTCGCCACAGGGCCCGGTCGACGCCCGCCGGACGCGGAGGGATCACGCCCCGGCGGCGCCCCGGCGTCGACCGCGCGGCCCGACGCCCTGGAGGAGAAGCGTCCTCCGGGACCCGTGGAGCCGATCCCAGGGCCGCCGACGAGGAGGTCCGGCTCTCGGGGTCGGCGCCGGACGCGGTCCGGCGTCGGGGCCGGTGAGAGGCGGGTGAGAGGCCGGTGAAGGGCGCAGGTCGGAAGGCGGGAGCCCGTCCGCCGGACGACCTGGGATGAATTCTGGTCCGGTTTGTGATCACTGACCGGATTCATGTGACACTTGCGGGCATGAGTCTTGCCGCACATCTGGAGGAGCTCGGGCGGCCGCTGCTCAACGAGCAGCTCAAGCACCCGACGGTGGTCGGCATCGCCAACGGGGACCTGGAGGAGCGGATCTTCCGGTCCTGGCTGGAGCAGGACTATCTGTTCCTGCTCGACTACGTCCGGGTGTTCTCGAGACTGGCCTGGCAGGCGCCGGACGGGCACCTGGGCGACCTGGTCGATCTGGCGCATTCGACGCTCCACGAGGAGTTGAACCTGCATCGGTCGCTGTCCGCGGAGTTCGGGGCCGATCTGGAAGGCGCCCGCAAGGGTCCGGTGTGCGCGGCCTACACCGAGTTCCTGCTGGACTCGGCGGCCTCCTACCGCGACGGGCTGGCGGCGCTCTACCCCTGCATGTGGGGCTACTCCACGCTGGGGGCGATCTTGGCCGAGAACCCCCCGGACGAACCCCGGTACCGGCGCTGGGTGGACACCTACGCCGACCCCGAGTTCGCCGCGCTGGCCCGCCGGATCGGCGAGATGATCGACGAGGCCGCCCCCGACCGCGCCCGCGCCGAGCGCCTGTTCCTCGAGGGCATGCGCCACGAAGTGGCGTTCTGGGACGTTCCGCTCGACGAGTGAGGCCGACCGGACCGGCGCCGAGGCGAGGGGACCCGCGGGCCGACGAGCGGGACGCGGCATCTCAGGCGGCATCTCGGGCGACGCGGCGGCCGGGCCGCCGGAACCGGGACGCGCGGCCGACCCCGGCGCGCACCCGGCCCGGCCGACCGCCCGGGCCGTTCCACGGCTCTCGTGAACGCGGCGGTGCGGTCCGCCGCGGAACCCGCCCCGCCGCCCGGAGAACCCCTTCGGCGCGATGACGAGTGAGCGTGCGGCCCGAGGAGGCGCGGTGCCCGAACGATTGCGGGACCACTGGTGGTGGCGGCCCGGCATGCGGCCGGGGCGGAGCATGCTGGTGTGGCATCTGCTGACGGAGGACCGGCCGGAGCTGCGCTCGCTGGCGCGGCGGTACCGGGCACGGCTCGCCGGGATGCCGGGGCTGGACCCCGTTCCGGACGCCTGGCTGCACATGACCACTCGGGTCGTGGGGTTCGCCGACGAGATCCCCGCCGCCGAGGCGGACGCGATGGTGTCCGCGGTGACGGAGGCGTTCGGGGCGCTGGCGCCGATCACCGTGCGGATCGGCCGGCCGTACCTGTACGACGAGGGCGTGGCGATGGGGATCGAGCCGGAAGGCGCCCTGGACCCCGTCCGCGAGGCCATCGACGCCGGCGTCGCGCGCACCGTCACGGCGCACCGCCTCGCCGACCAGCCCGACTGGACCCCGCATGTGACCGTCGCCTACAGCAACACCGACCTCCCCACCGCCCCCATCCTCCAGGCCCTCGCCGACCCCCCGGCCCCGTGCCGGCTGACGGTCCACCAGGCCCACCTGGTCGAGCAGGTCCGCGACGGGCGCCTGTACCGGTGGGACGTTCGCGCCTCCGTCCCTCTCGCCGGCTGACCTCGTCCCTCCTTTGCGGAAAGACCGAAAACGAGTGGTCGTGTCGCGAGGGCGATGATCACAATGGCGGTCATGCATGTGGACGATCCGGTCAGGCTCGGCGAGACCCGCCTGGGGAACGGGCGGGTGCTCGGCTGGGCCGAATGGGGACCGCCCAACGGCAGGCCGGTGCTGCTGTCCCCGGGGGCGGCGACCAGCCGATGGCTGGGATTCGGCTGGGATGTGCTCGATGAGCTGGGCGTACGGCTGATCTCCGTGGATCGGCCGGGCCTGGGCGTCTCGACGCCGGCGCCCGGGCGGACGTTCGCCGACCACGCCGCCGACATCAAGGAGCTGGCCGAACGCCGTGACCTGGGGCGGCCGTTGATGGTCGCGAACTCGCAGGGGGCGCCGTTCGGGTTCGCCTGCGCGGTCGAGGGGGTCGTGGCGGCGCTGACGGTGACCTCGGGAAGCGACGAGATCGCCGACCCCGTGTTCGCGCCGATGCTGCCGGAGGAGCTGCGCGGACTGGTCGAGACGGTGAAGACCGACCCGGCCCGCGCCGAGGGCGTCTTCGCCGGCTTCAGCCTCCAGGCGATGTGGGACATGGTGATGGGAGGCAGCCCGAAGTCCGACCTCGCCGTCTACCAGGCCCCGGCGTTCGCCGACGCCTACCGGAAGGCGCTGGAGGAGGGGTTCGCCCAGGGGACGGCGGGCTATGCCCGGGACACGGTGCTGGCCATGGGCCGGTGGCCGTTCGACCTGGGGGCCATCACCGTTCCCGTCGATCTGTGGTACGGGGAGGAGGACGCCTCGCACTCCCCCGACAACGGGGCCAGGCTGGCGACGCGCATCCCCGGCGCCGTCCGCCACGTCGTCCCCGGCATCGGCGGCGCCGTCCTGTGGACCCGCTCTGAAGAGATCCTCCGCACCCTGCTCAGCCGGGCCTGAGGGCTCCTCGTGCGCGCTGAGGCGCCCGGGGCGCGTCCAGGAGCGCATGTCCTCCCCGGCGCGCGTTCCGGCCGCCGCGGCGGCCGGAACGCGGGGGCCGGTCAGCCGTCGAGGTTCTCGTCGGCGCTGGAGCGGTGGGGGACGCGCCCGGCCGGGACGGTGCCCATGCGGCCGGCGCGGAAGTCCTCGAACGCCTGGATGATCTCCTCGCGGGTGTTCATCACGAACGGGCCGTAGCGGGCGATCGGCTCGCGGATCGGCAGGCCGCCCAGCACCAGGACCTCCCAGCCGTTCTTGCTGGCCAGCGGCTGGGTGTCGGCGGCCTGGAAGGTCAGCGCATCGCCGTGCTCGGTGCGGGGGGAGCCGCCGAAGACGGCGAGCTGCCCCTCGCTGAGGGGGCGGTTCTCCGGACCGGCGAAGCCGTCGCCGGACAGCACGTACAGCAGGGCGTTGAAGTCCGGCGGCCACGGCATGGTCAGCCGCGCCCCCGGCGCGACGGTGGCGTGCAGGTAGGTGATCGGGGTGTAGGTGATCCCGGGGCCTTCGTGCCCGGCCAGCTCACCGGCGATCACCCGGACCAGGGAGGCGCCGTCCGCGCCGGCCAGCAGCTTGATGTCGGTGGCGCGGATGTCCTGGTAGCGGGGCGGCGCCCACTTCTGGGCGCGCGGCAGGTTGACCCACAGCTGCACGCCGTGGAACAGCCCGCCCTTGGCGACCAGCTCCGGCGGCGGCTGCTCGATGTGCTGGATGCCGCTGCCGGCGGTCATCCACTGGGTGTCGCCGTCGGAGATCAGGCCTCCGCCTCCGGTGGTGTCCTGGTGCTGGAAGGCCCCGTCGATGATGTAGGTCACGGTCTCGAAGCCGCGGTGCGGGTGCCAGGGGGTCCCCTTGGCCTCGCCCGGCGCGTACTCCACCGCGCCCATGTGGTCCAGGAGCAGGAACGGGTCGGCCAGCGACAGGTCCATCCCGGGGAACGGGCGGCGGACCTCGAAGCCCTCGCCCTCCAGGAAGCGGCGGGCGCGGACGACCTTGGCGACCCGGCGGGCGGTCCGCTCGGACTCCGGCATGCGGGGCAGCCGCGGCAGGGTGAGGGTGTCGGCGGTGATGGCGGGCATCGGGACCTCCAGGTAGGTGGATCGTTCCGGCCCTCGGGGAACGTTGGTTGAAATCTAAATTATTCCTGGCTCTGGAGGAACCCCTCCGCGCCGCCCTCACCGTTCCGGAGCCTCGGGCGCCCGGGCGCTGTCCCGGCGTCGCCGATCCCGTGCCGGGGGTTGCGACGAAGTCAATGGTTGAAATTTAAATTACCTGTCGTACACTCGGAGTATGAGCGAACCCCGATGGCTCGACGCCGGGCAGCAGCGGGACTGGCGGGCCTTCATCGACGGCAGCCTCCGGCTGCACGACATCATGGACCGCGAGCTGAAGGCCAAGCACGGGCTGTCGGGGTCGGAGTACGAGATCCTGGTGCGGCTGTCGGAGGCGCCCGGCCGCTGCCTGCGGATGGCCGAGCTGGCCGAGCACGCCAGCCAGTCCCGCAGCCGGCTGTCCCACACCTGCACCCGGCTGGAGGCCAAGGGCCTGGTCCGCCGCGAGTCCTGCTCCAGCGACAAGCGCGGCGTGTTCGCCCACCTCACCGACGAGGGCTTCGCCGTCCTGGAACGCGCCGCACGCGATCACGTCGAAACCGTACGAAATTTCTTCATCGACGTCATCGACCCCGACGACCTCAAGGCCATCGGACGCGCGTTCCGCGCCGTCGCCGAGCGCATCGCCCAGTCCCGCTGACCCCCGCGCCGGCCCCTCCCCGGCCGCGGGGGGCGCCTCACCGCATCACGCCGGTGAGGAAGCCCACCGAGATCAAGGTGAGCGCGACCCAGGCGAGCATCATCCCGTACCCGAACGGCCGCCACGCCCCGCGCACCTGCCAGGCCAGCAGCCCGCCCAGCCCGAACGCCACCACCAGCAGCGCCACGAACTGCGGCAGCAGGCTCGACCGGTACACGCCCATCAGCGGCGCGTACATCATCACCAGGTCGACGAAGCAGAAGGTGAGGAACCCCGCCGCCCCGCGCAGCAGATCGGCGCGGCTCACCGACAGCCGCTCCCAGGGCGGTGTGTCGGGGACCTTGAGGAGAGGCTCGTCGCGCCCCGCATGATCGGCGTCGTCGGACGCCGGTCCGAGCAGCTCGTCCACGAGCGTCGGAGCGTCTCCTGTGTCCTGTTGCGGGTCGGTCATCGCGATCCCCGGACGGTGCGGACGAACGCCATCTATCGCAGCACCGTAGTTCGGCGTCCCCACCCCCGGCCAGCGGGCACGCCGGGATGACCGCATCCCGCCAGACCCGTGTCATGCTGGGGAAATGGCAAGGAAACCGCTGATCAGCGCGGTGCTGCTGCTGGGGCTCGCGGCGGCGGCCGGCTGCGGGGGCGGCGGAGACGACGAGGCCGGACGCCGACCGGGCGGCACCGTCGCCCCTCCCACGGCGGCCGGGACCGCCCGGCCCGAGGAGGACGGGCGGAAGCCGGCACGGTTCACCGCGGAGATCAAGAAGCTGTCGCGTTCGGACCTTCCGCATTCGTGGCGACCGGGCTGCCCGGTGCCGGTGTCGGGACTGCGGGCGATCGACATGACCCACTGGGGGATGGACGGCCGGGTCCACGAGGGCCGGCTCGTCGTGAACGCCTCGGCCGCCGAGGACCTGGTGGGCGTGTTCCGCACGCTGTTCGAGCGCCGTTATCCGATCGAACGGATGGAGCCGGTCGACAAGTACCGGGGCAGCGACTTCGACTCCATCGAGGCCAACAACACCTCGGCGTTCAACTGCCGGCGCGCCACCGGGTCGAGCAGCTGGTCGCAGCACGCCTACGGACTGGCCGTCGACCTCAACCCCTGCCAGAACCCCTACGTCACCGCGAGCGGCCGGGTCGCCCACAAGGACTGCATCAAGTTCAAGGACCGCAGCCGCACCGACCCCGGCGTCATCCACAAGGGCGACGCCGTGGTCAAGGCCTTCGCCTCCATCGGCTGGGGCTGGGGCGGCTCGTGGACCGGCGCCAAGGACTACCAGCACTTCAGCAGCACCGGACGGTGACCGCGCGGCCCGGCGTCGGCCGGGACCCGGCCGCGGCGCCGGGCGCCCCGCGGACGCCGCCGGGAGCGCTCGCCGGGAACGGCGATCGCGCCCGCAGGTGATGTTCCGCCCGGGCGAGAGGCCTTTATCGTCCGGCACATGGTCCACGGCCCGGGCACGCTGGTCGCCGGGCGGTACCGCCTGCTCGAGCGGATCGGCCGGGGCGGGTTCGGCGTGGTCTGGCGGGCCCGTGACGAGCGGCTGGGCCGCCGGGTCGCCGCCAAGCAGCTGCTCCCGCCCGCCGGGGCGGGCGGGAGCGACCTCGGCGAGCGCGGCCTGCGGGAGGCCAGATTCGCCGCCCGCGTCGCGCATCCGTCCGCCGTCGCCGTCTACGACGCGGCCCACGACGGCGACTGCTCGTGGATCATCATGGAGCTGGTCCCCGGGCGTCCCCTGAACGCCCTGGTCAGGGAGCATGGGCCGCTGTCGCCCCGGCAGGCGGCCTGGGTGGGGCTGCAGGTGCTGGGGGCGTTGCGGGCCGCGCACGCCGCCGGAGTGGTGCACCGCGACGTCAAGCCGGGCAACGTCCTCATCGCCCGGCGCCGCGTCGTCCTCGCCGACTTCGGGATCGCCGCCCTCGCGGGGGAGCCGGCGCTCCCCCGCTCCGGGGTCGTGCCGGGGGCGCCCGCCTACACCGCCCCCGAACGGGCCAGAGGCGAACCCGCCGTCCCGGCCTCTGACCTGTGGTCGCTGGGCGCGACCCTGTTCTACGCGGTCGAGGGGCATCGCCCCTATCTCGGACCGGGTCCCGCCGCGATCGTCCGCGCGATCCTGACCGGGGAGCCCGTCCCGCCGTGCCACGCCGGCCCCCTGGCGCCGGTCATCACCGGACTGATGCGCAGGGAGATCGACGCCCGCCTCACCGCGCCGCAGGCCGCCGTCATGCTCTGGCGCGTCCTCGACCGCGCACCCGGACGGGCCGCCGTGTCCCGCACGGGCGCACGCCGGCCCCGGGCGCCTCGACCGCGGGGACCGGAGCACCGGCGGATGCGGTGACGACGGCCCTCGTCTCGGCCGGGCGGGCGCCCGCCCGCGCGCAGAATCCGTTCCAGCGGAGAGTGTGGGATTCGAACCCACGAGGACTGTCCCCAGCCCTGGGCGCTTTCAAGGCGCCTGCACTAGTCCACTGTGCGAACTCTCCTCCGCCCCCGTGCAACGGGGGCGTTCACCACGATAGCGGGGAACGCCCTCCGGATGCGCGGGCGCTTTCGCGCCGGCTCAGGCCGGCTGGGCGAAGCCGTCGGCGACCTCGGCGGCCAGCTGCAGATAGGCCTCCTGACAGGCGGGGGAGAGCTGATCCAGCTCCACCTCCGCGCCCTCCTCCAGGTGGTCGTCGTAGGGGATGCGGACGACGGCGCGGCAGCGGCTCTCGAAGTGGGCCTGCAGCCGGTCCAGGTCCACGGTGCTCTTGGTGCGGGGCCGCACCATGGACAGCACCACCACGCCGTTGCGCACCAGCTCGCCGTAGTCGTGCGCCTCCAGCCAGTCCAGGGTGGCGCTGGCGGAGCGGGCGCCGTCCACCGAGGGGGAGCTGACCAGCACCAGCTGGTCGGCCAGGCTCAGCACGCCCTCCATCGCCGAGTGCAGCAGACCGGTGCCGCAGTCGGTCAGGCAGATGGAGTAGAAGTGCTCCAGCACCTCGGCGACCGCGCGGTAGTCGTCCGCGCTGAACGCCTCGCTGACCGCCGGGTCCCGGTCGGAGGCCAGCACCTCCAGCCGGGAGGAGCCCTGGGAGGTGAAGGCCCGGACGTCGGCGTACCGCTGGATCCGGTGCCGCTCGTTGAGCAGGTCGCGGACCGTCGCGTTGGTCTCCAGCGGGACCTTGTCCGACAGCGTGCCGCGGTCGGGGTTGGCGTCCACCGCGATCACCCGGTCTCCGCGCAGGGACGCCAGCGTGGCGCCGAGGCCCACCGTCGTCGTGGTCTTGCCGACGCCGCCCTTGAGCGACATCACCGCGACCCGGTGGTGGCCCCGGGCGACCGGCGTGCAGGCCCGCTTGATCAGCTCCTGCCGGCGTCGCTCGGCCGGGGACATTCCCGGATGGATCGCTCCGCCCGTGGCCTTGTAGATCATCTTGCGCCAGCCGCCGGCGGGGGCCTTGCGGCGGGGGCGCAGCAGGTTCTCCGCGCTCAGGCTGTCGGAGGTCGGCGGCTGCGGCGGATGCTGGTGCGCCGTCCCGGAGGCGGGGGCCTGCACGGGGGCCCCGTAGGACACGGGGGCGTTCGTCCCCGGCTGCCCCATCGGGGTCCCGGGCGCGTACACGCCGGGCTGGTCGGGCGCCGCGGGCAGGGCGGGCTGACCTCCCGGAGGCGGCACGAGCGCGTACCCGCCGGGGGCCTCACCGGTCGGCTGCGCCGGAGGCGGAGCGGACGCGCCCGGGGCGGAGGGCGCCGCGGGCGCCGGAGGCTGCCCGGCGGGGGCGGGAGGCTGCACCGCTCCGGGCGGCGGCGGCACGTCCGTGACCGGGGGACCCTGCGGCGGAGGGGGCATGACGCCGTCCGGCGCCGGGGGCGGCTGGAGGTGCGCGGCCGCGGGACCCTGCGGCGGTGCGGCCGGGGCGTAGGCGGGAGGCGGCGGCGGTCCCTCCACGGGCGGGCCCGTGGGAGGCGGCGGGTTCTCCGCGGGCGGGAAGTCCGCCAGGACCTCCTCCCGGTACGCGGTGCCCGGGGCCGGGGTGTCGGGGAGCGGGTCCAGCGGAGGCGGTTCGGAGAAGTCCTGCGGCTGCGGGCCGCCGGGCTCGGGCCGGGCGGGGAGCGGAGGCGGCTCATAGCCCAGCTGCGCGGGGAAGGGCGGCGGAGAGGCGGGCCAGGGGTTGCCGGGATAGTCGTCCGCCCGGGCGTCGCCCTGGCCGTCTGTCCGGCCGTCGGCCTGGTCGGCGATCTGACCGGCGGCCGGATCGGCGACCCCGTCGGCGGTCTGACCGTCGTTCCCCGGGGACGCGTCGGCCGGCGCGGGGGCGTCGGCGGCCTCGTGCGGCGCGTCCTGTTCCTTGCTCATGGCGTCCAGGGAGGCCAGCTGTTCCTCGAGGGAACGGCGATCTTGGTCATTCTTAGCCACCGCTTCTCCCTTCGGACTGTCCCCGAACGACTGGTCAAGAACAGGTCCTCAGCAGACTAAGGCACCGTATCCTCCACCAATACCGCGCAGCGCCGTGCCAACGTCGCGTTCAAGCCAATGTCGTCGCTTCGTCACCCGCGAGTGTCCGGTTTCGGCTTTCTGCCCTGCGCGAGCACGCGGGTAGCGTGATTCACATGCGTGCCATTGCGATCAGGGAGCCCGGCGGCCCCGAGGCGCTGGAGTGGATCGAGGCGCCCGATCCGAAGCCCGGGGCCGGCGAGGTGGTGCTGGAGGTGGCGGCCGCCGGGGTCAACCGGGCCGATGTGATGCAGCGGCGCGGCCTGTATCCCCCGCCGCCGGGCGCTCCCCCCTACCCGGGCCTGGAGGCGGCCGGCCGCATCGTCGAGGTCGGGGCGGACGTGACCAGCTGGCGGGTCGGCGACGAGGCGTGCGCGCTGCTCGCGGGCGGCGGCTACGCCGAGCGGGTCGCGGTGCCGGCCGGGCAGCTCCTGCCGATCCCGCGCGGGCTCACCACGGTGGAGGCGGCGGCGCTGCCCGAGGTCGCCTGCACCGTCTGGTCGAACGTGTTCGCGCTGGCCGGGCTGGCCCCCGGAGAGACGCTGCTGGTGCACGGCGGCGGCAGCGGCATCGGCACGATGGCGATCCAGCTCGCCAAGGCGCGCGGCGCGCGGGTGGCCTGCACGGTGGGGAGCGCGGAGAAGGCCGAGCGGTGCCGCGCGCTCGGCGCGGACGTGGTGATCGACTACACCGCCGAGGATTTCGTCGACTCCGGCCCCTATGACGTGATCTTGGACATCATCGGCGCCAAGTATCTGGCGCGTAATGTGGAGGCGTTGCAGACCGGCGGGCGACTGGTGGTGATCGGTCTGCAGGGCGGCCGGCGCGCCGAGCTCGACTTGAACGCGCTGCTGATGAAACGCGCCGCCGTGCACGCCACATCGCTGCGGGCCCGCCCGCCGGAGGAGAAGGCCGCGATCGTGGCGGAGGTGCGCGAGAACGTGTGGCCGTTGATCGAGTCCGGCGCAGTCCGGCCGGTGATCGACCGCACCCTCCCGCTGGCCGATGCCGCCGAGGCGCACCGCGTCCTGGAAGCCGGCGGCCACGTCGGCAAGATCCTGCTCACCGCGTGAGACTGGAGAGACCATGAACGAGTCCCCAAGCACCGAATCCGCCCAGAACCCTCAGGTCGTGGTGGTCGGCCCCAACGGTGTTCCGGTCGGATCCCGGGACGAATCCGGTGAGGGCGAGGACCGGCCGGTCACCGAGATGGTGGAGCAGCCCGCCAAGGTCATGCGGATCGGCGGGATGATCCGGCAGCTGCTGGAGGAGGTCAAGGCCGCTCCGCTGGACGAGGCCAGCCGCGCTCGGCTCAAGGAGATCCACGCCTCCTCCATCAAGGAGCTGGAGGATGGGCTCGCCCCCGAGCTGGTGGCGGAGCTGGAGAGGCTGTCGCTGCCGTTCACCGAGGACGAGGTCCCCAGCGAGGCCGAGCTGCGGATCGCCCAGGCCCAGCTGGTGGGATGGCTGGAGGGCCTGTTCCACGGCATCCAGACCACCCTGTTCGCCCAGCAGATGGCCGCCCGCGCCCAGCTGGAGCAGATGCGCCGCGCCCTGCCCGCCGGGATCATGCACGGCGGCCAGCAGCAGTCCGAGGAGGACCACTCCAAGCGGCCCGGCCACACCTCCGGCCCCTATCTGTGAGACCGCGCATGTCCCGTCCTCTGCTCCCCGGGCAGAGGACGGTCCGCCGCGGCCGGCCGCGGGCGTGACGCCGCCCCGGCGATGCGTCAGCCGTCGGGGAAGAGCCGCTCCAGCACCTGGGCGACGCCGTCGTCGTCGTTGCGGGCGGTGCGGTGGGTGACCACGTCGAGCACGGCGGGGTGGGCGTTGGCCACCGCGTAGGAGGTGCCGGCCCAGCTGAGCATCGGCAGGTCGTTGGGCATGTCGCCGAACGCCACCACCTCCTCGGCGGTCACCCCGTGCTCGGCGCACAGCTCGGCCAGCGCGGTGGCCTTGGTGACCCCCAACGCGCTCATCTCCATCAGCCCCCGGCCCGAAGAGTGCGTGACGGTGACCAGGTCGCCCACCGCCCGGTGCACGCGTTCGGCCAGATGGTCCGGGTGCGCGTCGGGGTGGAGCGCCAGCAGCTTGGTGCAGCCCCGGCTGACCAGGGTGCGGTCGTCCACCGCCCGTCCGCCCATCGACTCGGCGTCCCAGCGCCCGGGCCGGAACCGCTCCTCGAAGACGAATCCGTCGGGGTACTCCACCGCGAACCGCAGCTCCCCGTCCACCGTGCGCAGTCGACGCACCACCTCGGCGAGCACCGGAGGCTCGATCAGCCGGGTGCGCACCACGGTCTCGGTGTGCAGGTCGTAGAGCACGGCCCCGTTGGCGCAGATGGCGACGCCGCGATGGCCCACGGCCGCGGCCACGTCGTGCATCCAGCGCGGCGGCCGCCCGGTGACCATGACCAGGATGGATCCGGCGCGCTCCACCCGGGCGAGCGCCCGCACCGTGCGGGCCGAGATGGCGCCGTCCGAGCGGACGATGGTCCCGTCCAGGTCGGTCGCGACCAGGCGGGGCGGCGCCGGCCTCCGTTCGGCCAGGTCGTCCTCCCCGCCTTTGTACGCCCGCCTCATCCCGCCCTCCTCACGCCCCGCGTCCTCGGACAGCGGACCCACCATAATGCTGCGCTCAGCAGTGTCCTGTCACTTATGTCCCGATGTGGCCGGGGATCGGGATGGAACATCTCATATGTCCCGCATGGCTCCGCAGACCGCGCCACGGGCCGTCAGGCGTCCTGGTTGCCGCCGACGATGGCCTGGAGGGCGGCCACATGGGCCTTGTAGGCGGAGCGCCCCTCCTTGGTCAGGGACAGCCAGACCCGTTGGCGGGTGTCGCGGACGGCCCTGGTCTGCTTGACGTACCCGGCGTCCATCAGCACGCTGACGTGCTTGCTGAGCACGGAGGCGCTGACGCCGAGCCGTTCCTGGACGAAGGAGAACTCCGCCTGGTCGGCGGCGCTGAGCAGGGCGCAGATGCGCAGCCGGTTGGGGGCGTGGATCACGGGGTTGAAACCGTCGACGGTCTTTCCCACGGTCTTTCCCGCGGCGGTCATGCCGATCGGGCGCTCCGCAGGCGCAGCGCCAGGGCGTAGACGATGATCATGGCCCCTTCCAGCGCGCTGAGGGCCGGCCACATCCAGTCCTCCCCGACGATCCGGGAGATCGGCACGGCGGCGACGGCGACCGGCACCAGGATCGCGGCCATGTGCACCACCTGCTTGCGGGAGGGGGAGGGCACCACCCCGGCCCGCGCGGCGCCGAGCCCGACGAGGGCGCCGAGCAGCGCCGCCCACACCGCCAGCGCCGCCACCCCCCAGAGCGCCTGGGGGAACTCGGTCGGCATCCACGACAGCAGCCCGAGCGGGGTGACCCACGCCCCGAGGGCGACGAAGTACCACATCGGCCACTGGGCGGTCTCCACCGCGGTCCGGGCCTGCTCCACCGCCGCCAGCGCGTCCGCGGCCTCCTGCCGGGAGGGCAGCGGCCCCTGCGTGAACTCTCGTGTTTCCATGTTGGAAAGTAAAGCACCTCACTTTCCAGGTCGTCAAGTCACGACTTTCCATGGTGGAAAGATGCTGCGCGGGCGCTCCGGCCCGCCCCTGCGACGCCGTCGAGGCCCCGCCGCGAGGACGGCCGCCGGTCCCCGGACCGCCGAGAGCCGCCGGCCTCGGTGAACGAGTCCACGGGAAGGCCGGAAGAGGCCGACGAGACCGGTGGAAAGGCCGGACGGGCCGACGGGGCCGGCGGGGATGCGAAGCGGAAGGACCCGCGAGAAGGCGGGGAAGCCCGCCGGTCGCGGCGGGAGGGGCAGGCGCGGGGCCGGCGGGGTCAGGCGGGCCGGCGGGGAGGGCGTCGTCTCCGGCGGGCGGATCAGGCGGACCGGCGGAACCGGCGGGGAGGGCCGCCGCTCCCGCCGAGGGGCCGGGGCGGGACCGGCGGAGAGGCCGAGCGAGGAGGCCCGCCGGTCGCGGCGAGGGGCCGGGCGGCGAAGGACCGGACCGGGCGGGGCCGGCGGCCGGCTGCGACGGGCGAAGACGACGAACGCCGGGCCCGTGGATCCGGGCCCGGCGTCGGACGGACGAACTCGGGCGGTCGAAACCGGTGACGGGACGGCCGCCGCGCTCAGCGGACCGGCTCGAGGACCTCCTGGCCGCCCAGGTAGGGCTGGAGGGCCTTGGGGACCCGCACGGAGCCGTCGGCCAGCTGGTGGTTCTCCAGGATGGCGACGATCCACCGGGTGGTGGCCAAGGTGCCGTTCAAGGTGGCGACCGGACGGGTCTTGCCGCTGTCGTCGCGGTGGCGGACGGACAGCCGGCGCGCCTGGAACTCGGTGCAGTTGGAGGTGGAGGTCACCTCGCGGTAGGTGTTCTGCGACGGGATCCAGGCCTCGCAGTCGTACTTGCGGGCCGCGCTGGCGCCCAGGTCGCCGGCGGCCACGTCGATCACCCGGTACGGCAGCTCGACCTTGGCGAGCATCTGCTTCTCCCACTCCAGCAGACGCAGATGCTCCTCATGGGAGTCCTCCAGCGTGCAGTAGGAGAACATCTCCACCTTGTCGAACTGGTGCACCCGGATGATGCCCCGGGTGTCCTTGCCGTAGGAGCCGGCCTCCCGGCGGAAGCAGGACGACCAGGCCACATACCGGCGGGGGAGATCGTCGATGATCTCGTCCATGTGGTACGCCGCCAGCGGCACCTCCGAGGTGCCCACCAGATACAGGTCGTCGTCGGGCAGCCGGTAGACCTCCGCGGCGTGCGCGCCGAGGAAGCCGGTGCCGTCCATCGCCTCCGGCTTGACCAGCAGCGGCGGATACATCGGGACGAAGCCGGCCTCGATCGCCTGGTCCATCGCCAGGTTGAGCAGCGCCAGCTGCAGCCGCGTGCCCACCCCGGTCAGGTAGTAGAACCGGGCGCCGGAGACCTTCGCGCCGCGCTCGGTGTCGATCGCGCCGAGCAGCTCGCCCAGCTCCAGATGGTCACGGGGCGTGAAGTCGAAGCTCGGCGGCTCGCCCACGTGCTCCAGCACCACGTAGTCCTGCTCGCCGCCGGCGGGCGCGCCGTCCTCGATGATGTTCGGGACGGTCTTGAGCAGCTCCGCCAGCTCGCCCTCCAGCCGGTCGGCCTCCGCCTCGGCCTGCTTGACCTGCTGGGCCAGCTCCTTGGCCCGAGCCAGCAACGCCTCGCGTTCGGGACCCTTGGCCTTGGAGACCGACTTGCCGAAACTCTTCTGCTCGGCCCGCAACGACTCGAACCGCGACAGCGCCGACCGGCGCCGCTCGTCCAGGTCGATCAGCCGATCGACGACGGCTTCATCCTCACCGCGGGCGCGCTGCGAGGCGCGCAGCCGCTCGGGGTCCTCTCGAAGAGCACGCAGGTCAATCACACCCCCGAGGCTACCGGTGCCGCACCCCTCGGCGCGCGCGGGAATCCGCGGCGACGCCGTGATCGGGTCGATGGGCCGCCTCGCGGGCGGGCGCCCCCTCCGGCGGGGGCAACAGGACATCTGTCATGACAACTATTTCATTAGGCCATACGTCATAGAAGGTGACGGGGAAGGGAGATCATGGCGAAGGAGAAGCCGCAGCGGCCCGGTCTGAGCCTCGCGTGGGCGTTGAGTCCGCTGGTCACCGTGGGGATGGGGACGCCCCTCACGTTCGGGTATGCGGCGGCCCGGCTGAGATCCTGGACGCTGTGGCTGGCGACCGGCCTCTACCTGATCGCCTGGATCACCATGTTCGTCACCGCCGACTCCTCCGAAGGCACCGCCGAGGACGTCGCCTTCGTGATCGCGTGCGCGATCGGGAGCGTGGGCGCCACCGTCCACGCCTTCGCCATCAAGGACCGGGTCTTCCTGGAGCCCGACCGCCGCTCGCTCGCGTTCCGGCGGGCCCAGAAGGAGATCGAACAGCGTCGCAAGCTGCGCACCGAAGCGGCCGAGATCGCCCGTAACGACCCCGCGATGGCCATCGAGATGCGCATCGGCCGGCCCGACCTGCCCCGCTCCTACGACGACGGCGGCCTGGTGGACGTCAACCACGCCCCCGCCTCCGCCCTGGTGACGGTGCTGGGGATCACCCCCGAGCAGGCGGAGCAGCTCATCCGGGCGCGCGAGCAGTGCGGCGGGTTCGTCTCCGCCGAGGAGGCCGCCGCCCTGGCGGACCTGCCCCCGAACCTCACCTCGCGGCTCGCCGAGTACGGCGTGTTCCTGCCCTGACGCCGAAGGAGCGGCCGAGGGGACGGCCGACGGTCACGCGTGGCCGTTGCGGATGGCGGTGAGCCACGCGGCGGCCTCGGTGAAGTCGGCGTCATGGGTGCCGCGGCGGATCTCCGGGCGGACCTTGTCGGCGCGCGGGTAGGAGCCGATGAAGCGGACGTCGGCGCAGATGCGGCGCAGCCCCATCAGCGCCTCGCCGACCCGCGCGTCGGCCACGTGCCCTTCGAAGTCCATCCAGAACAGGTACGACCCCAGTCCCGCGCCGGTGGGGCGGGACTGGATCAGCGTCAGGTTGATGCCGCGGATCGCGAACTCGTTCAGGATCTCCAGCAGGGCGCCCGGGTGGTCCTCCCCGATGAACGCCACCACCGTGGTCTTGTCCATCCCGGTGCGGGGCGGCGGGACGCACGGGCGGCACAGCACCACGAACCGCGTCACCGCGTCCGCCACGTCGTGGATGTCCTCGGCCAGCACCGACAGTCCGTAGCGGGCGGCGGCGAACGACCCCGCCAGCGCCGCGTCGTAGTAGCCGTCGGCGACCATCTGGGCGGCCTCGGCGTTGGAGGTGGCGGCCCGCCACTCGGCGTCCGGGACGTGCGCCTCCAGCCAGCGGCGGCACTGCGGCTGGGCGTGCGGGTGGGAGGCGACGGTCTTGATGTCGGCGTACTGCGTGCCCGGCCGGACCAGCAGCGCGAACGACACCGGCAGCTGCACCTCGCCGACGATCTGCAGCGGCTCCCCGGTCGCCAGCTCGTCCAGCGTGGTCGGCACCGACCCCTCCACGGAGTTCTCCAGGGCGACCACGGCGGAGTCGACCTCGCCCCGGCGCAGCGCGTCCAGGGCGGCGGGCACGGTGGCGTACGGGATGTGCTCGGCGCCGTCGGCCTCCGGAAGGGAGCGCAGCGCGGCTTCGGTGAACGTGCCCTGAGGACCGAGATAGGCGAATCGCATCTGAGGACTCCTCCGCCGAGGCGAGGAGCAGACCTTCCTCGACGTCGCAGGCGTCCGGGCCGGGCGCTTGTGGCAATGCCCCGGAACGCCGTTCGTTCGTGGTGAAGGGCCGATGCACGCCGGCCGTGAGACGGAAAGGACGCGGTGTGAAGGAAGTCTACGCGTTCGCCGTCCTCAGGCGTGCGCCGAGGTGGTGTTGCCGCCGAAGTCCGGCAGCGGGTCGTCCATCGACACCTGGGGGCCCTTGCCCAGCCGGGCTCCGCGCAGCGCCTGGTCCTCCTCCGGCGACAGCACCTCCAGGCTGCGCCCGCCGTGGACGACCTTGGCGTAGGTGCGGGTCTCGGTCCGGCCGTTGATGGAGCTGATGATCACGCCGTCGCCCAGCGCGTTCAGCAGGGCGAGGGAGAACGACCGGCGCCCGGACATCTCCTTGAGGGCGTCGTAGTGCACCACCGCGACGTCTCGGAGCGCCTGGTTGTCCACCGTTCCCTCGAGCGTCGCGAGCTGACGGCGGAGCATCTCCGCGCACTCATCGACGACCCGGTTGACGCGGTTGTGGGCGACCATGGCGAAGGACAGGCCGGCCACCCCGGCGACCACTCCGGCTAGGGCCACTGCGACGAGGATCACGGGGCGAGCGTACCCATCTGCGCGTTTCCTGGAGAAGAAACCGCAGGGTCAGGTTCGGATTGGAGACGGTCGATCAACCACTTGCCCAACAGCAAGATCAGGGCGATCGCGGCCAGCCCGAAGGCGTCCTGCACCACCCGCCCGGTGAACCGCTCCAGCGCGCTGTGCCCCTCGCCGATCAGCCGGGTCCCCCACCAGGGGATCCGGAACGCGTAGAACACCGCCACCGGCGCCGCCACCAGCCAGCGCCGCAGGTCACGACCGTCACCGACCAGCGCCCCCAGCACCGGCACCACCCACACCAGGTGATGCACCCAGCCGACCGGGGACAGCAGCACCGACAGCAGCCCGGTGATCGCGATCCCGGCCAGCTCCGCGCTGTGAGCGCGCGCCCCCTCCAGGCGGCCGGCGGCCAGCGAGGCGCGCCGCGCCAGACGGAACCCCACCAGCGCCAGCAGCGCCACGCACGCCGCCCACAGCAGCGAGGTCACCGCGTCCGGCCAGTACAGCCGCAGCAGCATCCCGTTGAGGGACTGGTTGGTGGTGCCGTTGTTGGCGCCGACGCGCTCGTT
Source organism: Thermomonospora catenispora (assembly GCF_006363815.1). Taxonomy (GTDB): domain Bacteria; phylum Actinomycetota; class Actinomycetes; order Streptosporangiales; family Streptosporangiaceae; genus Thermomonospora; species Thermomonospora catenispora. The sequence continues at coordinate 155,753 of NZ_RRYT01000005.1, forward strand.
GTCGAGCATCGCGTCGAACCAGAACGCCAGCGAGTCGTGCGGCAGCACCATGAACGCCAGCAGCGACGCGGCGGCGGCGGTCAACACGGCGTTCCACGCCGCCTCCCGCCGCCCGGTGACCAGGAAGTAGATCAGAAAGACCCCGGGCACCAGCTTGATCGCCGTCGCCAGCCCCACCAGCACCCCCCGCGGCCACCGCGGGGAGGGGGTCAGGCAGTCGGCGACGCACAACGCCATCAGGAACAACCCGACCTGCCCGAACCGGGTCTGGTCGTGCACCGGCTGCAGATACGCCAGCGCCCCCACCAGGGCGCCCAGCGCCAGCGGCGCATACCGGCCGGCCCTCTCCAGCAGCGGACGGAAGGCATGCCGGGCCCCCACCGCCAGCGCCGCATAGATGCCCGCGACCCACAGCACCTGCACCACCGCCCAGGGCAGCAGCGCCAGCGGCACCGCCAGCAGCGCCGCGAACGGCGGATAGGTGAACGGCAGCAGCTGCGGCGGCTCGGTCAGGAACTCGTACAACGGCGCCCCGCGCAGCACCGCCTCCCCGCCGGACCGGTACACGTCCACGTCCACCAGCCGCTGATCCGGCGGATTGGTCAGCCAGCGCACCGCGATCGGCGCGACCGCCGCCACCGCGACCAGCACCCCGGCCAACGCGATCGCCGCATCGGCCGGTGACCTGCGGGCGCGCCGCGCCGCCCCGTCGCCGTCTCCTCCAGCCATGCCCCCCATCCTGGCGCAACCTCGGGGTCGTTCCTTCAATAGCCTGGGGGCGGACCGGAACGATGGAGGTAACCGACCGTGACGCGCATCGGCGCGCTGTGCGCCACCATGCTGGTGTTCATGGTCGGCGTGCTCGCCGCCCCCGGAGCCCTCGCCGCCGCCGCGGCCCCCGCCGGAGCCGCCGGCCCCGTGATCGTCGTGGGCGTCCCGGGCCTGCGGTGGAGCGACCTCGACGAGCACGACACCCCGCACCTGTGGCGGCTCACCCGGGAGGGCTCCGCCGGCGCGCTGAGCGTGCGGACGACCCGGGCGAACACCTGCCCGGCCGACGGCTGGCTGACGCTGTCGGCGGGACAGCGCGCCCGCTTCGCCCACGGCGAGTGCGCCCTGGCCCCGGCCCCGCACGTCTCCGGCGCCGCGGCGAGCGTCACCGGCTGGGCCGACATCGTCCGCGACAACGCCGCCACCGCCTACAAGGCGCGCCCGGGCCTGCTGGGCGACGCCGTCCACCGGGCCGGCGGCTGCACGACGGCGGTGGGCGCGGGCGCGGTGCTCGGAGCGGCCGACGCCGCCGGGCGGGTCGACGCGTACGCCCCGTCCATCGCCCAGGTGCCCGCCGGCGGATGGACGCGCTGCCCGCTGACGGTCGTGGAGATCGACGACGTGCACCGGGCCCACATCCGCACCGGCGTGGACGTCGACGGGGCCCCGATCCCGCCCGACCAGCGGGACCGGGCGGCGGCGGTCGCGGCGGCCGACCGGCAGCTGGGGCGGCTGCTGGAGGCGGCGCCGCGGGACGCGACCCTGCTGGTCGCCGGCCTGTCCGACACCGGCACCGTGCCGCATCTGCACGTGGCGTTGGCCAAGGGCGCCGACTACGGCCCCGGCTACCTGACCTCGAACGCGACCCGGCAGCCGGGCCTGGTCACGCTGACCGATCTGACCACGACCGCGCTGCGCGCCCTCGGCCTGAACGCCCCCGAGGGGGCGATCGGCTCGGTCTGGCGGGCCGAGCCGACCGACGCCGCGGCCGCGGCCAAGGTCCACGACCTGGACGACGAGGACGTGGCCGCGCAGGCGATCCGGCGGGTGCAGCCGGCGTTCTTCATCGTGCTGTTCGGCGGCCAGCTCGTGCTGTACGGCCTGGCCACGGTGGCGTTGCGGCGCCGCTGGGGCGGGGAGGGCGCGCGTCGGGACCGCCGCCGGATCCTCGCGGCGACCAGGCTGATCGCGCTGGTGGGCGCGGCGGCGCCGGTGGCGTCGTTCCTGACGAACCTGCTGCCGTGGTGGCGGTCGGAGCATCCGCTGCCCGCCCTGATCGCCGGGGTGACGCTGTGGATCGCACTGGTCACCGGCCTGGCGCTGGCCGGCCCGTGGCGGCGCTCGCTGCTCGGGTCGGGCCTGGTGATCGCCGCGGTGACCGTGCTGGTGCTCGGGGTGGACGTGCTCACCGGCTCGCGGCTGCAGCTGAACGCGCTGATGGGCTACACGGCGCTGGTGGCGGGCCGGTTCTACGGGTTCGGCAACCAGGCGTTCGCCCTGTTCGCGGTGGCGGCGCTGCTGACGGCGGCCTGGCTGGCCGAGCGCCCGCTGCGGGACGGCCGGCGCCGGACGGCGGTGGCGACGGTGGCGGCGGTCGGCGTCGTGGCGGTGGCGGTCGACGGCTGGCCGGGCTGGGGCAGCGACTTCGGCGGCGTGATCGCGATGGTCCCGGCGTTCGCCGTGCTGGGGCTGCTGATCGCCGGGCGGCGGGTCTCGGCGCTGCGGATCACGGTGTTCTGCGCGGCCGGCGCGGCGCTGGTGCTGGGCATCGCGTTCGCCGACTCGCTGCGGGAGGACCCCTCGCATCTGGGCCGGTTCGCCCGCGACCTGGCGGACGGGCAGGCGTGGGACGTGATCGCCCGCAAGGCTGGGGCGATGCTGCGCAGCCTGGGCTATTGGCCGTTCACGGTGGCGGCGGTGGGGGCTTTGTGCTTCCTGTACTTCGTGCTGGCCCAGCCGCTGCAGTGGCGGGCGGCGTTGTTGGAACGTGCCTACCACCGCGGCCCGAGCCTGCGTCCGGCGCTGCTGTCGGCGCTGACGCTGGCCATCGCCGGGATGCTGGTGAACGACTCGGGCGTGGTGGTCCCGGCGATCGCGTTCAGCCTGGCGGTGCCGCTGACCCTCGCGGTGAGCGTGCGGGCGCTGGAGCTGGACGAGGCCGAGGGGACCGCAGCGCCGTCACCGCCACCCACACCGGCAGACCGATCAGCAGCCACGGGATGACGTCCGACCGCAGCACGGTGACCAGCCACATCAACTCCTCCGGCAGGCCGATCAGCACCGGGTCGCGGGCCGGCAGATAGGCCAGGCTGAGCGCGGCGGTGTGCCCCAGCGCCGCCCAGTCCAGCCGCGACCACGGCAGCAGCGCCAGCACCGCCCAGCCGAGCCCGTCGTACCAGGGCAGCGCGTACGTCGCCGACCACAGCCAGGCCAGCACCAGCGCCGCCGACAGCACCAGCGCCTCCGCCGTCTCGGGATCCCGCCGCGGATCGCGGGGCAGGGCGCGGACCAGCAGCCAGACCAGCGCGGCCAGCAGCGCCAGCGAACCGATCCGGATGACGACGCGGTGCTGGCCGACCCCCAGCGCTACGTCCACCAGATGCCAGGGGGTGGCCAGCGACACCGAGTTCGCGGCCCGCCTGACCTGGTCGAACGCATGTCCTCCGGCGAGCGCGTAGGCGACCCCGGCGACGGCCGCCGCGGCGCCCGTCAGCGCCGCGAGCGGCGCGAGACGCCGCCGCAGCAGCATGCGCAGCGCCGGCCCGCCGCCCGCCAGCGCCGCCGGGAACTTGATCGCCCCCGCCGCGCCCAGGCACGCCCCGGCCGCCGCCGCCCGCAGCACCGGCCGGGAGGCGCCCGCCGCGACGGCGAGCATCCCCACCGCCGCGCAGATCGCCAGCGCGTCGTTGTGCGCCCCCGACACCAGCTGGAACAGCAGCAGCGGGTTGCACGTCCACAGCAGCGCCGCCCGCATCCGCCCCTCCGGCGTCCGGCACGCCCGATGCAGCACCAGACCCGTCAGCACGAACGCCAGCGCGTTCGTCACCGACAGCGCGAACACCGTCAACGCCACCGACTCGCCCCCCACCCAGGAGGCGAACGCCTGCTGCGCGGTGGCGATCGGCCCGTACACGGACGGCGCGCCGCGCCACTCCTGCACCGCGTCGGCGATCGGATCCCCCGGCATGTCGACCGCCCGCGTGGCGTACGGGTCGTGCCCGGTGACGACCATCCGCCCGTAGGCCGCGTAGTTGAGATGGTCCGCCGACCCGACCGGCGGCATCATCGCGAACGCCGCCGCCGCCAGCGCCCCGGCGGCCGCCAGCCCTCCGGCAGGGCACCGCCAGCCCCGCCGCACCGCCGCGAAGCACGCCGCCAGCCCCGCCGTGCCGAGCACGATCCCCGCGGCGGTCAGCCCGATCACCAGATACGGGGAGGCCCCCGCGTCCAGCGAGAAGGGGACGCCTCCGCCGCCCAGGGCGGGCTGCATCACCGAAGGCCCGAGCAGGGCCACCAGCAGGAAGCACACCAGGCTCCCCGCGCCGAGTCCCAGTCCCAGCCGGCCCCACCGGGTCCTCCCGGTCCCGCCGGCGGCCTCGGCGCCGCGCCCGTCCGATGCCGCGGCGCGTCCTCGCGGGCCGGCGCCGCGCCGTCCCTCGCCTGTGGCGGGCGACGCCGCCGGCCGCCCCGGGACGGCGCCGGCCGCCGCGTCCGGTGCGGCCGCGGACCGCTCGCCGGCGAGACCGTCGGGGGGCATGGAGGGATCCGGAGACCGGGCGGTCACCTGCGGGTGCGGGGCAGGCGAGCGGCGATGGCGGGCTCCCGGACGGCCAGGGCGCGGGCCACGTCGCGGAACTGGCGGGCGCGGTGCAGCTGAGAACGCCAGTCGGTGCCGGTGGCGCGGTGGGCGAGGGGGACCTCGACCTCCTTGACCCGGAAACCGCCGCGGATCAGGTCGATGGTGAGGCCGGTCTCCACCCCGAAACCCGGCGCCAGCGGCAGCCCCGCCTCGAACGCGGCCCGGGTCAGGCAGCGCTGACCGTTCAGCGGCTGGGTCGCCTCCCAGCCGGTGGCGCGGCGGATCCCGTCCCGCGACAGCCGGACCACGAACCCATGGCCGCCGAGCTTGACCGTGGTGGTGAACACGGCGATCGTCATGTCCGCCTCGCCGCGCCGCACCGGCTCGATCAGCGGAGCGGCGGCGGACGCCGTCTCCCCCAGATCGGCGTCCAGGAACAGCAGATGGCGGGGCGCCTGGCGGTCCTCTTCCTCCTCCAGCAGCCGGACGGCCTCCGCCCCGGTCTCCATCGCCGCGCCCTTGCCCCGGTTGCGGCCGTGCCGGACCACGCGGGCGCCGGCCTGCGCGGCGAGCCGGCCGGTGTCGTCGACCGACCCGTCGTCCACCACCACGACCAGGTCGACCCCGGGCAGCTCCCAGACCGCCTTGACGGTGGCGGTGATCCGCTCACTCTCGTCCTTGGCCGGGATGATCACCGCGACATCGCCGTCGGAACGCTGCTGTGGCTGCATGCAGCCGATCGTAGTGGCAGGTCAGACGACCGGAGCGGAGCTTTGCGGAGTGGAGGGCGGCTGAGCTGCCGGGGGTCGGGGGTTTGGGGGTCGGCCCCCAGGGGTGGTGGGTCAGGCGACCGGAGCGGAGCTTTGCGGAGTGGAGGGCGGCGGAGCTGCCGGGGGTCGGGGGTTTGGGGGTCGGCCCCCAGGGGTGGTGGGTCAGGCGACCGGAGCGGAGCTTTGCGGAGTGGAGGGCGGTCGACCCCTCGCAGGGGGGTCGGGCCGGTCTCGGAGGGGGACCGGTCGGATGGGCGCGGTGGATCCGGGCGGAGCGGGGCGTCGGTCCGCCGTGCGGGTTCGGGCGGGGAGGGGCGGCGGGGTCAGCGGGTGTCGAAGGCGGGGACCGCGTCGAGCACGGTGAACACCGTGTCCAGGCCGGTGACCTGGAGGATGCGCCGCACGGTGGAGGTCGGCGCGGCCAAGGCGAGGGAACCGCCCTGGTCGGCCAGTCGCTGGTGCGCGGCGAGCAGGACGTTGACCCCGGTCGAGTCGCAGAACTCGACGCCGCCCAGGTCGACCACCACCCGCTCGGCGCGGTCGCGGATCAGCGCCGCCAGCTCCTGTTGCAGCCGTGGCGCGGTGTACAGGTCGAGCTCGCCGGTCACGGTGACGACGGCGTGCCCGGCCCGATGCGTGGTCGAGACGTTCAGCTCCACGCTCGGCACACTATCCCCCCTCCAGGCCCGGGGGCCAGGGTCCGCGACGAGGATGGCGAGGCATTGAGCCTGCGTTGGGTTTCCGTTCGGATTCGCCCCGGTTCTGCTCCGGCGGGCATGGCGGGAATTTTGCGACAGATCCCTTCTTTGCGCAGGTCAAGGACCGGTGAACTGCGGAGTTTCACTCTCGTGCGGCGGCCGGGTACGGAATGCTGTCCACGTGTATCCACGGACCGGCCACATGGAGGAAGATCCCCGCCGGGTGCGGCTCCGCGAACGGCTGGAGACCATCCGCGCACGGTCGGAGAAGTCCAGCCCGTGGCACGCCGCCGGGCGCTACCTGACCCCGCTGATCAACCGGGAGGGCGTGGTGCCGATCTCGGCCCGGCTGTCCCGTGCGGATCTGGTGTTCTTGACCGGCGCCCGAGACGAGGTGATCGCGTTCGCGGATCTGGCGTTGCGGCTGGTCGAGCTGCATCAGCCGCGGGACGCCGGAGGGATCTCCAGCGACCCCGGCTTCCCGATCCTGCGGTGCCGGGCGTGCATGTGGCGGTGGCCGTGCCCGACGTTTCAGATCATCGACGAGGCCGTGGGCGGCTGACCCGCCGGCCGGGACGGACGTCGACGGCGCCCCGGACCGGCACCGGCGCGCCGCTCGGCCCGTCGTACGTCTCGACGAGACGAGGAACGGTCGACGAGGCGGAGGACGGACGCGGGCGCCGGTGCGATCGGACGCGGCCGCCCGCGCGCGAGGACGAGGGGCGGAGATGGATCTGACGGCCGCGCTGCGGCAGGCCCGGTCGACGGAGGAGCGGTATGAGTTCATCCGCCGCTATGTGACCGAGTGGCTGGGCGTCCCGCTGCAGGACTGGTACGGCTACACCGAGCGGGAGCTGTGCAAGGCCGAGGAGCTGCTGGGCGTCCGGCTGCCTCCGGCCGTTCGGGACTTCTACCTGATGCTGGGGCGGCGCAGGGAGCTGACCGGCAACCAGGACCAGGTGGTGCCGCCGGGCTGGGAGGACGAGTCCGCGCAGGTCCTGGTCTTCCGCGTCGAGAACCAGCACTGCGCCGAGTGGGGGATCCCGGCCCATCTGCTGCATCTGGCGGATCCGCCGGTGTGGTACTGGGCGAACGGGGCGCCCGGCGAACCGGAACCGTGGCGGCCGTTCCTGGAGTCCTTCTCGCTCGCCGCGGTGGAGATCGTGCTCAGCGAGAGCCTGTTCGCCGACCACGGGCTCTGCGACAACCGGGAGTGGGACGAGGACGCCGGGCGGGCCCTGCGGGAGAGGTACGAGCGGCTGCCGATCCCCGCCTATCCGGCGTGGTGGGCGACGTCGGACGAACCGCCGATCCGCTGGTATGCGGGACCGGACGTGATCCTCCGGGAGGACGCCGAGCAGTGGGTGTGGGTGCGCGCCCGCACGGCCCGGGCGTTGCGGTCGGCGCGGGAGGCGCTGCTCGGGGAGTGGAACCTGGACCGCTGACGCCCGCCGACCGGAAGGACCCGCACCGGTCCCCGGCCCGCATGAGCCCTCCGGTCCCCGCGGACCCCGGCTCCCATGACCCGGTCCGCACAAGCCCCGGTCCGCACGGCCCTGCCCCGGTCCGGGGCGAGGGGCAGGGGGATGTGGCCGGCGGAGGAGCGTGACGGGACGGTGGAATCGGGTTAGGTTGCGCGCATGGCCACCACGGCGCGGGCGGCCGAACGCCCGACACCGGCCGCCTTTGCCCGGCGGCCGGTGCTGATGGTGGCCGGGGCCGCGGGCCTGCTGCTGGCGGTCTTCAGCGGCCGGTACGGCTACCACCGGGACGAGCTGTACTTCCGGGTGGCCGGGCGGCACCCGGACTGGGGGTATCCCGATCAGCCGCCGCTGGTGCCGCTGCTGGCGCGGGGGATCACCGAGGTCTTCGGGGACTCGCTGGTGCTGCTGCGGCTGCCGTCCGCGCTGGCGGTGGCCGCCGGGGTGGTCGTCGCCGCGTTGACGGCCCGGGAGCTGGGCGGCGGCAGGCGGGCGCAGCTCATGACGGCCGGGGCGTTCGCGGTGTGCCCGTTCTTCCTGGCCGTCGGGCATCTGCTGTCCACGGCGACGTTCGACCTGCTGTCGTCGGCGGTGCTGGTCTGGCTGGCGGTCCGCTGGGTGCGCACCCGTGACCAGCGGCTGCTGCTGGTGATCGGGGCGGTGGCGGGGCTGGCGTCGAACGTCAAGTACCTGGCGGGGTTCCTGCTGGGGGCGCTGGTCTGCGGGCTGCTGGCGGTCGGGCCGCGGGACTTCCTGCGGCGGCCGATGACGTACGCGGGGGCGGCCGTGGCGGTGGCCGCGATGCTCCCCGGGCTGCTGTGGCAGGCCCGGCACGGGTGGCCGCAGCTGGAGATGTCGGAGCGGATCGCCGCGGAGGGGGACTTCGGCGGCCGGGTCGGGTTCCTGCCGTTCCAGCTGATCCTCACCGGCGTGGTGCTGTCTTGGCTGTGGCTGTATGGGCTGTGGCGTCTGTTCCGTTCTCCGGAGCTCGCGCCGTTCCGTTTCCTCGGCTGCGCCTATCTGCTGTCGTGCGGGGTCTTCCTGCTGACCGCCGGGAAGCCGTACTACCTGGCGGGACTGTGGCCGGCGCTGTGGGCGGCGGGCGCGGTGGAGGTGGAGCGCCGTTCGGCGCCGCGCGGCTGGGCCTGGGCGGTCTCCCCGCCCGCCTATGCGATCACCGCCGTGGTCGCGGCGGCCCTCACGCTGCCGGTGTATTCGGTGTCCGTGCTGGCCGACACCCCGCAGCCGGCGATCAACGCCGACGCGGCCGAGACGGTGGGCTGGCCGCGGCTGGTCGCCGAGGCGGCCAGGGTCCACCGGTCGTTGCCGCCCGCCGAACGCGCCCGGGCGGTCGTGTTCACGGTGAACTACGGCCAGGCGGGGGCGCTCGACCGGTACGGCCCCCGGTTCGGGCTGCCCCGGCCCTACAGCGGCCACAACGGCTACTGGCATTTCGGGCGCCCGCCGGAGACGGGCGGCCCGGTCATCGTCGTCGGCGGGGAGGCGCCGCTGCTGCGGCGCCATTGGTCGGAGGTGACGATGGCGGGGCGCGTCGACAACGGAGTGGGGCTCGACAACGACGAGCAGGGGACCCCCGTGTGGATCTGCCGCGGGCAGCGGGAACCGTGGGCCGTGCTGTGGCCGCGTCTCAAGCACCTCGACTGAGCCCCTCGGTCCCGGACCTCCCGGGCCGGTGCGCGTCCGCCGGCGGACACCGGGGCGGCGGGGCGGCCGCTTCGCCGCCCGGCGTCGACGGTCCTGGGGCGGCGCCGGGTCAGCCGGGGGCGGGATCGCCGGTGAGCGGGCGGCGGATGTAGTACTCGGTGCCGAGGAGACGGACCCGCTGCTCCTCGGAGAGCCCGCTGAGCATGGCCGGGCCGGCGCCGCGTTCGGCCTCGGACTCATGGGCCTGGAGCGCCCGCCACTTGCGGCCGGTCCACGGGCGCACGTCGACCGTGAGGGCGACCATCTCGTCGGGGACGCCGGGCAGCGCCCGGTCCGGCTCGGGCGGTGCGCCGAGCAGCTCCTCCCACAACGTCCGGACGACGGAGAGCGGGAACGTGACCAGGTGCAGTTCCCGCACCCGCCAGGGATCCCCGGCCTCGGGGTGGAGCCGGGGATGGGCGGCGGCCTCCACGGCGGCCAGGGTGACCCGGTGAGCGTGGATGTGATCGGGATGCCCGTAGCCGCCGTAGGCGTCATAGGTGATCACGGTGTCGGGCCGGAAGTCGCGGATGTGCGCCACCAGCCGTCCCACCGACTCCTCCAGGGGAGCGTCCACGAACCTCGACGGCCCCGACTCGGGCACCTCGGCGTCGGCGTAGCCCAGCAGGCGGGGCCGGCCGGCGCCGAGGATCTCCAGCGAGCGGGCCAGCTCCGCCGCCCGCCGGGTGCCCTCGGTCCACGTGCAGGTGACCACCGCGGTGCGGATCCCCTCGTCGGCGGCGCGGGCGAGCACCCCGCCCGTCCAGATCGCCTCGTCGTCGGGGTGCGCGTGCACGCACATCAGTCCCATCGGCGCCTCCTCCGCCGGGCCGGACGGCCATGATGGCAGGTCGGGCGGCGGGGCGGGCGGGCGAATGCGCGAACGGGAACGCATGAACGGAACAACGCACCGGCCGAACACGGCGACGTCTACGGCACTCCCAGATACACAGACGATCACATCACGCCACGGGGGCTTCCCATGAATCGGCGGCCTCTCGCACGATGTGGTGCGCCGGGCCCATGGGCGACCTGTGGGCGTGCTCCGTGACCGGTGACGGGCTGGGAGGAAGGGACATGCGCAGACCGGCCGCGTTCGCTCTCGTCGCAACCTTTCTGGCGGCCCTCGTGACCGCGCCGGCGGCTCATGCCGCGGACGACTCTACGACCCCGGTGGACCTCGGCTGCACTCGCAAGGGACAGGCCAGGGTCGAGGTCGATGCCAGCTGGATGGGACACGAGAACCTCTATGTGAGGGTGCGGCTGCAGGCGTGGGGGTTCGATCCGGCGGTGCTGGCCCAGCCGGACGGGAAGACGTTCGTTCTGGAGAAGGGGGTGTCGGCGAATCTGCGCCTGTCGGCGGTGCTGCAGGGGGAGGGAGGCTCCTCCTATGCGTATGACTTCACCGTCTTTCTGCAGGGCAGATCCGGCGGCGAGCTCGCCAAGGGCGGCGGGCGGGCGGAGCTGATGGGCTCGACGACCGTCTACGGCGACGACTGGGATCCCAAGTTGGGCCGGTACCACGTGCTCCTCAAGTCTCCCGCGGTGTCCCTTCCTCCTGTCGGCGAGTGCAGCCCTTCGCCGGGGAACGCCAAGGTCGACGAATTCTCCATCTGGAACCACGAGGCCCTCATCAGCCCGCTGGACAGAGTGGCGGCGATCACGATCGTGGCGGCGGCCGGGGTGACCGTCGTCTCGATGGTCGGCACGGTCGTCGCCCTCGTGATGAGGCGTCGTCGCGGCCGCCGGGGGACGCCGCCGTCCGGCCTCCCGCCCGAGGAGCCCACCGCGCCGCCGGGATCCCCCACCCGGCCCGCGGCCCGGTGAGGCCCTCGACGCCCGCCGCCGGCGGCCGCGCCTTCGGGCTCGCGTCGGGCGGCGGGAGCGATGCCCGGGCGGCCGCCGCACCGGGGCACGGCCGTCACCGGACGCCGACGTCCGGCGTATCGGCTCAGGGCTCCGGTGCGTCGCGTCTCCGCCCGGGGCGCCCGCCTCGGAGCCGAGACGACGAGGGGGACGAGGGGGTCGTGCGGCTCCGGCAGGGGCGCCCCGGCATCCACGGCCCGTGGGCGGCGTCCGGCGTCGCGGGGCTCTCCGGCGGTTCGGCGGATCGCGCCGTGAGGGCGGGTCTCAGGAGATGAAGGGCGCGGCGTGGCCGATGCCGACGGTCAGCCCGCAGAGCGCGACCAGAAGGACCACGAACGAGAAACAGCCAGGCCGGCCGACGGGCTGATGGTCCAGCGCGCCCGACCCGAACCCGAACGAAGGGGCGTAGTAGAGGGTCGCGGGCTGCCCGTTCGTGGTGTCCACGGTCGTGGAGGCCCGGCTCCACCTGGAGTTGCTGCGCGCGTACCCGTACCAGACCTCCACGGGCCATACGCCCGGGGGCATGTCGATGCGGTTGGGGCCGGGCTGCAGCTCCACCACATGGCCGCCGATCGACGCCATGAGCTTGGGCGGGCCCAGGAAGCTGCCGCCGCTCGTCGGGTACTTGGCGTCGATCATGATCGGGACGGTCCCGTGTCCGTGGGGTGGGTACACCCGGCCTCCTGTTCGCTCTGGGTCGACTTCGCGTCCGTTCAGACGTTCGGAGCCGCTCGTCGGCTCCGCGGGCGGGGCCGGCTTTCCCGGTGCACGGCCGGGGGCTCATGCCCCCGGTGACGGCCCGGGATCCGGCCGCGACCCGGAGGGCTCGTCCGCGGCGTTCCCGGCCGCCCGGCCGGGCGGGGCGCCGAGGGCTTCCAGGACGGTGCGCGCCGCTTCGCGGACATGGGGGGCGTCGTCGTCGCGGGCCAGGTCGGTGAGGACGCCGACCGCACCGTCGCGGGCGTTCGGCGGAAGATCCCCATGGGTCCGCACGCAGCGGAGGAGGCCGTACAGGGCCTGGTGGCGGACCGCGGGGACCGGGTCGTTCAGATGCGCCAGGAAGTAGTCGACGTCGTGGGGCTCCAGCAGCGAGAGCGCCGCGGCGCGGACCTGGTGGCTCGTCGTCGTGGCCGTCAGCCGCCGCAGCCGGGGAAGCGCCTCGGGATAGTGGGCGAGCGCGTTCCTGGCGAACCAGACCAGGGCCGGGTCGCCGGTCAGACGGTCGAGGAGCACCTCGGTGATCATGCGGCGTTCCCGGCGTGGCCGCCGCCGGTCGCCCAGGAGCGCCATGCCGTCCATCGCGCCGTACCGCACGGTCAGGTCGGGGTCGTGAGCGAGGGCCGCCAGGGTGGCGGCGGCGTGCCGGTCGCCCAGCCGGGCCAGGGTCCGGGCGGCGGCCGCCCGGACGGAGGGGACGTTCCGCCACCGGGTGAGGGCGGACCTGATCCGTTCCACGGCGCCGGGCGCGTCGATGTCGGCCAGCGCGTGCATGGCCCATGCGGCCACGTCCGGATGGTCGAGCCAGCGCACCGCCGTCGGAGCGAGACGGTGTTCCCCGCGGCGGCCCAGAACGCTCAGCAGGGCCTGCGCGACCTGCGGTGCGCGTTCGGCCTCCAGCGCCGTCACCAGGGCGTCGGTGGTCTGCGACGCCGGGTCGTGATGCAGGGCGCACACCGCCGCGAGCCGTACGTCGGGGGATCGGGACCGCAGGCCTGTGAGCAGGCATCGGCGGGCCTCGGCCGTGGGCGGGGCGGGCAGCATCCGCAGCGCCGCGGCCCGGGCCCGGTCAGGACCGTGCCATGCCGTGCGCAGCACCGCGGCCGACACGGTGTCGTCGTCGGGCATCAGAGCGCTGACCAGTGCGTGCGCATGTCCCCGGACCTGGGGGTGGGGATCGTCGAGCAGCCGCAGCAGCGCGTCGGCGTCGCCGGGGACGCCCAGGCGGCGCAGCCCGGTGACCGCGTTCAGCCGCACGTGCCATTCCTCGTCGGTCAGCAGCCTCGCGAACGCTTCGACGACCTGAGGGCCGGTCAGGGCCAGCCGGTTGACGGCGCGCGTTGCCTGACGGCGCACCTGGGGGGCGTCGTCCGTCGTCAGCGTGATCAGCACGTGATCCGTTCCGGGGGCGCCGAGGCGGCCCAGTCCGATCGCCGCGGCGGTGCGCACGGCCGGGTCGGGGTCGCGGGCCGCCTCGGTGAGCGGTGCGGCGTGTTCGGGGCCTCCGAGCCGCCCGAGCCCTTTCGCCGCCGCCGCGCGCCGTTTCGGATCGGTCGCCTGCGACAGTTCCCGCACAAAGAAAGCGATCTGGTGTCCGGTTCCCATGCGCGCCGCCCCCTTCGAAGGATGGGACGCTCGGACGGCACGCCTGGTGCGCGCCAGGGCGTCGGCCGTTTCCGGCCAGGGGTGCTTTCGCCCCCCCTGGAAAGGGGTTTTCAGGGTCCCCTCAGGGGGATCTCATCCTGCAGAGGGATGCGACGCGGTAATCGGATGCATACGGTGAACCCATGGGTGCAACGGTTCTGAAGGTCGCGGGGATCGTGTTGGCGCTGTGGCTGGTGCTGGCGGTCCTCGGTGCGATCCTGTCGATGCTGAAGTTCTTTTTCACGGTCGGTCTGGTGGCGGTCGTGGTGATGCTGGTCGTCACGCTGGTCGCCAAGGCGGGGGCGCGAACCTGACCGGCGCTTGCTCAGGGGCTTGTGGGAAGTGTCCGCTTATCGCAGGATGTAGGTCACCGTCACGCCGGGTGAAAGGGGCCTCCACCCATGCAGCCTCTGAGCGATGTTCTGCGGGAGCGCGCCCGCGCCGTTCCGGACAAGATCGCCTTCTTCTATGGTGATCGAGAGATCACGTATCGTGAGTTCGATGAGCGGGTGGACCGGGTGGCCTCCGCTCTGCATGCCGCAGGCGTCGTTCCGGGCGACCGCGTGGCCATTTTGGACAAGAATTCAATTGAATACGTAGAGCTGCTGTTCGGGGCCGCCCGGATCGGCGCGGTGCAGGTCCCGGTCAACTACCGGCTGGCACCGGCAGAGGTCGCCTACATCGTCAACAACGCCCGCGCCAAGGTGTTCGTCGTCGGGCCCGAGTTCGTCCCGGTGCTGGACGCGATCGCCGGCGACCTGGAGCACACCACCCACCTGGCGGTGATCGACGGTGAGGGCACCGCCGAGCCCCGGCTGGACTACGCCGACTGGGTCGCCGCGCACGATCCCGCCCCGCCCGCCCACCGGGGCGCGACCTCGGACGTGTTCGTCCAGCTGTACTCCTCGGGCACCACCGGGCGGCCCAAGGGGGTGATGCTCACCCACGACAACTTCTTGTCGATCCTGCCCAAGAGCCGAGAGCTGTGGGAGATCGACGAGAGCACCCGCATGATGATCGCGATGCCGATGTACCACATCGCCGGGAACGCGCTGAGCGTGGCGGTGATCTTCGACGGCATCACCGGCGTGATCAGCCGGGAGCCGGATCCGGTCGGCATCGCCCGCGAGATCGAGCGTCGCCGGGTCACCCACATCTTCCTCGTCCCGGTGCTGCTGCTGTTCTGGCAGAGCATCCCCGAGGTCGCCGAGTGCGACCTCTCCAGCCTCCAGATGCTGCTGTACGGGGCGTCCCCGATCAGCCAGGAGGTGCTGCGCGGCGCCATGAAGCTGCTGCCCGGCACCAAGTTCATGCAGGTGTACGGGCTGACCGAGACCACCGGCGCGGTCACCGCGCTGCCTCCCGAGGACCACGACCCCGACGGTCCCAACGCGCACCGCCTGGCCAGCGCGGGCGTCCCCAACGAGGGCACCGAGCTGAAGATCGTCGACCCGGCGACCGGCGAGGAGCTGCCCACCGGCCGGGTCGGCGAGATCCTGGTGAAGTCCCCGCAGAACATGATCGGCTACTGGGACCTGCCCGAGGCCACCGAGGCGGCCCTGCTGGACGACGGCTGGTTCCGCACCGGCGACGCCGGCTACCTGGACTCCGACGGCTACCTCTACATCCACGACCGGGTCAAGGACATGATCATCTCCGGTGGGGAGAACATCTACCCCGCCGAGGTCGAGAACGTCCTGATGAGCCACCCCAAGGTGGCCGACTGCGCCGTCATCGGCGTCCCGCACGACAAGTGGGGCGAGACCCCCAAGGCCGTGGTGGTCGCCTCCGGCGAGGTCACCGAGCAGGAGATCATCGACTACTGCCGGGACCGCCTGGCCCACTTCAAGTGCCCCACCTCCGTCGACTTCGTCGACGCCATCCCCCGCAACCCCACCGGCAAGGTCCTCAAGCGCGAGCTCCGCGCCCCCTACTGGGAGGGCAAGGAGCGCGCCGTTCACTGACCCCCAGGGGTCCGGCCGCCGGGCTCGTGCGGTGCGGCGGCCGGACCCGTGCGGCTCCGTGCGGCGTTCCGCGGCCGCCGGGGTGAGCCGGCGACGAGGCGCTCGTCGCCGGCCGCCATGCCGCAGACGATGTCTCGACGTTGCGCGGGCACGCGGATCCCGCGACGGTGCGGTGGTCGATGAGGAACGAGGGATGGAGCATCACCTGGCGGATCGGCCGGGTGCGCTGGGCGATCGCCTGGATGGTCCTGACACTGACCGTGGGCGGGACGTTCCTGGTGCTGGGAACCGTCGAGGCGTGGGCGGGCCTGCGGGTCGAGCGGGGCGAGGGCGTCAAGGGCCGGTTCGTCGCATCGGACTGGCACTGCCCGAGGATCTGCCACTGGCGGGGGCAGTGGATCCCCGACGACGGCACGCCCGAGCGTTCCGCCGAGTTGTTCGGCTACGGCGAGGACGACCTGACGCCCGGACAGACGGTGCCCGCCATCGATCCCGGCGGGGTGGGGCCGTCCGTTCATCCGCCCGGCAGATATGCCCGTTGGGGCGGGGTGGTGCCCACGCTCCTGTTCGGCTCGTTCCTCACGTGCGGCGGCCTGTACGGGCTGTGGACGCGGTGCCGTGAGCTGAGGTCCTTGCGCCGGGACCGCCGCCTGATCGAGGCGGACGACCGCTCACCCGATCCCCCGGCGGCCGTCCCCGATCCCCCACCGGCCGTCCCGGAGGAGACACCCGTCCGGGACGGGCGCCCGCGTCGGCGGTCGGGCGTCCGGTGGACGCATGCCGCCGGCGCGGTCACGGCCGGGATCCTGCTCACCGCCGTGAGGGCACGGCGGAGCCGGCGCGGTGCGGGCGAGTGATCGAGCGGTCCCCGCCCCGAAGGGCGGTCGGCGCGGCGGGCGTGGCGGGTGGAGCGGCAGGGCATGGGCGGCGATCGGCCGGATGACGGCCGTCGGCGCGGCCGGTCAGCCGCTGAGCGCGTTCGCCACCGTCAGGCTGTCCTCGTAGATGCGGTACCGGCTGATCAGCCCGTTCTCCACGGTCAGGTGCACCGCGAACGGCGACTCGTACGCACGTCCCGTGGCCTTGACCACCTGGACGATCCGCCCCAGAACCACCGCGTCCGCCCCGTCCACCACGATCCGGTCCACCGTGGTGCCGTTCCGCTCCCGCACATGGGCCGCGTCCAGCGAACGGAAGTGATCGGCGACGTCGGCCCGCGTGCGGCGGGGCCGGATCCAGGGCACCGCCGGATGCCCCTCGTCCGGCCAGCTCAGGCCCCAGTCGACCGGCTCGGCGAACATCTCCGCGATGCGTTCTGCATCTCCTGCGCCGATCCGGGCCAGCAGTTCCGCGACGGTCTCTTCGGTGCTCATGCCCCCAAGCCTCCGGGACGCGCGTCACGGAATCCATGACCTCTCAGGTCATCGGGTCAGGTCACCGGCGGAGTCCCGGTGTCGTCCGCCGTGCGGGCGGGTCGGGGCGCGGCGACCGTCCGGACGGCACCGGCGGCCGTCCCCGTGGGGACGGCCGCCGGTGGTCGCGGCTAGTCCTTCAGAGCGGTCACCGTGCCGGCGCCCACGGTGCGGCCGCCCTCGCGGATGGCGAAGCCGAGCCCCTCCGACAGCGCCACCGGCCTGCCCAGCTCCACCGACATGTCCACCAGGTCGCCGGGGAGGGCCATGGCGTCCTCGCCGCCGAGGTCGATCGTGCCGACCACGTCGGTGGTGCGGAAGTAGAACTGCGGCCGGTAGCCGTGGTGGAACGGCCTGCTCCGGCCCCCCTCGTCGGCGGTCAGCACCCGGACCCGGGCGCGGAACCGGCGGTAGGGGCGGATGGCGCCGGGGGCGCTGAGGACCTGGCCGCGGCGGACCTGGTCGCGGCGGACGCCGCGGAGCAGCACCGCGGCGTTGTCGCCCGCCTCGGCGCGGTCCATCACCTGGCCGAACGTCTCCAGCCCGATGGCCACCGTGGACAGCGCCTGCTCGCTCAGGCCGACCACCTCGACGGGGTCGCCCACCCGCAGGGAGCCCTGGGCGACCACGCCGGTGACGACCGTGCCGCGGCCGGTGATGGACAGCACCCCCTCGACCGGCATCAGGAACGGCCGGTCGAGGATCCGTTGCGGCACCGGCACGTACTCGTCGACGGCGTTCAGCAGGTCGACGATCCGCGCCGTCCAGTACGGGTCGCCCTCCAGGGCGCGCAACCCGGAGACCCGCACCACCGGGACCTCCTCGCCGGGGAACCCGTACCGCGACAGCAGCTCCCGGACCTCCAGCTCGACCAGCTCCAGGATCTCCTCGTCCTCGACCGCGTCGGCCTTGTTGAGCGCCACCACGATGTGCCGGACGCCGACCTGGTGGGCCAGCATGATGTGCTCGCGGGTCTGCGGCATCGGCCCGTCCAGCGCGGAGACCACCAGGATCGCCCCGTCGATCTGCGCCGCGCCGGTGATCATGTTCTTGATGTAGTCGGCGTGGCCGGGCATGTCCACGTGGGCGTAGTGCCTGGTGGCGGTCTCGTAGTGGACGTGCGCGATGTTGATGGTGATGCCGCGCTCGCGCTCCTCCCGGTGCCGGTCGATGCGGTCGAACGGCACGGCCCTGGCCATTCCCCGGTCGGCGAGCACCTTGGTGATCGCCGCGGTGAGGGTGGTCTTGCCGTGGTCGACGTGCCCCATCGTGCCGATGTTGAGATGCGGCTTGGTGCGCTCGTAAAGCTGCTTGGCCATGATCGCTGCGTCCTCACGGGAAATCGGGAAAAGGAATGTGAGAACCTCCGGGAAGGCCGGGGAAAGGCCTTTGCCGGTGCAGGGCCACCCTCCTCCGACGGTTCTCGCGGGACGGCTCGGAGGAGGGTCAGCGTCGCAGGCCGTCAAATGCGTCGGAAGATGCCTTCCGGGCCGCCGTGACCACGGTGGAGAACACGGCCGACAGCGCGCTCGACGGAACGAATTCCGCGCGCGTTTCGAGGTCGGCCGTGGGGAACATGTTTGTGAGCGTAAAAGATCGTTCCGCTCCGGTCCATCGAATTAATGTCCGGTGCGCTTCGTGCGGTCCGGGAGGCGGATCTCCTCATCCCTCGCCGCGGGGGCGGCCGCGCCCGCGGAGGGGCCGGCGAGAGCGGGGTGGGGATGTTCTCGCCGTACGCGGGTCGGCCGCGTCCGCGGAGGAGCCGGGGGAGCCTGCGGGGCGGACCCGTCCGTGGCGCGGATCAGCCGCGCCCGCGCAGGAGCAGGAGCGCTCCGGCCGCGGCGCCCAGCAGCTGGCAGGCGGCGATGGCCAGCAGCAGCCCGACGGCGCCGAGGGGGGCGGCCAGGGCGCCGGTGAGGGCCGCGCCGAGCGCGGCGGAGCCGATCTTGAGGCTGCCGCCGGTGGTGTTGACCTGGCCGAGCCGGTCGGCGGGCGCCTCGCGCTGGCGGAGGGTCAGCGTCGCGGCGAACACCGGTCCGTCGAACACGCCCGCCAGGACGAACCCCGCCAGCGCCCAGGACGGTGACGGGGCCGCGACGATCGACGCCAGCGCCAGCCCGAACGCCACCATCCCGCCCAGCAGCACCCCTTCGGCCCGCCGCGCCGACAGCCAGCGGGCCGAGGCCAGCGACCCGATCAGCGACCCGACGGCGAACGCGGCGATGAGCCGGCCGCCCATGCCGGCGGACTCCCCCAGATGCTCGGCGAACAGCACGGCGGTGACCGCCACGCCGCCCACCCCGAGGAACGCCACCGTGGTCGCGCAGGTCACGGCCCGCAGCACCCGGTTGGCCAGGAGCACCACCAGGCCGCCGGCGATCACCTCCAGAGCCGGCCACCGGCCGGTGGCCGGCGGGGCCTCGGCGGGCGGTCCGGACGACGTCGGGGAGGGCGGGGGAACGGCCCACAGCGGCAGCAGGAGCAGCCCGAGCGCGGCGCTGCCCACGACCGCCGGCCCCGCGTATTCGGCGCCCGGCCCGGCGGCCATGGCCGCGGCCAGTCCGGGGCCGGCGATGGCGGCGATGTTGTAGGTCGCCGCCTCCAGCCCGTAGGCGCTGGTCAGCCGGTGGGCCGGGACGAACCGGGGCAGCAGCCCGGTGAACGCCACCACGATCGGCTCGGCGCAGCCGACCGCCACGGCCACGGCGAGCGCCACGGCCAGCGGCACCCGCCCCGCCGTCAGCATCAGCGACGCGGCGGCCAGCACATAGCAGCCCGCCAGGGCGAGGGCGAAGGCCCGGGGGCGTCCGGTCCGGTCCAGCGCATGGCCCACGACCGGGCCGGCCACCACGTACGGGAGCATCACCGCCGCCTGCAGGAACCCGGCCAGCGCGGGCTGCCCGGTGCGCGCCTGGACGACCAGCACCAGCCCGGCCCCCAGCCCTTCGGCGGACACGCGCAGCAGCGTGGCCGCGCCCAGGTGCACCGCGTGGACGGGGACGCGCCGGCTCATCGGCGCCGCTCGATGGTGTCGGGGGGAGTGCGCATGCCGATCCCGAGCATAAACGGCGGTCCGGGAGGGACTCGTCGTACGGGAGGAGGGGCCTTGCCGGGGAAGGTTCGTCCCGGTTCGACGGGCCGATGGGACACCACGGAATAGGCTGGACAAAGTGACCGCTGATTATCGGGTCGACAGCGAGGTCGGCAGGCTCCGCACCGTGCTGCTGCACCGGCCGGGGGCCGAGCTCAAACGGCTCACCCCGCGCAACAACGACAAGCTGCTGTTCGACGGGATCCCCTGGGTCGACCGGGCGCAAGAGGAGCACGACGCCTTCGCGCAGGCGCTGCGCGACCACGGCGTCGAGGTGCTGTACCTGCTGGAGCTGCTGCAGGACGTCCTGGAGTACGACGACGCCCGCCGGGAGGCCATCGCCGATGCGGTGGACGATCGGCGGCTGGGCGACCGGCTCCGCGCCGTGGTGAAGAGCCACCTGCAGGAGCTGGACCCCGAACGGCTGGCGCACATCCTGGTCGCCGGGCTGGCCCACGAGGAGCTGAAGGCGGGGCACGGCCTGGTCTACCGGCTGATGGATCCGCGCGACTTCATCATCGACCCGCTGCCGAACCTGCTGTTCACCCGGGACTCCAGCGCCTGGATCGGCCCGCGGGCGGCGGTGACCAGCCTGGCGATGCGGGCCCGCCGCCGGGAGAGCTCGCTGACCCGGCTGATCTATGAGCACCATCCCCGGTTCCGCGGCGTGGAGCTGGTCTACCGGCCCGAGCTGGAGCATGTGGAGGGCGGCGACATCCTGCTGCTGGCGCCCGGGGTGATCGCGGTCGGCACCGGGGAGCGCACCACTCCCGCGGGGGTGGAGCGGCTGGCCCGGCAGGTCTTCGCCGCCGGGGCGGCGCACACCGTGCTGGCCGTCCCGGTCGCGCAGGAGCGGGCCACCATGCATCTGGACACCGTCTGCACCATGGTCGACGTCGACACCGTGGTGATGTATCCGCCGGTGGCGCACTCGCTGACCGCCTACACCGTCCGCCCGGGCGAGGAGGATCTGCGCATCGAGGAGGAACGGCCGTTCCTGGAGGCCGCCGCCGAGGCGATGGGCGTGGACCGGCTCCACGTCATCGACACCGGCCTGGATCCGGTCACCGCCGAGCGCGAGCAGTGGGACGACGGCAACAACACCCTCGCGATCGCCCCCCGCCTGGCCGTGGCCTATGAGCGCAACACCGAGACCAACGCCCGGCTCGAGGCGGCGGGCGTCGAGGTGATCCGCATCGCGGGCAGTGAGCTGGGCAGCGGCCGCGGCGGCCCGCGCTGCATGTCCTGCCCGATCCGGCGCGACCCGATCTGAGCGGGGCGCTCAGCCGCCCGCGAAGCGGGTGTGGTGCCACGACGCGGAGTCGGCGACCTCGGCGTCGTCGGCGAAGGCGGCGGTCTGGGCGAGCTTGGGCACCGAGCCGCCTTGCGGATGGGGGTCGCAGGGGGCGCTGAGCACGGCCCAGACGGTGGTGCGGTCGCCCTCGTGACGCACGCCCCAGTGCTCGGCGAGGGCCTCCACGATGCCCAGGCCGCGTCCGCCGAGCGAGGAGAGGGTGGGCTGGCCGCGGCGGGGCTCGGTCATCGCGCCGCCGTCGCTGACCGCGACCTCCAGGACGTCCCCGGTGCGGGTCCAGCTCACCTGGATCTGTCCGGACGGCAGGGGCCGGGCGTGGCGGAGCGCGTTGCTGAGCAGCTCGCTGACGATCACCGCCGCGTCGTCCACCACGCTGGACCGCACTCCACAGGCCCGCAGCTCCGAGCGGAGGCGCCGGCGGGCGATCGCGACGCTCGACGGCGCGTGCGGCAGCAGTACGGCGCTCGACGCCCTCACCTCCCCCGGCCCGGTAGCGATCCGTCGGACATGCTACGACCGAAATGCCCTGATGCAGACGACCGGAAACACGCCTGACGTGCGCCGACGAGGCCCGTCCGGCCGGTGCGGAGCGTCCGACCCGGTGAGGACCTCCTCGGTCCGCTGGCCGGGCGACGACCCGTTCGACAAGGGTGACATGTCGCTCTTTCCGAGACGACGGGTGACCGACCCCTCGCCACGGCCAATCACCCCCAAACCCATGTCGATGGTGAGCGAGTCCGCAACGTGACCTATCCACCTGTGACCGGGATTACTCCTAACATCGGCGTTTCATTGGTCACACATCAGACATCGCAGGCAAATTGCCTGCTCGTGTCCTGCCCGGCCCGGCGAGGGCGGGGGCCGCTCGCGTCAACGGATCCGGCGGCCGCGCGGGGTCCCGATCACCGGGCGCGGGACGGGAGCCGTTCCGGGCGGTGGATCCGGCGGCCGCGCGGAGTCCGGATCGCCGGTCACCGGCCGGGCCGCGGGGACGGGACCGCCTCCGCCGGCGGGCCCGGCGGCCGCACCGTGCGCCGACGACGCCGGACCCCGGGACGCCGGAGCCGGACGCCGGGATCCCCGCCCGCCGGTCAGTCGGCCGGGCGGAGGGTCAGTCGCAGGGTGGCGCCCCTGCCGGGGCGGGAGTGCGCCGAGACGTCCCCCTCCTGGGCCTGGGCCAGCCGTTTCACGATGTACAGGCCCAGCCCGATGCCGCCGAACCGACGACGGTCCCCCGCCTCGCCCTGGACGAAGCGCTCGAAGATCCGTTCATGGTCGCCGGGGGCGATGCCCACGCCCTCGTCGGAGACCGTCACCACCACGTCCCCGCCCTCGGCCCAGGCCCGGACCGACACCGTGCCGCCCTCGGGGGAGTACTTGAAGGCGTTCTCCAGCAGCTGGCCCACGATGATGTCGGTGGCCATCCAGTCCCCTCGCACCGGCGGCAGGTCGTCGGCCACCTCCAGCTCCACGGTGTGCCGGTCCGACAGCGAACGGAACCCGGCCACCGCGGTCTCCAGCAGCCGGGCCAGATCGAACTTCTCGATCGTGACCTTCAGCTCCCCGGCCCCGGCGCGCGAGCCCAGCAGCAGATGCTCCACCAGCCGGGCCAGCGCCCGGGCCCGTTCGGCGATGGTCTCCACGGCGGCACGGCGATCGGCGTCCGAGAGCTTGTCCCACCGGTTGACCAGGGTGCTGGCGAACCCCTGCACCACCGTGATCGGAGTGCGCAGCTCGTGGCTGGTGGTGGCGAGGAACAGGTCCTTGGCCTCCTCCAGGTCCTTGGCCTCGGTGACGTCCCGGAAGTCCACCACCAGCTCGCCGGTCTCGGTGACCTCGGCGCACAGCACGTTCAGCCACACCCCCGACGGCAGCCGCTGGGTGAGCGTCTCGCCGGGGGCGGGCACCTCGAACGGAGGCGGCCGGCCGATCGCCTCCGAGGCCGGGACGCCGGTCAGCCTGCGGGCCGCCGGGTTCCACTGGCGGACCAGCCCGCCGCGGTCCAGGACGGCGATGCCGTCCGCGCTGGAGTCGATCACCGCGCGTTCGTGGGCGCGCTGGCGGACGACCTCGGCGTAGGCGACCGCGTTGCCGACCGCCACTCCGGCGTGCCCGGCCAGCAGCTCCAGCAGCTCCAGCTCGGCGTGCCCCACGTTCTGGCCGGAGAACAGCGCGTACAGCGCGCCGTAGGGCTTGTTCTGCAGATACGACAGGCCGAGCGCGATGGTGTGCAGGCCCGGAAGTCGCGACCAGATCGGATCGCCCGGCCGGGGCTCCCCGGTGGCCATCATCACCGTCTTGCCCGACCGCAGCAGCTCGCCGACCAGGCTGGGGCGCAGCTCGGCGACCGCGCCGCGCATGCGCTCGGGCAGGCCGTGCATGCTGACCAGCTCCAGCCGCTCCCCGTCGATCCGCACGAACCCGCCGGCGTCCGCCCCGGTCAGCTCGATCAGCGCGGTGGTGATCCGGTCCAGCACGGTGCCCAGGTCCAGCTCGGCGTTCAGGTCGGCGACCACCTCGTTGAGCCGCCGCACCAGCCGGGCCCGTTCGGCCATGTGGTGCTGCGCCCCGTCGGCCTCGCCGACCGGGTGATAGACGCCGACCCAGCCGAGCAGCCTCCCGGACGGGTCGTGCAGGGCGCTGGTGTCGATCCGGACGTCGATCAGCCGCCCGTCGCGGCGGAACCGCCGGGTCGCGATGGAGATCTGCCCGCCCTGGCGGACCCGCTCCAGCACCGCGTTGTGCTCGGCCTGGAGCTCATGCGGAATGATCGGCGGAATGCGGCCCAGCACCTCGGCGGCCGACCAGCCGAACATCCGCTCGGCCGCCGGGTTCCACAGCGACACCCGCATCCGCTCGTCGACCGCGACGATCGCGTCGGCGGCGCATTCGATGACCGCGCGGACGATCGCGTCCTGGCCGTCCGGAGGGTCTGGAGGGGGAACCACGCCTGTCATCGTGCCACCGGTCCCCTTCCCGCGCCGGGCGAAGCCGGAGGGAAAGTTCCCACGTGAACGGCCATGTCACCGCAGGATCACCACCGAGGCGGCGGATCCGGCCCGGTCGGGTCCGCCCTCGCGGGCGCGTTGTCCGGTTGCGGTCACCGAAGGCGTGCGGCGGTGATATTTCCGTGCTGCCGTCAGACGTCCGGTTTACGCTGCCCTCGTGACACGCGCCTCCATCGCCCTGCCCGTGGCCGTCGCCCTGCTCGCCCTCACCGGTTGCGGAGAAGTCGGCCAGGCCGCCAAGGAGGGCTTCGAGATCGGCAAACGTCAGGGCATGCTCCAGGTCGCCGGCGCCGAGGCCATCGAGCAGCGGACGGGCATCCCCCTCAAGGGCGACCTGTCCTGCGACGTGGAGAACGAGGACCCCTCCGCCACGGCGTTCACCTGCCGGGGCGCCGCCGAGGACGGCCGGGAGATCACCCTCATCGCGATCGTCACCTCCACCGCGCCGCTGAGCAGGTCGGACTGGGTGCGCGGCGAGTTCGTCGTCCGGTCGGGCGAGGAGGAGCTGTTCCGCGCCGACTGCCTGGGCAACTGCTAGGCGATCACGGGCGTGCCCCGGCCGGGCGGTTCCGGACGCGTCCTCAGGCCACGTAGGGCTCCTCGGAGGTCTCCGAGACCATCGGCAGGCCGGCCGCGGCCCACCGCTGCATCCCGCCGTCGACGTTGCGGGCGGTCCAGCCGACCCGGTTGAGCGCCGCCGTCACCTGGGCGGAGCGGCCTCCCGACCGGCACACCACGTACACCTCGCGGTCCCGCGGGATCTCCGCCGCCCGCTCGTTCAGCTCGCTCATCGGGATGTGCACGGCGCCCGGGGCGTGGCCGGCGTCCCACTCCTCCTGCTCGCGGACGTCCAGCAGGTACGCGTCCTGAGGAAGGTCGGTCACGCCCACGGCCGGGACGCTCTGTCCGAAGAACATCACACCTCCATGGAACCTTGTCGTGCCCGTGCACGTCGAATCCTCCATGGGGTACTGGAGGTCGTTGACCGCCGCGGCGGGCGCGGCCGCGTTCGCCGCCGTCGTCCTGGGCGGCTGCGGCGCCGAGGACTCCGCGGACGCCCCGCCCGCGAGCGTGTCACCGGCGCCGCGGACCGAGCTGACCGTCGAGGTCCGCGCCGAGCCCGGGGCGTCGGCCGTCGTGTGGACCCTCACCTGCGATCCCGCCGGCGGCGCCCATCCCGACCCGCAGGCCGCCTGCCGGGCCCTCGCGGCGGCGGACAAGCCCTTCGAGCCGGTCCCCGCGGGCGCCGTCTGCACCCAGATCCACGGCGGCGACCAGACCGCCAGGGTCACCGGCACCTGGCGCGGCGCGAGGGTCGACGCCCGCTTCACCCGCTTGAACGGCTGTGAGATCGACCGCTGGCAGCGGGTCGCCCCGCTCTTCGGCCCCACCGGCTGACCGGGCGATCATCGACTCGTCCCGGACCGGTGAGGATCGCGCCCGGCGTTCCGGGTGCGCGGCGCGCCGGGCGGCCGTATCGTGTCGCCGGCCGGCGGCCCCTCCGCCCGCGGGCGCCCGGCGAGGGGGCGCGCCGCGGGGTCGGCGGGCGTTGTCCACCGTGTCCACGTCCCTGTGGATTGCTGTGGACAAGCCTGTGGATAACTTCGGAGGCCCGCTGTCCCCCTGTCGTGTGCATATGCATACCTGTGCATATGTCCCGCACGTCTCGGCCCGCCTCCCGCCCCGACATCCCCAGCCCTGTGGATAACGGACGCGCAACGGGCCGTGTCGCGCTTGACGATCCGGCCGCGGGCGCGACGACGTGCGGCGGGCGTGAGGCGGGTGCGCCACGGCGCGCGGCGGGCGCGGGGACGGGGCGCGCGGCGGCGCGGTCGCCCGACCTCCGGGGCGGGCGCGCTCCGAGAGGGTGCGGCGCCGCGATGCGGGCCCCGCGGCGGAGCCGGGTGCGAGGCGGCGCACGGCGGCCCCTGCCGTGGGCGAGGCCGTGGGGCGGCCGTGCGGAGCCGTGCACGGGGGCGTCGCGCGGGCCGGGCGGCGCGCCGGCTCCGCCGCCCGGGGGCGGGTTTCGGCCCGGCCGCCGGCGCGGATGGAAGCACCGCCGCCCGCACGGTGTTGCACCCCATGGCGGGTGAAGGGGGCCGTTACCCCGTCCCGGTATGTGAGCACCTATGATGCAAGTCTCATAAACGGGTAGGGGGTAGGGGTTGCCGGTGAGGCCGCGGTCCTGCAGCATGGAGTGCAACATACCCCCCAGGGGTAAATGAGGAGGGTTTCGGATGAGCACGAGCACCTACACCGTCGTCGGGATGACCTGCGGACACTGCGTCGCCTCGGTCAAGGAGGAGGTCGGCCAGGTGCCCGGCGTGACCGCCGTGGAGGTCGACCTGGACAGCGGGCGGATGACCGTCACCGGCGAGAGCGCCCTCGACGACGCCCGGATCCGGGCCGCCGTCGAGGAGGCCGGCTATCGCGTGAAGGACTGATCCATCGTGAACACCCCGACCAAGCTGGGAGCCTACGTTCTCGGCCTGGCCGTGGTCTTCGCCGGCGCGCTGGGCGTCGGCCGGCTCGCCGGCCCCCTCGGAGCACAGGGGACGGCCCGCGCCCACGGGCACGAGGCGCGGACCGCCGAGCACCACGACGGCGGACCGCCGCTGCCGGGCGGGCTGCAGATCTCACAGAACGGGTACACGCTCGTCCCGCACTCGGATCCGCTCCGCGCGGAGCGGCGAGGCGAGCTCCGCTTCGCCGTGCACGGGCCGGACGGGCGACCGGTCACCCGGTTCGCCACGATCCACGACAAGCCGCTGCATCTGATCGTCGTCCGCCGCGACCTGCGGAACTACCGACACCTGCACCCCCGGATGGACTCTCAGGGCACATGGTCCGTCCCGCTCGCGCTGCCCGACCCGGGGCCGTACCGGGTCTTCGCCGACTTCCGGCCGCAGGAGGCCGCCGAGCAGCTCACCCTCGGCATGGACCTCACCGTGCCCGGCGACTATCGGCCCCAGGAACCGCCCCCGGCGGAGCGGACCGCCACCGTGGACGGCTACCGGGTCACCCTGACCGGAGCCCTCGTCCCCGGACGGCCCGGCCGGCTGACCCTGTCGGTGAGCCGGGACGGCGAACCGGTCACCGACCTGGAGCCCTACCTGGGCGCCTACGGGCATCTGGTGGCGCTGCGCGGCGGCGACCTGGCGTACCTGCACGTCCACCCCGACGGCGGGACCGGGGCCGGCCCGGACATCGCCTTCCACGCCGAGGCCCCCGGCGCCGGCGCCTACCGGCTCTACCTGGACTTCAAGCACCGGGGGAAGGTGCGCACCGCCGAGTTCACCGTCGTCGCCGGACCGGACGCCGCCGCCCCCTCCGCCCGGCCCGCCCCGCCCGACGACGGCCACGACCACGCCCACGGCCACTGACCCCCTCCGACGGCCCGTTCCCGGGCCGGCGGCGATGCGGAAACCGTCCACGACACCACCGAAGCGACAGGAGGGACGATGAGCACCGGCACCGCGTCCGGGCGGATCGAGCTGACGATCGGCGGGATGACCTGTGCCTCCTGCGCGGCCCGCATCGAACGCAAGCTGAACAGGCTGGACGGCGTGACCGCGACGGTCAACTACGCCACCGAGCGGGCCACCGTCACCGTCACCTCCGGGAACGTCACCGTCGAAGACCTGATCGGCACCGTCGAGAAGGCCGGGTACACCGCCGCGCTGCCCGAGCCCCCGGCCGCCGAGACCGAACCCGACGCCGCACCCGATGAGCTGACCCCGCTGCGGCAGCGGCTGATCGTCTCGATCGCGCTGTCGGTGCCGGTCATCGCGATGGCGATGATCCCGGCCCTGCAGTTCGACAACTGGCAGTGGCTGTCGCTGACCCTGGCCGCCCCCGTCGTGGCGTACGGCGGATGGCCGTTCCACCGGGCGGCGTGGATCAACCTGCGGCACGGCGCCGCCACCATGGACACGCTGATCTCCCTGGGCACGCTGGCGGCGTTCGGCTGGTCGCTGTGGGCGCTGTTCTTCGGCGAGGCCGGGACGCCGGGACTGCGGCACGGCTGGGAGCTCTCCATGACCCGCGGCGACGGGTCGATGAACATCTACCTGGAGGCCGCCGCCGGGGTCACCATGTTCATCCTCGCCGGCCGTTACTTCGAGGCCCGCTCCAAGCGCCGCGCCGGAGCCGCCCTGCGGGCGCTGCTGGAGCTGGGCGCCAAGGACGTGGCGGTGCTGCGGGACGGCCGTGAGGAGCGCATCCCCGTCGAGCGGCTCACCGTCGGCGACCGGTTCGTGGTCCGCCCCGGAGAGAAGATCGCCACCGACGGGGTGGTCGAGGAGGGCTCCTCGGCGGTGGACGCCTCCATGCTGACCGGCGAATCCGTGCCGGTCGAGGTCGGTCCCGGCGACCCCGTCGCGGGCGCCACCGTGAACACCGGCGGGCGCATGGTCGTCAGGGCCACCCGGGTCGGCTCCGACACCCGGCTGGCGCAGATGGCCCGCCTGGTGGAGGAGGCGCAAAGCGGCAAGGCCCGGGTGCAGCGGCTGGCCGACCGGATCTCCGGGGTCTTCGTCCCGGTCGTGATCGCGCTGGCGGTGGCGACCCTGGGGTTCTGGCTGGGGAGCGGCGCGGGCGCGGCGGCGGCGTTCACCGCGGCCGTGGCGGTGCTGATCATCGCCTGCCCGTGCGCGCTGGGCCTGGCCACCCCCACCGCGCTGATGGTCGGCGCGGGCCGGGGCGCCCAGCTCGGCATCCTCATCAAGGGCCCGGAGGCGCTGGAGGGCGCCCGCGCGATCGACACCGTGGTGCTGGACAAGACCGGCACCGTCACCACCGGCACGATGAGCCTGGTCGAGGTGTTCACCGCCGACGGGGTGACGGTCGAGGAGGCGCTGCGGCTGGCGGGAGCGCTGGAGGACGCCTCCGAGCACCCCATCGCGCGGGCCGTCGCCCAGGGCGCCCGCGAACGGGTGGGCGGACTGCCGGCCGTGACGGACTTCGCCGCCCTCGAAGGGCTGGGCGTGCAGGGGACCGTGGACGGACGCGAGGTGCTGGTCGGCCGCCCGAGCCTGCTGGAGGAGCGGTCCTGGGGGTTGCCGCCCTCCCTGCGGCGGGCCCTGGAGGAGGCCCGGTCCCACGGGCACACCGCGGTCGCGGTCGGCTGGGACGGGGCGGCCCGGGCGGTGCTCACGGTCGCCGACCGGGTCAAGCCGACCTCCGCCGAGGCCGTCGCCCGGCTTCGGGAGCTGGGCCTGCGGCCGGTGCTGCTGACCGGCGACAACGCCGCGGTCGCCCGTGCGGTGGCGGCCGAGGTCGGCATCGACCCCGAGTCGGACGACGTGATCGCCGAGGTGCTGCCCGCCGACAAGGTGCAGGTGATCAAGCGCCTGCAGGCCGAGGGGCGCACCGTGGCGATGGTCGGGGACGGGATCAACGACGCCGCCGCGCTGGCCCAGGCCGACCTGGGCCTGGCCATGGGCACCGGCACCGATGCGGCCATCGAGGCCTCCGACCTGACCCTGGTGCGCGGCGACCTGCGGGCGGCGGCCGACGCCATCCGCCTGTCGCGCCGGACGCTGGCCACCATCAAGGGCAATCTGTTCTGGGCGTTCGCCTACAACGTCGCCGCTCTGCCGCTGGCCGCCGCGGGCCTGCTCAACCCGATGATCGCGGGTGGCGCGATGGCGTTCTCCTCGGTGTTCGTGGTGGCCAACAGCCTCCGCCTGCGCCGTTTCACGCCGCTGACCGCCGACGTCCCGCGGCGGCCGGCGCCGGCCGCGGCCCCGGAGAAGGCCGCCGCCACCGCCCCCTGAGCCCCGTCCCGGCCGGATGAGGGGCCGGCGGAACGGGAAGACCGTATCGCCTGCACAGGACCCGGCCCGGCCTGTGCGGTCGCATCCGGTGAGGCGAACGGGACCGCCCGCACGCCGCCGGGATACGGGGCGGCGTGCGGGCCCGACCTCCGCGTCCCGGCGGCGGGATGAGCGGGGTCGTCCCGCCGCGGGCCGGCGGCGGGGACGGACGGAGCCGGTCCCGCCGCGACGTCGCCTCGGCGCGGCGGTCGGCGCGCGGCGGGCGCGGCGGGCGCAAGGCTTTCGACGGTTTCACTGGAGGGCGGATGGACGATGCCGACCGGCGGCGGGACACGGTGGTGGACTACCGGTTCTCGCTGGCCAACGAGCGGACCTTCCTGGCGTATGTGCGCACCGCCCTGGCGCTGAACGCCGGGGCGCTGGCCGTGGTGCAGCTCCTTCCGGACGTGGCGACCGCCGGGTGGCGCCGTCTCGCCGCGGTGGTGCTGGCCGCCCTGGGGCTGGTGGTCGTGGTGGCGGGCTATCGGCGCTGGTCGGTGAACGAGCGGGCCATGCGCCGCGGCGAGGCGCTGCCGGACTCGTGGCTGACCCCCGTCCTGGCGGTCGCCGTCACCGTGGTCTCCGCGGTGGTCGTCGTGCTGGTGGTCGTCGAATGACGGCCCCGCTCGCCGACCCCGGCGCCCAGCTTGAGCGCACCGCCCTGGCCTGGCAGCGCACGTCGCTGCTGATCGCCGTCAACGGGGCCCTGCTGACCCGGGCGGTCCCCGGTCTGGGGCCCGCGGCCGTGGTCGTCGGGGTCGCCGTGATGGCGATCGCCGCGCTCATCTGGCTGGCGGCCGCCCGCGGCTATCGGCGGGGCCGCGGCCGGACGGCCGCCGGCGTGCTGACCGCGCACGCCCGGGCGACCCGGGCCCTCACCGCCGTCATCTGCGTGGTCGCCCTGCTCGATCTGATCGCCGTGCTGCTGCACGGGTAGGGGGCGAGCGGTGAGCGCGGGCGGAGGCGGGTCAGGGAGTGAAGTCGGCGGCGTGTTCGCGCGCCCACTCCCGGAACGGGCGGGCGGGACGGCCGGTGACGCGCTCGACCGTCGTGGTGACCGGTTCCGGTCGTTCGACCAGCGAGGCCCAGTAGGCGAGGGACCGGTCGGCGAGCTCTTCGCCCATGAAGGCGGCCACCTCCGCGCGGGCCTCCTGCGGCGGCTGCTCCTCCCAGCGCAGGGCGCGCCCGATGGCCTCGCCGATGATGCGGACCTGCTCGTGCTGCGTGATCGTCTCCGGGCCGGTGAGCACGTAGCGTCGTCCCGCGTGCCCGCTCTCGGTGAGGGTCCGGGCCGCGACCTCGGCGATGTCCGCCTCGTGGATCAGCGAACGCGCCGCCCGGCCGTACGGCGCCCGCACCGTGTCGCCGGCCTTGATCTGCCCGGCCCACTGCAGGGTGTTGGCGGCGAATCCGCCGGCGCGCAGGAAGGTCCACTCCGCTCCCGACCGTTCCACCAGCCGCTCGACCCGTCCCCACACGCCGCCGTCGGGGAACAGCCGGTCGTCGAGGACGGCGGAGGAGGACAGGTAGACGATGCGGGGCACGCGCTCGGCGACGGCCTCGATCACCGGCGCCGCCCCGTCCGCCGTGAAGAACGGCCACAGCAGGAACACCGCATCGACGTCGTCCAGGGCGTCCCGCCAGCCCGCCGAATCGGTGAGGTCGCCGCCGACGATCTCGACGCCCTCCGGCGGCGGGTCGGCGGAGGCGGACCGTGGGCGGCGGGTCAGCGCGCGGGTGCGGACGCCGCTTTCGGCCAGCAGGGGCACCAGGCGGCGGCCGACGTTCCCGGTGGCGCCCGTGACGAGGACGGTGGTGTGTTCGCTCATGGGGTCATGTTGGTTCCTCAACCAAGGTTGAGGTCAATTCCGGACGTTCTCAGCATGAAAATCGCGATATTTCGCCCTCCGTACGGGCCCGGTGGGTGAATCATGGTGGGGTCGCGTCGGACCGTGGAGGGACCATGAGCTTGCGGGACCACCTGTGGCGGGCCGGGGAGCGAGCCGTGGAGTCCGTTCCGGAAGAGCTCCGGGGCGACGTCTACGTCGTGTCGTTCCGGATCTCGCACGGTGAGCACTCGATCCGGACCGACGACTTCACCTACCCCTACGACCCGTATCTGGCGATCGGGTACAACACCGAGGAGCACTGCCGGCGCATGGTGGACGAGACCTCGGCCGAGGAGGACGAGGCCCGCTGGAGCTACGCCTACATGCTGCTGGAGGAGGCTCCGCCCATCGGCCACCACCCCGACGACCCCGTCGGCACCGAGCTGTATCTGGCCGAGGTCGCCTCGCTGGGCCTGTGGTACGACCCCCGGGAGCTCTCCGAGGAGGAGATCGCCAAGCGCTCCCAGGCCCTGATCGACCACTTCGACGACCTGGTCATCGGTCTGGCCCGCCACCTGCACGACAGCGGACACCTGGAGAAGGTCTTCGGCCGCCCGCTGCCCATCGTCGTCTTCGACATGTTCCGCCCCATCGAGGGCGAGGCCACCGCGGCCGCCAACCCGCCGGAGCTGATCGCCGACTATCTGGCCTATTGCCGGGAGGCCGAGGGGTACGCCGACGAGCCCCGGTGAGGCCGGCCGTCATCACCGCTCGTCGGTGAGGAGCTTGGCCAGCAGGGAGCACAGCTCGCGCTCCCCCTCCGGTCCCACGGCGTCCACCACCTGGGCGCGCAGGCGTTCGATCACCTCGCGGACGCGGGCCAGGCGCTCGCGGCCCGGCTCGGTCAGGTCCAGGGCGTAGCGGCGCCGGTCGTGGGGGTCCTGGCCGCGGGCGACCAGGCCGGCCCGGACGAGCTCGTCGACGACCTGGGCCGCGGCGGGTTCGGTGACCCGCATGGCGCGGGCCAGGTCCTGCTGCGGGCAGGGGGCGAGGCGGTCCAGGGCGGCCAGCGGGGCGAAGTGCCGGGTGCGCAGGCCGATCTCGGCCAGCAGCGCGTCGCCCGAGCGGCGCAGCCGGTGATGGGCCTGGGCGATCAGGTGCTCGGTGCTCGGGACGGCGGGGTGCTCGGGGTCGGGCAGCAGACGGCCGAGGAGCCGGTTCAGCCTCCGCCGCTCCTCGGGGGTGAGCGGGGCGGTGAGCCGCGCGTCGCGGTCGGCGGCGGCCCGCCGCAGCTCGGTCAGGGCCCGGCGCCCCTCGTCGGTGAGGGACAGCGCATAGGAGCGGCGGTCGGCGGGGTTGCGGGCGCGGGCGACGTGGCCGGCCCTCTGCAGCCGGTCCACCAGCTTCACCATGGTGGTCCGGTTGATGCCCAGCCGTTCGCCCAGCTCGGCCTGCGAGGTCGCGTCCTGGCCGGCGAGGGCGTCCAGCACGACGAGGTCCTGAGCGTTCGGCCCGTCGCCGAGCGCCTCGGCGGTGAGCCGCGCGTACGCCCGCCGCAGCAGGTTGCCGGGGCTCTCGCTCAGCGTCGTGAGCAGATCCGTCGCCACTGGCCCACCTCCCAGAGGGGAGCCTAGCCCCGACATTGACGGTTCACAGGATTGATGATTAAGTGCATTGATAGTTAAGCAAGTTGACGTTAAACGTCGGGCGCCCCGGAGGCGCGCGAGAGGAGACGGACATGGCCGAGCTGGCGATGCGGATGAAGACCGTGCACGACGCCTTCCGGCGCGAGCTGGAGCGTCTGGCCCGCGCCGCCGAACGCGCCGGCGACGACCCGCGGCTGGTGCTGCGCACCGCCGCCGGCTGGGAGATGTTCACCACGTTCCTGCACATCCACCACACCGCCGAGGACGACGCGCTGTGGCCGCAGGCGCGGCAGGCCCTGGCCGGCCGGCCCGACGGGCTGGCCCTGCTCGATGAGATGGAGGCCGAGCACGCCGCCCTCGACCCGCTGCTCAGCGCCATCGACGCGACCCTGGCCGACCGCGAGGCCGCTCCCGAGCGGCTGGGCGAGCTGCTCGACGCCCTGGCCACCGGGCTGAGGGAGCACCTGCGCCATGAGGAGGCCGAGGCCATGCCGCTGCTGGAGTCCGTGCTGACCGAGGAGCAGGTGCGTCGCTTCAGCGAGGTCAACCGCGACCGCATCGGCGCCCACGCCCACCGCTACCTGCCCTGGATCCTGGACGAGGCCGACGAGGAGACCGTCGCCCGGACCCTGGCCGGCATGCCGGAGCCGGTCCGCCGCGCGTACCACGACGAGTGGCGGGCCGCCTACGCCGCCCTCGACCTGTGGCCCGTCCCCGCCCGGGCCTCCTGACCGGCCCCGGCCTCCTCATCGCCCCGTCCCGCCCGGGCGGGACGGGGCCCGGCACATCGTCGGCACGTCGTCGGCACGTCGTCGGCACATCGTCGGCACGTCGTCGGCACATCGTCGGCACGTCGTCGCACGGCCCCGGCGCGCCGCCGGACCGCCGTGCGGNCACGGCCCCGGCGCGCCGCCGGACCGCCGTGCGGAGCGCCGGACGGCGCGCGGGCCGGGGCGCAGGGCGGCGTGAGGGGACGGCGCGAGAAGGCGCCGCGCCTGACCTGCACCCGGCCCGCGCCCGGCCCGTGTCCGGCCCGCGTCGGCGGCGGTCCACCGGGTGATCTCGGCGGGCGGCCCGAGACGTCGTCGCGCCCGCATCGGCGCGGCGGACGCGACGACGATCGGGACAGCTGGGCGACTTGCGGCGAATCGGGCAATGTTCGACGGTTGGTGCCGATAGCGTCCCTCTAGCACGGCTGCGAACGACCGTCGGGACGAGCGGCCGTTTCGTGATCCGGTCGGCGGACGCGCCGAGACGACGTGCTGAGACGACGTGCTGAGATGAGGAGCGCTCATGGCCTACGACCTGAGTGAGCCGGTACGGGTCGCCGTCATCTACTACTCGGCGACGGGGACGGTGTACGAGCTGGCCAAGACGGCGGCGACGGCGGCGGAGAAGGCCGGCGCCGAGGTGCGGCTGCGCAAGGTCCGGGAGCTCGCCTCGGACGAGGTGATCTCGGCCAACCGGATGTGGCGGGAGCACGTGGAGGCGACCCGGCACATCGGCGAGGCGACGCTGGAGGACCTGGACTGGGCGGACGCGGTGCTCATGGGGGCCCCGACCCGGTACGGCGGGCCGGCCGCCCAGCTCAAGCAGTTCATCGACGCCACCGGGCCGCTGTGGGGGAAGGGGCGGCTGATCAACAAGATCGTCTCGTCGTTCACCGCGACGGCCACCGCGCACGGCGGGCAGGAGGCGACGATCCTGGCGCTCAACAACACCTTCTACCACTGGGGGGCGATCATCGTGCCGCCCGGCTACGCCGACCCCGTGCAGTTCCGCAGCGGCAACCCCTACGGCACCAGCCACACCTCCCGCAACGGCGAGGTCCCGCCGGGCGAGACGCAGCTGGCGGCGATGGAGTTCCAGGCCCGGCGCGTGGTGGAGGTCGCCCAGGCGTTCAAGCGGGGACGCGCCGGCTGAGTCCGCCCGGCCGGGCTCGTGGAGTGCGTGACGGGCGCCGAGGCATGCGCTACTGTGTTCGAACGAGTCGAACACAGGTTCGACGCGCGGTGCCGGGTGCCGGGCCGCGGGCGGACCGGCGAGGGATGCGACGAGGTGGCCATGCCGACCAGCGCCAAGGAGCGGACCCGGTGCCGGGGTGCGCGGCGGCACACGACACGCCGCAGCGCTTTCTACGGAAATCTACGGCCGCAGCTATATCGGCTCATACGCTCCGAGACCGTGGACCCCGTGCGCAACCCGTACGCCCCCGGCGCCGGGCAGCGGCCCCCCGAGCTGGCCGGGCGGGACCGTGAGCTGCAGCAGTTCGAGGTGGTGCTGGAACGGGTGGCCCGCGGCCGCCCCGAGCGCAGCATGATCATCACCGGCCTGCGCGGCGTCGGCAAGACGGTGCTGCTCAACACCTTCCGCTCGATGGCCATGCAGAAGCTGTGGGGCACCGGCAAGATCGAGGCCCGCCCCGAGCAGTCGATCCGCCGGCCGGTGGCCGCCGCCCTGCACATGGCCGTCCGCGAGCTGGCGCCCCGGCATCGCGCCCCGGAGCGCATCGAGCACTTCCTCGGCGTGCTCAAGTCCTTCGCCCAGGCAGGTGAGGAGCCCGGCGGCAAGGGTCGGGCGCGGGCGCATCGCTGGCAGCCCGGCATCGACGTCCCGGCGGTGCGCGGCCGGGCCGACTCCGGGGACCTGGAGATCGACCTGACCGAGCTGTTCGTGGACGCCGCCTCGGTGGCCACCGACCTGGGCGTGGGCATCGGCCTGTTCGTCGACGAGATGCAGGACGTGCCCGCCGACGACGTGTCCGCGCTGTGCGCCGCCTGCCATGAGCTGTCCCAGATCGGCGGCCCGCTGATCGTGGTCGGCGCCGGCCTGCCGCACCTGCCCACCGTCCTGTCGGCCAGCAAGTCCTACTCCGAGCGGCTGTTCCGCTACGCCCGCATCGACCGCCTGGACCGCGAGGCCGCCGACCAGGCCCTGATCGCCCCGGCCGCGCGCGAGGGCGTGGAGTTCACCCCCGAGGCCCTGGACGCCCTGTACGAGGCCGCCGACGGCTACCCCTACTTCGTCCA
The DNA here is from genome assembly GCF_006363815.1 of Thermomonospora catenispora. Taxonomy (GTDB): domain Bacteria; phylum Actinomycetota; class Actinomycetes; order Streptosporangiales; family Streptosporangiaceae; genus Thermomonospora; species Thermomonospora catenispora. The sequence continues at coordinate 192,313 of NZ_RRYT01000005.1, forward strand.
GGCGTACGCCAAGGTCGCCTGGGACGTGGCCCCCGCCAGCCCGATCGGCGCCGCCGACGTCGAGGTCGCGGCCCCCGAGGCCGAGAGCGAGCTGGCCGTCGGCTTCTTCGGCAGCCGGTACGAGCGCGCCACGCCCGCCGAGCGCGACTACATGCGCGCCATGGCCATGCTCGGCGACGACCCGGTCCCCACCGCCGCGGTCGCCGCGGAGCTGGGCCGCAAGCCCTCCAGCCTCTCCCCGGCCCGTGACGGTCTCATCAAGAAGGGACTGATCTACAGCGCCGAGCGGGGTCTGGTCGCCTTCACCGTCCCCCACTTCGGCAAGTTCCTGCGCGCCCAGCCCACCTGACCCATCGCGCTCTCTACCGCTGTCTAGGAACGACCCTAGACAGCGGTAGAAAATCCTGCGCTGCCCTGCGCATCGCGGAATCTAGCGCTCTCTAGCGCTGGTCCGATAATCCTTGAGATTTCTTCATCGCCCTCGCGCCCCCGGGGACCCTCGTGTCCCGGGGCGGGCGCGAGAGCGCGGACCTTCGGCCGTCCGCGCCGCTCCGGCGGGTCGAGGGCGGGCGCGGCGCGGACACGGGCTCAGCGGCAGGTGAGGGTCCGGTCCCCTTCGGCGGATCGTTCCACGGCGGGCGAGGGTGCAGGTCCCTCGACCGGAGCACCGGACCCTCCGGCCTCGTCGGGGACGCGTGCGGGGGCGGTGTCGTCGGCCGGATCCCCGGCGTCTGAAGAGGCGGACTCGTCCGAGGGCAGCACGGTGGCGTGGACGGTGCGGTCGCGGGCGGCGGTGGAGACGGCGAAGACGATCTCGGCGTCGCGGGCGGGATAGGCGAGGAAGCGCCAGCAGCCCTCCCGCCAGACGTCGACGGGCTCCTCGGCGGTGAGCGAGGAGCGGTGCCGCCGCCACTGGTCGCTGCGGCGCAGCCGGGAGAGGCTCTCGGGCAGCGGGCTGGGGCGGCGTTCGCAGGGGGTCGGGGGACGGCGGCGCCGCCGCAGCAGCTCGGCGGGCTCGGGGGAGACGGCGGCGAGGAGGGCCAGCTCCGCCGCGAAGAGCGACCAGGTCCGCCAGGAGCCGCCGGCGACGATCTCCAGGGCGGCGCGGTCGCCGCCCAGCGCGCCCAGGGCGGCCACGGCCAGCAGGGCGGCGCGGACGACGGAGCGGCGGCCGACGGGCTCGGTGCTCAGCTCGCCGAAGCAGCCGCAGCCCAGATCGGGGGTGCGTTCGCGGAGCTCGATGACGACCCAGGTGGCGGTCACCATCAGCACGACGGCGGCGCCCCGCACGGCCGGGTGCGGGGTGACGGCGAGCGCCCCCGCCAGCAGGCATTCGACCAGGGCCAGCGCCACGGTGACCGGGCGGCTGCGGCGCAGGACGGCGGTCCAGTGCGGCTCGGCGGCGGGGACGGGGACGCCGTGGATCTCGGCGGGGGGCCGCGGGGCGGGCGCGGGGCGGGACAGCAGCTTGGTCGTCCCGGACAGCGCCAGCACCACGACCAGCAGCAGGACCTGGGCGTCGGGGAGGAAGTCCATCGTCACCTCTCCTCCGGGCGGGAGCACGCGGCGGTGGCGGCCAGGTCCACCCGGGCGTTGAAGCACCCGGCGTCCAGGTCGCCGCCCAGGTCCACGAACGCCTCGGGGGTCAGCTCCACGATCCGCCCGCGCGGCGAGGTGCCGCACTCCACGCAGCGGTCGCAGTAGCGGGCGGCGATGCAGCCGCATTCGATCACCGGCACGGCGACGCTGCGGCCGGTGCACTCGTTGTGCACGATCAGCTCGCTGCCCTGCGACAGGTACGGCAGCGGGGCGCAGGCGGGCGGGACGTCCGGGCAGCCCCCGGCACGTCCCTCCGGGTCGACCGCCGGGTAGGCGGCGCCCCGGGCCGCGCCCGCGTCGGGGTCGGGGCGGAACCAGGTGGCGGTCCCCTGCACGGCCGTGGCGGCGGGGGCGTCCCCGGCGGGCGGGGCGAGGCGCTGGGCGGGCTGGGAGGAGCCGGGCCGCACGGCGCGCGGCCCGTCGGGGGAGCGGACGCAGATCACGTCCATCAGCTCGCCGGGCTCCATCCGGGGGTGACGCACCAGGATCCGGTGCAGCACGCGGTCGGGGACGTGCACTTCGGCCGTTCCCCGGTGCGGCCCCTGGTCGACCTCGATCACCCGGTGGGAGCGGGCCCGGATGACGCCGGTGACCCGGGTGATGTCCACCCACACCCGCTCCACGCCGGGTCCGTCGGCGTTCGGCCGGACGATCGCCTCCCGGCCGGGGACGAGCGCGTGCGGGCCGGAACGGCCGCCGTACCAGATCGACGTGGTGGGGGTCAGCGGCAGCCGGATCGGTTCGGCGCCGCCGGTGTCCACGACGAGCACGTGCGGGCTGGCGTCCACGATCGTTCCGCGCACCGCCGTGGGTTCGGCGTGCCGGGCGGCCGAGGCGGCGGTGGGTGCGGCCAGGCCCAGGGCCAGGCCGGCGCGCCGGCGCCGCCGTGTCCGATCACGGTGGGGCATCGGCGCTCCTGATGGGGTGTGCAGCGACATCACGGGTCAGGGGGTCGGTCAAGGGTCACTCATGCCGGTCCGACTGTCGACCGAAATGTCGGACTGGACGGGTTCTCGGGCTGAAGTTCACAGTACCGGGGTGAAGGAACCACCTCCGAGTTGACCCGAATATGCCATTTTTGTTGGTCCGTAATTACGATCTTCGTGTCAGGGTCGGACGAGACGGCACACCCGTGCCCCGGCCCGCCCGGACGCTCCGACGAGCACCGGGACGAGTGCACAGCCCGGGGACGGGCACGCGCACTCCCCTGGGGTCGGTGATCGGTGAACAAGGCGCACGACGAGGAGTTCCACCGCTACGTCGCGGCGCGCGGCCCCATGCTGTTGCGCACGGCCATGCAGCTCACCGGGGACCGCGCCGAGGCCGAGGACCTGCTCCAGGCGGCGCTGGTCAAGACCTATCTGGCCTGGGACCGCATCAACGACCGGGGCTCGGTGGACGGCTATGTGCGCCGCGCCATGGTCAACACGCACATCTCCTGGTGGCGACGGCGCAAGCTGGAGGTCTACCCCACCGACGTGCTGCCCGACCGGCCGGTCGACGACCACACCCGGCGCAGCGAGATGCACGACGCGCTCGGCCGCGCCCTGGACCGGCTGCCCAAGCGCCAGCGGCTCGCGGTGATGCTGCGCTACTACGAGGACATGCCGGAGGCGGAGATCGCCGAGGTGCTCGGGGTCAGCATCGGAACGGTCAAGAGCACCGTCTCCCGCGCGGTCGCCAGGCTCCGCGACGACGCCTCCCTCGAGCACGACTTCGCCCAGACCCACGCCCTGGACACCGACTCCTGACCGGCGCCCCGCCCGCGCGCGGGCCCGTCGCGCACTCCAGCGAAGAGGCCGAGGTGATCCCGCGGCGCCCCGCCCGCGGTGAGCGTTCACCGCGCCGGCCGCCTCGGGCTGTGCACGATGACCAGTCCCGGCGCGTGTTTTCGGGGGCAAGTGTGTTCCGCGGGCCTACTGACATCCGCGTTGCGGCGTCCGACAATCCGACCGAAAGGTCCGCGCTTCGACCTGGAGGTCGCGCCGTGTTGAGCACGATGCAGGATTACCCGCTGACCATCACCTCGATCCTGCGCCACGGTGTCGAGGTGTTCGGCACCGCCGAGGTCGCCACGTACACCGGAGAAGGCGTCCGTCGCCGGTCGTACGCCGAGGTGGGGACGCGGGCGGCGCGGCTGGCGGCGGCGCTGCGCGGTCTGGGGATCGACGGCGACCAGCGGGTGGCCACGTTCATGTGGAACAACGCCGAGCACATGGAGGCCTATCTGGCGGTCCCGGCGATGGGCGCGGTGCTGCACACCCTGAACATCCGGCTGTTCGCCGAACAGCTGGTCTATATCGCCGATCACGCCGAGGACGAGGTCGTCATCGTGGACGGTTCCCTCATCCCGCTGCTGGCCGGCGTGCTCGGCGAGATGAAGACCGTCAAGCACGTCATCGTCTCCGGCGAGGGCGACACCGCGCCGCTCCGGGAGACCGGCAAACAGGTCCACGACTATGAGGAACTGCTGGCCGCCCAGGAGCACATCGCCTCCTACCGCGATTTCGATTGGCCGGAGGTGGACGAACGGTCCGCCGCCGCCATGTGCTACACCAGCGGCACCACCGGCAACCCCAAGGGCGTGGTCTACTCGCACCGCTCCTCCTGGCTGCACTCCATCTCGGTGTGCACCGCCAACGCCAAGGGACTGAACTTCGCCGACAAGGTGCTGCCGGTCGTGCCGATGTTCCACGCCAACGCCTGGGGCATCCCGTACGCGGCGATGATGGCGGGCGCCTCGCTGCTGATGCCGGACCGGTTCCTGCAGGCCGAACCGCTGTGCCGGATGATCGAGTCCGAGCGTCCCACCGTGTCCGCGGCCGTCCCCACCATCTGGAACGACGTGCTGCAGTACGTCACCGAGCACGGCACCGACCTGTCCTCGCTGCGCCTGATCACCTGCGGCGGCTCGGCGGTGCCGGAGGCGCTGATGCGGGCCTACCAGGAGCGGGGCGTGCGGATCATCCAGGCGTGGGGCATGACCGAGACCTCGCCGCTGGCCACGATCGCCTACCCGCCGCCCGGCGCGGAGGGCGAGGAGCAGTGGCCCTACCGGGTGACCCAGGGTCGGGCGCTGGCCGGGGTGGAGGCCCGCGTGGTCGGCGAGGGCGACGTGGTGCTGCCCAACGACGGTGAGTCGGTCGGCGAGATCCAGGTGCGCGGCCCGTGGATCACCGGAACGTACTACCGGGACGAGGATCCTGAGAAGTTCCACGACGGCTGGCTGCGCACCGGGGACGTCGGCACCATCTCGCCCGAGGGCTATATGACGCTCACCGACCGGGCCAAGGACGTCATCAAGTCCGGCGGGGAATGGATCTCCTCGGTGGATCTGGAGAACCGGCTGATGGCGCATCCGGACGTGGTCGAGGCGGCCGTGGTCGGGGTGCCCGACGAGCGCTGGCAGGAGCGCCCCCTGGCCACCGTGGTGCTCCGCCCGGGCGCCACCGTGACCGCCGCCGATCTGAAGGAGTTCCTGGCCGGACAGGTCGCCAAGTGGCAGCTTCCGGAACGCTGGGCGTTCGTCGACCAGGTCCCCCGCACCAGCGTCGGCAAGTTCTCCAAAAAGACCATTCGGCAGCAGTACGCCGACGGCGAGCTGAACGTACAGCGCGTCGACTGAGCGGCCACCGTGGGTGACGGGCCGCCGCGAAGTCGAGCGGCGGTCCATTCGGCGACCAGGGAAAACGGCGCGGCGCATACTCGCCCCGCACCGCCGTCGCCGCGCCGACAATCCGAAGGCTTCTCAGATCCGCAAATCCCGGCCCGGCCCGTCGCCCGTCCGCTTCGCCGAAGCGGACGGGCGACGGGCCGAACCCATATCCGGGATCTTGTGGTGACCGTGTCGAAATTGGTGTAAGCAAAGGAATCTGTAAAGTTGTCGCGGCCCCCGTGAGGGTGGCTCCCTCACCTGTCGAGGGGGAGTGAGCGGACGCATGCCGAGGTGGTCAGCTTCCCGGCCGGACGTCGATCGGCGGCTTCTGCAAGGACTGCGGTCGGGTGACGAAGAGGCCCTTGGCGTGCTCTACGACACCTACGCCGAGGCGCTGTACGACTACTGCCTGTCCATGGTCGCCGACCCCAAGATCGCGGCCGACGTCGTGCACGACGCGTTCATCGACGCCCATCGGCGGGCGGCGCGCGTGCGGGACCGCTCCCGGCTGCGGGTCTGGCTGTACGGCGCGGCCCGGCGACGCTGCCTGCAACGGGGACGCAGCCGCGGCCTGTCGTGGGACTGGGCCAGCGGATCGGCCTGGCTGCACGAGGTGGCCGACGCCGACATCGGGGTCACCGCCGGCGAGGTCCGCCAGCTGGTCGAGGCGGCGCTGGGCCGCCTGGACTTCGCCGACCAGGAGATGCTGCTGCTGGCGCTGCGGCACGGGATGAGCGCCGCCGAGGTCGCCGCCGTGCTCGGCCGGCCGCCCCGGCGGACGGCCGTCCATCTGGCCCGGGCCCGGGAACGCGCCGAGGTCGCGGTCCGCCGGGAGCTGCGCGCGATGGCCCGGCGCTGCCGGGCCGGCACGGCGCCGGTGCCCGCCGTGGACCCCGCCGAGGCGCCCGAGGAGCTGGCCGACCGCACCGCCGAGTACGCCGACGAGCACATCGACGAGCACGCCGGGACCGCCCCCGAGCGCCGGGAGGCCGCGGCCTCGCTGCCGTCGGACGTCCGGGTGGCCCCGGTGCCGGGCGGACGCAGGGTCGACGACCCGCGGGCCGGGGTGACCCGCCGCCTCTCGAGGGGCGGCGACGCCGGCGGCGCGTCCCGCGACGCGGGGTCGCGGGACGGCCGGCGACCGGGCGGCGTCCGGCGTCCGGCCTCCGACCGGCCCGCGCGACGCCCCAGCCGTCGTCGGCGCCGCGGCGCCGCGGCCCCGGCCGACCCGGAGCTGGCCCGGCATCTGGAGGAGTGCCCCGAGTGCGAGCGGCGCGGGCAGGCGCCGGTGGCCGCGCTGCTGGTGCTGGCCCCCGCGCCGGTGCTGCCCGCCGCGCTGCGGCACCGGGTGCTGCACACCGCCACCGACCCGGAGCTGGTCGGGCACCGGGTCGACATCGCGGCGCGCGGCGGCGCGCTGACCCCCGAGGGCATGCCCCGTCAGCCCGACATCCCCTCCACCAGCACCCGGCGCTGGCTGTTCGTCGGCGGCGGCTCGGCGGGCGCGCTGCTCACCGCGCTGGTCGCGATCATGCTGATGAGCCCGGTGAACTCCCAGATCCACTTCCCGTTCGAACCTCGGCCGCAGCCGTCCGCCGGGGACACCGGGGAGGCCGCGGGCCGGCACGGCGGCGGCGACGCTCCTCCGCAGGCCGCGCCGGGACCCGGCGGACCGGGCGCCTCCCCCGCGCCGAGCGGCTCCCCGGCCGCCCCGGAGACCGGCCCGCACACCGAGGAGGAGCGGCCGGCCGAACCGACCCCGTCCGCCCCCGTCGAGACGCCCGCGCCGCTTCCCGTGACGGGCGCGCTGGAGGTCGGGCCCGCCGAGGTGACGGTCAACCGCGACGGCGCGGTCATCACGCTGCGCGCCGAGGGCGGCCCGGTCACCTGGTCGGCGGAGCCCTCCACCGATCGGCTGGAGCTGTCGGCCACGGCGGGCGAGCTGGCCGCCGGCGACACCGCCGAGCTGGTCGTGCGGTTCAAGAAGCCGGCCCTGCTGCGCATGCCGGGCGAGGCCGTGGTCGACGTGACCGACCAGCAGGGCAACGTGCGGCAGGTCCGGGTGCGGTGGCCGCTGTCACTGCTGTGAGCGACGGGCGGGCGCCGTGATCAGCCGGCGGTCTCCTGCTGCGCCTCCCGCAGGTGGTCGCGGATCAGCTCCAGCCGGGCGCCCAGCGCCTCCTGCGTCCGGACCTCCATGGCCCGCGCGATGAACGGGTCGACCACCATCTTCACCAGCGGGCGCATCCGCCGGACGATCGCGGCCAGCTCGGGGATCTCCTTGGCGTCGGGCACGGCGGCGGGCATCCGGTCGAACACGTGCTCGTTCACCAGGTTCACGAACCGCCCGGCGATCACATCGCAGTCGTCCCGGATCTGCTCGGCGATGTCCAGCACCGACTCCAGCGGGATCCCGGCCGCCACCAGCTCGGCCCCCACGTGCAGCAGCCGCGGGCTGGGCACCCGGTAGTGGTCGCCCTCCGGCTCGATCAGCCCCAGCGCCACCGCCCGGTCCAGCAGGCGCGTCACCTGCTCCCTCTCCATGCCGGCGCCGAACGTGGCGATCAGCTCCTCGACGGTGACCTGCCCGGGCAGCTCTTCCGACCACGGGTCGGTGAGCACCTTCTCCAGGCCGAGCACCTCGCTGACGTCCTTGCCGTGCTCCCAGGCGACCAGCAGCTCCTTGATGACGGCGACCGTGTAGCCGCGGCGCAGCAGCTGGGAGATCAGCCGCAGCCGGGCCAGATGGTTGTCGTCGTAGTAGCCGACCCGGCCCTCCAGCCTGGGCGGCGGGAGCAGGCCGCGGTCCTGGTAGGCGCGGATGTTGCGGACGGTGACGCCGGACTTGTGAGCCAGCTCGTCGATCCGGTACTCGGCCATGCCGCGCCACCCGCCTCTCCGTCCGGCACAATCTTACGTCCCCTAGTGTGACATCGCGTGATGACACGATCGCTCGGTTCGGAAGAGACGGGCAGCGTCCCACGCGTCCGCCGGCCGGGCTCCCAGGCCTCCCGAACATCTCGGGCGCTCCGGACGTCCGGGAGACCTGGGCGGCCCGGGGCGCTAGCCGATCACCTGGGCGATCTCCCGCCACTCCCGCCGGGGCGGCGCCGCCGGGTTCGAGGTGATCACCTGGATCACCACATGGTCGGCGCCCGCCGCGTGGTGCTCGGCGATCCTGGCCCGGACCGCCTCCAGATCGCCGATCGCGAAGCAGGCGTCGATCAGCCGGTCGCTGCCGCCGTCCTGCAGGTCCTCGTCGGTGAAGCCGAGCCGCTTGAGGCTGGCGGTGTAGTTGGGCAGCGCGGCGTAGAAGGAGTAGTGCTCCCGGGCGATCCGGCGGGCGTTGTCGCGGTCGTCGTCCAGCACGACCTTGACCTCGGGGGCGAGCAACGGGCCCGCGCCGAGGATCTCCCGGGCCCGCCGGGTGTGCTCGACGGTGATGAGGTACGGATGCGCGCCCGCCGCCCGGTCCCGGGCCGCGGCGAGCATCTTCGGACCGAGCGCCGCCAGGACCCGCTCCCGCTGCGGCACCCCGCCCTCGTCGAGGGCGTCCAGGTACTCCATCATCGCCGTGTACGGGCGGCGATAGCGCTCGCCCACCGCGGCCTTGTGGCTCACCCCCAGGCCGAGCAGGAACCGGCCCGGATGGTCCCCGGTCAGCGCCCGATGCTCGGCGGCGACCTCGGCCGCCGGATGGTCCCAGATGCTGAGGATCCCGGTGGCCACCACGATCCGGGAGGTCGCCTCGATCAGCGTCCGGGCGTGCCCGATCCCGGGACTGCCCCCCAGCCAGATCGCCCCGTACCCGAGCTCCTCCAGTTCGGCGGCGGCCTTGAGGATCTCCCCGCGCACCGCGGGATCCTCCGACCGCAGCTCGAGGCTCCAGATGCCGACGCGTCCCAGTTCCATCCCTGACCTCCCTGATCGATCATCGGGCGGCGCCGGATCCCTCGCTCCGCCCCGCGCGCCGCATGCTCCTCGCCACCCGCCGTCCCGGGCGCATCGTCTCCGGGTGCGTCGCCGCCGGGCACGCGTCGCCTCGGGCACGGGGCGTCCGCGCGAGGAGCCCGCGACCGCGACGCCTGGGAGGGGATGCCCCCCCAGACCTTCATCCTCACACCGGTTCCCCCGCATCGGCTCCGCCGATCCGGGGCGGGACGCTAGAGCAGCCGGGTGACGGTGTGGTCCCCCGTGGAGACCTGGACCTCGTCGAAGAGCCCGGTGCATTCGGCCAGCCAGACCCGGTCGCCGAGCAGGATGGGCTGGGCCCGGTGCCGGCCGGCGGGCCGCCAGGGGCGGTAACGCACGAACGTGACGGTCAGCGGCGACTTGGGCGTGACCCCGTAGGCCAGCGTGACCACCGTGGAGACGGGCCCGGAGGAGGGCCGGGCGTGGTGGGCGCCGAGCACGAGCTGCCCCGAGGACGCCTGCGGCAACAGGTTGTAGGTGATGGGGGAGCCGCCGCCCGGATCCAGCTCCAGCCGAGGCGGATGCCCGTTCTGCCCATGCAGCCGGGCCGTCCAGCCGGTCATCGGCAGTGTCGTGGCGTCGGGCGTCATCGACGACCTCCCTCCGGGCGATGGCGGTGGTGGTAACCATCCCCGCCGCGCGCCCCCCGGAATCGGCCGTCGCCTGCGCGCGCCCGCCGGCCGTGCGGTGGTGCGCCGGTCGTCAGCTGCGGGGCGGGACGGTGACCATATCGGCCCCATGGTGCCGGGCATAGGGGTCCGCGGCGGCCAATTCGCCCAACTGCAGGGCGCGGCTGAGGTCACTGGGGGTGATCAGCCCGATGACCCGGTCGTCGGCGTCCACCACCACGGCCCGCCCGTCGGCGCAGCCCGCCAGGCGGGGCATCAGCTCGGTGAGCGGCTGGTCGGGGTGCGCCCGGGGGATCTCGTCGGGGCCGCAGGCGATCTCGCCGAGGGTGCTCGCGAGCCGCTGCGCGGGCGGCACCGCGCGGATCCGGTTGAGCGTGACCAGCCCGGTGAGCCGCCCCAGCCCGTCCAACAGCGGATAGGTGGAGAACCGGTGGGTGAGGACCACGCGGTGCACGAAGTCGGCGACGTTCTCCGACGGGTGCGCGCTCATCGGGTCGGGGGACATCACGTCGCGGACCCGCACGCCGCCCAGCCACGCCTGCGTCTGCACCTGCTGCTCCTCGGCGGTGGCCGCGTTCACCAGGAACCACCCGATCAGCGCCAGCCACAGCCCGTTGAACCCGCGGCCGGTGACGAACCACATCACGCCCAGCGCGATCAGCAGGAACCCGAAGACCCGCCCGGCCCGGGCCGCCCAGATCGCCGCCTGGGCGCGGTCGCCGCGCGCCCGCCACAGCACCGCGCGCAGCACCCGACCCCCGTCCAGCGGCGCCGCCGGGATCAGGTTGAACACCGCCAGCAGCACGTTCAGCCCGGCCAGATACGACAGCACGCCCACGGCGAGGCCGGTCCCGCCCGCCCAGAACAGCAGCTGGGCGAGCACCCCGAACACCACCCCCAGCACCAGGCTGGTCAGCGGCCCGACGAAGGCGATCCAAAAGTCGGCCCCGGGGGTCCGCGGCTCGCCCTGCAGCCGGGCGACCCCGCCCAGCAGCCACAGCGTGATGCCGTCGACCTCGATCCCGTGCCGGCGGGCCACGACGGCGTGGGCCAGCTCGTGCGCCAGCAGGGAGGCCAGGAACGCCGTCGCGGCGACCAGCGCCGCCACCCCGTACGCCAGCGGGGAACGCCCCGGGAACACGGCCGGAAGCTGCCCGAACGCCAGCCCCACCACGATGATCGCCACGATCACCAGCACGCTGACGTTGACGCCCACGCGGATGCCGGCGACGGTGCCGAGCCGGAACGACTCATTCATGCCCCGCCCTTACCCGAGCGGTGCCGATTTATGGCCTCACCTGGGGGTTATCACCGCTCGTCCGGGTAGGGCAGCCTCCCCGGACGAGCGGTGGAGGAGACCATGAGCACGCAGTCCCAGCCGGAACGCGGTGCGAGCGAGCCGATGGCCGGCGCCCCACGGACGGAGACGCAGCAGCAGAGCTCCTCGCGCCCGCCCGGTGAGGGCCCCGGCCGGCCCGCCTATCCGCACGATGTCGGAATGACGGGCGGCACCGCGCATCGGCCGGAGGAGTTCAACCCCGACGATTTCGAGTGAGGGCCGGCTGACGACGCCGGTCCGGTGCGCGGGCCGCGCACCGGACCGGCGTGTCCCATGCCGCCTCGCCCGGTCGGGATCAATGCCAGGACGAGCCGAAGTCGTAGCAGTAGAGCAGGTCGGTCTTGGGGGGCTCGGCGCCGACCAGGGGCAGATCCGCCTGGAAGCAGAAGCGATCCGGAGCGAGGTCCTTGTGCGTCTTGCCGGGCTTGCCGGGCTTGCCGGGCTTGCTCGGCTTGCTCGCCACGGTCGCCGTGTTCGGCTTGCTCGCCCGATCCGCCTGGCTCGTGGCGGCCGTCGCGGGTGCGGCGAGGGCCACGGCGAGCACGGCCGGGCCGAGAAGCGGAACGAGGGCGCGCTGAGGAATGGTCACGGATCCGACCTCCGGGTGTCACTCATGGTCATTTGTTGGTGACTGAACGTTATCACCGGGGTCGGAGGGCGGATCGCCGACCCCCTCGATGAACCGGGGCCGGCTCAGCGCGCGGCCGTGCGCTCGAGCTCCCTCGCCTGCTCCCTCGCCTGTGCTTCCGCCTGCTCCTCCAGCATCCGCCGCAGCCGGCACCGCCCGCGGTGCAGCCGGGACATCACCGTGCCGATCGGGATGCCCATGATCTCGGCGGTCTCCCGGTAGGAGAACCCTTCGACGTCGTTGAGGTAGACCGTCGTGCGGAACTCCTCCGGCAGCGACCGCAGCGCCGAGAGCACCGCCGAGTCGGGCAGCCGCTCCAGCGCCTCGGCCTCGGCCGACTTCAACCCTCCGGAGGTGTGCGTCTCCGCCCGCGCCAGCTGCCAATCCTGGATCTCCTCCGACTCGGCGCGTTGCGGCAGGCGCTTGTCCCGGCGACAGGAACTGATGAAGGTGTTGGTCAGGATCCGATACAGCCACGCCTTCAGATGGGTTCCCTCCTGGAACCGATGGAAGCCGATGAAGGCCCGCAGGAACGTCTCCTGAAGCAGATCCTCTGCATCCGCCCGATTGTGCGTCATCCGCAGGGCCGTGGGATACAGCGCGTCGAGATGGGGCACCGCCTCCCGGACGAAACGATCGCGCAGTTCATCGGCGTCCGCCGGGGCCTGGGTCCCTTTCGTCATCACCGCTCCGGCACTTCTCGACGACGGTCGTCGAGCCTCCTTGCATCGTTTCGGCGACGCCGGTCATCGGCCCGACGCGCCCCCCATACCCCGCACGTCCACCCTTACCCTTATCGCGCGGTACGGGGTGATTCACTCGAGGGAGACGTCGGCCGACCCCGTTCGGAACGATCCCGGGCGACGGATCGGGCCCCGGGGAACGGACGATCAGCTCCGGGGCGGCGGGAGGCGGTCGGACAGCTCGGCGGCGAACCGCTCGGCCTCCGCCAGCAGATCGCGAAGCTCGGCGCAGCGCCGATCGGCCCTGGCCCGATACTCGGCGAGCCGCCGGGTCAGCTCGGCGCGCCGCTCCGCGGACAGATCGGGAGAGTCCAGCGCGTCCAGCACCGACAGCAGATCGCGCATCTCCTCCAGGGAGAACCCGAGCGGCTTCATCCGCCTGATCGCCAGCAGCCGGGCCACGTCGTCCTCGGTGTACAACCGGAACCCGCCCTGCGAACGGGCGCTCGGCGGGGCCAGCCCCACTTCCTCGTAATGCCGGATGGTGCGCAGGCTCAGGCCGGTCCGCGCGGAGACCTCCCCGATCTGCATGTGCTTGTGGCCCATCCGTCTCCTCCTGCGTCGCCCGCCGAGGGGAACCGCCCGGCCCCACGTTATGACCTGGTGCGCGAACGATCCCCCGGCTGCGGGTTCTCGATCCCTCCGGCACGGGAAGCGCCCGGGACGGAACGTCGTCACTCCAGTCTGGGCCCGCCTCCCGCCGCCGTCGGCGGGTTCGTGGATCGTTCCCCGCAGGCGGCCCCGACCACCGTCCGCGATCCCGACCGGAGCCCGCCCCTCGCCCCGCTCACCGCGCACGCCCGCCGCCCTCCCCGCCGGCGGCCAGCTCGATCAACCGGCCGCCCAGCTCCCGCACCCGGGCACGGATCTCCTCGGGCGCGTCCACGACGACCTCGGCCCCCAGCGCCGTGATCGCCGCGATGAACTGCACCACCAGCTGCGGCGACTCGGCGCTCAACCGGACGGCGCACTCGTGCTCCCCCCGCGCCTCCACCTCCCCCGGAACGGGCACGAACAGCCGTTCCCGCAGCTCGTCGGCGTTCATCCGCACGACGAGACGCGCCGTGTGGCGATAGGAGGCCTCGGCGAACGAACGGGCGAGGAAACGCGCCGGATCCGCCTCGGGCAGCGGGCGCGGGGAGAACCGGCGACGGGACGGCAGCGGCTCGTCGATCCGATCCGCCCGGAAGGTGCGCCACCCCTCCCGGTCCGGGTCATAGGCCACCAGATACCAATGCCCCCGCAGCGTCACCAGATGGTGCGGCTCCACCCGCCGCTCGCCGGGCTCCCCCGACCGAGGCCGGTAGTCGAACACCACCATCCGGCGGTCCCGGCGGCAGGAGGCCAGCACCGCCAGCACCGTCGGATCCACGGCGGGCGCGTTGCGATGCGGCACCGCCGCGGTGACCCCGCCGAGCGCCGCCAGCCTGGGCCGCAGCCGCGCCGGCAGGACCTGCTCCAGCTTCGCCAGCGCCCGCATCGCGCTCTCGTCCAGGCCCGCCACGCCGCTCTGCGCCCCGGTGGCCAGCCCGAGCGCGATCGCCACCGCCTCGTCGTCGTCCAGCAGCAGCGGCGGCAGATCCCGCCCCGACACCAGCCGGTAGCCGCCGCCGGTGCCCGGGGCGCTCTCCACCGGATAATCCAGCTCCCGCAGCCGGTCGATGTCGCGCCGCACCGTCCGGTCGGTCACCCCGAGCCGCTCGGCCAGCTCCGTCCCGGACCACTCACGCCGGCTCTGCAACAGCGACAGCAGCCGCAGCAGCCGCCCCGGCAGATCTTTGCGCATGCCTCCACAGTGACCCGACTTGCGGACAGGATGCGTCCTGAACGCTTCCTAGCGTGGGCGGCATGGACGAGCTCACCACCCGCGGCCCGGTGTTCGCCCCGGGCCACGACGGCTATGACACCGAACGCACCGGCTACCAGCGCCTCACCGCCCACCGGCCCGCCCTGATCGTGGGAGCGGCCGACGCCGGCGACGTGCAGGCCGCCGTCCGGCACGCCGCCGCCCGCGGCATGCCCGTCGCGGTGCAGGCCACCGGCCACGGCCTGGGCGACCCCATGGAGCGGGGGATCCTGATCAGCACCCGCCGGATGACCGCGGTCCGCGTCGACCCCGCCGCCCGCACCGCCTGGATCGAGGCGGGCGCGACCTGGCGGCACGTCATCGAGGCGGCCGCCCCCTACGGGCTGGCGCCGCCGTCGGGCAGCTTCCCCGGCGTCGGCGCGCTCTCCTACACCCTCGGCGGAGGCGTGGGCCTGCTCGCCCGCCGCCACGGATTCGCCGCCGACCACGTGCGCCGCATGGACCTGGTCGGCGCCGACGGCGCGCTCCGCCGGGTGACGGCCGACGCCGACCCGGACCTGTTCTGGGCGCTGCGCGGAGCCGGCCACGGATTCGGCGTCGTCACCGGGATGGAGATCGACCTGATGCCCGTCGCCCGGCTGTTCGGGGGAGGGCTGTACTTCGACGCACAGCAGGTCCCGGACGCGCTGGAGGCCTGGCGGGAGTGGACGGCGACGGTCCCCGAGGAGATGACCTCGGCGGTGACGATGCTTCCTCTCCCCGACCTGCCGCCGGTGCCCGAACCGCTGCGCGGCCGGCACGTGATCCAGCTCCAGTTCGCCTACGCGGGCCCCGCCGACCGGGCCGAACGCCTCCTCCAACCCCTCCGGGACATCGGCCCCCGCCTGCTGGACACCCTGCGCGACCTCCCCTACGCCGAGTCCGGCGCCGTCTTCGACGAACCCGACCGGCCCCACGCCTACCTCTCGGACAACCTCCTGGTGGACGACCTGACACCGGCCGCGCTGGCGGCGCTGGTGCACGACGCCGGCCCGGCGGCCCCGCTGATGTGCGTGGTCGGCCTGCGCCATCTGGGCGGCGCCCTCTCCCGCCCGCCGCGCGTCCCCAACGCGGTCGCCCACCGCGACGCCGCCTACTCCCTCACCGTCCTCTCCCCGGCCGAGCCCGGCGACCCGCAGCGGATCCGCGCCCTCCACCGGTCCCTCCTTGAGCCCTTCGCCGCGCACGCGGTCGGCCGCATGGGGAACTTCCTCTACGGCCCCGGGCACGACGACCCCTCTCCCGCCGGGCACCGAGAGCGCCTCGCCGACCTCAAGGCCCGGCACGACCCGGCGGGCCTGTTCCACGACGGGCGCCGACGCTGAAGCGCCCCGCCCGGACGCGGGCGGCGACGACCGGGCGAGGGGCCTGAGCGGCCGGCGGGGACGCGGCCGGGTGGCGGGGACGCGGCCGGTCGAGCGGCGCGCCCGATCGGGAGGCGCACGGTCGGCCGGCGGGGCGAAACGACGTCCCCCGCCGGCGGAATGCGGCGGACGGGGCGCGGGTTGACCGGGGCATGAACGTTGAGATCTACTCCGACGTGGTCTGCCCCTGGTGCTACCTGGGGCAGGCGCGGTTCCGCTCCGCGGTGGCGCGTTTCGGCGGCGATGTGCAGGTCAGATGGCGGCCGTTCCAGCTCGACCCCGCCGCGCCCGCCACCGCCCGGCCCGTCGTGGAGGTGCTGGCGGAGAAGTTCGGCGGCCCCGAGCAGGTCGCCGCCGCACACGACCGGCTCCGGGCGCTGACCGCCGCCGAGGGCCTGCCGTTCGCCCCGGAGAAGGCGCTGAGCGTCAACACCCGCGACGCCCACCGCGTCATCGGCCTGGCCGGGACGGCGGGGGTGCAGGACGCGGTCGTCGAACGGTTCTTCCGCGCCCAGCACGCCGAGGGACGCAACCTCGCCGACCACGACACCCTGGCCGAGCTGGCCGGTGAGGCCGGGCTGGAGGCCGCGGCGGTGCGCGACCTGCTGGCGTCCGACCGGGGCGTCGCCGAGGTCGAGGAGCAGGGGGCCAGGGCGCGGGCCATGGGCGTCAGCGGCGTCCCGTTCTTCCTCTTCGAAGGACGGTGGGGCGTCTCGGGCGCCCAGTCCGTCGAGGTGCTGGAGTCCGCCCTCCGCCAGGTCGCCGACGCCGTCGCCTCCTGAGCACGGCCTCCCGGGCGGGCCTTCGAGCGCCGTCGAGACCGGTGGTCGAACGGGCGCGAGGGCCCGCGCCCGCCGGGGCGGAGCACGATGTGTCGGTCGACGAGGCCCTTCGATTAGGGATGATCAACTCAAACCCCGGAAGATCACTCGAATTGTGGCAAAGTGACCGCCGTGAACGAGGACGACTTCTGGGGCATCGTCGAGGCGGCGCGAGCGGACGACAAGGCGTTCCACGAGGCGCTGGAGGACCGGCTCGCGGAACGCTCCGCGGAGGAGATCTGCGCCTTCCAGGCCCGCTTCGACGAACTGGACGCGGCGGTGTGCCGGTGGGACGTGTGGGCCGCCGCACACCTGATCGGCGGCGGCTGCTCCGACGACTCCTTCGCGGACTTCCGCGCCGGGCTGATCGCCCTCGGGCGGGAGTGGCATGAACGCGTACGGCGCTCGCCCGACGCCCTGGCCGACCACCCGGCGGTGATCAAGGCCGCGACCGACGGCGAAGGCTATCCGGTGTTCTACGAGCAGGCCGGCCACGCGGCGGCCAAGGCCTACGAACGGATCACCGGCAAGGACGAGCACGACTTCTACGAGGCCGTCGACGAACACCGGGACTCCCACGACCCGGACGAGGACGAGGCCGACATGGGCGAGGAGTTCGACTTCGACGACGACGCCGAGATGCGCGCCCGGCTGCCCCGCCTGGCGGAGCTGTTCCTCCCAGCCTGAGCGGCGCGACCATCGCCGCGCCCCGGGCGGGCCGCCGGCGCGCTCAGCCGGCGCGCTCGGTGAAGGAGGCCTCCAGGATCGTCGCCGTGCCGGCGACCGGCGCCTGCTCGTGCATGGTGATCACATCGCCCGGCGCCAGCCGACGCCATCGCTCGGGGGACAAGGGGGCCAGCCGCACCGTGCCGCGCCCGCCCGGCGGGAGCTCCGGCGCGTCCTCCACCCAGATCCGCGCCACGTACAGGTCGGGATGACCCGCCGCGGTGACGTCGCCGATGTCCCACAACGGACGCAGCACCCCCCGAGCGGGAACGGGGAGGCGCCGCCCACCGGGCGCGGTGGAGGGCACCAGCCGGAGGTCGGCGCGGATGACGCCGTGGACGGCCTCATAGCGCCGCCACAGACACCAGGCCTCGACGCGGTCGAGCCACAGCTGACGAGCGGCCTCGGCCAGCAGGTCCCACCACGAGGGGTCCGCGGGATACGCCTCGCCGAGCTCGATGAGGAATTCGAGTACGACCTCCCACTCGTCCTGGTCCAGGAGTTCGCCGACGTCCGCCGCGGTCACCCCGCCGTCGGCGACGACCGAGTCGGGGACGCGCCGGACCGCCTGGCGAAGAACATCTCGAATGTCCACGCGGCGATTATCCGCCGCCCCGGAACCGAGCCGGCTCGGGCGCACGAGCGCCGCGGACGACGCGCCGCCGGACCTCTCCGCCCTCCTCTCCCGCCCCGGACCCGGGGCGGACCGTGAGGAGAACGCGGCGCGGCGAGACCGGCGGGACCGGAACCCCGCTCCGGCCCGCACGGGTCCGCGGCGGGCCCGCGAGGCCGGCCGTCAGGGATCGGGCCTCACCTTCTGGTACAGGATGTGGTCCTGCCAGCGGCCGTTGATGTTGAGGTAGGCGGGCGCCAGCCCGATGCGGACGAAGCCGTTGCGCTCCAGGACGCGTCGCGATCGGACGTTGTGCGGCAGGATCTCGGCCTGCACCCGATGCAGCCCCAGATCCTCGAAGGCCAGACGCACCATCTCCCGCACCGCCGCGGTGGCGTGCCCCCGGCCGTTGGCGTGGGCGCTCACCCAGTAACCCGCGCTGCACGACTGGAAGGCGCCGCGCACGATGCCGCTCAGCGTGATGCGCCCCACCACCCGGCCGTGATCGTCCACGATGACGTGCGGCACGGACGAGCCCTGCTCATACCGTTCCAGCGCCTCCCGGATCTCGGCGAGCTGCCCCTCCGGCGTGTAGTACTCCTCGCTCCGGAGCGGCTCCCAGGGCGTCAGGAAATCGCGGTTGAGCCGCACCAGCTCCGCCAGGACCGGTGCGTCGTCGAGGGTGAGGAGCCGGGTGGTGGTCACCCGTCCATGATCCCAAGCCGATGCCGCCCGAGCCGTGCATCGAGGGCATCGGACGCCCGCGAGAGCGATGGCGCACGGCGCCGCCGCTCCGGCCCGTCGCCCCCGCCCGCGACCGGTCTTCGCCGCGCGGCCTCCACGCCCTCCTCGGGGCGCCGGAACGTTCGGCGCGGGAGCGTGACGCGACCGGGGAGAACGTCCCGGCGGGCCCTCAGGCGGGCCGGCTGAGGACATGCGCGCCGCCCGCACGCCTCCCGGCCGCGATCCGGGGCGGCACCGCGCGCACCGGCGCCCATGGCGGCCGACGGCGGTGGACGGGGCGCTCGCCGGCGCGGGCGGCGGACGAACGGACGACTCGGAGGACGAAGGGCGAATATCCTGGGCGGGCGGCGTGGCGACCGGAACGGAAACCCCAGAGTGAAAGAGCGGGTACGGCGGAAGTTCGAGGCGGTGAGAGCGGCACTGGCCGCCGTCCCGGACTCGTACATGTTCGCCGAATTCCAGCCCGGCTCGCGCGACCCCATGCCCGACATCCCGGAAGGGCTGCGCGACCTGCTGACGCTCGCAGACGGCCTGAGAGCCGGATGGGTGGTGGTCTTCCCCTACCGGGAGCTGGACCGCAACCAGTTCCATCTGGACGACGCCGACACCGTGCAGCTCATGGGCGGGGATCGCGACCGGTGGCTCTGTTTCGGCCTCGTCGACGACTTCCCGCTGGTCATGGAGCGGCCGACGGGCGCGATCTGGTGGTTCCCCGAGCTCTGGCTGGAATACAGCTTCATAGCCACCCGGTTCGAGCGGCTCGCCGACGATGTGGACGACTTCGTCGACCGCTTCCTCCTCGGCGAGGGCTATGCGCGGCTGACCGGAAGCCGGGACTGGTGGTGGGACTTCCAACGCGACCACGGACTCGTCGCGGCGGAGTGAACGGCGGGCCGCCGGTCCCCTCCGGCGTTTCGAAGCGGAAGGCGGAGACGCCGGGACGGTATGGGATCCGGGCCGGGGCGGACGCGACGATGACGCCGCGGCCGCGGTGACGGCCGTCCTGAACGGTCGTCCGCCCGATCGAGCGGACTCGTCGGCCAAGAGGACTCATCCGATCGAGAGGAGTCGTCCGGCCGGGGGTTCATCCGATCGGACGGATGAGGAGAAACGTCGGAACTGTCACAGCCGTGTGCAATGCTGCGCCGTATGGACGAAGAGCTCCGAGAGTTCGTCAGGTTTCGGCTCGCCCTGGGAAAGGACGACTACGAGACCATCCTGAGCGACTGCGCGGATTACCTGGGGGACGACTCCGCCGACTTCAGCCAGGTCGTCATCGAAGAGTTCGAGTCCTACCTCGAAGAGCAGCGCACCTGGCCCGACCTCCTCGACTCCGACCGGCTGCTGCTGGCGTTCGGCGACCTGAACACCGCGGGCATCGTCGCGCGCACCGATTTCACCTGCTGTCTCCGCTGCGGAACGTCCGAGATCGACGGCGAGATCCCCGACGGTCAGGAACGCCGCGGCTACGTCTTCGCCCACCACCAGGACATGGAGGTCGCCGCCGAAGGCCATGGCTGCTACCTGGCCTTCGGCGTCTTCAGCGACGCCGGGGACGTCGTGGAGATCGGCGAGGAGGTCGTCGCCGCGCTGCGCGGCCACGGCCTCTCCCCCGCCTGGAACGGCGACCCGAGTAAGCGCATTCATGTGCCCCTGACCTGGCGTCGCCGCCGGTTCGGCCGGCTCGCCTCCTGGCCGGGCGGCCCCGAACCCCAGGACGCCTCCCCCCGTCCTCTCGAGGTCTTCTACCGCGGCCACCGGGGCCGCAGAAAGGACACCCCGACGCCGGTGTCGTACGTCGAGGCCAGGGACGTCCTGCTGGAGCTGGATCCCCATCCCGGCAACTTCGCCGGCTTCATCGGACGCTCCGGAGGACGCCTCCAGGTCACCTGGACCCGGGACGGGACGCTGTCCCTGGAGTCGTCCGACCCCGCGCGACGCCGCTCCCGCCGCCGCGACGTGACCATGACCGAGGCCGAGAGGATGATCAGGATCCTCGCCGAGGAAGACCGGGTCGCCGTCGACGAGCCGGGCGAGCCGGCCATCGAGCACCGGTCCTGACGGGCACGGATCGAGAGCGGGACGTGTGCGGCCGTCCGAGGACGGGCGACAGGCGGACGACAAGCGGGTGACGACGCGTCGATCCGGTGCATTCGCCGACCTGCACCGACCCGGCCGCCTCCGGCCCGCGCCGGCGTGATCCCTCGCCGCCGGGCCGGGGCGGATCGGGTCACAGGACGACGGGGCTCCGGCGCTCCAGCAGGACGACGTCGCGCCACCGGCCGTGCATGCGGCCGAGGCGTTGGCGGATGCCCACCGTGCGGAATCCCGCCTTGGCGTGCAGGCGGAGACTCGGCGTGTTCTCAGGGAAGACGCCGGCCTGGATGGTCCATATGCCGTCGGCCTCGGTGGACGCGATGAACGCGGCCAGCAGGGCGGCGCCGATGCCCCGCCCGCGAGCGTGGGAGGCGATGTAGACGCTGTGCTCCACCACCCCGGCGTAGCAGCAGCGGTCGGAAACGCGGCTGGCGGCGATCCAGCCGAGCACGTCGCTGCCCGGCTCGGCGGTGGGGTCGATCGCCACGAACCGGTGACGGTCGAGCTTGGCGGCGTCGAACTCCTGCCAGGTGGGTGCGGTGGTGTCGAAGCTCGCGTTTCCGGTGTCGATGCCCTGCTGGTAAATCGTCAGCACCTGGTCGGCGTCGCGGCGTTCCATGGCGCGGATGGCGACGCCGGGAGGCTGGTGGCGTGGCATGGCGTTGTCCCCGGCTGGCTGATGGGCTCGGCGGCTCGGACGGGGGCGGCGTACGGCCCGTCCCCGGTGTCGGCGGTGGGGGCGATGGTGATGTGGGCGTCGGGCATCAGGCCTCCCCTTCGGGCGGGCGGGCAGGGGCGACCGGTGCGGGACGTCCCATGACCAGATCGGCGGCGGTGGGGAAGCGCTCCACGCACGCGGTGTTGATCCGGTAGAAGCGGGAGGTGCCGCGCTGGTCGACCAGCGCGAACCGGACCTCGGTGAGCACCTTGAGATGCGCGGACACGGTCGACTGCCCGACGTGGACGGCGTCGACGATCTCTTTGACGTTCATCGGCCGTCCCCGCCGGGCGAGCAAGGACACGATCTGGACGCGCGTCGGGTCGGCGAGCGCCTTGAACCATGACGCGTACTCGGTCGCCGTCCGCCGGTCGAGCGGCCCTTTCTGCCCATTCATCGTCCATCGACGATAGACGATGAATTGGGTTCGGGGAAGGCGGCGACCGATGCACGGGGCGCGTCAGGCGTCGGCGGGCAGGAGCTCGGCGAGCAGGGAACCCGCGCAGGCGTTCGATCTCGTCGCGGATGGACCGGATGTCCTCGATCGGCTGTCCGGCGGGGACGTCGAACCTCCGGTCGGGCCGCTGCCGCACGCCCGGCTGCATGACCTTTGTCGCATTCATGCCGTCCACGCTGGTTCAGGTGCGCGTTCCCGTTCATGAGGTGGTTGCTCGGCCAGGCCATGCAGATCCGTCCTTCAGGCCTTGGGGTTGCGTGCGCGTGAGCGGCGGACGGCTCATGGGGGTCGCGATGTCTTCGCCGCGGCGGTCGGGTCGATGGTGAGCGCTCTGCTAGAGGGCTGATCGGTCGGTGGCTCCCAGCGTGGCTCCCATGGCCGACGCAGAGGCCCCTCGCGGTGATCGCGAGGGGCCTTTGACCTGTGGCGCAGCCGAGAGGATTCGAACCCCT
>NZ_RRYT01000050.1 GCF_006363815.1 Thermomonospora catenispora
GGGCGGCGGGCGCCCGGCCAGCCGCCCGATGGAGCCGGTCGCCGGCGGCCGGCCGGGGCGGCGGTGCGGCCGGGACGGCGGTGCGGACGCGGGCCCGCTGGGTCCAGGCGACACAGGCCACGACGGCGGCCGCGGCTCCCCAGGTGGCGGGGGCGAGACGCTCGCCGAGCAGCAGCGCGGACCAGATCAGGGTGAGGATCGGCTGGGCGAGCTGGAACTGGCCGGCCTTGGCGATGCCGAGCCGGGCCATGCCCGCGTACCAGGCGAAGAAGCCCAGGTACATCGAGACCACCGACACATAGCCGAAGCCGATCACCGCCTCGGCCGTCCACACCGGCCGGGTGACGGCCAGCAGCACGAGCGTCGCCGGGACGGTGATCGGCGCGATGAGCACCAGCGCCCAGGAGATGACCTGCCAGCCGGGCATGTGGCGGGCCAGCCGTCCGCCCTCGGCGTAGCCGTATCCGCAGACCCCCAACGCCCCGAGCAGCAGCAGGTCGGCCGCGGTGATCGCGCCGCCGCCCTCGGCCACGGTGAACGCGGTGATCACCAGCGCGCCCAGGATCCCGCCGAGCCAGAACGCCGGGGAGGGGCGTTCGCCCGCGCGCACCGCGGCGAAGACGGCGGTGACGGCGGGCAGCAGCCCGATCACCACCCCGCCGTGGGCGACGGAGGCGCCCGCATGGAGGGCGAGGGTGGACAGCACCGGGAACCCCAGGGCGACGCCGAGACCGACCGCCAGCAGGCCGGGGACGTGCCGCCGGGACGGCGGACGCGCCGCCGCCGCCGCGGCCAGTGCGGCGGCGGAGAGCAGGGCGGCCGCGGCGGCCCGTCCGACGCCGATGAGGTACGGGTCCAGTCCGTCCAGGGCGAGCGCGGTGCCGGGCAGCGAGAAGGAGAAGGCCAGCACGCCGAGGGCGGCCAGGACGCCGCCCAGCGCTATCGATCGGAGGGCAGTAGCGCTACTGTCATCTCTCATGCAAAAGGATAGCAGTATCGCCGCCGTGGCCGATCTGCTGCGGGCCGAGGCGGTCCGGCGGCGGCCCGGGGACCGGCTGCCGTCCAGCCGGGCGCTGGTGGCCCGGTTGGGCGTGAGCCCGGTGACCGTGTCGCGGGCGCTGGCGCGGCTGGCCGCCGAGGGCCTGGTGGTCACCCGGCCGGGCAGCGGCACGTTCGTGGCCGAACGCGCCCGCGCCGCGCGGCCGCGAAGGCCGGTCGATCACGGTTGGCAGGCGGTGGCGCTGGGCGACCGCGCGGTGGATCCGGGCGGGGTCGCCGCGCTGCTCACCCCTCCCTCGGAAGGGGTGATCGCGATGGGCGGCGGTTATCTGCCCGCGTCCCTGCAGCCGCTGCGGGCGCTGGCGGCCGCGGCGGCCCGCGCGGCGCGTCGCCCGGACGCCTGGGACCGTCCCCCGCCGGCCGGGATCGACGGGCTGCGGGCGTGGTTCGCCCGGACCGTCGGCGGCGAGGTCGCCCCGGCCGACGTGCTGGTCACCGGCGGCGGGCAGCAGGCGATCGGCATCGCGCTGCGCGCCGTGCTGCCGCCCGGCGCCCCGCTGCTGGTGGAGTCGCCGACCTACCAGGGGGTGTTGTCGGTGGCGCGGGCGGCGGGCCTGCACACGGTCCCGGTGCCGGTGGACGGCTCGGGGGTGCGGCCCGACCTGCTGGCGGACGCGTTCGCGATGACGGGCGCGCGGGCGTTCTACTGTCAGCCGACGTTCCACAACCCGACCGGGACGGTCCTCACCCCCGAGCGGCGCGAACAGGTGCTCTCGGTGGCGCGGGCCGCCGGGGCGTTCGTGATCGAGGACGACTTCGCACGGCACCTGGCGATCGACCCCGCTCCCCCGCCGCTGGTCGGCGACGACCCCGACGGACGGGTGGTGCACATCTCCTCGCTGACCAAGGTCGTCGCGCCCAGTCTGCGGATCGGGGCGCTGATCGCGCGCGGCCCGGTCGCCGAACGGCTGCGCGCCCTGCAGGTGGTGGACTCCTTCTTCCCGTCCCGGCACCTGCAGGAGACGGCGCTGGAGCTGGTCAGCTCGCCGGCGTGGGAGCGGCACCGGCGGGCGGTCCGCGTCGCGCTGCGCGAGCGCCGGGACGCGGTGGCCGCCGCGCTCGCCCGGGAGCTGCCCGATCTGGCGTTCGAGCTCCCCCGGGGCGGGCAGCATCTGTGGGTCCGGCTCCCGGAGGGGGTGGACGACGTCGCGCTGGCCGACGCGGCGCTGCGCGAGGGCGTGGCGGTCAACGCCGGGCGGCCCTACTTCCCCGCCGAACCGGACGGGGCCCACCTGCGGATCGGCTACTCCAGGGTGGCCTCCGTCGCCGAGCTCGCCGAGGGCGTCCGCAGGCTCGCCCGGGCGCTGGAGGGCTATAGCCTGGACGCACGTCGGTGATCACGAAGGGGGCGGCTCATGGCTGACGTCGGCGTGCGACCCGCCCGGCGGGCGGATGCCGCGGCGATCACCGACATCCAGGTCCGCGCCTGGCGGGAGGGTTACCGCGATCTGCTGCCGGCCGAGGCGCTGGCCCGGGTGACGGCGCCGGACGCGGTGGCGGTGTGGCGGGAGCGCTGGCTGGAGGCGGCCGTCGCCCCGCCGAGCGCACGGCATCGTCTGCTGGTGGCGGTGTCGTCGCAGCTGGTGGTGGGCTTCGCCGCGATCGCGCCCGCCGAGGACCCCGATCTGGATCCGGCGTCCACCGCCGAAGTGGTGACGTTGCTGGTCGATCCGCCGCACACCGGGGCCGGACACGGCAGCCGGCTGCTGGCCGCCTGCGCCGACCTGCTCCGGGAGGACGGGTTCGCCACGGTGGTGTGCTGGGTGTTCGCCGGCGATCGGGTGATGCGCCGCTTTCTGGAGTCGGCGGGCTGGGCCCCGGACGGGGCTCGGCGCGAGCTGGACATGGGCCGGCCGGTGCCCATGATCCGCATGCACACTGACATATCCCGGCAAATCTCCTGAATCGACCTGCTCGAACACCTCCGAGCGTCGTCGAACGGGGCCGCTCGTTCCCTCGACGGCTCCCTCAGAGAATGACCCCCCGCCCCCGCCGGTCCCGGCAAGGGGGCCGGAATCCCGACATCCGGAGGGACTCCACGGCCCCGGAGATCATCCGCCGGGCCGACCGGCCGCACGTCAAGGTCGCCTTTCCCGAGGACCGCTCACAAGGACCGCCGCGCCCCTGAGAGCGGCCGGGGGCCGCCGCGACCGGTGCGGCATCGCGCTGACGGTCTCCCGCAGGCGCCGCGGCCACGAGGAGCACAAGGGCCGGGTGCACGCCCGCGTGACCTTTTCCGCGCCGCCTCCCGCGGCACCGCTCGATCACCGTCTGGAGCGGCGCCGTCCGCATCCACCGGTNCACCGTCTGGAGCGGCGCCGTCCGCATCCACCGGTGCCACCGGCGCCGCCGCCGACCGGCACCGCCCGCCGGGGCGCCGCGGTCCCTCCCCGTCGGCCGGCGGGGAGGGACCCCTCGCCCGCGACCGGGCCCGGTGCCCGGACCGTCACGCGCCGGGCGCGCGGCCGCCCGCCGCGCTTCCCGGCGGAACCGGACCATCCCTTCGGCGGGCGAGGAGGGCGCCCGAGGCGGCGGCCTGCGGGAGGGGTCCGGACAGGGCCCGCCGCCCCTGCGGTTATGTTTGAGGCGCACGTCAGCCCTCGCCCGAGCCAGGATGATCGATTGAGCGTCGCCGCGACCGTCACCGCCCCCTCCCCCGCCGCGGACGGCACCGCCTCCAGACGCCGGCGCCGCCTGGCGCTGGTGGTGATGAGCCTGGGCGTCTCCCTGATCGTGGTGGACGCCACCATCGTCGGCGTCCTGCTCCCGCAGATCGTCGAGGGGCTGGGGGCCACCACAGACCAGGCCGAGTGGACCACCTCGATCTACTCGCTGGTCTTCGCCGCGCTGCTGATCCCCTGCGGCAGGGCGGGCGACCTGGCGGGGCGGCGCCGGACGTTCGTGCTGGGCACCGCGATCTTCACGGCGGCGAGCCTGCTGGCCGCGGCGGCCGGCGACGCCGCCCTGCTGATCGCCGCCCGCGCCCTGCAGGGACTGGGCGCCTCACTGATCATGCCGGCCACGCTGGCCACCGTGAACGCGATCTTCACCGGCCGGGAGCGGGCCGTGGCGTTCGGGATCTGGGGATCGCTGATCGGCGGCATGGCCGCGCTCGGCCCGCTGCTCGGCGGGGCGCTGGCGGCCTCGCTGGGCTGGCGCTGGGCGTTCGCGATCAACCTGCCGTTGGGCCTGGCGTTGATCGCCGGGGCGCTGACGCTGGTGCCGGAGACCCGGCAGCCCGCCGAACGCGGCGTCGACGCCCCCGGCGCGGCGCTGGCGACGTTGGGCCTGGGCGCGCTGGTCTGCGGGCTCATCGAGGGTCCCTACTACGGCTGGTGGACGGCGCTGCGGCCCTCATCCCTCGACCTCCCCGGCTGGCCGCGGGGCCTGTCGCCGGTTCCGCTGCTGCTCGCGCTGGCCGCGGCGCTGCTGGTCGCCCTGGCCGTGGTGGAGCGGACGCGCAGCGCGGCCGGACGCCCGGTGATGCTGGACCCGGCGCTGCTGCGGATCGCGGGCTTCCGGCGCGGGAACGCCGTCGCCGCGCTGATCAGCGTGGGCGAACTGGGGCTGCTGTTCGTGCTGCCGCTGTTCCTGGCGGGCGTGCACGGCGACGACCCGCTGCAGATCAGCCTGGCGGTGCTGCCGTTGGCCCTCGGAGCGTTCCTGGCCGGCCCCTTCGCCGGACGGCTGACCGAACGGATCGGCCCGCATCGGGTCGTCCGGCTGGGCCTGGCGATGGAGGTCGGCGCGGTGCTGGGCCTGGGATGGACGCTCGATGCGGCCGCCGGCGGCCGGGACCTGGCCCCGTGGATGCTGCTCTACGGTGTGGGGCTGGGGCTGGCCTCCGCACAGCTCACCAGCGTGTGCCTGGCCGAGGTCCCGCCCGGGCGGGCCGGACAGGCCTCCGGCATCCAGTCGACCTCGCGTCAGGTGGGCGCGGCGCTGGGCATCGCGATCGTCGGGGCGGTGTTCGCCGCCGGCCTGGGCCGGGAGACGGCCCACCGGCTGGCCGGCACGTCGCTGTCGCCCGAGCGGCAGGCCGCCGTCGTGCAGGAGCTGCGCGACAGCGCCGGCACCCACGCCCGCGAGCTGGAGCGGACGCCCGGCATGCGGGCCGCGGCGCAGGCGGCGGAGCACGGCCTGGCCGCCGCCGCCCGGCAGGCCGTGCTGGCCACCGCGGCCGTCCTGGCGCTCGGCCTGGCGGCGGGGATGCGGCTGCGCCCCGGTCCGTCCGTTCCGGAAGAATCAGCACCCATGACGACGCAGAAGATCGAGGTTTGACCCGGTGGCGACAGCGTCCCAGTGGATCGCCGGATCCCGTCCCCGAACCCTTCCCGCCTCGCTCGTCCCGGTCATCGTCGGCACCGGGGTGGCCGTCGGCGAGGGCCAGGCCGTCTGGTGGCGCGCCGCCCTCGCCGCGGTGGTGGCCCTGGCGCTGCAGATCGGGGTGAACTACTCCAACGACTACAGCGACGGCGTCCGCGGCACCGACGATGAGCGGGTCGGCCCGATGCGGCTGGTCGGCTCCGGAGCCGCCAGGCCCGGGCAGGTGCTGGCCGCCGCGCTGGGCTGCTTCGCCGTCGCCGCGGTCGCCGGGCTGGCGCTGGCGGCCGTGACCACCTGGTGGCTGCTGCTGGTGGGGGCGGCCGCGATCGCGGCGGCCTGGTTCTACACCGGCGGCCCGATCCCGTACGGCTACCGGGCGCTGGGCGAGGTCTCGGTGTTCGTGTTCTTCGGCCTGGTGGCCGTGGTCGGCACCGTCTACGTCCAGCTCGAGGGCGTGCCGTGGGAGGCGTGGGCGGCGGCCGTCCCGGTCGGGCTGCTGGCCTGCGCGCTGCTGGTCGCCAACAACCTGCGGGACCTCCCGACCGACACCGAATCCGGCAAGCGGACCCTGGCGGTGGTGCTCGGCGGGCCGCTCACCCGGATCCTGTACTCGGCCTGCGCCTCGCTGCCGTTCCCGATCGCGCTGGCGCTGTCGGCGCCGCATCCGTGGGTGCTGCTCACCATGGCGGCCGCGCCACTGTCCCTGCCGCCCGTCCAGAAGGTGATGCAGGGCGCCAAGGGGGCCGAGCTGATCCCGGTCCTCGGCGAGACCGGCCGCCTGCAGATCGTCTACGGGACCCTGCTGGCCGTCGGACTCGCCCTGTGAGCCCTGGGCGGGCCCGGCGGCCGCCCGAAACGGCGGGGCGGTCACCCGTCCGGACCGCGCCCGGCGGCGTCAGGCGGACCTCGCGACGGACCTCACGGCGGCCCGGCCGCCGGCGCCTCATCGTCGGCGGCCCCGGCGGGCGGCACCGCCGCACCGCCCGTACGACGCCCCCCGTACGACGCCCATGGCCGCCCGGGACGGCCGCCGCTTCCCGTTCCGCCGGCGGGCGACCCGCCGAGGCGGCGCCGGATCCGGCGCTGCGGAGCGCCGCCCCGGCCCGCACGGTCAGCCCAGCCGCCAGTCGATCTCGGGGAGGCCGGCGTCGGCGAGGGCCTTGTTGACGGCGCTGAACGGGCGGCTGCCGAAGAACTTCTTGGCGCTGAGCGGGCTCGGGTGCGCCGACTCGATCACCACGTGGGCGGGGTTGGTCACCAGACGGGCCTTCTTGCGGGCGTAGGCCCCCCACAGCACGAACACCACCCGCTCGTCCTTGTCGTTGAGCGCGGCGATGGCGGCGTCGGTGAACTCCTCCCATCCCTTGCCGGCGTGGGAGCCCGCCTGGCCCGCCCGGACGGTCAGCACCGCGTTCAACAACAGCACGCCCTGGGCGGCCCACCGCGTCAGATCGCCGCTCTCGGCTGGCGGAACGCCCAGGTCGGCCTCCAGCTCCTTGAAGATGTTGCGGAGCGAGGGAGGCAGCCGGACGCCCTCACGGACGCTGAAGCTCAGTCCATGGGCCTGCCCGGGCCCGTGGTAGGGGTCCTGCCCCAGGATCAGCACCCGGGCGCGCTCATAGGAGCACAGCCGGAACGCGTTGAACAGGTCCTCCCGTGCCGGATAGACCGTCTCCCGCTCGTACTCCCCGGCCACGAACGCGCCGAGCGCCGCCGTGGCCAGCGGGTCCAGCCGCGGCTCCATCCGCTCGCGCCAGTCGCCGGGCAGCAGTTCCAACAGGTCCAGGGACATGGTCTTCGGCCTCCGGAAAGTCGTCCGACACCCCAGGACCCTAGTGGGCCGCGCCGACAAACGCGGAAGGAACGCGCGAGCGTCCCTAAGATCACCCCATATGGCCCTTCGCCCCCTGTTGCGGCGCCTCGTCGCGTCCGCCGCCCTCCTTCCCGCGCTCCTGTCGACCGCGGCGTGCGGAGAGCCGTCCGGGCCCGTGCGGCTGACGGTGTTCGCCTCCTCCTCGCTGACCGAGGCGTTCGCCGAGCTGGCCTCCGGCTACGAGCGCGAGAGGGGGGTGCGGATACGGCCGGTGCTCAGCGCCTCGTTGGACCTGGTGGAGCGCCTGGAGGACCGGCCGGAGGCCGATGTGCTGATCACCGGGGACCGCGCGGCCATGGAGGACGTGGCCGAGCTGCTCGGCGACGCCCGGGTGATCGCGCGGACCTCGCTGACGATCGCCGTGGCCCCCGGCAACCCCCAGGGCATCCGCGGCATCGCCGACCTGGCCCGGCCCGGGCTGCGGGTGGTGCTCGGCGCGCCGCTGACCCCGGTGGGCCGGTACGCCCGGAGCGTCCTCGCCAAGGAGGGGGTGACGGTGCGGACCGCGTCGGAGGAGATCGGCTCACGGGCGGTGCTCACCAAGATCCGGACCGGTGAGGCGGACGCGGGCCTGGTCTACATCACCGACCTGCGCACGGCGGGCGT
The DNA here is from genome assembly GCF_006363815.1 of Thermomonospora catenispora. Classification (GTDB taxonomy): domain Bacteria; phylum Actinomycetota; class Actinomycetes; order Streptosporangiales; family Streptosporangiaceae; genus Thermomonospora; species Thermomonospora catenispora. Next base: position 7,865 of record NZ_RRYT01000050.1, read on the forward strand.
CGCCGCCGGGAGCGTCCCGATCCCCGCCGATCAGAACGTCACCGTCGAGTATCCGGCCGCCCCCGTCCGCGCGAGCGGTCATCCGGAGGCCGCCGAGGCGTTCGTGGAGTGGCTGACGACCGCCCCGGCCCGGGAGATCCTGCACCGGCACGGTTTCGCCCTCCCCTGAGCTCCCCGAGCCGCTCGCCGGCGCATCCGGACCCGGGCCCCGCCCGCGGCCCTCAGAGCCCGTCAGAGCCCGTCGAGGGCCGTCGGGGCCCGCCGGAGGGGGTCACTCCTCCAGGGACGAGGGCAGGCCGCCCTGCTCGCACATCGCGATGCAGTCGTCGTGGGACCGCAGGGCGCGCAGGACCGTCGGGTGCGGAGAGGGGTAGACGGTCAGATAGTCGACCTCGCCCAGCTCCGGCCGCACCCGGTAGGCCAGCCGGTCCTCCGTGGCGGAGAACTCCACCTCGACGCCGGGCCTGTTGCCGCGCGGGTCCAGCCGCACCCAGTGGTCCTCCAGCAGGACGGCGGCCAGCCCGTGCAGCACGAACCCTCCGGCGTCGTCGGACAGCCGCTGGTAGCACAGGCCCGCCTCCACTCCCCCGGCCCGCAGCAGCGCCACCAGCAGGTGCGCCTTGGCGAAGCACAGACCGGTGCGGGTGCGCAGCACGTCGGAGGCGCGCCAGGTGACCCGGCGGTCGCGGGCGTCCAGCGAGTGGGCGATCTCGTCGCGGACGAACTCGAACGCCGTGCGCGCGAACGTCACGTCGTCGCCGGTGCGCATGCCCGCGGCGGTCGCCACGATCTGCTCGTGCTCGACGTCGATGGCCTCGTCCGAGCCCAGGTACTCCCACGGCTCGGCGGCGAGCTTCAGCGGCGTCACAGGCCCAGCAGGGACTCGATGCCGACGGTGAGACGGTCCGGCAGGTCCGCCACCCGGCGCACGGCCAGCAGCACGCCCGGCATGAACGACTTCCGATCAAGCGAGTCGTGCCGGATGGTGAGGACCTCGCCGTGTCCGCCCAGCAGCACCTCCTGGTGGGCGACCAGCCCCGCCAGCCGGACCGCGTGCACGCGCACGCCCTCCACCTCGGCGCCGCGCGCCCCGGGGAGCTCGGAGGCGGTGGCGTCCGGGGAGGGACCCGTCCCGGCCTTGGCGCGGGCCTCGGCGACCAGCTCGGCGGTGCGGTAGGCGGTGCCGCTGGGAGCGTCGGCCTTGTTCGGATGGTGCTGCTCGACGATCTCGACCGACTCGAAGAACGGGGCCGCCCGCCGGGCGAAGTCCATCATCAGCACCGCGCCGATCCCGAAGTTCGGGCCGATCAACACGTTGCCCCGCGGGTGCTCCCCCTGCCACCGGCGCACCTGCTCGAGCCGCTCGGGCCCGAACCCGCTGGTGCCCACGACGGCGTGCAGTCCCCGCTCGATGCACCAGCGCAGGTTGTCCATGACCGCGTCCGGGTGGGTGAAGTCCACGACGACGTCGGCGGCGGTCAGCGCCTCCCGCGCGTCGCCCTGGTCGACGGCGGCGACCAGCTCCAGGTCCTCGGCGCCCTCGACGGCCCGGCACACCTCGGACCCCATCCGGCCGCGCGCGCCCAGCACCCCAACCTTGATCACGTCTCGCTCCTCCGCTTCGTCGGTGCGACGCATGAGCCTATCGCCAACGAACGGGGAGCACGGGAGCCGCCCGCGCTCAGTCCGAATCCTCCAAGAGCCAGGTCAGCAGCCAGCTCACCACCCCGACGATGATCGCCCCCCAGAACGCCGGCCAGAACCACTCCACGTGGAACGGCAGCTTCAGCTCCCCGGCGATCCAGCTCGCCAGCATCAGCAGCGCCGCGTTCACCACCAGCGCGAACAGCCCCAGCGTCAGCACGTAGAACGCACAGCCGAGCACCTTGACCACCGGCTTGATCAGCACGTTGATCAAACCGACGATCACGGCGACGACCAGCAGCGTGGCGGCCTTCTCCACTCCGCCGCCGGCCGTCACGTCCACCCCGTCGACCAGGGCCGTCGCCACCCACAGCGCCACTGCGGTGCTCAGCACCCGAATCAGCACGTACATGGGCGTCTCCTACCCGATTCTTTGCCTCTGCCAACCGATCTTCCCGTGGAAGCCCCGGGGCGGGGTCCTGCGACCCCCGTCCGTTCCCCCGGCCGGCCTGCGGCGCGGCCTTCTCGTCGCGGGCCGGTCGCGGTCGAACAGGCCCGCTCGCGGTCAGAGGGGCCCGGTCGCCTCAGAGGGTGAACTCCCGGTCCCCGAACGGCCCGATCACGGTGAGGGTGCCGACCCGGCCGAGCACGTCGCGGGCCACCTCGCGCACGTCGTCGAGGGTGACCGCCTCGATCTTCGCCAGCACCTCGTCGATCGACAGCAGCGAGTCATAGACCAGCTCGCTCTTGCCGATCCGGCTCATCCGCGAGCCGGTGTCCTCCAGCCCCAGCACCATCGATCCGCGCAGCTGACCCTTGCCGCGCTCCAGCTCCTCCTCGTCCAGACCGTGCTCGGCGAGCCTGGCGACCTCGTCGCGGCAGATCGACAGCACCTCGTCGACCTTGCCGGGCTGGCACCCGGCGTACACCCCGAACGTGCCGGTGTCGGCGTACTGGGCGGTGTAGCTGTAGACCGAGTAGGCCAGCCCGCGCTTCTCCCGGACCTCCTGGAACAGCCGGGACGACATGCCCCCGCCGAGAACGGCGTTCACGACGCCGAGCGCCCACCGGCGGTCGTCGGTGCGGGACACCCCCACCCCGCCGAGCACCAAATTGGCCTGCTCGGTGTCCTTGTCGATCACGCGGACGCCGGGCCGGCCCGGCACGCCCTCGCCGCCGATCCGCGGCGGGGCCGGCGGCTCGTCGCCGTCCAGCCGCCCGGCGAACGCCTCGCCGACCCGGCGCACCACCTCGTCGTGGTCGATGTTGCCGGCCACCGACACCACCAGGTTGGGGACGCGGTAGTGCTCGCGGTAGTAGCGGTCGATCACGTCCCGGGACAGCGCGTTGATCGTCTCGACGGTGCCCAGGATCGGCCGGCCCAGCGGCGCGTCCCCGTACAGCGCCAGCGAGAACTCGTCGTGCACCAGGTCGCCGGGGTCGTCGTCGCGCATGGCGATCTCCTCCAGGATCACCCCGCGCTCGGCCTCCACGTCCTCGGGCCGGTTGAGCGAATCGAGCACCATGTCGCAGACCACGTCCACCGCCAGCGGCAGATCGCTGTCGAGCACCCGCGCGTAGAAGCAGGTGTACTCCTTGGCGGTGAAGGCGTTCAGGTCCCCGCCGACCGCGTCCAGCGCCGCGGAGATCTCCAGCGCCGACCGCCGGCGGGTCCCCTTGAACAGGGTGTGCTCCAGATAGTGGGAGGCTCCGGCGTCGGCCGCGTCCTCGTCCCGGGAGCCCACGCCCACCCAGATCCCGAACGCCGCCGATCGGACCGTCGGCATGGTCTCGGTGATGATCCGCAGTCCTCCCGGCAGCACGGTGCGCCGGACGACGCCCGCGCCGTCCTCGCCGGGGTGGACCGTGTGGGTGGTTCCGGGCTCCTGCGCCCTCGCCGACAGCGTCACGCCGTGCTCCCCTTCGTCGTCTCGATGAGCGGGATCATGCGACGGCCGACCGGCGCGCCCTGGGGCGCGCCGGTCGGCCGTCGGACGCGTCATGCGGATCAGGTGTTGCGCTGTCCGCCGGAACGGCCGCGCGTGCGGCGGCGGCGCGGCCTGGGCCGCTCGGCGGGCTCCTCGTCCTCCCCGCCGCCGCCCGACGACTCGGCCTGCTCGGCCTGCTGGGCCTGCTCGCGCTCGATCACCTCGACCGGCACCAGCGACAGCTTGCCGCGCGCGTCGATCTCGGTGATCTCCACCTGGATCTTGTCGCCGACCTTGATGTAGTCCTCGAGGTTCTCGATCCGGGCGCCGCCGTGCAGCTTGCGGATCTGCGAGATGTGCAGCAGTCCATCCTTGCCGGGCAGCAGCGACACGAACGCGCCGAACGTGGTGAGCTTCACGACGGTGCCCAGGTACCGCTCGCCGACCTCGGGCATGTGCGGGTTGGCGATCTGGTTGATCGCCTGCCTGGCCGCCTCCGCCGAGGGGCCGTCCACCGCCCCGACGTAGATGGTGCCGTCGTCCTCGATGGTGATGTCGGCGCCGGTGTCGTCCTGGATCGAGTTGATCATCTTGCCCTTGGGGCCGATCACCTCGCCGATCTTGTCGACCGGGACCTTGATGGTGATGATCCGCGGCGCGTACGGGCTCAGCTCGGCCGGCTCGGAGATCGCCTCGGCCATCACGTCCAGGATCGCCAGCCGGGCCGCCTTGGCCTGCTTGAGCGCGGCGGCCAGCACCTCGGCGGGGATGCCGTCCAGCTTGGTGTCCAGCTGCAGCGCGGTGATCAGGTCACGGGTGCCGGCGACCTTGAAGTCCATGTCGCCGAAGGCGTCCTCGGCGCCGAGGATGTCGGTCAGCGTGACGTACTTGCCGTCCTCGTAGATCAGGCCCATGGCGATGCCGGCCACCATCGCCTTCAGCGGCACGCCCGCGTCCAGCAGCGACATGGTGGACGCGCACACCGAGCCCATCGAGGTGGAGCCGTTGGAGCCGATCGCCTCCGACACCTGCCGGATCGCGTACGGGAACTCCTCGCGCGAGGGCAGCACCGGGATCAGCGCCCGCTCCGCCAGCGCACCGTGCCCGATCTCCCGCCGCTTGGGCGAGCCGACCCGGCCGGTCTCCCCCGTGGAGTACGGCGGGAAGTTGTAGTTGTGCATGTAGCGCTTGGTGCGCTCGGGGTTGAGGGTGTCGATCATCTGCTCCATCCGGAGCATGTTCAGGGTGGTCACCCCCAGGATCTGGGTCTCGCCCCGCTCGAACAGCGCCGACCCGTGCACCCGCGGCACCACGTGCGCCTCGGCGGTCAGCTGCCGGATGTCCTTGACGCCCCGGCCGTCGATGCGCACCCCGTCGCGGATGATCCGCTCGCGGATCAGCTTCTTGGTGACCGCCCGGAACGCCGCCGAGAGCTCCTTCTCGCGGTCCTCGAACTCCGGCAGCAGCTTCTCGACGGTGATCGCGCGCAGCTCCTCGAGCCTGGCCTCGCGCTCCTGCTTGCCGACGATGGTGAGCGCCTGCGACAGCTCCTCGGAGACGGCGTCGGAGACCGCCTGCAGCATCTCCTCGGTGTAGTCCAGGAAGATCGGGAACTCCACGGTGGGCTTGGCGGCCACCGCGGCCAGTTCCCGCTGCGCGTCGCACAGCACCCGGATGAACGGCTTGGCCGCCTCCAGGCCCTCGGCCACCCGCTCCTCGGTCGGCGCCGGCGCGCCCTCGGCCACCAGCCGCAGGGTCTCCCGGGTGGACTCGGCCTCCACCATCATGATCGCGACGTCGCCGTTCTCCAGCGTCCGGCCGGCCACCACCATGTCGAAGGTGGCCCGCTCCAGCTCGCTGTGGGTCGGGAAGGCCACCCACTGCCCGTCGATCAGGCCGACCCGCACCCCGCCGATCGGGCCGGAGAACGGCACCCCCGACAGCAGGGTGGACATCGAGGCGGCGTTGATGGCGACCACGTCGTAGAGGTGGTCGGGGTGCAGCGCCAGCACCGTCGCGACGATCTGGATCTCGTTGCGCAGGCCCTTGGCGAAGGACGGGCGCAGCGGCCGGTCGATGAGCCGGCAGGTCAAGATGGCGTCCTCGCTGGGGCGTCCCTCGCGGCGGAAGAACGAGCCGGGAATCCGCCCGGCCGCGTACATCCGCTCCTCCACGTCCACCGTCAGCGGGAAGAAGTCCAGGCCCTCCTTGGGCTTCTTGGAGGCCGTGGTGGCCGAGAGCACCATGGTCTCGTCGTCGAGGTACACCACGGCCGAGCCGGTGGCCTGGCGGGCCAGCCGGCCGGTCTCGAAGCGAACGGTACGGGTGCCGAATGAGCCGTTGTCGATGACGGCCTCAGCGGTCTGTGCCCCATCCATGCGCACGGGTTCCACAGGGGTACTCCTTCGTTAGCAGTGTTCGCCCGCGAACGAGCCCCGTGGTTTCGCTGCTGCCGGTCTTCGATCGAAGCCCACGGATCGGACGTCATCCGGAGGCCACTACCGAGGACCGGCCGCGCCACATGCTGGCTGCGTTCTGATCGCGGGTCGTCCGTCGTTTCAGTTGTCCTATGGCGATATGTACCCGATGTACACGCCATATGTGAGAGGGAGTGGCCCCGTTCGGGCCACTCCCCCACCGTCCTAGCGGCGCAGACCGAGGCGCTCGATCAGCTGCCGGTAACGGTTGATGTCCCTGTCGGCGAGGTACTTCAGCAGCCGACGCCGACGCCCGACCAGCAGCAGCAGGCCGCGCCGGCTGTGGTGGTCGTGCTTGTGCACCTTCAGGTGCTCGGTCAGGTCGTTGATCCGCTGGGTCAGCAGCGCGACCTGGACCTCCGGGGATCCGGTGTCACCCTCATGGGTCGCGTACTCGGCGATGATTTTCTGCTTGGTGGCGGCGTCGAGCGACACGAGGCTCCTTCACGGTAGTCGTCACCCGCAGATCCCGGATCAGGACACGGGTCCGCATGGCACGTTTCGAACACGCCCGCCGCTTGAGGGCACGACGGGCAGGCCGGATGGACCGGCGGTCCTCCACGGTATCACGCTACAACGTCCGCGCCGTCACCGCGGTGACGCTGCGTGCCGGTGTCAGCCCTCCCGGGTCAGCTCGCGGGCGCGGGCGACGTCCCGATGCATCTCCTCGACCAGGGCGTCGACCGAGTCGAACTTCAGCGTGTCGCGGATGCGCTCGGTGAAGTCCACCGCCACGTGCTCGCCGTACAGGTCCAGATCGTCCCGGTCCAGCGCGTACGCCTCGACGGTGCGCCGCCCCTCGCCCTCGAAGGTGGGGTTGGTGCCGATGGAGATGGCGGCGGGCCAGCGGCAGGCCGGATACCGGTCGGAGTCGCACAGCAGGTACCCGGCGTACACCCCGTCGGCGGGGACGGCCATCCGCGGCGGGGTCTCCAGGTTGGCGGTGGGGAAGCCGAGCGCGCGGCCCCGCTGATGACCGCGCACCACCACGCCCTCCACCCGGTGCGGACGGCCCAGCGCCTCGGCGGCGGCCGCCACGTCGCCGGCCGCCAGCCGGCCGCGGATGTAGGTGGAGGAGATCGTGTCGCCGTCGGCCACCAGCGGCATGCCCTGGGCGGTGAAGTCGTACTTGTCGCCCAGCTCCTGCAGCAGGGCCACGTCGCCCTTGGCCCTGTGCCCGAACCGGAAGTCCTCCCCGACGATCACGTGCGCCGCGTGCAGCCGCTCCACCAGCACCGACTGCACGAACTCATCGGGGCTCATCCGGGACAGCCCGACCGTGAACGGCAGCAGGATCACCACGTCGGTGCCCAGCTCGCCGAGCAGCTCGGCGCGCCGGGAGGTGGAGGTCAGCAACGGCGGGTGGGTGCCCGGCCGCACCACCTCGTCGGGATGGGGGTCGAAAGTGATCACCACCGACCGCAGCCCGCGCTCGCGGGCCAGCCGGGCGGCCTCCCCGACGATCCGCTGGTGCCCGCGATGCACACCGTCGAAGACACCGATGGTGACCACCGACCTGCCCCAGTCGGCGGGAACCTCGTCGAGGCCGTGCCAGCGAAGCACCATGCTCTCCCTGAGTAGGACCCGTGAGCCGTCCTGACAAGACTGCCACGTCCCGGCGGCGCGCTCCGCACCGCGGGGGCGTGTTCGCACTCACTCGCCGCTCCGCGGCGGTCCGCGCCCGGCGCGTCCGCACGGCCCGGGGCCCGTGTCCCCGGGCACGGCCGCGCGGGGAGAGGGCTCACTCCCCGGCGAAGACCGCCAGCGGACGGGCGACGCCGCCGCGCTCCTCCACCAGGGCCAGCAGCGTGCCGTCGGGGGCGAACACGCCGACCGGGCCGGGCCCCAGCCCGGCCGCCGGCAGCCGCCCGCCGTGGACGACCCGCCGGGCCTGCTCGGCGGTCACCTCCCGGCGGGGGAAGGCGGCGGCGACGGCGTCGCCGATCGGCAGGATCTCCAGGCGCTCGGCGAGCTGGTCCAGGGTGCGGGCCCGCTCCAGCCCGTAGGGGCCCACCCTGGTGCGGCGCAGCGCGGTCAGATGACCGCCGGTGCCGAGCGCGGCGCCCAGGTCGCGGGCCAGCGCCCGGATGTAGGTGCCCGACGAGCAGGTGACGACGGCGTCGACGTCGACCAGCTCGCCCTCGCGGCGGACGTCCTCGACGGTGAACTCCCGGACGGTGACGGGGCGGGCCGCCAGTTCCACGTCCTCGCCCTTGCGGGCCATCCTGTAGGCCCGCCGCCCGTTCACCTTGATCGCGCTGACCTGCGGCGGGACCTGCATGATCTCGCCGGTCAGCGTCTCGATCGCGGCGCGCAGGTCGGCGTCGGTCACCCCCGCCGCCGAGGCGGTGGCGGTGATCTCGCCCTCGGCGTCGTCGGTGTCGGTGGACTGTCCCAGCCGGATCGTGGCGCGGTAGGTCTTCTCGGTCAGCGCCAGATGCCCCAGCAGCCGGGTGGCCTTGCCGACCCCGACGACCAGCACCCCGGTGGCCATCGGGTCCAGCGTGCCGGCGTGCCCGACCTTGCGGGTGCCGGCCAGCCGGCGCATCCGGGCGACCACGTCATGCGAGGTCCACTCGGCCGGTTTGTCCACGATGACCAGACCTGAGGTCACTTGGCGTCCCTTCTGGCGGCGAGCAGGGCGCGCAACCGCTCGATCGCGGTGGTCGGCGCGCAGTCACAGGTGTAGGCGGCGGCCAGGCGGTGTCCGCCGCCGCCGAGCTCCACGCAGGCCCGGCCCACGTCCACCCGCCCCTTGGAGCGGGTGGAGACGTACCAGCGGCCGTCGTCGGTCTCCTTGCAGACCACCGCGACCTCCGCCTCATCGGTGCGGCGCAGCTGGTCGATCACGCCTTCGAGCTGATCGAAGCGGACGTCCTCGGCGGCCCGGTCGGCCCGGCTGATGGTGGTCCACACCATGCCCAGCCCGCCGACCGCGTCCGGCTCGAACCTGGCGCGGTCCAGCGCCCCGCCCAGGACTCGCAGGTAGCCGAACGACGCCCGGTCCCACAGCTCGCGACCCACCGCGTCCGGCCGGACCCCGGCCGCCAGCAGCCGGCCGGCCAGGTCGTGCACCTCCGGGGTGGTGGAGCCGTACTTGAACGAGCCGGTGTCGCTGGCCAGCCCGGCGTACAGGCCGAGCGCGATGTCCCGGGTCAGCGGGACGCCGAGCCGGCCGATCAGCTCCTCGGCCAGCACCGCGGTGGCGGCGGCGGAGGGGTCGACCAGCGGAACCGTGCCGAAGCCGGAGTAGGTGGCGTGGTGGTCCACCACGATCAGCTGCGCCGCGCGTTCGGCCGTCCCGGCCAGCGAGCCCAGCCGGTCCAGCGACGCGGCGTCGAACGCGATCATCAGCTCCGGGGCCTTCGGCACCCGGCCGGGCTCGACCAGCAGCTCCTGGCCGGGGAGGAAGCGCAGCGTGTAGGGAACGGTGAAGGGATCGCCGAAGGAGGCCCCGCAGCGCTTGCCGAGCGACCGCAACGCCTGACCGAAGGCGAGCATCGAACCGAGCGCGTCCCCGTCCGGCAGCACATGGCAGACCAGCCAGACCTCCTCGGCCTCCTCGATCAGCCGCACCGCGCGTCTCCACAGCGCCTCCTGGGGGGCCGTGGCACGGGTCCGCTCGTTCACGGCGGGCATCACCATGTCTCTCACGCTCCCTGCGGCCGGTCCGGGGCCCGGCCGCGTGCACCGCCTGGTGCGGCCGACGGCGCGCTCGGCGCCGTCGGGTCGTTCACGCTGTCGAGTGTCCCTCGTCCCCCTCGACGCCGGCGGGACTTTCGACCTCCTCCTCACCGAAGCGATAGGGATTGGCCTCCCCGGCGGGCGTGGCCTTCTCGGCGGCCCGGGCCACCTGCTCGTCGTGCGCCCGGGCCCGCGCCAGCAGCTCGTCGATCTGCCGGGCGTTGTCTATCACCTCGTCGAACTCGAACGTCAGCGTGGGAGTGTGCCGAAGCCCGGTGCGCCGTCCGACCTCCGAGCGGAGGATTCCCTTGGCGCTCTCCAGCGCCGCCGCGGTGTCGGCGCGCTCGGCCGCGGAGCCGTAGACCGTGTAGTACACGGTGGCGTCCCGCAGATCACCGGTGACCTTGGCGTCGGTCACCGTGACGAACCCGAGCCGGGGGTCCTTGATACGGCGTTCCAGCGTCTCGGCCACGATCTGCTGGATACGGTCGGCGAGCTTGCGCGCCCGAGCCGGGTCAACCATCTTCGTCCGTCCTCGTCTTCGCCGTTGCCGGAGAACGACCGACCGCATCCCGGGCGAAGGCCCGCCGTGCGATCAGTCGTCCTCGCCGTACAGCCTGCGCCGCGCCGAGATCATCTCGATCTCGGGCCGGCCGGCCACCAGCCGTTCACAGGCGTCCAGAACCTCCATGCAGTTGCCGGCGGTGCCGGACACCACCGCGACGCCGATCTCGGCGCGCCGGTGCAGATCGCTCGCCCCGGTCTCGGCGACCGCCACGGCCGGGAACCGCCTGCGGACCTCGGCCACGATCGGCCGCACCACCGACCGCTTCTGCTTCAGCGACCGCACGTCGCCGAGCAGCAGATCGAGCGTCAACGCACCCACGTACACCTGGTTCATCACCTCGGTTGTCAACAGTCCCGCCGGGCGGCGGGGACGCGAGACGCGGGGCCCGTGAACGACGGGCCCGAGACCGGCGCCAGGAGGCACGCGGAGCGAGGCGCCCGCCCCGAAGGTCCGGGAAGGTCGCCTCATGCGCGGCACGGCGAGCGGGGCCACCGGGGTTCGCCGGTCGTCGACCGGCTTCGGCGGCCCCGCTCAGCCCTGCTCACGTCCGCGGCTTCTCCCGCATCTCGAAGCACTCGATGACATCGTCGACCTTGATGTCCTGGTACCCGAGACCGATACCGCACTCGAAGCCCTCGCGGACCTCGCCGACGTCGTCCTTCTCGCGGCGCAGCGACGCGATGGACAGGTCGTTGGCGACCACGGTCCCCTGGCGGATCAGGCGGGCCTTGGCGCCCCGCTTGATGACGCCGCTCTGCACCATGCACCCGGCCACGTTGCCGACCCGCGGCACCTTGAAGAGCGCGCGGATCTCCGCGGTGCCGAGCTGGACCTCCTCGTACTCGGGCTTCAGCATGCCCTTGAGGGCCGCCTCGACCTCCTCGATCGCCTGGTAGATGACCGAGTAGTAGCGGATGTCCACGCCCTCGCGGTCGGCCAGCTCCTGCGCGTTGCGCTCCGGCCGCACGTTGAAGCCGATGATCACCGCGCCGTCGGAGGCCACCGCCAGGTTGACGTCGTCCTGCGTGATCGCGCCGACGCCGCGGCGGATGACCCGCAGGCGGACCTCCTCGCCGACGTCGATCTTCATCAGCGATTCCTCGAGGGCCTCCACCGAGCCGGACACGTCGCCCTTGAGGATGAGCAGCAGCTCCTGGCGCTCGCTCTCGGCGAGCCAGCGGTCCAGGGACACGCTGCGGCGGCTGCGCAGCAGCTCGGCGTTGCGCTTGCGGGCGACACGCTTGTCGGCGATCTGGCGGGCCACCCGGTCGTCCTCGACGACCAGGAAGCTGTCGCCGGCGCTGGGCACCGCGGTCAGGCCCAGCACCTGCACCGGACGCGACGGCTCGGCCTCGGTGACGTTGTTGCCGTTCTCGTCCAGCATCGCCCGGACACGGCCGTGCGCCACACCGCAGACGATCGAGTCGCCGACCCGCAGGGTGCCGCGCTGCACCAGCACGGTCGCCACCGCGCCCCGGCCCCGGTCCAGGTGCGCCTCGATGGCGACGCCCTGGGCCGGCATGTCCGGGTTGGCCTTGAGGTCGAGCTCGGCGTCGGCGGTCAGGATGATCGCCTCGAGCAGCTCGTCGAGGTTGGTGCCCTCCTTGGCGGACACGTCCACGAACAGGGTCTGTCCGCCGTACTCCTCGGCGACCAGGCCGTACTCGGTGAGCTGGGCGCGCACCCGCTGCGGGTCCGCCTCCGGCTTGTCGATCTTGTTGACCGCCACCACGATCGGCACCCCGGCCGCCGTGGCGTGGTCGATCGCCTCGGTGGTCTGCGGCTTGACCCCGTCGTCCGCGGCGACCACCAGCACCACCAGGTCGGTGGTGTCGGCACCGCGGGCCCGCATGGCGGTGAACGCCTCGTGTCCCGGGGTGTCGATGAAGGTGATCTTGCGCTGCTCGCCGTCGACCTCGGTCTGCACCTGATAGGCGCCGATGTGCTGGGTGATCCCGCCGGCCTCGCCGGAGGCCACGTTGGCGTTGCGGATCGCGTCCAGCAGCTTGGTCTTGCCGTGGTCGACGTGACCCATCACGGTCACCACGGGCGGCCGGACGACCAGGTCCTCCTCGCCGCCGAGGTCCTCGCCGAACTCGATGTCGAACGACTCCAGCAGCTCGCGGTCCTCGTCCTCGGGCGAGACCACCTTGACGTCGAAGTCCAGGTGCAGCCCGAGCTCGATGAGGTCCTCCTCGCTCACCGACTGGGTCGCGGTGACCATCTTGCCGAGGTGCAGCATGATCTGCACCAGCGACGCCGGGTTGGCGCCGATCTTCTCGGCGAAGTCGGTCAGCGAGGCCCCCTGCGGCAGCCGGATGGTCTGGCCGTTGCCGCGCGGCGCCTGGATGCCGCCGATGGTCGGCGCCTGCATGTTGTCGAACTCTTGGCGCCGCTGCTTCTTGGACTTGCGACCGCGCCGAGGCGGACCGCCGGGACGTCCGAACGCGCCCGCCGTGCCGCCGCGGCCGCGACCGCCGCCGGAGCGCGGACCGCCGAAGCCGCCGCCCGGCCGACCGCCGCCGCCACCGGGACGCGGACCGCCGAA
>NZ_RRYT01000051.1 GCF_006363815.1 Thermomonospora catenispora
CGCGTGCGGCGCGGATTCCGCGGCGACTCCGCGGCGACTCGCGGCGGCCCTGCGGGACGTGCGAGGGGCCCGCGATGAGCCGGCCCGCGGCGGGCCCGCGGCGATCCCGTGAAGGGCCCGCGGCGTCGCGGGCGGGCGCGGAAGGAGCCGGCCGGCGGAGGCACGACGACGTGGACAGGATGAGGACCCGGAAGTGACCGAGCGGATGGAGTTCGGAATGCGGGCGGCGGTCGGCGAGGCGCCCCAGGCGGCCGACGGCGCCCCGGAGCCGTCGGAGACGGCGCGGACGCTGCCGCCGGACGCCTCGGTCGACCTGGCGGCCGAACGCGCCGGCACGCAGGTCGACGAGGTGCTGGACGCGCTCGACGCCGAACTGGTGGGGCTGGCGCCGGTCAAGACGCGGATCCGGGAGATCGCGGCGCTGCTGCTGGTGGACCGGGCGCGGGCCCGCTTCGGGATCGACTCGGGCCGACCCAACTTGCACATGTGCTTCACCGGCGGCCCCGGGACCGGCAAGACCACCGTCGCGCTGCGGCTGGCGGAGCTGCTGCACCGGCTCGGCTACGTCCGCAAGAGCCACCTGGTGTCGGTGACCCGCGACGACCTGGTCGGCCAGTACGTGGGGCACACCGCGCCCAAGACCAAGGAGGTCCTCAAACGGGCCATGGGCGGGGTGCTGTTCATCGACGAGGCCTACTACCTGTACCGGGCCGAGAACGAGCGCGACTACGGGCAGGAGGCCATCGAGATCCTGCTCCAGGTCATGGAGAACCGGCGCGACGACCTGGTGGTGGTGCTGGCCGGATACAAGGACCGGATGGACTCCTTCTTCGCCTCCAACCCCGGGATGAGCTCCCGGATCGCCCACCACATCGACTTCCCCGACTACACGGTGGAGGAGCTGGAGGCCATCGGGCGGCTGATGGCGGAACGCCAGGGCTACCGGCTGGCCCCCGAGACCGAGCCGGTGTTCCGCGACTACCTGGAGCGGCGCCGGGCCCGCCCCCGCTTCGCCAACGCCCGGTCGGTCCGCAACGCCATCGAACGCGCCCGGCTGCGGCACGCCAACCGGCTGATCGCCGCGGGCGGGCGGGTCGGCCTGGACGACCTGACCGTGCTGCGGCCGGAGGACTTCCTCGCCAGCCGGGTCTTCGCCGACCCCGATCGACCCTCCTGAACCGCCCCCGACGCCGATCGGCCGGTCCGGCGCGCTCGTCGGAGGATGGGACGAACTCCGCGATGTCCTATGTTTGGGTGCAGCGAATCTTTTCCGACGAGCACACCGGAGCAGGCCCGGGACGACGAGCGCCGCCCGGGCCACCCCCGGTCGAGAAGGGGGCGGTGACGACGGGACGAGCTGGGGGAGACGTGCGCAACCCTGAGGACCTGTACGAGCTGTCCGGTGATGTGCCGCAGATGACGGACCCCGTCCTGCTCTACACCCTGGACGGTTTCGTCGACGCGGGCCTGGTCGCTCAGCTGGTGCGCGAGCATCTGCTGAACTCGCTGGAGCACCGGGTGATCGCTCGTTTCGACGTCGACTCCCTGATCGACTATCGGGCCCGCCGTCCGCCGCTGATCTTCGACCGCGACCACTGGGCCTCCTACGACGCTCCCGAGCTGGTCGTCCACCTGGTCCGCGACGAGGCCGGCAAGCCCTTCCTCTTCCTCACCGGCCCCGAGCCCGACCGCCTGTGGGAGGGCTTCGTCGCCGCCGTCCGCTCGCTGGTCGAGCGGCTCGGCGTCCGCCTGTCGGTCACCTTCCACGGCATCCCGATGGGCGTTCCGCACACCCGCCCGGTCGGCATCACCCCGCACGCCACCCGGCCCGGGCTGATCACCCGCAACCCGATGTTCGACCGCGTCCAGGTGCCCGGCAGCGCCGCCGCCCTGCTGGAGCACCGGCTGGGCGAGGCCGGGCACGACGCCATCGGCTACGCCGTCCACGTCCCGCACTACCTGGCGCAGGCCGCCTATCCCACCGCCGCGGTCGCCGCCCTGGAGGCCGTGATCGCCGCCACCGGGCTGGTGCTGCCGTCGGACGCCCTCCGCGAGGCCGCCGCCCGCACCGAGGCCGAGATCGCCGAGCAGGTCGCCGGCAACGACGAGGTCCTCAAGGTCGTGCGCGCCCTGGAGGACCAGTACGACGCCTTCGCCGGCGGCGCCGAGCGCGAGAGCCTGCTGGCCACCGAGCAGGAGATGCCCACCGCCGAGGAGCTCGGCGCCGAGTTCGAGCGCTTCCTCGCCGAGCAGCGCCGCGCCGACGACTCCGACCCCTCCCTGTAGGCCCGCCCCGCCCGCGCCGCGCTCAGCGGCCGTCGGCGAGGGCGCGGGCGGCGCGGGTGTGGAAGTCGGTGCCGAGGATCTCCTCCCAGCGCCGGGAGAAGAGCGCGAGGAACTCGCGGCAGTCCTGGGCGAGCCGGGCGAAGCTCCAGCCGTCCTCGGCGGGGCAGCACTCGTGGGCGGGCCAGGTCCAGGGCTCGTCGAGCCCGGCCGCCACCACGCGCTCGCACAGCAGGACCGCCGCGGCGTGCGTCCGCAGCTGGTCGAACGTGAACTCCGTGTCGTCGACGTAGTAGTGGAACAGGTCCAGTGAACGCCAGATGATCTCCCGCCCCCGCTCCAGCATCCCCTCGCGGGCGCACAGCTCCAGATGCGCCGCCACCTCGGCCGCCCCCCGCGCCGTCGTCCAGGTGCGTTCGTGCACCTCGCAGGCCCGGTGCGGCCGCCGTGCGCGCAGATAGGCCGGGAGCAGCAGATCCTCGCGCTCGGTGTCGCCGGCGGCCAGGAGCGGCTCCATCGTCACGACCGCCTCGACGTCGCAGCCCAGATCCAGCCACCACTGGACGCCGCGCAGCAAATGCTCCCGGGAGACGAAGCGGTCGGGGTGCGGCAGCTGCAGGAAACGCGCCCGGGCGGCCCGCGCCGCCTCCCGGTCGCCGGCGCGGGCCTCGACCCACGTCCGGAACCACCGCACGTGGTGCAGGTCGTCGGTGCCGGGACGGCAGTGCCGCTCCGCGAGGTCGAGGAACGCGCGGATCTGCCGGAGGTGCACCCCCGGGCGGGTCAGGACGCGAGAGAGCGCGACCGGGACGGCCCGCCACAGCGCGGCCACCCGGTCCGCGCCGAGCAGGGTCGGCCGGGCGTGGTGGGCGCGGAACAGCTCCACCAGGCAGGCGAACAGATCGGCGCGCCAGCTCTCCCGGTCCGGATGCAGCAGGTCCTCCAGCCGGATGAGCCGCGCCTCCAGCAGCGCCTCCGGCTCATCCGCGGCGAGCGCGTTCTGCATCACCCGTTCGGCGAGGCGGATCCGGGGCAGGCCGGGCTCCATCGCGCGGGCCCGCTCCACGGCCCGCCGCAGGCCGTCGGCGTCGGCGGCGTCCAGATGCGGCGACGGCGGGGGAGCGGTGAGGCGAAGGGGCGGCGCGGTCTCGGGCGGCAGGTCGAGCCGGTCGACGATCGGCTCGGCGTGCAGCAGCGCGTCGATGCGGTCGCTCACATGCGACGTGCCGTTCAGCTCGTCCAGATGCCGGGCGAAGTTCATCGCGCTCCAGCGCAGCTCGGCGCCCAGCTCGGCGTAGGAGCGGATGACCAGCCGGTCGCAGTCGGCGCCCGCGCAGCCGCACGGGCTGACCCATTCCCGGTCCAGGCCCTTCTCGGCGGCGCGCCGGCACAGCAGCGCCGCCGCCGCCACCGTCCACACGGCGTCGAACCTCGCCGACGCCCTGGACTCGAAGCCCAGGCCGATCCGCTCTCCGAAGTTGCGGTGCAGCACCTCCAGGCCGCGTTCCTCGTTCCCGGTGCGGGCGCAGAACTCCAGAAGCGCCGCGACCTGTTCGAGCTTCAGATCGGAGCGCGCATGGGTGCGCTGGTGCACGGCGATCGCCTCCGCCGTGCGCCCCATCCGCAGGTACGGCATGAGCAGGGGGGACTCATCGCCCCCGTGCTCGTCCTCGGGGTCGAGGAACTCTCCGGTGAGCACCGGCGTCAGCGCTTCGACGGCGAGATCGTCCCTCCCCAGCCGTGCCCACATGGTGGCCGTGCGCGCGGCCACGCCGGCGGGGATGAAGACCCCTTTCGGCGGGGGCTGGGTGCGCAGCCTCCGCCACAGCCGCTCGACCTCGTCGCGGTGTCCGCACCGAGCCGCGAGGCTCATGCGCACGTGATCCAGCGCGTAGCGTCCGTAGTGCGCGGGCGGGCAGTACCGTTCCACCTCGTCGATCAGCCGGCGGACCTGGTCGGCGGGTTCGGGGAAGTGCAGGGCGAACGCGCTGAGCACCTGGAGGATCTGCGCCCACATCGCCCGGACGTTGCCCTCGGGGTAGCGGTACGGCTCGGCGTGCCACATCAGCAGGCACTGGCGCAGCACGACCAGCCACTCTCCGAGGACCTCGCGGGGGTGGTTCCGCCACGGCTGGCTGCGCAGCCCGAATCCGTGGTCGAGACGGGCCTCGAACAGCAGCTCGGGGTCGCCGAGGGCCTCGGCGTGGCGGAGGTTCGCCCTCGCCGTCGCGCGGTAGTGCTCCGTCGCTCCGTCGAGCTCCTTCGCCGCGTCGAGCAGCGCCCGCAGCTTCCGCCTGTCGACGGTCACGGCGTCTCCCGGTGGACGGCGTGTTCGACGAGGCCGAGGAACGCCCGGTTCACCGCCGCCACGTCCTCGGGGCGCATGGGGCGGCGTCCGGCCAGCAGCGCGTACCCGTACAGCGCCTCGACCGCGAGCACGACCACCTCGGTGTTCACGGTGCCGGTCAGGCGGGCGATCAGCGGGTTGCGGTGGTTGAACACCAGCATGGGCCGTGCCCGCTCCACGGTGTCGGCGGCGAACTGCGCCCACACCCCGCCTGCCTCCTGCGGGTCGGCGGCGGGACCGGTGCCCTCCAGGTACAGCACCGGCAGCGTGGCCGGGGCGAACGCGCGCAGGGCCGGTTCGCAGCCGTGGCCGGCGAGGGCGCGTTCGGCGATGCGGAGGAAGTCGCGGGCGGCGAACGCGACGTCGGGACCGACCGGGTCGAGCCGGGTGGCCAGCTCCGCGGGCTCCAGCCGCCGCACGTCCAGATCCGGATCGAGCAGCCGCAGCCGCTCCAGGATCTCGACGTCGTAGGCGTAGCCGCCGTTCACCAGGGCGATCCCCTGGGCGGCGGCGATGCCGGCGAACTGCTGGAACTCCTCATCCTGCGCGGTGTAGCGGATCGTGCGGTGCCGGGCACGGAACCGGGAGAGCGGGATCTCGCCCTCGCTGGTCTGGAACGCGATCCACTCGTCCACCACGCGCAGCATCTCCACATCGCGCGTGGCCATGGCCTTCACGCCCAGGCCGTGCACCGCCAGGAACGCGCGCAGCCGCTCGGGCTCGGTCGCCGCCAGCCGCAGCAGCCAGCCGCGCAACTGCCCGCCCAGCGCCTCGCGCGTGCGGTCCAGCAGCTCGTCGTCGTACAGCTGCTCCCGGCTCGCGGTGGGCCGCAGCTCCTCGCTGTCGAGCACGCAGCGCACGAAGAACGCCCACTCCGGCGTGATCTGCTCGGCCCGGTCGCTCAGGAGCATGCGCTTGAGGTAGACCCGGTGCCGAGCCGGCTCTCCCGGGCTCGTCTGGTGCGGCAGCACGTACGCCACGCCGCGCAGTCCCGCCTCGGGCACCGCCAGGTCGATCACGTCGAAGGGCTCGGCGCCCACGATCCGCGTCCCGTACTGCAAGAGCGCCCGTCGACGCTCCCGCTCCGTCGGCCACTCGCGCTCCCAGGGCGGCGGGCCCTCGGTGACCGGCTCCCCGTTCACGCGGATGTCGTAGGGGAGCAGCGCCCCGTAGTGCCGCGCCAGCTCCATGACCGTGGACGGCTCCAGCCAGTGCTCGAAGTCCCGGCGGGCGCGCAGGGTCACGGTGGTGCCGGCCTGCTCCCGCCGCCCCTCCCGCACCGTGTAGTGCCCGTCGGCGTGTCCGCGCCACACGACGGCGGGCGCGTCCTCGACGGCGCTCTTGGTCACCACCTCGATCTCGTCGGCGACCAGGAAGCACGACAGCAGCCCGATCCCGAACTGCCCGAGGAAGTCGTGCCGGGCGAACCCCAGCTCGTCCCGCTTGGAGGAGTTGCCGATCGTCGCCAGGAGCCGGTGCACCTGCGCCTCGGTGAGCCCGATCCCCGTGTCGTGGATCTGCAGCTCTCCGTCCCCCCGCGCCCGGATGCGGATCGCCGCGTCCCAACCCCCGCCGCGCGCGGTGATCGCGTCCACCGCGTTCTGCAGCAGCTCGCGCACATAGACCCGAGGGCTGCTGTACAGGTGGCGGCTGAGCAGGTCCACGACCCCCCGCAGGTCGACGCTGAAGTTCCGCATCGCGCCCGGCTCGCTCGCATGTCCGCTCATCACGCCATTGGGATGATATCCGTCCGTCTTCGGTTCATCGAATCCGCCGCGGGGTCCGCTTCCGGTCCCATAACCGTTTCGCGATCGCCCCCTGGAACCGGGTACGCTTTCCCGGTCTGAGAGGGCTTGTCGGACCTCCGTTCCGGGCGCATAGCTCAGTGGTAGAGCACTCGCCTTACAAGCGAGGGGTCGCAAGTTCGATCCTTGCTGCGCCCACCGGCGCAAAGGCCCCGTTCTCGATCATGGGAGCGGGGCCTTTGCATCGTCGGCGTGCCGTCGGCCCGTGCGAGCGTTCCGCTTCCGCCGCGGAATCGGGGTGTCCTCCGCCGTCGGCCGATCGGGGCCCGCGCCCGGGCGGCCCGGTGCGAGCCGCAGCGGCCGGCGCCGGCGCGTCGGCGCCGTGCCGATCCGCTGCACGGGCTCGGCTCCACCCGATGCCTCCGACACCCGATGCGTCTGGAACCCGCCGCCGTGCCGGGCCACCGGCCTCGGTTTCGCGTCCCCGATCGCTTCTGCGGCGACGGCCGTTCGCCGCCTCGCGCGCGGTCTTCATGCGGGCTTTCGCATCCGACCATGGCTCTGCGGTCGTAGGGCGCACGGCGGCGCCGAGACCTGCGGGGGAGCGGGGATTTGGCTCTTGAGCGGGGCGTGGATCCGAAGGGCGGATCTCTAGCGTGCGGTCAAACGCCCCTTCGAGACGACAGGGATCGCCCTCATGCCCGACACGCTCGCCTCCTCCGCCCGTCCGCGCCGTGCCGCCGGAAGCGACTTCGCCCCTCTGGCCCGCCGGGTCCGTGACAGCGGGCTGCTGGAACGGAGACGCGGCTACTACGCCGCCGCCATCACCGGGAACCTGCTGGCCACGGTGGCGATATGGCTGGCGGTGGCGCTGGCCGACCGGGCCTGGTGGGCGGTGGCGCTGGCGGTGCCGGCGGCGGTGGCGTCGGCGCGGACCGGGTTCCTCGGACACGACGCCGGGCACCGGCAGATCGCCCGGACGCCGCGGGTCAACCGGTGGCTGGGGCTGCTGTTCGGGAACCTGTTGACCGGGTTGAGCCATGGCTGGTGGAACGACAAGCACAACCGCCACCACGCCAACCCGAACCAGGTCGGCAAGGATCCCGACGTGGCGGCGGGGGTGCTGGTGTGGACCGCCGAACAGGCCGCCGAGCGCAACGGGTTCGCCCGGCACCAGGCGTACCTGTTCTTCCCGCTGCTGACGTTCGAAGGCTGGGCGCTGCGGGTGGCCGGGGTGCTCGACCTGCGGAACCGGCCGATGCGGCGGCGGATCGGCGAAGGCGCCCTGCTCGCCGTGCACGCCGCCGGGTACTTCGCGCTGGCGTTCACGCTGCTGGCCCCGGCACAGGCGGTGGCGTTCGTCCTGCTGCACCAGGCGGTGTTCGGACTGCACCTGGGGTGCGCGTTCGCGCCCAATCACAAGGGCATGGCGATGCCCGCGCCGGGGGAGCGGTGGGACCATCTGCGCAGCCAGGTGCTCACCTCGCGCAACATCCGGGGCGGCCGGATCACCGACTGGCTGCTGGGCGGGCTGAACTACCAGATCGAGCATCACCTGTTCCCCAGCGCCCCCCGCTGCAACCTGCGCAGGATCCGGCCGCTGGTCCGCGAGCACTGCGCCCGGGTGGGCCTGCCCTACACCGAGACCGGTCTGCTGGAGTCGTACCGGCAGGCGCTCGGGCACATGCACCGGGTGGGCGCGACGCTGCGTCAGTCATAGAAGCGCAGGGCGGCCGTGTCCGCCGACAGCTCGGCCCGCCGCCCGAACGGCAGGGTGAGCTGAGGGCGTCCGTGACCGGCCGGGAACCCCCACAGGATCGGGACGCCGAGGGGGCCGAGCCGGTCCAGCAGCATCGCGCGCAGCTCCGCCTCCTCCCCGCAGTCCAGGAACGAGCCCAGCACGATCCCCCGCACCCCCTCGAACCAGCCCGCCCGCAGCAGCTGGGTGAGGGAGCGGTCGAGCCGGTAGGGGGCCTCGGCGACGTCCTCGAGGAACACGATCCGCTCGCCCGGCGGGGGAACGCCCTCCTCGGCCCCGATGCTGGTGGCCAGCAGGGTGATCGTCCCGCCGTGCAGCAGGCCCCGCGCGGTGCCGGGGACGAGGGCCTCGCCGCGGGGCGCCGACAGGGCGTCCACGCCGGTGAACAGCGCCCGGCGCAGGGCCTCGGTGCTGACGGCGTCCCGGCCGAGCACGGTCCCGGCGGGCATCGGGCCGAAGTGGGTGACCTGCCCCAGCCGGCGGGCGAGCGCGGCGTGCAGGGCGGTGATGTCGCTGGAGCCGACGAAGACCTTGGGGCCGGCCCGCCTCACCCGCTCCCAGTCGATCAGGTCCACGATGCGCTGCGCCCCGTAGCCGCCGCGGGCGCACAGCACGCCCCGCACCTGCGGGTCGGCCCACGCCTCGGTGAAGTCGGCGGCGCGGGCGGCGTCGGGCCCGGCCAGGTAGCCGGTGGCCGAGCCCGCGTGCGGGGCCACCCGGACCCGCAGCCCCCAGTCCTCCAGGACGGCGATTCCGCGGCGGAGCGCGGTGGCGTCGACGGGGCCGCTGGGCGCGATCACGGCGACCAGATCTCCGGGTGCCAATCTCATGCGCGGCATTCTCCCCGGACGCGACCGGGCGGCGCGATTTGGTGCGCTCATTGCGGACGCCTGACGCGTCACTGGTCTTGACCGCCCTCCCCTCGGCAACGAGTCCGGAAATGGAATACGGCCAATGGCGTATTAAGCGGCTTTTGGGGAGTTGGGGAGTAAGGCATGGCCGAAGCGCCCTTCGGGTCTCATTCGGACGGCGGTCCGAGATCTCGTGCGCATCCCCGCGGGCGGTCCCGACGGCCTTTTCCGGGCGCCTGCCGGTGCACCGCCGCCGCGCGGCGGCGCCCCGGCCTGCGGAGGACGTCGCCTGAGCGTTACCGGGACCTCGTCGCCCTGCACGACGCGCTGTCGGCCGGCCCGCGGATCCGGATCGGCCGGCTGTGGGCCGGCGGGGCGACCACCGCCGCATGCGCGGCCTTGATCACGGTGATCGGGAGCCTCATCGCCCGCGGGCTGCTGGGGCTGCCGGTCCCCGTCCCCGTGAACCCGGCGAGCGCCCCGGTGGGCGTGGCCGCCGCCTACGCCTTGGGCGCGGCGGCGCTGACCCTCCAGGCCACCGCCCTGTTGCAGATGCTGATGGCGGTCGCGCCCCGCCCGGCGAGCGCGCTGGCCTGGGTCTGCGGCCCGATCACGGCGATCGCCACGGTCGTCCCGCTGGCGGTGCGGGCCCCGCTGGGCGCCGCCGTGGCCACCGCGGTGATCAATCTGGCCGCCGGCGTCGTGGTGATCTTCCTGTTGGCCGCCACCGCCGCCGTGGCCTCCCGCCGACCCGGGCCGCCCTCCCGCGGGCCGTGAGCCGGCGGACGCGGCCGCATGACCCGGCCGGGCGGACGCGGCCGGCGGAGGCCACGGACGCGCCTCGACGCCCGGCGGCGTCGGTCATTCGACGACGAGGTCCACGGGGACGTTGCCCCGGGTGGCGTTGGAGTAGGGGCAGACCGCGTGGGCGGCCTCCAGCAGCCTGCGGCCCTCCTCGGGGGACAGGTGGTCGGGCAGCTCGGCGCGCAGGGTCACGGTGAGCCCGAACCCGCCCTTGCCGTCGGGGCGCAGCCCGACCTCGGCGGTGACGGAGGCGTCGGTGACGTCCAGGTTCATCCGGCTCGCCGTCAGCTGCATGGCGCTGCTGAAGCAGGCGGCGTATCCGGCGGCGAACAGCTGCTCGGGGTTGGTGCCCGCGCCGTCGCCGCCCAGCTCGACGGGCCGGGCCAGGGCGACGTCCAGCCTGCCGTCGGAGCTGACGGCGCGGCCGTCCCGGCCGGAGGCGGTGGCGATGGCGGTGTAGAGGGCGCTCATGGGGGTCCTTTCGGGGGCGATGCGGGCGGATGAACTAGACAGACCTGTCTGTCTAGTTATGGGCAGAGTAGACAGACCTGTCTGGTAGCGTCAACTCCATGACCGCAGCACCGGCCCTGCGACGAGGCTCCGCGCGCCGCCGCATCCTGGACGCCGCCGCCGCCCTCTTCTACGGCGAGGGCATCCGCGCCGTCGGCGTCGATCGGATCATCGCCGAGGCCGGCGTGGCGAAGGCGACCTTCTATCACCACTTCCCGGCCAAGGACGACCTCGTCGTCGCGTACGTGCGGGAGGAGATCCGCCGCCAGCGCGACGCGGTCGAGCGCCTGCCCGCGACCGATCCGATCGGCAGGATCCTGGCCCTCTTCGACGCCCTCGGCGAGGTGGTCTGCGGCCCCGGGTTCCGCGGCTGCGTCTTTTTGAACGCCGCCGCCGAATATCCCGATCCCGACCATCCGGTGCGTCGCGCGGTCGAGGACTATCGTCGCTGGTTCCGCACCCTGGTGGCCGAGCTGCTGGAGGAGGCCGGGCATCCCGATCCGGCCCGCACCGCCGCGATCGTGCTGGCCCTGCGCGACGGCCTGGTCGTCGGCGGTCACCTCGACGACCCGCACCGCATCCGGGACCTGGCGCGCGACGCCCTCGCCCGCGTGCTGAAAACCCCCTGAACCGCCGCGGGGATCGATCCGATACCGGAGTTTTCAACGGGCCGTACGCAACGGGACGATTACTTTCCGTAATTATCATGCGCGGAGCGTATTGTTGATGGGCGGGATTCCGATGTCCTTTCGGGAGCCCGCGCGTTGACACGCTTGTCTCCCGGCCGTAACGGGCGTCGTCACGCCCGGCGGTATCAAGGAGGAGTCAACACCCGTACCCGTCCGTGAGGGGAGTTGAACACCACTTGATGATCGCTTCTCCCCGGAGCCTGCGTTCGGCGGTGGCCAATGTCACCGCCAAAGTGCTGCACGGCCAGGTCGCCGACCTGCGCCGCACTCCGGCGGACCAGATCGGCAGGGTCGCCGGACACCCCCTCTTCGGTTATCGGTCCCCGGACTGGCTGGTTCCCGTCGGCCCGCCGGTCCTGTTCGTCCCGTCCCCGGGCGCCCCCGCCCGATGCTTCGACCTGCGCCGCGGCGGCAGCCTGGCCGAGTACGTGGTCGGTGCGGGACGGCTCGCCTACCTGCTGGACCACCGCCCCGCGGTGGCCGGCGACCCGAAGGAACTGCTGACCGAATGGACGCTGTCGGTGCTGCCCGCGGCCGTCCGGAAGGTGAGCCGGAACGCCGACGGGCAACCGGTTCAGCTCGTCGGCTGGAGCCTCGGCGGCGTGCTGGCGCTGCTGACCGCCGTCGACGCCACCCTCCCGATCGCCTCGGTCGCGGCGATCGCCCCCCTCCTGGTGCCCCGGCGGCTCCGCCCCGCCGACCGCCTGGCCGGTCTGGAACGGGCGCTCCGGCGCTCCTACCGCACCGTCACCCGCATCGACGATCGCGACTACCTCGCCCAGCAGGAGGCGGTGGACCGCTTCCACGCCGCCGTGGAGGCCCACCCGGGCCACGAGCTCGTCGACGCCTGCGCCGCCCTGCTGGCCGAGGCCGACCTGCCCGGCGGGGAGATCGTCCTCGCCGACCGCCGTCTCGACCTGGCGAAGATCAAGGTGCCGGTGCTGGCCGTCGCCGGCGACCGCGACCCCCTGGCGCCGCCCCGCGCGGTCCGCGAGCTGACGCTGGCGCTGCGGTCCGCCCAGCAGGTCCGGTTCGAGATCGCCCCCGGCGACCATCTGGGCGTGCTCACCGGACGGTCGGCGCGCGAGACGACCTGGTCCCACCTGGACCGCTGGCTGGATGAGGGAATCCTGCGGCACGGCATCCGGCCGCAGCGGCATCAGACCGCCGCCACGGGCACCGACCGCTAGCCCCGCGGCGACCCACGGCCTCGGCCGGCACGCCCCCACGGCCGCACCTCACGGTGGCGCGTGCGCCCGGAGCCCCCGTCCCCGGAGGCGCCCGCATTCCGGCCGGGCCGCGACCTCGCGAACGGCGGCCCCGTCACCGCGCCTCCCGTCCCACCGGTGTCCCGTCCCCTTCCGGCGGCGTGCCCGAGGCTCCGACGGCCGCCGCTGCGGGCCGAGGCGGACCGAGATGGGCCGAGGCGGATCCGGACGGCCTCGTGCCGGCCTCGTGCCGGCCTCGTGTCGGCTCCGTGCCGGCCCCGTGCCGGCTCTGTGTCGACCGGTGACGCCGCCGCCTCATGCCGGGCCGGCGACGCCTGCGCCGGCCCGGCGCGCGCCCTTCGGGCGCGCGCCGCGTCCCCGCCCCTCGTCCCGCGGCGGGGCGGACGCGCGCGGCATGGCCGGTGATGGCCGGCGACGGCCGGCGACGCCCTCACGACGATTCTCGCCGCGGCGGGGGACATCCGGGTGACATCACGCCGACCGGACGGTGTCCCGCAGCCGACCGCCGGGCGACCGGTCAAGCGACCGTCCCGTCATGCCCACCCGTCATGCCCACGAGGCGTGTCGAAGAGTGATTGGATATTCACTGACAGTAACGTTCGCTATGTCGCGGGCCAGCCCGCGGCGGCGGGACACAACGGACACGTCGGGGGGCGTTGATGGCCGCGGACAACACCGCTGGGCGCGATCTGATCATCGGGGTGACCCCGTTCGGGCCGCCCTCGGCCCGGCTGGCCGTCGCCGTCGCGCGGGCGGGCGGCCTGGGCGCGCTGGACCTCGGGCTCGACCGGGAGGCGGCGCTGACCGCGTTGGAGCAGATGTGCCGCTGGTGGCACGGCCCGTTCGCGGTCCGCATCCCCGCCGGCTGCCCGGTCCGCCCCGAGGAGCTGCCCGAGCAGGCCTCCACCATGCTGGTCGACGCGCCCGCGCTGACCGCCGCGCAGCCCTACATGCCCGGGCGCCGGCTGCTGGTGGAGGTCGTCGACGCGGCCGAGGCGCAGGCCGCGGTGCGGATGGGCGCCGACGGGCTGGTCGCGCGCGGCTGCGAGGCCGGCGGCCGGGTCGGCGAGCTGACCACCTTCATGCTGCTGCAGCGGCTGCTGGGGGATCCGCAGCTGGCCCGGCCGGTGTGGGCGGCGGGCGGGATCGGCCCGCACACCGCCGCGGCGGCGGTCGCGGGCGGCGCGGCCGGGGTGGTGCTCAACGGACAGCTCGCCCTGGTCCGCGAGATGGAGCTGCCGCGCGAGGCGGCCGCGGCGATCGCCGCCATGGACGCCACCTGCACCCGCCTCGTCGCCGGGCACCGCGTCTACGCCGGCCCCGACCTGCCGGCGTTCGACACCGACGACCCCGCCCGGGTGCGGGCCTGTCTCGAGGAGGGCGGCCTGCACCATCGGCTGCTGCCGATCGGCCAGGAGGGCGCGTTCGCCCGCCCGCTGGCCGACCGGTACAAGACCGCCGGCGGCGTCGTGCAGGCGGTCCGCGAACAGATCGCCGCGCACCTGGCCGCCGTCGTCCGCACCGAGCCGCTGGCCCCCCGCGACGGCGCGCACCCGGTGCTCCAGGCCCCGATGACCCACGTCAGCGACAACGCCGAATTCGCCGCCGCCGTCGCCCAGGACGGCGGAATCCCCTTCCTCGCGCTGACGGCGATGCCCGGCGAGCGGGTGCGGCGGCTGCTGAGCGACACCGCCGAACGCCTGGCCGGGCGGCCGTGGGGCGTCGGGCTGCTGGAGACCGAGCCCGAGCCGGTCCGCGCCGAGCAGCTGGCGGCCGTCCGCGCCGTGCGCCCCCCGCTCGCGCTGCTCGCCGACGACGACCCGGGCCTGGCCGCGCTGCTCCAGGGCGCCGGGATCGAGGTCTGCCTGCAGGTGTCCGCCCCGGGGCGGCTGGACGAGCTGCTGGCCGGCGGCGTCCGCCGGTTCGCGCTCACCGGCATGGAGTGCGGCGGCCGCATCGGCCCCCTCGCCGCCTTCCCGCTGTGGGAGGAGCAGGTGGAACGGCTGCTGGCGTTCACCGCCGACCATCCCGACGCGGCCGCCGGACTGCACGTGGCGTTCGCCGGCGGCGTCCACGACGAGCGCTCGGCCGCGATGGTCGCCGCGCTCGCCGCCCCGCTGGCCGAACGCGGCGTCGGCGTCGGCGTGCTCATGGGCACCGCCTACCTGTTCACCCGCGAGGCGGTCGCGGCCGGGGCGATCGTCCCCGGTTTCCAGCAGACCGCCCTCGAATGCGACCGCACCGTGCTGCTGGAGACCTCCCCGGGCCGCGCCGTCCGCTGCGCCGCCACCCCGTACGCGACCGCCTACGAGCAGGCCCGCCTGGACCTGGCCGCCGCCGGGATGCCCCCCGAGGACATGTGGGCCCGGCTGGAACGCCTCAACCTCGGACGGCTGCGCCTGGCCAGCCGAGGGCTGCGCCGCCGCGGCGGGGAGACGGTGGAGGTCGGCCAGGACGAGCAGCGCCACGAAGGGCTCTACCCGATCGGGCAGGCCGCCGTGCTGCGCTCCCAGGTCACCACCGTCGCAGCCCTGCACGAGCAGGTCAGCGTCGGCGCCACCCGGATGGCGGGCGAGCGCGCCCGCGCCCTCGGCTCGGTCGCCGACCCCGCCCCCGCCCCCGCCGCCGACCCGCTGGACGTCGCCGTCGTCGGGATGGACTGCGTGCTGCCCGGGGCCCGCGACGCCCAGGAGTACTGGACCGCTCTCCTCTCCGGCGCCGGCGCGATCATCGAGGCGCCCGCCGAGCGGGGGGACCCGCAGGTCTGCCGGGACCCCGGCGCCGGCGGCGACGACCGGACGCCGTCCACGTGGGGCGGGTTCCTCCCGGACGTGCCGTTCGACGCGGCCGGATGGGGCCTGCCCCCCGATCCGCCGGACGGTGTCGACCCGGCCCAGCCGCTGGCCGTGCTGGTCGCCGCCCGCGCCCTGGCCGACGCCGGATACGCCGACCGCCCCTTCGACCGGTCCCGCACCTCCGTGATCTTCGGCGCGGACGCGGGCGCGGACCTCGGCGCCCACGGCGTCCGCGCCCTCCTCCCGCAGTACTGCGGAGGGCTTCCCGACGGCCTGGAGGAGCGGCCGCCCCGGCTCACCGAGGAGTCCCTGCCCGGCGTGCCGCCGAGCATGATCGCCGCCCGGGTCGCGACCCGGCTCGGCCTGGGCGGCGCCGCCTACACCGTCGGCGCCGGCGACGCCGCCTCCCTGGCCGCCCTCGCCGCCGCCTGCCGGGAGCTGACCTCGGGCGCCGCCGACATGGTGCTGTGCGGCGCCGTCGACCTGCGCAACGGCGTCGCCGGCCGCCTGGTGCACGCGGCCGCGGGAACGCTGTCGCCGACCGGCCGGTGCGCCCCCTTCGACGCCTCCGCCGACGGGACCGTGCCGGGGGAGGGCGTCGCCTGCGTGGTCCTCAAACGCCTCGCCGACGCCGAACGCGACGGCGACCGGATCTACGCCGTCGTCAAGTCGGTCGGCGCCGGCACGGAGGGGATGCGGCGGGCGCTGGAGCGGGCCTACCGGGCCGCCGGGGCGGACCCCGCCCGGGTCGGACTGGTCGAGGCGCACGGCACCGGGGTCCCCGAGGAGGACCGCGCCGAGCTGGCCGCCCTCACCGAGACGTTCTCCGACGCCGGGCCCGGCCGGGTGACGCTCGGCTCGGTCAAGTCCCGGATCGGGCACACCCGCTGCGCCGCCGGACTGGCCGGGCTGATCAAGACGGCCCGCGCCCTGCACACCGGGGTGCTGCCCCCCGCCGGCGACCTGCGCGAACCCCTCCCCGCCTGGAACCGGCGCACCAGCCCGTTCTCCTTCGGCGGCCGGACCGCCCGGCCCTGGCCGGCCGCCCCCGGCGACCGCTGGGCCGGGGTCAGCGCCTCCCAGCCCGGCGGCGCCCACTTCCACGCCGTGCTGGCCGGGTACGACGGCGCGCCCGAACCGGTGTCCGGGGTCGCCGACTGGCCCGCCGAGCTGTTCCTCGTCCGCGGTGCCGACCGGGACGCCGCCTGCGCCGCGCTGGACCGGCTCGCCGCCCTTCTGGCCGAGCACGGACCCGATGTCCGGCTCCGCGACCTGGCGCGCACCGCCGCCGAGCCCACCGGCGACCCGGTGCAGGTCGCGCTGGTCGCCACCGACCCGCGGGACCTGGCCGACAAGATCGACCGCGCCCGCCGGTTCGAGCCCGCGCCGGGGGTGTTCCCCGCCGCCGGCGCCGCGGACGGACGGGTGGCGTTCCTGTTCCCCGGGCAGGGCGGCCGGCGGCCCGGGACGTTCGCCGACCTGTTCGTGACGTTCCCCCGGCTGCAGCGGCTGCTGCGGCACGGCGACCGGCGGTACGCCGAGGCGCTGTACCCGCCCGCCTCGTTCACCGACGAGGACCGCAGGCGCCGGCGCGACGCCCTGGCCGACATCCGCCTCGCCCATCCCGTCCTCGGCATCACCGGGATCGCCGCCCACCGGCTGCTCACCGAACTGGGGGTGCGGCCGGACATGGCGGCCGGGCACGGCTACGGAGAGCTGGTCGCGCTGTGCGCGGCCGGGGTGTACGGAGAGGACGACCTGATCGAGCTGAGCGCCGCCCGCGCCGAGGCGATCCTGCGCTCGGTCCGCGACTCCGGCGCCGGCGACCCCGGCGCGATGGCCGTCGTCGCCGGCGCGCCCGAGGAGGTCGCCGCCGTCCTCGAGACGATCCCCGGCGTGGTCGTCGCCGGGCACGACGCGCCCCGCCAGGTGGTCGTCGCGGGCCCGACCCCCGCGGTGCAGGAGGCGGTGCGGGAGCTGGCCGCACGGGACCTGGCGGCCGAGCAGATCCCGGCGGCGTGCGCCCTCCACAGCCCGCCGGCCGCCGGCGCGGTGATGGCGCTGGGCGTGGAACTGGCCGGGCGGGCGCTGCGCTCCCCGGCGTTCCCGGTGTGGTCGAACGCCACCGCCGCCCCCTACGACGGCGCCCCCGACCGGCTGGCGGCCGCCCTCGCCGAGCAGGTCGCCGCCCCGGTCCGGTTCGTCGAGCAGATCGAGGCCATGTACGCCGCCGGGGCCCGCGTGTTCGTGGAGGTCGGGCCGGGGCGGGCGCTGACCCGGCTGGTCGGCCAGATCCTGGGGGACCGCCCGCACACCGCCGTCGCGGTCGACCGGTCCGCCGACCGCGACGCCCGCGGAAGCGCCATGCCGGGGCTGCACGGGCTGCTGCTGGCGCTGGCCGAACTGGCCGCCGCCGGGGTGGAGGTGGACGCGCTGCCGCTGTTCGCCGGCCGCGACGCGGTCGTCCTCTCGCCCGAGCGGCCGCCCGCCCGGCCCGGCTGGATCGTCAACGGCCACCGGGTCCGCGCCGCCGACGGCGACGAGCCGCCGGGCGGAGGGCGCCCGGCCGCGCCGATCGCCCCGCCGGCCCCGCC
>NZ_RRYT01000052.1 GCF_006363815.1 Thermomonospora catenispora
CGGGGCCGCCGGGGCCGGGACGGGAGCGGGAGCCGCGGGCGCCGGAACGGGGGCCGGAGCCGCGGGGACGGTGAGCGCGACGGCCACCGGGGCGGGGGCCACCGGGGCCGGGGCGTCGGGGGTCGCGGCGACCGCCGCGAAGGCCACCGGCGTCGGGCTGCTGGCGACGACCGGGGCCAAGGTCACCATGGCGGTGGCGGGCACCGCGCTGGCGGTTGGCGCCGGCACCACCGTCGCCGTCGTCACCAACGGCGGGGACGGGCCCTCCGCCACCGCCGCCCCGACCGCGCAGAACGTCGCCTTCACCACCGCGGCCCTGGAGAACCGCACCGTCCAGGTCAGCGCCGCGCAGCGGCTGCGGGTCAACGGGATGCGGTACGTGCAGATCTCCGGACACACCGACCCGGCGGTCCAGGAGCGGGTCAACGCCGCGCTGCGCGCCCCAGTGGAGCGCGCCCTGGAGGCCGCGCGCAGCGTCATCCGGCAGAACCCGGAGATGGGACGGCCCGGCATCCAGTGCGACGGCGCGGAGATCTCGGCCGAGGCCGTCCCCGGGCTGCGCACCGGCAGGCTGGTCTCGGTCCGCTACGAGCTGAAGGCCGGGTGGGTCTGCAACACCGACTTCGTCTCCACCTGGGCGGTCACGGCGACCGTCGCGCTGGACAGCGGGAAGGCGCTGACCCTCGAGGACATCTTCACCCCGCAGGCCCTCACCCAGGCCGGGCTGGCCACGCTGTGGTCCCGGGTGCCCAAGCCCACCCCCGGGCCGGGCGAGGTCGAGGAATGCCCCCTGCCCGCCCGGATCGCCCCGAGCGACCTGCGCCCGGACTCCGAAGGGATCGGCGACGCGGCGGTCGACATCGGGTTCACCGCGCAGGGGATGACCGTCACCTCGCAGCCCGCCGAGCTCGACGACTTCTGCACGTTCACCACGATGACCGTGCCGTACGACCGGGTGCGGGACCTGTTGCAGCCGAAGTTCGCCGAGCTGCTGCCGCGATGAGGCCGTTCGTCGGGCCCGGCGCGCCGCGCGGGTCCGGCGAACGGATCAGACGCCGAAGCCCACGGTGCGGCGATCCTCCTCGCCGATCTCCAGGTAGCCGATCCGGGCCGCGGGCACCACCACCCGGCCGCCCTGTTCGTCCTTGAGCGCCAGCACCCCGTTCTCGGCGGCCAGCGCCTCGGTCAGCGCCTGCTGCACCTCGTCGGCGGAGAGCGTGGTCTCGACGACGAGCTCCTTGGGCACGTACTGCACCCCGATGCGCACCTGCACTCGATGCTCCCTTCGGCAGAGCGTCCGTCCCTCGATCGTCGCACGCCCCCGTCCCCGGGCAGGGGCGGTACGCGCCGAGCGAAGCGGAGCGGCCGTCAGCCCGCGACGGGGAAGCCGGAGATGCCGCGCCAGGCCAGGCGGGCGATGAGCTTCTCGGCGGTGTCCTTGGGGATGGAGCCGCGCTGCGACAGCCAGTAGCGGGCGCTGACCTCGGCCATCCCGACCAGGCCCATGCCGAGCAGGAACGCCTCCTCGGCGGGGGTCTGGGTGTCCTCGGCGATGACCCGGGCGATCATCTCGGCGCACTGGTGGTTGGCCCGGTCCACACGGGCGCGCACCGGGGCCACGTTGCGCAGGTCGGACTCGAACACCAGCCGGTAGGCCTCTCCCTCACCGGCCACGAAGTCGTAGAACGCCTGCATGCTGGCCTGCACCCGGCGCTTGTTGTCGGTGGTCGACTCCAGCGCCTCGCGGACGATCCGCACCAGCGCCTCGGCGTGCTCGTCCAGCAGCGCCAGGTACAGTTCGAGCTTGCCCGGGAAGTGCTGATACAACACCGGCTTGCTGACGCCGGCCCGCTCGGCGATCTCGTCCATCGCGGCGGCGTGATAGCCCTGCGCGACGAACACCTCCTGGGCCGCGCCGAGCAGTTGCCGCCGACGGGCCTGCCGGGGCAGCCGGGTGCCACGTGGACGGGCGTCCGGGGTCGCGGTCACCGCACTCTCCGATCGCTTCGCGGGCGGCGATCGCCGCCTGGTCTCTCGTTCGCCATATCCTACGTGCGGGTAACCTCGCTGGTCACCTTCAGCGCGCTGCGCGGGACCCTCCCGCGGGCGGCGCACAGGTTACCGATAGTCATCCTCATCCAGCTCGACGATCCGGTCCTGTTCGACGGCGTCGGCCTCGTCGGCGTCGAACGGGACCTCCTCGCGCCAGGTCGACCGCTCCTCGTCCTCGCCCAGCGGCAGCCGCTGTTCGAAGGCGTCCGCGTCGGGCGCCTCCACGTCCCGCTCGTCCATCTCGCTCATCACGCCCCCCTGATGGTCCTCCCACAGCCGTTCACAGCCGTGCGGCGAGCTCGCGCAGCGACGCCTCGACGGCCTCCCCGTAGGTCGGGAACGCGTGCACGACCTCGGTGAGGACGCTCAGCGGTATCCCCGCTCGGATCGCCATCGTGATCTCGCCCATCCACTCCTCAGCGTACGGCCCGACGGCGGCGGCGCCGACCAACAGGCCGGTGGAACGGTCGGCGTACACCTCGACCCGGCCGCCGCTCCCGCCGCCCGGCCGCCCGGTCAGACCGGCGTGCTCGATACGGCCCCGGGTGGTGGCGGCCAGATCGTACCCCGCGCTCAGCAAGTCCATCCCGGCCTCGGCGGCCTCCTGTGGGGAGACCCCGACCGCGTACACCGCCGGGCTGGTCGGCACCCATCGGGGGATGGCGCGGTAGTCGGCCTCCCGGCGCTTGCCGAGCACCCCCGCCACGGCCACCCGGGCCTGATGCGCGGCGGCGTGCACGGTGCGCTGCCCGGTCACGTCCCCGGCCGCCCACAGCCCCGGCACCGGGCCCTCGACGCCCAGCACCCGGCAGCTCTCGTCGATCGGGAGCGGCTCGCCGGGCCTCAGCTCCACGCCCGCCTCCGACAGCACCAGGTCCTCGGTGCGGGGACGGCGGCCGACGGCCACCAGGATCCGGTCGGCGTCCAGGGCGCCGCCGTCGGTCAGCCACAGCCGGACGCCGGGGAAGGTGCGCTCGACCTTGACCGGCTCGGTCCCCAGCCGCAGGTCCACCCCCGCCCGGCGGAGCGCGTCGCCGAGGATCTCCCCGGTGAACGCCGCCTCGGCCGGCAGCAGCCGGCCGGCCTGCTCCACCACCGTCACCTGGGAGCCGAACGCGGCGTACAGCTGCGCCAGCGCGCAGCCCACCCGGCCGCCGCCCAGCACCACCAGCCGGCGCGGCAGATCCGAGGTGGTCAGCGCCTCGTCGCTGGTCCAGATCGGAGCCTCGGCGAGCCCCTCCACGCCCGGCACCACCGGCTCGCTCCCGGTGCAGATCACTATGTCGTCGCAGGTCACCGTGGTCTCGCCGACGATGACCCGGCCCGGCTGGAGGACCCGGCCCCGGCCGCGCAGCACGGTGACCCCCGCCTGGATCAGCCGGGCCTGCGCCGCGGCGTCCTCCGGACCTCCGGTGAGCTCGGCCCGGCGGGCCACGGCGGTCTCCCAGGCCTCTCCGCACCGCGCCGAGTGCAGCAGCGAGGCGATCGGGACGGCGGAGAGATACGGCGCCTCGCCCCCGAGCAGCCGTCCCTCCACCAGCGCCACGTCCCGTCCGGCCTCGGCCAGCTCCCTGGCCGCCAGCTCGCCCGCGGTCCCGCCGCCCAGCACGACCACGTCGTGGTGCGGATTCCTGCTCACCGGCACGTCGTCCCTCCCCGCCGCCGTCGATCTCGGTGACCCCCGCAGGCAATGGTGGCGGAATCGCCGCGTCTCTGCGTGCCCATTCGGACACAAAGCGCGAGCAGATCGTCCGGCGCCCGGTCCGTTCAGGGGGCCGGAGGGGCGGGGGAGCCGAGGCGTCGCCGGACGCGGGGCCGTCCGCAGCGGGCCGAGGGCGGGCGCGACCGGACGGGCGGGCCGGTGCCGCGGGCGCCGGGAAGGGCGCCGGCCCCGCGGGGCGGGTCAGGGGAGCCGCGGGGCCTCCCGGAGCAGCGGGGCCAGCAGGTCCCCGTGCCGGTCGATCCGTTCCAGCACCGTCTCGGCGTCGAACACCAGGTCCTGCGGGCTCGTGCAGGACTCCACCTCGTCCCAGGTCACCGGGGTGGACACGGTGGGCCGGGGGGCGACGCGCAGCGAGTAGGGCGCGACGGTGGTCTTGGCGGGGTTGTTCTGGCTCCAGTCCACGAAGACCTTCTCCCGGCGCAGCCGGCGCTCCATCCGGCTGATCACCAGGTCGGGCTCGGCGTCCTCCAGCCGCAGCGCCGCCCGCCGGGCGTAGGCGTGGGTCCGTTTCGTCTCGCGCACCGGCACGTACACGTGCAGGCCCTTCTTGCCGCTGGTCTTGGGGTGGGCGGTCAGCCCGTCCTCGGCCAGCAGGTCGCGCAGCGCGCAGGCCACCCGGCAGGCCTCCACGATCGTCGCGGGCTCGCCGGGATCCAGGTCGAACACCATCAGGTCCGGATGGTGCACCTTGCCGCGCGGGCCGACCCGCCACTG
The DNA here is from genome assembly GCF_006363815.1 of Thermomonospora catenispora. Lineage (GTDB taxonomy): Bacteria > Actinomycetota > Actinomycetes > Streptosporangiales > Streptosporangiaceae > Thermomonospora > Thermomonospora catenispora. The sequence continues at coordinate 4,490 of NZ_RRYT01000052.1, forward strand.
CGGGACGTGCAGCTCCAGCGCCGCCAGATTGGCCAGCCACACCAGCGTCGCCGGGCCGTCGACCAGTACGAAGTCGGCCGAGGCGCGCCCCTTGGCGCTGCCCGGGGTGGGCAGGTTCACCGTGCGCACCCAGCCGGGGGTGTGCGCGGGCGCGTTCTTCTCGAAGAACGCCCGGCCCTCCACGCCGTCGGGACAGCGTTTGCGGGTCACGGGCCGGTCCCGCACGTGCGGCAGCAGCACCGGCGCCACCCGCCTGTAGTAGTCGACGACCGCGCCCTTGGTGAACCCGTCCCGGGGATAGAGCACCTTCTCCAGGTTGGACAGCGTCAGCTCCCGCCCGCCCACCTCAGTCGGGACCTTGCGGGTCATGGACGACCTCCGAGGGGTCCTTGTCGTCGCGCAGGCCGCGCCAGGAGGGGATGCGCGGCCGGCGGTCCTGGCTCCATAGGTCGTAGGCGACCTCCCCGACCAGGAGCGGCTCAACCCACTGGGCGTCGTGGGCGTGTTCGGGCGGGACCTCCTCGTGGTAGGGGCTGGTGGGGCGGCGCAGCGGCCACAGCAGCTCGTACAGCTCTTCCAGCGCCTCGTCGGTGAAGCCGTCCTCGACGCTCCCGGCGAAGCGCAGCCGCCCCGCGCGGTCGTGGGCGCCCAGCAGCAGCGCGCCGATGCCGCCCTCGCGGCGGCCCCACCCCGGTTGCCAGCCGCAGACGATGACCTCCTGGGTGGGGAAGTTGTCGATCGTGCGCCAGTAGTCCGTCCGACGGCCGGGGCGGTAGGGGGAGTCCAGCCGTTTGGCGACCACCCCTTCCAGCCGCTGCTCCCAGGTGTACTCCATCAGCTCCTTGACCTGGCCGCTGTCGGCGGCGTGCAGGTGCGGCGGGGCCTCGACCGCGCCCATCGCGGCCAGCTCCAGCTCCTCCAGCAGGGCCCGCCGTTCGGCGTACGGCGCGTCGAACAGCGGGCGGCCGTCCAGGTACAGCAGGTCGAACACCACGTACCGGACGGGCACCCGGCGGATCAGGCGGGCGTCGGGGCGGGCGTGGCGCATGCGGCGCTGCAGCCGGTCGAAGCTGGGGCGGCCGTCGTGGAAGGCCACCACCTCGCCGTCCAGCACCACCTCGTGGTCGTGCACCACGTCGGCGAGCCCGGACAGCTCGGGGTAGCGGGCGATGACCTCCGTGCCGCGGCGGTTCACGGCGCGCACGCCGCTTGAGGTGACGCAGGAGACGACGCGGACGCCGTCCCACTTGAGCTCCAGCGCCCAGCGGTCGGCGTCGTCGGGCAGGTCACCGGTGACCGCCATCATCGGTGCCACTGGCCACGGCATGGTCATAGCCGAGTTGTACCCGGCGGGTACGGCGATGGAAAAGGATCTAGCGGGATGTATGCCCCAAGTGAGAAATGTTGCACCGGTGGCGGTCGGCGCCGGACCGGGACGCGGGCCCGCGGATCCGCCGGCCTCGCCGGGCCCGGTCGAGCCCGGCCGGGCGGGGTGCTCGCGAACCGTGGCCTGCGGACGCGGCGGTCCGGCCCGCCCTCGCGGGCGGACCGGCGAGCGGACCGGACCGCGGCGTTCAGCGTCCGGAGGCGGCGAACGGGACGGTGGTGCAGTTCAGCCGGCCGCCGGCGTCCCCGGTGCGGGGGTCGGTGCGGCGCTCGTGGATGACCACCGAACGCGAGCTCTCCCGACCGACCCGCCAGGGCCGGGCGGCGACGGCGTGCCCGGTGCGGTCCGGGCGGACGGTGAAGTCCAGCCAGATCTCGCGGTCCACCAGCGGCGTCCCCGCGGGCGCGGCGGGATTCTGGTAGTGTCCGCCGGCGTCCTCGGGCCGGGGGCCGCAGGGGTTGACGTGGACGTGGGCGCCGAACCGCTTGCCCACGGCGTGCGCGGGGAAACCGGTCGCCTTCAGGGACACCCACGTCCCGCCGGGCGCGTCGGCGAAGCGGACGCGCGTCCTGACCGACCGGTACGCGTCGTCATAGGTGTAGGTCGGACCGTGGGCGTCGACGATCGATAACGCGGGCGTCGCGGTGGCGGGCGCGGCGGCGACGACCGCGGCGGCCCCGGCCAGCGCGGCGGTGAGCGCGGTGCGCGTCAGACGCGGCATGGCGACTTCCTCCTCACCGGATCTCACTGTCAGTGGTTACGAAACTACACCATGTGATTCATTTGTTTCGGTTCGGGCCGCCGCCGGGCCGTCCGTTATCGGCAGAACGGGCCTCCTTAACTCAACCGGGTATTCCGGGAGATAATCGACGTTCGCCGCCGGAGGAGGAAACGCGTTGTCCGGACCGCTGGAGGGCATCGTCGTCGTCGACCTGAGCCGGGTCCTGGCCGGCCCGCACGCGACGATGATGCTGGCCGATCTCGGCGCCCGAGTGATCAAAGTGGAGGCCGAAACCGGCGACGAGACCCGGCACTGGGGCCCGCCGTTCGTCGGCGAGGACCGGGTGAGCACCTACTTCCTGTCCTGCAACCGCAACAAGGAGTCCATCGTCGTGGACCTGAAGTCCGACGAGGGCCGGGACGTGCTCACCCGCCTGGTGCGGCGCGCCGACGTGCTGGTGGAGAACTTCCGCACCGGGGTGCTGGACCGCCTCGGCTTCCCGATCCGGCGGCTGCACGAGCTCAACCCCGGCCTGATCGTGCTGTCCATCACCGGGTTCGGACACGACGGCCCCGAGGGCGGCCGGCCCGGCTACGACGCCATCATGCAGGGCGAGGCCGGGATCATGAGCGTCACCGGGCCGCCCGGACGCCCCTCCAAGGTGGGGTTGTCGATCTGCGACGTGCTGGCCGGGTTGAACGGCGCCTTCGGCATCGTCGCCGCCCTGTACGAGCGCGCCCGCACCGGCAAGGGCAAGGTGGTGCGCACCTCGCTGCTGGCCTCGGTCGTCGCGGCGCACGCCTACCAGGGCACCCGCTGGACGGTGGGCCGCGAGGCGCCGGTGTCCATCGGCAACGATCACCCCTCCATCGCCCCGTACGGGACGTTCCGCTGCGCCGACGGGGAGATCCAGATCGGCGTCGCCAACCAGGGCCTGTGGCGCAGGTTCGCGCCGATCGTGGGCATCGACCCCGACGATGAGCGCTACGCCACCATTCCCGACCGCGCCGCCCGCCGCGCCGAGCTGACGGCCGAGATCGAACGGGTGCTGACGACCGAGCCCCGGCGGGTCTGGCTGGACCGGCTGGCCGAGGCCGGCGTCCCCGCCGGGTCGATCCGCACCATCGACGAGGTCTACCAGTGGGAGCAGACCCGCTCCCAGGGCCTGGTGATCGAGGTGGACCACCCCCGGCTCGGCCGGATCGAGCTGCCCGGCCCGCCGCTGCGGTTCGACGGGGAGCCGCCCCGCGAGCACACCGCGCCGCCGCTGCTCGGCCAGCACACCGAGTCGGTGCTGGCCTGGCTGGAGGAGACCGAGCGGGCGGGTGAGGGACGATGATCCGGCTGGGAGCGCGGGAACTGGTCGAGGCCATCGCCGACCCCGGCAGCCACCGGTCCTGGGACGAGCCGCCGCCCCCGGTGGCCGAGCCCGGCTCGGAGTACGCCGCCGAACTGGCCGCGGCGCGGGAGCGGTCGGGCTGCGACGAGGCCGTGATCACCGGTGAGGCGCGGCTGCGCGGCCGGCGGGTGGCGTTCGTGGTGTCGGAGTTCCGCTTCCTGGCCGGCTCCATCGGCATCGCCACCGCCGACCGGATCGTGGCGGCCGTCGAACGCGCCACCGCCGAGCGGATCCCGCTGCTGGCCGCCCCCTCCTCCGGCGGCACCCGCATGCAGGAGGGCACGCCGGCGTTCGTGCAGATGGCCCGGATCACCGCCGCCGTGATGCGGCACCGCGCCGCCGGTCTGCCCTATCTGGTCTACCTGCGCCACCCCACCACCGGCGGAGTGCTGGCCTCGTGGGGCTCGCTGGGGCACGTCACCGTGGCCGAGTCCGGGGCGCTGATCGGCTTCCTGGGGCCGCGGGTGTACCGGGCGCTGCACGGCGAGCCGTTCCCCGAAGGCGTCCAGGTCGCCGAGAACCTCGCCGCCAAGGGCGTGGTGGACGCGGTGGTGGACGTCGCCGACCTGCCGGAGCTGGCCTCCCGCGCCCTGTCGGTGCTGTGCGGCGAGACGACCGACGAGCCGTCGGGGCTCGCGGCGGATGTCGGGGCGCGCGAGGAGGAGCCCGCGCCGGACCTGCCGGCCTGGGAGTCCATCCGGCGTTCCCGCGACCCCGACCGGCCGGGGGTCCGCGAGCTGCTCAAGTACGGGGCGACCGAGGTGAGCGCGCTGTCGGGGACCGGCGAGGGCGAGGCCGACCCGGGGCTGCTGCTCGCGCTGGCCCGGTTCGGCGGCGTGCCGTGCGTGGTGATCGGCCAGGACCGGCGCAGCCAGCGCACCGGCCGTCCGCTCGGCCCGGCCGGGCTGCGGGTCGCCCGGCGCGGCATGCGGCTGGCCCGCGAGCTGTCCCTGCCGCTGGTCACCGTGGTGGACACCCCCGGCGCGGTGCTGAGCGCCGAGGCCGAGGAACGCGGCCTGGCCGGGGAGATCGCCCGCTGCCTGGCCGAGCTGACCGCCCTGCCGGTCCCCACGCTGGGGGTGCTGCTGGGGGAGGGGACCGGCGGCGCCGCGCTGGCCCTGCTGCCCGCCGACCGGGTGCTGTGCGCCCGGCACGGCTGGCTGTCCCCCCTCCCGCCGGAGGGCGCGTCCGCGATCGTGCACCGCACCGTCGACCGCGCCGCCGAGATGGCGCAGGCCCAGGGCGTCCGCTCGGCCGACCTGCACGCCGCCGGGATCGTCGACCGGATCATCCCCGAACGCCCGGACGCCGCCGCCGAGCCGAAGGAGTTCTGCGCCCGCACCGCCGCCCTGGTGTCCGCAGAGCTGCGCGCACTGGCCGGGACCGAGCCGGACGCCCGTCTGGCCGCCCGGCACGCCCGGTTCGCCGGCCTGCCGCGGCGCTAGGCCCGCCGCACCGTCACAGGCGCCCCCGGCCGCATCCGGCCGCGGACCCGACCGACTCGATCGGATGCGATCGGATGCGATCCGATGTGACCGGACTCGACCGGGCTCGATCGGACGCGGCCGGGCTCGGTCGGATGCGATCCGATTAGACCGGATGCGGCCTGGATTCGAGTGGATTCCGGCGGATGCGGCCGGGGCGGATCGGTAGGTTGTCGATCGGCTCGCGACGAGGAGGGAAAAGGACCTCCATGGACGATCCCCAGGATCTGCTCGCATCGGCACGACGGCTGGAGCAGGCCGGCCGGCCGCTGGAGGCGGCGGCCGCCTATCGGCGCGCCTCCGGTGCGCTGGCGGTCCACGGGGATCCCTACGGGGCGCTGGGGGCGCGGGGCCGCTACGCCCGCGCCCTGTACGAGGGCGGACGGCGCGCGGAGGCGCTGAAGGTCCTGGCGGAGGCCGACCGCGTCGCCCCGACCCTGCCGGCGACGCCGCACTCCTCCGCCCGGGCACGGCAGGCGCGGGCGGTGCTCGACGGGCAGGCCGCGCGCATCCTGCTGGCGGAACGACGCTCCAAGGAGGCCCTCGAGAGGGCGTACGCGGCGCTGGCCGCCTGGCGGGAGCTGAACCGGCACGACCGGGCCGAACGGACGGCGGTGCTGGTGGGACGCGCCGCGCTGGCGGCCAAGGGGGCGCGGGCGGCCGAGCCGGCGCTGCGGCGGCTGGCGGCCGAGCTGCCGCCGGGCTCGCCGGCCCGCCGGGAGCTCGAGGACATGCTCGCCGAGGCGCTCGCCCCCGCCTCCTGCGGCCACGTCCACGACACCGACCGGCTGGTCGCCGAACGGGGCGGCCCCGCCTGGGGGCCGCTGGCGTTCGGGCTGGCCTGCGGCGCCCACCTGGCGGTGGGCAACGGCACCCCCTGGAACGGGCTCGAGGACCGCGACCACGACCGCGTCCACGCGCTGGAGCTGCTGCGCGAGAGCTGGGGCGTCACCGACGCCGAGGACTGGCGGGAGCAGACCCTGCTGCTGCTCAAGGCCGAGAACTCCGACGCGGGCGTGGAGCTGGCGCTGTCCCTGCGCGCCCGGGAGGGCGGGCGCATCGACGACGCCGCATGGCGGGACGCCGTCGTCGCCTGGTGCGCCGAGCGTCGGATCGAGCCGGACGCCGTGCGGGCCGTCGTGGAGTCGACGCGGATGATCCGCCGCTACGAGGAGCGGTTCCGCGCCGACGGCCTGCTCCCCGAGGACGGGTATGTGCGCAGCGTGGCCGCCTACGACTACGGGCGCGCGGTCGCCATGGCCCGCTGGGGGCTGCTGGCCGGCTACTGCGACCGGGAGACCGCCGAGGAGGTGGTGGTGCGCGCCGGGAGGCTGAGCGCCGACGCCTACTCCTCCTGGGAGGACTTCTCGGCGGGCTATGTGCTCGGCCGGGTGCTGCGCTTCGACGACGGCGAGTTCGGCGACTGCTACACCGGCTCGCTGACCGCCCACCGGATCCTCGCCCACGACCCGGCCAGCCCCTGGCGGACGCTCGCCTGGGGCTGACCGGGGATCGACCGGACCGACCGGAGGGCTGAACGAGCCGGGACGGGCGATCAGACCGGCCCGCCGGACCGGCGGGGCCCGGTCGGCCGGCCGCCGGCCGCCGATCGGCCGGCCCTGATCGGGCGTCAGTCGACGTCGACCCAGCCGAAGGTGCGCTCCACGGCCTTCTTCCAGCCCGCATAGCCCTCGGCGCGCTGCTCCTCGGTCCACTGGGGCAGCCAGCGGCGGTCCTCGTTCCAGTTGGCGATGAGCTCGTCGGTGGACTTCCAAAAGCCCACCGCCAGGCCCGCGGCGTAGGCGGCGCCCAGCGCGGTGGTCTCGGCCACCACCGGGCGGGACACCGGGACCCCGAGCACGTCGGCCTGGATCTGCATGCACAGCTCGTTGGCGGTGACGCCCCCGTCGACCTTCAGCACGTCGAGGGAGACGCCGGAGTCCTCCCGCATGGCCTCCACCACGTCGCGGGTCTGGTAGCAGATCGACTCCAGCGTGGCCCGGGCGAGGTGGGCGTTGTTGTTGAAGCGGGACAGCCCGACGATGACCCCGCGCGCGTCCGACCGCCAGTAGGGGGCGAACAGCCCGGAGAACGCCGGGACGAAGTACACGCCGCCGTTGTCCTCGACCTGCCGGGCCAGGTATTCGCTCTGCGCGGCGCCGGAGATGATGCCGAGCTGGTCGCGCAGCCACTGCACCGCCGACCCGGTGACCGCGATGGAGCCCTCCAGCGCGTACACGGCGGGCTCGTCGCCGAACTTGTAGCACACGGTGGTGAGCAGCCCGTTGGAGGAGCGGACCGGCTCGGTGCCGGTGTTGAGCAGCAGGAAGTTGCCGGTGCCGTAGGTGTTCTTGGCCTGGCCGGGGGCGAAGCACACCTGCCCGACGGTGGCGGCCTGCTGGTCGCCGAGCGCGGCCGTCAGCGGCACCTCCCCGCCCAGCGGCCCGTCGGAGCGGGTCACCCCGTAGCCGCGGGGTTCGGAGGACGGCCGGATCGCCGGGAGCATGGCGCGGGGGATGCCGAACAGCGACAGCAGTTCCTCGTCCCAGTCCAGGGTCTCCAGGTCCATCAGCATGGTGCGGCTGGCGTTGGTGACGTCGGTGACGTGCACCCCGCCGTCGGGACCGCCGGTGAGGTTCCACAGCAGCCAGGTGTCGGTCGTCCCGAAGATCGCCTCGCCCGCCTCGGCGGCCTCCCGGACCCCCTCGACGTTCTCCAGGATCCACTGGATCTTGCCGCCGGCGAAATAGGTGGCGGGCGGCAGGCCCGCCTTGCGGCGGATCACCTCGCCGTGCCCTTCGCGCTCCAGGGCGGAGGCGATCTTGTCGGTGCGGGTGTCCTGCCAGACGATCGCGTTGTAGTACGGCCGCCCGGTCCTGCGGTTCCAGACCACGGTGGTCTCGCGCTGGTTGGTGATGCCCAGCGCGGCCAGGTCCGCGTGCGTCAGGTTCGCCTTGTTCAACGCGGTCTGGATGACCGCGCGGGTGCGCTCCCAGATCTCGGTGGGGTTGTGCTCGACCCAGCCGGCGCGCGGCAGGATCTGCTCGTGTTCCAGCTGATGGCGGGCGATCTCGTTGCCGCCGTGGTCGAAGATCATGAAGCGGGTGCTGGTCGTGCCCTGGTCGACGGCGCCCACGAAGTCGGCCATCGCTCCTCCTCGTTGCCCGTGCGGCTCAGGCCGCCTCGTACTTGGACCGGCTGGGCAGGTCCGTCGGCTGCTGCCCGCCGCCGGTCGGCAGGAACCGACCGATCAACGCCTTGTAGAGGCCGGCGCCGAGCACGCCACCGATCAGCGGCCCCACGATGGGTACCCAGAAGTACAGATCACCGTACTGATCACGCCATGCCCCGCCATAGCCCGTGAGGAACGAGGCCAGGCGCGGCCCGAAGTCGCGGGCGGGGTTGATGGCGTACCCCGCGTTGGTGCCCCAGGCCATCCCGATGGCCACCACGATCAGCCCGATCACCACCGGGGCCAGATTGGCGGCCGGCGCGTCGTTGCGGAGGTCGGTGATCGCCAGCACCAGGAACAGCAGGATCGCGGTCCCGATGATCTGGTCGCGGAAGGCCCCCCAGGTGCCCACCGGGAGGGTGCCGTTGCCGGGCAGGGTGGAGAACACCCCCTGCGTCTTGATGGTGTGGCCGGGATCGACCTCGGCCAGCACTTCGCTGTAGTTCCACCGGACGATCAGCGCGGCGACGAACGCGCCGGCGGTCTGCGCCAGCACGTACGGGGCGACCTTGCGCCAGGGGAAGTCCTTGAACACCGCGAGCGCCACGGTGACCGCCGGGTTGATGTGGGCGCCGCTGATGCGGGCCGAGACGTACACCCCCAGCGTGACGCCCAGGCCCCACGCCCAGGCGATGCTGTCGTGGTCACCGAGCCCGCCCGCCACCACCTGGGCGACGACGCCGCAGCCGAACAGAATCAAAATCGCTGTTCCGGCGAATTCGGCGGCCACTTCGCCGAGCCGCCGCCAGAGCTCATCGCGTTCGGCCATGTGTTCTCCTCGATCGGCGGAGCGCCGTGGGCGATGGGTGGGTGAACGCGCCCCCTGTTGGGGACGCTAGGTCGGATTCATGGGTCAGGCAATGGCCGTTTGCGGTCAATGCCGAAAAATTGCCAATCGGGACGATCCATCGCCAAAGCCTTCATGATCAGCGGACATGCCGACGTCCGCATGGCGATGAGCGCTCGGCGGCCGGCGTCGAGCCGTTCCACATCGGTTTCTCGAATCCGGGACCGATGGCCGTCCGCCCCGCCATGGAACGGGTAAAGCGACGGCCAGGTTCGATCGTCCCGCCGAGGCCGTCTCTCTGGAACGGGCAAATGGACCTTCACGGTCCGGTTCACCGCGTCCGAGGCCGCCTCCGGCTCGGACAGTCTGGAGCCCGCCGACGTTCGCCGGGCGGCGGTCCGGGCGGTCTTCGCGTGATCGCCGTGCCGGGCGGCCTGCCGCACCGGACGCCGTGTCACTCGTCGGTGAACGCGTCGGTGCGGGCGGCGTCTTGTCAGTCGCGTGACAACGGCGGGTGGTCTTGTCGGTCGAATGACACGGGCCGCCCGCTGTTGTCGACCCGAGTTACTTGTTCCGTTTTGTGGCGGTACGTCAGTCTGCCGAGCCGCGGCGATCGATCACGACCCGTCCGCACGCCGGGCCGAGTCTGGGGAGACGCACCCGTGAATTGGATGATCTGGCTGATGGCCGCCGCCCTGCTGATCAACGGCCTGCGGCTGCGACACCGGGTCACCGGGCTGCACAGGCTCCAGATCCCCCGGGCGGCCCCCCGCCCCGACCGGATACCTCGCGCTCACCGCCGAGGACGCCGCGGTGCCCGACCGGGTGCTGCGGGCCGCCGCCGACCACGCCCGCCGCCACGGGATCGGCATGCTCGACCTGGTGCCGCGCGACCTGCCCGCCGAGCAGGCGCTCGACCTGATCCGCAACGTCGACCCCCGCGCCTACCGCGAGGACCGCTTCGGAATGGGACGGGGCGCCGGATACGCCGTGCTGGTCGACGAGGAGGGCATGGCGCGCTCGGGCATCGATCCGCGCGGCGGGCTGGACGCGGGCGAGATGGGCGAGGCGACGGCACGGGTCCGGCTCCACGTCGACACCGCGGACATGGCGGTCGCCCCGTTCCCGGGAACCGACCGCACCGCCCAGCGGCGCGCCTGGCTGCGCTCCCAGGCGCTGGACCCGCCGCCCGCCCTGACCCTCCCGCGCACCCTCTACGGCACCGGCGGCGCCTGGCTGCTGGTGCTCACCGGACCGCTGATCGAGTTGTGGACGGGGCTCGGGCTGGTGCTGCTGTACTGCCTGATCCCCTACCTGATCTTCGTCGGGACGCCGCTGCGGCCCGCCGACCTGCACCGGGCGGCCTGGCTGCGGCCGGTGCGCACCCCGCTGACGATCTGGCGCACCCTGCGCGCCCCCCGCAGCCGCTGGGAACGCCGGCAGATCGAGCGGCGCGAGGAGGCCCGCGCCCGCTACGCCGCCGAGATCGCCGCTGGCGTGGAGCGCCGCCTGGGCGAGCGCCGCCCCGACTGCCCCTGGTGCGGCTCCCTCGACCTGGTGCGTCACCTGGTCGCCCGGGACACCGTGCAGGCCAAGCCCGGCCGCTTCCGGCTGGACCGCTGCCGCGGTTGCGGGCACGTCTTCCAGAACCCCCGGCTCACCCCCGAAGGGCTGGACTTCTACGACCGGGACGTCTGCGACGGGCTCGGCGACCTGTCGGCCGAGCTGATCTTCAGCTCCGCCGCCGAGGACTGCCTCCGCCGCGCCCGGCTCGCCGAACGGTTCACCGCCCCCCGCCGCTGGCTGGACGTCGGCACCGGCAAGGGGCACTTCTGCCGGGTGGCCCGCACGGTCTTCCCCGACACCGAGTTCGACGGACTCGACGTGGGCGACGGGGTGGAGGACGCGGCCCGGCGCGGCTGGATCGACCACGCCTACCGGTCCTCGTTCCTGGACGTGGGCCCGGACCTGATCGGCCGCTACGACATGATCAGCATGCACCGCTATCTGGAGCGCACCCCCGACCCGCTGGCCGAGCTGGACCTGGCCGCCAAGATCTTAGAGCCCGGGGGGCACCTGCTGATCGAGACGCCCGACCCCCAGTGCCCGATGGCCCGGCTGCTGCGCGGCCTGTGGCCGCCCTACCGACCGCCCCGGAGCCTGCACATGATCCCGCCGGGCAACCTCAAACGGGCCCTGGAGATCCGCGGCTTCCAGATCCTCGCCGAGCAGCGTCGCGGCCCCCGCCGCGGCACCGACGTCGCCTCCGCCGCCGCGGCCCTGGTCGACCTCATCGGCCCGGACGCCGAACGCCCCTGGCAGGGCGCCGCGCCGCCCGGCCCCGCCCGCCACGTCCGCGCGCTCACCGCCCAGCTCCTGGCCGTCCCGCTGGTGGGGCTGGGCATGGTCGCCGACCTGCTGACCCTGCCGCTCCAGCGCGGCTCCGGCGACGCCTACCTCCTCATCGCCCGCAAGATCGACGACTCCCGCCCCGTGCCGGCCGTCGCAGAGCCGTGACCGCCCCCGGCCGGAGGAGCGGAGAGACCTAGAGGGGCTCGGTGCGGAGGCTCTGGATGGTGATGGGGATGCGGGGGGAGCCGTCCTCGGGGGACAGCACGGGGTCGACGCCGCCCCGGGCGACCTGGTCGATCACCTCCATGCCGGTCGCCACCCGGCCGACGACGGTGTAGTCGGGGGGGATCTGAGAGTCGCCGTAGACGATGAAGAACTGGCTCCCGGTGGAGTCGGGCTCGGCGGAGCGGGCCATCGCCACCACCCCGCGGGTGTAGCGGGCGTCGCGGGTGTTCTCGGCGGCGAAGCGGTAGTCGGGGCCGCCGGTGCCGTCGCCGGAGGGGTCGCCGCACTGCAGGATGCGCAGGTCCGGGGCGGTCGTCAGCCGATGACAACGGGTGCCGTCGTAGAAGCCCTTCGCGGCCAGATGGACGATCGAGTTGACCGCGCAGGGGGCGTTGGCGCCGTCGAGATCCAGCACCAGGGCGCCCCGGTCGGTGGTCAGGAGCGCCCGGACGGGACCGTCGGCCACCGGACGCGCCGGAGGGGCGCCGACCCGTGTGACGGATCCGCCGTCGGCCGCCAGATAACGACAGGGGCCGCCGGCGGAGGGCGTCCTGTCGCCGGGCGTCGCGGCGGGGCTGGAGGCGGCCGTTCCGGACGGGGAGGGGCTCTGTGCGGCCGCGGTGCCGGCGCCGCCCGAGCCGGCGGGGCCGCCGCGGAGGAGCGCCACGGTGACGGCCGTCCCCCCGAGCACCGTGATCGCGCCGGCCGCGGCCAGCGCGATCAGCCTCGCCCGGGGCCGGGGCGCCGGCGACCCCGTCGGGCGCC
>NZ_RRYT01000053.1 GCF_006363815.1 Thermomonospora catenispora
CCAGCGCCGCACCGGCCAGCCGGTTGCCGCCGACGGCGGTGCGGGCCTCGGCCAGCGCCCGTTCGGCCGCCGCCTGCGCCGCCGTGACCATCGCCTCCCGGGCGGCCTGTTCGGCCGCCCGCATCACCGGGGTGCCCGCCAGCCGCCGCATGATCACCGCGGCGGCGTCCTCGGCCGCCTCGGCGGCGCGCCGCCGCACCGCGTCGGGCACCGCGTCGGGCATCGTGGGCCGCCGGTCCGTGCGCGCCACGACCACCCCGCTCACCGTGTCCTCCGGCCCGGATCCGGTGCGGGGATCGGTGGCGGGTGCGGGCCGCTCCGCCCGCCGCGACAGTGCTGTCTCGTGCCGTTCGTCCACTACCCCCGCCTTTGCCGCGTCAGGATTTCACGATAACCCGCCGTTTCGGCGCCGGCACCGCCCGACCGGCAAGGGCCGCTCCCGCGCCGTTCCGCCCGGGGCGGCGGCGACGGCGGGACGCGCACCGCGATGACCGCCCGACGGGCGTCGGCTCCGGCGCACGCCGTGCCGCCGCCCGGACCGCACCGAGAGCACCCGACCGGATCCCCGCCCGCGGTCATCGGCGGCGCCGGCCGCTTCCAGGGGCCGGGCCGGGCCGGCGGGGCGGGACCGATCGGTCGTCGACATCGGCGGCGCCGCGGACCGAACGCCCTGCGGCGCGTCCCTTCCGACCGCGATGCACCCGGCCGAGGCCGCCGTGGAGGACCCGTCCGGCTCATCCGAAGGCCCGTCGCCGACGCGGACCGATCGCAGATCCCCTTCACAACGTCAAGACGCCCGGTCACCCCTCATGCCACGCCCGGTTCGTCCCCTGGCAAGGGGAGTTCATGTGGGCGACGGCCGGCTGCCGTTCCCGGTGCGGCGGCCCCCGCGCTCCGACGGCCTCCTCGACGGGGCGCCTCGCCGCCGGTGAACGCACCGTCCTCGGCCCCGCCGGCCGACGCGGGTCCGGCGAGCCCGCGCCGGTGCGCCGACCCGGGGCACCGCCCGCGGCCGGCCCCTTCGCGCCGCGGCGTCACCGCATCCCCGCCCCCGTCCGCATCCGCCGCCTTCGACCGGCCCCGACACCGCCGGCCGAAGGCGCCCGGCGCCGCCGCGCGCCGCGTCTTCTCGCATCAGCACCACGCGGTGCCGCCCCGGCCGGGGCGGCACCGCGCGCAGCGCCTCGATCGTCTCAGCCGACCGGCATGGTCTCCGGAGCCGGCTGCTCCGTCATCCGGGCATCGGAACGGCTGGTCTCACCCCACTGCTCCTCCAGCCGCAGCGCACAGCCGAGGGCGAAGAACGTCGGGGCCCACTGGCCCACGAAGATGCCCCACCGGTCGGCGCGGGCCAGGCTCGCCGCCTCCAGGTTCTTGGAGGCGAACCAGCTCGCCACCGACAGGCCGATCGAGGCGATCCCGGCGGTGTACATCATGGAGGACGAGACGCCCATCCGACGCAGCAGTGTGATCATTGTTCCCCCCGAGAACATTCGGTCATCGGCGGTGACGTGCCCCGCCCTCCGGCCGCTAACCACCTCGAATGCTCATACGGGGATCAAACCGGGCGCAAAATGCGGAAAGACCCCGCCGCGTCCAGGGAGGGGAGGACGCGGCGGGGGGCCCGGGCCGCATGAGGAAAACCGGGGCCTCGTTCCAGCGCCCCATATTGTGCGGGTGCACATCGCCCCGGCTCAGCCCCGAATGTTTCACATGGTGAACTCCGGGAACGGCAGGCGGTCCACCGCCCCCCGCCGCCGCCGCTCCGGCCTCCGGTCGTACCGCGCGGTCGTCGCCGGGGAGGCGTGCCCCACCAGCGCCTGCGCCGTGGCCAGGTCCACCCCGGCGTCCAGCAGGTTCCCGATGAACGTGCGGCGGAAATCATGCGGCGTCATCGGCGGCAGCCCCGCCTGCCGCCGCCGCTTGACCACCGCGTTGCGCACCGCCGCGTCCGTCATCGGCCGATGCTGGATCGCCCCCGACCGGTGCACCGGCTTGAACAAAGGACCCCGCCTGCGCTCGTCGACCGCCAGCCACTCCCCCAGCAGCACGGCCGCACGCTCGTGCACGTACTCGATCCGCTGCTTGTCGCCCTTGCCGGTGATCCGCAGCGACCGCTCGCCCGGGTCGTAGTCCTCCCGCCGCAGCCCGGTGACCTCCGACCTGCGCGCCCCGGTGGTGTAGAGCACGGCCAGCAGCGCCGCGTCCCGCCGCCCCGCCGGTGACTCATCGGCCGCGCACACCCGCAGCAGCGCGGCGAACTCCTCCGCGTGCACGCTGCGTCCCGCCGGGAGCCGGCTGCCGCGGAAGTTCCGCACCGCCGCCGCCCGGCGATGCTCGTCGGTGCTCATCAGCCCCAGCCGCCAGGCGGCCTCCAGCACCCCCCGCAGCGCCGACAGATGCTTGTTGCGGTAGGCCGGCGACCACGGCTGTTCGGTCCCGTCGGGCCCGGTCGTGGTCTGCCGGGCGATCAGCGCCCGGATCATCTCGGTGTGCTCGGCCCGCAGCGCCGCCCACGGGAACGTCCGCGCCGGCTCCGGACCGGGCTCGGCGCCGTGGGCGGTCAGGGTGAGCGCCGCGATCCGGTGCAGGCACGCCGCCATTGCCCTCCGCGATCCCGGGCTGCCCAGCGACGCGATGTACACCGTGAACGGATCCCCCGCCGGGCCCCGCTGCGGGACCGCCCCCGGCAGGACCGGGGGGAGCGCGGCTGCCGGTGCGATCTCGGGCATGGCGGCAATCTACCGTCGTTCCGCCCCGCGCGACGCTCATCTTCGGGCCCCGGTGACGGGGCCGTCTCCTCCGTGAGGCGTCGCCTGCGTCGTGCGGCCCCGCCCGGCGGGGCCGCAGAGGATCCCGGCCCTATGGTGAGGAGGCCGCGCGCCCGCCGGCCGTCCGCGCGGGCGGAGGGGTCGGGCACCGCCCGCGACGCCGGCGCCCGACCGGCGGCGGCCCCGCCGCAGGAGGCGGGAGCGGGCCGGGCGTCGAGGAGGGGCGTCGCCCTCTCGGACGCCGGTCACGGCCGGTCGCCGCACGGGACCGCACGGTCATGAGCGTGCACGGCGTCGCAGGTCACGACGGTGTCGGCCATGGTGTCGGCCGCGCCGTCGGCCGCGCATGGAGCGTCGGCGGCGACCGGCGGCGCGGGCGGGGACGTCCTAGGCAGGGCCAGACGGGTCAAGGCCAGGCCCGTCAGGGCCAGCGCCGCGCCGGCCAGGCCGGTCCAGCGCAGGGCGCCCGCCGAGACGATGACGCCGCCGACGGCCGAGCCGGCGGCCACGCCGAGGTTGAAGGCCCCGACGTTGACGGACACCGCCAGGGTGGGGGCATCGCCCGCGTGCCGCAAAAGCAGCCCCTGCAAAGGCGCGATGGTGGCGGTGGAGAGCAGACCGAACACCAGCACCGCCGCCACCGCGGTGGGCGGCCACAAGACGGCGAACGGAGTGAGGGCGAGCACGCCGGCCAGCCCGCCGAGGACACCGCGCACGGTGGCGCCGAGGGAGGTGTCGGCGAGCCTGCCGGCGATGAGGTTGCCGAGAAAACCGCCCGCCCCGTAGGCGAACAAAAGCCCCGAGACCGCCGTGGCGGAGAACCCCGACGTGCGCATCAGCAGCGGAGCGATGTAGGTGAACACCACGGCGACGCTGGAGAAGCCCACGGCGGTGGCGGCCATGACCGCGAGGACCGGGCGGCGGGTCACCGCCCGGACCTCGTCCCTCAGCCGCGTGGCCGGGGCCGGTTGCGCGGGCAGCGCGACCGACAGCAGCGCGGTGCCCGCCAGCGCCGCGGCGGTCAAGACCGCGAACGTGGCGCGCCAACCGGCGTGCTCCCCCAGCAGCGCGCCCAACGGCACGCCGAGCACGGTCGCCGCGGTGAATCCGGAGGCGACCGTGGCGACCGCCGTGCCGGTCCTGTCGGGCGGCACCACACCGGTCGCCACCATCAGCGCCAAGGCCACGAAGGCGGCGTGGCTGAACGAAGAGACCAGGCGCCCGGTCAGCAGGAGCTCATAGGAGGGGGCCAGGGCGCAGATCGCGCTGCCCGCCGTGAACAGCAGCATCAGACCCAGCGCCAGTCTCCTGCGGGGCATCCCGGCGGTCAGCACGGCAACGACGGGTCCACCGGCCACCACGCCGAGCGCGTACACGGTGACCGCCTGGCCGGCCGTGCTCACCGACACCTCCAGGTCCGCCCTGATCTGGGGCAACAACCCGGAGACCACATACTCCGCCGTCCCTACGGTGAAGACGCTCACGCACAGGGCGGCGAGGATCGCGTGCGTCCTCGTCATGGCGAGGACGTTGAACTCTCACATCCATGTGAGGGTCAAGTCGTCTCGACGCCCTCTT
The DNA here is from genome assembly GCF_006363815.1 of Thermomonospora catenispora. GTDB lineage: Bacteria > Actinomycetota > Actinomycetes > Streptosporangiales > Streptosporangiaceae > Thermomonospora > Thermomonospora catenispora. The sequence goes on from NZ_RRYT01000053.1 coordinate 4,350, forward strand.
CCGGGGCGGGCCGTGGAGGGGCCGTGCGCATCGGCGAGCTGTCACGACGGACCGGCGTCCATGAGCGTCTGCTGCGCTACTACGAGGAGCAGGGCCTGCTCCATCCCCGGCGAAGCCCCAACGGCTACCGGGAATACGACGAGGAGGACGTCGACACCGTTCGCCGCATCCGCAGCCTGCTGGCCGCCGGCCTGAACACCGCCGCCATCGCCACGATCCTGCCCTGCCTGCGCGAGGACGGCGACCGGCTGGTCCCCACCTGCCCGGGCCTGCTCGCCGACCTTCACCGGGAACGGGACAGGATCACCCGATCGATCGCGGATCTGCAGACGTCCCTGCGGGCGCTCGATGAGGTCATCGCGGCGGCCCCGCCCGAGGTCGCGCGCCGCGCGCTCGGCGGCTGACCGAGGACCCGCCCTCCCGGCGCCTCCTCGACCCCCTCGCGTCGTCCCTTCCCGCGCCGTATCTCATGCGAGCGCCGCACGCGCACGGCGGAAGACCGTCATGGCCTTCGGCGGACCGGCCGGCCCGCGGGCCGGCCGAAGCTCGGGACGGGCGGTCGCCGCGGCCCGACGCGCGAGCGCGCAACCCCTCTCGGGGCCGGCGCACCGCCGGGCCCCGGCCGGCGAGCGCGGGACCGCCGACGCCCCGCGGCGGGCGCACGCCGCCCCGGCGCTTCGCGCTCACGAGCGCGGGCCCATCGCCTGAAGGCTCGCTCGACGGCGGGCCGGGGGAGGGGATTCCGGCGCGGCTCATCGCGATGCGCGCCCGGATGAGGCGAGCTCGTCCAGGCGGCGTTCCAGCGCGGCGATCCGATCGATGACCGACCGGTCGTGCAGGAGCCGGGCCAGCCGGTCGGCCTCATCGCGGTCCAGGTCGATGCTGTGGGCGGGGCGGTCGGGGTCGTGACCGCCGTCGGCGCAGGGGCCGTAGACGTACAGGGTGTGCGCTCCGCCGTCGCGGACGAGGACGGCCAGCCGCTGCCCGCGGCGGGTGTGGATGTGATGCACGGTGCCGGTGCCCGGGACCGTGGCGGGAACGATGCGCATGATGGTCACCTCCGCTGACGTGTCGAGGGGGTCGAGGGGCGGTCGGGTCCGCCGTCGGGCGCGGGTTCGGGGTCGGGGTCGCCGTATTCGCCGTGCCAGTAGGCCAGGCGGCCGCGGCGGCCGACGGCGCGCAACCGGCGTTCGGCGGCCTGACGGGTGGCGCTGGTGGCCACGATGAGCAGTTCGTCGCCCTCCAGCAGCACGGTGGTGGGCCCGGGCACCAGGGCGGTGCCGTCACGGATGATCAGGTTGATCGCGGCGGGCGGGGGAAGCCGCAGTTCGGCGATCTCCACGCCGTGCAGCCGGGAGCCGGGCGGGATGGTCAAGGTCAGCAGCTCGGCGCCCAGCACGTCCAACGGGGCGGCCTCGACCTGCAGCTCGCGCGCCCGGTCGGGACGGATCAGCCCCAGCAGCCGGGCCAGGGGCGCCAGCCCCGGCCCCTGGATGAGGGTGAACACCACGACCAGCAAGAACACGATGTGCAGCAGGTCCCGCGCGCCGGGGACGCCGGCGACGATGGGGAAGGTCGCCAGCACGATGGGCACGGCGCCGCGCAGCCCGGCCCAGGAGATGAACACCTGCTCCCGCCAGGGGACGCGGAACGGCAGCAGGCACACCAGCACCGAGATCGGCCGGGAGGCCAGCAGCAGGATCAGCCCCACCACCAGGGCCGGCCCGACGGCCGACGGCAGCCGGGTGGGGGTGACCAGCAGGCCGAGCATCACGAACAGCGTGATCTGGGCGAGCCAGCCCAGGCCCTCGGCGAAGGAGTGGGTGGCCGCCCGGTGCGGCAGCTGCTGGTTGCCCATCACCATGCCCGCCAGGTAGGAGGCGATGATCCCGCTGGCGCCCGCCACGCCGGCGGTGGAGAACGCGACGATGCCGAACCCGACGATGGCCAGCGGGTACAGCCCGGTCGCGGGCAGCGCGATGCGCCGCAGCGCGCTGACGCCCACGCGCGCCACCAGCAGCCCGATGAGGGCGCCGACGACCAGCTGGTACAGCACGTTGCCCAGGGCCTGCAGGGGGTGGGGCGTCTCGGTGGCGGCGGAGCTGAACACCAGCACCAAGATGATGGTGGGCGCGTCGTTGAACCCCGACTCGGCCTCCACCAGGCCGGTGACCCTGGTCGGCAGCGGCACCGACCGCAGCACGGCGAACACCGCCGCGGCGTCGGTGGAGGAGACGATCGCGCCCAGCAGCAGCGCCAGCTGCCAGTCCATGCCCAGCAGCAGGTGCGCTCCGACGGCGGTGACCAGCACCGACACGCCCACGCCCACGGTCGCCAGCACCCCCGCGGGGGCCAGCCGCCGCCGCACGTCGGCCCAGGAGGTGGTCAGTCCTCCCTCGATGAGGATGAACGCCAGCGCCGTCGTCCCCACCGCCTGGGCCAGCTGCACGTTGTCGAACTCCAGGCCCAGCCCGTCCTCGCCCACGATGACCCCGACGGCCAGGAACAGCAGCAGGCTGGGCAGTCCGGCCCGGTAGGCCAGGCGCGCGGCGGCGATGCTGACCAGCAGCACCCCGCCGCCGATCAGCAGCGCCACATACAGCTGCGAGAGGGTCATCGTCCCGTCCCTCCGCCGTCGCGGGCCCGAAGGCGGCACGGGGCGTCACGGAGGGTGGAGGGGACGGTGCGGGGGGCGGTCGGTCCGCGCCGCCTCATATCGTCTCCCCGGGGCGTCAGGGACGGTCCGGGCCGCCCGGCGGCGGGGCGCTGCGGGCGGCCCATCGGCGCAGGCCGTGCAGGGGCACGTCGGCCCGGGCGATGTGGATCGACGACACCGACAGCCCCCATTCCTCCAGCTCCCGCAGGTGCGCATCGTCTTCCTCGTCGGGGAGCGGCGCGTCGCCGGCGGCGATCGCCTCGGCCAGACGGGTCAGCTCCCGCCGGGCGACGCAGCGGCGCACCCGCTCCTCCACGAGCACGCCCGCCGTGGCGCAGGCCGCTCCGGGGGCCTCGGCCTCCCGTATCGCGTACCGGTCGGGGTCGGCGATCGACATCACGGCGACGATCTTCAGGTGCACGACCACCCCGTCGCGGGTGGAGGCCTGCGCCCACAGCTCCAGCGGGGCCGTGCGCAGTCGGACGAGCTCCCACCGGTCGATGCCCGGCAGGATCCACACCACACCCGGGCCCCGCACCGTGGGGGCGCCGCCCAGCCGCCAGCGGACCAGACGTCGGTGCCCGGGGACCACCCGCACCGTCGCCGCGGCCGCGATCACGGCCGCGACCAGGACCGTCACCGCGAGGACCGCGCCCGACGGCGGTCCCGCCGCGAACGGATCCGTCGGCGGCTGGGCGGGCGGGCCGCCGGCGTCCACGCCGCCCGCCACGAGGCCCCCGGTCATGTTCCCTCCTTCCTCTCGGGCCGGTGACGCGCACCGGGGTGAGCGACGTACGGCAGAAGGCGTCCGGCATCAATCCCCTTCGTTGCTCGGCGTGGTCGTCCCGATCGGCCTGCGGCGCCCGCGGACGGTCCGCGCCCCGGCGGGCCGAAAGGGCCCCGTCCTGCGGCGCCGCCCGCCCTGACCTGCGGCCTCGGGCCCGGTGGTCTCACCGGAGCACGCACCGGTCCGGCGGCCGGGCGGGCGGGGGACCGCGGCGGCGGACTCGGGACGGGTCGTGCCGCGTCGCTTGTCGGCATCGTGCAGCGCTCCCTTCGGGTCCGGCGCCGTCGTCGGGCCCTGCCGGCCGCTCACCGGCCCCCTCTTTCGGTCGGGCGGCTCGGCCGAGGGAGCCGGCGACGCGGATCGGGCGGTGAGAAGGCGGCCTCATCTCCACCATGGGCCGATCGCCGCGACGGTCGCATGAGGGCCAACACCCATTCGGCGGCGAAAACACCCTGATGTCGGGGGCGCGCCGCCCCGAGGCGGGAGGGGACCGTGGGACGGGCGCCGCCCCGGGCCTGCCGCGCGGGCCGTTCCGGGCGCGGGGCCCCTCGCCTCCGAGGCGGTGCGCCCCCGAGGGCTTCGCCGGGCGGGCGCGCCGGGGTCCGCGCCGAGCCCGTGCGAGGCCCGTCGCGGCTCTGCGGCAGGGGGCGTCGACCGGGTCCCCCCTTCCCGTCTCCTTCGCCGTGGAGCGCCGCGACGGCCCGCGCGACGGAAAAAGGGCGCCGGCGTCGCTTCGTCGTCGCGGGAGGGGCGCGGGGTCGGCGTCGGGGCGCCCTCCCCTCGCGTCCGCGGCGGCCCGCCCGCATCTCTGACTTCTGGGAACGAACATTCCCGTCAGTTAGCCGGCGAGGATATATCTGGATACTTGTTTTCTAGAAAAAGAAAATATTTAATGGTGGGGTGGGTGACGCGCAGCGAGAAGCGAGGGAGACGGGCGCCGAGACCGGCGCCGCACCGGAGACCGCACCGACGACCGGGCCGACGGCCGCGCAGGGGGTCGCGGACGAGACCGCGGAAGAGACCGCGGGAGGGGCCGTGGGAGAGGCGGCGCCGCAGACCCGCGCGTGCCGCTACTGCGGCAACCCGGTGCCGCAGCGACCCGGACGGGGACGCCCCCGGGAGTACTGCGTCGGCACCGACTGCCAGGCGCGGGCCAAGCGGGAACGGGAGCTGCGCCGGTCGGTGCCGGGGCTGGAGGGGGCGCTGGCGCGGGCCGAGGACCTGTACGAGCGGATGGAACGCGGCCTGGCCGCCGCGATCGCCCCGCTGGCCCAGGCGCTGGAGGCGGAGCTGTCGCCGCGCGGCGTGGAGGCGCAGATCAGCGCGATCCGCGCCGAGGCCCAGGCGCAGGTGGCCGCCGCGATGGCGGCGCGGGAAGAGGCCGCGCAACGGGCCCTCCGGGCCGAGGAGGAGACCCGACGCGCCCGCGAACGGGCCGAGGAGGCCCTGGACAGGGCCCGCCGGGCCGAACGGGAACGGGACGAGGCCCTGCGGGCCGCCGAGGAGGCCCGCTCGCAGGCCGCCGAGGCCGAGCAGAAGGCCTCCTCCGTCTCCCGGGAGGCGGAGGAGGCCGTCCATCGGGCGGCCGAGGAGACCGCACGGGCCCGCCGGGAGGCCGAGCAGGCCCGGCAGGCGGCCGAGGACGCCGAGCAGCGCGCCCGCACCGCCGCCCGGCAGGCGGCCGAGGAGGCCGAACGCGCCCGTCGCGCCGAGCAGCGGGCCGACCGCTCCGCCGCCGAGGCCGAGCAGGCGCGGCGGGCCGCCGACCGTGCCGAACGGGAACTGGCCGTCCAGCGGGCCCGCGCCGAGGCGGCCGAGACCGAACGCGATCGCGCCGAAGAACGCGCCCACGCCGCCGAGCAGGCCCGCGATCAGGCCGTCGATCGGGCCCGCGCCGAGCAGGCCCGGCGCGTCGCGGCGGCGGCCGAGGCCCAGGGGGCCCGCGAGGACGCCGACCGGGCCCGCGCCGAGGCGGCCGAGACCGAGCGGCGGCTGCGCGACCTCACCGGCGAGCTGGAGGAGCTGCGCGTGGCCCTGCGGGTCGAACGGTTGCGCGTCGCCGAGCTGGAACGCGACCGGGATCGCGCCCGCGCCGAGGCCGCCGCCCAGCGGGAACGCGCCGTGGCCGCCGAGCTGAGCGCCCGCCGAGACCCCCCGCCCCCGCGGTGACGCCCGCGCTCCCGCGCGAGAGCCTCCGCGAACCTCCGCGAGTCCCGTGGGCCCCTTGCCGGCGCCGCGCCGTCCGCGAAGGGGCGCGTCCCCGTGCGGCATGCGCCCGCCGGGGCGCGGAGGGCGTTTCGCGACTTTGGGGCGGGTCCCGATAACGTCGGTCTCCGCCGGTCGACGAGGACCGGCGAGCAACCGTCGTGATAGGGGGAGTGCCGAATGCCCAAGTCGCCCGACACCGCCGGGCTCGTGGTCTCACCGGAGGTCTCCGACGCGCTGGAGCGGGGACGGCCGGTGGTGGCGCTGGAGTCGACGATCATCGCGCACGGGCTGCCCCGGCCGCGGAACCTGCAGGTGGCTCGGGAGCTGGAGGACCTGGTCCGAGCGGGCGGTGCGGTTCCGGCGACGATCGCGGTCCTGGACGGGGTCGCGCGCGTGGGGCTGACGGAGGCCGAGCTGGAGCGGGTGGCCGCCGACCCCGGGATGCGCAAGCTCGGCTACCGCGACCTGCCGCTGGCGGCGGCCACCGCCTCCTCGGGCGCCACCACGGTGTCGGGGACGGCGTTCCTGGCTGCCCGCGCCGGAATCCGGGTGTTCGCCACCGGCGGGCTGGGCGGGGTGCACCGCGGGTGGATCGACAGCTGGGACGAATCGGCGGACCTGGCGCTGCTGTCCCGCACCCGGATCACCGTGGTGTGCGCGGGCGTCAAGTCGATCCTGGACGTCCCGGCGACGCTGCAGCGGCTGGAGACGCTGAACGTGGCGGTCGCCGGATACCGCACCGACACCTTCCCCGGCTTCTACCTGCACTCCTCGGGCGAGCCGGTGGAGTGGACACTGAACAGCCCGCAGGAGGTGGCGGCGGTGATGCGCGCCCAGGACGCCCTGGACGGGCCGCCGGCGGCGCTGGTGCTGGCCAACCCGGTGCCCGAGGAGCGGCAGCTGGACCCGCGGCTGCACGACCGGGTGCTGGCCGAGGCGCTGGAGGCCGCCGAGCGCGAGGGCGTCACCGGGCAGGCCACCACCCCGTTCCTGCTGGACTGGCTGGTCCGCGCGACCGACGGGGCGTCGCTGGAGGCGAATCTGGCGGCGGTGCGCGGGAACGTCCGCCTGGCCGCCGAGATCGCCGCGTGCTGGGCGGCCGACGCGCGATGAGCGACCCGCCCGCCGGGCTGCTGGTGGTCGGCGACGTGGTCACCGACGTGCTCGCCCGGCACGCCGGCCCCCTCCCGCCGGACGCGGACCTGCCGGCGGAGATCACCGTCCGGGCGGGCGGGTCGGCGGCCAACACGGCGGCGTGGGCGGCGACGCTGGGCGCCGACGTCCGGCTGCTGGCGCGGGCGGGCGCGGATGCGGCGCAGTGGCATGCGGCACGGCTGATCGAGGCCGGAGTGCGGCCGCACCTGCGCGTCGACGTCTCCCGCCCGACCGCGGTGATCATCGTGATGGTGGACGCGGCCGGGGAGCGCACCATGCTGACCCAGCGGGGCGCCGGCGCCCGCCTGGGCCCCGACGACTGGGACGACGCGCTGCTGGAGGGGGCGGCCTGGCTGCACGTGTCGGGATATGTGCTGTTCGCCGAGCCCGGCCGGGCGCTGGCGCGACGGGCGATCGCCGCGGCCCGCGCCCGCGGGGCCGGCGTCAGCGTCGACCCGGCCTCGGCCGGCGACCTGCGCCGCTGGGGGCCGGGCCGGTTCGTCGCGGCCACCGAGGGCGTGGACGTGCTGCTGCCCAACCGGGACGAGGCGGCCGTGCTGACCGGGACGGCGGACCCGCGGGAGGCGGCGGCGCGGCTCAGCGGCCGCTACGGGCTGGTGGTCTGCAAGCTCGGCGGCGACGGTGCGCTGGCCGCGCGGGCCGGGCGGGTCATCGCCTGCGCGGCGGCCGAGCCGGTGCGCGCGATCGACTCCACCGGCGCGGGCGACGCCTTCGCCGCGGGGTTCCTGACCGCCCGCCTGGCCGGCATGCCCGTCGCGGACGCGTTGGCGGCCGGCTGCCGCGCCGGCGCCCGCGCGGTCACCGGCGTCGGCGGCCGCCCGCCGGTCCCCTCGCCCGAGTGACCCCCTTTTCACTGCGTTCCAGGCATGCCGGGCACACGCCTCGAACACCGCCCGCCTCTCAGATGGGATAAACCGCCATCGTTCGGCGTCGGATGCGGCAGGATTTGTCCAGCCGACCGACGGCGGCAGGCGGTGAGCAGGGGGTGATGGTGGGGTGAGCCGAAGGCTGCTGCGGCTGGGAGTGCGGGTCCATCCCGACAAGGCCGCGTTCCGCGTGCACGACCGCGGCGCCGACCCGACCGACCTGCAGGCGCCGCCGCTGCCGCAGCCCGGCGAACTGCTGACGATCGGCTACGACCAGATGTGGATCGCCAGCCTCCAAGACGACGTCGACGTGACGGTGCTGCTGGAGGAATGGGACGCCGAACCCCCGCCGGGGCCCGGCTCCTGGGAGCATGAGACCTCCGGCGAGCTGTACCTGCGGGGCGCGGTCGCGGTCAGCACCGTCACCGGCGAGCCGGTGCTGCACGGGGTGCGGCTGCTGGGCGGGGTGGGCCGCTACCGGATGCGGATCCGCGCCCAGCACCGGGAGGCGATCGCCCGCCTGTACGACCAGCTGCTGGACCGGTTCCGGGACGGGTTCAGCGCCGAATTCCAGGCCGCGCTGCGGGAGCTGCAGGGCGTGGAGCACTACCTGATCCAGCTGTGGCCCTCCCGGGAGATGCAACGACCGGTCAGCGAGGCGGCGCTGGCGCTGTCGGGGACGTTCCCGCCGCCGGCGGCGGCGGGCCTGCCGATCCCCGACCAGACCGGCCCGCTGCCGTCCCTGCCGGACATGACGCCCGCCGCACCGCCGCCCTCCCCCGACGGCGAACCGCGGCCCGCCCGAGAAGACCGCTGAAGGAGGACCGGCGAACGCCCCTCGGCCCGCCCGGGCGCCGCACGACGCCCGGGCGGGGAGGTCAGCCCGCGGCCCGCGCGGCCGCGGCGGCCCGGACCGGATCCGGGCCCTCCGCCCGCGGCTCCGGAGAGCGGGGCGCGGCGGCGGCGCGCTGGGCGACGAACGCCCCGGCCAGCACGGTCACGCCGCCCAGGAGCTGGGCGACGGTCAGCCGCTCCCCCAGGGCGGCCCAGGCGATGACGGTGGCGGCGACGGCCTCGATGTAGCAGATGGCGCCGGCGACCGGCGCCGACAGCCGCTGCACCGCCGCGACCCCGGTCAGATAGGCCAGCACGGTGCTGACGAGGACGATCCAGACCGCCAGCGTCCACCCGGGGGCGGCGTGGTCGCCGACGGCGACCCGCTGAGCGAGCACCTCCCACGGCAGCGCCCACGGGGCGGCCGCGACGGTCAGCAGCGCCGACCCGACGACCATCCCCGCGGCGGTCATCACCAGCGGATCGACCCGCCCGGTCATCCGCTCCACCAACAGGAAGTAGGCGGCCTGGCAGGCGGCGGCGCCCAGTCCCGCGGCCAGGCCGATCGGGTCCAACCCGATCCCCGACCAGATCTCCACCACGCACGCCAGCCCGATCATCGCCAACCCGACCCCCACCGCCGCGGCCCGCGGCACCCGGGTCCGCCGCACCAGCCGGATCCACACCAGCACCAGCACCGGACCGGTGAACTCCAGCAGGATCGCCACGCCGACCGGCAACCGGGAGGCGGCCACGAAATACAGCCCCTGGCAGGCGGCCACCGCCACCGCCCCGTAGGCGCCCAGCGCGGGCCAATGGACGCGCGCCCCGGCCAGCGCCGCCCGTCCCCGCACCACCGCCACCAGCGGCACCAGCACCAGCGCCGCCCCGGTGACCCGCACCCACACCGCCTGCAACGGCTCCAGCCCGGCCCCGATCAAGGCCTTGCCGAACGGGCCGGAGGCGCCGAAGCACACCGACGACAGCACCGCCAACGTCAGGCCCCAGGCCTTGCCTCCCGCCACCGCACGTCCTCTCCCACGCCGCCGACCTGCAACGAACATGAGCATACCGACGAAACGGTCATTACAGCGGCGTCGTCGCGGTCGCCCCCTCCACGGCGAAGCGGACTACTATCGCCCCGTGAGCTGGCAGGAGGCCGGGACAGGACCCGGCACCGGAACCGACGACCCCTTCTCGACAGTCGAGGCCGAAGTCCGCGCCATGGCGACGGCGCCCTGGTGGGCCGCCGCACCGCCGATGCAGCGGGCCGAGGCGATCACCTCCCGAATGCTGGCCGGCGCGGGCGAGTGGTGGCTGTTCGGCGCCTGGGCCCGCTGGTACCGGTGCGGCCTGGACGGCGGCTGGCAACCGTGCCCCCCGCCGTCGGACCCCGCGGCGCGCCGCCGGGTCTTCACTGCCCCCCACGGCGCCGGGAACCCGCCGGTCCCCGCGCAACTGCTGCCCACCGGCCCCGACCTGGCCGCCGGCCCCGTGGCGACCGCCGCGCTGCTGGGCCCGCCGCCCGACCCGGCGCTCGTGGCCCGCATCGAACAGATCCAGATCAACGCCCTCGGCGTCAACGCCGCCCAATTCGCCCTGGCCGACCCCACCTTCCGGCCCAACACCCCCAGCACCCTGGCCGCCGCCTGGAGCGCCCTGCTGTGGTGCGCCGGCGTCCCCGTCACCCTCGACGAACACCCCCTGGTGCGGCTGTTCGCCGCCTACCTGACCACACCCGCCGACCAGCTCCGATGGATGACCCCGCCGGACTTCGCCACCCTGGTCGGCTACTACACCGGACGGCTGATCGCCGGGGACTGGGCGGGCGCCACCGCCATCACCCGCGTCATGCACGACGTGGCCGCCGCCCTGCGCGCCGACGCCCGCTTCAGCCCCGGAGCCGACGCGCTCGCCGCCATCACCGCCGCGACCCTCCCCCTGGTGCAGCACGACATGGCCGCCGCCCGCTACGGCCCCGCCGCCGTGGTGACCGAATGGCGGCGCCGCTGCCCCGCCGAGCACGCCCTGCCGATGCTCCGCGACGCCTCCCCCGGCGAATTCCTCCGCCTGGCCCTGTACGACCTGCAACTGATCGTGGTGCGGCTGATGGGCCGCCCCATGGACCACGGCGAGGTGCGCCGCGCCGCGGCCGCCCTGCTGGCCGCCGACCTGCACGCCGCCCCCGCCGCGGTGCACGCCGTGCTGCCGTGGCTGGACGGCGACAGCGCCCGCACCGTGCAGGGGGCGCTGGCCGACCCCCAGCACCCGGCCCGGCGGCTGTGGCCGCGCGACGGCCGCCTGCCCGAGGAGCTGCGCGGCGGCGACGCCTCCGCCCTGCAGGACCTGCTGGCCACCGCCTACACCCTCGGGCTGACCTGGTGCCGACTGGCGGGCGGCCCGCCCCCGCCGACCGGGTTCGCGGTCGCCGCCGCCGCGGCGACCGCGCTCACCGAGGGCCCCTCCGCCGCATCGCCCGGCGGCGGAAGCGGCACCGACGAGCTGACGCCGTGGCAGATCATCGAGGCGGCCCGCGCCCACATGGCCTCCGAACGGGCCGCCTCCGCCGCCTCCCCGGTGCCGCCCCCGGCCCCCTCCGCCCCGCCCGCGCCGCAGGAGGCCGCCGGCCACGACGCGGCCCCGCCAC
>NZ_RRYT01000054.1 GCF_006363815.1 Thermomonospora catenispora
GCGGCTCCCCCGGGGCGCCCGGGCGCCGGGCGGGCGGCGGCGCGGCGCCGTCGCCGGCGTCCCCGCGGCGGAAAAGGCACGCCGCGTCAGGCCGCGGGCGACGGCGTGCAATACCGACGGCAACGATTTCCCGGCGCCGTTCCCGGCGGCGCGTAAACGACACTCGCGGGAATCTTCAGATTTTCCCCCGGAGGCGTTCTGCGGACCCGGGGAAAACTAACGCGTCCCGTTTTCTTGAACCTTGCGGCCGAGCCACAGGGAGGTGAGCCACAAAGCGCCGAAAAGAACCCCGAGAAAGAACATGGTGGAGACCATGAATCCGGAGGCGATCAGCGCGATCTGCAACGCGCTGCCGACCGCGACCGCCCAGCGGCGGCGCACCAGCCCGGCCAGCAGCAGGCACGCCGCCGCCAGCCCGCCGCACAGCAGCCCGGCGGTCCGGCCGTCGACGCCCTGCACCGCCACCGCCACCGGGATCGCCAGCCCGATCACCACGGCCTCGCAGGTCAGCACGGCCGCCAGCAGCGAGGTCGGCTTGGGCGGGGCGGTCCGCTCTCGGGTGCCGCTCATCGTCTCTCCTCCACGCGCAGCAGCGTACGGGCCTCCCCCGCGGTGATCACCGAGCCGGTGATCAGCACTCCGGCCCCCTGATACTCGCCGGTCTCCTCGGCCAGCGCCAGAGCCCGGTCGATGGCGTCGTCCAGGCGCTCGATCACGTGCACCCGCTCGGCGCCGAACACGCCCTCGGCCAGCTCCCCCAGCCGGCCCGGCGGCATCGACCGGGAGGAGGAGTTGGCGGTGACCACCACCTCGGTCAGCACCGGCTCCAGCTGGTCCAGCATGCCGGACACGTCCTTGTCGGCCGACACCGCCAGCACCCCCACCAGCCGGGTGAAGCCGAACTCCTCGGTGACGGCGGCGACGGTGGCGGCCATGCCCGCGGGGTTGTGCGCGGAGTCCACCAGCACGGTCGGCCCGGTGCGGGCGATCTCCAGCCGGCCCGGGGAGGAGGCCTTGGCGAACGCCGACCGCACCAGCGCCGGGTCCAGCTCACCGGAGCCCTGGAAGTCCTCGCCGGCCGCGATCCGGGTGGCGGCGGCCAGGTCGCCGCCGGTCCGCGACGGGGCGCCGTGGGCGAAGGCCTCCACCGCGGCCAGCGCGCAGGCGGCGTTGGAGGCCTGGTGCGCCCCGAACAGGGGCAGGAACAGGTCCTCGTAGACGGCGTGCAGGCCCTGCAGCCGCAGCATCTGCCCGCCGACCGCCACGTCCCGGTGCAGCACCCCGAACTCCATGCCCTCGCGGGCGGCGGTGGCGCCGACCTCGACGACGCGGCGCAGCAGGACCTCGGCGGCCGGCAGCGGCTGCTGCGCCAGCACCGCGATCCCGCCGGGCTTGATGATCCCGGCCTTCTCGGCGGCGATCTCCTCCAGGGTGGGGCCCAGGTGGGCGGTGTGGTCCAGCCCGACGGGGGTGACGACGGAGACCACCGCGTCGGCCACGTTGGTGGCGTCCCACGCCCCGCCCATGCCGACCTCGACCACCGCCACGTCCACGGGGGCGTCGGCGAACGCCGCGTACGCCATGCCGGTGAGCGTCTCGAAGTACGACAGCCGCTGCTCGTGCTTGCCGTCCACCAGCTCCAGGTAGGGCAGCACGTCCCGGTAGGTCGCGGCGAAGGCCTCCTCGGAGATCGGCTCGCCGTCGATGACGATGCGCTCCCGCACGGTGGTCAGGTGCGGGCTGGTGAACAGTCCGGTGCGCAGCCCGCGCTCCCGCAGCAGGGTCTCGATCAGCCGCGCGGTGCTGGACTTGCCGTTGGTCCCGGTCACATGGATCACCGGATAGGAGCGCTGCGGGGAGCCCAGCAGGTCCACCAGGTCCGCGATGCGGTCCAAGGTGGGGTCGAACTTCCACTCCACGCCGCGCGCCATGATCGCGGCGACGGCGGCCTGATACTCGGTGAGCTGCGGTTCCGACACGCTGAAAGCCTACTCATCGGGGCGGGGCGCCCGATCCGCCCCGGCGGGCGCGGCCCCCGCGGATCCCGCGGGGCGTACGGACCCCGCGGCTCCCGTGGATCCCGCGGGGCGGGCGCGGCGGAGCCGGTGCGGCCGGCTCCGCGGGCAGGGCGCGGGCGATCCGAGGCGGCGGGCGCGATGGAAGGCCGTGCGGCGGGCGGGGGACGGCCCGCAGACCGTCCCCCGCCTCGCGACCCGGGACGTCAGGCCTTCGGCAGGGCCGCCAGCAGGGACTCCAGGCGAGCGATGTCGGCCTCGGCCTGGGCCAGGCGGGCGCGGTTCTTGGCCACCACGGCCTCGGGGGCCTTGGCCAGGAAGTCGGCGTTGTCCAGCTTGCGGCGGGTCTGCTCGACCTCCTTGCGGGCGGCGGCCAGGTCCTTCTCCAGCCGCTTGCGCTCGGCGGCGACGTCGATGGCCCCGGCGGTGTCCAGCTCGACGGTGACGCCCTCCACCGGCAGCGACGCGGTGGGCGCGAAGCCCTCGCCGGGGACGGTCAGCCGCAGCAGCGAGCGGATGCCCTGCTCGTGGGCGGCCAGCGGGGAGTCGCCGAAGCGCAGCGCGGCGGCGACCTTCTGTCCGGGCTTGAGGCCCTGGTCGGAGCGGAACCGGCGGACCTCGGTCACCAGCCGCTGCAGCGACTCCAGCTCCGCCTCGGCCTCCTTGTCGATCCACCGCTCGTCGGCGGCCGGCCAGGGGGCCGTCACCACCGTCTCCTCGCCCGTCAGCGAGGTCCACAGCTCCTCGGTGACGAACGGGATCAGCGGGTGCAGCATCCGCAGCAGCTTGTCCAGGACCTCACCGAGCACCCGGCGGGTGACCTCGGCGCGCTCGTCGCCGAGCTGGACCTTGGACAGCTCCACGTACCAGTCGCAGACCTCGTCCCAGGCGAAGTGGTAGAGGGTCTCGCAGGCCTTGGCGAACTCGAAGCCCTCGAGGTGCTCGTCGACCTCGGCGATGACCTTCTGCAGCCGGGAGAGGATCCACCGATCGGCGCTGCTGAGCCCCTCGGCGGGCAGGTCGCCGCGCACGTGGGCGCCGTTCATCAGGGCGAAGCGGGTGGCGTTCCACAGCTTGTTGCAGAAGTTGCGCGAGCCCTGCGCCCACTCCTCGGCCACCGGCACGTCCCCGCCGGGGTTGGCGCCGCGCAGCAGGGTGAACCGGGTGGCGTCGGCGCCGTAGCGGTCGATCCACTCCAGCGGGTCGACCACGTTCCCGAACGACTTGGACATCTTCTTGCCGTACTGGTCGCGCACCATGCCGTGCAGGGCGATGACCTTGAACGGCTCGACCCCGTCCATGGCGTACAGGCCGAACATCATCATCCGGGCGACCCAGAAGAACAGGATGTCGTACCCGGTGACCAGGACCGAGGTCGGGTAGAAGCGCTCCAGGTCGGGGGTGCGGTCGGGCCAGCCGAGCGTGGAGAACGGCCACAGCGCCGAGGAGAACCAGGTGTCGAGCACGTCGGTGTCCTGCGTCCACCCGGCGGGCGGCTCCTCGTCCGGCCCCGGGCACACCGTCTCCCCGTTCGGCCCGTACCAGACCGGGATGCGGTGCCCCCACCACAGCTGGCGGCTGATGCACCAGTCGTGCATGTTGTCGACCCACTCGAAGTAGCGGGCCGCCATCTCCGGCGGGTGGATCTTCACGCGGCCGTCGCGGACGGCGTCGCCGGCGGCCTTGGCCAGCGGCGCGACCTTGACGAACCACTGCAGCGACACCCGCGGCTCGACCACGGTGGAGCAGCGCTGGCAGTGCCCCACCGAGTGCGTGTAGGGGCGGACCTCCTTGACGATGCGGCCCTGCTCGCGCAGCGCGGCGACCACGGCGGGCCGGGCCTCGAAGCGGTCCAGCCCCTCGAACGGCCCCTGCGCGGTGATCACGCCGCGCTCGTCCATGATCGTGATGGACGGCAGCGAGTGGCGGCGGCCGATCTCGAAGTCGTTGGGGTCGTGGGCGGGGGTGACCTTGACCGCGCCGGTGCCGAAGCTCGGGTCGACGTGCTCATCGGCCACGATCGGGATGCGGCGGCCGGTCAGCGGCAGCTCGACCTCCTTGCCGATCAGGTGGCGGTAGCGCTCGTCGTCGGGGTGCACGGCCACCGCGGTGTCGCCCAGCATGGTCTCGGCCCGGGTGGTGGCCACCACGATCTCGGTGTCGCCGTCGCCGTAGCGGATGGAGACCAGCTCGCCCTCGCGCTCGGCGTGCTCGACCTCGATGTCCGACAGGGCGGTCAGGCAGCGCGGGCACCAGTTGATGATGCGCTCGGCGCGGTAGATCAGCCCGTCGTCGAACAACCGCTTGAAGATGGTGCGCACCGCGCGGGCCCGCTGCTCGTCCATGGTGAACGCCTCGCGGGTCCAGTCCACGCTGTCGCCCAGCCGGCGCATCTGGCCGAGGATCTTGCCGCCGGACTCGGCCTTCCACCGCCAGACCCGCTCGACGAACGCCTCACGACCCAGGTCGTGACGCGACAGCCCCTCCTTGGCCAGCTCCCGCTCGACCACGTTCTGGGTGGCGATGCCGGCGTGGTCGGTGCCCGGCAGCCACAGCGTCTCATAGCCCTGCATGCGGCGCCGCCGGATCAGCGCGTCCTGGATCGAGTGGTCCAGCGCATGCCCCACGTGCAGCGACCCGGTCACGTTCGGCGGGGGGATCACGATGCAGAACGGCGGGCGCGAGGGGTCACGGGCCGGGTCCGCGGTGAACAGGCCGGCCTGTACCCAGCGCTCGTACAGCCTGCCTTCGACCTCGGCAGGCCGGTACTGGGTGGGCAGATCCACGTCGGCGTCCTGGCGTTCCATGGGCTGTGTCACGGGCTCAGAGTTTACGGTCGCCGCGGGGGTGCGCGTGGCGCGGACCCCGCAGCACGGCGGTCCGGGGCGCGCGCCGGCCCGCTCCGGCTCGAACACGGGCGCCCCCGCTATACGTCACAATGTTCACCGAACGTCATTTTCCTGGGACATCACGCAGTTCCGCCGACCCGAGCGAACACGGCGGACATTGAGGAGTCACGAATGAGCGGTTGGAACCCCCCGCCGGGTCAGGGCGGAAACCCCTACGGACCTCCGGGAGCGGGATCGCAGCCCGGCTACGGCCCTCCTCCGGCCGGCGGCCCCGCTCCGGGCGGCCCCGCCCCGGCAGGCGGGCCCGTCCCCCCCTACGGCGGAGCCCCGCAGCCCTCGCCCTCGCCGTACGGCCCGCCCGCTCCGCCGCCGCGGCGCGGCCTCGGGGCGGGCGTGATCCTGCTGCTGGTCGGCGGCGGCCTGGCCGTGGTGCTGGTCCTGGCGGTGGTGCTCTTCGTGGTCAACGGCGAGAGCACCCACACCATCTCCACGCCCCCCACGGCCGGCGGGCTGCCGCGCAACACCGCCGCCGAGAGCGAGCTGGGCACCCAGATCACCCAGCAGCGCACGACGCTGCAGCGGGCGGCCGGCGGCCGGCTGGAGGACGTCAAGACCGCCGTGTACGGCTCGGGCACCAACCGGTGGCTGTTCCTCGGCGGCACCGGCAAGGTCGAGGACCCCGACGATTTCGTCAAGGGATTCCGCCAGTCGGCGACCTCGAGCAACACCGGCCTGGTCCGCACCACCGTCAACGAGCTGAGCGACGCGGGCGGCGACGGCGTGGGCGTGTGCGCGGAGATCCGCAGCACGATCGGCTCCTCCTCGTACACCACCGCGCTGTGCTCGTGGGCCACCAAGTCCTCGTTCGGCGCGGTGTACCCGGCGCCGGAGCGGACCTCGGCGCTGTCCGCCCCGCCCTCCTACAGCGCCGCCGACGTGGCCGAGATGATGCGGCGGATCCGCGCCGACGTGGAGGACTGACCGTCTCGCGCCCGACGGGCGAGACGACCTCGTGCAGGCTCGTGCAGGGGACGGCGCGTGATCGCCGTCCCCTGCACGCGTCCAGGGCCGCCGAACGGCGCCCTCGGCTCCCGTGGCCGGCGCCGCGGGACGCGCGGCGCCGGCAGGGCTTCGCCGGATCGCCCGCAGGGCGTCGCATGGGCGCCGGTGCTCCGCCGGGCGTCGCAGGACGCCGCGCGCGCCGGGTCCTTCGTTCCACGGGGTCCTGCGATCTGCGAGGCTCCGCGGCCTGCGGGGTCCTCACGGACCGCTCCCCCGTCGGCGGGCGGGAAGGGCATCTCAGGCGAGGCCCGGGCGGGAAGGCGCGCGCGAAAGCGCGGACCGGGCGCGCGCCCGGTCCGCGTGACGGGTCTGACCCGAGGTCAGGCGGATTTCTCCCGCGGCTCCTGCTTGGCGCGCTCGCGGGGCACGAGCGTGGGATTGACGTGCTGGAGCACGGCCTCGCGGGTGATGACGACGCGGGCCACGTCCTGGCGGCTGGGCACCTCGTACATCACCGACATCAGCACCTCTTCCATGATCGCGCGCAGGCCGCGCGCGCCGGTGCCGCGCAAGATGGCCTGGTCGGCGATGGCCTCGAGGGCGTCGGGGGTGAACTCCAGCTCCACCCCGTCCAGCTCGAACAGCCGCTTGTACTGCTTGACCAGCGCGTTCTTGGGCTCGGTGAGGATGGCGATCAGCGCGTTGCGGTCCAGGTTGTGGACGTTGGTGATCACCGGGAGCCGCCCCACGAACTCGGGGATCATCCCGAACTTGAGCAGGTCCTCGGGCATGATCTCCGACAGGATGTCGGAGGACGCCTCGTTCTTGGAGCGGATCGACGCGCCGAACCCCATGCCCTGCTTGCCGATCCTGGCCTCGATGATCTTCTCCAGGCCGGCGAAGGCGCCGCCGCAGATGAACAGCACGTTGGTGGTGTCGATCTGGATGAACTCCTGGTGCGGGTGCTTGCGCCCGCCCTGCGGGGGCACGCTGGCGGTGGTGCCCTCCAGGATCTTCAGCAGCGCCTGCTGAACGCCCTCCCCCGAGACGTCCCGGGTGATCGACGGGTTCTCGCTCTTGCGGGCGATCTTGTCGACCTCGTCGATGTAGATGATCCCGGTCTCGGCCTTCTTGACGTCGTAGTCGGCCGCCTGGATCAGCTTCAGCAGGATGTTCTCCACGTCCTCGCCGACGTAGCCGGCCTCGGTCAGCGCGGTGGCGTCGGCGATGGCGAACGGGACGTTCAGCAGCTTGGCGAGCGTCTGCGCCAGCAGCGTCTTGCCGGATCCGGTGGGCCCCAGCAGCAGGATGTTGGACTTGGCCAGCTCCACCTGGTCGTCACGGGCGCTGTCGCCGGACTGGATCCGCTTGTAGTGGTTGTAGACGGCCACCGACAGGGCCTTCTTGGCCGCCTCCTGCCCGATCACATAGCTGTCGAGGAATTCGTAGATCTCCCGAGGCTTGGGCAGCCTGTCCCACTTCAGGTCGGAGGTCTCCGAGAGCTCCTCCTCGATGATCTCGTTGCAGAGATCGATGCACTCGTCGCAGATGTACACGCCCGGACCCGCGATGAGCTTCTTGACCTGCTTCTGGCTCTTACCGCAGAACGAGCATTTGAGCAGGTCACCGCCGTCGCCGATGCGTGGCACCCGACCGTCTCCTTTTCGTGGGGCCGCCCGCCTAAGGATGCGGCGCGGTTCTTACCTCGCGCTCGGCGACGGGTCCGCCCGACGCCCGTCGACCGCCTGGGCCGCCGGTGCGGTGCGGGCTGCTCGTCACCTTGCGCTCGTACCTATCATCGCGCGAGGCGGCGGGTTCGCGACACGGGCAGCGACAGGTCGCCCTGGGCATCCGCATCGCCGTCCTCCTCGCTCGCTCGTCGCCTCGCCGGTTCTGGCGCCCCGAAAGGCTCTTGCGACGTCATCGACGTTACCGCCTTCAGGGGACTTGGTGAGCCCTTCGCCCGGAAGTCTTCCGCCACGGTGCCGGGCCGGGGATCGCCCGGACCCGCCCAGGCCGCCGAGCGGCCCCGGCCCGATGGGGCCGGGGGCTCGGGAACCGTCAGGACGACACTACCTGTGCGCTGCGCTTCCTGGTGACGAAGACGTCGTCCACCAGGCCGTAGGCCTTGGCGTCCTCGGCGGTGAGGATCTTGTCCCGCTCGATGTCCTTGCGGACCTTCTCGATGGGCTGGCCGCTGTGCCGGGAGATGACCTCCTCCAGCAGCTCGCGGATCCGCATGATCTCGCGGGCCTGGATCTCGATGTCGCTGGACTGCCCGTAGGTGCCCTCGGTGGCCGGCTGGTGGATCAGGATCCGCGAGTTCGGCAGCGCCGCCCGCTTGCCCGGGGTGCCCGCCGCCAGCAGCACCGCCGCCGCCGAGGCGGCCTGGCCGATGCAGACGGTCTGGATGTCGGGCCTGACGTACTGCATCGTGTCGTAGATCGCCATCATGGCGGTGAAGGAGCCGCCCGGCGAGTTGATGTACATGCTGATGTCCCGGTCCGGGTCGATGGACTCCAGCGTCAGCAGCTGGGCCATCACGTCGTTGGCCGAGGCGTCGTCGATCTGCACCCCGAGGAAGATGATCCGCTCTTCGAAGAGCTTGTTGTAGGGGTTCATCTCCTTGACCCCGTACGTGGTGCGCTCCACGAAGGACGGAATGATGTACCGGTTGTCCACGGGCGTTGCGGTGCCGCCCACCCGCATGCCCGGCCTGATCAGCTCGCTCACTTGTCTGCCTCCGCTCGTCCGCTTGCTTGCCCCGGGGCGGCGCCGCAGCGCCGCGTCGTCACGAGACAGGGCCCTCCGAGGGCACCTGGTTGGCGCTCCGCACCACGTGGTCGACGAAGCCGTAGTCCTTGGCCTCCTCGGCGGTGAACCAGCGGTCCCGGTCGGAGTCCTTGTTGATCTGCTCCACCGTCTGACCGGTGTGCAGCGCGATCCGCTCGGCCAGGGTGTTCTTGACGTAGAGCATCTGCTCCGCCTGGATCTTGATGTCCGAGGCGGTGCCGCCGATCCCGCCGGACGGCTGGTGCATCATGATCCGCGCGTGCGGCAGCGCGTACCGCTTGCCGGGCGCGCCGGCGCACAGCAGGAACTGCCCCATCGACGCGGCCAGGCCGATCCCGACGGTCGCCACGTCGTTGGGCACGTACTGCATGATGTCGTAGATCGCCATGCCGGCCGAGACGGAGCCGCCGGGCGAGTTGATGTACAGGTAGATGTCGCGCTCGGCGTCCTCGGCCGACAGCAGCAGCAGCTCGGCGCAGATCCGGTTGGCGATGTCGTCGTCGACCTGCTGGCCGAGGAAGATGATGCGCTTGCGCAGCAGCTGCTGGAACAGCTGGTCACTGAGCGGCAGCAGCGGGCTCTCGGCCGCCCGCGAGGTCATCGGCTGCAGGTGTTGGAAAGTCGGAGGCGTGCTCACCGGTTTCCTCCGGTCTGTGTCACGGGTCGGTTGATTGCGACACTAACGCGCCGCGTCCCCCGCTTAAGCCGGGAGGTCGCCCGTTTCGCTCGGGGCGTATCCGCACGGGCCCGCACGGGCCGGCGCACCGCCCGCGCGGCGCGGGCGGTGTGCAGTGCGGAGTCGCGACATGACCGGCGGAGTCGACGACGGCCTGGAATGAAATAGTTCGCTCCGGGCGAATAGGACGCGCCAGAGCATAAGGCGCCGGACAGGTTTTGCCGGGATTTCGGAGTGTCGTGACCGGGAGCATGCGTCGGCGGGCCGGGCCGCGATGACGCGGCACCGGCCCGCCGACGGTGAAGGCGCATCCTGCGCACGCGCCCGGAGGACGCTCGCAGGACGCTGCGCAGGATGCGCCGAACGGTGCGCTGGAGGATGACGGCCGAGGCGGAGCGGCCGGGTCAGGACTCGGAGCCCTTCGCCTCCCCCTCGTCGGTCTTCTCCTCGGCCTTGTCCTCGGTCTCGGCCTCGGCCTTGCCCTCAGCCTTGTCCTCGGCCTTGGACTCGGCGGCCCCCTCCTCGGACTCGGCGGTCTCCCCGTTGATCTCGCGCTGGAGGGCCTCGACGTCGAGCTCGTTGCCGGCCTCGTCGGTGATCTTGACGTGCTCGACCAGGAGGTTGAGGGCCTTGGTGCGCAGGACCTCGCCCACCAGGGCGGGGATCTGGCCGCTGTCGGTCAGGTGCTGGGCGAGCTGCTGGGGCTGCACGCCCATCTGCATGGCCTGGGCGACCACGTACTCGCTCAGCTCCTCGTTCTCGACGCCGAGCTCCTCCTGGTGGGCGAGCTGGTCGAGGATGAAGCCGCCCTTGACGGCGCGCCGGGCCGCCTCGGCGATCTCCTCGTCGAGCTCCTCGGCGGTCTTGCCCTCGCGCTCCAGGTAGGCCTCCTTGGTCTGGCCGCTCCACTGGAGCTGCTGCTCGAGCTGCTCGTTGCGCCGCTTGATCTCGTCCTCGACCACCCGCTCGGGCAGCGGGATGTCGATCTGCTCCATCAAGGCCTCCAGGGCCTTGTCGCGGGCCTGGCCGAGCTGCTGCATGCGCTTGGTGCGCATCAGCCGCTTGCGCAGGTCCTGGCGCAGCTCCTCGATGGTGTCGAACTCGCTGGCCAGCTGGGCGAACTCGTCGTCGGCCTCGGGCAGGCTCTTGACCTTGACGCTCTGCACGGTGACGGTGATCTCGGCCTCCTGGCCGGCCTTCTCACCGCCCACCAGGGTGGAGGTGAAGGTCTTGGAGTCGCCGGCGCTCATGCCCACCAGCGCGTCGTCCAGGCCCTCCACCGAGGTGCGGCTGCCGACCTGGTAGGAGTAGCCGGTGGTGGAGGCGTCCTCGACCGGCTCGCCGTCGACGGCGGCCGACATGTCGATGGACACGAAGTCGCCCTCCTGCGCGGGGCGGTCGGCGGCGGTCAGCGAGCCGAAGCGCTCACGCAGGTTGTCGAGGGTCTCCTCGACCTCCTCGTCGGTGACCTTGGCCTCGTCGACGGTCACCTCGATCCCGTCGTAGTCGGGGACCTCGAACTTGGGCCGGATGTCCACCTCGGCGGTGAACGTCATCTCCTTGCCGTCGTCCAGCGCGGTGATCTCCACCTCGGGCTGGCCGAGCACGAAGAGCTCGCTCTCCCGAACGGCGCGGCCGTACAGCTCCGGCAGGGCGTCGTTGACCGCCTCCTGCAGGACCGCGCCACGGCCGACGTACCGGTCGATCAGCGGGGCAGGTGCCTTGCCGGGCCGGAAACCCTTGATGCGCACCTGCTTGGCGATCTCCTTGTACGCCTTGTCGAGGTTCGGCTTGAGCTCGTCGAACGGCACCTCGACGGTGAGCTTGACCCGAGTGGGGGTCAGCTCCTCGACATCGGTCTTCACTGGGGTCGGTCTCCTTGTCCGGCACGGTCACAGGCGCGGGTCACTCTCCAGCCGCGGCGTCTGACGCGTTGCCGCCGGCTCTGACGCCCGTGGCGCGGGCACGCCGACGAAGCGGCACCTCGCGCCTTCGCGCGCCAAGTCTATGGTGTCCGGGCGACGCACGTTGACACTCGGGCCTCCCCCGGGGCGTGGCGCGCCCCGGAAGGCGTCGGCGGGGGACCGCCGAGGGGCCGGCGCGGACCGGCCGGACCCGGCGCCGAATCCGCCCTATTCTCTGAGAATTTCACCCGCATCTCCACTCGGAGCACCCCGCATAAGTGATCACTGATATGTCGGGGAAGGTGCCCCGCGCCCGCCCCGTCCGCGCGCGTCCGCCCACTGGGAGCGCTCTCACCTGCGGCTTCGCCCGCCCCGGAGGAGCCGCGACAAGCGATCCCCCGTGCAAACTGTGTGTTTCCGACACGTGACAAATCGGAGCGCCGACCCATACTTTGGCGGGATGGACGGAACGATGGCGGCATTCGGTGCCACCGGGCTGTACTACGTCGGTTTCGCCGTGTTCAAGGTGGCGGCGGACAGGATGGAGCCTCTGCGCGGCAATCGCATCCCCCACATGGCGTGGACGATCCTCACCAGCCCGGTCTTCTACGGCGGCCTGGTGCTCGTGCTGGGCGGACTGGCGTTGCAGATCGTCGCGTTGGGCGAGCTGACCCTGGGCGTGGCGGTCCCGATCTTCGTCTCCGGGCTGGTGCCGCTGCTGCTGATCGCGCTGACCGTGTTCGGTGAGCGCCTGTCCCTGCGCGAGTGGCTGAGCATGCTGCTCATCGCCACCGCGATGCTGCTGATCGCGCTGTCCATCGGGGGATCGGAGCCGCTGGCGGCCGACGCGGTGCCGTCCTGGCAGCTGATCGCGGTGGCGTTGCCGCCGCTGGTGCTGTCGGTGGCGCTGATGGCGTTCGGAGACCGGCGGCCGGACGGCCGGCACGCCCGGCCGGTGGCGGGCATCGCCTACGGAATGAGCGCGGGCTTCCCGATCGGCACCGCGGAGCTGGCCATCAAGGGCTGGGGCGACTCGGCCTCCCTGGGCCCGGAGATCCTGCGGACCCCCTACCCGTACGTGACGGTGGTGGCCGCCGCGCTGGGATTCGGGATCATCATGGCGGGCTTCCAACGCTGCCGGGTGATCATCGTGGCCACCGTGATGACCGTCAGCGCCAAGAGCTATCTGCTGGTGATGGGGACGCTCCTGTACGGGGAGCCCTGGCCCGAGGAGGTCCGGCAGGCGGCGCTGCGGGCGCTGGCGCTGGTGCTGGCGGTGTCGGCGGTGCTGCTGTTCCCCCGCCACGACGACCGGCTGGCCCCGCGGCCGATGCGGCACGCCGAGCGTTACTGACCCGTCGGCGCCGGTCCGCCGGCCGACCCGCCGGGCGCCGGATGAAAACGCCCCCCTCGGGGTAGGCATCCGGAGCGCGCCGGCTCATCAAGAGGGGATCTCGGAGGCGCCCCGCCCCGAGATCCCCTCGGTCTGTGGTGCCGTTCCCCTCCGGCCCGGCCCCTCCGGCCCGCCGGAGGCGCCCGTCACAGCTGCCCGGCCTTCTCCAGCGCGGTGCAGCAGGTGTCGATCAGCAGTCGGGTCACCTCATAGGGGTCGCAGTTGGCGTTCGGACGGCGGTCCTCCAGATACCCCTTCCCGTCGGCCTCCACCTGCCAGGGGATGCGCACCGAGGCGCCGCGGTCGCCCACGCCGTAGGAGAACTCGTTCCACGGGGCGGTCTCGTGCCGCCCGGTCAGCCGCTCCTCGATGCCGTGGCCGTAGGCGGCGATGTGCTCCTTGAGCCTCTCCCCCAGGGCCTCGCACGCGGTGATGATCGGCGCGTAGGACTCGCGCATGGCCTTGGTGGAGAAGTTGGTGTGCGCGCCGGCGCCGTTCCAGTCGCCCTTGACCGGCTTGGGGTCGAGGGTGGCGACGACCTTGTGGTCCTCGGCGATCCGGTAGAGCAGCCAGCGGGCCACCCACAGCGCGTCGGAGATCTCCAGCGGCCCGCCCGGACCGAGCTGGAACTCCCATTGGCCGGGCATGACCTCGGCGTTGATGCCGGAGATCGGCAGGCCGGCGGCCAGGCAGGCGTCCAGGTGCGCCTCGACGATCGCCCGGCCGAACACCTCGTCGGCGCCGACGCCGCAGTAGTAGGGGCCCTGCGGGGCGGGGAAACCGGTGTCGGGGAAGCCCAGCGGACGGCCCGCCTGGAAGAAGGTGTACTCCTGCTCGATGCCGAACCAGGGCTCGTGGGCGGCGAACCGCTCGACGACCGGCCGCAGCTTGGCCCGGTTGTTGGTCGGATGCGGAGTGCCGTCCGGCAGGTGTACCTCGCACAGCACCAGCCTGTGGTCGCCGCCGCGGATCGGGTCCGGGCAGGTGAACACCGGCCTGAGCACGCAGTCCGAGGCCTCGCCCACCGCCTGGTTGGTGCTGGATCCGTCGAAGCCCCACAGGGGCGGTTCGGCGCCGTCGGGGAGGATCTTCGTCTTGGACCGCAGCTTCGCGGTGGGCTCGGTCCCGTCGATCCAGATGTACTCGGCCTTGTAGCTCACCTCGGTCCTTCCCTCATGGCGGCCGCACGGGTTCTCGGCCGGGAAGGACGCTATGAAGCGGGCCTTTCGGATGTGTTGCCCTTGTGTGAACGCCGTGTTAACCGGCTGGTGACGAGCGTCACGCCGCCCGACGGGCCGGCCGGCGGGCGGCGGGGGCGGGCCCCGGGCGATCGGCGCCGCGGGCGGCGTGCCCGCCGCGCCCGG